>CAYZEA010000006.1:0-177972 GCA_964477575.1 uncultured Methyloversatilis sp.
GCGCCTTTTTTACGACTGTTTCCTGACGAAAACTGGGTTTTTCTACAGCTTCAACCAGGCACAATGCCCTGCTCTTTGCTGGCAAGGACCATTGGGACTTCACGGGACCGAGTGGCGAGAAGGTTAACGTAAAGGTCAGCGGCAATCTCGAAACCAATAATTGCGATGCTCTGCGTGAGGCAATCTTTGCTGATCTTGGACTCGCGCTGCGTCCGCTGTGGGATGTATGGAAGGATCTGCGCGATGGTAGGCTCATTAGGCTACTGCCCGAATATATACCGCCCGCCTATCCCATCAATGCGGTTTACCCAAGCCGACGCCTGATGCCGAAGAAGACAAGGATATTCATCGAGCACATGCTGCGACGGTTTGGCCCCGTCCCCTATTGGGATGATCTTGGCGGTAACGCAGCGGCCGATGTAGCCCACGATGCGGCCCGCGCCAGCTGATGATGGGGTGACCGTAGCCGCCAAGCAACAATCGCCTGCGAGTAAGTAGCAGACGAATGGCCGCTATCGAAGAAAGTTCCGAGGGGCCGGTTATGGCCTGACCGGCCATTCGTCAGGCATTTCTCTTCGAGCAGCAATGGTGCGATTAGCTGCTGCTCGGTCTCATGTTTCTCCGAACGACAGGTTCCAGAGGCGAACTGTCCAATGGACCGCCCCAGCATTGATAGGCAACGAGTCATGGACAATTACAGAATACCAACTCATCCTGAACTTGGTCAGATCCAAAGCTTCGCAGCATTTTATGCAAGAACTTCTGGCCGTCACGAACGCAGTAAACAGGGAGCTCAAAGCTACTCGGTAGCGTCCCGGTAGGTTTCCTGGATATGACGCAGCGTCGGTTCCAGCGCGATAAACAGCTGTGCCAGCTGAGGATCGAAATGCTCGCCGGCCTCTTTTTGCACCAGGGCCAGCGCATCCTCGATCGGCCATGATTTCTTGTAGGGACGCGGCGAGGTCAGCGCATCGAAAACGTCGGCGATCGCGGCCAGCCGTCCATAGAGCGGAATGTCCTCGCCCTTGAGGCCGTGCGGATATCCCGTGCCGTTCCATTTCTCGTGATGGGTCAGCGCAACCTCCCGGGCCATGCGCAACAGTTCGGCGTCGTGTTCGCCAATGATCTTGGCACCGATTTCGCTGTGGGTCTTGATGACATCGAACTCCTCCGGGGTGAGCTTGCCGGGTTTGAGCAGGATCTCATCGGGAATGCCGATCTTGCCGACGTCGTGCATCATCGCCGCCAGCAGCAGCGCATCCGCCTGTTTCTGCGGGACGCCGGCCTCCTTGGCCAAGACGTGCGTGAATTGCGCCATGCGCATCGTGTGCGCACTGGTTTCGTTGTCGCGGAATTCGGCGGCCCGGCCCAATTGGTAGATCAGTTCGGCCTGCAAGTCCTCGAGCTGGCGGGTGCGTTCGCGCACCAGATCCTCGAGATGCAGGCGCTCGTCGTGAAGCTTCATGTGCGTGCGTACCCGGGCGAGGGTGATGGCGGCGACGACCGGCTTGGTGATGTAGTCGGCGGCCCCCAGTGCGAAGCCTTGGGCGACATCCTCCACTTCCCCTTTTGCGGTGATGAAGATGACGGGAATCGCCCGTGTTTCCTCACTCGCCTTCAACTGCCGACAAACCTCGTAGCCATCCATCTCAGGCATCATCACGTCAAGCAGGATCAGGTCGGGTTTGGGTGACAGCATGGCCAGCTTCAACGCCAGCCGGCCATTCGTTGCCACCTTGATGCCATATTCCGGACCAAGAATGCCCTTGAGCAGGTCAATATTTTCAGGGGTGTCGTCTACGACGAGTACGGTGCGCTTTTCGGGTTGCCCCATTTATTGCTCCTCCTCAATCAATTTCCATCCGGCATGTCGGCCAGAACGCAGCAGGCTCTGGCAGTAACCGATGGCTTCGCTGGTGTTGCCGTAGCGGCGCAATGCGCCCACTGGAATGTCCTAGTTGCTGGGCACGTCATCAACGAGCAATATCGGCGGCATGTTCTCACACGCCTCCATCGCACCTTCCCTGCATGTCTTCGACCAATCGCGCCAGTTCCTCTGCGGCTGCTTCGTATTCATAACGGCCGACCAGTTCGCGTACCCGTTCGGCCCGCGCCGCCCACGCCGTGCCGGCCAGCGCTGCGTTCAGCCGCGTCACAGGACCCTCCGCCGCCGCATTGAACGATGTAAGCAAGCCGCGCGCTTCCTGCATCAGCAGCGTCACGTCTTCCTCACCCGACGGTACGACCGCCGATGCCGGCTTGAGATGCCCGATGCCGTCGATTTCTGCCAGCACGTTCGCCAGCAGATTCTCCGTTACCTTGAGCCGGACAAGGCAGGCTTCGACGCCGGCCCCGTCCCGGATCGTCTGCTCGAGTTCCCGCGCCGCTTCTGACAGCCCCTTCGCTCCGATGGTCGCCGCCAGTCCCTTGAGCGTATGTGCCAGTCGCTCGGCCGCCTCCCGCTGCTCCGGATCACCCAGCAGGCCACGCATACGATTGCCGAAGTCCTGCTGACGGTCATGAAACTTGAAGAGGATGTCGAGATAAAGCCCTGCATCGCCACCCACCCACTTGAGCCCGGCTGCGCTGTCGATGCCCGCCAGATTCGGCAGCTCAATGGCGACCGCTGCGGCCGCCACATCTTCTGCCGCTGTCGCCGGACTCTCCGCCTCCTTCTCGGGCAGATACTGCGCCAGCACGGCGTATAGCTCACCCACGTCGATCGGCTTGCCGATATGGTCGTTCATGCCGGCTTCCAGGCAGCGTTCGCGATCGACCGCCATGGCGTTCGCCGTCATCGCGATGATCGGCAGCCCACGATATTTCTCCTGCCGTCTTATCTCCCGCGTTGCGGTCAGCCCGTCCATCACCGGCATCTGCAGATCCATCAGCACGGCATCGTATTCCTGCTGCGCCAGTGCCGTCAGCGCCTCCTGACCATTCCCGGCGATGACCACGCCGACACCCGCCCGCTCCAGCAGTTCCTGTGCCACCTGCTGGTTCACGTCGTTGTCCTCGACCAGCAGCACGCGCGCCCCTTTGAGTCGCGGCGCCTCCCGGCCATCCGCCGCCGGGCGCACATGGGCATGGAACTCTTCGAGCGAGCCCTCGAACGGCGACAGGTGTGCGGTGAAAGTGATGCATGTACCTTCGCCCGGACGACTATCGACCCCGATCTGGCCGCCCATCAGCTCGACCAGTCGCTTGCTGATGGACAGCCCCAAACCGGTGCCGCCGAACTTGCGCGTGATGGAGGAATCGGCCTGCGAGAACGCCTGAAAGACCCGGTCGACCTGCTCCGCCGTCATGCCGACGCCGGTATCGCGTACCGAGACCCGCAGGGCAATCTCCGTTGTGCCGGCTTCGCTGCCGGTGTCTGGCACGACGGCAAGCTGCACGCCCCCCTGCTCGGTGAACTTGATGGCGTTGCCGATGAGGTTGATCAGGATCTGTCCCAGCCGCAATGGGTCGCCGCGTACCACCTGGGGCAGCGTCGGGTCGACCGTGCAATCGAGCGCAATTCCCTTCTCGATAACCTTTGTCTCGAAGACGGCGCGCAGGTTCTTTATCACGTCGGACAGCGCAAAAGGCGCATTCTCCAGCTCCATGCGACCGGCCTCGATCTTCGAGTAGTCGAGCAGGTCGTTGATGATGCCGACCATCAGCTTGCCCGAGGTGTTGATCTTCTCCAGATAATCCCGCTGCTTGGGCGTCAGATCGGTCTGCAAGCAAAGATGCGCAAGGCCGATGACGGCGTTCATCGGCGTGCGGATCTCGTGGCTCATGTTGGCGAGGAAGTCGCTCTTGATGCGGCTGGCGATTTCGGCCGCCTCCTTTGCATGGATCAGGCGATCCGCCAGCAAGCGCTCATTGGTAAGGTCGCGCACCATGAGAGCGTACTGTCGGGCACCGGAGACCTCTTCGAGTTCCGTGATGAGCAGATGCGCGAAGAAGCTGCTGCCATCCCGGCGCCGGCCAAGGGCGTCGATGTGGCAGGGAAACTGGCCGGCTGCGAGGTGCTTCACGACGAGCGGTTCGCTTTTCTCGCCCTCCGGGGCGACAAGGATCGCGGCCACCGGACGATCCAGCATCTCACCCTCCCTGTAGCCGAACAATTTTTCCGCCTCGGGATTGAACATCTGAATCATCCCCCGCTCGCCGACGACCACGACGCCGATCATCGTGGCCGCCAGCATCATGCGGATGCGATCCACCGCGTTCTTGCGGGCGAGCATGTTCTGGATGCGTGCCCGCAGTTCGAGCAGGATGATTGGTTTACTGACGTAGTCGTCGATGCCGAGCTGGAACAGCTCAATCCGCCGTACAGGCGTATCGAAGGCCGTCAACGCCAGGATCAGCACGTTGCCCTTGGCGCCCGCCAGGCGTCGCACCCGATTGACGAAGCGCGAGCCGGACATCAGTCCCGCCATGTTGATGTCGGTGATCACCAGATCGTAGTCGTTGCGCAGATAGGCTTCCCAGGCCTCGTCGGCGCTGGGAAAGGCGTCGACCTGCAAGCCCCATTCCCGCAACTGCATCGCCAGCACGAGGCGCTGGGAGGTTTCGTCCTCGATATACAGGACGCATCCGCTCAACCCGCTATAAACGCCGAGGAAGCGGCGCAGAAAGTTCAGCAGCTCCTGTATATCCTGCTTGCGGAATACCTCCGTGACACCGGCACTTTCCGCCGCGCTGTTGAGTTCGTGCGACGGGCTGCTGGTCAGCAGGATCATCGGTTCGTACACGAACCTGCCCGACTGGCGCAGTTGCCTGATCAACTCGATGCCCTCGCCATCGTCGAGATGCTGGGCCACGATCACGAACTGGATGACTGTCCGGTGCGAAATTTCGAGTGCCTCGCGGACACTCTCGGCGAAAAACAGGACCAAGTCCTCATACTCGCCCAACGCTTGTTCGAGGATGTTGCGATACAGCGTCGTATGGTCGACCAGCAGGATATTCATGGCTTGGCGTTGCCTTCCATTTCCCGCAAAGCCTCAAGGTTCGCCTGGCCGGCCTTCAGCTTTTCCAGCGCGCCTTCATAGTCATAGGCGGCGACAAGCTTGTTCGCGGCGGCAAAGAGTGCGGTGAGATCGGGCGGCAGCGCGTCCACACGCAGCAGTTCGGCCATGGTCTGGTCGATGTTCGCATCGAAGGATTCGAGCTGCGCGAGCGCCCGCGCGAACAGGGGGCGTAGTTCGACCATGGGCACTGCGGCGGCCGTTTTTCGCGCTGCGGGCCGGTTGGCGAGTGCCGCGTCAATAACGGACAACAGCTCGACGAGGCTGCGCTCTGCAGCGACGAGCGCCGACTCTGAAGCGTTTCGATCCGCGGCAGACTCCAGACTATGCTCCAGCGCGGCGGCATGCTCCCGCAAAGTTTGCGCCCCGAGGGTCGCGGCCAGCCCCTTGAGCGTGTGCGCCAGCCGCACGGCCGTTTCCCATGCGCCGGCTTCCAGCGCGGCATGGATGTCCGCCGCGACATTCCGCTGGCTGTCGCGGAACTTCGCTATCAGATCCCAATAGGCAGCGACATTGCCGCCAATGCGGCGCACGCTGGTCGCCACATCGACACCGGGCAGGATGGGCAGCGCTTCGTCCCGCCCCCTGCCGGCAAAAGTCGGCGCTGGCGGGACGGCGGGATGCGCCGGCGTCACCCATTGCGCCAGCACGCCGAACAGGTACTCCGGGTCGATCGGCTTGGGGACATGGGCATTCATGCCGGCGGCAAGGCATCTTTCCTGGTCGCCCGCCATGGCATTCGCCGTCATGGCGATGACCGGCAGGTTCCTGAACTTCTCCTGCTTGCGGATTGCCCGTGTCGCCTCGATACCGTCCATCACCGGCATCTGCATGTCCATCAGCACGCCATCGAAGGATTCGGTGGTTAGCCTGTCCAGCGCGTCGCGGCCGTTGTCCGCGACCGTCACGGTGATGCCGGCATTCTCGAGAATCTCGCGCGCGACCTGCTGGTTGATTTCGTTGTCCTCGACCAGCAGCAGATGGGCGCCACGCAGCTTCGCCAGCAAGTCGGCATCGACGCCAAGCATCTTGACGGAGTGGGCAGCGTCGGCCTGTCCGTAGCAGGCCATGACGGCATTGAATAGCCCGCTCTGATGAAACGGCTTGGCCAGCAGACCATCGACGGCCACCTCGCCCAGGTGGCGACGCATTTCGCTACGGCCGCAGGAAGAAATCAGGAGAATCCTTGGCAGCCGGCCCAGCCCGCCCATGGCGTGCAGGCGTTGCGCGGTCTCGATGCCGTCCAGGCCCGGCATCTTCCAGTCGAGGACGACCAGATCGAAGGGGGCGCCCTCCCGATCGGCGGCCTCGATCGCCGCCAGCGCCGCTGCGCCGTCGGCGGCGGTCGCCACCCTGAAGGTGAAGGATTGCAGATAGGATTCGAGAATATCCCTCGCACTGTCGCTGTCATCGACAGCCAGGACACGCAGGCCGCGCAGGTCGGGCGCGGGGATGCAGCAGTGTTCCGGCTGATCGACCGGCTTGCCAAAAGACGCGGTAAAGCTGAAGGTTGTCCCCACGTCGGGCACGCTCTCCACCTGGAGCTGGCCATCCATCATTTCGACCAGGCGCTTGCTGATCGTCAGCCCCAGACCGGTGCCGCCATACTTGCGGGTCATCGAGGCATCGCCCTGCGTGAATGGCTGGAACAGCTTCTCGATCTGTTCTGCCGATATGCCGATGCCGGTATCGATGATCGAGAACTTCAGCCGGGCGGCATCTGCAAGCTCTTCCAATGTCTCGACGCGCAGGACAACCTCGCCGTGTTGTGTGAATTTGACCGCATTGCCCATCAGGTTGGTCAGCACCTGGCCCAGGCGCAAGGGGTCGCCGATCAGATGGGGTGGCACATCCACCGCGACGTTGAACAGCAGGTCGAGTCCCTTCTCCTCGGCGCGCGTCGTCAGCACGGTCGCCAGATTGCCGACGACGTCCTCCAGCTCGAAGCGGAGGGTCTCCAATTCCAGCTTGCCCGCTTCGACTTTGGAGACATCCAGGATGTCGTTGATGATGCCGAGCAGCGCCTTCGACGAGGCATGGATCTTATCGAGGTAGTCGCGCTGCTTGGCCGACAGCTCGGTTTGCAGGCTCAGGTGGCTCAGGCCGATGATGGCGTTCATCGGCGTGCGGATCTCGTGGCTCATGTTGGCCAGGAAAGTGCTCTTGGCCACGTTCGCGGCCTCGGCCTGATCCTTGGCCTGGAGCAATGCCTGTTCGCGATTTTCGCGGACCATGGCGATACTAACCAGGCTGGCCGCCACGCGAATCTGGTCGAGTTCGCGTTCCGTCGGCTTCCTTGGGTCGCGGTAATACATGGCCACCGTCGCCAGCACGGCACCATCTTCGCTAATCGCCGGCACCGACCAGCAGGCCCGCAAGCCGGCTTGCGCCGTGGCCTCCCGAAACGCTGCCCAGTAGGGATGAATCTGGACATCCTCGACGATCACCTCGCGCCCGGTCGCGGCCGCCGTGCCGCAGGAGCCGATGCCATCGCCATAGCCAAGGCCGTCGATCTTGGCGTTGTAGTCGGCCGGCAGGTGAGGCGCCGCGCCGAGACGCAGGCAATGCCGCTCGGCGTCCACGAGCAGAATCGACGCCAGGGCGCCCGGCGCGACCGACTCGGCGAAGGTGACAATACTTGCGAATACCTCGGCAAGCGTGCGGCCCTGCGCGATTTCCTCGAGTACCCGACGGCTGCCCACCAGGCTTTGCTCCTCAAGCTTGCGTGCTGCGATATTTCTGAAATAGCCGAAATGACAGGTGTGCCCGTGGTAGGCCACATGGTTCAGCGAGATCT
Source organism: uncultured Methyloversatilis sp. (assembly GCA_964477575.1). Lineage (GTDB taxonomy): Bacteria > Pseudomonadota > Gammaproteobacteria > Burkholderiales > Rhodocyclaceae > Sulfuricystis. The sequence continues at coordinate 7,819 of CAYZEA010000006.1, forward strand.
CGACCGGCACCCGTTCGCCGCTCTTGAGGCGATGGGTGGACTCGATCGTCAGGTTGCGTATCTTCTTCACCTCCTCGGCATGGCGCGGAAGATCATCATGGCTAAAGCTCGGATCCCAGTCGGGAATGCGCCAGGTCAGGATTTCCTCGCGCGGCGCGCCGAAGTGCCGGATGGCGGCCTCGTTGACATAGGCCATGCGGCAACCGTCGTCGTCGTCGATCAGGAAGATGGGATCGCCGCTCTTCTCGATCATGAGCCGGTAGAGTTCGAGGTCCTCCTCGATCCGCTTGCGTTCCGTGATGTCCTGCACCGTGCCGACCATGGCGAACGGCTGACCAGCGGCAGACAGTTCCACGAGGCCCCGCTCCTGGACATGGCGAATTTCGCCGCCGGGCAAGACGATGCGGTGGTCGATGTTGTACGCCTCGCCTGTCTCGAGGCAGCGGTTGATCGCCTCGGTGGCGCGCGGCCGATCCTCGGGATGGACGGCATCAAGGAAGGTCTGATAGGCGGGCTCGAAGGTCTGCGGTTCCCAACCGAAGATGTGGAAGATTTCGTCCGACCACTCGAGACTTCCCGAGGCGATTTCCCAGCGCCAGTTGCCCATCCGGGCGATTGCCTGGGCACGGTTCAGCAGCGCGGTGCGGTCCCGCACCCGCTGTTCGAGATTGGTCTGGATCGCCAGCAACTCGGCGGTGCGCGCATCGAACCGATGCGCCAGTTCCTCAAGCTCGTCGCCGGTGCCGAGCGGCGCGCAACGGTGTTCCGCGCTGCCGTCGGCCTGCGCTACCCTGGCGCACAGACGCTCGATCGGGTCGGCAACCGAGCGGCCGATGCGCGCGGCGAGCAGCGCAGCCAGGATCACCAACACGCTGCCCAGCAGGGCGACCTCCAGCGTCACCATGCGCACCGGCTCCAGGTAGGTCGATTCCTTCGCCCCGACTTCGATCTGCAGATTCAGCAGCTTGAGAGCATCGTTCTCCGCATTGCCCGCCAGTGCGCGCACTTCGACCCGATAATCCCCGCTGCCATCGTGATTCTGAACGTAGATCGGTTTTCCGGCGGCGAGCAAACGATGGGAATAGAGCGAATCGCCCGCCAGCGCGCGCTGAGCGAGGCTTTTAGCATCGAAATCGACGACCAGCGCACCCAGTGTCGTCCGGTAATACTCGATCGGTGCGATGACGATGAAATGACCATCCGTCGGCTCAAGGTAGGCCACGGTGCGGCCCTGTGCCAGGGCACGACGCAACGGGGACGAACCGGCATGGCTTGGCGGCTTTTCCTGCGTCGAGAACAGCACCTGCCCGTCGAAATCCACCAGCGCCAGCGTATGTACGTCCCGCGACTCGGCGAAATTCTCGGCCAGTTTAGGCAGATAGGTGATACGGCCCTGGGCGTCGGTCATGCCGTTGATGACCAGCGAGTTCCTCGCCAGCGTCTCGGTATTCTCGATCAGGGTGGTCATCCGCTGAGCAAGCAGGTCGGTGGCATGCTGCGCATGGTCCTGCAGTCGCCTGCCAAGATCGAGCTCGACCTGCCAGGCGAGCAGCAGTGCGACGGCCAGCGTCACCAGCGCCATCATGCCGCCGACGAAGACAACGAAGGTGCGGCTGATGCGCTGCTGGAGGCTGCGTGACGGCTTGCTCATGAGGTTTAGTCCACCCGGATCAGGTGCCCGTTGCTGTCGAAGCGGACCAACTTCAGGCTGGCGCGATCCAGCGCATCGTGGTTCTTGGCATCGAAGGGCTGGCGGTACTCGCGCACCGCGCCCCGATAGCTACCCAGATGCTCGAGCGCGTCCCGCACCGCCTTGCGATCCGGGCTGCCGGCCAGCTGCACCGCTGCCGCCAGCAGATGCATCAGGTCGTAGGCATGGGCCACGCCCATGAAGGCGGGTATCGGGCTCGTCGCGTCATGGCGAACCCCGTAGCGCGCGGAGTAGTCGCGCAACAGCTTGCCCAGTGCCCCGGATGGTGCGGGATGCAGCGTCACCGTGCTGACGGTATGCCACTTGAGCTTACCGAGATCCGCACCGAGGGCGTCGGCAAAGTTCGCGCCGACGATGCCCCAGTGGGAATACACGGGCAGCGGGGTCGGTCGCTGGGCCAGGGCCTTGGCGAACACACCTCCCTCGTTCATGTTCGCGACCAGAAGCACCGCGTCCGCGCCAGATCTCTCCAGTTCGGCGATCAGCGGCGTGAAATCCCGGTCGCCGCGGTTGAACCAGAACGTTGCCGCCAGCGGCTGACCATTGTTTCTGACCCAATGGCTGGCAGCCTCTGCGCTGGAACGCCCCCAGGCCGACTGTTCCAGCACCAGGGCCACCTTGCGTCCGTTCCGGGCCGCATGCGCCATCAGGAAGGGCACCACGTCATGGTCGCGCACGGAGACGCGGAAGACGAAGTTCGGCTCGCGACCGTTGGCGGTCAGCTTCGATGCTGCCGCCCAGGGCACGAGATAGGGAATGCCGCGTTCGTGGATCAGGTCCACCTCATCGAAGATCACCGCGCTATGCTTGCCACCGACAACGGCTAGCAGCTCCGGCATGTCGGCAAAGGCCTGGATGCTCCTTTTGCCCTCGCTCGGCAGGCCGTGATTATCCTGCGCAACCACCCGGATCGTCTTGCCGCGCACGCCGCCGCGTGCGTTGATTTGCTCGCTGGCAAGCTCCAGGCCGCGCTTGATTTCCCGCCCGACCTCCGCACCCTCGGTCGTCAAATCGGCGTCGAGTCCGACCAGCAAGGTCTTCGCCTTCTGCTCGGCCGGCAGCGCCTGCCAGCGCAGTTCCTCGGTCTTGGCCAGAATATCGGTGCCGATCGCGGCCTCGAAACGCCGCGCCACGGGAGCGAGCGCCCGGGAAAAGACGGCACGCTCTTCCGGGGCAAGTGCATGGGTTGTCACGCCGGCCGCCTTGATCTCATCGAGAAACCGGGTCTCGCGGCGCTGCGTTTCCTCACGCTGCCAGGGTGCCAGCTCCTGTGCCGTGCTCATCAATAGATTGCGCAACGCATCCGGCAGGCGCTCGTAGGTTTTTTCACTGATCGAGAAGGCATAGGCCAGATAGGCATGGTGGCTGAGCGTGAGGTGGCGCTGGACCTTGTGGATGCCCATGCCGACAATTGCAACCAGGGGGTTTTCCTGACCGTCGACCACGCCGTCCGCGAGCGCCTTGGCGATTTCCCGGAACTCGATCGGCACCGGCTTGGCGCCGAGCGTTTCGAACTGATCCATGATGAGCCGACTTTTCATCACGCGCATGCGCTGGTCGCGAAAATCATCGGGACGCAGCAGCGGACGGTTGGCGGTGAACTGTTTGAAGCCGTTGCCCCAGAATGCCGCGCCCACCAGCCCGAGGTCCTTCATCTTCGCCAGCAGCATCTGCCCCGGCTCGCCGTCGAGCATCGCATAGGTTTCATCCGCCGATGCAAAATAAAACGGCAGGTCGGCATACTGCATGGCCGGGATGTCGGCGCTCAGCTTGGCGGTCGGCGTGAGCAGCAGGTCGAGCTTGCCCTCGCGTGCCTGCTCGAGCATCTGCAGGTCGTTGCCGAGTTGCTCCGCCGGATGCACGCTGATTTTCAACCTGCCCTGGCTTTTTTCCTCGACCTGGCGGGCGAAGCGCAGCGCGGCCTGGTGCATGGCGCTGTCTTCGACAATGTTATGGCCGAGGCGCAGGGTGATCGAGGTATTTTCCGGTTGCGGATCCGTGACCGGAGATGGCTCTTTCGCACCGCGCGACAGGAAAAAACCGATCGCCAGCGCCGCAAGCAGTGCGATCAGGCCACCGAAAAGAATGCCGGTCTTGCCGGAATGCTTGCCAAAAATTCGCATGTGCCACGCCCTCATCACGCTTGACCTTCAAAAGATTTTCTATGTGGCGGCGAGTGCCTAAACCATCTTGAACAGGGTGTTAAGCCTGGCGAATTCCAGCGCCTTGCGCACCATCCCCGTCGCGCCGGCCAGGGTAACGGTCTTACCGGCTTTTTCGGCCATTTCTCGCGCCATCAGTAAAAGTCCGAGTGCCGAGCTGTCGATGTAATCGACCGCGCCGAGATGAATGTGCACCTCCGGGGGCGACTCTTTCAATGCCTTGAGCAGCGCTTCGCGAAAGGCACGACTCGTGGCGTGCTCGAACCGTCCCCCCAGAGTAATCGTGACGCTATCGCCAGACGACACCACATTGACATTCATGAAAATCTCTCCTTTAACGTTCAGAATAATTCGATCTTGGCCCCGCCGCCTCCGGGTGCCTCGCTTTCCTTGACGCCAAGCGCGCGATGGTGGGCATCACGTTGCGACGCCATGACATAGGTGCCATAGATTTCGCGCAATTGGTCGGTGATCGGCTGCAGGCGGAAGCCGGGGTCCTCGAATTTCCGCAAACGCTCCGCCATGGCAACCGCATGGGTATCGGCGCGTTCCAGGGCCGTGACGACCTGCTCGACCTGCTGGCGCGTGACGTCCTGGAACTGCACGCTGGCCATGGCATCGACGAACTTGCCGGCAACCTGCTGAGCGCTGTCCCGGATGTTGCCCATCGTTTCCGCCTCGCGCTCCGTCAACTTCTGCAGCAATGCGCCGAGTACATGCAGTTCGGCGCTGAAGCTTTCGAGCGCCTCGCGTTCGGCCCGGATCTTCGCCTCGTCGAGCTTCTCGCGAAACTGGCTTTCGATGGAAGTGGACACTCCGACGATCCCGTCCCTGATCTGGCGCGAGGCCTTTTCCGCAGCGGTCGACAGCTTGCGTACTTCATCGGCCACGACCGCGAAGCCGCGCCCGTGCTCTCCCGCCCGCGCCGCTTCGATGGCAGCATTCAGCGCCAGCAGATTGGTCTGTTCGGAGATATCCTTGATGATGTTCACCAGCATGGTCAACTGGCGGGCATCGTCGACGACCTGCTGTACGCGCTGCTGGTCATCTGCCGCGACCGCCTTGCGCTCGGCGATATAGGCATCGATGGCTACCATCGTTTCCCGGTTCTTCTGCATGCGCGCCGCCGAATCGGCGGCGATATCGTACGACTCGCGGGTAGATGCGGAAACGTACTCGTTGAGTCGGGTCACGACGCCGTCAACTTCTTGTAGTCGGGAAACAATGTCGAACGCTGCCTTTTCCGTTTCCTCGACGACGACCTTCAACTGGTCGCGCACCACGTTGTTCAGGCTCGGCAGTTGTTCGAGTTCCCCACCGACCTCGACAACCACGTTGGCATAGGCCATGGCCAGTTTGGCCTCGTCGGTCTGCCAGGCACCGACATTCGACACCCAGCCGCGAACGTAGGCAGCGATCAATGTCCGCAATGCGGCATAGGTCAGCAAAACGATAAGCGCGGCGAGCAGGGCAACGCCGAGGCTGACGTCAAGGCCGAACGCCTGGATTACCCGTGCCTGCAGCCATTCGCCTGTGATGTAGACCAGCACCCCGATCCCCGTTGCGAACGCGACCGAAAAGATAAAGGCACGCCGCAGCAGCAGCAGGATATCCATTCTTGATCCCCCCTATATTCTTTTATGTTCTTCATTCTACCTTTCGCCGATTGCCATACATGACTAGCCTTGGAGGCGAAGTTCGACGGCAGTGATATCGTCGCTGAAGGCTGATGAGCCGTGAAACTCAGCCAGACGACGGGGCAGGTCTGCAAGCGGATCGGCGCTAGCCGCTTCCATGAGGTAGCAACGCGCCCGCTCGTCGCCGAAAAGTTCCCCGTCGTCATTGGTCACCTCAGTGACACCGTCGGAGCACACATAAAGACAATCGCCCGGCGCAATGTCGAAGACTGCCTCGCCACTACGCACGTCGAGCATAGGCAGAATGCCGAATGGCGCCATGCCAGATGCAAACAAATCCTTTAGTGTCCGACCAGCGTCCAGCACGAATACATCCGGCATGCCCCCATTCCACAGCCGGCAGCGGCAACGGTCTTCCGCCACTTCGATGACGACACCTGCCATGAATATTTCGCTCGGCAACTGCTGGTACATGACATCGTTGATGGCGACGATCGCTGCCTCGATATCCCCGCCGGCCGCCGCATGGCCGTAGAAGACCTGCGACACCAGCGGCGCGACGACGGCAGCGGGGATGCCATGCCCGGCCAGATCGCCGACCAGGACCCACTGGCGGCCGTCCGGCGTGAATTTCGCCAGGAGGATGTCGCCATTGGTCCGCTCGACCGGGGTTACGATGTAACGCAGGTGGCGATCGTCGAAGAAGCGCGAGGTCCGCATGCGGATGATGATGTCTTCCACAAATCGACGCTCGTCCAGCAGGTCGGCGTTGCGGCGTTCGAGCGCATGGCGCGCTTCGCTGAGCGCCAGATGGGTTGCGACGCGGCGACGCACGGCCAGCGGGTTGAACGGCTTGGTGATGTAATCGACCGCCCCGGCTTCCAGACCCCGAATTTCGCTGTCCAGGTCTGCCAAGGCGGTGATGAAGATCACCGGAATGCCCTGCGTCCGCGGGTTCTCCTGCAGGCGGCGAATCACCTCGAAGCCATCCATCTCCGGCATCATGATGTCGAGCAGGACGAGGTCCGGCGTCTGGTCGGAATTGGCGATTTTCAGGGCTACCTGCCCGTTGGGCGCTGGACGAACGACATAATCGTCCTTCAGGACACCCTTGAGGACATCGATGTTCTCCGGCGTGTCATCGACGATCAGGATCGAGGGCTGGATCACTAAGAGATTTCTCATTGGAATTTCACGGGAGCAGTCCTTGGTCGCCGGATTTTCCCATACACGGAACTTTGTATAAGGAAAGCCGGCTGAGCGACAGGTAACCGGTGCCGTGCCGTCCCGCCCGCGCCTACTTTTCTCCTAGGGATGTGCTATCGTTGCAGAATGACCATTGCAGGAAAGTGAAATGACCACTATCGCTGTGAGCGTGACAGAATTCAAGGCCCATTGTCTCGACATGATTCGCCAGGTCGAACAGGCTGGCGCCTCGGTCGAGCTGACGCGGCACGGCAGGGTGGTCGCCCGTGTGGTGCCCATGATGCCGACGACACAGGGTACGCCCTCGTGGCTGCGCCTGCGCGGCGCCGGTACCCTGCGTACGGCGCCGGAGGAATCGGTGCTAAACGCCGCCGAGTTCGGGGCGTTGCAAGTTGGCGGCAAATGAAGTCGCCGCTCCTGCTCGATACCCACGTCTGGTTGTGGTGGCTGTTGGGGCAGCCGGAACTGGCCGCCCGCGAGCGCGATACACTCGATGCACTGGCGGCAGCGGGTACCCCGCCGGGCCTCTCGGTCATCAGTCTATGGGAAGCACAAATGCTCGTCGCCAAGGGGCGGCTTGAACTCTCCATGCCGCTGGCGCATTGGCTATCCGTGGCTTCCGCGCCCGAAACGGTTGCCCTGTTGCCGCTCGATGTCGGGGTGGTTCTCGCGCTCGACAACTTGCCGGCGAGCTTCCACGGCGATCCGGCCAACCGTATCATCGTAGCAACGGCGCGGGCGCATGGTCTGCCGCTGGCCACGCGCGACAGCAACATCCGGCGCTCGCGGGCGGCCGTCTTGTGGAAGCCGTGACCGGCACCACGCCATCATCACCGACTTTTCAACTTCTCTCAGGATTCCAACATGTTTACAGGCATCGTCGCCACCACCGGCAAGATCACCCAACTGCAACCGCTCGAACAGGGCGTGCGCCTCACCGTCGAAGCGCCCGGCCTGAATCTCAAGGATGTCGCCCTCGGTGATTCGATTGCCCACAATGGGGTTTGCCTCACGGTTATCGCCAAGAAGAAGACCAGCTACCAGATCGATGTCTCGAAGGAGACGCTTGACTGCACCGTCGGCCTGGAGGCGCCGGGCGGCGAAGTCAATCTGGAAAAAGCAATGCGCCTGTCCGATTTCATCGGCGGCCATCTGGTGTCCGGGCATGTCGATGGCGTCGGCAAGGTCATTACCTTTGAACCGGTCGGCGAATCCCATCTACTCATCATCCAGGCACCCAAGAAACTTGCCAAGTACATCGCCCGCAAGGGGTCGATCACCGTCGATGGCGTTTCGCTGACGACCAACAAGGTGAAAGGCCGCGAGTTCGCGATCAACCTGATCCCGCACACCGTGCAGGTCACCACGCTCAAGCGCCTGCATCCGGGCGCGCTGGTGAATCTCGAAGTTGACCTGATCGCGCGCTACGTTGAGCGGATGCTCAACGCCTGACTCAGCGCCGTCTTCCCAGCGTCGACTTTTTACTGCTCGGTGCCGTTGTTCTGGTGCAGGTGGAAATACTGCCGGGCCACGGCGGTGTGCACTTCGCCAAGATCGCTCTGCACCTGATCGAGATATTCGTGCAATACCGTCGGCTTGAGGTCGTTCAACTGCATGTTCTGAACGCGCCGCCAGGCTTGGCGCACTTTCTTCATGGCGTCATTGTGCTCGGGCAATACCGACAGGCAGCCTTCGACTTCGGCGAGGCAATGCAGCACGGTGCGTGGGAAGTGCGGGTTCTTCAGCAGGTAGTTGACCACCTCGTTGGCGCGCACATGCACGCTGACATGGCGGCGATACATCTGGTAGGCGGAGAGGCCGTTGAGCGTGCTCATCCACATGCGCTCGGTGGCGACCGCCGCTAGCGCCGGATCGTGCGGCAGGCGCACGGCGGAATTGACGTCGATAATGCGCGTCGTCATGTCGGCGCGCTCGATGTTGCGGCCGAGCTTGATGAACTGGTAGGCCACGTCGCGGCTCATCGAGCCGGTGAGCAGGCCGATGATCGACTCGCGGCGGCCGATGACACCCTGCAGCACCTCAAGGCGCGGGCCACGTCCTTCGCTGGCACGCGACGCATTGTCGCGCGCATACAGGTAAAGGCTGTTGATGCGTTCCCACAGTTCCATCGGCAGCACTTCGCGTACGGTGCGGGCATTCTCGCGCGCGTTGTGGATGCCGGAAAGAATCGAACTCGGATTGTTCTCGTCTTCGACAAGGAAGCGCACGATGCTGTCTTCGTCGGCTTGCGGGTAGTGTTCGCTGAAGATCTGGTCGAGACCGGCAACCTTGAGCAGCACATCCCAGCCGAAGGCGGAGTCCTTCGGCAGATCGAGCAGCACCTGCGTGGTGGAGTTGATGAAGCGGGCGGTGTTCTCGGCACGTTCGAGATAGCGGCCCAGCCAGTAGAGGTTTTCGGCGACACGCGAGAGCATCAGGCTGCCCCTTCGTCATCGGTATTGATGATCCAGGTGTCCTTGCTGCCGCCGCCCTGCGAAGAATTGACGACCAGCGAGCCTTCGCGCAGCGCGACGCGCGTCAGGCCGCCGGTGGTGGCGTAGAGCTTGTCCGACTGCAACACGAAGGGGCGCAAATCGAGGTGGCGCGGCGCCAGCTTGTCGCCGATCAGCGTCGGCGCAGTGGAAATCGACAGCGTCGGCTGGGCCATGTAGTTGCGCGGATTTTCGCGAATCAGCTTGGCGAACTGGGCGCGTTCCTCGGGCGATGCGCGCGGGCCGATCAACATGCCGTAGCCGCCGGATTCGTTGGCCGGCTTGACCACCAGCTTGTCGAGGTTGGCGAGAACATGCTCGCGCTGATCTTCATACATACACATGTAAGAAGGCACGTTCGGCAGAATCGGTTCCTGGTCGAGGTAGTACTTGATGATCTGCGGCACGAAGGTGTACACCACCTTGTCGTCCGCCACGCCGGCGCCGGGGGCGTTGGCGATGCCGACATTGCCGGCGCGCCAAGCACGCATCAGGCCGGGCACGCCAAGGGCGGAATCGGGCCGGAAGGCTTCCGGGTCGAGGAAGTCGTCGTCAATGCGGCGGTAAATCACATCGACGCGCTGCAGGCCCGAGATCGTCTTCATGTAGACGCAATTGTCGGCCTGGACGACAAGGTCCGAACCCTCGACGAGATCGGCCCCCATCTTCTGCGCCAGATAGCTGTGCTCGAAATAGGCCGAGTTGTAGATGCCGGGCGTGAGCACCGCAATCACCGGGCGCCCACTGTCGCGCGGCGACAGGGCGGCGAGGGTGTCGTACAACTGCGTCGGGTAATCGTCAACCGGCAGGATATCGCTCGACTTGAACAGTTCCGGGAACAGCCGCTTCATCAGCTGGCGGTTTTCCAGCATGTAGGAAACGCCGGAGGGCACGCGCAGATTGTCCTCAAGCACATAGACGGTGCCATCTTTGTCGCGCACCAGATCGGTGCCGCACACATGCGCCCACACCCCAAAACGGGGTGTCATGCCCTTGCATTGGGCACGAAAGTTCTTTGAACCTGCCAGTACCTCGATCGGGAAAATGCCGTCCTTGACGATCTTCTGCTCGTTGTAAAGATCGTTGATGAACAGGTTGAGGGCGGTCAGCCGCTGCTTGAGGCCGGCATCGATAATCGCCCACTCCTTGCTCGACAAGGTGCGCGGGATAATGTCGAAAGGCCAAGCGCGGTCGATGTTTCCGGCGTCGCTATAGACCGTGAAGGTAATGCCCATGGCCATGATGGCGGCGTCGACACTCTCGCGGCGAGCCACGAGTTCCTTGGCGCCGAGACGATCAACATAATCGAAGAGGGCGCGCGCAGCCGGACGCGGTTGCTGGTACTCGTTCAGCAATTCGTCATAGGTGTCAGGCTGAGGGTAGTTGTACAGTTCGATGGTCATAACTATTGCTTTGCAACAAACGCGCCAGCCATCAAAATCGTGTATTTGCCCATTCTTCGATGATGGCGCTCGGCATCCCTGTTGCTAACGCATACAATTCCACTTCGTCCATCCATGCCTCGCGCTATGACTTATTGCCTTGCCATCCACGTCAATGACGGTCTTGTTCTCTGTTCCGACTCCCGAACGAATGCGGGTACCGATAACGTCAGCGTCTATTCGAAGATGTTCACCTTCGCTTGGCCAGGCGTGCGTTTTTTCACGCTGCTGTCGGCAGGCAACCTGGCCACAACACAGGCGGTAGTCAAGAAACTCAACAGCGACATTCCTGCAGGTATGGTGCCTAATCTGACCACGGTGGCAACCATGCAGGAAGCCGCCGATTACCTCGGCATCGTCAGCACCCAGGTGCAGAAGCTGCACGCCAGCCGCGATACGGCCACTACCAACTTCGAGGCCACTTTCATCCTCGCCGGGCAGATTCAGGGCCAAGCGCCCGAAATCTTCATGATCTATCCGCAGGGCAATTACATTCACGAATCGGCCGAACACCCCTTCCTGCAAATCGGCGAGATCAAGTACGGCAAGCCGATTCTCGACCGCGTCATCAAGCGCGACGTGGCGCTTGAGCCCGCTGCCCGCTGCGCCCTCGTATCGATGAACTCGACGATTCGCTCCAACCTTACCGTCGGTCCGCCGGTGGAACTCCTGATCTATCGCCGCGACAGCTTCGAGGAGGGCAAACACCTGTATTTCCGCGAAGACGACCCGTTTGCACGCGAACTATCGGAGAAGTGGAGTCAGGGTCTGTTCCAGGCGCTCGACAAATTGCCGCATTTTGACTGGGAGCGCCAGTAAGGCACGATGCTTGCGTATTTGTAGCGCCCACTCCGCTGCGAGAACCGCATGTCCATCCACGTTGCCATCCGCCACACCACGCATTACCGCTTTGACCGCCCGGTCAGTCTGAGTCCGCATGTGGTGCGGCTCAAGCCCGCCGCCCACAGCCGCACGCCAATCCTGGCCTACAGCCTCAAGATCGAGCCGGCCAAGCACTTCATCAACTGGCAGCAGGATCCGTTCGGCAACTATCTGGCGCGGCTCGTTTTCCCGGAGCGCACCACCGAACTGCTGATCGATGTCGAGGTAATCGCCGACCTGACGGTCATCAATCCCTTCGACTTCTTCGTCGAAGAGTATGCCGACCAGTGGCCCTTCGTCTATTCCGAAGCACTGGCCAAGGAACTCACGCCCTATCTTGAAAAAGAAACGCCGGGCCCACTGCTGGATGCCTATTTGTCGGGCATCGAGCGCAAGCCGCAACAGATCGTCGATTTCCTTGTCGACATCAACCGCAACTTGCAACAGCACATCGGCTACACCATCCGCCTCGAACCCGGCGTGCAAAGCTGCGAGGAAACCCTCGGCAAGAAGCTAGGCTCCTGCCGCGATTCGGCCTGGCTACTGGTGCAGATCCTGCGGCATCTGGGCTTGGCCGCGCGCTTCGTGTCCGGCTATCTCGTCCAGCTCACCGCCGACGAAAAATCGCTCGACGGCCCCTCCGGCCCGGCAGCCGACTTCACCGACCTGCATGCGTGGACCGAAGTCTTCGTGCCCGGCGCCGGCTGGATCGGTCTTGACCCAACCTCAGGCCTGTTTGCCGGCGAAGGCCACATTCCGCTCGCCTGCACGCCGCATCCGTCATCCGCCGCGCCGATCGCCGGCCTGACCGATCCGTGCGAAGTCGACTTTCAGTTCAGCAACACCGTCACGCGCTTCAAGGAAAACCCGCGCGTCACCAAGCCCTACGCCGAAGAGCAGTGGGCGCATATCCGTGCGCTCGGCCGCCTCGTCGACACCAGGCTACAAGCAATGGACGTACGCCTGACGCAGGGCGGCGAGCCGACCTTCGTCTCGATTGATGACATGGAGGCGCCGGAATGGACGATTGCGGCCCTCGGCGAGCACAAGCGCGAACGCGCCGAAGTGCTGGCGCGGCGCCTGAAGGCGCGCTTCGCCACCGGTGCGCTGCTGCACAATGCGCAGGGCAAATGGTATCCGGGCGAACCGCTGCCGCGCTGGGCGCTCGGCATCTTCTGGCGCAAGGACAGCGTGCCGGTCTGGAAAGACGCGCAGTGGCTCGCCGATCCCGGCAAGGACTACGGCCATGGCGTGACCGAGGCGCAGCATTTTGCCGAAACCCTGGCGCATCATCTCGGGCTGGCCGCGACCTGTGTGCAGCCAGCTTACGAGGACGCCCTCGCCGCCTTGTTGCGCGAAGCAGCGGTGCCGGAGAACCTTGATCTTGCCGAAGCCGCGCTGCGCGCCGGGCCGCTCGACATGCTCGGGCGACGCAACCTCGCCGAGATCCTCTCGTGCGGGCTCGATACGCCCACTGGTTTCGTCCTGCCCTTGGCGTGGGAAGACGGCTGGCTGAGTGCGCCGTGGAAATTCCGCCGTGGCCGCCTTTATCTCATCCAGGGCGACTCACCGCTCGGCCTGCGCCTGCCGCTCAATTCAGTCACGGCGGTCGATGAGGACAAGCTGGAGATCGCTACGGAGGTCGACCCCTTCGCTCCTGCCGAGCCGCTGGCTGATTTTCATGACAAGGCGGCTGCACGGGCCAGGGCCACGGGCAGTGTCAAGGCAGCCGAGGTACCCCGTACCGCCCTGTGCGTCGAACCGCGCGCAGGCTGCCTTTACGTCTTCCTGCCGCCCACGCCACGCCTCGATCAGGCGCTTGACCTGATCGCTGCCATCGAATGCACCTGCGCTGCCCTCAAGCTGCCGGTGGTGATCGAAGGCTATGCGCCGCCCGCCGATGGCCGCCTTGAAAAACTGCTGGTCACGCCCGACCCCGGCGTCATTGAGGTCAACATCCACCCGGCGAGCAACTGGGAGGAACTCGAAGCCACGACGCTGACGCTCTACGAAGAAGCGCGCCAGTCGCGCCTCGGCACCGAGAAGTTCATGCTCGACGGCCGCCACAGCGGCACCGGCGGCGGCAACCATGTCACGCTCGGCGGACCCACGCCGGCCGACAGCCCCTTCCTGCGCCGCCCCGACCTGTTACGCAGTCTGCTCACCTACTGGCAGCACCACCCGAGCCTCTCCTATCTGTTCAGCGGCCTGTTCATCGGTCCGACCAGCCAGGCGCCGCGCGTGGACGAAGGTCGCCCGGAAATCCTCTACGAGCTCGAAATTGCTTTCCAGCAGTTGCCGAAGGCCGGCGAAGAAACGCCGCAGCCCTGGCTGGTCGACCGCCTGTTCCGTCACATGCTCACCGACCTGACCGGCAACACGCACCGCTCCGAGTTCTGCATCGACAAGCTCTACTCGCCGGACTCCGCCGCCGGTCGGCAGGGGCTGGTCGAGTTTCGCGGTTTCGAAATGCCGCCACATGCGCGCATGAGCCTCGCCCAGATGCTGCTGGTGCGCGCCCTCGTGGCACGCTTCTGGGCCAAGCCCTATGCCAAACCGCTGGTGCATTGGGGCACGGCGCTGCACGACCGCTGGATGATGCCGCATCACCTCTGGACCGATCTGCGGCAGGTGGTGGCCGAGCTCAACGAGGCCGGCTATCCGTTCCAGCTCGACTGGTTCGCGCCCTTCCTCGAATTCCGCTTCCCGCGCTATGGCAGCATTCAACTCGGCGACATCGCGCTCGAAGTGCGTGCCGCCATCGAGCCCTGGCACGTGCTGGGCGAGGAAGCCACCGGCCTCGGCACCGCGCGCTATGTCGATTCCTCGATTGAGCGCGTGCAGGTCAAGGTCAGTGGCCTCACCGACAGCCGCCATGCGCTGACCTGCAACGGCCGGCGCGTGCCGCTGGCGAATACCGGCACGCATGGCGAATACATCGCCAGCGTGCGCTACCGCGCCTGGCAGCCGCCCTCGGCGATGCACCCGACCATCGGCGTGCATTCGCCGCTGGTGTTCGACATCGTCGATCTGTGGAACAACAAGGCCATCGGCGGCTGCACCTATCAGGTCATGCACCCGGGCGGTCGCAACTACGACAGCTTTCCGGTCAACGCCTACGAGGCCGAGGCGCGCCGGCACATCCGTTTTCAGGGCGAGGGCCACACCATCGGCAGCTATACACCACCGCCGTGGGTCGGCGCGCTCGACAAGTTTCTGCCTGAAGGCACGACCGTCGGGCCGATGGCACCGGCAGCAGAAGAAGCTAATCCCGAATATCCGAGTACGCTGGATTTGCGCAGACAATAATTTCCCGACCTCCCCCAGCCCCTCCTTCCTAGGAGGGGAGACTTTGTGCGCGCCGCACGCGATTTTTACTCAATTTGCCGTCTCACCAGCGCCGACTTTTTCGCTACAACAGTGTCGGCGCGTTCGCCAGCTCGTCGGGATTGTCCGTGCCGACGGGGAAGTGTGCCGCGAGCAGGCGGCCGATGGCGTCGATTCCGCTGAGCGCGCCCGTCTCGAACTGGCCGGCGGCAAAGGCCTGCTCCATGGCACGGCAGATGGCCTGCCAGCCGGCGTTGCCGACGCGGGTGTGGATGCCGCGATCGGCGACGATCTCGACGCGTCGGTCGGCAAGCTGCACGTAGATCAACACGCCACTGTTTTCCTCGGTATCCCAAACGCGCAGTTGCGCGAACAGGTCGATGGCCCGTGTGGGGGCATCGACACCGCGCAACAGTAACGGGAGGTCGAGGCCACCCTCGACGACGAAGCGCAATTCGCCACGGTGGCTGTTTTCCGAGGCGGCAACGGCGGCCTCCATGGCGCGCCGGCTGGCCGGCGGGAAGGCCCGGCGCGTGCGCCATTGCGGGTAGGCCAGGTGTTGCAGGAGGCGTTGAAAGTTCATGTCATCGTTTCCTTACCAACTTCCAGAGGCGCCGCCGCCGCCGAATCCGCCACCGCCGCCGGAAAATCCGCCCCCGCTACCGCCCCCGCCCCTGCTGCTGCCGGCAAGGGAAATCCAGTTGGCCAATCCGACGAGGAAGAAGACAAAGGCGAAGAAGGCAGCGAACAGCGCCGCCGGCAGCACGCCGGTGAGGAACCAAACAGCGGCGCCGACGAGGCCGCCCATGGTCAGCCCGCCGAGGAGGGGGCCGATCACCCAGCGCAGCACGCTGCCAATGGCGACGATGGCGAGCAGCAGCCAGGCGGGAATGTCCGCGAAAGGGTCGGGGCCGGACGGGACTGGGTTCGACGCGTTGGCCTCCGGGCTCTCCTGCCCTTCGATCAGCGCGGCGATGCGCTCGGTGCCGACCCGGATGCCACCGGCGAAATCGCCTTGTTTGAAGCGCGGCGTGATCTCCTGGTCGATGATGCGGAAGGCGACGACATCGGGAATCCGGCCTTCGAGCCCGTAGCCGACCTCGATGCGCAGCTTGCGGTCATCCTTCGCCACCAGCAGCAGGACGCCGTCGTCCTGTCCCTTGCGGCCGAGCTGCCAAGCCTCGACGACGCGGATCGAATACTGCTCGATGCTTTCCGGCTGCGTGGTCGGCACCAGCAGCACGGCGACCTGTACGCCGCTGCGCGCTTCCAGCGCTTGCAGATTAGCTTCGAGCGCCGTCTTGTCGCTGGCGGCAAGCGTGGCGGTGAGATCGGTGACGCGCGCCGTGAGCGGCGGTACGGGAACGTCGGCGCGCACACCGGCGGTGTACAGCGCGAGCCAGAGAAACAGCCACGCCAGGCGCGGCAGAACCATCACTTACTTTGCCACTGCGTTGAAGTCGACCTTGGGCGGGGCGCTGATGGCTTTTTCGTCCTGCACCTCGAAACTCGGCTTGGTCTGGTAACCCAGGGCAAGGGCAGTCAGATTCGAGGGGAAGGAGCGCACCGTGACGTTGTATTCCTGCACGGCCTTGATGAAGCGGTTGCGCGCCACGGTGATGCGATTCTCGGTGCCTTCAAGCTGGGCCTGCAGGTCGCGGAAGGACTGGTCGGCCTTGAGCTGCGGATAGTTCTCGGCGACGACAAGCAGGCGCGAGAGGGCCGAGCCCATCTGGGCCTGGGCCTGCTGGAACTTGGCGAAGGCGGCCGGATCGTTGAGCAGTTCGGGCGTCGCCTGCAGGGCGCCGACTTGCGCGCGTGCCTCGGTGACCTGGGTCAGCACGTCCTTTTCATGGGCGGCGTAGCCCTTCACGGTGCTGACGAGGTTGGGGATCAGGTCGGCGCGGCGCTGGTACTGGTTGAGCACTTCGGCCCAGCTTGCCTTGATCTGCTCGTCCTGGGACTGGAAGGTGTTGTAGCCGCAACCGGACAGGGTGGTGATGGCCAGCAGGGAAAACCAGAGCATGAATGAACGCATGGTGCCTCCTCGGAACGAATGGAAAAGGATGATACCGTGCCGTCCTGCCAGCGCCGACATTTCGGCGTCAGCTGTGGTGCATGCGGCAGTAGCAATAAACAAACTTCTGGATGCCGCCCGCCGGTGTGCGATGTTCTTCCTGTTCGTGCCGGATCAGTTCGAAGGGCGCGCCGAATTCGGCATGCAGGCCATCGGCGCTGTAGCGCATCACCGGCAGGCCGCTGCATTGCAGCGGGCCATCCTCGGCGAAGGTGGACACAATCACATGCCCGCCCGGCTTGACGGCGTGCAGCACCTGGCACACATAGGCCGCACGCTGCTCGGGCGTCGTGAGGAAGTGAAACACCGCCCGGTCATGCCAGACATCGAAGGTCTGTGTCGGCAGTTCAACGCTGGTGATGTCACCAACCAGCCAGCGCACCTGCTCGGCGGCAGCACCAAGGCGGACTTGCGCGGCCTTGAGTGCGGCGGCTGAAATGTCGAGCACACTAAGCGCACGGTAGCCGCCGGCCAGCAGATCATCGACCAGTGTCGAAGCTCCACCACCGACGTCGATGATGGCGGCCGATAAAGGCACGCCGGTGTCCTGAATCAGCCGCAGGGACTGCTCGGCATGTGCCTGAAACCAACTGACCCCCGTGGTTGATTTTGTTGTGTAGACCTGTTCCCAGTGATCTTTGTTTGGCATGGCTTCCCCTGATTACGCCGACGTTATCCCAGCGACTTCAGGAAAACGTCCCGTGCCGCGGCTGCCTCCGTTTGCAGTTCTGCGGGAATCAGTGCGGTGCATTTTGTGTGGAACGCCTCGAAGGCGACCAGCACGATGGTGCGCGAAAGCATATCCGATTTCTTTTCGGTCGATGCGGGAGCGCCACCAAGCACCTGCAGCACCGCGTATTTCGGAATCAGGCGCTGACCGTTCGGGCCGCTGGCGAGTTGCGGGCCGGTCTTGACGTATTCGCCCCCTTCGTATTCGAAACGGGCGCCCACGGGGAGTAGATGGATTTTCATGCCTAGCGCTTCTCCGCCTGCAGGGGCGTACGGGGCTCATCGGAAACCCAATAGAGATAGGCCGACTCCATTTCGGTCTGGTGCGACTGGATGATGGTATTGATCTTACGGATGGCCTGTTTGCCCAGTGCGGATTTAGGGCAGGCGAAATAAACCGGCAGCAGGCCTTCCGCATTTTTGATGGGTAGCAACCAGAAAGCGCCTTGGTAGTTGCCCCGCCGCTGGAAATAGCGCAGGCTGTCGGGCGATTCGACGATGTAGTCGATCTCTTGCGCCTTGAGCATTTGCAAGAAACTGATTGTCAGGTCTTTGGCGGGACGGTGGATCAGATGCGCCCTTGGCTTTTCGGTGATCAGCGGGTCGATACTCGATCCATAGGAACGCTCCTTGTGATAACCCATCTTCAGGGATTCGTCATTGATCAGACGGGCGAAGTCCACGCGCCCGTCGGCTTCGATGTAAGGCCGCAAGCGCGGCAGAGTTTCTTTCAGGATGACGATCTGGTTCGGCAGGCGCTTGACGAACGGTACGGAAAACTCCACGAAGGCCTCGCGCTCGGCATTACGGTTCAGGCCGGAACCGCAATAGTTGCTCTGGGTTCTCAGATTCTGGATGGCCTGGGGCGGATTGACGAACGTTGTCTCGTGGAGGTACTCCGGCAGCGACCGGATGGCAATCTGCATCGGCACATCCGAATAGCCCTTACCTTTATCTGGACCATGGGCGACGAAGGAAGGCGGGAAGTCAAGCTGCATCCAGACAATCGTGTCTTTTGCGCCAACCGTGCCGGCCAGCAACAGGCAACTTACAAGAACAATAAGTATCTTCAATTTCGCCACCCACGAAACAAAGGAGATTAAGGCGGCATCTTATCCTTAAGATATATAAATGTGTTGAGATTTTAGGTTGGTGCGAGCAACTGCCCCAGTCGCTTTAGCCCGTCGTCGATGCGCTCGCTCCACGGATGCCCGCAGGCCAGTCGCAGATAGTTGCGGTACTGGCCGCTGGCCGAGAACATCTCGCCCGGTACAAAGGCAATGCCCGCCGCCACCGCCTGGCAGTGCAATGCCGTGGCATCGATGTCGGCCGGCAGTTCGAGCCACAGCACGAAGCCGCCCTGCGGGTCGGTGACGCGCGTTTCGGCCGGGAAGTAACGCGCCACGGCATCGCGCACGCGGCCGATCTGGTCGGCGAAGCGCCGCCGCAGAGTGCGCAGATGCACGTCAAAGCCACGCGTTTCGAGCAGTTCGGCAATCACGCGCTGGGTCAGCGGATTGGTCTTGCCGCTGGTCAGCGTCTTCTGCAGCACGATGTCGTTGATGCGCCGGCCGGCGGCGACGAAACCGACGCGCAGCGCCGGACTGACCGTTTTCGAGAACGAGGTGCACAACATGGTGTTGCCGCTCGGATCGAAGGCGTGAATCGGCCGGGGACGGACGGCGGTGAAGCAAACGTCGCCGTAGATGTCGTCCTCGATCAATGGCACATTGCGCGCGGCCAACAGGTTGGCGATGGCCTGCTTGGTCGCGTCGGGAATCACGCTGCCGAGCGGATTGGCGCCATTCGGGATGAACAGGCAGGCGGTCACCTGCCCGTTGCGTGTGGCCAGCTCCAGGGCGTCGAGCGACACGCCGGTAGCGGGATGCGTCGGGATTTCCAGCGCGCGCAGGCCCATGGCCTCAAGCAGCTGGAGCATGACGTAATAGGTGGGCGATTCGACAGCGACGGTATCGCCGGGCCGGGTCACGGCGCGCAGGCATAGCGTCATCGCCTCGGTACAGGAGTTGGTGACGACGATCTCGTCGGCCGCAATCGGGTAGCCCCACTCAAGCGCGCGGCGCATCAGGGCGCGCACCAGCGGCGCTTCGCTGAGTTCGCCATGGCTGCTGCCGGCCAGCAGTTTGGGCTGGCGTCGGGCGATGCTGGCATACAGGCGATTCAGGCGCGGGGCCAGCAGCAATTCCGGGGCGGGCAGGGCGGAGCCAAGCGGCACCATGCCGGGCGCCTCGTTGGCACGCAGCACATCGACCAGGCGGCGGCTGACGCCCACTTCGACGGGGAAAGCGGCTGTATTAGGTGTCGGCGAGTCGACGCAGCGGGCGGTGCGTCCGCGCACGTAATAGCCGGATTGCGGCCGGGCTTCGACGATGCCGCGGCTTTCCAGCGTACGCAGCGCCTGGACGACGGTGGAGATGGAAAGCTGGCGCTGCTGTGCCAGATGGCGTACCGAGGGCAGGCGGTCGCCGGGACGCATCTGTCCGTCGCCGATCAGCGTGGCAAATTCGTTGGCGAGATTTTCGTAGAGCAGCATGGCGGCATTGTGGCGCGGACAGGCGGCGGATGACCTGCACAGTTGCTGCCATTATCGATAAGTACAGTTTTAATTCAAACAGACTGTCATGATCACAATTCTGATGCGGTGAATCTGTATTGCTGCTGCCATCTCCCCTAGCATGGTGCCATCGTCGTCTGCTTGGGAGAGCGCCATGGACAACCCGAATCTCTATCTGCTGGAAGCTGATCGTCCGGTCATGCTCGATGCAGCCCGCGCCCAATTGCTGCAGGTGGTCTCCGGCACGGTCTGGATTACCGCCAGCGGCATTCCTGAAGATGTGTTTCTGCAAGCCGGTGCGGTGTATCAAATACCGATCAATGGGCGCATACTTATCGATGCGCTCCACGGCAAGGCACAGGTCCGCGTGCAGTCGGTGCCCGGTTTCTGGGCTCGGGCGCTGGATAAGTGGCTCAACCCCAGCGTAGTGCGGATGAAAATCAAACCTTCAGTGCGCCGAGCGACCCCAGAGTTCAAGCGGCGTGCCGACGCTACGACTTAGTGCATCGCGCACTCTGGCGGCCGTCACGGGCATGGTGAAGGTAATGACCTGCGCAAACTTCTGACCGGCCAAGCGATAAAACCAGGTGCGACGACGTACGATCATGACAGTCTCCTTGAAGTCCTCTATTGCATTCGATGTTGCGTGCGCTTGCACGCCGATTTAAATGCAAAACACGGGCCAGTTCATCGTTTCTACCGCAAAAACCGCGTATTGGCGGAGGTGACACGAAAACTTAACCTTGCCACACCGCGACTTACCGACAAAATTTGGCGATATTTGCCCCAAGATGGGGGCAACCTGTGCCGTCCGGCCAGCACCGACTTTTCGATATTCGAATTAGTCGATCTTTAATTCAGGAATATTCGACTTTTTTTGATTGGCGATTGCCCTTATGCTGTTAAGGTATCGAAAATCCTGTGTACCAATGTCACGCTACAACCCAAGGAGACACGCATGAACCAACCGAGAAACCAAGCCATTGCCTTCCCGCACGGCGGCGCCGAATCGCTCCTCGCCAGCAACAAGGTGATCCGCAACACTTACATGCTGCTATCCATGACGCTGCTGTTCGCCGCCATGACCGCAGGCGCGTCGGTGGCGCTGAACCTGCCGCATCCGGGCATCATCATCACCCTGATCGGCTACTTCGGCCTGTTGTTTGCCATCAGCAAGTTCCAGAACAGCGGCGCCGGCGTGGCCTTGGTGTTCGCGCTGACCGGCTTCATGGGCTACACGCTGGGCCCGATCATCAGCCGCTATCTCGGCATGCCCAACGGCGCCGAAATCGTCATGCAGGCGATGGCCGGCACGGCGGTGATCTTCGTCGGTCTCTCGGCTTACGCGCTGACCACGAAGAAGGACTTCAGCTTCATGGGTGGTTTCCTGATGATCGGCATCCTGGTGGCCTTCCTGGCCGGTCTGGCGGCGATCTTCTTCGAGATTCCCGCATTGTCGCTGACCGTGTCGGCTGCCTTCGTGCTGCTGATGTCCGGCCTGATCCTGTATGAGACCAGCAACATCATCCATGGCGGCGAGACCAACTACGTGATGGCCACGGTGACGCTGTTCGTCACGATCTTCAATCTCTTTACCAGCCTGCTGCACCTGCTCGGTTTCGCCGGTGGCGATGACTGAGTGAGCCGATGAGATGAACCCCGTGCCGGCCTGGCATGCCTTGTCGGTCGCTGCGGTGACCGAACAACTGGAATCCTTGCCGGCAACGGGTCTGCAAAGTGAGGCGGCAGCCCGCCGCCTGCTCCAGTACGGCCCGAATCGCCTCACCGAAAAAGCGCCACGGCCGGCCTGGCTGAAATTCCTCGACCAGTTCAAAAGCCTGTTGGTGCTGATCCTGCTCGCCGCAGCCGTGCTGGCCGGCACGATCGGCGAGATCAAGGATTCGATCGTCATCGTCGTGGTGGTGCTGCTCAATGCCTCGCTTGGTTTCTTTCAGGAATACCGTGCCGAGGCGGCGCTGGCAGCGCTGAAGAACATGCTCGCCCCCACGGCGCGCGTGCGACGCGATGGTGAAGTGCGCCTCATCGAAGCCGGCGATCTGGTGCCCGGCGACATCCTGCTGCTTGAAGCCGGCGACCGCATCCCTGCCGATGCGCGCGTACTCTCGGCGCATAGCGCCGAGGTGGCCGAAGCGGCGCTGACGGGCGAATCGCAGGCAGGAGCGAAGCTGCCCAAAGCCGTCGATGAAAAGTCGGCGCTGGCGGAACGGCACAACATGGTGTTCATGAACACCGTGGTGACGCGCGGCCGCATCGAAGCTGTCGTCACCGCCACCGGCATGCAGACCGAGATGGGCCGGCTGGCCGACCTGCTCGCGGAAACGGCGGAGGGGGCAACGCCGCTGCAAATCCAGCTCGATGCGCTCGGCAAGCGCCTTGCGCTGATCGCCAGCGTGGTTGTCGGCCTGATGTTCGTGTTTGGGCTGATGCGCGGCGACGATCTGGTCAAGACCGCGATGACGGCGATTGCGCTGGCGGTTGCCGCAATTCCCGAGGGGCTGCCTGCGGTGGTCACCGTCACGCTGGCGCTCGGCATGCACCGCATGGCCAAACGCCATGCCATCGTGAAGAAGCTTGCTGCCGTCGAAACGCTCGGCTGCACCACGGTGATCTGCTCCGACAAGACCGGCACGCTGACGCTCAACCAGATGACGGCGCGTGCGCTGTACTGCCAAGGCCAGCGCTACCGGCTTGAGACCGAACCCTTGCCAGAGGCCTTGTCCGAATGCCTGCTGCCCGCCGCGTTGTGCGTTGACGCGCGCATGCGCGACGGCGTGTTGATCGGCGATCCGACCGAGGGCGCATTGCTCGGACTGGCGGCATTGGCCGGTCTCGACCCGGACAGCGCCGCTGCGGCACGACCGCGCATCGCCGAAATTCCCTTTGATTCGACGCACAAGTTCATGGCGACCTTTCATCGCGACGGCGACGACGTGCTGGTCTGCGTGAAAGGCGCGCCCGATGTACTGCTGAGGCGTGCCGTACTGGATGACGTCACGCGCCAACAGTTTGCGGATGAAAACGCGGCACTGGCCGGCGAAGCCATGCGCGTGCTGGCGCTGTCCAGCCGCCGACTTCCCGCCGCCGACTTTGATCCTGCCGGTGACTTGATGCCGTGGGCAGACGAACTGACGCTTGAAGCCCTCGTTGGCATTATCGATCCGCCGCGCGCCGAGGTGAAGGCGGCGATTGCCACCTGCCGTATGGCCGGCGTGCAGGTCAAGATGATTACCGGCGACCACCGCATCACCGCAGCCGCCATTGCGCGCGAACTCGGCCTAGAGGGCGAGACCCACGAGGGGCGCGATCTTGACGGCTTGCGTCAGGAAGAGATCGCCGCGCTGGTGGAAAAAAGCGCCGTGTTCGCACGCGTGGCACCCGAGCACAAGATGCAAATCGTTGAAGCCCTGCAGACGCAGGGTCATATCGTGGCGATGACCGGCGATGGCGTAAACGATGCGCCGGCACTCAAGACAGCCGACATCGGCGTAGCGATGGGCATTACCGGCACCGAGGTGACCAAGGAGGCCGCCACGCTGGTACTCACCGACGACAATTTCGCCTCGATCGTGCATGCGGTCGAGGAGGGGCGCACCATCTATGACAACATCGTCAAGTTTGTGCGCTTCCAGTTGTCGACCAACATCGGTGCCATCCTGACCGTGCTGGGCGCACCCTTCCTCGGTTTCGCCACGCCCTTTACGGCAATCCAGATTCTCTGGGTCAACATCATCATGGATGGCCCGCCGGCGATGACCTTGGGCGTCGAGCCCGCGCGTCCCGGCATCATGCAGGACATGCCGCGTGCGGCGGATGCGTCGATCCTCTCGTGGCAGCGCCTGTGGCGCATCGGCCTTTTCGGCGCGACCATGGCTGTCGGTACGCTGGCGATCTATGGCTGGGGACTGGATCAAGAGGGTGGTGAGATCAAGGCGATGACGCTGGCCTTCACCACCTTCGTGCTGTTCCAGTTCTTCAATATCTTCAACGCCCGTGCCGAAAATGGCAGCGCCTTCAATCGCCAGTTCTTCAGCAACGGCAAACTGTGGCTGGCCCTCGCCGCCGTCGTTGCCTTGCAAGTCGTGGCCGTGCATTGGGCGCCGGCACAGGCGATCTTCGATACGGTGGATTTGAGCCTGCAGGAGTGGATTGTCGCCGTGCTGGTGGCATCGAGTACCCTGCTGCTGGAGGAGGTGCGCAAGCTGCTGGTGCGACGCAACCCATCGACTGTAGGCGCCACGGTTGAATCTGAAAAGTCGGCGCTGGCGGGACGGCGCTAACCAAGCGGCAATACTAGGCCGCCATGGCGAGGCTGGTTTTTTCCGATAGGGTTTGGATGGCCTTGGCGACCAGATGATTTTGCTGAACCTGTAGCCAGGGCAGGCTTTCGGCGAGATTGAGCGCGATATCGGTCTTGTTGTCCATGGTAATTTCCTGCTCGCACAGGCGCTGCAGTTCGGCGGCGCACTCGGCTTGCAAACTGCCCGGCAACGCCATCTCGCGCACCACCAGTGCAACGGCTAGCAGGTCGGATTGATGCTGGGCGGTGAACCAGGATTGACCAATCGCCGTCAGCGCCACCAGCGCGGGCAACTCGGTCTTGAGCTTGTTTTTGATGCCCAGTGGCAATACAGTTTGTTTCGAACGGGTTTTACGCATCGTGGTCTCCGGCAAACCGTGCCGCCATGATTGTCATCATGGGCGGCAAGTTTTTTCCTTAAAGCGGGTTTAGAAGCAGTTTCACCCTCTATTTCTGCGGGCTTGCCGATGCTTACGCAGGCTTCGTGCCAATCGTGCGAGTTGATGCGCTTTTATCGGCCAATTCCGCTCAGACTGAATAGGTGCTGGCCAGTTTTGCGCGCATCAGCAAGGTTTGTTTATCGAGCGACTGTCCGGCGCTGCGGATTTCTCCACCGAGCAGTTGCGCCACCTGCACGGCGCGCTGTGCCGCCACCAGCGGCCCAGCCAGTCCGCCACCGCCCGACGCGAGCATGGCGGAATAGGAAGTAACATGACCATGGATGTCCACCTGGGCCACCTTGATGTCGCCCTGCCAGATCTCGGCATAGACCGGCGCCGGCAGGCCTTTGGCGGCCTGGGTTTGCGCATTGGCGGAAATAGAGACGTTGGCGGAATCGCTGCGCTCGCTTTCGACCGGCGCAAGCTTGCGCTCGGCGGGAGCCGCAGATTCCTTGAGGGGCTCTTGAGCAACATCGGCCGCCGTGCTGTTTTTCTCCAGCCCGGCGGAGATGCCGGTCAGTGCGGTAGCGATTCCTGGATTGACTGACGCGATTTGCATGATGTTCCGGCGTAAGACGACGACGGAACACAATGCACAGCATGTGCCAGGGAATTAAATCTATTTAAATCATTAGGTTATTTGCTGAATTGAAAGTATATCGGCAAGATATGCCGGCCTATCGGCAAAGACGCATGCCTTGCCGATGATTTGCCACGCTTTTGCAGGCTCAGGCGAAGGTATCGATATGCTGGCCGAGGTGAGGCGGATTCTTGTTCGAAGCAGAAACGACCGATGCGGCTGCGGCCACGAGCTGCATGGCACCCTGGGCCTCGATATCCATCGCCTTCTTGAGTACGGTCAGTTGCACCGCCTCGGCGGTACGCACCTGACTCATCTCTGTGGCAACAGCGGCAATACTCGAAACGTCCATGAAAATATTCCTCCAGTCTGCCTTAACGGCAGCGCTGGCGGAATATTGATGGACGGATTGCAGAAATCAGTGCAAGGTTTCGCTGCCGCTGCGCCAGAATTCTGGATTCTGGGCGAGGGTTTCTTCGGTGCGACAGACGGTCTGTTCGTAGAGGGAGAGCCGTTCCGGGTCGGGCTGGGTTTCAAAGAGCAGCGACTCGATCACGCCCAGCGTGGCTTCGGGCAGTGCCTGGCGGATTTCCGGCGACATACCCAGTTCATCGACACGCCAGGCGATCATTTCGACGCGCATTTTCAGGAAGCTGAGCTTCTTTTCGAGAAATTGTTGTTGGTCATTGGCGTGCATGGCGGGCTCCACGGAAAACTGGTTTGCGCTTTACTGAGCAATTTGTGCGCCACATCATTTGCCGAAGCTGCGGATTGGCTTCGGCACGGCGTAAAATGCGCGCCTTCCTCAAGGAGCAATCTATTGTGAGCATCAGTTCAGTTAAGGACATCGTCGCCGACATGCGTGCCGGCAAAATGGTCATCCTCGTCGACGAGGAAGACCGCGAGAACGAGGGCGATCTTGTCCTTGCCGCCGAACACGTCACGCCCGAGGCGATCAACTTCATGGCCAAGTTCGGCCGCGGACTGATCTGCCTGACGCTGACCGAAGGCCGTTGCCGCCAGCTCGAATTGCCGCTGATGGTGCGCGACAACAAGACGCCGCACGGCACCGCCTTTACCGTTTCCATCGAGGCGGCCGAAGGCGTGACCACCGGTATCTCGGCCCACGACCGTTCGCGCACTGTGCAGGCGGCCGTGGCCAAGCATGCGCGTGCCGCCGATATCGTCCAACCCGGCCATATCTTTCCGCTGATGGCACAGCGCGGTGGCGTGCTGGTGCGTGCCGGTCACACCGAGGCCGGTTGCGACCTCGCCCAGATGGCCGGTTGCGAACCCGCTGCGGTGATCTGCGAGATCCTCAAGGACGACGGCACCATGGCGCGCCTGCCTGACCTGATCGAATTCGCCAAGGAGCATGGCCTCAAGATCGGCACCATCCGCGACCTGATCCAGTACCGTTCCGAAAACGAAAAGCTGGTCGAGTGTGTGGCCGACAAGGAAGTGATCTGCACGCACGGCAGCTTCCGCCTGCGCGCCTTCCGCGACCAGACCAGCGGCGATGTGCATCTGACCCTGACGCAGGGCGAACTCACGCCAGAGCTTGAAACGTTAGTTCGCGTCCATGAACCGGTTTCGGTTCTCGACTTCCTCGACTGCAAGAGCCAGCGCCACAGTTTCAGCATCGACCAGGCCATGCAGGCGATTGCCAAGGCAGGACGCGGTGCGATCGTGCTGCTGCACCGGAATGAAACCGGCACCGACCTTGTCAATGCACTGACGGCCGATGGCGCCAAGCCGGCCGCCAAGTGGGACCCGCGCATCTACGGCATTGGCGCGCAGATTCTGCGTGAGTTGGGCGTCGGCAAGATGCGCCTGTTGGCCAGCCCGCGCAAGATGCCGAGCATGGCCGGTTTCGGCCTGGAAATTTCCGGCTATCTTTCGCCCGAGGAGGCCCTGAAATGAGCTTTACACCCAACGCTAATACAGGCGTCCCCGCCGGACGCTGCGACGGCCTCAAGGAAATCGAACCGAATCTGGCCGGCACCGGCCTCTCGATTGGCATTGTCATGGCGCGTTTCAACAAGACGGTGGGCGAAGGCCTGCTGTCGGGCTGCTGTCATGAACTGCGCCGCCTCGGCGTGACGGATGTTCAACTGGTGACGGTGCCCGGCGCGTTGGAAATCCCGCTAACCCTGCAAGCCATGGCGCAAACCGGCAAATACGCCGCGCTGGTCGCCCTCGGTTGCGTGATCCGTGGCGAGACCTACCATTTCGAAATCGTGTCGAACGAATCGGCGCGCGGTGTCACCGATGTCCAGCTCAACACCGGCATTCCAATCGCTAATGCCGTACTGACGGTCGAGAATGACGATCAGGCCGAAGTGCGCATGCTTCAGAAGGGCACCGAGGCGGCGCAGTGTGCCGTCGAGATGGCCAATCTGCTGAAAGCCGTGAAGTGAGCGCAAACACCACCACGGTCAGTCCGAAAAAGAACCCCTCCAGCCCGCGCCACCGCGCGCGCGAGTTTGTGGTCCAGGGGCTGTACCAGCACCTGGTGGGGGGGCAGGATGCCGCAGCGATCATCGTTCAGGCCGAGTCCGTGGCGGGTTTCGACAAGGCCAACCGCGCGCTTTACGATGCACTGCTTGACGGCGTGCTGAGCAACGCGGCGGCCTTGCAGGCCATGCTCGAACCGCATATCGAGCGCCCGTGGGCCGAGATTTCCCCCATCGAGCGCGGTATCCTGCTGATCGCCGCCTGCGAATTGCGTGATCACCCGGAAACGCCTTACCGCGTCGTGCTCAACGAGGCCATCGAACTAACCAAGTCCTATGGCGGCACCGACGGCCACAAGTTCGTCAATGGCATTCTCGACAAACTCGGGCCGGAATTGCGGCCCCACGAAACGCGCTCATAGACTTTCTCCGATGACGGTCAAAACCGAAATTTTGCATGGAGACTGCAGTGAAGAGCTGCGGCATTATTCGAACGACTTTTTTGATTTGATCGTCACGTCGCCGCCCTATGCGGACCGCCGTCAGCACACTTACGGCGGTGTTAAACCGGAAGAGTATGTCGACTGGTTCGTGAAACGTTCAGCCGAGTTTTTCCGCGTCCTTAAACCGACCGGCTCCTTTGTCCTAAATATCAAGGAAAAGGCTGAGAATGGCGAGCGCCATACTTACGTAATTGAACTAATTCTGGCTTTGCGCCAGCAGGGGTGGCTTTGGACAGAGGAGTACATTTGGCACAAACGCAACTGCTATCCCGGCAAATGGCCGAATCGCTTCCGCGATGCTTGGGAGCGTTGCTTGCATTTCACCAAGTCGCGTAAGTTCAAAATGAATCAGGAAGCTGTAATGGTTCCGATGGGCGATTGGGCCGATGCGCGCCTAAAGTCATTAGGCAAAAACGACGTGGTGCGGTTCGATTCGCAAGTAGGCAGCGGGTTCGGCAAGAACATTGCCAACTGGGCGGAGCGGACGATGGCGTATCCAACCAACGTCTTGCATCTTGCTACCGAGTGCGGAAATAAGAACCACAGCGCTGCATTTCCTCGCGCACTGCCCGATTGGTTTATCCGACTTTTTACCGACGAGGGGGACTGGGTGCTAGATCCGTTTGCCGGTTCAGGTACGACCCTTGAAGTCGCCAAGGCACACGGCCGCAATGCCGTCGGAATTGATGTCCTTCTGGAATATTGTGAGATGGCACGCGAAAACGTGCTTGGCAACCAGTACCAACTCTTGGAGGAGCGTGCCCACTATGCCGTTACTAACCAAAAAGCAACTGACCGGGTTCATCGAAAAAAACGTTCCGAGCTTCCACCAGAAGCGCCTAGAAAGCCTCGCCGGGCTAAAGCTTGAAAAAGTTCTCGGCCGTAAGAACCCATACCTGTTCAAGGCGAAGTACACCGAAAATGCCGGTGACTTGGTCAAGCAACTTCTCGACGCCCATCTTTCTTCACAGGAGGAAACCGTCTTCGGTGAATTTCTCGAAACGCTGGCGATCTACGTTTGCCAGCAGACGTATGGCGGCCGCAAGTCGGTAACCGAGGGCATTGACCTTGAGTTTGACCGCGATGGCGTACGCTATATCGTTTCCATCAAGTCCGGCCCGAACTGGGGAAACTCCAGCCAGATCAAGAAAATGCGCGACTACTTCCGTCAAGCGCGCAAAATTGTCGGCAACAAACAGCATCTCGCCGCCGTCAATGGCTGCTGTTACGGACGAGACAACAAGCCGGAAAAGGGCGACTACCAAAAGCTTTGCGGGCAACCCTTCTGGGAGTTGGTTTCCGGCAACGATTCCATGTATCAGGACATCGTCGAGCCGCTTGGACATCGCGCCAAGGAAAGGAATGAGGAATTTGGCAAAGAGTATGCGAAGGTAGCTAACCGGTTTGCCGCCGAGTTCATTAAGGATTACTGCACTGCAGAGGGCGCTATCGACTGGGAAAAGATTGTCGCGTTCAACTCGGCAACGATCAAACCAAAGAAACCGAAACGCAGCAAACAAACATAACGGGCATGCCCTCCGAGTTTGCCCTGATCAACCGGTATTTCAAGCGTCCGACACCCCAGAGTGTATTGGGGGTTGGCGACGATGGCGCCATTCTGCGATCGGCGCCGGGTTGTGATCTGGTGGTGTCGACCGACATGTTGGTGGCAGGTACTCACTTCCTGCCGAATGCCGATCCGGCCGATTTGGGCTGGAAAGTGCTGGCGGTGAATGTCTCGGACATGGCGGCCATGGGCACCCAGCCGAAGTGGGCCTTGCTGGCGGCCGCCCTGCCTGCGGCCACTGAATCGTGGATTGAGAAATTTGCCAGCGGTTTCTTCGCCTGCGCGGAAGCCTTCGGTATCGACGTCATTGGCGGCGACACGACCAAGGGCCCGCGCAATTTCTGCGTGACGATCTTTGGCGAGGTGCCCGCCGGCGCCGCGCTGTTGCGTTCAGGTGCTCGGCCGGGCGACGAGATTTGGATCTCCGGCACGCTGGGACAGGCCGCACAGGGGCTGGCGCACCTGCAAGGGCAAATAACGCTCGGTGAGCCAGCGCTCACTGATTGTCTTGCGGCTTTGCACCGTCCCCAGCCGCGCGTGGCCCTGGGATTGGCCCTGCGCGGACTGGCCAGCGCCGCCATCGACGTGTCCGATGGCCTGCTCGCCGATCTGGGTCATATCCTTGAGCAGTCAGAAGTGTCTGCCACCCTGAAACTCGCCGTCCTGCCAGCGCCGACTTTTGCCGAACAGTGCTTCCTTTCCGGCGGCGACGACTACGAGCTGTTGTTTACCGTACCAGCCGGCCGCCACGAAGAAGTGCCGGTACTCTCGCAACGCCTTGGACTCGCGCTGACCTGTATTGGCCAAATTAACGCGGGTGACGCCAGGCAGCTGACGGTACTGACCCGCGACGGTACGCCGGTAGAAATTGCCCGGCGTGGCTATGACCACTTTGCCCCATGAAGATCAAAAAATCCCCGCCTCCGCCGGTTTCCTTCCTGTTCCGTCACCCGGCGCATCTGATCGCCTGCGGCTTCGGCAGCGGGCTTTCGCCCTGGGCCTCCGGCACGGCCGGCACCCTGTTCGCCTGGCTAACCTATCCGGTTTTGCGTGGTTTTTTCCCTGACGACTTCGCGCTGGCCATTTTCCTGGCGCTGGCCTTTGTGCTCGGGGTTACCGCCTGTCACATCACCGGCCGGAATCTAGGCGTGGTTGATCATGGCGCCATCGTCTGGGACGAGATCGTGCCGTTCTGGATGGTCCTGCTGATGACGCCAGAGTCGCTGCTCTGGCAACTGGCGGCCTTCCTGTGGTTTCGCTTCTACGACATCGTCAAGCCGCCACCGGCCAATTACTTCGATAATCAGGTCAAGAATGGCCTTGGGGTGATGATGGATGACCTCGTGGCCGCCGGCTATACGATCCTGACGCTGGCGTTCTGCAAGGCGCTGGTCGAGCGCTTCTTCTGATGGATGCCGATCTGGTTGAACTCTCCGCAGCCATCGGTGCGGTCTGTCTGGCCCGAAAACTCACCATTGCCACGGCCGAATCCTGCACCGGCGGCTGGGCGGCGCAGGTCATCACGCACACGCCCGGTAGCTCGGCCTGGTTCGACCGCGGCTTTGTCACCTATACAAATGCAGCGAAAGCGGATATGCTCGGTGTTCCTATGAACACTATAGAAGCATTCGGTGCCGTCAGTTTGGAAACCGCAATGGCCATGGCAACAGGGGCATTGCAACACTCCAATGCGCTGATTTCATTGTCGATTACGGGCATCGCCGGCCCCACCGGCGGCGCGCCGGACAAGCCGGTGGGCACCGTCTGCTTCGCGTGGTCCGGGAAAAACAGCGTGCCGTCTTGCGAGCGCCGACTTTTTGGCGGTGATCGGGAGAGTATCCGGCGTCAATCGGTGATTCATGCGCTTTCCGGCCTGCTGGATCGCGCAAGAAACATGCCATAATCAGCACTAATTCGGGAAGGACCATCATGGACGAAAACAAGACCAAAGCCTTGCAAGCGGCGCTGGCGCAAATCGAAAAGCAGTTCGGCAAAGGCTCCATCATGAAGATGGGCGAGGGTCTGGCCACCGACGATATCCAGACCGTCTCGACCGGCTCGCTCGGGCTGGATATTGCCCTAGGCATCGGCGGCCTGCCACGCGGTCGCGTCGTGGAAATCTACGGTCCGGAGTCTTCCGGCAAAACCACGTTGTGTCTGCATGTCGTCGCCGAAATCCAGAAGGCCGGCGGCGTTGCCGCCTACATCGATGCGGAAAACGCGCTCGACCCGAGTTATGCCGCCAAGCTGGGCGTGAATGTCCCCGACCTGCTGATTTCCCAGCCCGACACCGGCGAGCAGGGCCTTGAAATCACCGACATGCTGGTGCGCTCTGGCGGTGTCGATCTGATTGTCATCGACTCTGTTGCCGCGCTGACGCCGAAAGCCGAAATCGAAGGCGAGATGGGCGACCAGTTGCCCGGCCTGCAGGCCCGCCTGATGAGCCAGGCACTACGCAAGCTCACCGCCAACATCAAGCGCACCAATACGCTGGTTATTTTCATCAACCAGATCCGCATGAAGATCGGCGTGATGTTCGGCAACCCGGAAACCACCACCGGCGGCAATGCGCTCAAGTTCTACGCTTCGGTGCGCATGGACATTCGCCGTACCGGCGCGATCAAGAAGGGCGACGAGGTGATCGGCAATGAAACCAAGGTCAAGGTCGTCAAGAACAAGGTCGCGCCGCCCTTCCGCGAGGCACACTTCGACATTCTCTACGGGGAAGGTATTTCGCGTCAGGGTGAGGTCGTCGAGTTGGGCGTTGAGCACAAGATCGTCGAAAAATCCGGTGCCTGGTATGCCTACAAGGGCGAGAAGATCGGTCAGGGCAAGGACAATGCACGCGAGTATCTGCGTGAGCATGCCGAGGTGGCCCGCGAAATCGAGAACCGGGTGCGCGAAGCCGTGGGTGTTGCCGCCATGGCGGCACCTGCCGAGGCCGAGTGAGTGAGCTTTATCGCCGCGCAGTGAGATTGCTGGCCCGGCGCGAACATACCCGCGTCGAACTGGCCCGCAAACTCGCGCCGCATGGCACTGAAGAAGAAATCGACACCGTGTTGAACGAACTTGCCAGAAGCGGACTGCAGTCGGATGCCCGCTTTGCCGAAAGCTACCTGCGCAGCCAGGCCGGTCGCCTCGGGGGCGCACGTCTGCGCCAAACCCTGCGGCAAAAGGGCGTGGAAGCTGAACTGGTTCAGGCACAGGTCGAGGATTTGCCCGATGAACTTGCCCGTGCCCGTAGCGTGTGGCAGAAGAAATTCGCGGCAGCGCCTGCGGATGCTAAGGAATGGGCCAAACAGGCGCGCTTTCTTCAGGGGCGCGGCTTTTCCAGCGAGATCATCTGCAAGCTGCTCAAAGAGACAGGAGAGAGAGACGCATGAGCCGTCTTTCCGTCTACAACCTGCACAAGAAATACCGCGCACGCACGGTCGTCAAGGACGTCAGCCTGCACGTCGATGGCGGCGAGGTGGTCGGCCTGCTCGGCCCGAATGGCGCCGGCAAGACCACCTGCTTCTACATGATCGTCGGCCTGGTGGCTTCCGATGCCGGCGAAATCAGCATCTCCGCCGACGGTGCGGAGCAGCGCATGACGCACCTGCCAATCCATAAACGGGCGCGCCTCGGGCTATCCTATCTGCCGCAAGAAAACTCGGTGTTTCGCAAACTGACGGTCGCCGAAAACGTGCGTGCCGTGCTTGAACTGCAGGATTACGACGAGCCGACTATCGAAACTCGCCTCGACGAGTTGCTGGAGGAGCTGCACATCAGCCATTTGCGCGAGCAGAAGGCAGTTGCCCTGTCGGGCGGCGAACGGCGCCGCGTCGAGATTGCCCGTGCACTGGCGACACGCCCCAAGTTCATCCTGCTGGATGAACCCTTCGCCGGTGTCGATCCGATCGCCGTGATCGACATCCAGAAGATCATCAAGTTCCTGAAAGAACGTGAGATTGGCGTGCTGATCACCGATCATAACGTGCGCGAAACGCTGGGTATCTGCGATCGCGCGACGATCATCAACGAAGGCGAAGTGCTGGCGGCTGGCAATCCGGCCGAAATCATCGATAATGAGAGTGTCCGCCGCGTGTATCTCGGCGAACATTTCCGGATGTAAGAACAAGAAGTGAAACCCACCCTCCAGCTCCGGCTTTCCCAGCATCTCGCCCTGACGCCCCAGTTGCAGCAGTCGATCCGATTGTTGCAGCTCTCGTCGCTGGAACTCAATCAGGAAATCGAACAGGCCCTGCAGGAAAACCCGTTGCTGGAACGCGAGGAGCCCGGCGATGTGGGCGTATTCTCCACGACCAACGATGCGCTTTCGCATCGCAACGACGAACAGGGCAACAACACTTCCGAACAGCGGGATGCACAGGAGTCACGCGACGGGCAGGAATCCGGCAACGACTGGTCGCAGGACGAAGGACTCGACTGGTCGGGCAGCGGCAGCACCCGCACACCGCGCGATCCCAATGACGAGAGCGAGGCCGATGCCGGCGAATTGCAGGCAGCGGCCATCAGCCTGCGCGACCACATGATCGAGCAACTCGCGCTGACGCAGCTTTCGCACCGCGATCGCATGCTGGTGGCGTTTCTGGTCGAGGCGCTGAATGACGACGGCTATCTGGCGCAGACGCTGGAAGAGCTGGTCGAGGTGGTGCCGGAAGAGTTTTACGGCGAACCGGACGAGGTTATCGACGATCTGCAGATCGCCCTGAAACATTTGCAAAGCCTTGATCCACCGGGAATCGGCGCGCGCAATCCGCGCGAATGCCTGTTGCTGCAGTTGATCAACCTGCCGGCCAGTCCGACTCAGGCGCTAGCCGTGGCGATCGTCAAGGATCATCTTGAGCAGCTGGCCAATCGCGATTATGTGCGGATTCGCAAGGCGCTGGGTTGCGAGGATGAGGCGCTGCGTCAGGCGCAGGAACTGATTCGCTCGCTCAACCCGCGTCCGGGTGCGCAGTTTTCGCCGATGGACACGCGCTATATCGTGCCCGACGTCTTCGTCAGGAAGCATCGCGGCAGCTGGACGGTGCAGCTCAATCAGGAAGCCATGCCGCGCCTGCGCATCAACCGTCTGTATGCGGATTTATTGCGGCGCCAGCGCAGTAGTGGCGGCGGCAATCTATCCGGCCAGTTACAGGAAGCCAAGTGGCTGATCAAGAACGTGCAGCAGCGCTTCGATACCATCGCGCGTGTCTCGCAGGCGATTGTTGACCGGCAGCGCGCTTTCTTCGATCACGGCGAGGTGGCGATGCGACCGCTCACCTTGCGCGAAATTGCCGACACGGTCGAACTGCACGAATCGACCATCTCGCGCGTGACGACTCAGAAATATCTGGCGAGTCCGCGCGGTGTCTACGAACTCAAATACTTTTTTGGCAGCCACGTCGCCACCGATACCGGCGGCGCGGCGTCATCCACCGCGATCCGGGCGCTGATCAAGCAGCTGGTGAGCGCCGAAGACGGCCACAAGCCGCTCTCCGACGCCAAAATCGCGGAAGTCCTCGGCGAACAGGGAATTGTGGTTGCGCGACGTACCGTTGCCAAGTATCGTGAATCCCTGAACATTCCGCCGGTTAACCTACGAAAAGCACTCTAAGAGGAGACATCATGAACCTCAATATCACGGGACACCACATCGAAGTCACCCCCGCACTACGCGAATACGTCACCGGGAAGGTGGATAAGGTCATCCGCCATTTCGATCATGTCACCAGCGTCCATGTGATTCTCACTGTGGAAAAGCTCGTGCAGAAGGCCGAGATCACGCTGCATGTCAAGGGCAAGGACATCTTCGCTGACGCGAGCGATGCCGACCTCTACGCGGCCATCGACAAGCTGGTCGACAAGCTCGACCGCCAAGTGCTCAAGTACAAGGACAAGAACCACGATCACGGCCATAGCCGCCCCACGGTCGAGTAAGGCCCCCGCGCCCTGTCCTGTTTACATGGTTTTCTCATCGCATGGCGAGGTATATACTTCGCCATGCATCGGCGACGGCCCACCATTGCCCCGCCGATGATGTTTTTCTGTGTATGGGACACCCCTGATCCACAATGAATCTGATTGCCAAACTCCTCAAGGTCGAGAATGTGCTTGTCGACCTCGATGCCAGCAGCAAGAAGCGCGTCTTCGAACAAGCCGGCCTATTGTTCGAAAACCTGCAAGGCATTGCCAGAAGCACCGTTTACGATGCTTTATTCGCCCGTGAAAAAATGGGGTCCACCGGCTTGGGTTTGGGCATTGCCATCCCGCATGGCCGCATCAAGGGCCTCAAGGAAGCACACGGCGCTTTCCTGCGACTTGCCAGCCCGGTTCAATTCGATGCGCCGGATGGGCAGCCTGTCAGCCTGATCTTTGTCCTGCTGGTGCCCGAGGCGGCCACCGAACATCATCTGCAAATGCTGTCCGAGCTTGCGCAGATGTTCAGCGACAAAAGTTTTCGTGAGCAACTCACCGCTGCGCCGGATGCGGCAGCCGTGCATGCGCTGTTTGCGCAGTGGCAGTCGGGCAGTTGATCGTCGCCCAGCTGTTCGAGCGTAATCGCGAACGGCTGCAGCTGACCTGGGTGGGGGGAACCCTCAACCGCCCGATTGCTGTCGAACGCGACGACGTTTCGCCCGCTGATCTGATTGGCCACCTCAATCTGATTCACCCCGAACGTATTCAGGTACTCGGCTCACCCGAGATCATCTGGTACAAGCGCCAGCTGAACTTGAGTGACGGCAAGGGGCACCACATCTTTTTACAGATCATCGAAGCGCATCCGCCGGCTGTGATTGTCGCCGATGGTTGTGACATCCTCGATGAAATTCGTGCTGCTTGCGAGGCTACCGATACGCCATTGTTTACAACGCCGTTGCCGACGGCACAAGTGATCGACGCGTTACGCGTTTATGTGTCTCGGCAATTGGCCGAGACCGTCACGCTGCACGGCGTGTTCATGGATGTGCTGGGCATTGGCGTGCTGATCACCGGCGATTCCGGTGTCGGCAAGAGTGAACTCGGCCTTGAATTGATCACGCGCGGCCATGGGCTGGTTGCGGATGATGTCGTCGAGGTTTCGCGTATTGCCCCGGATGCCCTTGAAGGCCGCTGCCCCGAGTTATTGAAAGACTTTATCGAAGTGCGCGGCCTGGGCTTGCTGAATATCCGTACGGTTTTCGGCGAAACCGCCTGCCGCCGCAAGATGCGCCTGAAACTCATCGTACATTTGCAACGTCCCAATCCCGGGGTGCCGGAAATGGCACGCCTGCCCCTGGATGCCCTCACCGAAAATGTCCTCGGGGTGCCCGTGCGCAAGGTGGTACTGCCGGTTGCCGCCGGTCGCAACCTGGCAGTACTGTTGGAAGCTGCGGTGCGGGCTACTATCCTGCTGTTACGCGGAATCGACAGCATGGAGGAATTCCTGCAACGCCAGCAACAAGCACTGGATAACAGCAGCGATTAGTTCCCGACGATGCTGCGTGCCGGAAAACTGGCCGCAAATCGGCTCCCTTGTCCGAGTGTACTTTCTACTGTCAGCGTTGCCTCATGCCGTTCAAGTACATGTTTGACTATGGCGAGCCCAAGCCCGGTTCCTCCACTTTCGCGAGATCGACCACGGTCAACCCGATAAAAACGTTCGGTCAGGCGGGGAAGGTGACGCGCCTCTATGCCAATCCCGGTATCCGTGACCGAAAACACGGCTCCTTGACGGTTACCTTGCCACGAGAGGGTAATCTTGCCGCCAGGGGGCGTATAGCGTATGGCATTGCTGGCTAGGTTACTGAAGGCGCTATGCAATTCTCGACTGCTGCCGAGCAGCCTGCCAGGTCCGCTATTTTCCAGAAAGATTTCGTGACGACCCGCAGAGAGGGCAACAACTTCTTCGCGGACTAAGGCCAGCAAGGTCACAACCTCAATAATCTCTTCTTGCGGCGGCGCATCGGTTTCAAGCGAGGATAAGGTCAGCAGATCTTCAACTAGACGATGCATGCGCCTTGAATGATCTAGCGCCATGTCGAGATACTGGACGATTTCTGCGGGCGGTGTTGGATGTATAACGTCAGCCAGACCATCTTTGGCGGTTTCAAGAAATCCCTGCACAACGGTCAGCGGCGTACGTAGTTCGTGTGAAACGTTGGCTACAAAATCGCGGCGTACGGTTTCGAGACGATCCAGTTGGGTCAGGTCTTCGATCAGGAGCAAAGTTCGGCCGGCCGAAAAGGGTGTCCCTCTAACATGCAGAACATGCCCTGGATTGCGCATCGGGCGCACCACCAGCGGAATTTGTTGCTTCTCGGGTGCTTGATCAAGAAACTGTATAAATTCCGGCTCGCGCATCAGATGACTGATCATCATGCCAATATCGTGGTTGCCATTTAGGCCCAGCAGACGTTCAGCACGCGGATTCATCCATTCGATCGTTCGTTGTTCGTCAAGGATCACCACGCCATCCGGCAAAGCCTCTGCAGCTAGGCGAAAGCGCTCCCCCATTTCGATCAGTTCTTCGCGCTGTGTCGCTGCCTGACGTGCGCGGCGATGCAGAGCAAGATAGGGGGGCGACCAAATGCCCGTGGCTTCCGGTACCGGTGTTCCCAATGGCATCTCGGCCCAAGCTGTCAGTCGGGCTATTTGCCGCTCATGGCGCGCTAACAGTAGTAGTGCAAGAAGGGTTACTGCTGCAACAGCAAAAGATCCGTTCAAGAACCAGTTGATCAACGCCCCACATCCAAAGAGAAAAATTCCGGCGATCAGAAGCCTTATCGGCATAGAGCGGTCAGTCAGATGTTTTCCAGCGAAAAGCGGTAGCCACTACCACGGACTGTCTGCACAAAGCAATCCAAGCCGGAGGCTTCTAATGCAGCGCGCAATCGGCGAATATGGACATCGACGGTACGCTCTTCGACAAACACATGATCGCCCCAGACCTGATCGAGAAGCTGATCGCGGGAGTGTACCCGTTCAGGGTGCGTCATCAGAAAGTGCAATAGACGGAATTCGGTTGGCCCAAGATTGACTGGCTTACCGTCAGCCGTGACACGATGGGAGGATGGATCAAGCCTCAATCCGCCGGATTCAACAATATCTTCAGTAGCTTGTGGCTTGCCACGTCGTAGTACGGCTTGAATGCGTGCCAGCAGTTCGCGCGGTGAGAATGGCTTGGTGATGTAGTCATCGGCACCAGTTTCGAGTCCGGTCACCTTATCGCGCTCTTCGCCACGTGCCGTCAGCATAATGATCGGAACCGTGCGCGTCCTTGGATCAGTACGCAAACGGCGTGCATAATCAATGCCGCTCATGCCGGGAAGCATCCAGTCGAGCAGAATTAGATCTGGCAGCGCCGCATTGATCTGGCGTGTTGCCGCCTCTGTGTCAATAGCAGTAACGACGTCATGACCATGACGGCGCAAATTGGTTACGATGAGCGCCTGAATTGCCGGTTCGTCTTCGACCACCAGAATAGTAGCTGGCATATAGTTGTGGTGCTCTTTATGAACTTCATTAAGTCTATTGCAACAAG
Source organism: uncultured Methyloversatilis sp. (assembly GCA_964477575.1). Lineage (GTDB taxonomy): Bacteria > Pseudomonadota > Gammaproteobacteria > Burkholderiales > Rhodocyclaceae > Sulfuricystis. Next base: position 47,431 of record CAYZEA010000006.1, read on the forward strand.
GTGATGCTTTTGTGACAATCGAGGTGCGATAGAAGATTGGCTTGCGTTATGATAACTGGCCCTTATCTTATGTATTCCTAATATACTTTCACATTTGCCATGGCTGGACTAAACAAGAATATTCCGATTCCCATCGAGATCAAACTGCACCAGAAGTCCCGTGAAATGGAGCTATGTTTTGCCAATGGCAGTAATTTTCGCTTAACTTACGAGTTTCTGCGTGTTTTTTCCCCCTCGGCCGAGGTGCGTGGTCATGGCCCCGGTCAGGAAACCCTTCAAACAGGCAAACGTAACGCTGACATCAAAGCACTGGAGCCCGTCGGTAACTATGCGGTACAACCTTTCTTTTCCGATGGCCACGACAGCGGAATTTATTCCTGGGATCTACTCTATCGTCTTTGCATAGAACATGATGCTCTTTGGGCAGACTATCTTGCACGACTAGATGCCGCCGGTGCCAATCGCGATGTCGACTCGACCACCCTACCGCCAAAGTCCGGCGGCAGTTGTGGAAAGCACTGAAAGCCATCATGTCAGACACCCATTTCGGTTTTGAAACAGTTCCTGAAAGTGAAAAGTCGCAACGCGTACGCAGCGTTTTTTCATCGGTTGCCGACAAATATGATTTGATGAACGATCTGATGTCGGCCGGGCTACATCGTCTCTGGAAGACTTTTACGCTGCAGGTCGCCGGTGCCCGTGCGGGGGACAGAGTTCTCGACATTGCCGGTGGTACGGGCGACCTTGCTACGGCTTTTCGCAAGAAGGTCGGACCAGCCGGTGAAGTCTGGCTTACCGACATCAACAATGCCATGCTGACGCGCGGGCGTGATCGTTTGCTCAATGAGGGCCAGTTGGGACCGGTCGCACAGTGCGATGCTGAGAAACTGCCCTTCCCGGATAATCATTTCGATATCGTCACCGTTGCTTTTGGCCTGCGCAACATGACGCACAAAGACAAGGCGCTCGAAGAAATGCGCCGCGTTCTGCGACCAGGCGGACGGCTCCTGGTACTTGAGTTCTCCAAGGTTTGGGAACCTCTAGCGCCAGCCTATGATTTCTATTCCTTCAGAATCTTACCCTGGCTGGGCCAGAAAGTTGTCAGCGATCCTGACAGTTATCGCTATCTGGCGGAGTCGATTCGCATGCACCCGGATCAAGGTACCCTCAAAGGCATGATGGAGTGTGCAGGACTCGCGCACGTCGAGTTTTTCAACCTTACGGCCGGCGTGGTTGCCCTGCATCGCGGCTATAAACTCTGAACGACTTCCCATGCTGCCGTCACCCGCAATGGCCCTCATCGCAGCCCTCAATCACCTGTTACAGAGCAACGATTGGGCGCGGCTGCGCCTTGCCTATTACGCAGGCCGGCAAGCCCTCGTCAGCATGCCACCCTTTCATATTGGGTTTGTCGTTACTAGCGAGGGTAGTGTGGAGTTGGTGACCGACCCGATACCCGATGTCACGATTACCATGCCGACTGACACGCCATTCCGGTTTCCGGTTAGTTTCGATCGCCTAATGGGGGGCGCTATTGTCGAAGGCAATGCCGAGTTGGCAACCGAACTCTCTTTCGTGTTTCGCCACCTGCGCTGGGACGCCACGGAAGATCTCTCGCGGATTTTTGGCGACATAGCGGCACAGCGCATAATGCAGTTGGCAACAGGTGCGGTCAGTTGGCAACAGCAGGCGACCAGCAATTTTTTCGGAAATCTTAACGAATATCTGGCTTTCGAAAGGCAAATCCTGCTTAGCCGGGCTGAATTTGAGATTTTCTCCTTCGACCTTTCCCAACTCGAGAATAGCTTATCCCGTCTTGAACAACGGGCCAACAGGTTTGGCAATATGCCGTCTCGCCAGCACCGACTTTCCTAGTTTCCAAATACAAGGGCAGCCGCAGCTGCCCTTCCCTTGTAGAGAGTAAGTGCCTGCTTATTTGCGCCGCAGCTTCTGAATGGCAGACAGTTGTGCCACGGCTTCAGCCAACTCGGCTTGCGCACGGGCATAGTCGAGTTCGGCGCTACGGTCAGCCATGGCTTCTTCAGCCTTGCGCTTGGCATCCAGTGCCTTGGCTTCGTCGAGATCCTTGCCGCGAATGGCGGTATCGGCAAGCACCGTCACCAGTCCCGGCTGAACTTCGAGAACGCCGCCGGCCACAAAGATCAACTCTTCCTGATCCTGTTGTGGCAGCTTGAGGCGCACCGCGCCCGGCTTGATGGTCGTCATCAGCGGCATGTGGCCGGGCAGGATGCCGAGCTCACCGGCTTGTCCCGGCAGCACGACAAACTCCGCCAAGCCGGAGAAGATCGACTCCTCCGCACTGACGACATCCACATGAACAGTCATTGTCATGATGTGACCTTTTTACTGAAGAGTCTTGGCCTTCTCGAAGGCTTCCTCGATGCCGCCGACCATGTAGAAAGCCTGCTCGGGAAGGCTATCGCACTCGCCATCGACGATCATCTTGAAGCCCTTGATCGTGTCGGCCAGCGGGACGATCTTGCCGGGCGAGCCGGTGAAAACTTCGGCCACGTTGAACGGCTGCGACAGGAAGCGCTGAATTTTCCGCGCACGACCGACCGCCAGTTTGTCTTCGGGGGCCAGTTCGTCCATGCCCAGAATGGCGATGATGTCGCGCAGTTCCTTGTAGCGCTGCAGGTTGGACTGCACGCGACGGGCCACGCTGTAGTGCTCCTCGCCGACGACCAGCGGGTCGAGCTGACGCGAGGTGGAGTCGAGCGGATCGACGGCCGGGTAGATACCCAGCGAGGCGATGTCGCGCGACAGCACGACGGTGGCGTCGAGGTGGCCGAAGGTGGTGGCGGGAGAGGGGTCGGTCAAGTCGTCCGCCGGCACATACACGGCCTGGATTGAGGTGATCGAACCAGTCTTGGTCGAGGTGATGCGCTCCTGCAGGCGGCCCATTTCGTCAGCCAGCGTCGGCTGGTAGCCCACCGCGGACGGCATCCGGCCGAGCAGCGCGGACACTTCGGTACCGGCCAGCGTGTAGCGGTAGATGTTGTCGACGAAGAACAGAATGTCCTTGCCCTCGTCGCGGAACTTCTCGGCCATGGTCAGGCCGGTCAGCGCCACGCGCAGGCGGTTGCCGGGCGGCTCGTTCATTTGGCCGAACACCATCGCCACCTTGTCGAGCACCTTGGACTCTTCCATCTCGTGGTAGAAGTCGTTACCCTCGCGGGTACGCTCGCCCACGCCGGCGAACACCGAAAAGCCACCATAGGACTTGGCGATGTTGTTGATCAGCTCCATCATGTTCACGGTCTTGCCGACGCCGGCGCCACCGAACAGGCCGATCTTGCCGCCCTTGGCGAACGGGCAGATCAGGTCGATCACCTTGATACCCGTGGGCAACAGGTCAACCGACGGGGCCAACTCGTCAAACTTCGGCGCCTTGTTGTGGATCGGACGCAGCTCACCGCCCGGAATCGGGCCGGCTTCGTCGATCGGGCGACCCAGCACGTCCATGATGCGGCCGAGGGTGCCGATACCGACCGGTACCGAAATCGGGGCACCAGTGGGCTTGACCGACATGCCGCGACGCAGGCCATCGGAAGAGCCGAGTGCAATGGTACGCACCACCCCGTCGCCGATCTGCTGCTGGACCTCGAAAGTCAGGCCGGCTTCGGCGTTGCCAACTTCGGCTTCGTCGAGAACCAGTGCTTCAAACACCTTGGGCATGGATTCACGGGGGAACTTGATGTCCACCACCGCGCCAATACACTGAACGATGCTTCCGTTGCTCATGGTCGTTTCCTTAATTTACAAATGCATTAACCGGCAATGGCAGCTGCGCCACCGACGATTTCCGAAATTTCCTTGGTGATCGATGCCTGACGGGCCTTGTTGTAGACCAGTTGCAGTTCCTTGATCACGTTACCTGCGTTGTCTGTGGCCGCCTTCATGGCCACCATCCGGGCTGACTGCTCGGATGCCATGTTCTCTGCCACCGCCTGATAGATCAGCGCCTCAATGTAGCGGATCAGCAGGTCGTCGATGACGACGCGTGCATCCGGCTCATAGAGATAGTCCCAGCTGCCCTTCGGTGTGCCAAGGCGATCGCCGGTCAGGGGCAGCAACTGCTCCATCACCGGTTCCTGGCGCATGGTGTTGACGAACTTGGTGTAGGCGATATACACCACGTCGAGTTCGTCCGCCTGGAAGGCGTCAATCATGACCTTGACCGGCCCAATCAGCTTGTCGAGGTGCGGCGTATCGCCCAGATGAACGACATGCGAAACCACATTGGCCCCCAGACGCTGCATGAAACCCAGCCCCTTGTTGCCGATGCAGGTTGCTTGGATCGTCGTTGCACCCGCCGCCTCCCATTGACGCATCGAATTCAGCGTCATGCGCAGCACGTTGGTGTTCAAACCACCGCACAGGCCTTTGTCCGTGGACACCACGACGATACCGATGCGCTTGGGCTTCTGGTCTTCCGACACTTTGTTGAGGAAGGGATGCCGATACTCGGTCACATTGGCGGCCGCGAGGTGAGCGGCCAGGCCGCGAATTTTCTCGCTATAGGGTCGGGCAGCACGCATCCGCTCCTGCGCCTTGCGCATTTTGGATGCGGCCACCATCTCCATGGCCTTGGTGATCTTGCGGGTGTTTTGGACCGACTTGATCTTGGTGCGAATTTCCTTGCCGCCTGCCATGGCGCTCTTCTCCTAGTGGATTAGGCCCAAGTTTTCTTGAACGCAGCAACGGCGCCAGACATTTCGGCTTCGCCTTCCTTGTCCAGATCGTTGGTCGCGCTGATCTTGTCCATCAATGCGGCATGTTGCTGACGCATGTACTGGTGCAAGGCCGATTCGAAAGCAAGAATCTTGGCGTTATCGACATCATCCAGAAAACCCTGGTTGGCAGCGAACAGCGAAACAGCCATTTCGGCCACCGACAACGGTGCGAACTGGGGCTGCTTCATCAACTCGGTGACACGACGGCCGCGCTCCAGTTGTTTGCGGGTCGCATCGTCCAGATCGGAAGCGAACTGGGCAAACGCGGCCAGCTCACGATACTGGGCGAGGGCCAGACGCACACCACCGCCAAGCTTCTTGATGACCTTGGTCTGGGCAGCACCACCGACGCGGGACACTGAGACACCGGCGTTCATGGCGGGACGGATACCGGCGTTGAACAGGTCGGTTTCCAGGAAGATCTGGCCGTCGGTAATCGAGATGACGTTGGTCGGCACGAAGGCGGACACGTCGCCGGCTTGCGTTTCGATGACCGGCAGTGCCGTCAGCGAACCGGTCTTGCCGGTGACCTTGCCACCGGTGTGGCGCTCGACCCAGGCTTCCGACACGCGCGCAGCACGCTCGAGCAGGCGGGAGTGGATGTAGAAAACATCGCCTGGGTAAGCTTCGCGGCCCGGCGGACGACGCAGCAGCAGCGAAATTTGACGATACGCCCAAGCCTGCTTGGTCAAGTCGTCATAAATGATCAGGGCGTCCATGCCGTTGTCGCGGAAGTACTCGCCCATCGTGCAACCGGAATAGGGGGCCAGGAACTGCATGGCAGCGGAGTCAGAGGCCGAAGCAGCGACGACGATGGTGTATTCCATCGCGCCCTTCTCTTCGAGCTTCCGTACCACGTTGGCGATGGTCGAAGCCTTCTGGCCGACCGCCACGTAGATACAGAACATGTTCTGGCCCTTCTGGTTGATGATGGTGTCGACCGCCACCGCCGTCTTGCCGGTCTGGCGGTCGCCGATGATCAGTTCGCGCTGGCCGCGACCGACCGGAACCATGGAGTCGATCGCCTTGAGGCCCGACTGGACCGGCTGGGAAACGGACTTCCGCCAGATCACGCCCGGGGCCACCTTCTCAACCTTGTCGGTCAGCTTGGCGTTGATCGGGCCTTTGCCGTCGATCGGCTCACCCAGCGCATTGACGACGCGGCCAAGCATTTCGGGGCCGATCGGCACTTCGAGAATGCGACCGGTGCACTTGACGGTATCGCCTTCGGAGATGTGCTCGTAGTCGCCCATGACCACGGCGCCGACGGAGTCACGCTCGAGGTTCAGCGCGAGGCCGAAGGTGTTGCCGGGGAATTCCAGCATTTCGCCCTGCATGACATCGGCCAGGCCGTGAATGCGGCAAATGCCGTCCGTCACTGAAACCACCGTGCCTTCATTCTTGGCAGTGGCGGTTAGCTGCATATTCTGGATCCGGCTCTTGATCAGATCGCTGATTTCGGAGGGATTAAGGTTCATGAAAAACTCCTAGTTCTTGAGCGAGACCGCCATGGCGGCGAGTTTGCCGCGGACGGAAGCATCGATAACCTGGTCGCCCAGGGCAATGCGGACACCACCGATCAATTCCGGCGCAATTTCGACGGTTGCCTTGACCTTGCAACCAAACTTGCGCTCCAGATCAGCCACCAGATTTTTGACTTGCGCATCGTCAAGCGGGAAGGCGGAGCTAACGACTGCCTCGCGCGTCTCTTCCTCGGCATTCTTGAGTTGCTCGAAGAGTTCGCTGATTTCCGGCAGAACCGTCAGGCGACGATTCTCGACCAGCAAATTGGCAAAGTTGCGCTGCTCGACACTCAGATCACCGGACACACCCAGAAAGAGATCTGCGAGTGCTGCCGGTGCAATCTGCGGGTCGGCAATACATTCGAGCATCTGCGTATCCGCAGATGCAACAGCCATGCGCGCCAAGGCCCCCTGCCAGGCAGCCAGCGCACCGCCGGCCTTGGCCAGGGCAAAAGCCGCTTCAGCGTAGGGACGAGCGACGGTGACGTTCTCGGCCATGGTGATTACAGTTCCGCTTTCAGCTGGTTGAGCAGGTCGGCATGCTTGGCGGCATCGACTTCCTTGCGGAGAATCCGCTCGGCACCGGCCACGGCCAGCAGGGCGACCTGGTCGCGCAGTGCTTCCTTGGCACGCTGCGCCGCCACGGCCGCTTCGCCTTCGGCGGCGGTTCGCGCCGCTGCCACGATACGGGCTGCCTCGGCACGCGCCTCGTCAAGTACTTGCGCACCCTGACGTTCGGCAACGGCACGCAGCTCATTGGATGTTTCACGCGCCTTGCGCAATTCATCCGTTGCACGACGTTCAGCCAACTGCAGATCGGTTTTCGCCTTGTCCGCCGCCGCCAGACCATCGGCGATTTTGGACGCGCGCTCGTCAAGTGCCTTCATGATGGGCGGCCACACGAATTTCATCGTGAACCACGCCAGAATGAAGAACACAACCAGCTGTGCGAATAGCGTTGCGTTCAGATTCACGGTTTCGCTCCTTTAAGCGTTTAAAGGGAAACCGCTTACTTGATGAACGGGTTGGCGGTGGTGTACCAGAGGGCGATACCAGTACCGATAATGAACGCTGCGTCGATCAGGCCGACCAACAGGAACATCTTGGTTTGCAGGGTATTCATCAACTCGGGTTGACGGGCGGATGCCTCGAGAAAACGGCTGCCCATGATGCCGATGCCGATACAAGCGCCCGCAGCGCCCAGACCGATGATCAGGCCGGCGGCCAGCGCGACGAAACCAACGATGTTGCCTTCCATGATGACTCCTTGTGTTGAAAAGTGAAGGTTGAAAAGGTGGGGTTTAAAACTTAGTGGCTTTCATGTGCCTGGCCGATATACACCAGCGTCAGCATCATGAAAATGAAAGCCTGTAATGTGATGATCAGGATGTGGAAGATCGCCCAGATGGAGCCGGCGATGACACCGCCCAACCACAGCAGTCCGCTGCCGAAGGTGCCCGTCCAGGCGGCCCCCATCAGCGCGATCAGCATGAAGATCAACTCGCCGGCATACATGTTGCCGAAGAGTCGCATGCCGTGCGAAACGGTCTTGGCGACGAATTCGATCATCTGCATCGCAAAGTTGATCGGCCACAGTACCGGATGATTACCGAATGGCGCCGTGAACAACTCGTGCATCCAGTGGCCCAAGCCCTTGATCTTGACGCTGTAGTACAAGCACATCAAGAGGACGCCCAGTGACAGGCCGAGGGTCGCATTCAAGTCGGCTGTCGGCACAATGCGCAGGTAGGCATGATGCGGATCATGACCGGCAGAACCGTAAATCGCCGCCCAGATATTCGGCAGCAGGTCGAGCGGCAGCAGATCCATGGCGTTCATCAGAAAGATCCAGACGAACACGGTCAACGCCACCGGTGCGACGAACTTGCGGGATTCGGCGGAATGCACGATTCCCTTGGCCTGATCGGCGACCATCTCGACGAGAATTTCAACCGCTGCCTGGAAACGGCCCGGCACGCCGGAGGTTGCCTTGGCCGCCGCACGTGCCATGACAAACACGGCCAGCAAGCCCAGCAGCGTCGAAAAGAAAAGGGAATCCACATGGAACACCGTCCAGTCGACGAGAGACGTCTGCGTCGCACTCTTCAAGTGTGTCAGGTGGTGAACGATATATTCTGATGCGGTAGGTCCGTGTTCGGCAGCCATGGTCTTAGTTCTTTAGCAACAGCGAGAATAAGTTTACGAACAACACGACAAACAACCCGGCGATCAACGCCAGCCAATTTACTTGCATGATGCGCGGCAACACAATCAGCAACGCAATCACGGCAGCCAGTTTTACAGCTTCACCCACCAAAAATCCGACCGCTCCCGCCTGGCGCATCGCGATCACAAAGCGCAATCGCAGCACAAACAGCAAGTTCGGCAGAAAGTAGGCAACACCCCCTGCGAATGCAGACTTCGCTCCGACCGCGCCCGCCAGCAAACCGGCTAACGCCGCCGCCAACAAAATCCCCGCCGCCTGAAGAAAAAGTGTCTTGGTCACAACCGCAAAACCCCGCGACTATACATTGAAGGAAAGAATAAGTCAATAAAATTTATGCGGCGCAACATGATTATTCCCTTATGAACCACGCAAGCGCTTCAGGATGCCCTCCAGTTGATCCAGGCTGGAAAAACGAATCGTCAGAGCACCCACACCCTTACGATTGGCCGCCACGCTGACGACCGCCCCAATGGCATCTGCCAGCTCCTCCTCAAGCCGCGCCAGATCGCGGCTCTTTTCCTGCATCGCCTTATGCGCAGGCGGATTCAGCTCGCGGGCCACACGCCGTTCGGTTTCGCGCACTGAATAGCCCTTATCCGCCACCTCGGCCGCCAGCCGGCCCTGCTCATTTTTCGGCGCCGCCAGGATCGCGCGCGCATGGCCCATCTCGATATCACCGGCCATCAACAAATCCTGCGCCGGCTTGGCCAGTTGCAGCAGGCGCAGCAGGTTGGAAGCCGCCGAACGCGAGCGCCCGACCGCATCGGCCGCTTGCTGGTGGGTCATGCCAAACTCGTCGATGAGACGCTGCAGGCCCGCCGCCTCTTCGAGCGGATTCAAGTCCTCGCGCTGGATGTTCTCGATCAGCGACATCGCCAGCGCTGCATCGTCCGGGATATCGCGGATCAGCACCGGTACCTCGGTCAGCCCGGCAATTTGCGAGGCCCGCCAACGCCGCTCGCCGGCAATAATCTCGTAGCGCCCGTTGTCGACGGGGCGCACGGAGATCGGTTGAATCAGGCCCTGCGCCTTGATCGACGCCGCCAGATCTTCGAGCGAACCTGGGTCCATGCGCGTGCGCGGCTGGTATTTGCCCGGCTGCAGACTGCCGATCGGCAAGGTATCCTGACGCTGCGAGTCGGCCATCTCGGCATTGCCGGCCAGCAACACATCCAGGCCGCGGCCCAGCCCCTTCATCTTCGGTGGATTCACGCTTCCTGCTCCCAAGTATTGACGCGCTCGATCATTTCCTTGGCAAACGCCAGATAGGCCTGCGCGCCCTTCGAGGCCTTGTCGAACAAAACCCCCGGCACGCCGTAGGAGGGCGCCTCGGCCAGCCGCACATTGCGTGGCACCAGCGTCTTAAACACCTTGTCGCCAAAATGTTCCTCAAGCTGCATCGAGACCTGACTCGACAAGGTCGAGCGCGGGTCATACATCACGCGCAGTAGGCCAATGATTTTTAGGTCGCGGTTCAGGTTCTTGTGTACCTTCTTGATGGTATTCACCAGATCCGACAAACCCTCCAGCGCGTAGTACTCGCACTGCATCGGAATGATCACCCCATGTGCCGCACACAAGCCATTCAGCGTCAGCATTGACAACGAAGGTGGGCAGTCGATCAATACGAAGTCGTAATCATGGCGATGCTCCTGCAGGGCACCCTTGAGGCGCATCTCGCGCAGATCGAGGTTCACCAACTCGACCTCGGCCCCCGCCAGGTCGCGGTTCGCCGGAAGTACGTCAAAGGCCGCTGCCGGCGAGGTCTGCCGAACTTCGGCCAGCGGCTTCAAACCGACCAGCAACTGGTACACAGAGCGCGTCAGGCCGCGTTTGTCGATGCCCGCCCCCATAGTGGCATTGCCCTGCGGATCAAGATCGACCAGCAGGGTACGCTTGCCGGCCAGCGCAAGCGCGGCCGCGAGGTTAACCGAGGTGGTGGTCTTGCCGACCCCGCCTTTTTGGTTGGCGATGGCAAAAATGTGCATCAGTTTTTCTCCAGTTGAAGCAGGTGACGCTCGGCATTGAGGCCGGGAACGACGAGCGGATGGCTGGCTACGACTTGCCAGCCTTCTGGCAGTGCCGCAATTTCGTCGGCAGGATACGCCCCCTTCATCGCCCACAGGGTGGTCGACAAATGGCCAGCCAGCGCAACAAAGTCGGCCAGACTCGCGAAGGCACGGGAAATCACGCCATCGAACCCTTCGGTAAAAGCCTCCACCCGACCGCAGTGAATGCTCACGCTGGCCAGTTCCAGTTCGATCTTGGCCTGGCGCTGGAAGGCGGCTTTTTTCTCGACAGTTTCCACTGAGCTGACTTGCCAGTCGGGTCGGGCAATCGCCAGCACCAATCCGGGCAGACCGGCGCCGCTACCAACGTCAGCCAAACGCAGCCGTCCTGCCAGCACCGACTTTTCAAGCACCGGCAACACCGCCAGCGAATCGAGCAGGTGATGCGTCACCATCTCGGCCGGATCGCGGATGGCCGTGAGATTGAAGGTCTTGTTCCACTTGGCCAGCAGGCCCAGATAGGCACTCAGCTTGTCTTCCGCCCCCACAGGCAACGACAGATCCAGCGCGGCAATTCCCCTCTGCAGGTTCACGCCCGCCCCCGCAGCTTCTTCAGATACACCAGCAAGATCGAGATCGCCGCCGGCGTCACCCCCTGAATGCGGCTGGCCTGACCGACGGTAGCCGGACGATGCTGGGCGAGACGCTGACGCACCTCGATGGAGAGACCGGTCAGCGTCGCGTAGTCCAGCTCGGCCGGAATCGCCATACCCTCCTGCGCCGCCATCTTCGCCACATCCTCTTTCTGGCGCCCAATGTAACCGTGGTACTTTGCCTGGATATCCACCTGCTCGATGACATCCTCTGCCTCCAGCGGGACACCGGCGCCTGGGAGTGTCATCAGCTTTTCGTAGCTGACTTCAGGACGACGGAGCAGCTCGAACAGGTTGTATTCGCGCTCGATTAGTTTACCGAGGACACGCTCGACCTCATGCATGGCGACCACGTTCGGGTTGATCCACACCCCCCTGAGACGCTCCACTTCGGCTGCAATCGCATCCCGTTTTCGATTGAACGCCGCCCAGCGCACATCATCGACGAGACCCAGTTGCCGGCCGGCTTCCGTCAGCCGCAGGTCGGCATTGTCTTCACGCAGCGAGAGGCGATATTCGGCGCGACTGGTAAACATCCGATAGGGCTCGGTTACGCCGCGCGTGATCAGATCATCGGCCATCACGCCCAAATAGGCTTCATCGCGGCGCGGCCACCAGCCATCTTCGCCCCGGGCCTGACGTGCGGCATTTAAACCAGCCAGCAGACCCTGCGCCGCCGCCTCCTCATAACCGGTGGTGCCATTGATCTGGCCGGCGAAGAACAGGCCGCCGATGGCCTGCGTTTCAAATGTCGCTTTCAGGGCACGCGGATCAAAGTAGTCGTATTCGATCGCGTAGCCCGGGCGCGTGATGTGGCAATGCGCCAGCCCCGGAATAGAGCGCACCAGGTCGAGCTGCACATCAAAGGGCAGGCTGGTCGAGATCCCCTGCGGATAGTATTCGTGCGTTGTCAGCCCCTCGGGTTCAAGGAAAACCTGATGTGAATCCTTGCCCGCAAACTTGTGAATCTTGTCTTCAATCGAGGGGCAATAGCGCGGGCCGACCCCCTCGATCACCCCGGTAAACATCGGCGAGCGATCAAGGCCGCCGCGAATGATGTCGTGCGTACGCGCGTTGGTGTGTGCAATCCAGCACGGCACCTGACGCGGATGCTGGGCACGACTTCCCATGTACGAAAACACCGGCACGGGATCATCGCCTGGCTGCTCCTGCAATACCGAGAAGTCGATGGTCTTGCCATCCAGGCGCGGTGGCGTTCCGGTCTTGAGGCGCCCCGCCGGCAGCTTCAGTTCGCGCAGGCGCGCGGCCAGCGACAGGGAAGGGGGATCGCCAAAGCGCCCGGCGCGGTAGTTTTCCAGCCCGACATGGACGAGGCCATTCAGGAAAGTCCCCGCCGTCAGCACCACCGCACCCGCTGCGAAATGCACCCCGAGCTGCGTGACCACGCCGGTGACGCGATCACCGCTGACCACAATATCGTCGGCCGCCTGCTGGAACAAGGTAAGATTCGGCTGGTTTTCGAGACGCGAACGAATTGCCTCGCGATACAAGGCGCGATCCGCCTGCGCACGCGTCGCCCTTACCGCTGGCCCTTTCGACGCATTCAGGGTACGGAACTGGATGCCGGCCTCGTCGGTCGCCGCCGCCATCGCACCACCCAGGGCATCCACCTCCCTGACTAGATGCCCCTTGCCGATACCACCGATGGAAGGGTTGCAGGACATCGCACCGAGCGTTTCGATGTTGTGCGTCAGCAGCAGCGTCTGCGCCCCCATGCGCGCAGCCGCCAGCGCCGCTTCGGTACCGGCATGGCCGCCGCCAATCACTACCACATCGAATCGCTTGGGGAACTGCATCGGAAAAGTCGGCGCTGGCGGGACGGCAAGGTAAGGGGGGGGCGAATCATACCCCGAAGAAAACTGCAGCCAAAATTGTTTCACGTGAAACGAGGTTTCACGTGAAACAAATCAGTCCTTCTTGCCACCCAGGCCCAGATAAGCCTCAACCACCTTCGGGTCATCTTCCAATCGATCCGAGGGACCCTCAAGGGCAACTTCACCAGTCTCCAGCACGTAACCGTAATCGGATACTTGTAGAGCAGCACGCGCGTTCTGCTCGACCAGCAGGATTGCAACGCCCAGCTTGCGCAGGTCGGCAATCACGCGGAAGATCTCGCGCACAATCAGCGGCGCCAATCCGAGGCTCGGTTCGTCCAGCATCAGCAACTTCGGTTGCGCCATCAGTGCCCGACCGACCGCAAGCATCTGACGCTCACCGCCCGACAGGGTGCCAGCCATCTGCTGGTGGCGCTCCTTGAGCCGCGGAAAAATCCCATAGACCTTTTCCAGCGCCTGCGCCTCATCGCGGAAGCCGAGACGGCGACGCATGAAGGCACCCAACAGCAGATTGTCCGCCACGCTCATTTCGCCAAACAGTTCGCGCTTCTCCGGCACCAGCGTCATGCCGCATGCGACCATCTGCTCGATATCGACATGGGCATACGCATCGCCCTGATAATGGACGCTGCCGCGATTGAACGGCAGCACGCCCATGATGGCGGAAAGCAGCGTCGTCTTGCCGGCGCCATTCGGACCGATCACGGTAACGATTTCACCGGGGCGCACCTTGAGCGACACGTGATGGAGTGCCTCGACCTTGCCATAGGACACGCACAGGTCATTCACCTCCAGGATGGGCGCCACGACGGTTTCGTTCATTTCAATCGACCCCACCCAGATAAGCCTCGATCACGGCCGGATCATTCTGCACTTCATGCGGCAGCCCTTCGGCGATCTTCTTGCCGAACTCCATCACCACCACGCGATCGGCCAGATCCATGACGAACTCCATGTCGTGCTCGACCAGCAGGATGCCCATGCCCTCGGCACGCAACTGCTTCAGCAATTCAGCCAGCGCCTGCTTTTCCATAAAGCGCAGTCCTGCGGCCGGTTCATCCAGCAGCAACAAACAGGGATCGGCCGCCAGTGCCCGGGCAATCTCGACGATGCGCTGCTTGCCGAGCGGCAGGCTGCCCGCCGCATCCTGCAGATGCTCGCCCAGTCCGACACGCTGGCAGTGCCGTGCCGCCTCGGCCAGCAGACAATGCTCTTCCTCGCGCTCCAGGTGCAGCATTGCGGCAGGTACGCCGTGTCTGCCGCGCATGTGCGCACCCAGCGCCACGTTTTCCAGCACCGTCATGCCGGAGAGCAGACGTACATGCTGGAAGGTCCGGCTCATACCCATGCGGGCAATCGCGCGTGAGGCGCGACCATCCACGCGCTCGCCCATGAAGCGCACCGCGCCCGAAGTCGGCGGGCTGACGCCCGTCACCAGATTGAAGAAGGTCGACTTGCCGGCGCCGTTCGGGCCGATCAGCGCCAGAATCTCGCCAGCATTCACATGCAGGCTCATGCGGTCATTGGCCACCAGCCCACCGAACTGCTTAATCGCATCCTTGACCTCCAGGAGCGGCGTCCCGGCAGCCGGGACGTTACGACGGGGCAGGGGAGGGGCATCGCCGTGCCGTCCTGCCAGCGCCGACTTTTCCGGCAGCCAGCGCGCCAGCCAGGGCCACAGCCCATCGCGCGCACGATGCAGGACGACAATCATCAGCAGGCCAAAGGCAATCACCTCGAAGTTGCCGGTTGCCCCGAACAACTGCGGGAGCAGATCCTGCAGCCATTGTTTCAGCACCGTGATCAATGCCGCGCCGACCAGCGCACCCCAGACATGCGCCGCCCCGCCAATCACCGCCATGAACAGATACTCGATGCCGATGTGCAGACCGAAGGGCGTCGGATTGACGAAGCGCTGCAGGTGGGCATACAGCCAGCCCGACAGGCAGGCGAACAGTGCCGCAATCAGGAAGATGATGGTCTTGGCGCGCGCCGTATCGACGCCCATCGCCTCTGCCATCAGCACGCCGCCCTTGAGCGCGCGGATGGCGCGTCCGGCACGCGAGTCGAGCAGGTTATGCGTCAGCCACACCGCCACCAACAGCACCGCCCAGATCAGGTAGTAATAGTGACGTCCGTCGCGCAACTCGATGCCGGCGATGGACAGGACCGGGATCCCGCTGATGCCGGTATGCCCGCCGAGAAACTGCAGGTTGCCGAACAGGAAGTAGAGCGAAATGCCCCAGGCAATCGTGCCCAGCGGCAGATAGTGGCCGGACAGGCGCAGGGTCAACACACCCAGCAGCAGGGCAATCAGGGCCGTCAGTACCAGGCCCGCCAACAAGCCGCCCCAGGGATTGGCCAAGGGCAGCAGCCAGGCCGGCAGATCGGTCGCCGTCGTCAGCGCCGCCGTCGCGTAGGCACCAAGGCCGACGAAGGCCGCCTGACCAAAGGACGTTAAACCGCCGACCCCCGTCAGCAACACCAGCCCAAGGGCCACCAGCGCATACAGGCCGATGTAGTTGAGCAACGTCACATAGAACTCGGGCAGCACCAGCGGCCCGAGGCCGAGGAGGGCAACGAAAACGATCAGAATATGCCGGGACGTCATTCCTCTTCCTCGACATGGCGGGTCGTCAACGAACGCCAGACCAGCACCGGGATAATCAGGGTGAATACGATCACCTCCTTGAACGCCGAGGCATAAAAGGAGGAGAAAGCCTCCAGCAGGCCGACCAGCAATGCGCCTGCCGCCGCCACCGGATAGCTCGCCAGCCCGCCGACGATGGCCCCGACGAAGCCCTTGAGGCCGACGAGGAAACCGGTGTCGTAATAGATCGTGGTCAGCGGCGCAATCAGGATACCCGACAGCGCACCAATGGCCGCCGCTAGCAGGAAGGACAACTTTCCCGCCAGCGTGGTGGAAATGCCCATCAGGCGCGCACCGGCACGATTGATCGCGGTCGCCCGCAAGGCCTTGCCATACAGGCTACGCTCGAAGAAAACATAAAGGGCAACGATCAGCACCAGACTGGCGCCCACCACCCACAGACTCTGCCCGCTGATCGTCAGGCCGCCAAGCTCCAGTGACGTATCCGAGAAAGCCGGCGTGCGCGAACCTTCAGCACCGAAGAACAGCAGACCCAGCCCGACCAGCGCCAAATGCAGGGCCACGGAAACAATCAACAGGATCAGCACCGGCGCCTCGGCAATCGGCTGATAGGCGACGCGATACAGTTGCGGGCCGAGCGGCACCACCACGGCCAAGGCCAGCAGCACCTGCAGCAACATCGGCCACTCCTGCGGCTTTGCCAGCAGGGCCAGCGCCACTATGACAGCAGGATAAACGAGCTGCGCCCCGATTAGCCCGACCAGCTTACGCCCTCCCAGGCGATGCGCCGCCGGCGCATCCAGCGCGGTGACCGCAATGCCCAGCACCAACAGAAGCCAGAGCGTGCCGGGCGTCTGCCCGATCTGGAAACTCGCCAGCGTCAGCGCCCCATAGGCCACAAATTCGCCCTGCGGAATGAAGATGACGCGCGTGACCGCGAACACCAGCACCAAGGCCAGGGCGAGCAGGGCGTAAATGGCGCCATTGACGATGCCATCCTGGCCCAACAACAACGCGATTTGCAGATCCATTTGCAGATCCAGAGAGGCCCTTCAGAAAAAACAAGGGCGCCCGGTCTTGAAAGGGGGCGCCCCTGCTCGAGAACGGCGGGATTTTACTGGATCAGCTTCCAGTCGCCATTCACGACCTGCACCATCACGCGGGCGCGTTGGTCGAAACCGAGGTGATCCTGTGCCGACATGTTCATGACGCCATGCGTGACGGTCAGGTTCTTGATCCCCTCCAGCGCATCGCGCAACGCCGCCTTGAACTCCTTGCTCCCCGGCTTGGCCTTTTTCAGCGCCACTGGCACAGCGTTTTGCAGCATCAGGCCAGCATCCCAGGCATGCGCACCAAAGGTCGAGGTGCTGCCCTTGCCATGCACCGCCTCATACTTGCCGACGTAATCCATCGCTACCTTCTTGATCGGATTGTCGGCCGGCAGTTGCGCCGCAACCAACACCGGGCCGGCGGGCAGGAAGGTGCCCTCGCAATCCTTGCCGCAAACCCGCAAAAAGTCCTTGTTGGCCACACCGTGCGTCTGGTAGTAGGCGCCCTTGAAACCCTTTTCCTTCAGCGCCTTCTGCGGCAGCGCGGCCGGCGTACCGGCGCCAGCCACCAGCACGGCGTCCGGCTTGGCGGCCAGCACTTTGAGCACCTGGCCGGTCACGGAGGTGTCGGCGCGGTTGTAACGCTCGTTGGCCACGATCTGCAGCTTGCGCGCTTCGGCGATCTTGGCGAACTCCTGATACCAGCCTTCGCCGTAGGCATCGGCAAAACCGATGAAGGCGACGGTTTTGACGCCTGCGTTTGTCATGTGCTCAACGATGGCGGTAGACATCTGGATGTCATTCTGCGGGGTCTTGAACACCCACTTCACTTTCGGGTTCGCCGTATCGACGATGCGCGCCGAAGCGGCCATCGAGATCATCGGGGTTTCCGCCTCGGCGGCGATGTCGATCATCGCCAGCGAGTTCGGCGTAATGGTCGAGCCGACGATCACGTCGACCTTGTCCTCGGTCAGCAGCTTGCGCGTGTTCTTCACGGCCGTCGTCGTGTCGGAAGCATCGTCCAGCACGATGTAATTGACCTTCTCGCCGCCGATGGTCGTCGGCATCAGCGCGATGGTGTTCTTTTCCGGAATGCCCAGCGAAGCCGCCGGCCCCGTGGCGGAAACGACAACACCGACATTCAGGTCGGCTAAGGCTGGCGTGGCAAGGGCGGCACAGACAGCAGCGGCAAGCAGCGAACGGGCACTTTTCATGGTTCCTCCGTGAGTTTTATTGTTCAGAACGGCGACTTTAACATCGGGTGGCTCAAAACGGCAATCTCAGTTCAACAAGGTATCCCAACCGATCTTGACGATCAGCAGGCTCGTCATCAGCAGAAACACCGCGCGTACGAAACCGCTGCCATGCCGTATCGCCAGTTTGCTGCCGAACTGCGCACCGACAATGTTGCAAGCCGCCATGCCAAAACCCAGCACCCACAACATGTGGCCCTGCGGCGCAAACAGCAAAATGGCACCCGCATTGGTCGCCGCATTGACGATCTTGGCCGACGCCGAGGCATGCAGGAAGTCCATGCCGAACAGGCGCACGAAGACGAAGATCATGAAACTGCCCGCACCTGGCCCGAAGATGCCGTCATAGAAACCCAGCAGTGCCCCAGCCACTACCGCTGCCCAGAACAGGCGCTCGGGTGCAATTCTCGAAGTCGTGGCTTGCGTACCGAAATCCGGCTTGGTCCAGGTGTAGATCGCCACCGCGACCAGCAGCACCAATACCAGTGGCCGCATCACCTCCTTAGGCAACCAGGCGGCCACGGCCGCCCCTCCGAAAGAGAAAGCAAAAGCGGAGAGTGCCGTCGGCACCACGATCGACCAGGGCATCACCACTTCGCGGGCGTATTTGCGCGCCGCATTGAGCGTGCCAAAAATCGACGCCAGCTTATTGGTACCGAGCAGGGTCGCCGGGCCTTCGCGCGGCAGGGCAGCGAACAGGGCCGGCACCTGAATCAACCCACCGCCGCCCGCCACCGCATCAACGAAGCCGGCGAAGGCCGCCACCACCAGCAACATCGGCCATATCGAATCAATCTCCATCAGCCCGCCAGCCAAAATTCCTTGCCGCGTCCGAGAAACTCTTCATACGGGACATAGTGCGAACCGTCGCAGGAAAAGGTCAGACCAACGGTACCATTGAACAGATTAAGCGTGCCGGAACGCAGATAGAAGGTCTCATCGATCAAGCGCAGCGGACGGAAGTTTTCCAGTACCGTGCGCACCTTGTCGGCGGGAATCAGCGCATCTTCGGGATAGGGCTGGCGCGGATACGCCAAACACAGATCCGGGTTGACCAGCGCATCGATATCCAGCAAACGATAGCGGTAGGGATCGGCAATCTGCCAGATCACGGCACGCGAACTGGAGAAATGCAGCATCACGTGATACACGCCGTGAAAACGCATCAACTCGGAAAGGACGCCCAGCACCGTGTCGATCTGCCGGTCCATCTCGCTCTCGGTACGATGCTGCTGAAACACCGTGCCACGAATCGACGGGTCGCCTTTGATCTGGCGCCATGCCCGCGGCTCTTCGTACAGGGCGCGTGTCAGCGGCAAATCGCGCAACCCGAAATAGGCGCCGATCCAGCCCAGCAACTCACCTTCCGCCGTACGTACCGAACGCAAGGCCGTCAGGGAGGGGCGCTTTTCCTTGAGACTGATATAGGACTCGGAAAGCAGCAGCGAAGCGCCCTCGACCAGCCCCTGCATGTAGGGACGTCCGGCACGATATCGGCCAAAGCCCGAATGCGGTCCCGAGTGGCTGATGTTGTCGCTGATCTGCACGAAATGGCGATCCACTACATACAAGTGCTGGCAATAGGGCAGCGAGGCGAGCGTTGCGGATAGCGCGGTATTAATGGCTTCGCGCTGACCCCACACGGCGCTGCACTGCGCCGCCAGTTGCTGCAGCGGCACGCGCAACAGACCCATCAGCGCCTTGCGCTGGCTGGCAATGCTTTGCTTTAGGGTGGCGCTACTTTCCAATGCAGAAGCGTCCAAAGATTTCTCCGAGCAGATCGTCAGCGGTAAATTCGCCGGTAATCGACGACAAGGCATGCTGTGCCAGTCGCAATTCCTCGGCGGCCAGTTCCAGCCGGTCCAGTTGCCGTCCTGCCAGCGTCGACTTTTCGGCCGCCAGCTTCAGCGCATCGAGATGGCGTTCGCGCGCCAGCAGCACATCCTCGCCATGCCCTGTCCAGCCAGCGATGCGCAGCAGTTCGTCGTGGAGCAGCGCCATGCCCGCGCCCGATTTCGCCGACAGACGCAAATGAATCTGTTGCCCGGCCATGAAGCGACCCGGTGCGGCCTCGCCCCCATCGCCCAGCATGTCGCATTTGTTTTCGATGACGATGCGCTCGATGCCGGCCGGCAGCTTGACGGCAATCGCATGATCCGCCGGCGTTACGCCCGTCTGCGCATCGACGATCTGCAGCACGACATCGGCACGCTCGATTTCCTGCCAGCTACGGGCAATGCCGATTTTCTCGACGGCATCCTCAGTCTCGCGCAAGCCGGCGGTGTCGATGATGTGCAGCGGAATACCCTCGACCTGAATGGTTTCGCGCAGCGCATCGCGCGTCGTGCCGGCGATGTCGGTGACAATGGCGCGCTCTTCGCCCGCCAGCCGGTTCAGGAGTGAGGACTTGCCCACGTTCGGCAGGCCGGCCAGCACAACTTGCAGGCCGCTACGCAGGACGGCGCCCTGACGTGCCCGCGACTGCAGCGTCGCCAGATCGGCGTTGAGTTTTGCCAGCCGCGCCATGGCATCGATGTCGTGCAGCAGTTCTTCGGCATCAATTTCCTCGTCGGGAAAATCCAGCGTTGCCTCGATCAGCATGCGCAGTTCGATCAACTGATCGACAATCGCCTGTACCGCGCGCGAGAACTCGCCGGAGAGGGAACGCAAGGCAGAACGCGCCGCCTGCGCCGACGCCGCGTCGATCAGGTCAACGATGCCTTCGGCCTGGGCCAGGTCGATCTTGTCGTTTTCGTAGGCCCGGCGGGCGAACTCGCCGGGTTGTGCCAGCCGCGCGCCGAGTTCGACGCAACGGGCCAGCAGCGTTTGCATGACCACCGGGCCACCGTGGCCGTGCAGTTCGAGCACATCCTCACCGGTAAACGAGTGTGGCGCGGGGAAATAGAGCATCAGGCCGTGGTCGAGCGGCGTACCATCCCCTGTCAAAAAGTCGGCGATGGTGGCACGGCGCGGGGCGGGTGTTTTGCCGCCAATGGCTGCAGCAAAGGAAAGCAAATCACGGCCGGAGATGCGCACCACGCCAATGCCGCCCCGACCGGGAGGCGTGGCGATGGCGGCGATGCGATCAGTGCTTGGCGCCTGCACCTTCGATCATGCGGTTGCACTGCCATTGCTGAGCAATCGACAGTACGTTGTTAACCACCCAATAGAGCACCAGACCGGCCGGGAACCAGAGGAACATGACCGAGAAAATCACCGGCATCCAGAGCATGACCTTGGCCTGAATGGGATCGGGCGGCGTCGGGTTGAGCTTGGTCTGCACGAACATCGTCACGCCCATGATGATCGGCAGCACGTAGAAGGGGTCCTTGGTCGACAGATCGGTAATCCAGCCCAGCCAGGGTGCGCCGCGCATTTCAACCGTGCCGAGCAACACCCAGTAAAGGGCGATGAAGACGGGAATCTGCACCAGGATGGGCAGGCAGCCGCCGAGCGGGTTCACCTTCTCGCGCTTGTACATCTCCATCATTTCCTGATTCATGCGCTGGCGATCATCCGCGTAGGTTTCCTTCAGCTTCATCAGCTTCGGTGTCAGCACGCGCATCTTCGCCATCGACTTGTAGCTGGCG
This sequence comes from uncultured Methyloversatilis sp., assembly GCA_964477575.1. GTDB lineage: Bacteria > Pseudomonadota > Gammaproteobacteria > Burkholderiales > Rhodocyclaceae > Sulfuricystis. The sequence continues at coordinate 68,959 of CAYZEA010000006.1, forward strand.
GCGGAGAGGGGGAAGAAGGCCGCCTTGATCAGCACCGTCAACAGGATGATGGACCAGCCCCAGTTGCCGACAAACTTGTAGATCCATTCGAGTACCCAGAACAGCGGTGCAGCCACCGGCGTCAGCCAGCCGTAGTCAACCACCAGCGAGAGGCCCGGGGCCAGCTTCTCGAGCTTGTCCTGCTCCTGTGGGCCGGCATACAGCGGCGCGATCAGCTTGCCATTGAAGGGCACCACTACGCCAACGGCGAACAGGTTGCCATCGAGCTTGCGAGTGAAGTATTCGCGATCGCCATTGGTCGGCAGCCAGGCCGAGACGAAGTAATGCTGTACCAGCGCCACCCAGCCGTTGTCGCCCTGCGCCGGGTGCTTGCTCTTGTTGCCGAAATCGCCAAACTCGACCTTCTTGAACTTTTCCTGCTCGGTATAGATCGCTCCCCCGGTAAACGTCGACATCATGGCATTGGCGCCTTCCGGGGCTTTGTCGTCGCGCGTCAGTTGGAAGTAGGCATGGGCACCGGCAGGTGTGGCGATATCGACCAAGGCATATTCCACCTCGACCAGATAGCTGCCGCGCTTGAACACGTAGGTCTTGATCGCCTTGCCACCGCCCTCAATGGCCGCTTCGAGGGAAAAACGCAGTTCGTTTTCACCTTCCTTGAGCTCAAGCACGTTGGCCGGCAACTTCCAGAGGGATTTGTGATTCGGCAAACCGGGGCCGATCAGACCGGATTGCGCCGCATAAAGATGGGCCGGATCGAGCAGAACAAAGTTTGCATCCTTCTTTTCCGTCGCACGGTGGTGCAGCAGTTCCAGCCGCACCAGGTCGCCGCCTTGCGCGGAAATTTCCGCATTGACGAGATCCGTGCCGACCTTGAGCAGTGGCGCGGCAGACGGTGCAGCGGCCGATGCATTGGGCACCGCCGCCGGGCTGGCCGCAAAAGTCGGCGCTGGCGGGACGGCGGCATTGCCGGCGGCCTGGGTCGCTACCGGTGCAACCGCGCCCGGCTGGGGCTGGCCCTGGCGCTGCCAAGCCTCCCACAGCATCATGCAGGAGAAGAAAAAGACCAGCATCAATATCAGGCGTTGGGTATCCATGGGCAATCAATCAACAGGCGATTCAAAAGAGGCGCCATTCTACGGCACCGGATCATGACCGCCCGGATGCCACGGATGGCAACGGGCAATCCGCCGCACGGCAAGCCATGTGCCCTTAAACGCACCATGGCGTTGCAGGGCTTCGATGGCATAACAGGAGCAACTGGGGTAAAAGCGGCAGGATGGCGGCAACAGCGGGCTGATCGCCAACTGGTAGGCCCGGACGATCCAGATCAGCGGCTTGCTCAACAGAGAACTCATGTTGTCTTTGCAGCCAGCGTCTGTTTCAGCTTGTCGAACAGGCTTTCGATTTCCTGCCGCCAGACGGCCTTGCTGGCCTTGTCGAGCCGATAGTCCGGACGGTCGATCGGCTGGGCCAGTCGGAACACCAGATCACAAAGGGGCATTTGCGGACGTTGCCGACGGAACACTTCGCGAACTTGGCGCTTGACGGCGTTGCGCAGCACAGCGTCGCGCGCATTCTTCTTGGGAATGACCAGACCCAGTCTGGCGGTAATCGCGGGCCTCTGCAGCGCGGCGGTCAAGCGATAGTGAAGCGCGAAATGACTGCTGCGCAGAACTCGGCGGTTCTCGAAAACTTCGGTGTATTCCCGTGGCTGTAACAACCGGAAGGCCGGTTTGAAACCAGCCGGGGGATCAAACACCCAGGCGTTGGCGACCCTTGGCACGACGGGCGCGAATGACGGCACGGCCGCCACGCGTCTTCATGCGCACGAGAAAACCATGGGTACGCTTGCGACGTACGACGGAAGGCTGATAGGTACGTTTCATGATTCGGTTTCCTTGCAGAAAAGCGCGCGATTACAACCTGTTAGGTGCTTTATTGTCAAGTGTTTTTTCTTTGCCTAATTGGACCGGCTTGTGGATAACTTTCCCCGACTTGGCTAGAATGCGTCCCTCGATAGCGGACCAAGCGTGTCCGAATCAAAATGAATAACCTATAAAAATCAAATAAATGAGTCAATTTTGGACGGATTGCTTGGCGCGCTTCGAGACCGAACTGCCGGCCCAGCAATTCAATGCGTGGATCAAGACACTGCGGGTCGAGGCGGACGAGGCCGGTCAGCGCCTGCGTCTGATCGCGCCCAATGGCTTCATCCTGCGCTGGGTCCGTGACCGTTATCTGGGTCGTATCGAAGATCTGGCCCGTCAGTTTTTTCCGGGTCCGATGAACATCGATCTGGTGATCGATGCCAATCCGGTTGCCGCCGCCGATGCACCCGAACTGACCAGTTCCATCGTTGTCGCAACCGCCGGCAAGAACAGTTCCTCTGCCCCAGCACCCTCGGTCGACAATTATCCTGATTATGAAAAAACGCGGCTGAATGCCGAGTTTACCTTTGACAATCTAGTCACCGGCCGCTCCAACGATCTCGCCCGTGCAGCCGCCCAACAAGTCGCCACCAACCCGGGGATTTCCTATAACCCGCTCTTCATCTACGGCGGTGTCGGCCTGGGTAAAACCCATCTGGTGCATGCACTGGGCAACGAAGTCGTGCGCCATGCGCCGGAAAAGGTCATCCGCTATATCCATGCCGAAGACTATTACTCGGATGTGGTGCGTGCCTTCCAACAAAAATCCTTCGATACCTTCAAGCGCGCCTATCGCAGCCTGGATGTTCTGCTGGTCGATGACATCCAGTTCTTCAACGGCAAGGCGCGCACTCAGGAAGAATTCTTCTACGTCTTCAATGCGCTGGTCGAAGCCAAGAAACAGATTGTCATCACCTGCGATACCTATCCCAAGGATATTCAGGGACTGGAAGAACGACTGATCTCGCGCTTCGACTGGGGCCTGACCGTCCAGATCGAGCCGCCTGAACTTGAAATGCGCGTGGCCATTCTTAAGAAAAAAGCCGAGAGCGAAGCGATTGCGCTCGGCGACGATGTGGCTTTCCTGATTGCCAAGAACCTGCGCTCCAACGTGCGCGAACTGGAAGGCGCACTCAAGAAAGTACTGGCCTTTGCCCGTTTCCACGGCAAAGAAATCGGACTGGAACTTGCGAAAGAAGCCCTCAAGGACATCTTCGGCGCGCACAACCGACAGATTACCCTCGACCTGATCCAGAAGACCGTCGCAGACTATTACAAGATCAAGGTCGCCGACATGTTTTCGCAAAAACGCACACGTGCCATTGCCCGTCCCCGCCAAGTTGCCATGTGGCTGGCGCGCGATCTCACCCCACATAGCCTGCCTGAAATCGGCGATGCGTTTGGTGGTCGCGACCATACCACCGTGATACATGCCTGTCGTACCATCAACGATCTGCGCGTCAAGGAACATCAGCTCAATCACGACATCCTGGTTCTATCACAAACGATAAAGTCTTGATTTAAATATATTTAATATCCTGTGTATAAAAAACCTGCAGATCCTCTGAACAACTGTGGATAAACCTAAAAAAATGGCGATCGGCTTATTCGACTCACAATCGCACACATTCTTTCCCTATGGTTTTCCATGGCTTTTTCACCAGACCAAGCCAATGTTCCATAAAGTAAATTCGGCCTTATCCCCAGAAACCTTCGCCCCTCATCATCATCAGGAGTATTAAAGATGCTTCTATTTAAAGGATCTAGAGATCAATTCCTGACACCCTTGCAGGCTGTCTGCGGTATCGTCGAAAAGCGCCACACCCTCCCCATCCTTTCGAATGTCCTGATCGAAAAGAAGGGAGAAAAACTTACCCTGCTGGCAACGGATATCGAAATGCAGATCCGCACCAGCACGCCATCGACCGGGCCGGAAGAAATGTCGGTTACCGTTGCTGCACGCAAAATGCAGGACATCCTCCGTTCGCTGCCGGAAAGCGCGGAAGTCAGCCTGAGTCTGGAAGATCGGCGCCTGCAGATGAAAGCCGGTAAAAGCCGCTTCAATCTGCAAACGCTGCCGGCTGAAGATTTCCCGCGTATGGCGGAAGCCAGCGGCACCCCCACGATACTCAAACTAACGCAAAAGCAGTTCAAGCGCCTGCTCAGCCTGGTGCAGTATGCGATGGCGCAACAGGACATTCGCTACTACCTGAACGGCTTGCTGCTGGTGGTCAATCAGAATGAGTTGCGCGTGGTGGCCACCGATGGTCATCGACTGGCGTATGCCAGCGAATCGATCGGCGGCATCGCCAATGACGGCCGCGTCGAGGTCATCCTGCCGCGCAAGACGGTCATGGAATTGTCTCGCCAACTGGCGGATAACGACGAGCCGCTGGAAATCGCGCTGATGGGCACGCAGGCCCGCTTCAGCTTTGGCGATGTCGAATTTGTCAGCAAACTGATCGACGGTAAGTTCCCCGATTACGAGCGGGTGATTCCGCAAAACCAGAACAAGACGATCAAGCTCGATCGTTCCCTGTTGCAGCATTGCCTGCAACGCGCCGCGATTCTGACCAACGAAAAGTTCCGCGGCGTGCGCCTCGTGTTATCGCCGGGCAGCCTGAAAATCCTGTCGGCCAACGCGGAAAACGAAGAAGCCCAGGAAGAGCTCGAAGTCGACTACAACGCCGAAGAACTGGATATTGGCTTCAACGTCAATTATCTGGTTGACGTGCTCAACAACGTGGCTACCGATGTGATTGAAATTCGTCTGGCCGACAGCAACTCGAGTGCTTTGATGATGCTGCCCGACAACGAGCGCTTCAAGTACGTCGTGATGCCGATGCGCATTTAATGTGGAACAACGATGACAGATAATCAGCAGGCTCCGCAAGACGGCGGTTACAACGAAGATTCAATCCAGCAACTGGAGGGATTGGAAGCCGTCAGGAAACGTCCCGGCATGTACATCGGCGATACCTCCGATGGCACCGGCCTGCATCACATGGTTTTCGAAGTCGTCGATAACGCCATCGACGAAGCACTGGCCGGCCACTGCGATGAAATTGTCATCACCATCCATACCGACAATTCCATCTCGGTGACCGACAATGGCCGTGGCATTCCGGTTGGCGTCAAGCTCGACGACAAGCACGAGCCCAAGCGTTCGGCGGCCGAGATCGTGATGTGCGTACTGCACGCCGGCGGCAAGTTCAATCAGAATTCCTACAAGGTCTCCGGCGGTCTGCACGGCGTCGGCGTGTCCTGCGTCAATGCGCTCTCGAAGTGGTTGCGCCTGACCATCCGCCGCGACGGCAAAAAACACTTCATGGAATTCAATCGCGGCCATGCGGTCGATCGCATCGTCGAAGTACAAAACGGCATCGAGGTGTCGCCACTCAAAGTGATGGGCGAGACGAAGAATCGCGGTACCGAAGTTCACTTCCTTGCGGATGAAGAAATCTTCGGCGTCGGCGCCATCGAATTCCATTACGACATCCTGGCCAAGCGTTTGCGCGAACTCTCCTTCCTGAACAACGGCGTGAAGATCAAGCTGGTCGATCAGCGCAACAACAAGGAAGAAGACTTCGCGTTCAGTGGCGGCGTCAAGGGTTTCGTCGAGTACATCAACCGCGCCAAGACCGTGTTGCACCCGACCGTGTTCTATTCGAGCGGCGAATCGCTGCTTCCGGGCGGCGGTGCCATCGGCGTCGAAGTCGCCATGCAATGGAACGATTCCTACGCCGAGCAGGTGTTGTGCTTCACCAACAACATTCCGCAGACGGATGGAGGTACGCACCTGACCGGCCTGCGTCAGGCGATGACCCGCGTCATCAACAAATACATCGAAGAAAACGAGATCGCCAAGAAGGCCAAGGTCGATATCGCCGGCGACGACATGCGCGAAGGCCTCGCCTGCGTGCTGTCGGTGAAAATGCCCGATCCGAAATTTGCCTCGCAGACCAAGATGAAGCTGGTGTCCTCCGAGGCCCTACCGGCCGTGCAGGAAGTCGTGGCGGCCAAGCTGTCCGAATTTTTGCTCGAAAAGCCGGGCGATGCCAAGGTCATTACCGGCAAGATCGTCGAAGCCGCCCGTGCGCGCGAAGCGGCCCGCAAAGCCAGAGAGATGACGCGCCGCAAGGGCGTACTCGACAACATCGGCTTGCCCGGCAAGCTGGCCGACTGTCAGGAAAAGGATCCGGCCCTGTGCGAGCTCTACATCGTCGAGGGCGATTCCGCCGGCGGCTCCGCCAAGCAGGGACGTGATCGAAAATTTCAGGCAATCCTGCCGCTGCGCGGCAAGGTGCTCAACGTCGAGAAGGCGCGGCTGGACAAGGTCATCTCCTCCGAGCAGATCGTCACCCTACTCACCGCGCTCGGCTGCGGTTTCGGCAAGGAAGACTACAAGCCCGAAAAGCTGCGCTATCACCGCATCATCATCATGACCGACGCGGATGTGGACGGCGCGCACATCCGTACGCTGCTGCTAACCTTCTTCTATCGTCAAATGCCCGAGCTGGTCGAAGGCGGCCACATCTACATCGCCCAGCCGCCGCTCTACAAGATTAAGCACGGCAAGAGCGAGCGCTACATCAAGGACGACAATGAACTCAACCAGTACCTGCTGACGTTGGCGCTGGACGGGGCCGTCCTGACACCCAGTCTGGGCGCCGCAGCCATTGAGGGCGGTGCATTGGAGGAACTTGCCAAGAGCTACCTGACCTCCGAAGCGATCATTCGCCGCCTTGCCGATTTCGTCGATGCGGATGCCCTGCATGCGATGATTGCCAACGATGTCGCACTGGAACTCGCGGATGAAGCGGCCGCACATGGAAGTGCCGACGCCCTGCGTCGTGCCATGGGTGAAAACAAGGGCGACAAACCCACGGTACGCGCAGCGTTCGATGAAAAAACCGAATCCTGGCAGTTGCGCCTCGAAAAAATGCGCCACGGCAACCTGCGCGTGTCCACCATCGACGAGGCCTTTCTCGTTTCTGGCGACTATACCCAGTTGCGCAAAACCGCCCATCTGCTCGCTGGCTTGGTGAGCACCGACGCCATGATTCGCCGCGGCGAAAAATCGCAGTCGGTAACCAGTTTCGCCGATGCCATGCAGTGGCTGCTCAACGATGTCGAACGCAACCTCGGCAAACAGCGCTACAAGGGTCTGGGCGAGATGAACCCCGAGCAACTCTGGGAAACCACCATGGACCCGAAGGTGCGCCGCCTACTCAAGGTGCAGATCGAAGACGCCATCGCAGCCGATGAAATCTTCACCACACTGATGGGCGATGTGGTTGAACCGCGCCGCAAGTTCATTGAGGACAACGCCCTCTACGCACGCAACATCGACGTCTAAACATTGTAGGTGTTCGGCCAGTTCATCGGCCGAAGCGGGCCTTGGAAGTGGCGATAACAAGCGGCCAGCTGCGGGCCGGTTTCCGGGAAAACCACGGACTTTCGGCGCGTACTCATGGATTGGCCGGGTAGTGACGGCAAGGCATCCCGCGAAGTACAATGAAGCTGGAGTTTTCTATGTCCAGAGCCGACCTGATTGTCAATCTTGTCCGCGCTGGCACCCAGGGCGATCAAGGATTGTTTAGGTCGACCGTGGAAGCCATGGCAGCGGAGGAGCGCGCAAAACATCACCACCAGCTTGCTGAGCGGCTGGAGGAGAATCTGCGCGAGGCGAGCGCTCGTCCCAAGCCTGCCGAAGTTGTGCGCAGCTTCGACGGAGGCCATGGCGGGCTGCTGTATGAGATCGACCCTCGCCGCACGCTCGGATCGGTGTTGCTGCCGGAAGGCGTCGGCCAGGCCGTGTCGGAATTGATCGAGGAGCAGCAACGGCGCGATATCCTGCGATCCTACGGGTTGGAACCCCGCCACCGCCTCTTGCTGTCCGGCCCGCCGGGAAATGGCAAGACGACGCTGGCCGAGGCCGTCGCCCATGAGTTGATGGTGCCTCTGTTTGTTGTCCGCTATGAGGCGGTCATCGGCAGCTTTCTCGGGGAGACCAGCAGTCGGCTCAAGCGTCTTTTCGATTTTGTGCGCACCCATCAGTGCGTGCTGTTTTTTGACGAGTTCGATACGCTCGGCAAGGAACGGGGCGATACCCATGAAACTGGCGAAATCAAGCGCGTCGTCAGTTCGCTCCTGCTCCAGATCGATGCGCTTCCCAGTCATGTGGTGGTGGTCACGGCCACCAATCACGCGGAATTACTGGATCGCGCGGTGTGGCGGCGTTTTCAGTTGCGGATTGGCTTGCCTGCGCCGACACTCGATCAGAAAATCACTTGGTTCACCCGCTTAGAAGAGCGGATCGGCGCACCGCTTGGCCTGACGCCAAGGGCGCTGGCTTTACGCCTGAAGACGGCAAGCTTCTCGGACCTTGAGGACTTCTGCCAGGATATTCATCGGCGTTATGTGCTTTCGCTGCCTGATGGCAATCTGCGTTCCATCGTCAATGATCGCTTGAGCCAGTGGCAAGGCCGGGTACAACCCGCCGCGCATGCATTGGCCATCGGCGGATCGCCAACGGGAACGGTTGGAGCCGAAGTTCGCCGAGCTGCAATCGGCATTCGATGCCAGACGAATCCAGTTGCAGGCGACCGCCCCACAGGATGATCCCGAACTCGTCGTGGTCTTTGAGACGATCGGTTCGATCAGCAGCTTTGTCGGCGCGGTCAAACGTATCCCCGGACTTGAATGGCTGCTTGAGGCCGACGAACTCGACATCGAGGCGGACGACGATTTTTTTGACACGCGGCGCGATGAAAAATCGCTGACGGGCAGCCTGTTCCTTCTGGGAACGAATCGGCAGGCGCTGGCCGAGATTGTCAGTCTTTGGCGGAATTATCTGGATGATCCCTCCACCAAATTCCAGCGTGGTTTTGGTGCCTGGATGGACGTGTTCAAACATCTTCGGGATGTTCGTTTCTGGGGTGCTAAGGACCGATTGGGACAGGACATCATCGACTACTGGAATGATCACCTGGCCGCCGGCGACGATGCTATTCGCTTCGAGATTGAGGCATGGTGCTTTGCTTCGCAGGAAAAGAACCAGCGCGCGACAGAGGAACTGACCCGGCTGATTGGGTCGCTGGGTGGGCGAATTCTGCGCAGCGCACTGATAACCGAGATTGCTTATCACGGGTTTTTGGTCGAGCTGCCAGCCGACGGCGTACGCCAGCTGCTAAGCGACTCTCCAGCGATACCCTGCTGATCGATTTAATTCATCGTGCCGTTCGCAGAATTTTCGAGGGCGAGGGTGACGCCCCAGCCGCAGCGCCCACAGTGAGGGTCATCAACTTGTCGGTGGGGGCGGAGCAGCGCCCCTTTGACTCGGCATTGTCGCCATGGGCGCGACTGCTGGATTGGCTTTCCTATCGCTATCGCGTTCTGTTCGTTGTCAGCGCCGGCAACGCATCCGCCAATCTACCTTTGATTTCGGAATTCATCCTGGCGCTAGAATGCACGTTTCCCTTTGATCTGCCGGAGTTCTCATGCCCGCCTATCGTTCCCGCACCTCGACCCACGGCCGCAACATGGCCGGCGCACGCGCCTTGTGGCGCGCCACCGGCATGAAAGATGGCGACTTCGGCAAGCCGATCATCGCGGTGGTCAATTCTTTTACGCAGTTCGTGCCGGGCCATGTGCATCTGAAGGACATGGGCCAGCTGGTCGCGCGCCAGATCGAGGCGGCGGGCGGCATCGCCAAGGAGTTCAACACCATCGCCGTCGACGACGGCATCGCCATGGGCCACGGCGGCATGCTGTATTCGCTGCCTTCGCGCGAACTGATTGCCGACTCAGTCGAGTACATGTGCAATGCGCATACCGCCGACGCGATGGTCTGCATCTCGAACTGCGACAAGATCACTCCGGGCATGCTGATGGCCGCGCTGCGCCTCGACATCCCCGCCGTGTTCGTCTCCGGCGGACCGATGGAGGCCGGCAAGGTCAAGTGGCATGGCGAATATCGCGCCGTCGATCTGATCGACGCGATGATCGAGGCGGCCGATGAGAAGAACTCGAATGCCGATGTGTATGCCATGGAGCGATCTGCCTGCCCGACCTGCGGTTCCTGCTCCGGCATGTTTACCGCCAACTCGATGAACTGTTTGACTGAAGCGCTGGGGCTGTCACTGCCCGGCAATGGTTCGCTGCTGGCGACGCATGCCGACCGCGAGAAGCTGTTCGTCAAAGCCGGCCAGCTGATTGTGGAATTGTGCGAACGCTGGTACGACCATAACGACGCCTCGGTTCTGCCGCGCAGCATCGCCGGTTTCGCCGCCTTCGAGAACGCGATTGCTTTGGATATCGCCATGGGCGGCTCGACCAATACCGTGCTGCACCTGCTGGCTGCGGCGCGCGAGGCCGGCGTGAATTTCACGATGGCCGACATTGACCGCATGTCGCGCAAGGTGCCCTGCCTCGCCAAGGTGGCGCCGGCGACGCAGAAGTACCATATGGAGGATGTGCATCGCGCCGGCGGCATCATGGCGATCCTCGGCGAACTCGATCGCGCCGGCCTCATCCACCGCGATTGCCCGACGGTGCTCTACCCGACGCTGGGCGAACAGCTCGACTGCTGCGATGTGATGCGCAACCCGGACAAGCAGGTACATGAATTCTTCCGCGCCGCGCCCGGCGGTGTACCGACCCAGGTGGCCTTTTCTCAAAGCCGCCGCTATCCCAAGCTCGACCTCGACCGTGCCAATGGCTGCATTCGCAACAAGGAGCACGCCTACTCGCAGGATGGCGGCATCGCCGTGCTGTTCGGCAACATCGCCGAGAAGGGCTGCATCGTCAAGACGGCGGGTGTCGATGATGCGAACCTGAAATTCACCGGCCGGGCACGTGTCTGCGAATCGCAGGAGGAGGCCGTCGAAAAAATCCTGTCCGACCAGATCGTCGCAGGCGACATCGTCGTCGTACTCTACGAAGGCCCCAAGGGCGGCCCCGGCATGCAGGAGATGCTCTATCCGACCTCGTATCTCAAGTCGAAGGGCCTCGGCAAAGTCTGCGCGCTGCTGACCGACGGACGCTTTTCCGGCGGCACCTCCGGTCTCAGCATTGGCCACGCCTCGCCCGAAGCGGCGGCCGGCGGCGCCATCGGCCTGGTCGAGGAGGGCGACACCGTCGAGATCGACATCCCGAACCGGACCATCCATCTCGTCGTCGAAAAGTCGACGCTGGCGGCACGCCGCGCCGCGATGGAGGCGAAGGGCCAGGGTGAACGTGGGGCGTGGAAGCCGGCCCAACGCGAACGCGCGGTCTCAGCGGCGCTGAAGGCCTACGCGGCGCTGACCACCAGCGCGGACACCGGCGCCGTGCGCGACGTCGCGCAGTTGTCATGAGCGATTTTCAGACGTTCTACAGCGGCCGGCTCTGGTCGGTGCTGTCCTGGGAACAGCTCGACGCGTTCTGGCAGCGCCTCGACCCGGCAGCCGGGTGGTACGTCTATGCCGTCGGCGAACCGGTGCCGACGGCGCCGGTCGAAGCCGCCGCCGTGACGACCTTCATCGGCAAGCTCGATGCGCTGCTGCACAAGGAGCACCACCACGACTATTGCGGCATCGTCTATGCCGATCAACTGGACGCGCCAAACTTCGTGAAAATCTTCGATCCGAACAATCTCGGCGTATCCTGCGGTTATTCCGACAATCCGCCCTTGCCGGGCTGGATTCTCAGCCGCGTGCCGCCTGAGGATTTGCAGCCTGCGACGCCGTTGCCGGAAGGACGCAAGCGCTGGTGGCGCGCGCTGTTTGGCTAAATTCGAAAGGGGAGAAAAGATGGCAACCGTAGCGAAAAAAATACCTGTGGCGAAAAAACCGACGGCTGCCAAGCCCGCCGCGAAAAAGCCTGCCGTGCGCAAACCGGCGGTAAAGAAGCAGGCGACTGGCGAGGTGCTGAGCGAACTCAAGCAACTGGCCAAGGAGCTCAACCAGGCCGCCAAGGGACTCGGCAAGCGGTCGGCGAACAACCCCAAGGAAGTGTCCGCTATCCTCGGCAATGTCGAGCGCATTACCGCCGAGGCGGCCAACAAGTCGTTGCTTGAGGCAGAATTTGCCAAGACTCAGGTTGATCTGGCGCTGACTTTGCTGGGCAAGGACTGGAGCCGCAAGCAGCTTGAGGAGTTGCTGACCAAAGTCAGCAAGCATCTCACCAACATCATCGTCGCGCAGGAATTCCAGGACATCGCCGGTCAGTCGCTACGCAAGGCGATGAAGGCACTCGTCGGTGCAATCATTGTGGTCGAAGGCGGCGGCCCGACGGAAGAGCAACGCCTGTCGCAAAAGGATGTCGATTCCCTGCTGAACGACCTGATGCCATAGCCGACAAATTTTGTCGGGTATAGTCGAGTCTCCATTCTTGGAGGACGACCATGCCCGATCTGCGCAATACCCTGGCGGGGGAAACCTCACCCTACCTGCGGCAACACGCCGACAATCCCGTCGCCTGGCAACCTTGGGGCGCGCCAGCGCTTGCACTGGCGCGCCAGCAAGATAAGCCGATCCTGCTTTCCATCGGTTATTCGGCCTGTCACTGGTGCCATGTGATGGCCCACGAGTCTTTCGAGGATGAGGGCGTGGCGGCGGCGATGAATCGCCACTTCGTCAATATCAAGGTCGACCGCGAGGAGCGGCCCGACCTTGACCAGATCTACCAGAGCGCCCACCAGATGCTCACCGGCCGCCACGGCGGCTGGCCGCTGACGATGTTCCTGTCGCCCGACGGCACACCTTTCTACGGCGGTACTTATTTTCCAAAGGAGGCCCGCTATGGCCTGCCCAGTTTTGTTGGGCTGTGCGAGCAGGTGGCTGAGGCCTGGCGCAACAAGCGCGCCGACATCAAGGTGCAGAACCGCGAGGTGCTGGGCGCGCTGGCGCGCACGCAGCCGGTCGGTAATTCATCGGTGGCGCTCGATGCGGCGCCGATCCAGGCGCTGCGCGTGCAGTTGCTGGGCAGTTTCGATCGCGAGGACGGCGGTTTTGGCGGGGCGCCGAAATTTCCGCATCCGACCGACTTGGCTTTCCTGTTGCGCCAGACAGGCGATGCCCCCGCCCATGAAGCTGCCTTGCATACCCTACGGCGCATGGCGGCCGGCGGCATCCACGACCAACTGGGCGGCGGCTTCTGTCGCTACAGCGTGGATGAGCGCTGGGAGATCCCGCACTTCGAGAAGATGCTCTACGACAACGGGCCGCTGCTCGGCCTCTATGCCGATGCCTGGGCGTTGACCGGCGAGAACGATTTTCGCCGGGTAGCCGAGGGGATTGTCGACTGGTTGCAACGCGAGATGACTGCAGCAGATGGATGCTTTTATGCGGCGCTCGATGCAGACTCGGAAGGTGAGGAAGGGAAGTTCTACGTCTGGGATCGTGCCGAAGTGACGCGCTTGCTCACACCCAAAGAGTCGGCGCTGGCAGGACGGCACTGGGGGCTCGATCGGCGGCCGAATTTCGAAGGCCGGCACTGGCATCTCAAGGTGGCTACCCCGCTGACAGACGATGAGGGCGATCTGCTCGACGCCGCACGGGCCAAGTTGTTTGCCGCAAGGGAACGGCGCATCCGCCCCGGCCGCGACGACAAGATCATCACCAGTTGGAACGCCCTGATGATCGAAGGGCTGGTGCATGCGGCGCGCATCTTGGCAAGAGAGGACTGGCTGGTGCTGGCCACGCGGGCGCTCGACGAACTCAAAAGTCGACGTTGGCGGGACGGCAGAATGTGGACGACCGACCGTCTGCCCGGTTATCTCGACGATTGCGCTTTTCTGCTGTCCGCGCTGCTGGAGCGCCTGCAGGCCGGCTATCGTCAGGAAGACCTTGCTTTTGCCATCCAGATCGCCGATGCCTTGCTGATGCACTTTGAGGACAGGGAACGCGGCGGTTTCTTTTTCACCGCGCACGATCACGAACAGTTGATCCAGCGGCCCAAGACCGGCCACGACAACGCCCTGCCGGCGGGCAACGGGATTGCGGCGCTAGCCTTGCAACGCCTCGGCCATCTGCTGGGCGACGTGCGCTACCTAGATGCCGCACGCCGCACCATCGAATTGTTCATGCCGCAGATGCGCCGCCAGCCGGAGGGATTTGCCACCTTAGCCGGTGCGCTGGCGGAAGCGATTGAGCCGCCGCCGATGGTCATTCTGCGGGGCCCGGCAGCGGCGGTGGCCGACTGGTGCGGCCGTTTGCGGACACGGGCATTGATCCTGCCCTTGCCGAATGGGTTGACGGGTTTGCCACCGAGTCTGACCAAGCCGGAATCGGCTCATGTCAACGCCTGGGTATGTCGTGGCGTTGTTTGTCTGGCGCCGATAGCGGATTTTGCAGAGCTTGCAGGGGTTTTGCAAGGAGACGATTTCCGCTAGACTTATAAATTGATTTTTTCGAATTTATTGCCGCACTTTCACACACTCAAAGAAAAGAGGAACGCTATGAAGAAGATGGTTACCGCCCTGATCGCCGCCGGCGTGATGGTTTCCGCCCCCGCTTTTGCCAACAAGGATCTGGCCACCAAGAGCGGTTGCATGGCCTGCCACGCAACCGACAAGAAACTGGTCGGCCCGTCCTACCAGGACGTCGCCAAGAAGTACGCGGGTAACGCCGGCGCTGTCAAGATGCTGGCCGAGAAGGTCAAAAAGGGTGGCACGGGTACCTGGGGCCAGATTCCGATGCCCCCGAACGCAGCTGTCAAGGATGCGGACATCGAGACCCTGGTCAAGTGGGTTCTTGCCGGCGCCAAGTAATTCGGCTTTGCTCCACGAAAAACCCGGCCCCGGCCGGGTTTTTTATTGCCTAGTTCAATCGCTGATAGCGCCCACCGGGCAATTGGGCGACACGCCCATCCAGTTCCAGCGGCAGCAATTGCGCCAGCAGCGCGTCGGCCGGGAGGCCGGAACGGGCTGCCAGCGTATCGAGGTCGCAGGGGTCGCGGCCGAGTGCGACCAGCAGCGGGTCGGTTTCGGCTTCCGCAATCGCGGCGATGGCCGCCGGATTGACCACATGCTCCCAGCGCAACTCCTCAAGGATATCCTGCGCCGACTCGACCAGCTTGGCGCCCTGCTTGATCAGCGCATGACAGCCTTTCGACTGGGGCGAGTGAATCGAACCGGGAATGGCGAACACCTCGCGCCCAGCTTCTGCCGCCAGGCGTGCCGTAATCAATGAACCGCTTTGCTTCGCCGCTTCAACCACGAGACAGCCACGTGCCATGCCGGCGATCAAGCGATTGCGGCGCGGGAAGTTGGCCGCCAACGGTGGTGTGCCGAGGGGAAACTCGCTGATGAGCGTGCCATGTGCCGCAATCTCGCGTGCCAGTCCTTCATTGCGGGCCGGATAGATACGGTCGATGCCGGTGCCGATCACCGCGACGGTGGACGCCTTGCCGGCGAGTGCCCCGCGGTGTGCCGCCGCATCGATGCCGGCCGCCAAGCCGCTGATGATGGTCAAGCCCGCTGCGGACAGGGCGCTGGCGAAGGCTTCGGCGTTGGCCTCGCCCTGCCTCGTGGCATTGCGGCTGCCGACGATGGCGCAGGCCGGCCGGTTGAGCCATGTCGCGTTGCCTTTGACATAGAGCAGGATGGGCGGATCGGCAGCGGTCAGCAGGGCTTGGGGATAGTCTGCATCGGCAAGCGTCAAGAGGTGGTTGCCTGCCTGTGCCGTCCAGTCGAGCGCCGCGTCGACTTCCCTGGCGCAGTCATGCGTTAGCAGACGCTCGACCATGCCGCCGCCAAGCGCGCCACGCAGGGCCGAAGGGGTGGCGGAAAAAATCGCTTCGGGATCGGAAAATAGCCGGAGCAGTTGCCGCTGCGTCTCGCCGCCGATGCCGGGAATCAAGGTCAGCCGCAGCCAGGCGGCCAGTGCCGTGTTGCTCAAATCGAAATCAGGGCTTGCGTACTTTGTCGCCCGGTACTACCGACCGCGAGGCATCCATCACGAGCGCGTAGGACACGCGGTCGAAGACGCGGAAGATAAAGAGCAGACCATAGCGTTCGTCGGGGAGTTGGTGGGTCTGCAGCCGGTCGTCATCGAAACGGTTGGTCACGGCGGCTCCGGCGCGATAGATCGCCAGCACATGGCCCATTTCGAGGCCGTCGCGCTGACCGCGCGAAATTGACACGATCGAGTGCCGGCCGCCTTCGCCGACGCCGCCATAGAGCGCCAGGATGCGGCCTTGAATGTCGTGGGTGGGGAGGTGGGGCATGTAGCTGGCAATTTCGGGACGACCGGCAGGAACGAGGCGATCGCCGCGGCCCATTTCCTGTTTGAAGCTGGTGATTTCCATGGGCGTCACGCCTTCGGCGGGGTCGCCGAGCGCGCGCGCATTGCCGAGGTACACCGCTTCGAGCCCAAGCACTTCCTTGCTGTCCGGGTCGACGAAGGGTTTGCCGAAGCGGAAGACCTGCCAGGACTTTACCTTCGGATCGGCATCGCTGACATAGATCAGATCGCCGTTGCCGGTGTAAACGCGGTTTTCCTGGGTGGCGACAATTCGCGGCACCTGTTCGAAACCGGCGGCATCGATGACCAGCGGTTGCGAGAGGAAAGGTTCGATGGCTTGCGGCGAGATGGCCGGGATTTCCTTCGGAGTCGGCTGTACGCGCACCTGCGGCGCAAGCTTGACGATACCGAGCTTGAGTTGCGGCTGGTCGCCGCTCATGTCGAGCATGACCACTTGGCCGGGGTAGATGCGGTGCGGGTTCTTGACCTGCTCGGCGTTCATCTTCCACACTTCGGGCCAGCGGTAGGGATCTTTGAGGAACTTGGCGGCAATCCCCCACAGCGTGTCGCCGGGCACGATAATGTGGCGCTCGGGCGCATCGGCCGCAATCTCGATAGGTGACGGCGTCGTGGATATGGCCGCATTCTGCGCGAAGCTGGCGGTTGAAAAACTCAAAACGAGCGCGAATATAATTGGTGTAACTGAGGGCTTCATAAGTCGGTGCTCCGAACATGCGTCGAGGGGCGATCCAAGGTTTGCCGATTCTGCCCCCAAATTCCACCCGCATCAACCCGTTAAAGCGAGTTTTCATGGCCTTATTGCCCATATTGCGCTATCCCGACCCCCGTCTCCATACCAAAGCCAAGCCGGTGACGGTCGTTGACGCCGGTATCCGCAAGCTGGTCACCGATATGGGCGAGACCATGTATGCCGCGCCGGGCATCGGCTTGGCCGCTACACAGGTGGATGTGCATCAGCGCGTGCTGGTACTGGATGTCTCCGAGGACAAGTCGCAGCTCAAGGCCTTCGTCAATCCGGAAATCCTCTGGCGCGAGGGCGAATGCGTGGGCGAGGAAGGCTGCCTGTCGGTGCCCGGCATCTACGAGACGGTGACGCGCAGCGAGCGCGTCAAGGTGCGGGCGCTGGACACGGAGGGCGAACCCTTCGAACTGGAGGCCGATGGCCTGCTGGCGATCTGCTTGCAACACGAGATCGACCATCTCGATGGCAAGGTGTTCGTCGAATACCTCTCGCGTCTCAAACTGGCCCGCATCAAGGCGAAGCTGACCAAGCAAGCCAAAATAACCGTATAACATTGTGAAAATCGCCTTTGCTGGAACCCCGGAGTTTGCGGCGGTTGCGCTACGTTCGCTGCTGATCGCCGGCTTTGAAATCCCCTTGGTACTCACACAACCCGACCGCCCCGCCGGGCGAGGGCAAAAACTCGTGGCCAGCCCGGTCAAGCAGGTGGCACTGGCTCATGGCATTGCCGTGCATCAGCCGGAAAAGCTGCGCGATCCGGCGATGCATCGGCCCTTGATCGATGCCGCGCCGGATGTGCTGGTCGTCGCGGCCTATGGACTCATTCTGCCGCAGGCGGTCCTCGATATTCCCAGGCAGGGCTGCCTCAACATCCATGCCTCGCTGTTGCCGCGTTGGCGCGGCGCGGCGCCGATCCAGCGCTGTCTGGAAGTGGGCGATCTTGAAACCGGCGTCACCATCATGCAGATGGAGGCCGGGCTCGATACCGGGCCGATGCTGCTGCAGGAATCGCTAAAAGTCGACGCTGGCGAGACGGCGGCTACTTTGCATGACCGGCTGGCCGAACAGGGCGGGCGGCTGATTGTCGATGTGCTGCGACGCCTCGCTACCCTGCAGGCTGTGCCGCAACCTGCCGCAGGCGCGACCTACGCAAGCAAGATCGACAAAACCGAAGCCGCCATCGACTGGGCGCAGCCGGCCACCGTTATCGAGCGACGCATCCGCGCTTTCGACCCCTTCCCAGGCTGCACGACCCACTTGGGTGATGTTACCCTCAAACTCTGGCGCGCCCGGCTTGCCGAGGGTCGCGGACTGCCCGGCGAAATCCTTGCCGTCGCCCCTGCGGGCATTACCGTGGCTTGCGGCGAGGGTGCCCTGCAGCTGACCGAGCTGCAAAAGCCGGGCGGACGCCGTCTTGCCAGCGCCGACTTTTTGGCCGGTTTTCCGTTGGCGGTCGGCCAGCGCTTCGGCACACATTGAATAGCCCGCCGCTTTCCCGCATCCTGTTGGCAGCTGCCGAAGGACTGGCGATGGTGCTGGCCGGTCGCACGCCGGATGCGTGGCTGTCCCGGCTCGATGCGGTAATCCGGCCGGCGGCGCTCGACCTGAGCTTCACGGCACTGCGCGACTATGGACGCGGCGATTTTCTGCTCGGCCAGTTATTGCAAAAAGCGCTCGATGACGACTTGACGCACGCGCTGTTGCTGGTGGCGCTGGCTCGCCTCGAACGGCGACCGGAGGAAGCGCACACGCTGGTCGATCAGGCCGTCACCGCCGCTGGCAAGCGCTTCAAGGGCCTGGTCAACGCGGTATTGCGCAACTTCCTGCGCCAACGCGAGCGTCTGCTTGCGGCCGCCGAGGCCGATGAGGTCGCCCGCTGGCGCCATCCGCAATGGTGGCTCGATGCGTTACGCACGGCCTACCCCGACCGGTGGCAGGCCATCGCGGCAGCGGGTAATACCCATCCGCCGATGTGCCTGCGCCTCAATCGGCGCCGCCCCATCATCGCTGACTTTTCCGGCCAATACCTCGACGAGGGCGCGATCCTGCTCGACAAGCCGCTGCCCGTCGACCGCATTGCCGGCTTCAAGGAAGGGCAGGTGTCGGTTCAGGACTGGGGGGCGCAGCATGCGGCCCGCCTGCTCGATGTGCGCGATGGCCTGCGCGTTCTCGATGCCTGCGCGGCACCCGGTGGCAAGACGGGCCATTTGCTGGAACTGGCCGATCTCGATCTGACGGCGCTGGAACTGGATGCCGCGCGGGCAGGTCGCATTGCGGAAAACCTGGACCGACTGGGGTTTGCGGCCACCGTCAAAGTGGGCGATGCGAGTCGGCCGGCGAACTGGTGGGACGGCCGGCCCTTCGAGCGCATCCTCGCCGATGTGCCCTGCTCGGCTGCGGGCGTGGTGCGCCGCCATCCCGACATCAAATGGTTGCGCCGGCCGGCCGATGTGGCGGGTTTCGCACAGACGCAAGCGCGGATTCTCGATGCTTTGTGGCCTCTGCTGGCGCCAGGTGGCAAAATGCTCTACGCCACCTGCTCGGTGTTTCCCGCCGAGAATGGCGAGCAGATGCGTGCCTTTGCGGCGCGTCATCCCGATGCCCGGCGCGTATTGCTGCCCGATGCGACTGGCAGCGATGCGCTGGAACTGCAACTACTGCCCTCGGCCACCCATGACGGTTTCTACTACGCCCTGCTGGAGAAAATTGCTTAGGCCCTTGCTGGGCTGGGCAATCTGCCTGTGCGTCGGCGCCGTGCTGGCGGGCAGCATCGAACCGGAGCAGGCGCAGTTGGTGCCGGACGAGCAGGGGCAGGCGCTGACGGCGAGCTTCAGGATTCAACTGGGCGCCCGGTTGGAAGAGGCGGTCGGTCGCGGCGTGCCGCTGAACTTTCGCCTTGAATTCACGTTGGTCAGAAAACGCAAATACTGGGTGGATGAACATATTGCCGGCCGCGTCTTGCACTATCGCCTGACCTATCATGCGCTGACGCGCCAGTATCGCCTCTCGGTCGACAACCTGCATCGGAATTTCGAGTCGCTGGACGAGGCGCTGACAAGTCTCGGGCGGGCCGCACGGCTGCATGTGGTGGACAAAGGGCAACTGCTGGCGGGCGAAAGCTATCAGGTCGCCGTGCGCCTTTCTCTGGATCACGAGCAGTTGCCCAAGCCCCTGCAAGTCGATGCGCTGGCCGATCGCGACTGGCGAGTGGAAGCGAAGACCTTCAGGTGGGAATTCACCGCGACCGCCGATAAATGATCATTGTCCTAGCCGTTGTCGCCGGCCTGTCGGCCATGCTGGTCTTCCTGCTGGCAACGGCCAGTGCGGACACCACGCTGTTCGCCCGTCATACGCCCCTGCTGATCGGCATGAGCGCCCTTGCAGCGCTGGTCTTGCTGGTGCTCGTGGGCAATCAGGTACGCCATCTGTTCCGCGAATACCGCCAGGGTGTGTTTGGCGCCAGGCTCAAGTCGCGCCTCCTGCTGATGCTGGCCCTGATGGCGGTGGTGCCCGGCGTGCTGGTGTATGCCGTGTCGATGCAATTTGCGATCAAGAGTATCGATTCCTGGTTCGATGTGCGGGTCGAGGCGGCACTCGATGGCGGCCTCGATCTCGGCCGCGGCGTGCTTGAGGCCATGCAGGCCGACCTGCTGACCAAAGGGCGCGCCATGGCCTATGACTTGGCCGATGCGCGCTCGGTAGGCCCGGTGCTGCTCAACCGCCTGCGCGAACAGGCCGGCGTGCACACCCTGCAACTGCTGACCGGCAGCGGTCATCTGGTCGCCAACAGCAGTGGCGAGCTGCACGGCGTGCTGCCCGCTCTGCCGTCGATCGGTCAGTTGCGCCGGGCACGTCTTGGCAGCGGGACCACCCATGTCGATGGTGATCTTGCCACCGGCTTGGTGGTGCGCGCGCTGGTGCCCGTGACGTCCTATCGCCTCAATGGTGAGACTCAGATCCTGCAGCTTGAGCAACCTGTGCCGGCCACGATTACGCAAAGTGCCGCGCTGGTCGAAGAAGCCCATCGGGATTATCAGGAACTGCAACTGGGCCGCAGCGGCTTGAAACGTCTCTATACCCTGACCCTGACCTTTGCTTTGTTGTTGGCCCTGTTCGTGGCGCTAGCGCTGGCATTTTTTCTTGCTGCGCGCCTGGCCAAGCCGCTGTTGATGCTCGCCGAAGGCACCCGTGCCGTGGCAGCCGGCGACCTGACGCCGCGCGCCGTGCTGGAAACCGACGACGAACTGGGCGTGCTGACGCGCTCGTTCAACGAGATGACCATCCAGCTCGAACAGGCGCGCATCGAGCGCGAAACGGCCCAGCGTACTGCCGTCTGGGGCGAAGTGGCGCGGCGCCTCGCCCATGAAGTCAAGAACCCCCTCACGCCCATCCAGCTCTCGGCCGAACGTCTGCAGATGAAGCTCGCCGACAAACTGGAACCGGCCGATGCGGCCATGCTGGGCCGTGCCACACGCACCATCATCGAGCAGGTCGAGGCGATGAAAAACATGGTCAATGATTTCCGCGACTACGCGCGCATGCCGCCGCCCAAGCCGGTGGCGCTGGACCTCAATGCACTGATCGATGAAGTGGCCGACCTTTACCTCGACGGACCGATCGCGATTCAGACGAAACTGGCAGAAGATTTGCCACGCGTGCAGGCTGATGCAGATCAGATTCGCCAGGTGCTGCATAACCTGATCAAGAACGCGGGAGAAGCCATGTCGGAGAAAGTCGGCGCTGGCAAGACGGCACAGGTGACGGTTGCGACCGGTGTCGATACCCGTGGCCCATGGCTGGCCGTCCGCGATTGCGGCCCGGGCTTTCCGCCGGAGATACTGGCACGCGCCTTCGAGCCCTACGTGACCACCAAGCCAAAGGGAACCGGCCTCGGCCTAGCCATCGTCAAGAAGATCATCGAGGATCATGGCGGCCGTATCACACTCAGCAATTTGCCGGCCGAACAATGCGGCGGCGCTGAAGTACGCGTGCATTTGCCCGCAGTTCTGCCCCCACAGGCGGACAACGACGCGGCATAATGCGCCAAAATTCCACCTGAAACCATGCCACAAATCCTGGTCATCGACGACGAAGTCGGCATCCGCGAACTCCTCTCGGAGATTCTTACTGATGAGGGGCATGATGTCGCCACCTGCGAGAACGCCACCACCGCACGCGCCTGGCGTGAAGCCCGTCGCCCCGATCTGGTCCTGCTCGACATCTGGATGCCCGATACGGATGGCGTCACGCTGTTGCGCGAATGGGCGGCTAACGGCCAGCTCAACATGCCGGTGGTGATGATGTCCGGCCATGCCACGATCGATACGGCGGTCGAAGCGACCAAGATCGGTGCGGTCGGTTTTCTCGAAAAACCGATTGGCATGCAGAAGCTGCTGGTCAGCGTCAAGCAGGCCCTTGAGCGCGTCCCCAAGACCGGCGGTGCCTTGTCCCTCGCCGCTTTCCCGCGTTCGGCACCGCTGAAGGACTTGAAGAAGCGCCTCGAACAGGTGGTCGCCAAGAGCCGTAGCGTGCTGTTGCGGGCGCCGCATGCCTCGATTGTCGAACTGGCGGCGCGCAGCCTGCAACCGGCCGGCAAAGCCTGGATCGACCTCAGCAATGATTCCACGCCGCTGACGCTTGAAATGCTCGAACAGTCGAATGGTGGTGTGCTCTATTGCAGCGAGTTATCTCGCCTGACCCGCCTGCAACAGAAAAATCTCGCCTTCGCTTTCGAACGCCTGGAGCGCCACAACCTGCGCCTTGCGGTTGCTACCACCAGTGATGCGCCCGGTCTCGCCGCCCTTGGCTGGGAAGAACCGCTGCTCGACAAGCTGTTCGATGTCAGCGTCGGCCTGCCGTCCTTCGCCGAACTGAAGGACGATGTGCCCGATCTGGCTACCCATCTGCTCACCCAACTGGTCGAGGCGGGCGAAACGCCCTTGCGCCGTCTTTCCGTGGCCGCCCAGAATGCCCTGCGTCAGCAGGTGTGGCCGGAGGGCTATCCGCAGCTGAAGAGCGCGATCAAGTCGCTGGCATTGGCGGCGCTCGACGAAGAAATTACCGCCGAGGACGTGCAACACCTGCTCGCCCCGGGCGCCGACCTGCTGCCCGAGGTGCCCCCCGGTCTGCTGCCGGAAATGCTTACCCTGCCGCTGCGCGAGGCGCGCGAGATGTTCGAGCGACTCTATTTCGAGCATCATCTCAAGCTTGAGGGCGGCAGCATGACACGCCTTGCCGAAAAAACCGGGTTGGAGCGTACCCACCTCTACCGCAAGCTGAAAGACCTCGGTCTGCGCAACACGCCCAAAGAAGCCGAAGAATGCGCATCCTGATTCTCGGCGCCGGTCAGGTCGGCGCCAGCGTCGCGGAGGCCCTGGCATCCGAGGCGAACGACATCACCATTATCGACCAGAATCGCGAGAGCCTCGCGCAACTCGCCGACCACCTTGATGTCCGCACGCTGACGGGCAATGCCGCGTATCCCTCGGTACTCAAGGAGGCGGGTATCGAGGATTGCGAGATGCTCGTCGCCGTCACCCAGTCCGACCAGACCAATCTGGTGGCCTGCAAGATTGCGCGCAGCCTGTTCAATGTCACCACGCGCATTGCGCGCCTGCGCTCTCCCGATTTTCTCGACCCCGATCTGCTCTCGAACGAGAACTTTGCGGTCGATTACGCGATTTGCCCCGAGCAGGACATTACCGACTATATCTCCAAGCTGATCGAATATCCCGAGGCCCTGCAGGTGCTCGAATTTGCCGATGGGCGCGTCGTGCTTGTCGCCGTGCGCGCCTATACCGGCGGCCTGCTGGTCGGCAAGCCGATCCGCGCGATGCGCGAACATCTGCCCAAGGGCATCGACACGCGCATTGCTGCGATCTTTCGCGAACACCAGCCGATCGAGCCGGATGGTCACACCGTCGTCGAGTCCGGCGACGAAGTCTTCGTGCTGGCGGCCGCCGAGCACATGCGCCCGGTGATGCGCGAGTTGCGGCGCATGCAGCAGCCGGTGAGGCGCATCATGATTGCCGGCGGCGGCAATATCGGTGCGCGCATCGCAGCCCAACTGGAAGGGCGCTACCAGATCAAAATCGTCGAAAAGAGCCGCGACCGCGCCGAGATGATTGCCGGCAAGCTCAAGGATGCACTGGTGCTGATCGGCGAAGCGACCGACGAGAATGTGTTGATCGAAGAGAACATCGACGAGATGGATATGTTCCTCGCCCTCACCAATGACGACGAAGACAACATCATGGCCGCCTCGCTGGCCAAGCGTCTGGGTTGCAAGCGCGTGCTGGCGCTGATCAACCGCCGCGCCTATGCCGACATGGTGCAGGGCGGCCCGATCGACATCGGCCTCTCCCCTGCGCAGGTATCCATTGGCCCGTTGCTGAGCCATGTGCGGCGCGGCGACGTGGTGCGCGTGCACAGCCTGCGGCGCGGGGCGGCCGAGGCGCTCGAACTGATTGCCCATGGCGACATGAAAAGCTCCAAGGTGGTCGGTCGCCGCATCGAAGAGCTGCCCGCGATCAAGGGCGTGCATATCGGCGCCATCGTGCGCCAGACCGAGCCTTTCGACATCATCGGCGGCGATGGCATGCCCAAGGGCAAGACCGATCAGCGCGTCATCATTCCGCATCACGACACGGTGATCGAATCGGGCGATCATGTCATCGTGTTCTGCACGCGCAAGGCGCAGGTCAAGGAAGTGGAGAAGCTGTTCCAGGTCGGCTTCATGTTTTTCTAGGCAAACGGCGTGCGTTTTCTCCCCGTCTTCCGCCTCCTCGCCACGCCGGTCGCCAATCCCGGCGTCGGTTACCGTTTCCAGCCATGAAGCGCTTCTTCCCCGTCTTTCGCGTTTTCGGCATCCTGCTGATGTGCTTTGCCCTGACGCTGCTGGTGCCGCTGGCACTGTCTTGGCTCTGGCAGGACGGCGCAACCACCGCCTACGACGAGGCCTTTCTGATTGCCTTTGGCTCCGGCCTGATCCTGTGGCTGGCGACGCGGCGTGCCCAGCGCGAACTCAAGACGCGCGACGGTTTTCTGATGGTGGTCATGGTGTGGACCCTGTTCCCGCTGTTCGCCTGCCTGCCCTTGATGCTGTACCTGAAAGTGTCCTTTACCGATGCCTATTTCGAGGCCGTCTCCGGGCTGACTACGACCGGCGCCACGGTGCTGGCCAATCTCGATACCCTGCCGCCCTCGATCAATCTGTGGCGCGGCATGATGGTCTGGCTCGGCGGCATGGGACTGATCGTGCTGGCCGTTGCCGTACTGCCGCTGCTCGGTATCGGCGGCCGGCAGATGTTCAAGGCCGAGACGCCGGGGCCGATGAAGGATACGCAACTGACGCCGCGCCTCGCGGAAACCGCCAAGGGCTTGTGGGTGGTTTATGGCGGCGTCACCGTACTGTGCATTCTGGCGCTCCATTTCGCCGGCATGAGCTGGTTTGATGCGGTGATGCACTCCTTCAGCACCATGGGCCTGGGTGGTTTTTCCAGTCACGACGCCGGCTTCGGCTATTGGGACTCCCCAGCCATCGAGGCGGTCACGATCGTTTTCATGCTGCTCGCCGGCATCAACTTTGCTACCCACTTTCTCGCCGTGCGCGGCCGTACGCTGCGCCCCTATGCCCGTGATCCGGAAGTGGCGTGGTACGTCACCGTCGTCATCGCCAGCGTGATCGGTATTGCCGTCTTTCTGCAAGTCAGCGGTACTTACGAGACGTTCGCCACCGCGTTGCGTTTCTCGGCCTTCAATGTCGTCTCGATTGCCACCACCACCGGTTTTGCCAACACCGACTTTGCCCTCTGGCCGATGTTTGCGCCGGTGTGGATGCTGTTTCTCTCGAGCTTTGCCACCAGTGCCGGGTCGACCGGTGGCGGTATCAAGATGATGCGGGCCATCGTGCTCTACAAGCAGATCTACCGCGAACTGCTGAATGCCATGCACCCACGCGCCGTCTATCCGATCCGTGTCGGTGGTGGCATGGTGCCGCAAACGGTACTTACCGCCGTGCTCGCCTTCAGCTTCGCCTATATGTGCCTGATTGTCGTCTTCACGCTGCTGATGCTGCTTTCCGGACTCGACATCGTGACGGCCTTTACCGCCGTGGTGGCGAGTCTCAACAACACCGGCCCGGGGCTGGGCGAGGTCGGGCCATCAACCACCTTTGAAAGCCTCACCGACTTCCAGACCTGGGTATGCACCTTCGCCATGCTGCTCGGCCGGCTGGAAATCTTTACCTTGCTGGTCGTGCTGACGCCGGCGTTCTGGAGAAAGTAGCAGGCCCGCCGTCCTGCCAGTCCCGAAAAGGGGATTCCCTTCGGTCACGCCGACATTTCAATAACCGAGGCTTGCGCCTGCCCCCATCAAGGTGGCCATGCCCAGCACGGCAAAGATCACGGCAACGATGCCATGCACCAGTCGCACCGGCAGCTTGGCCGCAATGCGGTTGCCGAGCAGCACCGCCGGCACGTTGGCGATCATCATGCCGAGCGTGGTGCCGACCACCACCGCAAATACCGCCTGATACTGTGCCGCCAGCGCAATAGTGGCGATCTGCGTCTTGTCGCCCATTTCGGCGAGAAAAAAAGCGATTAGCGTGGTACCGAAAACGCCGAAGCGCGGCAGACTCGCTTCTTCATCCTCGATCTTGTCGGGTACCAGCACCCAGGCTGCCATGGCGAGGAAAGACAGGCCAAGAATCCAGCGCAGGGTTGCCGGGGAAAACAGCGCGGCAACGCCGATGCCGAGCGCACCGGCGAGGGCGTGATTGGCAACCGTCGCAACGAGAATGCCGAACACAATCGGCAGCGGCTGGCGATACTTGGCGGCCAGGATGAAGGCGAGCAGTTGCGTCTTGTCGCCGATTTCGGCCAGGGCGACGATGCCGGTGGAGATGAGGAAGGCTTCCATTCAGTGGTTCAATCCCCGAAATTCGTACCCACCCGCCGCGCCGACAAGATCCACAAATGATCCGGCGGCACGGTCTTTACCTTGCTGCCGACGTCTTCGAGTTTTACCGGAACGGTATCCTCGCCCCGCGCGGCCACCATCACACCGTATTTCTTCTTGGCGATGAAGTCGGCCGCTGCCGTGCCGAGCCGCGTGGCGAGGATGCGGTCGGCCGCCGAGGGCGTGCCGCCGCGCTGCAAGTGGCCGAGGATGGTGACGCGCGCCTCCAGGCCGGTGAGCTTTTCCAGCTGCTGCGCGAGCCGCAGGGTACGGCCGGCATAGATCAGCTCGGCGGCATCGGCTTCCGTATCATCTTTTTTCTTGTCGCTCTTGGCATTGGCCTGCTTTTTCTGGACGGCATTGATGGCCGCCAAGTCATGCAGCGACATAGCGCCTTCGGCCACGGCGACGATCGAGAAGGGCTTGCCGCCACGCGCGCGTTCGCGGATGGCTTCGGCGACACTATTCACGTCGTAGGGGATTTCAGGAATCAGGATTACATCGGCACCACCGGCGATGCCCGCACCGAGGGCGAGCCAACCGGCACGATGGCCCATGATCTCGACCACGATGATGCGGTGGTGGCTGTGCGCCGTGCTGTGCAGCCGGTCGATCGCCTCGGTGGCGATGCCCAGTGCCGTATCGAAGCCGAAGGTGATGTCGGTGCCCCATACGTCGTTGTCGATGGTCTTCGGCAGGGTGATGACGTTGAGGCCCTTCTTCTTCAGGCGCAGCGCGTTCTTGAGCGTGCCGCCGCCGCCGAGGCAGACGAGGCAGTCGAGATGGTTGTCGTGGTAGTTGCCGACGATGGCATCGGTCATGTCGAGAATTTTGCCGCCGACCGGCATGCGATGCGGCTTGTCGCGGCTGGTGCCGAGGATGGTGCCGCCGCTGGTCAGGATGCCGGAAAGCTGGCCGCCATCGAGTGCCATGGTGCGGTTTTCCATCAGGCCGCGAAAGCCGTCGCGAAAGCCGACCACATGCATCTGGTAGTGGCCCAGCGCGGCCTTGCCGACACCGCGGATCGCCGCGTTGAGGCCGGGGCTGTCGCCGCCGGAAGTGAGAATGCCGATATGCTGGGTCATGAAGGTCTCCTCGTTGAACTGACGGGGAATTGTCGCCGATTTCGCGTGCGATAATCCCCAAAACCTTCAGGACTTTTCACCATGGCCCGCCCCAAGAACGACGACTTTCTGCGCGCATTGCTGCGCGAACCCACCACCCGTACCCCCCTCTGGCTGATGCGCCAGGCCGGTCGTTACCTCCCCGAATATTGCGAAACGCGCAAGCGCGCCGGCAACTTTTTGAACCTGTGCAAGTCGCCCAGCATGGCCTGCGAAGTGACGTTGCAGCCGCTGGCGCGCTACGACCTGGATGCCGCGATCCTGTTTTCCGACATCCTCACCGTGCCCGATGCGATGGGCCTCGGTCTGTATTTCGCCGAAGGCGAAGGCCCGAAGTTCGAGCGTCCGCTGCGCGAGGAATGGGCGATCAACGACCTGACCGCGCCCGATCCCTACGATCACCTGCGCTATGTGATGGATGCCGTCGCCGAGATTCGCCGCGCGCTGGGCAACTCGGTGCCGCTGATCGGCTTCTCCGGCTCGCCCTTCACGCTGGCCTGCTACATGGTCGAGGGCGGCGGCTCGGACGACTTTCGCACCGTCAAGACCATGCTCTACAGCCGGCCCGACCTGCTCCACAAGATTCTCGGCGTGACGGCCGATGCGGTAACGGCCTATCTGAACGCCCAGATCGAGTCGGGCGCCCAGGCGGTGCAGATTTTCGACACCTGGGGCGGCGCCTTGTCGCATGCCGCTTACGAGGAATTCTCGCTGGCCTACATGCAGCGCGTCATCGCCGGTCTGAAGAAGACCCACGACGGCGAGCGCATCCCCTGCATCGTGTTCACCAAGGGTGGCGGCCAGTGGCTGGAAAAGATCGCGACGATCGGCTGCGATGCCATCGGCCTCGACTGGAGCACCGACATCGGTCTGGCGCGTCAGTGCGTCGGCGACAAGGTAGCGCTGCAGGGCAACTTCGATCCCATCGCCCTGTTTGCCTCTCCGGAAGCCGTAGCGAAGGAGGCCACGCGTATTCTTGATTGCTATGGTCCCGGCAACACCGGCCATGTGTTCAATCTGGGCCACGGCATCAACCAGCATACACCCCCAGAAAACGTTCGGGTACTCGTAGACACTGTCCACGCCTACAAAAGAAAGTAGCCTGCCCGGGAACGCCCATCCCGCTTCGTTTTCCTGCTGCTCCTTCCCGCCAAGCCTTGTCTGATGCGGCATTGGCGAGGGGGCCGAATACTTGACTTATACACAGAACAGTGAACCTCATGATTTATTGAGGGTTTCTGTTCTGTTTCAGGCGTGCAACATATAATATATTGAATTAATTGAGTATTTCTGTTTTGTGTCGGCGAATTAGCACAACACCCACCCGTTGCGCAAGCATTGGACAGTTTTAGCCTTAGTAATATTCACAGAGTTATCCACAGATTTTTCAGTACTGAGAAAGTACTTACATAGCAGGTAATTAGCGCACTATGTGAGGAATCACTTGAAGGACGCCGTTTAAGTGAAAATTGCCCGGATTGCCCTCGATGTACCTCTGCCGCGCCTGTTCGATTACCGGCTGGCCGCTGGGGAGGCAGACGTGGTGGGGCGTCTGGTGACCGTGCCTTTCGGCAAGGGCAATAAAATCGGCGTGGTGGTGGCGCTACTCGACCATAGCGATCAGCCCGAAGACAAGCTCAAGACGGCCGACTTGATCGACGGTCTGGCCGCGTTGCCGGCCGACTGGCTGGCGCTGTGCGAATTTTGCGCGCGCTATTATCAATATCCACTCGGGCAAGTGATGGCCTTTGCCCTGCCGCCGCTGCTGCGCAAGGGCAAACAGCCGCGCGTGATGAAAGCTAAGCCTGGTGCTGCTGTCCTGCCAGCGCCGACTTTTCATCCGGCGACGCCTGACCAGCTTGCTGCGATTGAGGCAATTACGCAAGCCCGTGGTTTTCAGACCTTCCTGCTTCACGGCGTCACCGGCAGCGGCAAGACCGAGGTCTATCTGCAGGCCATCGACGCCGTGTTGGCGGCGGGCGGGCAGGCCCTGATGCTGGTGCCCGAGATCGCGCTGACCCCGCAACTCGAATCACGGGTGAGCGCCCGCTTCCCCGGCGCGCAGGTAGTGTCGGCACACAGCGGCGTGGCCGATGCGGCGCGGGCGCGCGCCTTTCTGGCCGCGCAGGCGGGCCGTGCCGACATCGTGCTGGGCACGCGCCTGTCCGTCTTCATGCCGCTGCCGCGCCTCAAGCTGATCGTCGTCGACGAGGAGCACGACGCCTCCTTTAAGCAGCAGGAAGGCCTGCGCTACTCGGCGCGCGATGTGGCGATTTTCCGCGCCAAACAGCGCGACGTGCCGATTGTGCTGGGCTCGGCCACACCCTCGCTCGAAACCTTCTATCATGCCAGCAGCGGCCGCTACAGCAAGCTCGACCTGCCATTGCGCGCCGTGGCGACCGCGATGCCGACGGTGCTGACGGTCGCTACGCGCAAGCAGAAACTGCAGGACGGCCTGAGTCAGGAACTGATCGACGCCGTGAGCGAGCGCTTACGGCGCAGCGAACAGAGCCTGCTCTTCCTCAACCGCCGCGGCTATGCCCCGGTGCTGGCCTGCCCGGCCTGCGGCTGGATTTCGCACTGCCGGCGCTGCGCGGCCAACATGGTGGTGCATCTGGCCGACCGCCGGCTGCGCTGCCACCACTGCGGGCTGGAAACGACCATTCCGAATGCCTGCCCGGATTGCGGCAATCTCGACATTCAGCCCTTCGGTCGCGGCACTCAGCGCCTCGAAGCCAAACTGGTCGAGCGTTTTCCTGAAGCGCGCATCCTGCGCATCGACCGCGATTCGGCCGACTCGCCGAAAAAATGGCAGGCCCTGCTCGACGCCATCCATGCCGGCGAGGCCGACATTCTCGTCGGCACCCAGATGCTTGCCAAGGGCCACGACTTCCCCAAACTTACCCTGGTCGGGGTCGTCGGCGCCGATGCCGCGCTGTTCGCCGCCGACTTTCGCGCCCCCGAACGGCTCTTTTCCCAGCTCATGCAAGTGGGCGGTCGCTCCGGCCGCGCGGCGCTGCCGGGCGAGGTGTTGATCCAGACCGAGTACCCTGATCACCCGCTCTATCAGGCGCTGGTGGCGCACGATTACGATGCCTTTGCCCGCGAGCAGTTGGCCGAGCGCGAGGCCGCTGGCTTTCCGCCTTTTACCTTTCAGGCCATGCTGCGCGCCGAGTCCGAAGCGCTCAGCCTCGCCCTCGAATTCCTCCACGAGGCCGTCCTGTCAGCGCCGACTTTCCCCGAGGTGCTGCGCTACGACCCTGTGCCGATGCGCCTGGTGCGGCTCAAGAACCGCGAGCGTGCGCAACTCCTCGTCGAGTCTCGCAGCCGCCAGGCCTTACAGGCCTTCCTCGCGGCATGGATGACGCAACTCCACACCCTCAAGACGCCGCGCGATTTGCGCTGGCATCTGGATGTTGATCCGCTGGAGTATTGAAAAGTCGACGCTGGCGCGACGGCATGATCCCAAGCAGTCGGTGCCCCTTGGCTGAAGGCTAGCAGAGCTTTCTGGCCGGTGGTAGAGTAATCCCGTGTGTCGCAGCATGGGCAGCGTTAGCGATGGATTTGAAGACAAGGAGAGGCAAAGTGAGCAAGTGGTTTATTGTTTTGGCAAGCATTTTGAAGCTTCGGAATTTGCACGCCCTGTTCTTTGCCCTCTGTGCGAACCTTGCGTTGTCTGCCTTGGCCTATGATGCCGAAATCCTCTATGTCACTGGCCCCGGATTTGTCCGCGAGACCAGCGAGTGGCAGCCGGCCAAGCAGAAGCAACAACTGAATGCCGGCGCCTCTGTCCGTACCGCCGCTTATGGGCAAATGGCCCTGCTCCTGCGCGACAACACCCAGTTGCGCGTCAATCAGGATTCGGAAGTCCGCATCAAGGAAGTCTCGCCCAACAGCACCACTTCCCTGGAATTGAATCAAGGCAACATCTGGGCGCAGGCCAAGCGCTTGCTGCGGTCGGTATCTTCGGGCGTTGCCGCCGCGCGTCCGGCGGTCGAAGTCAGGACACATACCTCTACCATCGGCATTCGCGGCACGGATTGGGATGTCCGGGTCGAACCCAGCGGCGTGACCACGCTGACGGTGCTGTCGGGCCTTGCAGAATTGTCGAACGATGTCGGTTCGATCAGTGTCGGGCCGAACGAGCAAGCGCGCAGCGAAGCGGGCAAGGCGCCGACCAAGGTTCTCATCACCAATGCCCGCGATCGCATTCAGTGGGTAACGACCTATCGGCCGCAGCCGCAACGCTGGGTGGGAGAAGACGCCGCGGCTTTTGCCGAACTGGTGCAGGCCATCGATGCCGGCGAGTATGCAAAAGCGGTCCCGCGCCTGGAGGGCATGATTGGTCGATCGGTCGCTGCCGCGAGGCTTTTGGCCGACCTCTATATTGCTTTGGGGCGGGCAATCGAGGCGACGATTCTGCTGCAGCATCACGAGGATCCGCTGGCGATGGCGCTGCTGGCGCATGCCCTGCTGATCGGCGACGAGTCGGCCCGTGCCGGGCAGGTCATCGAAAAGGGGCTGAAGCGCTTCCCCGATCATCCCGAGCTGCTGATCGCACAAGGCGACTGGGCACGTTTTGAGGGGCTTCCGGTCCTTGCGCGCCAGTCGTTCAGCGATGCGATCGCCGCCAATGAAAAAAATGCCGCCGGCTGGTTTGGGCGCGGCCGGGTCGACGTCGAGCGCGAAGCGCTTGCCAATGCCCGTCGCGATCTTCTACAGGCATTGACACTGGATCCGCAGGGAGCGGGCTACCGCGGCGAATTGGGTACCCTGGAAAGCTATGCCAACAATTTGGTGGCGGCCGAGGCACAATTTCAGGAAGCCCTGAATATCCAGTCGGCAGACTTCAATGTGCTTGCCGGTTTGGGTATCGTCAAACTCAAGTCGGGCAATCCGGAAGAAGCCTTGCAGGCCTTCCTGAAGGCGGGCGTGTTGCAACCCGACTTTGCGCGCGCCGCGCTATGGACGGCGGTGGCCTACTATCAACTGGGCCGCGAACAGAACGCACTCGACACATTGGCCCGGGCGGCCAAGCTTGATCCCAACGATCCGCTACCGCATTTCTATGCGGCCATGATTCATACCGACCGCCACGAACCCGGTGAGGCCGTTGCCGCTGCGCAACGTGCCATTGCCCTGTGGCCAAAGCTCAAGTCATTGAACCAAGTTTCCTCCGACCAGAAAGGCAGCGCCAACCTAGGTACCACCTTGGAGCGCTTCGGTCTCGCCGAATGGGCGCTTTCCGCCGCCTGGCAAGCCTATACGCCCTTCTGGGGCGGCAGCCACCTCTTCCTCGCGGATCGTACCCCGGACACCTACGGTAAGAACTCCGAACTCTTCCAGGGCTTCCTGGCCGATCCGCTGGTCTTCGGTGCCGACCCGCGCCGCAATACCCTGGTGACCCGTCCGGACAACGTTATTGGCGCGCGGCTCAAAGTGGCCAACGGCGGGCAGCGTACCGATGAACTGGGCGCGCAGATCAATGGCCAAAGCATGAGTCCCTTCCCGATGGCTTGGTTTGTCGATGCCGAAGCAAACCAGGCACGGCCCGACGACGAACCCATGAAAAGCGAACTGGGCAACCTGACCTTGGGCCTCGGATTCAAACCTGCCTACGATACCGGCCTCTTCCTGTTTGCCAACCGCTATGCGCTCGACCTGAACTTTACGGATTCCGGCAGCCCCTACAAGGATGCGCCGGCACGCATCGAGCCAACCCGAATCGATTTGGGCCTGCACCACAAATTCTCGCCGGAAGCGCATTTCTGGATGAAACTGGGTTACGCCGGTCAAGACCGCGCAGTGACAGGTCCAATCACAACCCCGGCCAGCCTGACCAACTTGCTCGGGGGGCGGACGCGGGTAGATTTTGATTTTGCCGACCGCAATGAAGAGCGCGACCTCCAGTTCAAGCAGGCTTGGGTAATGGGTCGCCATAGCCTGCATGTCGTGCTGGAGCAGGCAGAAGGCGAGAGCGACTACCGGACCAGCTTCGATTCGCGCACTAGTTTTGGCCGGCAATTGAACTTTAGCAGCGCAGAAAATCAGGAGCGTCGCTCGACCCGTTGGTCCTTCAACGACTTCCTGACCTTGTCGCCGGCATTGCAGTTGCACCTGCAACTGGCCTACACGGACTACCGCCAAAAAGACCGCCAGACCACCATCACCAACGCGATATCGGCATCCCAGTTGCCTGCCCCGCAAACCAGCGAACTCGATATCGCCCGCTGGTCGCCGCGCATCGGTACCGTCTGGAACTTTGCCGTCTCGCCAGCGCCGACTTTTTCACGGGCCACCCTGCGGGCTGCCTGGCGCGAATGGCTGCAGCCGGCCGGTGCTGCCACGCTCGATCGTCTCGATACGGCGGGACTGCCGCTCGATACGCGCTCTGCCAAACCCGGCGGTTTGCTCAAAAATGGCCGTGTCCAACTCGAATGGGAAACACCACGGCAGTTCTATCTGGCCTACCTTGAAAGCCAGCGTCTCGACAATCGTCCGGAAGGCTTCATTCCCGCCATCTCGGCAATGCTGAGCGAACTGGAAAAACTGCGCCAGAAGGCACCGGGCAATGTTTCCGGGGAGGACGTGCTGGAAGGTACCCCGCAATATGGCGCAGGCCGTATGGATGTTGTTGGGGTGGCCGGCAACTGGATCCTCACCGATCGCGCCTCCCTCTATGGACGTCTGGTCCTGCGCGAAAGCGAAAGTCGTCGCGAGAATGCCGGCAACCAGCTCCCCTTCCTGCCCAAGACCACCTTCGTGTTGGGCGGCACTCAATATCTGCCCCAAAACTGGACCGCGGGAGCGCAGGCGGTCTATCGCAGCGAAAGCTACACCACGGTCGATCATGCCACGCGCCTGCCATCAGGCTGGGCCGCCGATGCGTTTGCCACCTGGCGCTCCCCGGATAAACAATGGCGCTTCTCGCTGGTGGCGAAAAACCTCGGCCGCGAGCGTCCCGCTCCGCGTAGCGCCTTGGCCCAACTGGAAGCGTGGTGGTAATGGCGGGAGCGCGGCCCGCAAAGGCCAACCGGTAGGTCGGCTGATCGGGAATATTGGTGGCCCCCTGGGAGTCGAACCCAGCACCAACGGATTATGAGGGGCGCGCTCAAAATCCAAGTGCAACATTATCGGGAGAGAATGTTGCATGGGAAGAAACTACAAGCAGTTGAGCATTGAAGAGCGGACGATTATCCAAACGCAACTGGAGATGGGGATCAAGCCGGCGACCATTGCCAAGGGGTTGGGGCGTTCTGCTTCGACCCTTTCGCGTGAGTTGAATCGAAACGGATGGGTTCGGCCGAATGCGCGACGTGAGCGTGGGCGACCGCTGCTGGCGGGCGGGTATCGTTCCGAGGCGGCGCACCGGCGCGCCCATGCCTGTACGACGAAGCCACGTGTAGCGCGTCGGCTGCGGCCGGACACGCCGCTGTGGGAGCGGGTCTGCCACTACCTCAAGGCGCGGTACTCGCCGGAGCAGATTGCTGGCACACTGGCGCTTGTGCATCCTGATACGCCGTCCCTGCAGGTTTCTCACGAAACCATCTACACCGCCATTTACGCGATGCCGTTGCCTGGCAGTTGAACACGCGTCCGCGAAAATCCCTCGGCTTCAAATGCCCAGCCGAATTGTTCTCTGCAGACGCTTTTGACTTCAGGCATCATCACGCTTCACTTTTTGCACTTGGTAATTGAAACCGCCCTCTCAGAAACAAAGTCATGCGCTTGATCTTAATTCCGCTTATTCGATCTTCATATCACTGGCGTCATGTTTGGGTATTGGGGTCACAATCCAATCTAGCTACAGGAACCACCAAAGAAAAACGGCCTGCATCGCTGCAAGCCGCTTGAATACTGGTGGCCCCCCTGGGAGTCGAACCCAGCACCAACGGATTATGAGTCCGCTGCTCTAACCAAGCATGAGCTAGAGGGCCGGAGGCTTATTCGCTGCCGTCGAGGAAGCTGCGCAGTTTTTCCGAACGCGACGGGTGGCGCAGCTTGCGCAGCGCCTTCGCCTCGATCTGGCGGATGCGCTCGCGGGTGACGTCGAACTGCTTGCCGACTTCTTCCAGCGTGTGGTCGGTGTTCATCTCGATGCCGAAGCGCATGCGCAGCACCTTGGCTTCGCGCGGCGTCAGGCTGTCGAGCACTTCCTTGGTGATGAAGCGCAGGGAGGCGAACAGGGCGGCGTCGGCCGGCGCCAGCGTCGATTGGTCTTCGATGAAATCGCCCAGATGGGAATCGTCGTCGTCGCCGATCGGCGTTTCCATCGAGATCGGCTCCTTGCTGATCTTGAGGATCTTGCGAATTTTGTCCTCGGGCATTTCCATTTTGATCGCCAGCGTGGCCGGATCGGGTTCGCTGCCGGTTTCCTGCAGGATCTGCCGGCTGATGCGGTTCATCTTGTTGATGGTTTCGATCATGTGCACCGGGATGCGGATGGTGCGCGCCTGGTCGGCGATCGAGCGGGTGATGGCCTGACGAATCCACCATGTCGCATAGGTCGAGAACTTATAGCCGCGGCGGTATTCGAACTTGTCCACCGCTTTCATCAGGCCGATGTTGCCTTCCTGAATCAGGTCGAGGAACTGCAGGCCGCGGTTGGTGTATTTCTTGGCGATGGAGATGACCAGACGCAGGTTGGCCTCGGTCATTTCGCGTTTGGCGCGGCGGGCCTTGGCTTCGCCGGTGGACATCTGCTTGTTGATGTCCTTGAGTTCCTTGAGCGGGATGCCGATGCGATCCTGGAGATTGATCAGCGACTGCTGCTCTTCAAGGATGGCCGGAGCCTGACGCATCAGCACGCCCGCATAGGGCTTGCCCGACTGGACTTCGTGCTTGAGCCACTCCATGTTGGTCTCGTTGCCGGGGAAGACCTTGATGAAGTGCGGGCGCGGCATGTGGGCCTTGTCGACACAGAGATGCAGAATCTTGCGTTCGTGGCTGCGCACCGCTTCGACCATGCCGCGCACCGAGTCGCACAGGCGCTCGATGGCACGCGCGGTGAAGCGGATGTTCATCAGCTCGTCGGAAATCTGCTTCTGGACGCGCAGGTAGGTCTTGTCCTGCGAACCCTTTTTGGCCAGGGCGGGCATCAGCTTCGAGTAGTAATCGAAGATGGCGCTGAAGCGCACCAAGGCATCCTGCTTGAGTTGCATCAGCGAAGCCGAAACGCGTGCTTCGCCGTCTTCGCCGTCTTCATCCTCGTCATCCTCAATGTCGAGGTCCTCATCGTCCTCGCCGCCGCCGGCACCGAAGCTTTCTTCCGGGGCATTCGGATCGATCAGCCCATCGACCAGTTCGTCGATGCGCATTTCGTCCTTGGCGACCTTGTCGGCCATTTCGAGGATCTCGACGATGGTGGTCGGGCAGGCCGAAATGGCCAGCACCATGTGCTTGAGGCCTTCCTCGATGCGCTTGGCGATTTCGATTTCGCCCTCGCGTGTCAGCAGCTCGACCGTACCCATCTCGCGCATATACATGCGCACGGGGTCGGTGGTGCGGCCGAATTCGGAGTCGACCGAGTTCAGTGCCTGTTCGGCTTCTTCCTCGGCCTCGTCGGCATCGACCGGCGCGGCACTCTGTTCGGCCAGCAGGATTTCTTCTGGCGCCGGGGCATGGTCATAGACCTGGATGCCCATGTCGTTGAAGGTTGTGATGATCGACTCGATCTGCTCGGCATCGACGATGTCGTCGGGCAGATGGTCGTTGATCTCGGCATAGGTCAGGTAGCCACGTTCCTTGCCGAGCGTAATCAGGCTTTTCAGGCGAGTACGACGAGCTTCGAGATCGATCGTGGCCGGCTGCGACAACTCAAGTGCAGCCAGCATTTGCTTGTCGCGCAACTTCTTGGCAGCCTTGGCCGACAGGGGCTTGGCCGGTACAGCGCTCTCGTTGGCAACGGATACTGGTATTGATTCCATGGGGGGGACATTGGTAGCGACGAGCTTTTCGGGTTTGGTGCTCGTCTTGGTGGCCTTGGCGGCGGGTTCGGCTTTGACAACCGGTTTTGCAGTTGCATTGGCTGCCGTCTTGACGGACGTTGGTTTGGGCTTAGCCACCGGCTTCGTTGCGGGTTTGGCTGGAACCTTGACCACTGGCTTCGCAACAGGCTTGGTCGCTGGTTTTAGGGCGGCTTTCGCGGTGGGTTTATCGCCCGGGTTGGCCGGCTTGGCGACAGGCTTGCGGGAAGTTGCCGGTGCTTTGGCTGCTGGCTTGGCGGTAGGCTTGGTCATGGGCTTGACTCGAAATTCGGCGAAACGTTTAATTATATATGATTTATCAAGCTTTTTTACGTAGCAGGCTGGCTAACGTCTGACGTTCCTCAGTACTTAGGGTGCCGGCACGTGCCTGTGCGGTCAGGACATCGATCTGACGCTGCAAAGATAGCTGATGCAGGCGCTGGATGGCATCCAGAAACACAGCTTCCTGCTCCCCTTCATCGTCCGCTTCCCGCTCGGCCTGGCTCGCCAGTCCGGCAATCAGGTCGGCATGCGGGCTGCCGCGAAAGTGCTCCATCAGCAAGCCAAGATTGCCGGCGGGCAGCGATACCTGATCGATGGCCTCGGCCACAGCAATTAACGCAACGCCTTCGGCACTGTCCTGAGAGATCAGGTTGAGCGGCAAGCGTGCCGCCCGTTCGGGGCGACGCAGGACGGTCAGCAGCAGGATGCGTTCGAGCGCATTGGGCGCGGGGTGCGGACGTGCCCGTGGCGGGGCAGGGCGGCCACGCGCCTGAGGCTTCAAACCGCACTGGCTTTCAACTTCGCCCGGCGTCATGGCCGCTGCTTCGGCAAGGGCGCGCGTCAGTTGCAGGCGCAGCACCGGGGCCGCCAGCTTGGTCAGGTAGGGTTTGGCCTCATGCACGAGGTGCGCACGCCCTTCTGCCGTGGCGAGATCCAGATCGGCCTTCAGTTCGCGCATCAGGAATTCGGTCAGCGTGGTCGGCTGGGCCGCCAGGCGAAGAAAAGCCTCCGTACCCTCCGTCCGCACAAAGCTGTCCGGGTCATGTTCGGCCGGTAGGAACAGGAAGCCCACCAGCTTGTCGTCGGCCAGCAGTTCCAGACTCGACTCCAGCGCCCGCCAGGCGGCCTTGCGGCCGGCCTTGTCGCCATCGAAACAGAACACCACCTGACTGGCCTGGCGCAACAGCTTCCTCACATGGTTTGGCGTGGTCGCCGTACCCAGCGTTGCCACGGCATTGCCGATGCCGTACTGGGCCAGCGCCACGACATCCATATAACCTTCCACGACGATGATGCGGTCATCGTCGCGAATGGCTTGGCGCGCCTGCGGTAGGCCGTAGAGTTCCTCGCCCTTGTGGAACAGCACCGTTTCTGGCGAATTCAGGTATTTAGGTTCTCCGGCATCCAGCACGCGGCCACCAAAGCCAATGACATTGCTGCGCTGGTCGAGGATCGGAAACATGATGCGATCGCGAAAGCGGTCGTAGCGCCGCCCTTGCTCGCTGTCGATGACAAGGCCGCATTCGGCCAGTGCCGGGCCGGCGTAATCGTCAAAAATGCGCTGCAGCCCCTGCCATTCGTCCGGCGCATAGCCGAGGCCGTAGCGTGCGGCAATCTCGCCGGTCAAGCCCCGGCCCTTCAGATACTCGATAGCCTTGGGCGAGGCTTTCAGTTGTTCCTTGTAGAAGCGGGCTGCTTGCCCCATGCGCTCGGTGAGCGGCTGCTGCCTGACTTTTTCCTGGGAGCGGGCACTGACTTCTTGCGGAACTGCCAGCCCCAAATGACCGGCCAAATCTTCTACTGCCTCGACAAAACCCAGGCCGGCATACTGCATGACGAAGCCGATGGCGCTTCCATGCGCGCCGCAACCGAAGCAGTGATAGAACTGCTTGGCCGGGCTGACGGTGAACGACGGGGTTTTCTCGGAATGGAACGGGCAGCAAGCCTGATAGTTGGCGCCCGCCTTCTTGAGCGTGATGTGGCGTTCGACTACGTCGACGATGTCGACGCGCGAGAGCAGTTCCTGAACGAATGAGTCGGGGATCACGGCGCAATTATGCGCCGGTCAGGCTAGCCTTTACGAGCTTGGAGACTTCGCCCATGTCGGCACGGCCGGCGACCTGCGGCTTGACCAGCCCGATGACCTTGCCCATGTCGGCCGGCCCCTTGGCGCCGGAATCTGCGACCGCCTTGGCGATAATCGCGGCCACCTCGTCGGCGCTCATGGCCTGCGGCATGTAGGCTGACAGCACGCCGACCTCGAATTTCTCGGCATCGGCCAGATCCTGACGTTGCGCCGCTTCATACTGG
The DNA here is from genome assembly GCA_964477575.1 of uncultured Methyloversatilis sp. Taxonomy (GTDB): domain Bacteria; phylum Pseudomonadota; class Gammaproteobacteria; order Burkholderiales; family Rhodocyclaceae; genus Sulfuricystis. The sequence goes on from CAYZEA010000006.1 coordinate 109,240, forward strand.
GTGATCGAATCCTTGCGCTGCTTGAGCATCTTTTCGATGACCGCAATGACGGCGTCGTCGTCTAGGTCGATGCGTTCATCCACTTCCTTTTGCTTGATCGCTGCCAGCAGCAGGCGGATGGCGCCGAGGCGCGCCGTTTCCTTCGCCTTCATGGCGGACTTCATATCATCGGTAATGCGGGCTTTCAGGCTCATTTGAATCCTCCACAAACGCAAAAACCGCCCCCCTTGCGGTTGGGGCGGTATTCTCTGCTGGCGCCCGCAGCGGCAGGCGGCCAGAGAAATCAATACATCTTGGGCGGCAGGAGCTGGCTGCGGATGCGCTTGTGATGGCGCTTGACGGCAGCGGCGAGCTTGCGCTTGCGTTCGGAAGTGGGCTTCTCGTAGAACTCGCGCGAACGCAGTTCGGTGAGCGTGCCGGCCTTTTCGATGGTGCGCTTGAAGCGACGAATGGCGACTTCGAAGGGCTCGTTTTCCTTGACGCGAATACCAGGCATGCGAATTTCCTAGACTTGATTGAGTGAAAGGGGGCGAATTCTAGCCATTTCACGACGCTTGTCAAAGTAAAATTTCGCGATGCTGGTCCTCGGTATCGAATCCTCCTGCGACGAAACGGGCCTCGCCCTCTATGACACTGAACGTGGGTTGCTCTCCCACGCTGTCCATACGCAGGTGGCGATGCACGAAGCTTATGGCGGCGTGGTGCCCGAATTGGCCTCGCGCGACCATATCCGGCGGCTGATTCCCCTGCTGGAGAACGTGCTGGCCGAAGCCGGCGCAAGGCGCGAGGATATCGATGCCATCGGCTACACTGCCGGGCCCGGTTTGGCCGGCGCGCTGCTGGTCGGCGCCAGTTTCGCCGAAGGATTGGCACTCGCCCTCGGGATTCCGGCCCTGCCGATCCACCACCTCGAAGGTCATCTGCTCTCGCCGCTACTGTCGAAAGACCCGGCGACGTTTCCCTTCATCGCCCTGCTGGTGTCGGGCGGCCATACCCAGCTCATGTGTGTCACGCAAGTGGGCGCTTACGAGCTGATCGGCGAATCGCTCGACGATGCCGCCGGGGAGGCCTTCGACAAGACGGCCCAGCTATTGGGCCTCGGCTATCCAGGCGGACCGGCATTAGCGCAACTGGCCGATCGGGGAAGCCCGGGAAAATTCAAACTGCCGCGCCCGATGCTGAACAGCGGCGATTTCATGTTCAGCTTTTCCGGCCTCAAGACGGCCGTACTGACCGCGGTGCGCGAGCGCATACTCTCTGAGCAGGACAAGGCCGATCTGGCGGCCGAGTTTCAGGAAGCGGCCACCGAAGTGGTCGCCACCAAGGCGCTGGCGGCCTGCCGCCAGCGCCGGCTGTCGACGCTGGTCGTTGCCGGCGGCGTCGGGGCCAACCAACGGCTGCGCCAGCGCCTGGATCAGGCTGCCGCAAAACAACGCGTGCGGGTCTGTTATCCGGAAATGGCCCTATGCACCGACAATGGGGCGATGATCGCCTTTGCCGCCGCGCAACGTCTGATCGCTGGCAAGGCGGCGGATGAAAATCGCAACGGCGCGTTCGCCGTTAGGCCACGCTGGCCGCTGGCCACGCTTTAGGATTTCTTTCCTATCCGGCCTTCGGTGCCCGCGATGAGGCGCACGATATTGGCCTTGTGGCGCACGATCAGCAGCAGGCACATCAACCCAACGACGACCGACACCGCGCCGATGCCGTGATTGGCCAAAGCCAGCGTCGGCGCCACGCAGGCCGCGACGACCGCTGCCAGGGATGAGTAACGCGTGACAACCGCCGTTGCCAGCCAGGTCAGCGCGGTCAGCAGGGCAATCCAGCCGTCCAAGCCGATCAGCACGCCAATCGCCGTCGCCACACCCTTGCCGCCCTTGAATTTGAGGAACACCGGAAAGAGGTGACCAAAGAAGGCAGCCAGTCCGGCAAAGGCAACGGCCGTCCCGCCAGCGCCGACTTTTTCAACGAGGGCCATCGCGACCCAGCCCTTGGCCGCATCGCCCAGCAAAGTCAATGCCGCTGCGGCCTTGTTGCCGGTGCGCAGTACGTTGGTTGCACCCGGATTGCCCGAGCCGAAGCTGCGCGGGTCAGCCAGACCAAAGACTTTCGAAACGATGACCGCAAAGGGCAGCGAGCCGATCAGGTAACCCAGAATTAGGTAGATAGGGAGCGTTTCCATAGAATGGCCGGCATTCTAATCGAGGCTGTCACATGGACTTCATCTTCATCGAGGACCTGCGCGTCGAAGCGCAGGTCGGCATTTATGACCGCGAACGGGCCGCGCCGCAAACGCTGGACATCTCCCTCACCTTCGGTGTGCCCGACGAGGCTGCACAGGACGACGACATCACCAAGACAATCGACTATGCCGTGGTAATCGAGCGTATCCGCAGCGAACTTGCCGCGCGCCACTTCAACCTGCTCGAAACGCTGGGCGAATACGTTATCGGCCTGCTGCTTGACGAGTTCCATGCACCCTGGGGCAAGGTCTCCATCGCCAAGGTCGGCATCGCGCGTGGCGTCAAGCGGGTTGGCGTGCAGATTGAAAGGGCCAGCATGGCTGACAATAACGGTCCACCACGACTTGGATAGCCAACTTTCGTTAGCTCAATGTCTCAATCCTAAATGATGAAACGCTTATCGATGTCTAGCCTTCCAGAAGCTCGACCAGCGCCTGGCCAACCTGCTGCTCGGCCGCGGCAAGCTGTCGGCTAAACTCAGCGTCGCGGTGTTGTCAGTCGCCTGTCGAGTTTGAGTTGTTCGATGCCGGCCCCTTTATGGGCCGGCGTTTCGTTGACCCATAGGCCAATGATGAGTCCGAGCGCAGTGCATACCGCTGCGCCGACGACCAGCTTGCTCCAGCCGATTTTGGTAAAAGTCGACGCTGGCGGGGCGGCCGGTGTCGTCACTGTAGGACGGATGGGCAGCGCCGTGGCGTGTTCTGGCGACCGGGTGGTCAGCACATCCAGTTTGGTTTCCAGCCCCATCCGCGCTAGGCGGGCGGTTTCAAGCTCGGCCTCGGCTTCGCGCCGGGCGGCGGCGGCGGCGGCGGCTTCTTTTTCCATGGCAAGGCGATGGGCCAGGAGCCTTGCAGTTTCCTCCTCCGCACCAAGTTTCGCCAAAGCCAGTGTTTCGGCTGCCTGTTCCGACTGGATGTGTTTCTGCGCCGCAAGGATGGCGGCCCGCTCGGCGGCGGCTTTCTCTTTTTCCAGTGCGAGGATCTCGGCTTCGCGTTTGGCGCGCGCTGCCGAGGCGGCCGCCAGATCGGCCAGCGCCTGTTCCTTGCGCTGCGCTTCGGCACAGGCATGTTGCTCGGCTTCCAGCCGCGCCTTCAGTGCCGCTTCGGCCGCTTGTTCGGCACGGGCTTTTTCGATGGCGAGGCGCCGCACCTGCGCTTCGTTGGCCGCACGCGCTTCGGCCTGTTCGGCCGCCAGCCGTTCCGACTGGGTACGTTCTTCCGCAGCAGCGAGGAGCACTTCAAGTGCTGCCTCACGCTGCAGTGCGGTCTGATTGGCCCGTTCGTCGGCACCCGCGCGCGCCAGCGCCTCGGCCTGTGCCGTCCGTTCTTCGTCGAGGGATGCCACCATACTCATCCCGTCAGACTATCCTGGCCGCAGCGAGGGCAAGGACTAGAATAGTAGGCAATAAAGTCTGCCTGTTCGGGCAACAGACCATAAAAGGAGGATAAACCAATGGCTCACCCTCTCGCCGGCCAGCCGGCTCCTGCCGACGCTTTGACGGACATTCCCGCCCTGTTGGTTGCCTATCGCCAGCCGGCGACACAGCCCGTTGCTTTTGGCACCAGCGGCCATCGCGGTACGGCGCTCAATGGCAGCTTCAATGAAGCGCATATTCTGGCCATTGCTCAAGCGGTTTGCGAGTATCGTACTCAGGCCGGGATTACCGGCCCGCTGTTCCTTGGCAAGGATACCCATGCCTTGTCCGCTCCGGCGCAGCAAAGCGTGCTGGAAGTGCTGGCCGCCAATCGGGTTGTAGTCCACCTGCAGGCCAATGAGGGCTATACGCCGACGCCAACGATTTCGCGTGCCATCCTGGCGCACAATGCCGATCAGGCGGCCGCACGCGCCGATGGTCTCGTGATTACGCCCTCGCACAATCCGCCGCAGGATGGCGGCATCAAGTACAACCCGCCGCATGGCGGCCCGGCCGATACCGATGTCACCGGCTGGATCGAGCAACGCGCCAATGCCCTGATGGCGGACGGCAATCGTGCCGTCAAGCGCCTGTCGTATGAGCAGGCACTGGCCGCGCCGACGACGCATGCGCTAGACCTGATGACGCCCTACATCGACGCGCTCGGCGACGTCATCGACATGGCGGCAATCCGCCGTGCCAATGTGCGCATCGGCGTCGATCCGATGGGCGGTGCGGCCGTGCATTATTGGGGGCCGATTGCCGCGCATTACGGGCTGGATATTGCGGTGGTGAATGCCGCAGTCGATCCGGCCTTCGGTTTCATGACGCTTGATCACGATGGCAAGATCCGCATGGACTGCTCCAGCCCGCATGCCATGGCCAGCCTGGTCGGCCTCAAGGACGAGTTCGACATCGCCTGGGGCAACGATGCCGACGTGGATCGGCATGGCATCGTCACGCCGTCGGTCGGCCTGATGAATCCCAACCATTATCTGGCCGTGGCGATTCGCTATCTGCTGACGCACCGGCCGCAGTGGCCGGAAAGTGCGGCGATTGGCAAGACGCTGGTTTCCAGCGGGCTGATCGATCGCGTGGTGAATGACCTCGGGCGCCGCTTGCTCGAAGTGCCGGTCGGCTTCAAGTGGTTCTCGCAGGGCCTGCTCGATGGCGATATCTGCTTCGGTGGCGAGGAAAGCGCCGGCGCGAGTTTCCTGCGCCGCGATGGCGCGGCCTGGACTACCGACAAGGACGGCATCATCCTCGCCCTGCTGGCTGCCGAGATCACCGCCGTCACCGGCAAGGATCCGGGGCAGCATTATCAGGAACTGGCCGCCCAGTACGGCACCCCTTACTATTTGCGTATCGACACCCCGGTGAGCGCGGCGCAGAAAGCCGCCTTCAAGAAACTGTCGCCCGAGCGGGTAGCAGCGGCCACCTTGGCTGGCGAACCGATCACGGCGCGACTGACCCGGGCACCGGGCAATGATGCCTCGATCGGCGGCCTGAAGGTGACAACGGAAAACGGCTGGTTTGCCGCACGCCCCTCAGGCACCGAGGATATCTACAAGCTCTACGCCGAGAGTTTCAAGAGTGCCGAGCATCTGCAGCAAATCGTGGCGGAAGCGCAGCAGATCGTGGTGGCGGCGCTGGCGTAAAAGTCGGCGCTGGTGGGACGGCAAGAACTGGCGCCTCAATTTGAGGCGCCGATGTGCCATCATGACACCCGAGAAAAATAATTGGGGGATCAAGATGCCAATGTTGTCGCCATTGCCATCGCGTTTCTGGCGCGGGCTGCTGTCCTTACTCTTCGTGTTTTTGGCAATGACGCCACCGGCGCTGGCCGGACATCTGCGGCTGGCATTGGCGAACTCCACCTGCGAGGTCATGAAAAAGATCGGGGAGGCCTATCAGGCGAGTACCCCGGCCGACATCGATTACAACTGCAAGTCATCCGGCCTGCTCGCCAAGGGCTTGCGGGGGGATGCGCTGCATGCCGATATTTTCGTTTCGGCCGATCAGGAGTGGATGGACTTCGCGGTCGAAAACGCCCTGGTAGCCCGCGAGCAGGTAAGCAGCCCGTGGGGCAATCGTCTCGTGGTCGCGGTGGCGAATGCCAATCCGCTCCAGCTCAACAGCCTGCAGGATCTGGCCAGCGAACAAGTGACGGATATCCTGATCGGCGATCCGAGTACGGCACCGTTTGGTCGTTATGCCAAGGAAGCACTGGAAAGCGCCGGTTTGTGGGCGCGGATCAAGGACAAGATCGCGACCCGAAAGAACATCACCCTGCTGGCCGAATCCCTGGCCGAGAAAAAAACGGGGACGGCGGGCATCCTGTTTCGCACCAATCTGAACCAGCATCTGCAAGAAAGTTTTGCCATCGACACCCGCCTGCACAAACCGATTCGCTACTTTCTTGCGCCCCTCAAGCAATCTGCCAGCAAGAAGGAGGTGCGCGATTTCCTCAAGTTCCTGCAAAGTCGCACGGCCCGGCAGATTTTTCTGGCCGAGCGTTTTGAGTTGACTGGCCACTGAGCTCTCCCGGGGCGCCGATGCTGAATCGCTACAAGAACCTGACCCTGTTCCAGCAACTGCTGGTACCGATGGTTATCCTCGGTGTCTTTGCCGTCGGCGCCATCATCAGCTCTGCCTTCATCCTCGAACGGTCAGTGGCCGAACTTGGCGACATGTATGTCGCGAGCAGCGAGCGGCTCAAGATTCTGCAGGGACTGGAACGCGATCTGGCGGTGCATCGCGCCCTGACCTTGCGTCATCAGGCCAGCGAAGGCGCCGATGCCATGCGGACGCTGGCCGATGAACTGGGTCAGTCGCGCAGCCGCATCGAGGCGTATCTGCACCTGCTTGCAGTGGATGAACAGAAAAACGGGCATCAGGAAGCAAACGGCAAAGTCAATACGATGATGTCGGCGGTAGCGGCCTACTTCACCGGTGCAAATGAAGCGATGCAACTGAGCAGCGACTTCGAAAAGGAAGCCGCCTTTGAACTGTTGGCGCGCACCGAAGGCGAATACCTCTCGGTGATTCAAAACACCATGCAACATCTCACACGCCACGCGTTCGAGGAGATTTCAGTCACGCGTGAGAGCCTGACCCAGGCCTCTGACCGGAATGTCTGGATCACCATTGGCATGGCGATCCTGGGCGGCATTTTTTTGCTGGGCATGGCGTTTTTCGTGACGCGTCGTGCCAGCCGGCGCATTCATGGCCTGCTGGCCTGGTCGAAGCGCATTGCGCTCGGTGACATGAACAATCGTCTGGTGCCTGATTCGTACGATGAGGTCGGACAACTGACCAGTGCCATGCGCAGCATGGTGGAACATATCGAACAGGGCCGCGAGGCGCTGGAGCGTGCCAAGCAGAATGCCGAAGCGGTCGCGGAAGAGTTGCAGTTGTATGCCAATGCTTTTGACAACAGCGGCGAATCGATGCTGATTACCGATCACCACAACCGCATCATCAACGTCAATGCATCCTTTACCGCGCAAACCGGCTACACCCTCGATGAAGTGCAGGGCAAGGATCCGGGCATGCTGTCGAGCGGCAACACGCCGCGGGCGGTTTACGATGCCATGTGGCAATGCATTCGCACGGATGGCTTCTGGCATGGCGAGCTCTGGGACCGCAAGAAGAGCGGCGAGATTTATCCGAAGTGGACATCGATCTCGGCCATTCGCGATGCGCACGGCAAGACGCTGTTCTATGTGGCCAGTTTCTCGGATATCAGCGAACGCAAGGCCAACGAGGCACGCATCGATTACCTGGCCCACCACGATGCGCTGACGGGCCTGATCAATCGCTATAACCTGGAAAATCGCCTTGACCAGGCACTGCTGACGGCCAATCGTGAAAATCTCGGTGTGGCAGTGCTGTTCATCGACATGGATCGCTTCAAGAACATCAACGATACCCTCGGCCATCACATGGGCGACCTGCTGTTGATCGAGATTGCGCGCCGACTGAAGGAATGCGTGCGTGACAGCGACATCGTGGCCCGCCTTGGCGGTGACGAGTTTGTCGTCGTGCTGCCGGGGCTGACGCCGGATCTCGAGGCAGTGCCGGTTGCCGAAAAGATCCTGCGCATTCTGGGCGATACTTACAAGATCGAGAACAATCAGTTGCACACCAGCCCGAGCATCGGTGTCGCGATTTTCCCGAATGATGGCAATGACGGACAGACGCTGATGAAGAATGCCGATACAGCGATGTACCACGCCAAGGAGCGTGGTCGCAATAACGTGCAGTACTTCACCTCCTCCATGAATGTCGCGGCCAGCGAACGATTGGAACTGGAAGGTGACCTGCGCGAGGCACTACAGACGGGCAAGCTGGCACTGCACTATCAGCCGCAAGTTTGTGCCATGGATGAGCATGCGTGCGGCGTCGAGGCACTGGCACGCTGGCACCATCCCAAGCGCGGCCATATCCCACCGCTCAAGTTCATTGCGATTGCCGAGGAATCGGGTCTGATCGAGGAACTGGGCCGCTGGGTGCTCGATGAAGCTTGCCGCCAGATGGCGCAGTGGAAGACCGAGGGCATCCACGGGATACGCATGGCCGTGAATTTGTCCGCGAAGCAGCTACGCTCCCCTGATCTTGTGACCAGCGTTGCCGGGATCCTGAAAAAACACGGACTCGACGGACGGGATCTGGAACTGGAAATTACCGAGTCGGCGGCCATGGAAAACCCCAATCGCGCCATCCGTACCTTGCAGGCTCTGCGCAATCTGGGCGTGCAGTTGGCCATCGACGACTTCGGCACCGGCTATTCGTCACTCGCCTATCTGAAGCGACTGCCGATCAATGTGCTGAAGCTGGATCGGGCTTTCGTGCGTGATATCGAGACCGATGAGAACGATGCCGAAATCAGTGCAGCCACGCTGGCACTGGCCCACAATCTTGGGCTGAAAGTGGTTGCCGAGGGAGTCGAAACCGAGGAACAACGCAAGTTCCTGGTGGCACATCAATGCGATTATCTACAGGGCTACTATTACTGCAAACCCTTGCCAGCCAGCGAAGCACTTGTCTTTCTGCAACAATACAAGTGACGCTTTGCTTTCAGTTTTTGCGTCGTACCGGGCTGGTCGGCGGGGTGCGACCTTCGATGTGACGGAAGGTGATGCGGCCCTTGCTCAGGTCGTAAGGCGACAGTTCGAGCGAAACTTTGTCACCCGCGAGGATGCGGATATGGTGTTTCTTCATCTTGCCGGCGCTGTAGGCGACAAGATTGTGGCCATTGTCCAGCGTGACGCGATAACGCGAGTCGGGCAAGACTTCCATCACAACGCCATTCATTTCAATCAGCTCTTCCTTGGCCATGGGTTACCTCTCAAGAAACACGAAGGGCCGTCCCGAGGGTTTCTGCCCCTTGAGGGGAGAACCGAGTGAAACGAGGTTTCGGGATGGGCCTATTGGTTAAGGAAATAAAAAAGGCCCGGAGACCGGGCCTAGCGGAACGCACTGGCGGCATGACCGCGAAACTGCGGTGCATACCGGATCAGACGTTGCTTAGTCGATGGGGCGAATGTTCGAAGCCTGCTGACCCTTGGGGCCGGTCGTGACGTCGAAGCTGACGCGCTGACCTTCCTTCAAAGTCTTGAAGCCGCTGGACTGAATCGCGGAAAAGTGCGCGAACAGATCGTCACCGCCGTTTTCCGGGGTGATGAAGCCGAAGCCTTTTGAATCGTTGAACCACTTGACGGTACCTGATGCCATGTCTTGAATCTCCTGAAAAATAAAAAGGGGAATGCCCCTCGGATGGGGCGAAACTCAAGACGGCGGGGTGATGAAGGGGAACGTCCGTTTTGACAAATGGCTAAACGGAGAGAGCCGAACAACAACAAAGCACTACTCTTGAAGATCGCGTCGCGCACTATGGACTCATTCCGGAAAAATAGCAAGCGCCAGCATAGTCCAACGTGGTTTTTTGTCTATTAAGGTCGCTTGCAGCCCCATTCAAAAGCTGTGTTAAAGTGCGTCCCCATGCGTAACCCCATGTTTCAGTTGTTGATCGCATTCATTGCGTCTGTCTGCGCTTGCACCGTGCGCGCGGATGAGTTGCCTCCCCTGCAAGTCAGCATGACCATTGCCGAACCGCCTTCGCTGATGGCGCGTGCGGTCGATGGCATGCAGGGCACGCTCGACCAGGCCATGGAGTATCTCGGCATTCGCTACAAGCGGGGCGGCAGTTCGCCGGAAACCGGCTTTGACTGCTCCGGTTTCGTACGCCATGTTTACAATGAGAGCCTCGGCCTGCTTCTGCCGCGTAACGCTCTGGGCATGAGCAGGGCCGGCGAAGTCGTCGATAAGCAGGAATTGATGCCCGGCGATCTGGTGTTCTTCAACACCATGCGGCGCACCTTTTCACATGTCGGCATCTACCTGGGCAACAACCTCTTCGTGCATGCCCCGCGCAGTGGCGCCAAGGTACGCATCGAGGACATGACCGACAAGTACTGGAGCCGGCGCTTCAACGGCGCGCGCCGCGTACAGCCCTGATCGTCGTGATGCGGCCATGACCGACGGCAGCATCGGACTCGTCAATCCGCAGCGCCAGACATTCGATTCACCGATTGCGCTGGCGGCCGGCCCCAGCCTGCCACGCTGGGAACTCGCCTACGAAACCTACGGAACGCTCAATGCGGCGCGTTCGAATGCCATTCTGGTGTGCCATGCCCTGTCCGGCCATCACCATGTAGCCGGCCACTACGCAGGCGATCCGAAAAACATCGGCTGGTGGGACAACATGATCGGTCCCGGCAAGCCGATCGATACCAACCGTTTCTTCGTCGTTGGCGTGAACAATCTTGGCGGTTGCCATGGCTCCACCGGCCCTTCTTCGATCAACCCAGCGACCGGCCAGCCCTGGGGTGCCGATTTTCCGATCGTCACCGTTGATGACTGGGTGAACGCACAAGCTCGGCTGGCCGATGCATTGGGCATCGAAACTTGGGCGGTGGTGATGGGTGGGTCCTTGGGCGGCATGCAGGCACTGCAATGGACCATCGATCTGCCCGAGCGCGTGCGCCATGCGCTGGTGATCGCGGCCGCCCCGAAGCTCACCGCCGAGAACATCGCTTTCAACGATGTGGCCCGTCAGGCGATTCTCACCGACCCAGAATTCCATGGCGGCAACTTCTATCGCCACAATGTACGGCCGGTACGCGGCCTGCGCCTGGCACGCATGCTTGGCCATATCACCTATCTGTCGGATGACCAGATGGCCGAAAAATTCGGCCGCAAGCGCCGCCCGAGTGCCGGCAGCTATGGTTTCGGCGTCGAGTTCGAGATCGAGTCCTACCTGCACTATCAGGGCGACAAGTTCGCGGGCTACTTTGACGCCAACACCTACCTGCTGATGACCAAGGCGCTCGACTACTTCGATCCGGCCGATGCCTTCGATGGCGATCTGGCGGCTGCTCTGGCACGTGCCAAGGCGAAGTTCTTTGTCGCCTCCTTCACGACGGACTGGCGCTTTTCGCCGGCGCGTAGCCGTGAAATTGTCAATGCCCTGGTGCGCAACAAGCAGGCCGTCAGCTATGCCGAAATCACCAGCCCGCATGGCCACGATGCTTTCCTGATGGACGACCACTACTACCACGCCATGGTTGCCGCCTACGTGCGCCATATAAAAACATGACGCATACCCTGAAGCGTTCCGACTTCGATGTCATCGCCAGCTGGATGAAACCCGGCGAGAGCGTACTCGACCTCGGCTGTGGCGAAGGCGAGTTGCTGCAACTCCTTGGTGAGCGTGGCCTGCGCGGCTGGGGTGTGGAGCGCGATCCCGGTCTGGTACTCGCGGCGGTCGAGAACGGCGTGAATGTCATCCAGAGCGACCTCGAAGAAGGACTGGCCGGTTTCGAGAACGATGCCTTCGACCATGTCGTGCTGTCGCGCACGCTGCAGACCATGCGCCACACTCAGCAGATTCTTGCCGAAATGCTGCGTGTCGGCCGCGAGGCAGTGGTGTCTTTCCCGAACTTTGCCTACTGGAAGAACCGCATGGCCGTGCTCAACGGCCGCATGCCGGTCTCCGAAGATCTGCCCTATCAGTGGTATGACACGCCCAACGTGCGTTTCTTCACCATGCTCGATTTCGAGAGCCTGTGCGAGGGCATGGGGATTGTGATTCGCGACCGCCAGGTACTCGAAGAGCGCGGCGGGATTGTGACCGAGGAGGCCAACTTTCTCGGCAGTCTGGCGGTTTATCGTATTGGACGGGGCAGTTGATTGACTGAACGCGAAATCCCGGCTTACTGCAGCGAGAACCCCTGAGCTGTACCTTGAGGATAGCGGATGAAGATTTTGGAAGAGTCCGGATCGATCCACCAGAGCTTTCCTGCCTGCGATGCCGGGGGAGTAGAAAGCGTAATTTCCGGAGCAAGGGCATATGGGATGCCATTGACGGTAGCGGAGTAGATGCCGTTGGTGCCCGTATTTGAGACGGAGATGGAGGGCAAACCTAAATCGGTACGGAAAGTGTCCAGCAAGGTATTGGTATCGGCGAACGCGGCAAAGAGAATCTGACGGTAACCGGACGCGTCACATAAAGCTATTAGATTGTTCTCCGACACAAATCCGGGGCAAGACACTGCACTTCCAGAGCTTATTTGAGCAGCGGGTTGCGCGATGTAATCGATGCCGTACAGCTTGGCGCGCAACACTCCGTCGCCAAGAACCTCAAGCGTTGCCTGAAAGTTGATATTCTTGAGCGCACGTTCCAGATCGGCGTATGCCGTGGCAGGTGCGACCGCGAAGGATAGGGATGAGTCGAGAATCGCTGTCAAATTGGCGGCAATATCCGCCACCGAGACGGCGCGGACCGCACCGAGAGCCGTCTCGGCCAGTGCCAACGAACCGACCGGCAGGAAGCGGTACGTGCCCGTCGTTGTAAGCAGCGTCATGATCCCGGTAGACGCATCTTGGGTAAGGCTCGTCGCAGTGCCCAGGCCAAGCTTGGTGGCAATGGCTTGGGCAACGATATCGGTCCATGCCTTGTTGCCGAATCTCGGGGAGGTATCGGTGGTTACGCGCGGTACTTTCAGCGAGGAGGCAGCACGCGGCAGGGATGAGATGAAGTCGCCAGCCTGGGAAGCATCCTGTGTAAAAGAACCGATACGAACTTGACCGGCCGCGCCGCTTTCATCGGCGAGGACTGCCTCGCCAGGATAAACGTCAAAAGAGTTGGGCAGAGCACGGCCACGACGAATGCTGGTATAGGTGACCTTACCCGAGCCTGGTGGAATTGCGACCACCACATTGCGCTCGGTATCGCGCCCGGTAACGACTTGGGCATTGGCCGTTGAGGTCTTTAAGGAGGCAGAGCCGGTTGTATCGGCGGCAACCGGGATGGAGCTGCCAGAGATGGCCGCTTCAACACGCACACTGCCTGCGAGAGTCACCAGGGCCGGCGCACCGGCGACCGTACGGACTTGCAGCGACGTATTGTCTTCGAGACGGGTATACGTCAGGTTCGTATTGTCGGTTGTTGTTACAGTAATTGGTGAAGCAGTATTCAGTATAACGACGGCATCGGGGCGTGCGGTGGCCGCCAACTGAAGCGGGGCAGCAGGTGGTGTATCCAGGCTGACGAGGCCACCGGTAACAACGGCAGTTTGAGGGTTCGTAAAAACCTCGGTAGGGGCGATAACGGCCACAAAGCTGCGCGTGCCAACGGTGAAATTGGCGCTGACACCTCCTATCGTGAGGGTAGCGCTGCCAGTCGCACCAAACCCTGAAGGAGCGGTCAGGCGTACTTGAATCTGGTTACCCAGGGAAACCGTACCGGCAACGCTGGTCCATGTGCCTTCATTCACCGCATACTCCCCCCCGGAGATGGCAATGGTCGTATCCGCACTGATACCGCTGACCGTGATTTTTTCGGAGACTACCGAAGCGCTTGGCGTTGCGTTTGTGATGGGCAAAAAACTGAAGGGGTTGGGCGAGTAATCGCCCGGTGTGGTGACCGTGGTGACCGTGAAGTTTGACGCTATTCCACCGATCGTCAGGGTTGCCGCTACGGTTTTTCCAATATCGGAGGAAGCGACAACCCGAACAGTGACGACCTGATCGAGAGTCACCGTACCGCTTTGGGATGTGAATGCGCCACCATTAATGGCGTATTCCCCACCGCTGATACTGATAGGCGTCGCGGCATTAATGCCTTTGACCGTGACGCCCTCTGAAACCACCGATGCTCCCGGTATCGCTCCGGAGACGGCTTTCAGCGTAAAAGGAATCGGGGAGGTGTCAATGTCCGTATAAGGGGATGGAGTCACTGACGACCTTACCGCAACCTCGGAAAAAGCCGCTATTTTTTCCCCCGTTAGCAGGGTGAGGTCGCCCTTCCACCAAGTGCCATTATCGGAACTTATAAGATGAGTAGAGCTGACTGTTGCCTGCAGGCCCTTGAGTGCCGAGAGGCGGAAATACCAACCATCATTCGGCGATATATTGTCGATCGTAACAACCGTTCCCTCAGGGTAGGCCAACAAACTTCCGCCTGAACTTTGCGCAATGGCCATTCCAAGGTGCGCAAGCAAGGCAAATAAAACGGCAACCCACTTTATGGTATTCAAAACATTAAGCATGATCGAGACAACCTCAGCTAATTAATACCGGGCCGTAATCACGACGGCATCTTTCGGAGTACCTGGAGGCACACATGGAAAGTATGCGGGGTAATATCGCCAATGTAAACTACAACTTGGTGCAACTAAAGCAAAATGACTTATGTCAAACTGTGACCGGCGTTGCCGACCCTACACCAGTTTTTCAGAGTTTTTTGGGTTGCTCCGGCATGACTGAAAACTTCGTATCATCATCGCTACCGATGGCAATCTCTGTACGCATCCCGCTTAGCGCATAGCCGCCAACACCTATGAGTTATTTCTACAAGACATGTCTCATAAGCCTGCTCGGGGCAGGTCTGCTGGCATCCGTCCAGGCACAAGAAGCAACGCGCTGGAACCAATACTATCGCGATGCCCCGAGTCGGGCCACGACGCTCGATCAGGAGTCGGCTGCCTTACGGCAAGTCAACCTGCGTCGCAGCCAAATTGGCTTGCCGCCTCTCAGCCAAAATGGGCAAATCACCACCGCCGCCAGGGGCCATTCGGCCTATCTGGCGCTCCATAATCTGTCCGGACACTACCAGAGTGTGAGCCAGTTTTCTCAAGGCTTTACCGGCACCGCCGCTGGCGACCGGCTGTCGGCAGCAGGCTATTCATGGAAAACATATGGCGAAGTCATCAGTTCCGGCCCGCCCACCGGCTCCCTAGCGGTTGAGAGTTTGATTGAGGCCATCTATCATCGATTTGGCCTGTTCGATCCTGGCGTCAATGAGTTTGGTGCTGGCTACGTCAGCAATCATCCCTCTTATGGCGATGTGCTGACCATCAATCTTGCCAACCAGCAAAGCCCCGCGATTGGTAGCCCGACCGGCTGGATGGGCATGTATCCCTACGACGGCCAAACGAATGTCAAAATCGACTTTTATTCGGATACGGAAAGTCCCGATCCTGTCGAAGGCGCTAACCGTGTCGGCTATCCGATCAGTTTCCATGCCGGATACGGGAAAAAACTTTCCGTTAGCGGCTTTACCCTCGGCACGGCGAATGGCACCAATGTTCCCGTTTCTCTGCGCCATACTGCAAATGACAGCCATGTCCCCGATTCGGCTGCCATGATCATTCCGCTCTCCCCGCTGAGCCCTGGCGAGAACTATCAGGTTCGCTTCACTGGACAGGCCGACGGAACCAGCATCAGCCAAATCTGGCAGTTCGCCACGGCTCCTTTGGCGAGCGTCAGATTTTCTCCGACGAACCCCTGCATTGCGTCTGGTAGCACGCGCACAATTTTCCTTGTGGGCGGCACAGCAGCCAAAGTGGGCTGGAGCAATAGTCGGGTTCTCTCGGTCGATTTCATCTCGAGCGATCAGCTTGCGGTTACTGCCCTGGCCAACGGCAGTGCGACGATCACCGTTACGCTGGCTGACAATAGTACAGCCAGCACAACCGTCACGGTCAGTTCTGTCTGTACAAGCGCTGCCCAATCCGATTCGGACCGCTTATTCGACTGGGCAGAGGCGCGCTATCGACACCTGTTCGAATCCCCGGGGGCAAGTTCGCAAAGCGCCAGCGGCTACTATTATCGCTATTACCCCGTCACCCAAAGTTATCTGGGCACTAAGGATGGTTCGATCTGGTATCTCGATGGCTATAGCGGCACACTGGTGAATGTCGGCCGCGTTCAGGATTACCTGCCCACGCTTGCCGCAGATGGTTATTGACCTTTCAAGACGGGAATAAGTCGTCACAAAAGCATCACAGGATTGCGGAGGGGTTTGTATGCGCTACTGGTTGATGAAAAGCGAACCCTCCGTGGTCGGCATCGATCACGTGTTGGCCATGCCGAATCAGTCAGTCGACTGGTGGGGCGTGCGCAACTACCAGGCGCGCAATTTCATGCGTGACCAGATGAAGCTTGGCGATAGGGTATTTTTCTATCACTCCAACTGTCCGGTGCCGGGCATTGCCGGGCTGGCCGAGGTCTGTAAGTTGGCCTATCCCGACCGCACTCAGTTCGACCCGACCAGTCATTACTTCGATCCGAAGTCGACGCCTGAAAATCCGCGCTGGGTCAATGTGGATGTGCGCATCGTCAGGAAGATCCGCCTGGTGAGCCTCGATGAACTTCGCATCCATCCGGAACTGGCCCACATGCGCGTGCTGCAGCGCGGCAATCGCCTGTCGATCACCCCGGTCGATCCAGCCGAGTGGGACTTTATCGTCACCCGTCTGATGCAATGATCTGGTTCGCCGGCTATCTTGTGCTGGGGGCAGTCGCCGGTTTTTTTGCCGGTTTGCTCGGCGTCGGCGGCGGAGCCATCATGGTGCCGGTACTGGCGCTGCTGTTTGCGGCACAGAACTTTCCGGCCGAACACCTGATGCATTTAGCCCTGGGTACCTCGATGGCCGCCATCGTGTTCACCTCGATTTCCAGCTTGCGCGCCCATCACCGGCACGGTGCCGTTCAATGGCCCATTGTGCGCAGCATTGCACCGGGCATCCTGCTGGGCACCTTTGTCGGCGCGCAACTCGCCAGCCAGATCCCGACCCGGCCATTGGCGATCTTCTTCGCCGTTTTCATGAGTTATGTCGCATTCCAGATGCTGGCCAACATCAAGCCGAAACCTTCGCGCCAACTGCCCGGATCGTTGGGCATGTTCGCGGTTGGCAATGGCATCGGTGCCATCTCCGCGCTGGTCGCCATCGGCGGCGGTTCGTTTTCCGTGCCTTTCATGACCTGGTGCAATATCAAGATGCACCATGCCATCGGTACCTCGGCTGCCATCGGCCTACCCATCGCCGTGGCCGGCACGCTGGGCTATCTGGTCGGCGGGCAAGGCGCCACCCGCTTGCCCGAGGGCAGCTTTGGCTACGTTTACCTGCCCGCCTTGGCAGCCTGTGTGGCGATGAGCATGCTCACGGCACCGCTAGGGGCAAAAGCCGCCCACAAACTCCCTGTTCCCATCCTGAAAAAAATCTTTGCCGGCGTCATCTTGCTGCTGCTGACCAAGATGGTGCATGGCCTGTTCCTTTAAAAAGTCGGCGCCGGCGGGACGGCGCTATACTGTAGAAGCATGATCCCTCTGTTTCAGCATCTCGACATCATCACGCGCAGCCGCAACCGGAGCGGGGCCGAGGTCTCGGCAGTCAAGGCTCTGCACGAACTGCTCGATGCCAGCCGGACCGAGTTGTACAAGGTTTTCCTGCCGCCGGGCGACATTCTCGCCGGCCTGTCGGTCGAGGTATCGGGTGCCGATGCAAATATAGTGTCCCATGACGATGGTTTCTCATGGCCGGAGCACACCGGGTCGATCGAGAACTATCCGCAGCTTGCCGCTTGCCTGGCGGCCGAAGAACCGTGCCTCTCCTCGCTGCCGAACGGACAGCAACGCTGCATCGCCCTGATTCGCAACTTCCTGCACGAGCCTTACGGCTTACTGCAGATCGAACGCAAGCGGCCAACCGATCGGGACGCCCTTGAACTGATCGAAGGATTTGCGGCCATTCTGAGCAACAGCCTCGGCATGCTGGAGTACAGCGAAACCGACTCCCTTACGCGCCTGCTCAATCGCAAGACCTTTGACGAATATCTGCTTGGCATTCTTGCCAACATTCCGAATCCGGAAGACGATGCGCAGGCCCTGCTGCACCTGCCCCACCGCCGCCATTCCCACCCCGAGGCGCGCAATCACTGGCTGGGCGTCATGGATATCGACAAGTTCAAGTCGATCAACGATCGCTTCGGTCACCTGATTGGCGACGAGGTGCTGATCCTGGTTGCCAGCCTGATGCGCGATAGTTTCCGTGCGCAGGATAAGTTGTTCCGCTTCGGCGGCGAAGAGTTTGTCGCCTTGTTGCGGCCGGCGGAATTCGATCATGCCATTGGCACCTTCGAACGCTTCCGCAAGCGCGTGGAAGAATTCGATTTTCCGCAGATTGGCCATGTCACGGTCAGTATCGGCTTCACGCAGATCAGGCTGGGCGATACCCCGTCGATGATTCTGGATGCCGCCGACGAAGCGCTTTACTGGGCCAAAGAGCATGGCCGCAACCAGTGCCATGCCTATGAAGTGCTGGTCGAGCAAGGCAAGCTGCGGAAAGTCGTCGCGCCTGCTTCGGATTTCGAACTGTTCTAAGCGGCTTCCTGCCATGAATTTTCCCGACACCCTGCGCTTTGCCACGCGCGCCGCCACCGGCTATCCGCTGCGCACCTTCCTGATGGTGCTGGCGATGAGCATCGGCGTCGCCGCCGTGGTCGTCCTCACCGCGCTGGGCGACGGCGCCCGTCGCTACGTCGTCAACGAATTTTCTTCGCTCGGCAGCAACCTCGTCATCGTCCTTCCCGGCCGCTCGGAAACCGGCGGCTTCAATCCCGTCAATGCCGTCACCAGTACGCCGCGCGATCTGACGGTGGGCGATGCTCAGGCCATCTTGCGCGCGCCAGCCGTGTTGCGTACCGCACCGCTGACGGTGGGCACTTCCGAAGCGGTCTTCAACGGCAAGCTGCGCGATGTCACCATCGTCGGCACCACCGCCGACTATCTCAAGCTGCGCCGCATGGAGCTGGCGCAGGGGCGCTTTCTGCCGGTCGAAGACGCCAATGCGGCGGTCGCCGTGATCGGCGCGAAAATCCAGAGCGAACTGTTCGGCAGCCAGTCGGCGCTCGGCCAGGTGCTGCGCATCGGCGACCGGCGTCTGCGCGTCATCGGCGTGCTTGGTCAGTCGGGTCAGGGGCTGGGCATGAACGCGGACGAAGTCGTCATCCTGCCGGTGACGGTTGCGCAGGCCATGTTCAATACCAATACGTTGTTTCGCATTCTGGTCGAAGCCAGAAGCCGGGATCACATCCTGCCGGCCAAGGAACAAGCCTTTGCGATCCTCAAGGCACGCCACGATGGCGAAGAAGACGTCACCGTCATCACGCAGGATGCGGTCTTGCAAACTTTCGACCGCATCCTCGGCACGCTGACCTACGGTGTGGCCGGCATCGCCGCGATCAGCCTTGCCGTGGCCGGCATCCTCGTCATGAACGTGATGCTCGTCGCCGTCGCCCAGCGCACCAACGAGATCGGCCTGCTCAAGGCGCTCGGCGCCGAAGCGACGGCGATTCGCAATGCCTTTCTCGCCGAGGCCACGCTGCTCTCCGCCAGCGGCGCGCTGGTCGGCTACCTGCTCGGGCAGCTCGGCGCTTTCACCTTGCGCACCGCCCTGCCGGCCCTGCCTGCCTATCCGCCCGATTGGGCCGTCATTGCCGCCTTGCTGACGGCCCTTTCCACCGGCCTGTTGTTCGGCGTCATGCCCGCCCGCCGTGCGGCGCAACTCGATCCGGTACAGGCGCTCTCAAAACGCTGAGCCTCGCACCGCATGCCTGGTAACCGGCGGATACTCCGCCAGACTAGCCGCCATGCGTCCCGACTACTCCCGCACCGTCTTCCGCCAGCGCCGACTTTTTGAAATTCATCGCCAAAGAGCACGGAGCAAGCCCGGTATGTTGCGCCACAACCCCCTCCGCACCGACGCCCGCGCGGTGCCGAGCACAAACTCCGCCGCGCATAGCGCCGTCAGTTCCACCCAGCCGGTGGCCGCAACAGTGTAGGCATCTTCGGCATCAAGGCATTGTTCCGTGCGCTTGCAACAATCGGCTAGCCATTCCGGCGCGCACCGTAGCGCGACGCGTCCACGCCGCACCAGGATCATGGAGCCGGCGACCATGGGCGCATACTGTCGACACCCTCTGTCCAGCCTGAAGATCTGGCCCGCTTCCTCGTACATTTCCGTTCTCCTTCGCACTGGTGTGGCGATAGAGAAACTGTAGCGGGGCAAGCACCCCGCTAACAGGTACAAGGACCGGCAATCTGCATCGCAACAGATGCGATGAATGTCTTCTGTTATGGTGCGAATTTCCCGTATCTATATCTGTTCGCCACCCGGCCCTCCGAGGATCATTAGGCATGGACCACATACCGCTCTACCGCCGCCTGGCCTCGCATTATCAGGACGCCATCGCTTCCGGCACCTTGGCGCCGGGAGACCGGCTGCCGTCGGTGCGGACACTGATGGAGCGCCACGATGTCAGCCTATCCACCGCGCTTCAGGCGTGCCGGCAATTAGAGGCCGAAGGCTGGCTGGAGGCGCGACCGCGCTCGGGCTATTTCGTGCGACCGCCGGCGCGGGCAGCGGGACTCGGGCTGCAAGAACCGAACGCGGGGCCACCGCCGGACCCGGCACGCTATGTCGGCATGCAGCCCCGTGTCTCCGCGATCATCGACCGGGGGCGCCGCAGTGCGGTGCGCGTGAATTTCTCCAGCGCCCGCAGCACTCCCGACCTTTATCCCGGCGCTGCGCTGAAAAACGCTGCCGCGCACGCCTTGCGCCAGCAGCCGGACCTGCTGGTGCGGGTGGCATCCCCCGGCGGCAACGCGGCCTTCCGCGCCGTGCTGGCGAAGCGTGCGTTGGCCGGCGGCATGGTCCTGTCGCCAGACGAGGTGCTGGTTACCCAGGGCTGCATTGAGGCACTCAACCTGGCCCTGCGCGCCACCACCCAGCCTGGCGACATCGTGGCGGTGGAATCGCCGACCTTCTATGGCCTCCTGCAAGTACTGGAGACGTTGGGCCTGCGGGCGCTGGAAATTCCCACCAGCCCGCAGACGGGAATCTCGCTGGAGGCTCTGCAACTGGCCATCGACAGCGATGCCGAAATCAAGGCCTTGGTGGTCGTGCCCCACCTGCAAAACCCCTTGGGCGCGATCATGCCCGACGAGCACAAGGCGCGGTTGGTGGAGCTGTGCCATCGCCATGGAATCCCGCTGATCGAGGACGACACCTATACCGCGCTGATCGACGATGGGCTGCCGCGCAAGGCGCTCAAGGCCTGGGACGCCGTCGGCGGGGTCATCCACTGCGCCTCGTTGCACAAGGTGCTGGCGCCGGGCATGCGCCTGGGCTGGCTCAACGCCGGGCGCTGGCAGGCGCGGGTGGAAATGCTGAAGTACGCGCAAAGCCGCTACAACGACGAACTGGCCCAGATGGCGGCGGCAGCGGTGATGGCCTCCGCCGCCTATGATCGTCATCTTCAGCGCCTGCGCGGCAAGCTGCGCGAGCAGCGACAGCGCACCGCTGCGGCCATCGCCGCCTGTTTTCCGCCGGGCACGCGCCACAGCCAGCCCCGGGGCGGCCTTGCTCTGTGGGTGGAACTACCGCAACAGGTTGCGTCGCAAGAACTGTTCGACCGCGCCCTCGATGCGGGCATCCTGATCGCTCCTGGCCTGATGTTCTCCAACTCGAATCGCTATGACCACTTCGTGCGGCTCAACTGCGGCGCCCCCTACACGGTGCAAATCGACCATGCGTTACGGGAACTGGGGCGCCTGTTGCAGACACTGTTGCGCGACTAGCAAGCGTTGATACCGACGCATAGCTGCATTATGATCAACGCAGGCAAGACAACATGGCTTACAGTGGCGGCATGTTCGCCAGCGATCTTGTCACCCTCTCGACCCGCGCCCTCACCGCGCACCGCCTACGCAGCTTCCTGACGCTGCTCGGCATCGCCGTCGGCATCGCGGCGGTGATCCTGCTCACCAGCATCGGCGAGGGCGTGCATCGTTTCGTGTTGGCAGAGTTCACGCAGTTCGGCACCAATGTCATCGAGATTGCGCCGGGCAAGACCAAAGCCAGCGGCGGGCCGGGCGGCCTGCAAACCACCGTGCGCCTGCTGACGCTCGACGATGCCGGGGCGCTCACGCGTGTGCCGGGCGTCGTGGCAGTGACGCCCAACGTCTGGGGCAACTCCGAGGTATCCGCCAATGGCCGCCTGCGCCGCACCACCGTACAGGGCGCCGGTCCGGGAACGCTCGAGATCATGAAGATGACGATGCAAAGCGGCAGCTTCCTGCCCGCCGAAAGCTTCGCGCATGCGCGGCCGCTCGCCGTACTCGGGCCGAAGCTCAAGCAGGAGCTGTTCGGCAGCGACAACGCGCTGGGCCAGCGCCTGCGCGTCGGCGGCATGCAGTTCCGCATTATCGGGGTGGTGGCGCCGAAGGGCCAGTTTCTCGGCATGGATCTCGACGACACGGTGTTCATCCCGACCGCCAGCGCCCTCGAGCTTTATAACCGTGAGGGTCTGATGCGCATCCACCTCAACTATCGCGAGGGATTGAAAGTGGCCGACGTGGCGGCCAGCGTAAAGTCGACGCTGGCGGCACGGCACGGACGCGAGGATTTCACGCTCACCACGCAGGAAGACATGCTGCGCACGCTGTCGAAGATTCTCAATGTCCTCACCGCCGCCGTCGGCGCGCTTGGCGGAATATCCCTTTTAGTCGGCGGCGTCGGCATCGTCACCATCATGACCATCGCCGTCACCGAACGCACCAACGAGATCGGCCTGCTGAAAGCGCTCGGCGCCCGCGAATGCACCATCCTCGGCATCTTCCTCGGCGAAGCCGTCGCCTTGTCGGCCATCGGCGGCCTGCTCGGCCTCGTGCTGGGCATCGGCGTTGCGCAACTGCTGCACCTCGTCATCCCGGCATTGCCGGTGCAGACGCCACTGAGCTTCGTCATCCTCGCCGAAGCTGTCGCCATCGTCATCGGCCTCGCCGCCGGCGTGCTACCGGCGCGGCGCGCGGCAAGGCTCGATCCGGTCGAGGCCTTGCGAGCGGAGTAGTCGCAGCGGTCCTGCAATCTGTGGCGCCCTGTACCGGGCGACGGCGTTGGCTGATGGGCAGCTGCAATCCCTCCCAAAAGTCGATGCTGGCGGGACGGCGGCAGGAGCGAACACCGTCACCACAGCGCGTAGCGATGCATTGGGCGCGAACACGCCGTAATAGCGCCGGCGATCAGGCGCGGTAAGCGAGCACCAAAATCAAATACTCGGCGCTGGCGGGACGGCAAAAATCATCATCGCGGACAAACCTGTACCGCCCTCACTCTCGTTGGTCAGCTGCAAGCTGGCACCATGCAATGCGGCGATGCGTTCGACAATTGCCAGCCCGAGCCCGGTACCCTCGCTCGTCACATCGTGACCGCGACGGAACCGTTGTGTCAGTCCGGCCAATTCGTGCTCGGCCACCCCCGGCCCATGGTCACGTACATACAGACACCAGCCCTCTGGCAGGGATTTCGCGCCCAGCATAATCTCGTCCCCGGCACGACTGTAGCGGCAGGCGTTATCGACCAGATTACGCAGCGCCGCCAGCAGCAAGTCATGATCGCCAGACACTATGATTGCGGATAATTCCACCACCACTTTCAAGCGTTGATCGCGTGCCTGGGCAACACTGGAGGCTAGGTCTGCCGTTTCGCCCAGCAAAGCCGGAATATCTAGCGGCTCGATCTGCAGATCGGCCTGGCCGGCATCGAGTCGCGCCAGACGCAACATCTGCTCCACTAGCCGCTCGGCCCGACCGATACCGTGCAGCACCTGTACCAAAGCATGGTCACGTTGCACGTCGTCAATACTGGCAGCGGCAACCTGCGCATGAATCTTCAATGCGGCCAGCGGCGTCCGCAACTCGTGCGCGGCATTCGCGGTGAGTTGCCGCTCGCCTTCAATGCTGGCCTGCACTTTGGTCAGCAAGCGGTTAAAGGCTTCAATGAGCGGAAAAACCTCGGCAATCACCCCGGCGGTCGGCACGGGCGCCAACTGGTCCGCACTGCGGACACGAATCTCGCGCGCCAGACGCCCCAAGGGCTTGAACGTACTGTGCACCGACCAGAATACCAATAGCAACAGGAGAGGCAGGGCAAATAGCAGCGGCCAAGCCAAATGATTGCTTACTTCAAGGCCGATTTCGTGGCGTCGGTTAGCCGGATGGGCCACCTGAATGCGCAACTTGCCATCCTGACTGATGGCGGCCAGCACGCGCCAAGTTGCACCGGCCAGCACGGTATCAAAGAAGCCGGGGCGAGACTGCGGCTGCATTTCATGTGCATTCGCCGATTGCATCAGTAGATTGCCGGCATAATCACGTACCTGAAACGCCAGTGTCTGTTCGTAGGGATGCAGTTTGGCGAGGTTGAGATCGAGAATCTCGACGAGCGGAACAGTCCCAATCCTGTTGTGCTGCAGGGTTTCATGCCTCATTTGGGCCTCGATCAAGCGCACCGACAGCGCCAGTTGACCATCCAGCAATTCCTCAACCTCATGCCAGGCTTTGGTGTAGCTGAACCATGCCACCAGCGACCAGGCGACGACCAGTGCAACGCACAGGGTGAGCAGCAGGCGATTGCGCAGAGAAATCAGATATCTCCCACTGTATAACCGATGCCACGTACGGTGTGGATGAAATCCGCACCCAACTTCTTGCGCAGATGATGGATATACACCTCGACGGTGTTGCTGCCCACCTCTTCGCCCCAGGCATACAGGCTCTGCTCCAGTTCGTCGCGCGAGCGGATGCCATTACTGTGGGTCAGCAAATCGTGCAGCAGCGCATATTCGCGGCCGGACAAACTGATCGGCGCAGCGTTCAGCGTGACGCGCCGCGCTACCGGATCAAGCACTACCCCGCCGTGGGCGAGCAGGTTGCGCGCGCTGCCAGCAGCCCGGCGCGCCAGAGCGCGCAGGCGGGCCAGTAGTTCGTCCAGATCGAAAGGTTTGGTGAGGTAGTCGTCCGCACCGGCATCTAGCCCCGCCACCTTGTCGGCGCGGGTATCGCGCGCGGTGAGAATGAGCACCGGCGTGTTGTCGCCTTGTCCGCGCATCCGTTGCAATACCGCCAGCCCGCCGCGCCGCGGCAGCCCCAGATCGAGCACACAGAGCGCGTAGCCATGGGTTCTCAACGCCAGTTCGGCGGCCTCGCCGTCACGTACCCAATCGACGGCAAAACCAGCCAGCTTAAGGCCAGCCTGAATGCCGTCGCCCAGCAGGGCATCATCCTCGACCAACAACAGACGCATGTATACGCGACTCCCGCCAGTTTAGCTCAACACTTCAAAATCGCCAGCTGACAGGCTGGCCGGATTGACGCCTACCAGCGTCAGCGAAACTTGCTCACCAAAACTTACAACCAGTTTCTGTCCGTCATAATCGGCGCGGGTGACGAAAGATAAGAGCTGTTCGAATGAACTTAGCCCTAGGCCGGTATCGAAGATGATACGGTCATGATGCACGGCAAAATCGTTCACTTCGAGGTGCGCTCCTTCGCGGATGACAAAACAGTCTGCCCCCGCCCCGCCGACCGCCGCAGCATTACCGCGCACCGCAATCATATCGTCGCCATCTGAATGGATATGGCTGAGAGGCGTCGTAATTTGGGGTGTCGCGACATTCGTCTCTGTGGCGGCGCCAACCCATTGCTCGTGAAGCTTTACATACAGACCATCACCGTCGCTATCGGCATAGCGCGTAACTTCTTGGCCGTAGCGTTTTGCTTCGATCTTCAGTACATCAGCACCATCGACTTGATAGCTTGTACCGGCATCATTTGTTTCGCTGCGCCATGTGCCATGCTCATTCTCATAGGCCAGCAGCACACTGTCGCCCTGAATATCGAAGCGATATTTCTCGGCACCGCTGAAGGCTGCACCGCTCGTCAGGCCGATAGCGTCGCCTTGATAGGTTTCATGCCCATCATCATCATCACGATCATCACTATGGTCATCGTCGTTGCTGTCGTCAGCATGGGCATTCGCGGTCTCTGTGGCTTTCAGGAAAATCCCATCGCTATCGCTGTCGGTGTAAGTGGAGGTTTTCCAGACACCATCGTCAAACTCGCGTTTGGTTACGCTGCTGGCACTCCAGGTCCAGGTTTCCCCATGATCAGGGCCGTCGAATTTCCAGTACCCATCATCAAACTCATAAACCGCCGTGATATTGCCGTTTTCCACCGTAAAGCGTAGAGCGTCGCTAGACATGTTGTTCTCCTGTGTGCGTTGTGATGGGTGGAGAATAGTGAGGCAAGATTAAACCGAACTTAAAGTAGTCAGTAGTCTGCAGTCGCGCAGGTCAATAAAGCGGATCTTGCGCGTGCATGGTAGCACCTGTGACTTAGCCCACTATCAGACCAAAGTCTGAACACAATACGACCAGTGCCCCTAGGCAAATTACGCTGAATGATGAGAATGACCCCGTTCGTTTTTTATAACCAAGGGGAGACCATTATGTCGACACGCAACATCCGCACCACCAGGTCGGGGTAAATGGCTGTTGTCGGCGCTCGTCGTAGGTTGCAAGCTGCTGGCATATTCCTGCTCGCGCTGCTTGTGCCGGTCGTCGCGGCAGCTTTTATTCATGCCCCGTACCTGTATCCCGGCTAATGGGCTTCGTCCCAGTTCGTACCGACACCGACTTCCGCCAGCAGCGGCACTGAGAGCTTGGCCACACCCGCCATCAGCGGCGGCAATGCGGCTTTCACGGCGGCCAGTTCGTCTTCCGGTACTTCGAGCACCAGTTCGTCATGCACCTGCAGGATCAGCTTCGACTGCAACTTTTCCTTGTCGAGCCATCCCTGCACGGCAATCATTGCCAGTTTGACGAGGTCGGCGGCGGTGCCCTGCATCGGCGCATTGATCGCGGCACGCTCGGCGCCCTGTCTTCTGCCCACATTGCTGGAACGAATCTCGGGCAGCCAGAGGCGGCGGCCGAAAACGGTTTCGACGTAGCCGCGCGCCTTCGCCGCGCTGCGTGTTTCCTCCATGTAGCGGGCTACGCCGGGATAGCGTGCGAAGTAGCGATCCATGTAGGTCTGCGCCGACCCACGATCCACGTCGATCTGCTTGGCGAGGCCAAAGGCGCTCATGCCGTAGATCAGACCGAAGTTGATGGCCTTGGCGGCACGGCGCTGTTCGTTGCTGACTTCGATGGGCGTGATGCCGAACACCTCGGCGGCCGTGGCGCGATGCACATCCTCACCGCGTGCAAACGCATCGAGCAGGCCGGCATCGTTGGAAAGATGCGCCATGATGCGCAGCTCGATCTGCGAATAGTCGGCGCTGACGAGACGGCAGCCGGACGCGGCCACGAAGGCCGCGCGAATACGGCGACCCTCCGCCGTGCGGATCGGGATGTTCTGCAGGTTGGGATCGGAGGAGGCCAGCCGACCGGTGACGGCAACCGCCTGCGAGTAGCTGGTATGCACGCGGCCAGTGGCGGGGTTCACCATCTTCGGCAGCTTGTCGGTGTAGGTGCCCTTGAGCTTGGCGAGCGTGCGGTGCTCCAACAGGCACTTCGGCAGCGGGTAATCCTCGGCGAGCTTCTGCAGCACTTCCTCGTCGGTCGAGGGCGTACCCGAGGGCGTTTTCTTCACCACCGGCAGGCCGAGGTTGGTAAAGAGGATTTCGCCAAGCTGCTTGGGCGAGTTGAGATTGAAGGGCTGGCCGGCGAGCTGGTGGGCCGTTGCCTCGATCTCCATCAGGCGGCGACCAAGGGCGTCGCTTTGCCGGGCGAGGGCCTGGCTGTCGATCAGCACGCCATGGCGTTCCATGCGGAACAGAATCTCGGCCACCGGCAGCTCGATGTCGCGGTAGAGCGCGTCGAGTCGTGCTTCGGCCTTGAGGCGCGGGGCGAGCACCCGATGGACTTGCAGGGTGACATCGGCATCTTCGGCGGCGTAGCAGGCGGCGCGTTCGATATCCACCTGCGCGAAGGAAATGCGATTGACGCCCTTGCCGGTCACGTCGTCGTAGCTGATCGTCTTGAGGCCACAGTGGCGCGCGGCGAGGGAGCCGAGTTCGTGCAACTGGTCGGATTCCAGCACATAGGATTCGAGCAGCGTGTCGTCGACGATACCGGCGAGGCGGATGCCATGATTGGCGAAGACGTGGCGGTCGTACTTGAGGTGTTGGCCGACCTTCCCGTGGGTCGCTGATTCGAGCCACGGCCGCAGTTTTTCAAGTGTGGCCACTAGTGGCAGTTGTTCGGGCGCGCCGGCGTAGTTGTGCGCCAGCGGCAGGTAGGCGGACTGGCCGGGTTCTATGCAAAACGATATGCCCACCAGTTGCGCCTGCATTGGGTCGAGTGCGGTGGTTTCGGTGTCGAGTGCCACCAGTGTCGCGCCGTTCAGGCGCTGCAGCCAGTCGTCCAGTTGCGCTTCGGTCAGGATGCAGGCGTAGCCGGAGCGATTCGGCTCGGTATGCTCAAAAGTCGACGCTGGCGGCACGGCGCCAGCTTCCTCACCCTTGCCATCCAGTTCTTTGAGCCAGCTTTTGAAGTCGAGTTCGGCGTAGAGCGCAGCGAGCTTTTCCTTATCAGGCGCGGCGGGCGTCAGTTCAATCGCCGGCAGATCGAGATCGCAGGCCACCGTCACCAGCTTGCGGCTCAGCGGCAGGAAATCCAGATGCCGGCGCAGGTTCTCGCCGACTACCCCGCCAATCTCGGTGGCATGGGCGACGATGCTGTCGAGCGTGCCGTATTGCGCCAGCCACTTCACGGCAGTCTTGGGGCCGACCTTGGCGACGCCGGGCACGTTATCGACCGTATCGCCGATCAGCGTGAGGTAATCGACGATGCGGGCGGGCGGCACGCCGAACTTTTCGGTCACGCCGGCGCTGTCCAGCCGTTCTTCGTTCATGGTGTTGACCAGCGTGACGTGGGCATTGACGAGTTGGGCGAGATCCTTGTCGCCGGTGGAAATCACGCAGTCTTCGCCGCGCGCGGCCGCCTGCGTGGCGAGCGTGCCGATCACATCGTCCGCTTCGACGCCCTCGACGCACAACAGCGGCCAGCCGAGCGCACGGACAGCTTCATGCAGCGGCTGGATTTGCGCGACCAGATCGTCGGGCATCGGCGGCCGGTGCGCCTTGTAGTCGGGATACCAGTCGTCGCGGAAGGTCTTGCCCTTGGCATCGAAGACGACGGCGCGCCGGTTGGCGGCCGGATAGTCGGCGACGAGCCGGCGCAGCATGGACAGGACGCCCTTGATGGCACCGGTTGGCTGGTTCGCGCGGTTGCGCAAGTCGGGCAGCGCATGAAAAGCGCGGTATAAATACGAAGACCCGTCGACCAGAAGCAGCATGGAGTAGAGAAACGTGAGCGTGAAAAACAAATTGCCGAAGATTGCCGATCCCCGGCTGGCGGCACCCGTCTCCACGGCCCGTGAGGCCTGGCGGGTGTTCGGGATTATGTCAGAGTTCGTCGAGGCGACCGAGCGCCTCGCCGGCGTGCGGCCGGCGGTGTCGATCTTCGGCAGCGCGCGCATCAAGTCCGATTCGCCCTATTACCAATTGACGGAACGCATCGCCCGGATGCTCTCCGACGCGGGCTTTTCGGTCATCTCCGGCGGCGGCCCCGGCGTGATGGAAGCGGCCAACAAGGGGGCTTTCCACGGCAAGAGTCCCTCCATCGGCCTCAACATCCAGTTGCCGATGGAGCAGAAGGAAAATCCCTATCAGGATATTTCGCAGAGCTTTCGCCATTTCTTTGCGCGCAAATACATGTTCGTGCGCTTTGCGGCGGCCTATGTGGTGATGCCCGGCGGCTTCGGCACGCTCGACGAGTTGCTCGAAGCGCTGACCCTGATCCAGACCGGCAAAACGCCGCGTATGCCGCTGATCCTGGTCGGCGACGGTTTTTGGGATGGGCTGGTGGACTGGTTCCGGGCGCGGCTGGTGGCCGAGGGCATGATTAACCCGGAAGACATGGACCTGATCCAGGTCATCGACGAGCCGCAAGCTATCGTTGCGGCGATTTTCAAACACTACGAAACGCGCGGCTTTGACCACCTGCCGGCGGAACACGATCTGCTGCTGAATTTGTAGTTAGAATCAGGGCATTCCCTCTTGTTTCAGACACCCATCATGCGCTTTTTCCCTGCCCTGCTCTTGGCGATTACCCTGCCGGTCTGTGCGCAAACGCGCCCGGCCAATCTTGAGCCCCTGCCCGAGCCGCCGCCCCCGCCACCCGGCATGATCGACGACAGCGCCCTTGAGCCGCAAGTCACCATCAAGAAACGCGGCGAGGACAAAGTCGAGGAATACCGTATGAACGGCAAGCTCTATATGATTAAGGTGACCCCGGCGCACGGCACGCCCTACTATCTGGTCGACCCGAAGGGCGATGGCGGTTTTGTGCGCGAGGATCTGGGCGTCGGCGACCGCGGCATTTCGGTGCCGATGTGGGTCATCAAGACTTTCTGATTCGCATCGATGCAGGCGCGCCGCTTGCCCGCCGCGCGCGGGACGTTCTGGTTGTTCGAGGGCTTCCGCCTGTTTCGCCGCAACCCTTCTCTGATCACCGCGCTGACGCTCGCCTACCTGCTGGTTGTGCAGATATTGGTGATCCTGCTGCCCGGCATTGGCCCGATCATGCTGCCGCTGGTGCTGCCCGTCCTGACCTTGATCGTCGCCAACGGCTGCCGACTGGTCGATGAGCAGCAGGTGCCCAGCAAAGCCCTGCTGCTGCGCGGCATCATCGGCAACGGGCGCGCCCTGTTGCGCCTCGGGGGTCTGCAACTGATCGGCGCTCTGCTGCTGGTGTTGCTCAATCTCGCGCTCAACGACGGTGCCGATCCGCTTGCCAATCTCGACAGCACCATGGCAACGCCGAACATGGGCGAAGCCGGCGCGCCGGTTAATCCCGAAGCCGAAGCCCAAATGCTCGGCGCTCTGCTCCAGCTCCTGCTGCTGGCAACGCCAATGATCGTCGCCTTCTGGTTCGCGCCCTTCCTGGTCGGATGGGATCGCGTCAGCCCGTTCAAGTCGTTGTTTTTCAGTTGGATCGCGAGTTGGCGCAACCTCGCTGCTATGGGCATGTTCGGCCTGGCCGCGCTGGTGCTGGCCGGCGTGCTGCCCGGTTTCATCCTCATCGCCGTCAGCCAGGTGGCGGGCCTGGCGCTGAATGTCGCTTTCATCGCCCTGCGCATGGTGCTGATCTTCCTGGTCGCCCCAGTGCTGACTGCCAGCATCTACGTCAGCTACCGCGACATCTTCCATCCGAGCGTGGATGAAAGTGTCTGACGCTGCAGGCAGCGCAGGGGCTGTCGGCATCCTCGGCGGTACGTTCGACCCGGTTCATCTCGCCCACCTTGCCCTCGCCCGTGCCGCCCGCGACCGCCTGAGAATTCCCGAAATACGCTGGATTCCCGCCGGCCAGCCGCCGCACCGCACCGATCCCAATACTGCCCCGCGCAGTACGCCGGCCGACCGGCTGGCGATGGTGCAGGCAACCATCGACGGCGAACCCGGCTTTGTGCTCGACGCCAGCGAAGTCAATAGCACCGGGCCCAGCTACACGGTACATACGCTTGAACGCTTGCGCCGCGAACTCGGGCCTGACCGTCTGCTGGTGCTGCTGATGGGCGCCGACGCCTTTCGCGGCTTTGCCCGCTGGCATCGCTGGCAGGACATCTTCGGCCTGGCCCATCTTGCCGTCGCGACCCGGCCGGGCTTTCCGCTGGAGAATTTCGATGTGCCATTGTCCGAAGAATTTGCTAATCGCCGCCTCCCCAGCGTCGACTTTTCAAAACCGTTCGGCCACATTTTCCCTTTCGAACTGATCGCCGGCACCGTATCGGCCACCGAAGCACGGCAGCGCATCGCCGCCCACGACCCACCGGCCGCTTTGCTGGAATTGCTGCCCGCGCCGGTTCTCGACTATATTCAACGCCATCAACTTTATCTTTCCTGATATGGACATCCGCAAACTGCAACGCATCACCGTCAACGCCCTCGAAGACATCAAGGGCAAGGACATCGAAGTCATCAACACGCGTAAACTTTCCGACATGTTTGCGCGCATCGTCATCGCCACCGGCGATTCCAATCGCCAAACCAGGGCGCTGGCGCGCAGCGTCCACGACAAGGTCAAGGAAGCTGGCGGCGAAGTCCTCGGCATGGAAGGCGAAGACACCGGCGACTGGGTGCTGGTCGATCTGGGCGACATCGTCGTCCATGTCATGCTGCCCGCCGTGCGCAAGCACTACGATCTCGAATCGCTCTGGCAGACCAAGCCCAAGCGTGTGACGGGCGGCACATCCAAAGCCGAAGCAGACGACGCGACGGAAGAATGAGGTTATTGGTGGTCGCTGTAGGCACACGCCTGCCGGACTGGATGGCTGCCGGCTTCGCCGAATACGCGAAGCGCATGCCGCGCGACCTGCCCATCGAACTCGTCGAGATCAAGCCCGAGCCGCGTACCACCGGCAAGACCGTCGAAGCCATGATGGCCGCCGAAGCCAAACGCATCGAGGCCGCCCTGCCGACACGCTGCCGACGTATCGCCCTCGACGAGCGTGGCGAAGCGCTGGATACGAAAACCCTGTCGCAACGGCTGGGGCACTGGCAGACTGAAGGCGATGATGTCGCCTTCCTGATCGGCGGACCGGACGGGCTCGATCCTGCCCTGAAGCAGTCGGCCCAAGCCAGTCTGCGCCTCTCTTCCCTTACCCTGCCACATGGCCTGGCGCGCGTCGTCCTTGCCGAAGCGCTGTATCGCGCCCAAAGCCTGCGCATCGGCCATCCCTATCATCGCGACTAAACACTTATGGCACAGCTTGAACCGCGCATCTACCTCGCCTCGCAAAGCCCGCGCCGCCGCGAACTGCTTGCGCAGGTCGGCATCCGTTTCGACCTGTTGTTGTTCCGTGGCGCCGGCCGTGCCGACCCCGCCACCAACGAAGATCCGCTGCCCGATGAAGCACCAGATACCTACGCCCTGCGCGTCGCGGCGGCCAAGGCAAGGCATGGCGCCCATCTGCTATCCCTGCGCCGCCTGCCGGAACGCCCCGTGCTCTCGGCCGACACCACGATCGACTTCGAAGGGCAGATCATCGGCAAGCCGACCGACGACGCAGATGCCAGCGCCATCCTTGCGCGTTTGTCCAACCGCACCCATCGCGTGCTGACCGCCATCGCCGTGGCGCACAAGGAACGCCTGGAAACCCGACTGTCGGTCAGCGAAGTACGCTTCCGCGCGCTCGCGGCGGACGAAATCCAGCGCTATGTCGCCAGCGGCGAACCGCACGACAAGGCGGGGGCCTATGGCTTGCAGGGACGTGCCGCACTGTTTGTCGAGCAAATCAGTGGCAGCCCATCCGGCATCGTCGGCCTGCCGCTGTGTGAAACCACCCTGCTGTTGCGCGAGTTTGGATATCCGGCATGAATGAAGAGTTTCTGATCAACGTCACCCCGCAGGAAACGCGCGTCGCGCTCCTGCAGCAGGGCGCCGTGCAGGAATTGCACGTCGAGCGGGCCGGCGGTCGCGGCATTGTCAGCAATATCTATCTCGGCAAGGTCGTGCGCGT
This sequence comes from uncultured Methyloversatilis sp., assembly GCA_964477575.1. GTDB lineage: Bacteria > Pseudomonadota > Gammaproteobacteria > Burkholderiales > Rhodocyclaceae > Sulfuricystis. The sequence continues at coordinate 142,667 of CAYZEA010000006.1, forward strand.
TTTGCCCGGTATGCAATCCGCCTTCATCGAGGTCGGGCTGGAGCGCACGGCCTTCCTGCATGTGGCCGACATCTGGGGCGAAAAGACCGGCAGCCCGCGCCCGATCGAACGCCTGCTCGCCGAAGGCGAAACCGTCATGGTGCAGGTACTCAAAGATCCGATTAGCACCAAGGGCGCACGCCTGACCACGCAGATCTCGTTGGCCGGTCGTCTGCTGGTCTACCTGCCGCAGGAAAAGCACATCGGCATCTCGCAAAAGATCGACGACGAAAACGGCCGCGAAGCTTTGCGCGAGCGTATCCAGCAACTCGTCCCGAGCGACGAGAACGGCGGTTTCATCGTCCGTACCATGGCGGAAAATGCGACCGACGAGGCGCTCGCCGCCGATATCGCCTATCTGCGTCGCCTCTGGCAGGAGATCCGCCACCGTGCCCAGAGTGCGGCCCCCCCCACCATGCTCCACCACGATTTGACCCTGGCCCAGCGGGTATTGCGCGATCTGGTCGGTCCGGATACCACGCACATTATCATCGACTCGCGCGAAAACTTTCTGAAGCTGCAGGCTTTCGCGCAGGAATACATGCCGCAGATCGCCCCGCTGCTCAGCCACTACACCGGCGAACGGCCGCTGTTCGACCTGTATGCCGTCGAAGATGAGCTGCAACGCGCACTGGCGCGGCGCGTCGACCTCAAGTCCGGCGGCTACCTGATCATCGAACAGACCGAGGCAATGACGACCATCGACGTCAATACCGGCGCCTTCGTCGGCACGCGCGCTCCGGGCAGCCAGGCCAATTTCAGCGACACCATCTTCAAGACCAATCTCGAAGCCGCCCAGACCATCGCCCGCCAACTGCGCCTGCGCAATCTCGGCGGCATCATCATCGTCGATTTCATCGACATGGAGTCGTCCAAACATCAGTCGGCGGTGCTTGCCGAGCTCAACAAGGCACTGGTGCGCGACCACACGCGCATTACCGTCAATGGCTTCACGCAACTCGGCCTCGTCGAGTTGACGCGCAAGCGGACGCGCGAATCGCTTGCCCACATTCTCTGCGAACCCTGTCCCACCTGCGGCGGACGCGGCATTATCAAGACCGCGCAGACCGTCGCCTACGAAATCCTGCGCGAGTTATTGCGCGAGGCGCGTCAGTTTGAGGCGCGCGAACTGCGCGTCCTTGCCGCTCCCACCGTTACCGACCTGTTTCAGGACGAGGAATCGCAGGCGCTGGCGATGCTCTCCGATTTTGTCGGCCGGCCAATTTCCTTGCAGGCCGAACCCAGCTATAGTCAGGAGCAGTTCGATATTGTGCTGATGTAGCATACCCCATTGCTACGAGAGGAGAGTCCCATGAATCAGAAGAACCCCGATTTCGACAGTCTTGTTCCTGCCGTCGGCTTTACCCGCCGCGGCTTCGTCGCCACGGCTCTGGGGGCCGGCTTCGCCATTGCCGCCGGCCCGGTGGCTGCGCAAACGGCCATCAAGACCGAGGCCACAGGACTGGCGGCGGGCGAGATCAAGATTGGCGAACTGGCCGCCTACCGCGCCATGCCGGAAGGTGGGAAGAACTTGCCCACGATTCTTGTTGTCTCGGAAATCTTTGGCGTGCATGAGTACATCGCCGATGTCTGTCGTCGCCTCGCCAAGCTTGGCTATCTGGCGATTGCCCCCGAGTTGTTCGCCCGCTATGGCGACCCGCGCAAGATGACCAATGTGCAGGACATTCTCTCGGCCATCATCGCCAAAGTGCCGGACAGGGAAGTCATGGCCGACCTGGATGCGTGCGCTACCTGGGCCGCGAAAAATGGCGGCGATCCCGCCCGCCTGGGCATCACCGGTTTCTGCTGGGGGGGCCGTCAGACCTGGCTGTACAGCGCCCACAACCCGAACGTCAAGGCCGGCGTGGCTTGGTATGGCCGCATCGACGGCGAGGTCAATGACCGCACGACAAAATGGCCGCTCGACATTGCCGGTGGGCTCAAAGGGACCGTGCTCGGGCTTTACGGCGGCAAGGATCAGGGGATCCCGCTCGAAGATGTCGAGGCAATGGGCGATGCCCTGAAGAAAGCGGGAGGAAAATCTCAGATACACGTTTATCCCGACGCTCCCCACGCTTTTCACGCCGACTATCGCCCGACCTATCGCAAGGATGCGGCAGAGGACGGCTGGAATCGTCTCCTGGCCTGGTTCAAGCAGCACGGGGTATAGCGCCCCGTCTCGCCAGCGTCGACTTTTCGCCCCGACGGATACAAATCCTTACAAACATCGCGTCGGCAACAGGCCAGCTGGAGCGTTTTTTCTTCTATCGCTGGAGGAGAAAACCCATGAAACGCGCCCTTGCCGCTTTGCTTGCCAGTCTGTTGCTGTCCACTACCCTGGCGGTTGCCGGCGACCATGATCGCCATGATCGCCACGGCTATGGTCAGCGCGGATTCGATCGTGACCATGATCGTCGGCACGATCGCCATCGCCATCATTCGCATTCCAGTGCCATCGGCTGGGGGCTAGCCGGCTTGGCGGTGGGTAGCATCCTGTTTTCGATGGATGCGCCGCCCAGCCCGCCGGTGGTCGTAACCCCCACGCCAGCCCGCCCTCCGGGCACGATGTGGTACTACTGCGACGCCTATGGCGCCTATTATCCCTACGTCGGCCAGTGTCCCGGCGGCTGGCGCGCCGTGCCAGCGTATTGATGCCCCCTTAATATCTATTGCCCCCGACGCAAAAGCTTGTCACAATCCTCCGTAGCGGCATCACCCCAATGAGGTTCAACAACAGACCGCGCGGAGGGTTTCAACATGCAACGCGTCAGCCTTGCGCTGCTGATCGTAGCGGCGGCATTTGCGGCCATGGTGCTCGAACTGGGACTCGGACTTAATCCCCATCGAGCCGCGTTGTTCGTTTTCTTCGGCGCATTCGTTGTCGGATATCCGTTGCTGTATCAGTGCTGCAAACGTGGCTGGTGGGAGGTCTGGCAAACTTGCCTGTTGGGCGTTATTGCCGGCGTGTTCTGTACCTTGCCATTCGCCAATGGATCGTTCGGATTCCAGTTCCTGCTGCTGATCTTCGTCATCGCAGGAGCCGTCTTGGGGCTGCTGTTCTGGCTCATCGCCATCTGGCGCAATGAAGATTTGACCTGCCCGAAATCCTTTTGCCTGCCCTGCGGCATGGCCTACCGGGTGGCCCGAAAGGCCATGCCGCGGCGCGACCAGTTTCAGTCGAAGTAAGTGCGCGCTTCCTCGAAGCGCGTTGCGAACCAGCTCTGTGTCAGGCTCTCGGTACGTATCTTGCCGTTGCTGTTCGGTGCGTGGATGAAGCGGCCATCGCCAATGTAGATGCCCACATGTGAGCGCGGCCGATTGCGTGTGTTAAAAAACACCAGGTCGCCCGGCCGTAGACTGGCTGGATCGACCGAGCGCCCCCGTGCGGCAATTTCGGCAGCCGAACCCTGCAGGCGCAGGCCGGCAGCCTGCTCGAAGACATGGCTGACCATGCCGCTGCAATCCAGCCCGGCCTCGGGGTTCTTGCCGCCAAAACGGTAACCGGTATCGATCAGTCCGAGCGCGTAGATCACCACCTCATGTGCCCGCGGATCGACCGAAGCACGCGCTGTCTCCGGCGACGGCGCGGGCGAACGGCCAAAATGCCCGCAGCCGGTCAGCAGGGCCAGAACGATCAGGACGAAGATTCGCATGCGGCCATACTAATTCGCTAGACTCGCCGCTAACCAGCTAATAAACGGAGTAAATGCCATGCAATTGCCGCATCCCGAATTGTTGCGCGAGCGCGCTTTCATCGATGGTGCCTGGGTCGCCGCCGACAACGGTGCCACCGCGACGATCATCAACCCGGCCAGTGGCGAGACGCTGGCCAGCGTACCCGACATGGCGGCAACGGAAACACGCCGTGCCATTGCGGCGGCTAATGCCGCTTGGCCGGCCTGGCGCGCGCTCACGGCCAAGCAGCGCGGCGGCATCCTGCGCCAGTGGTTCGAACTGATCGTTGCCTATGCCGACGACCTGGCGCTGTTGATGACCAGCGAGCAGGGCAAGCCGCTCGCCGAAGCGCGCGGCGAAGCGCTCTATGCGGCCAGCTTCGTCGAATGGTTTGCCGAGGAAGCCAAACGCACCTATGGCGATGTGATTCCGCAGACCATCGCCAATCAGCGCTTGCTCGTCCTCAAGCAACCGATCGGCGTCTGCGCCGCGATTACGCCGTGGAACTTCCCTGCGGCGATGATCACGCGCAAGGTGGCGCCGGCACTGGCGGCCGGCTGTCCGGTGGTGGTCAAGCCGGCCGAACAGACGCCACTTACCGCATTGGCATTGGCCGCGCTGGCCGAACGCGCTGGCTTTCCCCCAGGCGTCCTCAATGTCGTCACCAGTTCGGCGGCTAATGCCCCCCTGATCGGCGGCGAACTGACCGGCAACTCGACCGTCCGCAAACTTTCCTTCACCGGCTCGACCGAAGTCGGCCGGCTGCTGATGGCGCAGTGCGCGCCGACGCTGAAGAAGGTTTCGCTGGAACTCGGCGGCAACGCACCGTTCATCGTCTTCGACGATGCGGATGTCGATGCGGCCGTCGCTGGCGCAATGGCTTCGAAATACCGCAACGCCGGCCAGACTTGCGTCTGCGCCAACCGCCTGCTGGTGCAGGCCGGCATCTACGAAGAATTCGCGCAGAAGCTCGCCGCCGAAGTAACGAAACTAAAAGTCGGCGCTGGCACCACGGCGGGTGTGACGCAGGGTCCGCTGATCGACGCGCAGGCACTGGAAAAAGTCGAGGCCCATGTCGCCGATGCCGTGGCGCACGGCGCCCGTATCTTGACCGGCGGCAAGCGCCACGCGCTGGGCGGCACTTTCTTCGAGCCGACCGTGCTGGCGGATGTGACGCCTGCCATGCGCTGCGCGCGCGAGGAGACTTTCGGGCCGGTCGCGCCGCTGTTCAAGTTTCAGGATGAAGCCGAGGCGATTGCCCTCGCCAATGCCACCGAATACGGCCTGGCTGGCTATTTCTACGCACGCGATTTGGCACGCGTCTGGCGCGTTGCCGAAGCGCTGGAATACGGCATGGTGGGCGTGAATGTCGGACTGATCGCCAACGAGGTAGCGCCCTTTGGCGGGGTCAAACAGTCGGGGATCGGACGGGAAGGTTCGAAGTACGGGATTGAGGAGTATCTTGAGTTGAAGTACGTGTGCCTGTCGCTGGCCTGAAACTTTCCAATTCGCGCGCCAGGATTTCCAGCGTCGCCCGGCCGACATATTCGCCACTGGTATCATCCAGCTTGCTCGAATATTCCAGCGCCCGCAGGTAGGCGCGGCCGATCAGGCGGCCCAACGGCCCTGGGTTGTAGAGCAGCTTCTTGATGATGAAGGGATTCAGCGTCAGCGGATCGTAGTGCTGCGGCAGGTAGCCGTCTGCAATGAGTTTTTTCTCGATCGGCGTATTCGGCTGCACACCAACGAAGAAAATGAAGGGCAGCACCTTGTCGCGCCCGAACAGGGCATACAGCTCGTCGATACGCGCGAAGGTAGCGCGCAGGGTTTCGGGCGACTCGCCCGGCGCATTCAGCGGCAGGTAGAGCTTCACCTGCTGGTCCGTCATCCCGGCGTCTGCGAACAGCTTGAAGGCTTCCATCTGCTGATCGAGTTCGTAGCCCAGCGTCAGACTGTCGATCATGTCCTGCGAGCCGGTAAAAGAAAGGTCGATGCTCTCCAGGCCGCTGGCGATCATTTTGCGGGCGACTGGCGCCGTCAGGTAGTTCAGACGGAGATAGCCGGTCCAGCGTACCTGCACCTGACGCGCCAGCATCTCGTCGAGAATCGCCTCGACGTGTGCCATGCTGCGACGCGTGGAACAGAACTGTGCATCGGTAAACCAGATATGCTTGACGCCATAGTCGCGGCTCAGCACCTCGATTTCCTTCGCGACCTCGACCGGATTACGGTAACGCTGCAGCGCACCTTCGATCTTGTTGTAAAGGCAGAAATGGCACTGGAAGGGGCAGCCGCGCTTGGTATGTACGCCGATTGCCTCCTTACCGCCGACATACGCATCAAAGGCAGGAAAGATCGAGGCAATGTAGGGGAAATCGATGGCGGTCAGCTGGCTCAGATCGAAGTTTTCCTCGGCTGGCCGGTGATGCACAGTACCGCCGGCATCCTTGTAGTAGTGGTGGCCGGCCGGCACGGAAAAGCCATCGACAATCGACAGCATCGCGTCCTCGCCTTCGCCAACGACGACCACGGTGTCGGGGGGACATTTGGCAGCGACATATTTGCCGAAAATCGACACCGCCGTGCCGCCCACTACCAGGCGGCTGTGCGGCATCAGTTTTCGTACCAGGCGCAGATAGCCGAAGTTGCTGATGCGCTGGCGGGCATAGTCGGCAATGATGCCGATGGCCTGCCAGGCCGATTGCAGACGGCGCCAGGGATTCGGCGAATGGTCGAAATTCATCACCACATCGAGCGCATCATTTTCCGGGTGCGGCCCGAAGGTCTGCATGTTGCGCCAAGAGAAGGCAACCACGTCGGGTTTCAAGGCGGCGAGCCGTTCTGCCAGCGCCGACTTTCTTTCCCCAGCCGGAATAACCGCGAGGTCAAGAATTTCCTGTTGAACGTCCGGCCGTTGCTTGTGGATGTAATCAGCCACATAGACCATACCACCTGGCCAGATTTTCCAGACCGGAAGGCGGACATAAAGTACGCAACGAACCAGCCCCGACATTCAACAATCCCCTGTTTGTAGTATTAGTATTTGCTGATCATGTTACCAGCATGCACCGGCAATTCAAGGCATTCACGCCGCTTTGCGGTCACTGGAAGAGGTATTGCGGTTTTGCCGTCGTCGATCCAGCCACCAGGCCAACGCTGGTAGAAACAACGCCGACCCGGGCATTGCCAATACGACCAGATAGGGTGACAGGTGCGCGAGCGCGTGCAGTTGCTCGATCAGTTCATGGCGCTCATCGACACGCCAGCGACCGCCATTGCGCCGTTTCATCAGCAGCGGCATCAGTCCCTTGACCTTGGTCAGCTCGCGCGTGATCCGCTGGCGTTCGCGCTGCTGCGCCTCGAGCATGTCGCGCACGATCAGCGGCGAAAAGCGGCGACCCATTATGCGGTGCGCGATGGGGGCGAATCTTGCTCCAGCCAGCGTGTCGTGTTGCGCCAAAACTTCCAGACGACGAAACTACGTTTCGACCAGCGCCAGAGAAACTGGCGCGCACGCGGGCGGGCGGCCGCTATCAGCGCCAAAACGCCGACTGCCACCTCGGGATGACGCTGCACCCAGCGTGCGCCGTCCTGCACATGGTCGGCGACCTTGAACAAAGGCGCAAGGCCTTCCCCATACCGGGCCAGGCGGCCACGTTGTTCGGCAGACGCAAACTGCAAGCGCTGCTTTTCAAGCACATGCGCGACGGTACGACTCATGGGCGTAGTTCGTGCGGGGAGTCTGTCAGCGCAGCTTCATCGCGCCGCAATTCGGCGAGGCTCGCGGCAAAAAGTTGTGAGCTCTGGCGCGCCAATCTGAGGACGCTCGCGACGGCAATAGCGGCGCCACCGAGAAATACCGCAGTAAAGATACCCAGCGCCAACAGGCGGTGATCCTCCCAAAACAACACCGTCAGCCATACGGCGAGGAACACCAATCCGGCAATTCCCAGCAGGGTGGCGGCAATCCCCCACAACAGCAAGCCGATGAGGCGGTCAGCTTCTTCCTGTGCCTCGACCTTGAGGAGAGCCAGTCGCGTACGCAGCAGGGCGACCGAGGTGGTCGCAAAGCCGCGCAGGGAAGCGAGAAGCCTGGAGGATTGACTCAACGACGGCCGATCAGCAGACCGACGATGAGGCCGATTCCGGCAGCCACGCCGACGGAGCGCCAAGGATTGTCATGCACATAATCGTCGGCGGCACGCCCCACCAGTTTGGCTTTGTCGACCATCACCGCTTCGGCATCGGCCAGGCGAACCTTGGCGTCGGCCAGACGCGTCTGGATCTTGCCGCGCAATTCGGTAGCCATGTCGCCGGCCTGATTGGCTGTGGCACGCAGCAGCTCTTCCGCATCGGCAACCACCACCTTGAAATCGCTGATCAGTTTATCTTTGCTGACATCGCTCAATTCAGTCATTTTCTGCTCCTTGGGTAATCATGGGTCGAATGATGCTGCCATTGTCTCACAGGCAATCATGATCGGGCGTAGTCGATGATCAAGGGCGCATGATCTGAAAAGCGCGCTTCTTTAAAAACCCGTGCTGCGCGAACCGCGGCGGCCATGCCGGGCGTCGCCAACTGATAGTCGATCCGCCAGCCTACGTTTTTCGCCCAAGCCTGACCACGATTCGACCACCAAGTATAGGCCTCACCCTCCTCATCCGGATGAAGTGCGCGGTAGACATCCACCCAACCAAGCTCTGCCTTGACACGAGCCATCCAGTCGCGCTCTTCGGGCAGGAAGCCGGAATTCTTCTGGTTCGATTTCCAGTTCTTCAAGTCCTTCTCGGTCGGCGCAATATTCCAGTCGGCGCAGATGACGAACTCGCGTCCCGTCGCGCGCGACTCTTCCATCATTGCAGTCAGGCAGGGATAAAAAACATCCATGAAGCGAAACTTGGCTTCCTGGCGCTCCGACGAGGAAGAGCCTGAGGGCATATACAGGGAGATCACCGACAGCCCCGGCCAGTCGGCCCGCAGATAGCGCCCTTCGGCATCGAACTCGGGATTGCCGATGCCCTCGATGACGCATTCGGGGGGGCGGCGCGCATACAGTCCGACGCCGCTGTAGCCCTTCTTCTTGGCGTAATGGAAGCAGCCCGTCATCGTGCCGCCGGGGCAGCGCGTTGCTTCGGTCATGTCGCCTACTTGCGCTTTCAATTCCTGCACACAGACAATGTCGGCGTCCTGTGTCGCCAGCCAGTCGAGCCAGCCTTTGCGGGTGGCCGAACGGATACCGTTGAGGTTCAATGTAACGATGCGCAGCATGTAGAATGATTTCGCTATGGACGCTATGATGAGTAAGCTCGCCGATTTTAGACAGGATTTTGTCGCCTTTGCCTGCGCGAAAGGTGTTTTGCGTTTTGGCGAATTCAAGACCAAGGCCGGACGTCTCTCCCCCTATTTCTTTAATGCCGGCTTGTTCAACGATGGCGCCTCCCTGTCGAAGCTGGCCAATTTCTATGCCGATGCAATCCTCGCTACGGAGATTCGGTTCGACATGCTGTTCGGCCCGGCCTACAAGGGTATCCCGCTGGTCGCCGCAATCGCCATGGCGCTTGTGGCACGCGGCTACAACTTTCCATTTGCTTTCAACCGCAAGGAAGCCAAGGATCATGGCGAGGGCGGCACTTTGATCGGCGCTCCGCTCGCTGGCCGCGTGCTGATTGTCGACGATGTCATCTCGGCCGGCACCTCGGTGCGCGAATCGGTGGATATCATCCGTGCCGGTGGTGCGACACCCGCCGGCGTTGCCATCGCCATCGACCGCCAGGAACGCGGCACCGGCACGCTGTCGGCTGTACAGGAAGTGGAGCAGTCGCTCGGCATGCCGGTGATTGCCGTCGCCCGCCTGAGCGATGTGATTGACTATCTTGCCGGACAGCCGGCGCTGGAATTAGACCTTGCGGCCGTTCGCCGCTATCGGGAGACCTATGGTGTTGCTTAAATCCTCAACAATTCTCGTCCTGCTGCTCGGTACCGCATTTACCCTCCCTGCTGCGGCCAAGATCACCTGCTGCGATATCGATGGCAAGCGAACTTGTGGCGATCCCGCACCCCAGCAATGTCTCGACAAGGCCAAGACGGTTTTCGATAAGGGCGGCGTGGCGCGCGAAATCGAGCGGCCCCTGACGAAAGAAGAACTTGCTGCCCGCGAGGCCGAAAAAGTGCGTGCTGCCGAGGAAAAGAAAAAGGCCGAGGAAATGGCGCGCCGCGATCGCGCTCTTACGGATAGCTACACCACCGAACACGATATCGACAAGGCACGCGATCGGGCCATTGTCGAAATCGAAAAGAATGCCGAACAGGCCAAAAACCGTCTTGAGGCTGCCGAGAAGAAAAAACTCAAGCTCGACCAGGAAAAAGAGTTCTATACCAAGAAGCCTATGCCGGCCAACCTGCAAAGCCAGATCAGGGACAACGAGGCCGAACTTGCGGCCCAGCAAAAAGCGCTGCAGCAGAAGGATACCGACATCGCAGCTGCCAAGGCGCGTTTCGAGGCCGACAAGAAGCGCTACCGCGAGCTGACAGGAAAAAAGTAACTATCCGGCCAGTTTCTTCTTCAACAGATCATTCACCTGCTGCGGATTGGCCTTGCCTTTGGTCGCTTTCATGATTTGACCGACTAGTGCGTTGAAGGCTTTGTCCTTGCCGGCGCGGAATTCCTCAACCGATTTCGGGTTGGCGGCCAGCACCTCGTCGATGATCGGTTCGATCGCCGACGCATCGGAAACCTGCTTGAGGCCGCGTGCCTCGATGATCGCATCGGCATCTTTTCCTTCGCCGTTCCATAGCGCTTCGAAGACCTCCTTGGCGAGTTTGGAGGACAGGGTGCCGTCGACGATGCGCTTGACCATGCCGGCCAGTTGCGTCGCCGATACCGGGCTGGCGGTGACATCCCTCTCGTCGCGGTTTAGACGCGCGGCCAGTTCGCCCATCGTCCAGTTGGCGCAGGCCTTCGCATTCTCCTTGCCGGCAATGGCGACGGTTTCCTCAAAGAACTGCGCACTGGCACGCGTGACCGCCAGTGTCGCCGCATCGTAGGCCGAGAGGCCATAGTCGGCCTGAAAGCGCGCATGCAAGGCTTGCGGTAGCTCAGGCAAACCCGCCTTGACCTCGGCAATCCACTCGGGCTTGATTTCCAGCGGCAGCAAGTCGGGGTCGGGGAAATAGCGGTAGTCGTGCGCGTCCTCCTTGCTGCGCATCGCCCGCGTCTCGCCGCTGTCGGGATCGAACAACACGGTAGCCTGCTGAATCTTGCGGCCTTCCTCGATCTCGTTGATCTGCCACTGGATCTCGTAGTCGATGGCCTGCTGCAGGAAGCGGAAGGAGTTGAGGTTCTTGATCTCGCGGCGCGTACCGAGCGGCGCGCCGGGACGACGTACCGAGACGTTGGCGTCGCAGCGGAAGCTGCCTTCCTGCATGTTGCCGTCGCAGATGCCGATCCAGGTAACGAGCGAGTGCAGCGCTTTGGCATAGGCGACCGCTTCGGCACTGGAGCACATGTCGGGTTCGGTGACGATCTCCAGCAGCGGCGTGCCGGCACGATTCAGGTCGATGCCGGTCTTGCCATGGAAATCCTCGTGCAGCGACTTGCCGGCATCTTCTTCTAAATGGGCGCGCGTCAGGTGAACCAGCTTCTCCCGATCGCCGACATGAATCGTCAGCCCGCCGCCGGAAACGACCGGGGTCTCAAACTGGCTGATCTGGTAAGCCTTGGGCAGGTCGGGGTAAAAGTAGTTCTTGCGTGCGAAGATCGAGCGCGGCGCGATCTCGGCGCCGACGGCAAGGCCGAACTTGATGGCACAGACCACCGCCTCGCGGTTGAGCACCGGCAGCACGCCGGGCAAGGCGATGTCTATCGCGCAGGCCTGACGATTCGGTTCGGCGCCGAAGGCGGTGCTGGCGCCGGAAAAGATTTTGGATTTTGTTTGCAGCTGGGCATGCGTTTCCAGCCCAATCACCACTTCCCACCGAGTCATACATCACCCTTCATGAACAAAACCCATTTATCCCGCAAACATAGCCGGCATGCGCCGATGCCAGTCGGTTGTCTGCTGGTAGCGATGCGCCACATTCAGCATCTGCGCCTCGCCGAACCAGGGGCCGATCAGTTGCAGGCCGACGGGAAGGTCGCGATCGAAACCGCAGGGAATCGACATGCCCGGCAGGCCGGCGAGGTTGACGGCGATCGTGTAAATGTCGGAGAGATACATCTGCACCGGGTCGGCGCTCTTTTCGCCAAACTTGAAGGCCACCGAGGGCGCCGTCGGCCCCATGATCACATCGCAATCCTTGAAGGCGGCCGCAAAGTCGGCGGCGATGAGACGGCGAATCTTCTGCGCCTTGAGGTAATAGGCGTCGTAGTAGCCATGCGAAAGCACGTAGGCACCGATCAGGATGCGGCGCTTCACCTCATCGCCAAACCCTTCGGCGCGACTCTTCGCATACATGTCGTTCAAATCGCCGTACTCGGCGGCGCGATGGCCGTAGCGCACGCCGTCGAAACGCGATAGATTCGAACTGGCCTCGGCCGGTGCGATCACGTAGTAGGCCGGAACGGATAATCCTGAATTCGGCAGCGAGACGTCGACCGTGGTGGCGCCCAGCTTGCGATATTCGGCCAGCGCCGTCTCGACGGCAACACGCACGCCATCGTCCATGCCGGCACCAAAGAATTCCTTGGGTAAGCCAATGCGCAAACCCGTCAGGGGCTTCACCATATCGCGGCAGTAATCCTCGGCCGGACGTTCCAGCGAAGTCGAATCGCGCGGGTCGAAGCCGGCCATGGCATTCAGCAGCAGCGCGCAGTCCTCGGCCGACTTGGCCATCGGCCCGCCCTGATCGAGCGAAGAGGCGAAGGCGATCATGCCGTAGCGCGACACCACGCCATAGGTCGGCTTGATGCCGGTCAGGCCGCACAGCGCGGCGGGCTGACGGATCGAGCCGCCGGTATCCGTCCCGGTCGCTGCCGGCGCCAGACGTGCGGCAATCGCCGCTGCCGAACCGCCCGAGGAACCGCCGGGCACGCAAGCGGTATCCCACGGGTTTTTCACCGGGCCAAAGAAAGAGGTCTCGTTCGACGAGCCCATGGCGAACTCGTCCATGTTGCACTTGCCGAGCGTTACCATGCCCGCCGCACTCAGCCTCTCGACGACATGGGCATCGTAGGGCGAGATGAAATTGCCGAGCATCTTCGAACCACAGGTGGTGCGCCAGCCTTCGGCGCAGAAGATGTCCTTGTGGGCCAAGGGAATGCCCGTCAGTGCCGTCCTGTCGGCGTCGACTTTTTGATCGGTCGCGCGGGCGGCGGCAAGTGTCTTCTCACGGTCGATGGTCACAAAGGCGTTCAGGTTCGCGTTGTGCTTCTCGATGCGATCGAGGAACAGCGTGGTCAGTTCGACGCTGGAGATTTTCTTTTCGGCCAGTGCGCTGGCCAATTCTTTCAGGCTCGCATTGATCATTCGATCACCTTCGGCACCAGATACAGACCGGCCTCGGTCTCGGGTGCAATGGCCTGGAAAGCATCGCGGCGATCCGGTTCGGTGACCGCATCCGCGCGTAGGCGCTGCACGACATCGACCGCATGGGCCATCGGCTCGATGCCGTCGGTATTGACCGCCTGCAACTGGGCCACAAAGTCGAGAATGCCGTTCAACTGGTCGCGGGTGCGCTCGGCTTCGGCAGAGGAAATTTCGATGCGTGCTAGGCGCGCAATGCGGCTGACATCGTCCAAGCTCAAGGACATGATTTTTCGGGGTTAATGTAAAGAAAAGGGGGATTGGGGGCTAGAGGGACGCTTATTCGAGGGAGCGCATTAGAGTATCATAGGCTACCTTTTCCGGCAGCGCCTTCTCCTTTCCGGCGGCTGCCTTTTGCTTATTTGGGATACCGATGTTCGCCTTTCTCCGCTCCTATTTCTCCAACGACCTGGCTATCGACCTGGGTACCGCCAACACGCTGATCTATGTCCGCGGCAAGGGCATCGTACTCGACGAACCTTCCGTCGTGGCCATCCGTACCGAAGGCGGCCCGAACGCCAAAAAGACCATCCAGGCTGTCGGCCATTCCGCCAAGCAGATGCTCGGCAAGACGCCGGGCAATATCACCGCCATTCGCCCGATGAAGGACGGCGTCATCGCCGACTTCACCGTCACCGAGCAAATGCTCAAGCAGTTCATCAAGAAGGTGCATGACTCGCGCCTGCTCTCGCCCAGCCCGCGCATCATCATCTGCGTGCCCTGCGGCTCGACGCAGGTCGAGCGTCGCGCCATTCGCGAATCGGCACTCGGCGCCGGCGCCTCGCAGGTCTACCTGATCGAGGAACCAATGGCTGCCGCGATCGGTGCCGGCCTGCCGGTCTCGGACGCTACCGGCTCGATGGTCGTCGACATCGGCGGCGGCACCACCGAAGTCGGTGTGATTTCGCTGGGTGGCATGGTCTATGCCGGCTCGGTGCGCGTCGGCGGCGACAAGTTCGACGATGCGATCATCAACTACATCCGCCGCAACTACGGCATGTTGATCGGCGAGACGACCGCCGAATCGGTGAAGAAGAGCATCGGCTCGGCCTTCCCCGGCTCCGAGGTCAAGGAGATGGAGGTCAAGGGTCGCAACCTCGCCGAGGGCATCCCGCGCAGCTTCACCATCAGTTCGAACGAGATTCTCGAAGCGCTGTCCGATCCGCTCAACCAGATCGTCGGTGCCGTCAAGATCGCGCTCGAACAGACTCCGCCGGAACTCGGCGCCGACATCGCCGAAAAAGGCATGGTGCTGACCGGCGGCGGCGCCTTGCTGCGCGACCTCGACCGCCTGCTGATGGAGGAAACCGGTCTGCCCGTCATCGTCGCCGACGATCCGCTCACCTGCGTGGTGCGCGGTTCCGGTCTCGCGCTGGAAAAGATGGACAAACTCGGCAGTATTTTCTCCAACGAATAAGCGCCGCGCCAGTAGTCTTCCTGACGGTGCGCCTCTGCCCGACTGGGCGTGCGCTGCCTGCATTTTTCGCCTAATCGACCGGGGAGTTCCTTGCCTTGATGTCTGCCGGTGGTCATATTGGCCATTCGCCGCCCCCGTTTTTCAAACGGGGTCCGGCACCGCTCGCGCAATTGGCTTTCTTCGTCTCGCTTTCCATGCTGCTGCTGGTCGCCGATCTGCGCTACCGCACCCTCGAACCCACCCGCCTGATGATCGCCACCGCAATGTGGCCGGTACAGAAGGTCGTGTTGCTGCCGGTTGAAGGGGCCAACGATGCCGGCAGCTATTTTGCCAATCTGGTCAGCCTGCAACAGGAAAACGCCGAATTGCGCAAACGCCAGTTGGCGCAGGCCAACCTGCTGTTGCGCCAGGCTCATCTGGACAACGAGAATCTGCGCCTGCGCGCCCTCCTCGATATGCAGGAAAAGCTCGACGTGCCCGCCCGTGCGGCCGATGTCCTGTATGCCGCGCGCGACCCGTTTGCGCGGCGTATCGTCATCGATCACGGCAGCAGTCATGAGGTCGAGATTGGCCAGGCGGTGATTGACGATCTTGGCGTCATCGGCCAGGTGACGCGTGTCTTTCCGCTCACCAGCGAGGTGACCTTGCTCACCGACAAGAATCAAGCCATTCCCGTCCAGGTGGCACGCAACGGTTTGCGTGCCGTGCTTGCTGGCGCCGGCAGCGGCACCATGGAGCTCAAATTCCTGCCGGCCAACGCCGATGTGCAGCCGAACGATACGCTTGTCACTTCAGGCCTCGACGGTATCTACCTGCCAGGTTTGCCGGTGGCACGCGTCACCAGCATCGATCGCAACAACTCCTTCTCCTTTGCCCGCATCGAATGCGTGCCGCTCGCAGGTGTCGAGCGCCATGGTCAGGTATTGGTGCTCGGCACCCGCAAAATCCTGCCGATGCCGCCCGAAGCCGAAGAAAACGCCAAGAAACCGGCCATGGGCCGCAAGGCACGCGCGGCCGCGCTCAAGGCTCACTAGGACATGATTCAGCCCACCCACTCCTCGCGTCGCATCCTCCTGCCGGTGAGCGGCTGGTTCATCCATTTCACGCTGGTTTCGGCACTGGTCCTCAACCTGATCCCGTTTGGCCGCCTGCCCGGTATCCCGGACTGGGTGGCGCTGGTACTGGCCTTCTGGTGCATCCACCAACCGCTCAAGGTCGGCATGGGCACGGCCTTTTTCTTCGGTTTGGTGATGGACGTCGCCAACGGCAGCATCATGGGCCAGCATGCCCTGGCCTATGTGCTGCTCGCCTTTGCGGCTGGCGGCCTGTCGCGCCGCGTGTTGTGGTTTCCGCTGGTGCAGCAGGCGCTGCATGTCCTGCCGCTGCTGCTGGGCACGCAACTGGTGATGCTGTTGATCCGCATGGCGACCGGTGCCGAGTTCCCCGGCATCTTGTATTTTCTCTCGAGCTTCGTCGCGATCCTGATCTGGCATCCGGTCAGCCTAGTGCTGCTGCTGCCGCAATACCGGCCGGTTGAACGCGACGAGAACCGTCCTATCTGACACGCCCGATGGAATTCAGCGACGCGCAGGAAGGTCTGGAGCAGTTCAACCGCCGCATCGCCATTGTCGGCGGCCTGGTGCTCATCTGCTTTACCTTGCTGTTTGCGCGCTTCGTCTGGCTGCAGGTCATCCAGCACGACTACTACCAGACGCGCGCGGAAGACAACCGCATTTCGCTGCTGCCGATCGTGCCGAACCGCGGTCTGATCGTCGACCGCAACGGCGAGGTGATGGCACGCAACTATTCGGCCTACACGTTGGAGATTACCCCCACCCAGGTCGCCAACCTCGAAGACACGATCGATGGCCTGGCCGAATTCATTACCATTGAGGCTAAGGATCGCAAACGCTTCAAGAAGCTCCTCGAAGAGAGCAAGCGCTTCGACTCGCTGCCGATCCGCACCCGTCTCACCGATGAGGAGGTTGCCAAGTTCATCGCCCGCCGCTTCCGCTTCCCTGGCGTCGAGATCAAGGCGCGGCTATTCCGCCAGTATCCGCGCGGCGCCTTCGCCTCGCATGTGCTCGGCTATATCGGCCGTATTACCGAGCGCGACATGGCGCAGATCGAAGAGGCGGAAGTCGAAGCCAACTACCGGGGTACCGATCATTTCGGCAAGACCGGGCTGGAACGGCATTACGAATTGGAGTTGCACGGTACCAGCGGCTTCGAGCAAGTGGAGGTCGATGCCGGCGGACGAGCCATCCGCACACTGGCTCGCACCGCGCCGGTACCCGGCAACAACCTGACGCTGACCCTCGACGTGAAGCTGCAGGAGGTTGCCGAAAAGGCCTTCGGCGAGCGTAAGGGCGCGCTGGTTGCCATCGAACCGTCCAGCGGCGGTATCCTCGCCATGGTGTCGGTACCCAACTACGATCCCAATCTGTTCGTCGATGGCATCACCACGGCAGACTGGCGGGACCTAAATGACTCGCCAGAAAAACCGATGGTCAACCGTGCCCTCAACGGCGCCTATCCGCCCGGTTCAACCTTCAAGCCCTACATGGCCCTTGCGGCGCTGACGACGGGCAAGCGCCGACCGGAGCAGCTCCTTGCCGATCCTGGCTTTTTCAATTTCGGCGGTCATATGTTCATGGACGACAAGAAGGGCGGGCACGGCATGGTGGACATGTACAAATCCATCGTCCAGTCCTGCAACACCTACTACTATGTCCTTGCCAACGACTTGGGTATCGACAACATCGCAAAATTCATGACCCACTTTGGCTTCGGTAGCAAGACCGGCATCGACATCGAAGGCGAGTCGGAGGGCGTGCTGCCTTCCCAGGCCTGGAAGAAAAAACGCTTCAGAAAGCCGGAGCAGCAAAAATGGTATGCCGGCGAAACCATTTCCGTCGGCATCGGCCAGGGCTACAACGCCTATACGCCGATCCAGCTGGCTCAGGCCATGGCCACGCTGGCCAATGATGGTGTGATGTTCCGTCCCCATCTCGTCAATCACATCACCGATACCAAATCGGCACAGAAAACCTATGTCGAACCGCAACCCTTGCGCACCCTGCCCCTCAAGCAGGAGCATATCGACGTGATCAAGCATGCCATGGTCGGCGTCAACAAGGAGGGTACCGGCGCGCGGGCCTTTGCCGGCGCCGAATATGTTTCCGCCGGCAAGACCGGGACAGCGCAGGTGTATTCGCTGAAAGGCGGCAAATACAACCGCGACAGCGTCAAGCATGAGTTGCGCGACCACTCGCTGTTCATCGCCTATGCCCCGGCCGAGCAGCCGAAGATCGCCGTTGCCGTGCTAGTCGAAAACGGCGGCTTTGGCGCACAAGCGGCCGCACCGATTGCACGGCAGGTTTTTGACTACTACCTGCTCGGCAAGCTGCCGCCCGGGGCTGCACCGGCCGACGAGGCTGCCAAGGAGGCCGACGAATGATCCGCGAACTCTGGTCGAAATTCGTCGCCCCGATCGATGGGCCGCTGATGGCCTTCCTCGGCCTGTTGATCCTGCTCGCACTGATTACCATGGCCAGTGCCTCGCCGGCTCGTCTGACTACCTTGTTGGCCCACCTGGCGATTGCGCTGACCATCATGCGCATCGTCGCCCAGATTCCGCCACAACGTCTCATGTATCTGGCCATGCCCATTTATGTGGTGGGTGTCCTGCTGCTCGTGGCGGTCGCACTGTTCGGAGACATTTCGAAAGGCGCGCGGCGCTGGCTGGACCTTGGCTTCATCCGCATCCAGCCCTCCGAACTGATGAAGATCGCCATGCCGCTGATGCTCGCCTGGTATTTCCAGAAGCACGAATCAATGCTGCGCCTGCGGGAATACTTCATCGCCACACTGCTGTTGCTGCTGCCGGTCGCACTGATCGTGCGCCAGCCCGACCTGGGGACGTCGATCCTGGTATTTTCTTCCGGTTTCTTCGTCATCTTCTTCGCCGGCCTGCCCTGGAAAGTCATCTTCGGCCTCGGTGCGTCCGCAGCGTCCGCAGCGCCTTTTGCCTGGCATCTGCTGCACGACTATCAGCGCCAGCGCATCCTGACCCTGCTCGACCCGGAAAAAGACCCGCTCGGCAAGGGCTTCCATATTATCCAGTCGACCATCGCCATCGGCTCGGGCGGCGTGCTCGGCAAGGGCTGGGGACAGGGCACGCAGGCGCAGCTCGAATTCATCCCCGAGCGCCATACCGACTTCATCTTCGCCGTCTACTCCGAGGAGTTCGGCCTGATCGGCAATCTGGTACTGCTCATCCTCTACGCCCTGCTGATCGGTCGCGGCCTGCTGATCGCCGCCAATGCCGCCACGCTCTTCGGCCGCCTGCTGGCCGGTGCCATCACGTTGATCTTCTTCACCTATGTCTTCGTCAACATGGGCATGGTCTCCGGCATCCTGCCGGTGGTGGGCGTACCGCTGCCTTTCGTCAGTTATGGTGGTACCGCTCTCGTTACGCTGTGTCTGGGCATCGGCATCCTTATGTCCATCCACAAAAATCGCATGCTCGTCCAGAAATGAACAAGATTGTCGTATGGCTTCTGTCGCTCCTGCTTGCCGCCTGCGGCACGCAAGCCCCCAAACCGGTGGTCGATGCCGGCCGGCCCGAAACCACTGCCGTCCCGCCAGCGCCGACTTTTGAGAAAAAGCCGGGGGTCACCCTCAAGCGTGGCGGCGGCTTCTATCAGGATGATGGCCCGCTCGATCACATTCCGGTCGACCTCGCCAGCGTGCCGGATGCGCAGCCGCGCCATGAACCACCACACCGTTTTGCCAACCGGCCTTACACCGTCCTCGGCCGTGACTATGTACCGATGACAGCGGGGATGCCGTATCGGCGCGAAGGCATTGCCAGTTGGTATGGGCGCAAGTTCCATGGCCAGAAAACCTCGAGCGGCGAACCCTACGACATGTTCGGCATGACCGCCGCCCATCCAACCCTGCCGATTCCTTCCTACGTCCGCGTCACCCGTCCCGACACCGGCAAGACCGTCACGGTGCGCGTCAATGATCGCGGCCCCTTCCTGCATGATCGTGTCATCGACCTGTCCTACACGGCTGCGTGGAAACTCGGTCTGGTCGACAATGGCAGCGGTCGGGTGGTTGTCGAAAGCCTTGTGCCCGGTGCCACGCCTTTACCCGAGCACGCCCTCATTCAGATTGCCGAAAACCAGTCGCGCGAGGAGCCACCGACGGTATTGCGTGATGTCGAGGAAAAGAGCGGCCACTATCTGCAACTCGGCGCCTTCGGCAGCCGCGACAATGCCGAGTCGCTCAGGATCAAGCTGGCGCGCGAACTGGGGGATCTGGGCGATAAGCTGCTGATCCGCAGCACCGGCGCATTGCATCGCCTGCAACTGGGGCCCTGGGCCGATATCGCCGAAGCGCGCAAAATGGCCGAGCAACTCAAGTCGGCCTTCGATTTACCCGCCGTACTCGTCAAATAACCTACAACTATAATTTTCCCCATGACCATTCTTCGCTACTTTTTCCTGCTGCTGCTTTCTGTCAGCACGCCGGCCCTTGCCCAGGAACCCCCGCCTGTTCTCGCCGCCCGCGCCTGGCTGCTGATCGACCATGCCAGCGGCCAGGTACTCGCCGCTCAGAACGCCGACCAGAAGGTCGAGCCCGCTTCGCTGACCAAGATCATGACCTCCTATCTTGCCTATGCGGCGCTACGCGATGGCCGGGTCAAACCCGATCAGGTCGTGCCGGTTTCCGAAAAGGCTTGGAAGGCGCCCGGCTCGCGCATGTTCATCGAACCGAAAAAACCGGTCACCGTCAGCGAGCTCCTCTCGGGCGTCATCATCCAGTCCGGCAACGACGCCAGCATCCTGATTGCCGAAGCGATTGCCGGCACCGAAGAAGCCTTCGTGCGCATGATGAATGCCGAAGCGCAACGCCTCGGCCTGACACAGACGCATTTCGTCAATGCCACCGGCCTGCCCGACCCCTCGCACCTGACCACGCCCTCCGACCTCGCGCGCCTGACCGCTGCCCTGATCCGCGACTTCCCAGAGGAATACAAGCACTACGCGGTCAAGGACTTCGTTTACAACAAGATCAAACAGTACAACCGTAACCGCCTGCTGTGGCTCGACCCAACCATTGACGGCGTCAAAACCGGCCACACCGAATCGGCCGGCTTCTGCCTCGTCGCCTCGAAACACGATGGCGCGCGCCGCCTCACCGCCGTCGTCCTCGGCACCGCCTCCGATCAGGCGCGCGTGCAGGAAACCCTCGCCCTGCTCCACTACGGCTACCGCGCCTTCGATGCCGTCAAGCTCTACGATAAGGGCCAGGCCTTGTCGCACCTGAAGATCTTCAAGGGCGCCCAAGCGACCGTTGGCGCCGGTTTCACGCAGGATCTGATCTTCTCCCTGCCGAAAGGGCTGACCAGCGTTGGCGATCGCCTCAAGGCCGAAGTGAAGAGCGTGCAGCCGCTGATCGCGCCGGTGCGCCAGGGCGACAAGGTGGCCACCCTGACCCTCTCGCTCGATGGCAAGCCCTATGCCGATATGCCGCTGGTTGCCCTTGCCGACGTGCCCGTGGCCGGCCTTCTCGGCCGCACCTGGGACAGCATCAAGCTCTGGTTCCAATGATGGTTGATCATGACTGAGTGTTACCTCAATGGCGAGTTTCAGCCGCTCGCCGCGGCAAGCATCTCGCCGATGGATCGCGGCTTCCTGTTCGGCGATGGCGTGTATGAAGTTATCCCCGTCTATTCGCGTCGCCCGTTCCGGCTCGACGAACATCTCGGTCGCCTGCAACGCAGTCTCGATGCGATTCGCCTGCCCAATCCACTTTCATCGGTGCAATGGCACGCGGTGGTCAGCCGGCTGGTCGCCGAATTCGACACAGACGATTGCTCGATCCTGCTGCAAGTGACGCGCGGCCCGATGACGGTACGCAACCATGCGTTCCCGGCGACGATCAGCCCCACGGTGTTCTGCCTTGCCGAACATCTGCACACGCCGCCCGCCGCCTTGCGCGAACAAGGCATTAGCGCCATCTCAACCGCCGACATTCGCTGGCTGCGCTGCAACGTCAAGGCCACCTCGCTGCTCGCCAATTGCCTGTTGCGCCAGATGGCCGTCGATGCCGGCTGCGCCGAAACCATCCTGTTCCGCGACGGCATCCTCTCCGAAGGCGCGGCGTCCAACATCTTTGTCGTCAAAGATGGGGTGTTGCTCGCGCCGCAGCAGAACCACCTGATGCTGACCGGCATCACCTACGACGTGGTGCTCGAACTCGCCGCCACCCATAGCTTGAAAGCCGAGGTGCGCGATATCAGCGATGGCGAAGTACGCGCCGCCGACGAATTGTGGATGACCTCCTCCACCAAGGAAGTCCTGCCCATCGTCGAACTCGATGGCCGAAAAGTTGGCGCTGGCAAGACGGCAGGCTTACCCGGTCCCGTGTTCTGGCAAATGTACAGCTGGTATCAGGACTTCAAGAAAACGGTAATGCGCCGTGGCTGAACAAGAAACCCTCCTCGAATTCCCCTGCGACTTTCCACTCAAGGTCATGGGCGCCACCCGTGAGGGCTTTGCCCAGGCCATTGTCGCGGTTGTGCTCAAGCACGCGCCGGATTTCGATGCCGCCACGGTCGAGATGCGCCCCTCCAAAGCCGGCAACTATCTCTCGCTCACCTGCACCATCCGTGCCACCTCCAAGCCGCAACTGGATGCGCTGTATGGCGAACTCACCGCGCATCCGTGGGTCAAGATCGTTCTCTGATCGTCAAGTCGCTCGGCCGCGTCGACTACGCGCCGACCTGGCGCGCGATGCAGGACTTCACCGCCCAGCGCGAGGCGAACACGCCCGATGAATTGTGGCTGTGCGAACATCCGCCCGTATTCACCCTCGGCCTCGCCGGCAAGCCGGAACACTTACTTAAAGACATTGGCGTCCCGGTCGTCAAGATCGACCGTGGCGGCCAGATCACTTATCACGGCCCGGGTCAGATCGTCTGCTACCTGCTGCTTGACCTGAAGCGGCGCGGCATCACCATCAAGGGGCTGGTTCGCCGCATGGAACAGGCGCTCATCGACCTGCTGGCCCCATATGATATTGCGGCGTCGCGACTTGAAGGCGCCCCCGGCGTCTATGTCGGCGGCGCCAAGATCGCTGCGCTCGGCCTCAAGGTCAAGAACGGCTGCTGCTTCCACGGCCTTGCGCTCAACGTGGCGATGGACTTGTCGCCCTTCAATGCCATCAATCCCTGCGGTTATGCCGGCATGGCAGTGACGCAGCTTTCTGCATTCGACCCTGCTGTAAACATGGAAAACGTTGGCGCTAAACTCATCGCTCAACTACAGGAAAAGCTATGAGCGAGAAACAAAAGGGCGAAGCCAAAACGGCCCGCGCATTTGGCAAGATGGCGATCAAGATCGTTCCCATCGCGCCCCTGAAAAAACCAGACTGGATACGCGTCAAGGCCGGCAATTCCGCCGCGCGCTTTGGCGAGGTCAAGGGTATTCTGCGCGAGCATGGCCTGCACACGGTCTGCGAGGAAGCCACCTGTCCGAACATCGGCGAGTGCTTTGGCAAGGGCACGGCCACTTTCATGATCCTCGGCGACCTGTGCACGCGCCGCTGCCCCTTCTGCGACGTCGGCCACGGCACGCCGCTGCCGCCCGATCCCGAAGAACCGAAAAAACTCGCCGCCACCATCGCGGCAATGAAGCTCAAGTATGTTGTCATCACCAGCGTCGACCGCGACGACCTGCGCGACGGCGGGGCGCAGCATTTCGCCGATTGCATCGCGGCCGTGCGCGCCGCTTCGCCGACCACCACCATCGAAGTGCTGGTGCCGGATTTTCGCGGACGCCTCGACATTGCGCTCGACATCCTCGCAGCGACGCCGCCGGACGTGATGAACCACAACCTCGAAACCGTGCCGCGCCTCTACAAGCAAGCCCGCCCCGGTGCCGATTACGCACATTCGCTCAGGCTCCTGCAAGCTTTCAGAAAGCGCCGGCCACAGATTCCCACCAAGTCCGGCCTGATGGTGGGCCTGGGCGAAACCGATGAGGAAATTCTCGGCGTCATGCGTGACCTGCGTGCCCATGGGGCGGAAATGCTTACCATCGGCCAGTACCTCGCGCCTTCCGGCCACCACCTGCCGGTCACGCGTTATGTGCATCCCGACATCTTCAAGATGTTCGCTGCCGAAGCAGAAAAGATGGGCTTTACCCACTGCGCCAGCGCACCGCTGGTCAGGTCAAGTTATCACGCCGATCGGCAAGCCGAACAAGTGCTGGGCGCCGGGGTCGTATAAGGAATCGCTTATTCTTGATTATTTCAATCAGGAATACAATCGACGCACCATAACAACCCAACGAGGAGAGAACCATGCTGCGCCGAGCTTTTATTGCCACCACCCTTGCCGCGACCACCTTGCTGTTTGCTGCCCCGCCGGTGCTTGCGCAGACGGCCAAACAGGGCGTCGTGATTCAGGTCAGCGACGACAGCGAAACCAACTGGAACCAGGCCATCAATGTGGTGCGCAACATCCAGAATTCCTATGGCAAGGATAAGGTCGACGTCGAACTGGTGGTGTTCGGCAATGGCGCCGGTCTGCTCAAGTTCGATTCGCCGCTGGCCGGCCGCATTGACGATACCCTCGCCAATGGCGCACAAGTCGTGATGTGCGAAAACTCGATGAAGGCCCGCAAGCTCACGCCTGCGGACATGCATGCCAAAATTGGCTACGTGAAAGCAGGGGTGGTGGAGATCATCGAACGGCAAAAACAGGGCTGGGCCGTCATTCGCCCCTGACAACCTAAATTCTCAGCGGGCCGCCTGCTTGGCAAAGCAGCTGTCTAGCGCGCTGAGGGATTTTCCACCCACATCGCATTCGCCCTGCGGATTGGGCAAGTAGACCTTCTTGCCACTTTCCACGGTCTCGCGGTATTCCTCGACGGAGATACCCACCGGCGGAGCCGGTTTTTCAGGCGCGTTGGCCGTTGGACTGTTCGCCGGGCCTTCGCCACCGCGCACACGACTGCCCTCATTCCGTCCCCCGGTGAAACTCACCGCAGCACCCCGTCCCGGGTTGTCAGGCCACATAGTCGAAGGGGCGCTGCGCGTACGGGCATTCTGCTGCTCTGGCGCCGGACTTGTCATATCGATGAATACCGGAAGTTGCTGCTTGCGCTCTCCCTGGCCGAAGGTCTTCGCCACAAAGAAGATAAAAGCCATCGAGGCACCGGCGAGCAATGCCAGTCCGGCAACCATGCCGAGCATGCGCAGTAGCGACCGCTTCCAGGATTGTGCAATGTTGTCTTCGAGATCCATGGCAGCGATGATAACGCCGTCCCGCCAGCGCCGACTTTTTACTTTTCCGAGCTGCGAATCAGGTGGTCGAACGCACTCAATGAAGCCTTCGCCCCCTCGCCCATGGCGATGATGATCTGCTTATAGGGCACCGTCGTGCAATCGCCGGCCGCGAACACCCCCGGCAAGGAAGTGTGGCACTTCGGATCGATCTCGATTTCGCCGTACTTGGTGAGATTCAAAGTGCCCTTGAGGAAGTCGGTGTTGGGCAGCAAGCCGATCTGGACGAAGATGCCTTCGAGTTCGATGCGATGGCTTGCGTTGGTGGTGCGGTCGGTATAGACGAGGCCGTTGACCTTGTTGCCATCGCCGCTCACTTCGGTGGACATGGCGCTCTTGATGAGCGTCACATTCGGCAGACTGGCGAGCTTCTGTTGCAGTACCGCGTCGGCACGCAGGGTATCGGCAAATTCGAGCAGGGTGACATGGCTGACAATGCCGGCCAAGTCGATGGCGGCCTCGACGCCCGAGTTGCCACCGCCGATCACCGCCACGCGCTTGCCCTTGAACAGTGGGCCATCACAGTGCGGGCAGTAGGCTACGCCCTTGCCGCGATAGTGATTTTCGCCCGGCACGTTCATTTCGCGCCAGCGTGCGCCGGTGGCGAGGATGATGTTCTTCGCCTTGAGCGAACCGCCGCCGGCCATCTTCACCTCGTGCAACCCATTGTTACCCTGGCCGGGCACCAAGGATTCGACGCGCTGCATGTTCATGATGTCGACGCCGTATTCCTTGACATGCTCTTCCAGCGCCGACGCCAGACGCGGGCCTTCGGTATGCGTGACGGAAATGAAGTTCTCGATGGCGAGGGTATCGAGCACCTGGCCGCCGAAGCGTTCGGCCACCACGCCGGTACGGATGCCCTTGCGCGCCGCGTAGATCGCGGCGGCCGCGCCGGCCGGACCACCGCCGACGACGAGCACATCGAAAGGCGCTTTGGCATCGAGCTTGGCGGCCATGTCGGCATTCGCGCCGCTATCGACCTTGGCGAGGATTTCTTCGAGGCTGCTACGGCCTTGCCCAAAATGTTCGCCATTCATGAACACCATCGGCACGGCCAGTACGTTCCTTGCCTCGACCTCGGCACGATAGAGCGAGCCGTCGATCATCGTGCTGGTGATGCCGGGATTCAGCACCGCCATCAGGTTGAGCGCCTGAACGACATCCGGGCAGTTGTGGCAGTCGAGCGAGACATAGACCTCGAAAGCCAATTCTCCTGGCAGCCCTTTGATACGGGCGATGGTCTCCGCCTCCACCTTGGGCGGATAGCCGCCGCTTTGCAGCAGGGCGAGGATCAGCGAGGTGAACTCGTGGCCCATCGGGATGCCGGCAAAACGGATGCGTGGCGCGACGCCCGGCGCACCGACACTGAAGGAAGGCTTGCGCGCATCGCTGCCATCGAAACGCATGGCGATCTTGTCCGACAAACCGGCCAGGTCTTCCAGCAGGCTGCGCATTTCCTGCGCACTCTTGCCTTCATCCAGTGTGGCCACCACCTCGATCGGGGTCACCAGCTTTTCAAGATAAGCACGTACCTGGGCTTTTGTATTGTCGTCAAGCATCGCAAACTCCTTAATAATCGAATTTAACTATCGTCCGCTTCAAATAAGGGGCACCCTTGCGAGCGCCCCTGTTTTTACTCTCTGTTGGGATTGGAGGTGCTTTTTTATTAGATCTTGCCAACTAGGTCGAGGGAGGGCTTGAGGGTCTCGGCGCCTTCCTTCCACTTGGCGGGGCAGACTTCGCCCGGGTGCGAGGCGACATACTGGGCGGCCTTGACCTTGCGCAGCAGTTCGGATGCGTCACGGCCGATACCCAGATCATGGATTTCGCAGACTTTGATCACGCCCTGCGGATCGACCAGGAAAGTGCCGCGCAGTGCCAGACCTTCGGACTCGATCATCACATCGAAGTTGCGGGTAATCGTGCCGGTGGGGTCGCCGAGCATCGGGTACTTGATCTTCTTGATGGTCTCGGAAGCATCGGCCCAGGCCTTGTGGGTGAAATGGGTGTCGGTCGACACGCCATATACCTCGACGCCGATCTTCTGGAACTCGCCATACAGGTCGGCCATGTCGCCCAGTTCGGTCGGGCAGACGAAAGTGAAGTCGGCCGGGTAAAAGAAGAACACGGACCACTTGCCCTTGACGGCGGCTTCGGTCACTTCGAAGAATTTGCCATTCTGGTAAGCCTGCGCCTTGAACGGCTTGATTTCGGTATTGATGAGGGACATACGTTTTCTCCTGATGTTTGAGGGGCGGTGGTTCGAATGCTTTGCTACAGCACGGAGCCTATCTTATGCGCACCCAAAACATGTTTCCAATTGATTGCAACGATACCCATCATAGTAATAGGCTATTACCCGTGAAAACCCTGATTCTCGGCCTCGGCCAACGCTGCACCGCGCCGCGAGTACCTGGAATGCCGGCCCGCGCGATCCGAACGGAGAGGAACGGGTGCAGGTGAAAGTTATTTATTCCAGCGCGTCAGCTTGCCAAAAAGTCGACGCTGGTTAGTGCAGCATCTCTTCTGTAAATTCGTAGTCTGCTGGTTTTGAGATGCTTTGGCGGCCGCAGCGGTGAGGGCGCTTAGCGCCCGCGACCAGACCCCGAGGGCTCTGCGTGCGCTGCAGCTCGCGGTTGCCGTAAGGCGCATAGACGACAGATAAATGGTGCTGTGCCGGGAACTGTTTGCGGGCAGAACGGTCTTTGTCTCTACCGCTTACCGGATCGTGCGCCATGTCCAGACACTTTCGCCTGTTATTCCTATGGGGAGCATTCATGATGCCAACACTTGCCGCCGCCGATACCATCGTTCTCGGCATGGGCTGTTTCTGGGGCGCGGAAAAGCGCATGGCCGAATTGCCGGGCGTGCTCAATGTCGAGAGCGGTTATGCCAACGGCGACATCGAAGGCAGCTACGAGGCGGTGCTCGCCCATGAGAAAGCCGTGCAGCGCGGCCAGACCCCAAAGCGCAATCATGCCGAAGTCGTCAAGGTCAGCTTCGACCCGGCCAAGGTCAATCTCGACACCGTCCTCGCGCGATTCTGGGAAAGCCACGACCCGACGCAGGGCAATCGGCAAGGCAACGACGTCGGCACCAACTACCGCAGCGCGATCTACACCAATAGCGATGCACAACTGGCCGCCGCGCAAAAAACCCGCGATGTCTATCAGTCTGCCCTCAAAGCCGCCGGACGCAGCGCCATTACTACCGAGATCGCGCCGCTGAAAAAGTACTTCAAGGCCGAGGAGTATCACCAGGACTATCTGAAGAAGAATCCCAATGGCTACTGCGGGTTGGGCGGCACCGGCGTGAAATATCCGGGTTCGGTCGCATCAGCCAAAGCCGCAGCCCCAGCCAAACCACTCGATCCGAAGTCGCTTAACCTCAAGCGCCAGTTGATCGTCTTCGAAGCCGAGGACTGCCCCTACTGCAAGCAGTTCAAGGTCGAAGTGCTCGACAGCTGGAAATCAGAAGTCCCCGTCGCGCGCACAATGAGTACTCAAGCGCCCGCTGGCTGGATGCTGGAAAAGGCGCTGTTCGCCACACCGACCATCGTGCTGTTCGAAAACGGCAAGGAAGTCTCGCGCTTCACTGGCTATAACGGGGAGAAGCCGCGTTTCTGGAAATGGCTTGGTTTCCACCTGCTCACGCCCGAGCAACAGAAGATTGCCTTCGAGCAGGGCACCGAGCGCCCCGGCACCGGTTCGCACCTCGACGAGAAGCGCCCCGGCACCTTCGTCGACCCGATCACCGGTGCCGCTTTATTCCGTAGCGACACCAAGTTCAACAGCGGCACCGGCTGGCCGAGCTTCTTTAACCCACAACCGGGCGCGCTGACCGAACATGTCGACAGCAGCCACGGCATGCGCCGCGTCGAAGTGCGCAGTGCCAGCTCCGGCATCCACCTCGGCCATGTCTTCGACGACGGCCCGCCGCCGACCGGCAAGCGCTACTGCATCAACGGCAATGTGCTGAAGTTTGTGCCGGACTGAAAAGTCGGCGCTGGCGGGACGGCAGGGGCTACTTTTGCGCCTTTTCCAGCACGCCGAGGAATTGTGAAGCCGGCTGATAACCGACCACACGCAGTTCCGTATTTTCCTTGCCATCCTTGAAGAAGATGATGCCCGGCGGGCCGAACAGGCCAAAGCGCTTGAGCAGCGCCTTGTCGTCGTCGTTATTGGCCGTGACATCCGCCTTGAGCAGGGTGAATTCCTTCATCTTCGCGGCGACTTGCGGATCGGCGAAGGTGAATTTCTCCATCTCCTTGCAGCTCACGCACCAGTCGGCATAGAAATCGAGCATTACGGGTTTGGTCGCGCCGGCAATACGCGCATCGAGTTCGGCAACCGTCTTCACTTTTTCAAAAGTCGGCGCCTCATTTGCGTTCATGGAGACGGCGGTTCCTGCCGAACGGAGGAAAGCAAGCGGCTGCAAGGGATCGCGGCTGCCGCCCAGCAGCCCGAGCAACATCGCCGCGCCGGCGAGCAACAGTGCGATGCCGATGCCTTTCCAGAAACGCGCCCAGCCGCCCGCATGCGCCGGCAGCGGTTCGAGGGCATGCAGGTAGATGGCCGGCACAATCAGCAGCATGGCCCAGCCCGCCATCGCCAGCCAGCTCGGCAGCACCGGCGAGACCAGCCATAGCGCGGTGGCGAGCAGCACGATGCCGAAAAATTTCTTGACCGCTTCCATCCACGGGCCGGTTTTGGGCAGGAAGGAGCGCGAGAACACGCCGACGGCCAGCAGCGGCGCGCCCATGCCAAGGCCCATCGAAAACAGCGCCGCGCCGCCGAGCACGGCATCCTTCGTCTGTGCGATGTAAAGCAGCGCCCCGGCCAGCGGCGCGGCTACGCAGGGGCCAACGATCAGGGCCGACAAGGCGCCCATGACGGCGATAGCGGTCAGTGAACCACCCTGGTGATTGGCGGTATCCGACAACTTCGACTGCAATGCGGCTGGCAGTTGCAGCTCATAGAAACCGAACATCGAGAAGGACAGCACGACGAAGACCAGCGCAAAGCTGCCGAGCACCCAGGCGTTCTGCAAGGCGGCCGACAGCAGCGTGCCGCTGAAGCCGGCCGCGACGCCGACGAGCGCATAGGTTACCGCCATGCCGAGCACATAGGCCAGCGAGAGCGTGAAAGCGCGCAGGTGGGTGACGGCATGGCCGTGATTGACGATGATGCCGGAGAGGATCGGGATCATCGGGAAGACGCAAGGCGTCAGCGACAGCAGCAGGCCAAAGCCGAAGAAGGTGATGACGGCCATCCAGAAGCCGCTGCCCTTGAGCAGTTTGGCGATCTGCCCCGATTCGTCACCGCCAGACGCTGCAATAGTTGCCTCGGGCTGGGCGGCGTTTGCTAATGTCGGCACTGACGAGACGGCGCTGCTCATTGCCGCCAGTGTGATCCTGGCTTCCTGCGTCATCGGCGGATAGCACACGCCGCCATCCCAGCAGCCCTGCGACGTGGCTTTGAGGACGATCTCGCCGCCGCCGCTGACGACAGGAATGCGCGCAACGGCCTCGTTGCCGCGATAGACATGCACCTTGCCGAAGAACTCGTCATCCTTTTCCTTGCCCTTGGGCAGTTCGGGCGTGCCGAGCTTGACGCTGGCCGGCGCGACGGCGAATTCGATCTTCTCCTTGTAGAGGTAGTACTCGGGCGTGATGGTCCAGCGTGCCTCGACGGTCTTGTCGTCGAGCGCGCGGGCCGAGAAGCGGAATGCCTGCTCCGGATCCAGCGGCTCGGCGGCCTGAGTCAGTGGAGGCAAAAGGCTGAGAAAAACAAATCCGAGCAGGGCAAAAAGTTTAGTCATGGCGATGAGGGGCTGGTTTCGGAGGCGACCCAAGCCAGATAGGCAGGCAGGCCGTGGTGGAGTGGGACCGCGATGATCTCGGGAAGTTCATAGGGATGCTGCTTCTGGATAGCGGCTTGCAATTCGGCGTAGCGCGCGACTGTGGTCTTGATCAGCAAAGGCACCTCGCTGGCGGTTTCGGTCTTGCCTTCCCAACGATAAACGGAATGACATGGCGCCAGAATATTTACGCAGGCCGCCAGCCGTGCTTCAACCAAATATCCAGCCAGCGTACGCGCGCTTGCGTCGTCGGGCAGGTTGGTCAGCACCAGTAAGGCATCCATCCTGATATTCTAGCGGCCATGAAGCTTACCCCCAGCCAGATCGTCAAATTCCTCGACCAGCATGTCATCGGTCAGGACGAGGCCAAGAAGCAGTTGGCCGTGGCCGTGTATACCCATTATCAGAAGATCGCGCTGGCCCGGCAGGGGCGGCACGAGATCATCAAGAGCAACGTGCTGCTGGTCGGCCCGACCGGCACCGGCAAGACACTCCTGTGCGAAACCCTGTCGCGCGCGCTCGACGTGCCCTTCGTGACGGCCAATGCCACCTCGTTGGCGCAAAGCGAATTCGTCAATGAGGAAATCGACGCGATCCTGCAACGCCTGATCGAGAAGGCCGACGGCGATCTCGACCGTGCCGGGCGTGGCATCGTCTTCATCGACGAAATCGACAAGCTCAAGAAGCAGGAAGGCGGCGAAGGCTCTGTACGTGGCGGCGAGCATGTGCAGCATGCCCTGCTTAAGATCATGGAAGGTGCGCCGGTCAAGCTGAAAACCGGGATGTATCTCGACACCACGCAGATTCTCTTCATCTGCGGCGGCGCCTTTGTCGGCCTCGACGAGATTCTTGCCAACACCCACACTTTTGGCTTCATCTCCACCACCGAGGGAGATAGTCGCGACAACCAGAAAGTGCTCGCCCGACTTAACTCGCGCGTCAAACCGACCGACCTGTTCCAGTTCGGCCTGATCCCGGAATTCACCGGCCGCTTGCCAATCGTCGCGCGCCTCGCGCCACTGTCGCGCGACATGCTGGTGCACATCATGACCGATCCGCAGAACGCGCTCTACAAGCAGTTTCAGGCCATTCTGCGCCAGCAGGGCGTGGACCTGGACATCGCGCCGGCGGTGTTCGAGCAGATCGCCGATCTGGCGATCGAGTACCGCGCCGGTGCCCGCTCCCTGCGCGGTATTTTTGAGGAACTTCTGACACCCGTGATCTTCCTCGTGCCCGACCATCCCGAGGTCAAGAAAGTCGTCATCGGCTCCTTGTTCGATACCCCGCGCTACATCGGCGCTGCCAAAGTCAGCACATGACGCCTCGCGTGCTGTCGCTCATCCCGCCGATGACGCAGCTCAACACGCCCTACCCTGCCACCGCCTATCTCACCGGCTTCCTGCGTTCGCGCGGCGTGCCTGCCGTACAGGAAGATCTGGCGCTGGGATTGGTCTTGCGCCTGTTTTCGCGCGCCGGGCTGCAGGCCATTTATGCCGCTCTGCCCGCCAAGCGCACGCCTGCAATGGACTGCTTCGACCGGGAACTGCCGCGCTATCTGGCCGCCATCGGGCCGGCCATTGCCTTCCTGCAGGGGCGCGATACCAGTCTGGCCTGGCGCATTGCCGGCCGCGACTTTTTGCCCGAAGGGCCACGCTTTGCGGCACTCGACGAATATGTCGATCCCGATGGCGGCGATCCGCTCGCGTGGGCCTTCGGGGCGCTGGGCATTCAGGATCGCGCCCGTCACTTTGCCACCTTGTTCCTCAACGACATCGCCGACGTCTTGCGCGACGCCGTCGACCCGCGCTTCGAGTTCGTGCGCTACGCCGAATCGCTGGCGCAAAGTCAGGCCAGCTTCGAGCCGCTGGCCAGCGCACTTGCCGCGCCGCCCACCCTCGTCGATACCTGCCTGGACGAACTCACGCTGGCCGCCCTCGCGCGCCACGAACCGACCGTGGTGCTAATCTCCGCGCCCTTTCCCGGCAACGTCTATGGCGCCTTCCGCATTGCGCAGACGATCAAGGAGAAAAACGGAAACATCATTACCGTGCTGGGTGGCGGCTTTGCCAATACCGAGCTGCGCGAACTGGCCGAGCCGCGCGTCTTCGACTATTTCGACTACGTCTGTCTCGACGATGGCGAACGTCCACTGCTCGCCCTGCTCGACTACCTGCAGAGCGGTCGACCGCGCGAACGCCTCGTGCGTACTTGGCTGCGCGATGGCGATGCCGTGCGCTTCATGGCGGGTGACGAGCCGGACGTTCCTTTTGACGAGACGGGCACGCCGACCTGGGATGGCCTGCCGCTCGACCGCTATCTCTCGGTGCTGGACATGCTTAATCCGATGCACCGCCTCTGGTCGGACGGGCGCTGGAACAAGCTCACCGTCGCGCATGGCTGCTATTGGAAGAAGTGCAGCTTCTGCGATGTCTCGCTCGACTACATCGGCCGCTACGATGCCGCCAATGCCAAGACACTGGTTGACCGCATCGAAGCCGTCATCGCCGAAACGGGCCAAACCGGTTTTCACTTCGTCGACGAAGCCGCGCCGCCCAAGGCGCTCGCGGCCATGGCCGCGGAACTGCAGCAGCGCAATCGCGCCATCTCGTGGTGGGGCAATATCCGCTTCGAGAAATCCTTTACGCCGGAACTGTGTCAGCAACTCGCCGCCAGCGGCTGCATTGCCGTCTCTGGCGGGCTGGAGGTGGCCTCCGACCGCCTGCTCAAACTGATAAAGAAAGGCGTCTCGGTCGAACAGGTGGCGCGCGTGACGCATGCCTTCAGCGAGGCCGGCATCCTCGTGCATGCTTACCTGATGTACGGCTTCCCGACCCAGACCGTGCAGGACACCGTCGATGCCCTCGAATACGTGCGCCAGTTGTTTGCCGCCGGCTGCATCCAGTCCGGCTTCTGGCATCGCTTCGCCTGCTCGGTACATTCGCCGGTCGGTCTGCATCCGGAGGAGTATGGCATCGCGCTCAAGCCCTTGCCGCAAACGACTTTCGCCAAGAACGATGTGCGTTTCAGCGATCCGACCGGCGTCGATCATGACGCCCTCGGCCAGGCGCTCAATAAGGCGCTTTACAACTACATGCACGGCATTGGGCTGGATGAAGATGTCCGCACCTGGTTTGACCGGCGCGTGCCGAAAGCGCGCGTGCCGCGCCACTTCATCGCGCGCGCTTTCATGGCTCAGAAGCTTCGGGAATTGAAACTTTGACATTCAAGTAAGGCATGAGGGTCTCCTGGCGAGCACTAAACATAGAGTTCAGGGGCGCCATGTTATGCGCGCTCCTTTCTGATTTGTGTAATCTGCTCCAGATATTTCACGCCCCAGCCCTGAAGGGTCTTTAACACCGGGGCCAGCGTCTTGCCGAAGTCTGTAAGCGAGTACTCAACTTTTGGCGGGACTTCTGGATACACTTTGCGCTCCACGACCTGATCGGCCTCCAGTTCCCGTAGCTGTCGGGTAAGCATTCTTTGCGTTACTGCGGGCATTAACCGCTGTAGCTCATTGAACCGTTTGGTTCCGCCCAGCAAGTGAAACAGGATGACCCCCTTCCATTTGCCACCGACGACCTCGACGCAGGCTTCAACCGGGCATCCGAAATCGCAATCGTATCGCTTATGTCGCATGCATTCTCACAGTATACAAAGTGTCACTACATGACAGGAATGTGCATTCTTACATAATCAGAACTGTTCCGATAGCATGACTTCTGGCAATGGGCCACACTCACAAACCACCAGGAGAAAACAATGGATGTAAGAACCGCGATCGAAACAAGACGTGCCATCAATCAATTTGACGCCAACCACACCATGACAGACCGTGAAATTGAAGAACTCATGTCGCTGACTCAGCTATCCCCGACAGCGTTCAATATTCAGCATTGGCGGTTCGTTCTGGTGCGAAACCCGGACTTGCGCGAAGCCATCCGTGCGGTTTCGTGGATGCAGCCGCAAATCACGGACTCTTCGCTCTTCGTGGTGATATGCGCCGATACCAAGGCCTGGGAAAAGAACCCTGAACGCTACTGGCGCAACGCTGCGCAAGACGTGCGGGAAGGGATAGTGGAAGCCATTGGTGAATACTACCGGGGGCGCGAACAAGTTCAGCGCGACGAGGCCATGCGCTCTTGCGGGATTGCAGCACAAACGCTGATGCTTGCCGCAAAGGCGATGGGTTATGACTCTTGTCCGATGGACCTTTCCGACTTTGGTGAGGCTGCAAAAATCATCAAGTTGCCAGCCGATCACTGCATTGCGATGTTTGTAGCTATTGGGAAAGGTATTCGCGATCCTTGGCCGCGCGCCGGTCAACTGGCGCGAAACGAGGTTGTATTCGTCGATCACTTCCCGGACGAGTGACGCGTAACGAAGCTGTAGAAAAAGTATCTTCATGCCCGCATTCTGCTGTGAACCAAATG
>CAYZEA010000007.1:0-170958 GCA_964477575.1 uncultured Methyloversatilis sp.
GGCCTTGACCAGCGCCAGCGCATAGCTGCGCATGAAGGGCACTTCCATGGTGATGCTGCCACGGTTGGCGAGGCAGAAGTCCTTGTTCTTCTTGAACTTCTTGATGGCCGAGAAAATGTAGTCCCAGCGGCCGGCGTTGAGGCCGGCGCTGTGCTCGCGCAGTTCGTAGAGGATCTCTTCCATCTCGAAGGTGGCGAGGATGGTTTCCAGCAATACCGTGGCCTTGATGGTGCCGCGCGGTAGGCCGATGTGATCCTGCGCCATGCAAAAGATTTCGTTCCACAGGCGGGCTTCGAGGTGCGATTCCATCTTCGGCAGATAGAAGAACGGGCCGGCGCCGCGCGCCACCTGCTCCTTGGCGTTGTGGAAGAACACGAGCGCGAAGTCGAAGATGCCGCCGGAGACGCGCTGGCCGTCGACCGTCACGTGCTTCTCGTCGAGATGCCAGCCGCGCGGGCGGATCTGCAGGGTGGCGATCTTGTCGTTGAGTTTGTAGACCTTGCCGGCCTCGTTGGTGAAGCTGAGCTTGCGGCGGATCGCGTCGTACAGATTCACCTGGCCCTGGATCTGGTTGAACCAGTTCGGGCTGTTGGAATCCTCGAAGTCGGTCATGTAGGAATCGGCGCCCGAGTTGAAGGCGTTGATGATCATCTTGGCCTCGACCGGGCCGGTGATCTCGACGCGACGGCATTCCAGCGCCTTGGGCAGCGGCGCGACCTTCCAGTCGCCTGCCCGGATGTGCGCTGTGTCCGGCAGGAAGTCGGGCATCTCGCCGGCGTCGATGCGGGCCTGACGTTCGATGCGGGCCTTCAGCAGTTCCTGGCGGCGCGGATCGAAGGCGCGGTGCAGCTTGGCGACGAGTTCGAGGGCGTCCTGGGTGAGGATTTCGTCGAAACGGGGATGGATCGGGGCGTTGATTTGCACGCCGGCGGGCAGGGTGAGGGCCATGGTTTTCTCCACTGTGTCTTATAGATGACTGAAGTGTATTCGACACATTGAGTGAAGATAAGCCACAATACTGTCCATTCATTCCATACAAAATGTAAAAGATGAGCAAGTTGAAAGAGCTCGAAGCCTTTGTGCAGGTTGCCAACAAAGGCTCATTGACGGCCGCCGCGGCGGGGGAGGGCGTCACCCCGGCGATCATCGGTCGGCGCCTCGACGCGCTGGAAGACCGGCTCGGCGTGCGCCTGCTGGTGCGCACGACGCGCAAGCTGACGCTGACGCAGGAGGGCGAGGCCTTTCTCGAAGATTGCCAGCGCATCCTCACCGATCTGGCCAATGCCGAGGCGCAGCTCACGCTCGGCAGCACGCGGGCGACCGGCCACCTCAAGGTGACGGCACCGGCCGGTTTCGGCCGCAAGCATGTGGCGCCGCTGCTGCGCGAATTCCTGCAAGCGCATCCCGAGGTCAGCGCGAGTCTCGACTTGTCGGATCGCACTGTCGATCTGGTCAGCGAAGGCATCGACTGCGCGGTGCGGCTCGGCGGGTTGGTCGATTCCAGCCTGGTCGCCGTGCGGTTGGGCGAGATGAAGCGCGTCGTCGTTGGCAGCCCGGCATACTTCCAGCGCAGGGGCGTGCCGCGCACACTCGACGATCTCGCCAGCCACGCTTGCCTGTCGCTGCCGACGCAGCCGGGCTGGGATTTCGTCGCCGACGGCAAGCCGCTGCTGTTCAAACCGCCGGGGCGCTTTGCCTGCAATGATGGTGCCGTGCTGCACGAATGGGCACTCGCCGGCATGGGGCTGGCCTGGCGTTCGTTATGGGAAGTGGGCGAGGACTTGCGCTGGGGACGGCTGGTCTCGGTGCTTGACGAGTTTGCCACGCCGCCGGTGGGCATCCACGCCGTGTTCCCGCAGCGCCGCCATTTGCCGCTACGCGTGCGCCTGTTCATCGACCTGCTCAAGGACAATTACGGGCGGCCGGATTATTGGGATAAAGCGGAGTGAGCGCGGTCGGGGCAACTTAGAATTGAGGCTGCTCCCTACGGAAACAGTCCATGAACCCGCACCGCTTTCAACTCGACAAACCGTTTATCGAACTCCATGCGCTGCTCAAGCTGCTCGCCATAGCGCCATCGGGGGGCGCAGCCAAAGCGATGATCGCCGCCGGCGAGGTGCGCGTCGATGGCAGCGT
This sequence comes from uncultured Methyloversatilis sp., assembly GCA_964477575.1. Taxonomy (GTDB): domain Bacteria; phylum Pseudomonadota; class Gammaproteobacteria; order Burkholderiales; family Rhodocyclaceae; genus Sulfuricystis. Next base: position 2,137 of record CAYZEA010000007.1, read on the forward strand.
CGAAACGCGCAAGGCGTGCAAGATTCGCGGCGGCCAGACGGTGCGCGTCGCGGATGAGGAAGTACGCGTGGTTGCGGCTGACCAGCCTGTCGTCTTGAATTCCGCAGTGACATAGAGTCGGGACGCAAATTCCGGGAAGAGGGTGACCCACTGCGAACGTGTGCGACCGTCCTTGGTCTTGTTGCACACTACGCCGCTCCACTGGCCCTGTTCTCCCGGGCCGCATGCGTCGACTTTTGAAACTCAGCTGGTCAGGCTGAGATAGAGCATCGGCAGTTGTTCCGGCAGACGCTCGATGCGATCCAGCACACGCCAGCGGTTGCCGAAGATTTCGCGCACATACTCGTCGGCTTTGGGGTCGAGCGACAGGCAGAAGGTGGTGATGCCCTGGGTATCGAGTTCCTCGACGGCTTTTCGGGTATCGGCGCGCAGCTGCACGGGATCGGTCACGTCGATGTCGGCCGGCGCGCCGTCGGTGAGCAGCAACAGGATGCGCTTGTCGGCCTTGCGCGCGCCGAGATAATGGCCGGCATGCCGCAGGGCGGCGCCCATGCGCGTCGAGTAGCTCGCCTGCATCGCCGCGAGGCGTGCCTTGACCGTGTCGTCCCAGCGCTCGCCAAAGCCCTTGATGTGCTGGTAACGCACCTCGTGGCGGGTGTTGGAGTGGAAGCCGGCAATCGCGCAGGGATCGCCAAGGCAGTCGATCGCCCAGGCAAGCAGCGACACGGCTTCCTGGCTGAGTTCGAGAATGGTCTGCCCCGTCCCGCCAGCGCCGACTTTTTCGTTCAGTGATTCCGACAGGTCGACCAGCAGCAGCACGGCAATGTTGCGGCCATCGGTGCGGTGGCTCATGTTGATGCGTGGGTCGGGCTGCGCGCCGCCCTTGAAGTCGATCAGCGAGCGGATGGCGACATCGAGATCGAGCTCGCTGCCCTCCTCCTGATAGCGGATGCGCACCTTCTCCTGCGGCTTGAGCAGATCGAGCAGGCGCTTCAACTGCTTGGCGAGCGCGGCGTGCTTCTGCAATAGCTGGTCGATGTCGCCGGGATTGCCCTTCGGGTGCAGCGCCTCGTAGACGCTGGTCCAGTCGGGGCGGTAGGTCTGGGTGCCCTGATCCCACTCCGGGTAATGGCGCGGCGGCAGGGACTGGATCTCGGCCGGCTTCTTGTTCTGCTTGTCGGGATCGTCGAAAAACTCCTCGTCGTCGCTGTCCTCGATGAACAACCACAGGTGGCGGTTGTCATCGCGGTAATCGATCACCGTGTTGTCGAAATGCACCTTGGCCAACTGGTCGCTCTGGCGCCGGGTTTTGGCCACATAGGAAAGCGCCAGATCGGCCATGGCGCGGGTATCGGCCGGGCCTGTCGCCAGCAGCGCATGGAAGCGCTCAGTGAACTCAAGCAGATCCGGATTGGTATAGGAATGCTGCGGATCCAGCAGCGCACGCGACATCATGGCCAGACGGTGGCGCAGGCAGGAAGTCGTTTCCGGGTCGCACTCGGCCTCGTCTGGAAAAGGATGCAGCGCCAGGAAGATGCGCCGCAAGCCGGGAAACTCGCGGATCAGCAGGGTCTCGACGCGGCAGTCCTCGAAGAAGTCCACCGCCATGCGTTGAAACGGGCTGTAGTTGTCGGCGATGATCGGCGTGCTCCAGCGGCGGTGGCCCACCATGTGCGCCAGCACGGCGCGGTAGCGGTCGAGGCCGCTGATGCCATTCGCGTCATCGAAGACATCCGGCACGCGCATGCCGAGCTTGTCGTAGTAGGGAATCGGCTTGCGCAGTTCATCGAAGGCCGTCGAATACGGCACCAGCTGGTCACTGTCCCGCCATAGAGCGCGCATGCTCAGGTCCAGCTGGCGTTCGACGTCGGCAAACAGGGTGCCATGGCGCTCGCGCTGCAGCACCGCGCGGCTGTCGGCCAGTTTCAGGCTGAAATATTCCGCTTGCCGTTCGGGGTGGTGGTTGTAGTAACGGATGCCATATTCCACCCAGTTGCGCACGCCCGCCATCGACAGCAGATTCACCAGCCGGGGTGCCAGCTCGAAGAACTCGGGTAGGCCGGGGCTGGGGAAGGTCGTATGGTGGCCATGGATCGAGCCGGAAGTGCGCGTCATCAGGTCGCGCGCGATGTCGAGATAGTTCTCCATCTGCTCGGTCGACTGCAGCCGCCGCGCGACAGCCGCCAGCGACTGCAGGAAGGGCGCGATGGCCTTGCCGTTCGGCGATTTCTGTATCGCCTTGACGAAGTCAATGACCAACGGCAAAGCGGCATTGCCCTCCTTGCCCATGGCCGCGACGACCGAGGGCCACTCCTCGAGGAAGATCAGGATCGGCTCGACGCCGCGCCCCAGCTTGCCGAGAAAACCAGCCGCATCGAGATAGGCATCGAGGTCGGGGCGGTCGATGACCAGCAGGGCCTCGGCCATCATCTCCTCGAATACCTCGGCCACCTGCGGGAAGGCGCTGTCGAGCTGCGCCCAGTACTGCCGCATCAGCGGGTGCTGGTATCCAGTGTCGGTGTCAGTATCCGTCGCCGTCACGGCAGCGTACTCAGATGAAGGTGGTGTCGATGGCGTGATCGAGCGTAGCGCGAATGTCGGCGTCGTCGGTGATCGGCCGCACCAGCGCCATGCGGCAGGCATCGCGCGCATCGACGCCGCGCTTGATCAGCGTGGCCGCATACACCAGCAGACGCGTCGAGATACCTTCGTCGAGGCCATGCCCCTTGAGGTTGCGGCCGGTCTGGCCGATCTTCACCAGTTTGGCCACGGTGCCTTCGGCCAGACCGGTTTCCTTGGCGACAATGCTGGTTTCCAGCTCGGCGGCCGGGTAGTCGAAATCGAAGGCCGTGAAGCGCTGCTTGGTCGATTGCTTGAGATCCTTCATCAGGCTCTGGTAGCCCGGGTTGTACGAAATCACCAACTGGAAGTCGGGATGTGCCTCGATCAACTCGCCCTTCTTGTCGAGCGGCAAGGTGCGGCGGTGGTCGGTGAGCGGGTGGATCACCACGGTGGTGTCCTGGCGCGCTTCGACAATCTCGTCGAGATAGCAGATCGCGCCAATGCGCGCGGCGGTGGTCAGCGGACCGTCGAGCCAGCGCGTGCCATTCGCTTCGAGGAGGTAGCGCCCGACTAGGTCGCTCGCCGTCATGTCCTCGTTGCAGGCCACGGTGATCAGGGGCTTTTGCAGTTTCCACGCCATGTATTCGACAAAGCGCGACTTGCCGCAACCGGTGGGGCCTTTCACCATCACCGGCAGCTTGGCCTGGTAGGCAGCTTCGTAGAGCGCCACCTCCTTGCCTTGGGCCTGGTAGAAGGGTTCCTGCTTGACGAGATATTGGGTCTTGTCCATGGCTTATCCGATCAAATGAATCAGGTATGAAGCGGTAAAAAAGCCCCGCTTGCGCGAGGCTTTTTAACAGAGTCCAGATTACTTGTGGACGCCGAGCTTTTCGCGCCAACCGGGGAATATCTTGTCAGCATCGCCTGGGAAGGATTCAAAGGCTCGGGCAAATTCCTTGTGCTCCTTGGCGAACTCGATCGGGTCGGCACCGGACTTCCAGCACTCGTAGGACTGACGCAGGGAGATCGCGCCGGCGGCCGGGCTGTCGATGTGGCCGTAGGAACCGCCACCGGAGGTGTTGATCACGTTGCCGTGGCCGAGGTTCTCGAAGAAGCCGGGCAGACGCAGGGCGTTCATGCCGCCGGAGATGATCGGCGTGGTGGCCTTCATGCCGTGCCACTCCTGGTGGTAGTAAGGACCATCAGCGGAATCGCGCTCGATCATGTAGGCGATGTTCTTGTCATCGGCGGCACCTTCCATCTTGCCGTAGCCCATGGTGCCGACGTGGATGCCGGAAGCACCCTGCAGACGCGACATCTTGGACAGGCAGAAGGCGGTGTAACCGCGCAGTGCGGAAGGCGACGTGACAGCGCCGTGGCCGGCACGGTGGTAGTGCAGGAACTGGTTCGGGTACTGACGACGGGCGGTCGTCACCATGCCGGGGCCGCCGACGTAACCGTCAACCAGGAAGGCCACCTTGTTGGCATCCGGTCCGAAGGTTTCGAGGATGTAATCGGCGCGGGCAAGCATTTCGTAATGGTCGTCGGCGGTGATGTTGGCGGAGAACAGCTTGGCCTGGCCGGTTTCGTCCATGGCGCGCTTCATGGCATCATAGACCAGCGGGATGACCTTCTTGGTCGGGCAGAAGACCTGGTTGCCCTGCGGTTCGTCGTTCTTGATGAAGTCGCCGCCGAGCCAGAACTGGTAAGCGGCCTTGGCGAAGGGCTCGGGACGCAGGCCGAGCTTGGGCTTGATGATGGTGCCGGCGATGTAGCCGCCATTTTCGCGGGGACGGCCGAGGATGTCCCACATGTCGGCGATGTTCATGGCCGGGCCGTCGAACAGGCGCAGCATCGACCACGGCACGTAGAAGTCATGCATCTTCAGGCACTTGACGTCGCCCTGGCCCTGGTTGTTGCCGATCGCCAGCGTCAGGAACGACACCAGCATGGTGCGGCCGTCGGTGATGTTGCGGTCGAACAGATCGATCGGGTAAGCGACCTTCATCACGCCCTTGGCTTCGTCGATGAAGTAGACCAGCGCATCGACGCCCTTGGTGAATTCGTCGGTGGTGCAGACCTCGACGTTGGTGCCGGTGGAGGATTCGGCCGCGATGTGCGCGGCGGTTTCCAGATAGCCGTAGCCGGCGGCGGGCTGCATGTGATAGGCAACGAGAATGTGCTTGTCGCCCTTGATCAGGTCTTCTTCCTTCAGGCTCAGGTCGGCGTAACGGTTCGATTGATCCATATTCCCTTCTCCTCTTTAAGTGGTGGGTGTTGCGTTCTGTACTGCGATGAATGGCATCTTAGGGATGCTTAACTATAAAGAACAGTCACAAGTTTTTATCTAGACGATAAGTCTTTGTCAAAGATTTGTTGCAGATCGGCAAAGCTCGTCCCGGCCAGATCGGGCAGTACCGCAAGCGCCCCGGTGAAGTCATGCCCCCGCGTGTAATCGTTCTCGGTCACCAGCGTCGGGATGCCGGCCGCGCAGCTGGATTTCAGACCATTTTCGGAATCCTCAAGCGCCAGACAGTGGCCTGCCGGCAAGCCGAGGCGCTCTAGTACCCAGTCGTAAATATCCGGGGCCGGTTTCTTGGCCGGCACGATATCGCCCGCGCCGATCACCTCGAACCAGCTTTCGGCCTCGGGCGACAAGCTGGCGCGCAACAGGGCCGATACGTTCTCCGGCGAAGTGGTCGTCGCGATCGCCAGCCGAATGCCCGCCGCACGCGCCTCGTGGATCAGGCGGGCGACACCGGGACGCAAGGGCAGCTTGCCGGCCTGCACCAGATGCACGTAGTGCTGGGTTTTCAGCGTGTGCAGTTTGCGCACCAGATTGTCGAATTCCGGCTTGGCCAGCAGTGCCGGGGCATGCAGGCGGGCGTAGTGGAACATGCGCTCCTTGCCGCCGGTGACGACCAGCAGCTCGCCATACAGGGCCACATCCCAGTGCCAGGGCAGCCCGGCTTCTGCAAAGGCCGCGTTGAAGGCAATGCGATGGCCGTCGCGTTCCGTGTCGGCCAGCGTGCCATCGACATCAAAAATCAGGGCTTGCAATGTATTCATGGGCCGTCACGATAGCGGCACTCAACCATAAGTAACAGTCATGTTTTGTTATCGTGATGATAAGATTTACCCGCCCACCCCCAGCCCCTCCCTTGCAGGAGGGGATACTTGTGGTGCCAAGGGCAAATAGAAGTACAAAAAATAAGGAAGTGGAAAATGAAGCATGTCACCCTGCGCCAGCTCAAGGTGTTCGAGTCCGTGGCGCGTCACCTGTCGTTCTCGCGCGCGGCCGAGGAGTTGCACCTGACCCAGCCGGCCGTCTCGATGCAGGTCAAGCAGCTCGAAGAGCAGGCCGGCCTGCCGCTCACCGAGATGGTCGGCAAGAAGGTCTATCTCACTAGCGCCGGCGAAGAGGTGGCGCGCCATGCCCGCCGCATCGCCCAGCAACTGCGCGAAGCCGGCGAGGCCATCGACGCCATCAAGGGCGTGCGCGGCGGGCGCCTGTCCATCGGCGTGATCAGTACCGCCAAATACTTCGCCCCGTGCCTGCTGGCTCAGTTCCTGCGCAGCAGACCCGGCATCGAGCTCAACCTGCGCGTCAACAACCGCGAAACCGTGGTGCGCCAACTCGCCGACAACGAGATCGATCTGGCCATCATGGGCCAGCCGCCCCAGGAATTCACCACGGTCTCGGAAGCCTTTGCCGATCACCCGCTGGTCATCGTCGCCGCCCCCGAGCATCCGCTCGCCAGGGCCAAGCACATCGCGCCGGCCGAACTCAACGAACAAACCTTCCTGATCCGCGAACCGGGTTCGGGCACACGCGCCACGATGGAACGCTTCTTTTCCGATGCCGGCATCGCCCCGCAGCATGTGCTCGAAATGGTCGGCAACGAGACCATCAAGCAGGCCGTGATGGCCGGACTTGGCCTGGCTTTTATCTCCGCCCATACCGTTTCGCTCGAATGCGAGGTGGGGCGGCTGGTCAAACTGCCCGTGGCCGGCACGCCGGTGACCCGCCGCTGGTTCGTCGTACATCGCGCCGACAAGGAGTTGCTGCCGGTCGCGGAAACCTTCCGCGTGTTTTTGCTGGCTGAAGCGCCAGGGTTGATGAAATAAAAGTCGGCGCTGGCAGGACCAATCTCATCATCAATTCGCTGGTGCACGCCTTCGAGCCGGATCAGGCCGGGCACATCCGCATCGCCGCGCGCGTCGAGGATAACGATCAGGTCTGCATTGTCTATGGCGACGACGGCTGCGGCATCCCCCCCGAACTGCACGCCCAGGTATTCGAGCCCTTCTTCACCACGAAGCGTGGCAAGGGCGGCAGCGGCCTCGGCCTGCATATCGTCCATACCATCGTCACGTAGTCGCTCAAGGGTTCGCTCACGCTCGCCAGTACCCCCGGCCAAGGTGTCGAATTCACCCTGCGCTTGCCGCGCAGGCTGTAGTTCGTGTCCGCGCGGATCGGCGACCGGAGTGCCTCCGCATTGGTCTTTAGATATAGACTAGACTGTAAGCGTGATGGTCACGGTCCTGCACAATGAGAATCCTCGGTGTTTTCTTCCTTCCGCTGGTCGCCCTGCTGTTGGGCGGCTGTGAGCCGCCGCCCGCCGACAAGCCCTTGCAATACAGCACGGCGCCGGCAGGCGTCAGTGTGCCGGTTTATCGCCTTGCCGTGCACCCTCTGCACAACCCACAGTTATTGGCCGAGGCCTATCAGCCGCTGATCGACCGCCTGAACGGCCAACTCGCCGGCGCACGCATCGAACTGGAAGCCTCGCGCGACTACCAGGCGTATGAAGAAAAGTTCCGTGCCCGTGGCCCGGAGATCCTGCTGCCCAACCCCTGGCAGACGCTGCAGGCCATGAAGGTCGGCTATCGCGTTATCGCCATGGCCGGCGATGCCGAAGATTTCAAGGGCATCTTCATCGTGCGCAAAGACAGCGGCATCAAGACCCCCGCCGACCTGAAGGGCAAGACGGTCAGCTATCCGTCCCCAACCGCCCTGGCCGCCTGCATCATGCCGCAGTATTTCCTGCACCGGCAGGGCATCGACGTGAATAAGGACATCCAGAACGCCTATGTCGGCTCGCAGGAGTCCTCGATCATGAATGCCTACCTTGGCAAATCCGCCGCTGGCGCCACCTGGCCGCCGCCCTGGCGCCTGTTCCAGCGCGACCATCCCGCCGAGGCGGAACAACTCGAACTGATCTGGGAAACCCCGCCGCTGCTGAACAACTCGGTGATGCTGCGCGACGACGTGCCGGCCGCCGTGGGCGAAGTAATCCGCAAGATCCTGCTCGATCTGGCGCAGACGCCGGAAGGGCAGAAAATTCTGGCCGGCATGGCCACGGCGCGCTTCCACGCCGCCGACGATGCCAGCTACGCCAAGGTGCGCGACTACGTCGCCACCTTCGAGCGCGAAGTGCGGCCGGCGGAGGAAAAATAATGTTGGCAAGGCTCAATGGCTGGCTGTTCGGCACGCTGCGCCGCCAATTGACCGTCGGCTTGGCCGTGCTGGTGGGCGCGCTCATGCTGCTGTTCGTCGAAAACATGACCCGGCACGAACAAGTCCATGTGATGGAGCGGGTATCCCTGCAAGCACAAGCGCTGACACAGGGCGTCGCCCGTGCTTCCGCGGTGTGGGTAGCCTCGCGCGATTTCGCCGGTCTGCAGGAGATCGTCGACGGCCTGCAGGATTACCCCGACTTGCGCCATGCCATCGTGCTCGACGCGCAGGGGCTGGTGCTGGCACACAACGATGCCAAGCGGCGCGGTCAGTTCCTCAGCGATCTGCCGGCACAAGCGGAAACGACGATCCTGCAACGCACGGCGATGCTGGTTGATACCGCCAGCCCGGTCATGCTCGGCGACAAGGCGATCGGCTGGGTGCGCATTGGTCTGGGCGGCGAGTCGCTGGCCGTCGAAATCGCGCACATACGTTGGCAAGGGCTCGGCTATGCGCTGCTGGCGATCATTCTCAGCGTGGGATTTGCCGCTTTCGCCGGCCGGGTGTTGTCGCGGCGCCTGGATGCCATCCAGCAGGTGGCCGATGCCGTTCAGGCCGGCGATGCCGGCCAGCGCGTGCGCCTGCAGGGCGATGACGAAGCGGCCCGGCTGGGACGGCAGTTCAACGCCATGCTCGACAGCCTGGGACGCCAACAAGATGAACTGCAGAAGTACCAGCAGCATCTGGAATCCCTGGTCAAGTCACGTACTGCGGATCTGGAAGTGGCACTGGACAAGGCGGAGGCGATCGCGAGTTCCCTGCGCGAAAGCGAGGCCGTCGTCCGCAAAAAACTCGCCACCCTGATCGAACCCGAAGGTGGCCTCGGCGACCTCGCGCTGGAAGACATCCTCGACGTGCCCGAGTTGCAGGCCATGATGGACGAGTTCCATCGCCTGACCGGCATCAGTTCCGCGATCATCGACCTGCAGGGCAAGGTGCTGGTGGCCAACGGCTGGCAGGACATCTGCACCCAATTCCACCGCCGCCAGCCGGAAACCCTGCGGCATTGCATCGAATCGGACACGCTGCTCACGCAAGGGGTGGCCCCCGGAACCTACAAGTGCTACCACTGCAAGAACAACTTGTGGGACACGGCGACCCCCATCGTCATCGGCGGCGAACACGTCGGCAACTTTTTCCTCGGTCAGTTCTTCTTCGACGACGAGATACCCGATGTTGCCGTTTTCAAACAGCAGGCCGCCCGTTATGGCTTCGACGAGCAGGAATACCTCGCCGCGTTCGCCCGCGTGCCGCGATGGAAGCGGGAAACGGTGGATGCCGCGATAGCCTTCTATGCCAAGCTGTCCGCCGCCATCTCGCGCCTGAGCTACAGCACCATCAAGCTCGCGCGCACCCTGGCCGAGCGGGATCGCACGGCGGCGGCGCTGATCGAGGCCAAGGATGCCGCCGAGGCCGCCAACCGTGCCAAGAGCACCTTCCTGGCCAACATGAGCCATGAGCTGCGTACGCCGATGAACGCCATTATGGGCATGACCGACCTCGTCTTGCGCCGCGCCATCGACCCGAAACAGATTGACCAGCTCGGCAAGGTCAAGACCGCCTCCAAGCATTTGTTGCATGTCATCGACGACATTCTCGACATCTCCAAGATCGAGGCCGGGCGATTGCAGCTCGAACGCGCCGATTTCAGACTGGGCGAGATGCTGGAAAACATCGTCAGCCTGATGGGTCACAAGGCGGCGGAAAAGGGTCTGAAACTCCTGATCGACTTGGAGGAGGGCTTGCCCATGCGCCGTTTCAACGGCGACCCCACGCGCCTGAGTCAGATCCTGCTCAACCTGATCGGCAACGCCCTCAAATTTACCGAACGGGGCGAAATCGCCCTGCGTTGCCGCTGTATCGAAGACGATGCGGACAAGGTGCTGCTGCGCTGGGAAGTCGCCGACACCGGCATCGGTATCGACGCCGAAGCGCAAAAGCGCCTGTTCGCCGCCTTCGAACAGGCCGACGGCTCGATGACCCGCAAGTACGGCGGCACCGGCCTGGGGCTGGCGATCAGCAAGCGTCTGGCGTATCTGATGGGCGGCGAGATCGGCGTGAAGAGCGCTCCCGGCCAGGGCAGCACCTTCTGGTTCACCGTGTGGCTGGACAAAACCAGCGACAATGCCGTCCCGTCAACGTCGACTTTTGCCATCGATACCGCAGAAACCCGGCTCAAGGCCGGTTTTGCCGGTTGCCGCATCCTGCTGGCAGAGGATGAACCGATCAACCAGGAAGTCTCGCGCGGCCTGCTGGAAGATGTCGGTCTCGCGGTCGATTTGGCCGCAGATGGACAACAAGCCGCGACCATGGCGAGACAGAAGCGCTACGCCCTGATCCTGATGGACATGCAGATGCCCCACCTGAACGGCGTGGAGGCGACGCAAGCGATTCGCGCCGACTCGCCGAACAAGGACACCCCCATCCTTGCCATGACCGCGAATGCCTTCGACGAGGATCGTCAGATCTGCCTCGATGCCGGCATGAACGGCCACATTGCCAAGCCGGTTGCCCCCGATCAGCTCTATGAAACCCTGCTGAAGTGGTTAAGCACTCGCGCCTGAGTGAGACTGTCATGATCCGCCCACCTACTTCCATTCGCCGTCGGCTCTACCAGCTGGTCGCCCTTGTCGTGCTGCCGTTCGTCGCCTATATCAGCATCACGCTCTATCAGGAAAGCCGGAGCCTGATCGCCGATACCCAGCAGACCAACCGCGTGCTGGCCGAGATGACGGCCGCCAACCTCAAAAGCACTCTCGATGAAATCGTCCTGCTGGCGACCGAACTCGCCAAGCGGCCGGAGCTGTCCCGGCCGGGGACGCCCGACTGCAATCGCCTGCTGGCCGATTTCAAGCAGTTGCACGTCGGCTTCATCGGCGCCGCCTATACCGATGCGGAGGGTATTGTGCGCTGCACGTCAAGCGCCGGGAATGCCCCTCCCACGCCCACCGTGTTTACCGATACCGAATGGTTTCAGCGGCTCAAGGCAGAACAGCGTCCCGTGGTCAGCAAACCCTATCTGGGCCGCATCGCGAAAACCTGGGTGGTGGTGGTGGCCGCACCGGTGCTGGATGCCGACGGCAATCTGCGCGGCACGGTCAGTCTGCCGCTCAGTCTCGACCGGCTGGGCAGAACGCTCGGCGGCGTCCGCTTGCCCGAGCACGCCTTTATCACGGTGCTCGACAACGAGGGCACCATCGTCACCCGTTCGGCCGATGTGCAGAAATGGGTGGGCAAGAATCTCAAGGGCACCGGCCTGGTCGAGATTGCCATGCGTGAGCGCAACGGGGTCGGGCGCGGCAAGAGCGCCAGTGGCATCGATACGGCGATCGGTTTTGCCGTGGTGCCCGAGGTCGGCTGGCATGTGATCGTTGGCGCGCGTGCTGCCCAGGTACTGGCACCGGCCTTTGAACAAATCTGGATTTCCGCCTCCTTCGTTGTGCTGCTGGTGCTGGGCGTCCTGTTCTTAGCCCTGCGTTTTGCCAATACGCTGATCCAGCCGATACGCGATCTTTCCGAAAAAACCAGCGCCCTGGCCCATGGCGAGAGCGATGCCAAGGTGCTCGTGCCGGAGGCGGCACCGGCCGAGATCGCCGACCTGACGCGCCATTTCAATGCCATGGTCGACGCGCGACTGGGGATCGAGAAGAACCTAGTCGCGGCGAGAAACGATGCCGAGCAGGCCAACCATGCCAAGAGCGAGTTCCTCGCCAACATGTCGCACGAGATCCGCACGCCGATGAACGGCATCATCGGGCTGTCGGACCTGGCGCTGGGCATGGAGTTGCCGCCCAAGCTGCGCGACTACCTGGCCAAGATCCACAGCTCGGCCAAGGCGCTGCTGTCGATCATCAACGACATCCTCGACTACTCCAAGGTCGAGGCCGGCCGCCTCGAACTCGACAGCGTTGAATTCTCACTGGAAGAAGTGCTGGAGAATGTCGCCAACCTGTTCATCGTCCGCGCCGAGGAGAAGGGCCTCGAACTGCTGTTCGAGATCGGCCACGACGTGCCGCCAAGCCTGATTGGCGACCCACTGCGGCTGTCGCAGGTTCTGAACAACCTCGTCGGCAACGCCGTGAAATTCACCGAGCGCGGCCAGATCCACATCAAGATCGAGACGGCCGCCGCCGTACCGGGGCAGGCCACGCTGCGCATCGCCATCAGCGACACCGGCATCGGCATGGACAAGGCCCAGGCCGAGCGCCTGTTCCAGCCCTTCGTCCAGGCCGACGGCTCAATCACGCGCAAGTACGGCGGCACCGGCCTCGGGTTGACCATCAGCAAACGCCTGATCGAACTGATGGGCGGCCAGATCGTCGTCAGCTCGGCGCCCGGTCAGGGCAGCACCTTCGCCTTCACCCTCGCGCTGACAGTGCCACGGCATGCCCGGCTGCAACGCTCGCCCACCGAACTGCGCGGCATGCGCGTGCTGGTCGTCGATGACCTCGAAATCTCGCGCCGCATCCTCACCGAACTGTTGACGCAGTGGGGCTTCCAGGTGCACGAGGCGGCCAGCGGGCCGGAGGCGCTGGCGCTGCTCGACCGACTCGACAACTCGCCCGAACAGATCGAACTGATCCTGCTCGACTGGAAGATGCCCGAGATGGACGGCATTGAGGTTGCGCGGCGCGTGCACCAAATGGCCGACAGCCACCATCTGCCCCACCTGCCGGTGATCATCATGGTCACCGCCTACAGCAAGGAACAACTGCTGGCGGCCGCTGCGGACGTGGCGCTCGACGCCGTGCTGACCAAGCCGGTCACCGCCTCCGGACTGTTTGATACCATCATCCGATTCCAGGGCGGACAGGCAGCGGAGCAGGCGCAGGCGGCCCAGCCAGACCTGAGCCAGCGCCTGGCATCCATTCAGGGGGCAAGCATCCTGCTGGTCGAGGACAACGCCATCAACCAGCAGGTCGCGCACGAGTTCCTCAAGCGTTCCGGGTTGCGGGTCGAGCTGGCCGAGAACGGCCAGGAGGCGCTCGATTTCCTCGACCGCGATCGCTTCGACGCCGTGCTGATGGACCTGCAGATGCCGGTGATGGACGGCCTTGAGGCGACCCGTCGCATCCGCGCCCAGGAACGCTTCCGCGACCTGCCGATCATCGCCATGACGGCGGCAGTGATGGCGCAGGACCGCGCGGCCTGCACGGCAGCCGGCATGAACGACCACATCGCCAAGCCCATCCTGGCTGACGAAGTGTATGCCGCCTTGCTGAAACATATCGCTCCGCGTAAGGGCCATGTCGCGGCAACCCCCGCCGCCATGGCCCCGGCAACCGCCGACCTGCCGGACAGCTTGCCGGGCTTTGTCTGGGACAGCGTGCTGGAGATGCTGGGGGGAAACCGCGCCCTGCTCAGAATGCTGCTGCTGCAGTTTGCCGCGCAGTTCGCCGATGCGGCCAGCCAAACATCCCGCCTGCTCGGTGTGGGCAAACGCGAGGAGGCGGTCGCGCTCCTGCACCAGCTCAAGGGGGCGGCCGCCAACCTCGGCGCGCTCGATCTGCGACAAGCTACCGCCACGCTGGAGGCCCAGATCAAGAACGGCGAAGACCCTGCTGGCATGGCCGCCTTCGTCGCGGCGCTCGACCAGACTCTGGCGGCAATCGCCACGCTCGCCACGCTCGGCACCGAAGCGGCCGAGGATAGCGCGCCCGCCGCCACCGCCGAAGAGTGTGCCAAATGCCAGTGGCAGCAGGCCGAGCGGCTGAGCCGTCAGCTGCGCGCCACGGTTGCCGGCAATGACCTCGTACCTAGCGAGCTTCTGACGCAGCTGCAGCAGGCCTTCGGCTGCCGCGCCATGCGCCGCGATCTCACCCGCCTGCAGCGCCAGCTCGATGCCTTCGACTATCCCGGCGCCTTGGTCACGCTCGATAGCCTGGAGTGCATTCAGGGACACCACTTCAAAGGATGAACCCGTCATGAACCCATCCGACACGCCCCCCCTGATCCTGATCGTCGATGACACGCCGATCAACATCCATGTGCTGGCCGAATCGCTGCGCGCCGACTACCGCGTCAAGATTGCCACCAGCGGGCCGGCGGCGCTGACCATCGCCGTCAACCCCGAGTCGCGCCCCGACCTGATCCTGCTCGACGTGATGATGCCGGAGATGGACGGCTACGAGGTCTGCCGCCGCCTTAAGCAGGAGCCCCTCACCCGAAGCATCCCAGTCATGTTCGTCACCGCCAAGGCCGACATCATCGACGAGGAACAAGGCCTGCGTCTCGGTGCGGCCGACTACATCGCCAAGCCGATCAATGCCGGCATCGTGCTGCAGCGCGTGCGCAACTTGCTCGAGCGCGAACATCTGCGCGAGGAGGTCGAGAAACATCGCGATCATCTTGAAGAACTCGTCCAGGCCCGCACCGCCGCGCTGTTGATCGCCAAGGAAGCCGCCGAAACCGCCAACCGCGCCAAGACCACCTTCCTCGCCAACATGAGCCATGAGTTGCGCACGCCGATGAACGGCATCATGGGCATGGCACAACTGGCGCTACGCCGGGCCACTGATCCGAAACAGGTCGAGCAACTTGGGAAACTCCATCAGTCGGCCGAGCGTTTGCTGGGCATCCTCAACGATGTTCTCGACATCTCCAAGCTCGAGGCCGAGCGTCTGACGCTGGAGCCCTCCGACTTCAAGCTCGGCCAGATACTGAGCCATCTCGACAGCCTGTTTGGCGACAAGATTGCCGCCAAGGGGCTCTCGTTCGACTTCGATGTTGCGCCCGATGTTGCCGACCTCGCGCTGCACGGCGATCCGCTGCGCCTGGGACAAATCCTGATCAACCTCGTCAGCAATGCCCTTAAGTTCACCGAACAGGGCACGATCAAACTGGGTATTGCTCTGGCCAGTCAGACAGCGGACACTATCGAACTCGCCTTCGAGCTGGCGGATACCGGCAGCGGTATCCCACCCGAGCAACAGCAGCGTATCTTCAACAGCTTCGAGCAGGCCGATGGCTCGATGACACGCAAACATGGCGGTGCCGGCCTCGGCCTGGCCATCTGCAACAGGCTGGTGAAGATGATGGGCGGCAAGATCGGTGTGAGAAGTGAGCCGGGCCAGGGCAGCACCTTCTGGTTCACCGTCCGGCTCGGTAAATCTACCGATGCCGTCCTGCCAGCGTCGACTTTTACCGCGAAGTCTGCCGATGCTGGACTGCCTGACGAATAGGCCGGATAACCGGGTGGAAATCAGCCAATAGCCAGCCGGTTACTCAGTTTTCCCTCAGCGCCTTGCCAGCCCGATACGCCGCTAGCAGAGCGGCACGCAGTTCTGGGCGCGCATCGAACTCACTCATGTCCAGGGTCTGCGCAGCAAGCGCCTGTACGGTCTGCAGATCGCGTTGGTCGCCTGCCTGCTGCACGAAACCATCCCAGTCAAACAGGCCCTCGCTGCAACAGGCCGCAGCCAAGCCAGTGGGTTGATCGAAGGCAAGGTCATACGACTCCAGTACCTCGTAAAGATAGGAGTAGGTGTCAATGTTGCCCGCCCGTGCCAGCAGGCGATGGAAGTTCGGCATCTCGCGCGACTCTGCCAGGCATTGATCCAGGTCGACGGTAGTCGCAAGCGCGTAGTCTTCGCCCTTGAAGGAAAAATCCAGATAGGCACGCACGGTATTCATGGTCATATCGCTCCGTTTGGACAGTATCAAGGGTTGCGGCAGTCTGCCGGCCGGGATTGAGTACGCTTGCCACAGGGCGTCATCGCACCGGGCATGGGCGTCGGCGTTCCGACTTCATCCATCTGTGCGGCATGTGTTTCCCAATGCAGCACGCCGTCGCGATTGAGCGTGAGTGCCAGCAGCCAGCCCAGCTTTGCCGCCGGCAGTTCGAAGCCATCGAAGACGAAATTGCCGAGACTCCAGATGATCGGCTTGCCGCGATAAACGTCGGTACCTTGCGTCACATGCGGATGACTGCCCACAATCGCATCCGCACCGGCATCGATCATCAGGCGGGCCAGTTCGCGCTGGCGTGCCGAGGGCGCGGTCTCGCGCTCCCAGCCCCAGTGCATGAAGGGAATCACCAGATCGGCCCCCGCCGCGCGTGCGGCGCGGATGTCGGCCAGCACCTGGCTGTCTTCGCTCCAGGCAATGCCTGACCAGTTGGCGCCCGCTTCGAAGCGGCGCGGTTTGAATTCGTTGTAGGCCAGCAGGGCGATGCGCAGGCCGTGCTTCTCCAGCATCAGGGGTGCATGCGCCGCTGCCAGATTAGGCCCACCGCCTACGTAACGAATCCCGGCCGCATCAAGATGCGCCAGGGTTTCCATGAAAGCGGCACGCCCCAGATCACCCGAATGATTGTTGGCCACAGACAGTACGTCGAATCGTCCGCGCAGCACGCGCATCACGCGCGGGTCGGCACGAAAACTGTAGATCTTGTTCTCCAGCGGGATGCCGCTGGCCGCAATCGGACACTCCAGATTGCCGATACGGAAATCAGCGCTACGCAGCAGATCATCGAAGCCGGCCAGTGGGTCACCGCCAGCCGCAATCGTCCGCCCCGGCCCGTCGTCCAGCATGATGTCGCCGACAAACAGCAAACGTACCGGCTCGGCAAAGGCCAGCGATCCCCACAGCAGGAGTAGCCATCCGAAACGTTTCATGATCGCGCCAGCGTGCACCAGTAACGCAACTCGCCATCGCGCACAGGCTCATAAACAAACTGCTCGCCGGTGAACCCGAAGCGTCCGGCTTTTGCGGCCGGATACGGAAAGTGCGCCACATGGAGCGGGACCGGGCCATCCTCGCGATCGGCATAGGTGGTGATCTTGATGCCGGGTAAGGCACGCGCAGGATGCTCGAAGACCACGCGGAACAGGAAGTAGGAACCGACGGCGACCGGTGCCACAGTATAAGGATCGCGCGTGGGGGCGGCACGAATCACGCGCTGCTCGCCGCCATAGTCGACGTGGCAAACCACGTTGGCCGCGCTGGCAACAGGCCAAGGCGTCAGCAGGAAGACCAGCGGAATCAATCGTCTGCCGATTTCCATGTCATTCGCGCCAATACGTTGCTGGTGCACTCAACCCCAACTGACCGCCAGCACCGTTACGTCGTCGTGCGGCTGTGTGGTCCCCAGGAAACGCGTCAGGGAGTCGCGTAGGCGGTCCAGTTGTGGGGTCTTGCCGCTACGCATCAGCGCCTTCTTGATCTGATCAAGGCCGAACGGTTTTCCCGAGGGGTTCCCGGCCTCGATCAGACCGTCGAAAAACAGAACGATTTGATCCCCCGGTTCTACGGTAATCGCTGCAGAAAGGCCATGGCCGGTCGCATCGGCCAGCATGGCATAGAGCGTGCCATTGTCGGAGCTCAGCGCGGCAATGGTATCGCCGCTGAAGTACTCTGCCGGTTGCATCCAGTATGCCAGTACGTCGCTGGTCAGGCCGGTGCCGAGCAGCTTGCCATCGCGGACGATGACGAAGCCCTCCGAGATACGGTGCGGCTCCCGAACATTGAGGAGTCGGTTTGCCAGTTCGCGGATCGGCGTGTCAACCTCGACCACCAGCGGCACTTCTTCCATCATCTTGGTGCAGCGTTTCTCGCTGTAAAGCTCCCAGTGAAAACGCCGCGCCATGCGGCGCATGAAACTGTCGCGATTGATCATGCCGACGATCTTGTCGTCGTCTAGCACCGGGATGTTGATTAGGCCAAGGTCCTCATCGAAAAGCGCGAAGACCTCCTTGTTGCGCAGGGCGGCATCGACCGAGCAGGATTTGCGGCAAAGGTCGGCGGCGGTACGGATCTCGAATGAAAGTCCAAGTACATCGCCGCGGGGGATGACGGTTTCGCACGTAGCAGGATTGGCTGGGGGCATGAATGTCATGTCAGGTTCCGAGAATACAACCGATAGCATGACAAGCGCACGTTACAGGCATTTTTCGCTGGGCTGCCCGTACGGCCAC
This sequence comes from uncultured Methyloversatilis sp., assembly GCA_964477575.1. Classification (GTDB taxonomy): domain Bacteria; phylum Pseudomonadota; class Gammaproteobacteria; order Burkholderiales; family Rhodocyclaceae; genus Sulfuricystis. The sequence goes on from CAYZEA010000007.1 coordinate 20,134, forward strand.
TGTCCGATCGGCGCCGCGATGCTTCACGGCTCGGAACAAGGCGTTGCGTTCACCTTGTATTGCGGCGGGGTCAAATGATTTCCTGTTTTCTTCTCACGCGCGAGGTGTTGAGCAGCAGCACTTCCTGATTCAAATCGGTCAAGTGCTCGGCCATCAGCGCCGCAATGTTTTTGAGCAAAAAAACAGCGACCCTGGGTTGACCAAATAGGGCACTCTTGGTGAAGCGCAAAACGGTCGAATCTTCAACGGCTCGAACCGATGCCATACGCGGCTGATCCGTGATCAGAGCCATCTCTCCGAAGTGTTCGCCGGGGTCGACGAAGGCAATATGAGCCTCCGTGCCATTATCGACTTGCTTGAAAACCTCGAATCTTCCCTGCACGACCACATACATCGAATGACCGGAAAATCCCTCCTCGAAGACCATGCCGCCGGCCGCGAAGTTTGCCTTCGTGGCATTGCGCAGCAAGTCGGCCAGATCCTCCATCTCCAATGCCCGAAACAGAATGATGGAGGACATCAAACGGAGCAGCAGGGGTTCGATTTCACTCGGATTCATGATGGTCTCAAGTCATTCGGTTGCCAAATTTCAGACCGATTTCCACTTGATCGAGCAACCGATGCTGGGAATCTGCTCGCGCGGTCCAGCTCCCGTGAGCGCGACATGCTTCATCGCCTCGAACAGGTCGCGCCGTACCCCGGCCGGCGCGGTTTCCTTGCGCGACTCATCCAGACGGCCGCGATATTGCAACTCCAACTGGCCGTTGAATCCGAAAAAGTCGGGCGTGCATACCGCGCCGTAGGCCTGGGCAATCGCCTGTGACTCATCCAGCACGTAAGGAAATGGAAAGTCGAACTGTTTGGCCACCTGCACCATGTTTTCCCAGGAATCCTCAGGGTAATCGCTCGGGTCGTTGCTCATGATGGCAATGCTGCCAACGCCCAACGTCGCCAGTTCGCGCGTATCGCACACGATGCGTTCGATCACAGCCTTGACGTAAGGACAATGGTTGCAGATGAACATCACTAGCAGGCCATTTGGTCCGGCGGCACTTGCCAGGGTATGCCGCTTGCCGTCGACACCGGGCAGGTCGAAATCGACGGCCTTGCGGCCAAAGTCGCATACAGGGGTTGGTGTGCTGACCATCGCGATCGATACGCCTCTAGGGAATTCTTATATAAATACTACCCGGAGTAAAAAATAGGGTTCGATGGTGGCGAGCCTGACCCTCGGCACTTGCGGAAAACGGCTGTGGCTGCTGCCTTCCGGCCCTGACCAGATTCACCACCCCACAATGCGAGGAGACCCGCCACAACCGATTCTAACCGAAACTACAGTGAGCGTCGGATAAGCCTTTGCTGTAGAGATTTCTGGAGTCCCTCACATGTTCAACTCATGGGACGGCCGATCGCTCAATGGTCTATTGAAGCCTAGCGATCCTGTTGAATCTTGTTGAGCATGCGGGCGCGCCCAGAGGCTTCGGCTTGGTTGGCAGCGGAAACCTGGCGACCGTACTGGTCTCGCTCTTCCTTGGAGCGCTTGACGGCCTCAATGCTCTTGATACAGCGCCAGCGCGATCCGGTTTTGGTAACGAGCAACTTCATTTCCTCAACTGGGTGATGTGTGCGGCAGTGGTAGCAGTAGCGGGTAGCAGGGGAGTTATTATCGTCTTTCATAATGCTTGCGCATTATAGCAAAAGATGGTTATGGCATGACGCGCTGCCCTGCGCGGTTTATGACAGGTGGGGTTGAGGACTAGCCAGGTTTTCGCGTCGCGGCCACGCAGGCCTTGACGAGTTCCGGGCCTTTGAATACCAAGCCGGAATAGATCTGGACAAGCGCGGCGCCGGCATCGAGTTTTGCTTTTGCTTTTGCGCCGTCTGTAACCCCGCCGGCAGCGATGATCGGTACTTCGCTGGACAAGGCATTGGAGAGTTTGCGGACGACCTCTGTCGATGCTTCGAAGAGGGGGGCGCCGGACAGGCCGCCGGTCTCATCGGCATGCGGCAGCCCCGCGACCTTGCTGCGATCAAGCGTGGTGTTGGTGGCGATGACGGCGTCGATGCGATGGCGGCGCAGGGCGTCGGCAATCGTGCCGATCTGGGCGTCATCGATATCCGGTGCGATTTTCAGGGCCAGCGGTATGTAGCGCCCGTGCTGTTGGGCAAGGGTGGCCTGACGCTGTTTGAGGGCTGCCAGCAGCGCGTCGAGTTCGTTTTCGCCTTGTAGCGCACGCAGATTTTTGGTATTTGGACTGGAGATGTTGACCGTGATGTAGCTGGCATGCGGGTAAGCTTTATCGAGGCCGATCAGGTAATCGTCGGCTGCACGCTCGATCGGCGTGTCGGCGTTCTTGCCGATATTGATGCCGAGGATGCCGCGGAATTTGGCGGCCTTGATGTTGGCGATCAGGGCATCGATGCCATGGTTGTTGAATCCCATGCGATTGATGATGCCTTCGGCCTGCGGCAGGCGAAACATGCGTGGCTTGGGATTGCCCGGCTGAGGGCGCGGGGTGACCGTGCCGACTTCGATGAAACCGAAGCCCCAACCTGCCAGCGCGTCGATGGCTTCGCCGTTCTTGTCGAGCCCGGCGGCGAGGCCGATCCGGTTTGGAAAAACGATGCCCATGACTTCGGTCGGCGTGTCGGGCAACGGCTTGCCGGCCGGTATCAGGGCGCCGGCGAGGCGCATACCGGCAATGGCCGTTTCATGGGCGATTTCGGGATCGAAGGCGAAGATGAAGGGCTTGAGCAGGCAGTAGGGCAGCATGGATCGGTAAGTCGGCGCTGGCGGGACGGCGAGGATATCAGACTGATCGCGGTAATATTCGGTCTGTGACTTAACAAAACGAGACCATGAACCGTGCCGATCCTGCCGAGCAGGCGCTCATCCGACTGGAATTGCGACGTTTCATGTCGCGCTGCGACACGCAGGAGGGGCTTATCCAGCGTGCCGACAGCCTGCGGGAGGTTGCTCGTCTGATGACCATTGCTCTTCCTTACAAACTGTCGAATGCGTTTGAGGCACGCGATCTGCAGCGCAAGGTGACGCAAATGGCGGAGCAACGGGCACGCGAACTGATTGCCGAACAGGTCGATACCTTCATTCGCGGCGAACCGGGCTTCCGCGACAAGATGCGCAGCAAAATGCGCGAGGACTGGGGGAATCTGACCGGTGCGCTGGGGCACCTGCGCACCTGGGCGCAGAATCGCTTGAATGTTGCCGAACAGAATCAATAAGCAGTTTTTGGTTCGCTAAGGCCTTGCAACTCGCGCTGCCATTCGCCGTGACGTAAAGCTTCAAGCGGCTGAAAACTGGCCTTGTAGCTCATCTTGCGGCTGTGTTCGATCCAGTAGCCCAGATAGAGATGGGGCAGGCCGAGGTGCTGGCATTGCGCGATTTGCCAGAGCACTGCATAAGTCCCATAACTGGCCGTGCGGATCGCCGGGTCATAAAACGTATAGACGGACGAGAGCCCGTCGGTCAGCACGTCGATGATGCACACCATGCGCGGGATGTCGTTTTCGCAAAACTCGATCAGTCGCGTGTCGACATGCGTCTGGAGTAGAAAGTGACCATATTGTTCGCGGTTATCGTTATCCATGCCGCCACCACTATGGCGGGCCAACTGGTAGCGCTGATAGAGCTGGTAATGTTCTTCGCGATAGGCCAGCGGACGTTCGCGTGCAACTAGCCCGGCATGTCGTGTCAGTGCGCGGCGCTGGCTGCGGTTGGCCGTGAATTCCTGCACCGGCACGCGTACCGGAATGCATTCGCGGCAGTTGTCGCACCATGGGCGATAGGTAAACACGCCGCTACGCCGAAAACCGATCTTGATCAGTTCGCTGTAGGTACTCGCATCGATCAGGTGCGTGGGGGTGCTGACTTGCGAACGGGCAACCCGGCCCGGCAGGTAGGAGCAGCCATACGGCGAGGTAGCGTAGAACTGCAGTAGCGGAAAGGGCGGAAGATCGCGCAGGTGGGTCATGCCGGCCGCCGGAAAACACCGTCAATCCCATGGGCGGGCCAGTGTTCAAAAGGTACTTTGTCATCCACAAGCACGGCGATCCGCGCGACGAATACATCGCGGGGAATGGGCTGTGCGCCGAGAGAGGCAAGGTGGCTGGTTTCCATTTGGCAGTCAATTATGCCGAATTCGCGCGCATCCAGAAATGCGCAAAGATGCGCCAGCGCAATTTTTGAGGCATCGGTGCGGTGCGAAAACATCGATTCGCCGAAAAATGCGTGCCCCAGCGCGATGCCGTAGAGTCCGCCGACCAACTTGCCGTTGTGCCAGGTTTCGACACTGTGGGCGATGCCTAGTCGATGCAACTGCTGGTAGGCCGCGATCATCTCGGCCGTGATCCATGTACCCGACTGCCCGTGACGAGGGGTACCAGCACAGGCCGCGATGACTTGATCGAATGCCGTATCCAGACGCACGATGTAGTCGGCATGACGCAGTGTTTTGGCGAGCGAGCGCGAAATCTTGAGGGCGCTGGGCAGCAACACCATGCGCGGATCGGGACTCCACCACAGGATGGGCTGTCCCGGCGAAAACCAGGGAAAGATGCCGCGTCGGTAGGCGGCAATCAGCCGTTCCGGCGACAGGTCGGCACCGGCGGCCAGCAGACCGTTGGGATCTGCCAGAGCAGTGGCCAGCGGCGGAAACGGGGTGTTGCTTTCCAGCCAGGGAATCATGCGTTCTGGCGAAATGCGACGACATGGTCGACATCCAGCCGGATGCCGATATGTTCGCCGATGGCATGGTTGTGGTGGGAGGGGACCAATGACAAGACATGGGCCCCTGAGGTGAGTTTCAGTGTGTAAAGAAAATCGGCGCCGCGAAATGCCTTGGCGGCAACTTCGGCCTGAGTCGGTGCATTGTCGTCATGCACGATGTCATCCGGCCGCAACAGGATGTCCAGCGCACAGCCTTTGCCGCAGGCCATGCAGGATTGCGTGCATTCGAGGGGAAGCTGGCTTTTCAAGGTGCCCAATTCGATTGCCACCGTGTCGCGGTCGATTACCTGGCCCGGTAGAAAAACGCCTTGCCCGACGAAGTCGGCGACTTGGCGGGTGGCCGGGCGGTGATAGAGGTTATAGGGCGTATCCCACTGCTCGATGCGCCCGGCGTGCATGATGCCAATGACATCAGCGACGGCAAATGCTTCGTGCTGGTCGTGGGTGACAAGGATGGCGGCTGTCCCGGTCTGCTTGAGAATGTTGCGCACCTCCAGTGAGAGGCGCTCGCGCAATTCGACATCGAGGTTCGAGAAGGGCTCGTCGAGGAGCAACAGATGCGGGCGCGGGGCGAGTGCTCGGGCGAGGGCGACGCGCTGCTGTTGGCCGCCGGAAAGTTCGTGAGGAAATTTGTGGCCCAGGCCGGCCAGTCCGACGATGGTCAGCAGTTCCTCAATGCGGGTGTTTGCCTTGTCCGTGGCGTGATCTCGCAAGCCAAAGCCGATGTTCTCGGCAATGTTGAGATGCGGGAAGAGGGCGTAGTCCTGGAAGACCATGCCGATGCGACGTTTTTCCGGGGCAAGCTGACGCTCGCGTGCGGCGATCAGTTCATCCCGCAACAGGATGCGGCCTTCCGAAGGTGTTTCGAACCCGGCAATCAGTCGCAATACGGTGGTCTTGCCACAGCCGGAAGCGCCGAGCAAACAGCCAATTTCACCCTCGCCCAGCTTGAGCGACAAGTCCCTGACCACCGTAGAACGGCCGTAGGCATGGCTGATGTGGTCGAGAGCCAAGAGTGACATGGCTCAATTATAATTGAGAAAGATTCTCAAATAACTCTTCCCAATACACCTCCTCTTATGCGCTCTCCCCTGGTTGTGGTGGCCACGCTGATTGGCGTGCTGGTGGCATTGCCTGTCCTGTCGGTCGGCGCCAATCTGTTGGCCGGCGATACCGCTTCAACTTGGTTGCACCTGGCAGCGACGGTGTTGCCCGAATATGTACTGAACTCGCTGCTGCTTTCCTTGGGGGTTGGTTTGGGCGTGGCCTTGCTGGGCGTCAGTACCGCCTGGTTGACAGCGATGACTGACTTCCCTGGACGGCGCCATTTCGAGTGGGCCTTGTTGTTGCCCTTGGCGATGCCGGCCTATGTCATGGCTTACGTTTATACCGATCTGCTGCAGTTTGTCGGGCCGATTCAGACCTTCCTGCGCGAGAGTTTTGCATGGCGCCGCAGTGACTACTGGTTTCCTGAAATTCGCAGTCTTGGCGGCGCGATGTTGATGTTTGTCTGCGTGCTTTATCCCTATGTCTATTTGCTGGCACGCACGGCCTTTCTCGAACGCGGTTCGGGCACGTTCGAGGCGGCGCGTTCGCTGGGGCTGTCGTCGTGGGGTGCGTTTTATCGAGTGTCGCTACCGCTGGCACGCCCGGCGGTTGCCGCAGGGGTTGCGCTGGTCTTGATGGAGACGCTGGCCGATTACGGCACGGTGGCCTATTTTGCGGTGCCGACATTCACGACGGGCATCTATCGCGCTTGGTTTTCGCTGGGGGATCGTGTGGTGGCGGCGCAATTGGCCGGCGCTTTGCTGATGTTTGTGCTGCTGCTGTTGGCCATGGAGCGCTTGAGCCGCGGCCGTGCCCGTTTCCATGAAACGGGGCGGCGCGTAGGCGACCGCCGGCCGCTGCTCGGCTGGCATGCCTGGGCTGCGCATGCCGTTTGCCAGTTACCTTTGTTGCTGGGTTTTTTGCTCCCCGCCGGCTTGTTGCTGAAGCTTGCGCTGGAGGAGGGAGATAGCGAGTTTGGTGTCCGTTATGCGGTATTGGCGCAAAACAGTTTGCTGGTGGCGGGTATCAGTGCTTTGTTGGCGGTATTGCTGGCCATTCTGCTGGCGTATGGTTTGCGGCTTGCGCAGGAACAGCGTGGCGCGGCGTTATTCGCGCGCATGGCGAATCGTGTGGTCGGCTTGGGCTATGCCGTGCCCGGCTCGGTGATTGCCGTGGGGGTGCTGATTCCGGTGACGCGTCTCGACCATTGGCTGGGCGCGCGCTGGCTGGAGTGGTTTGGCACGCATCCCGGACTGATACTCACCGGTACGGTGGCGGCACTGATTTATGCCTATCTGGCGCGTTTTCTGGCGATTGCCCTGCACACGGTTGATTCCGGTCTGGTACGGGTGACGCCGAGCATGGATGCCGCTGCGAAAAGCCTCGGCTGCGGACCGCTGGAAACCCTGCGCCGGGTGCATGTACCCTTGCTGCGTGGCAGCGTGTTTTCGGCCGGCTTGCTGGTCTTTGTCGATGTGATGAAGGAACTGCCGGCGACACTGGTGATGCGGCCATTCAATTTCGATACGCTGGCGACGCAAACCTATACGTTGGCCGCCGACGAGCGTCTCGCCGAAGCCTCGACGGCCGCGTTGGCCATCGTGGTGGTTGGTCTGTTGCCGGTCATGTTTTTGGCGCGACAGGTGGCAAAAGGGAAAGCAGGTTCAGCCTGCTAGGAAAAGTCGGCGCTGGCAGGACGGCGTGCAGTTAGGGCTTTACTTCCAGCCGGCACGGTCGTAGATCTTTTGCGCCAAGACGGCGTTTTTCGCCAGCGTCGGAATCGGCAGCGTGTCGGCCTTGAAGTTGCCCAGTGCGGCGAGTGCCGGGTTATCCGTTTTGACGCTGGGAACGGCTGGCCATTCATTGTTGCCGTCGGCGAAGTGGCGCTGCGCTTCGTCTGCCGCCAGATATTCCATGAATTTCACGGCGGCTTCCTTGTTGGGGGCGGTCTTCAGGATGCCGCCACCGGATACGTTCATGTGTACGCCCTGTGTTTTCTGGTTCGGCCAGATGACACCGAGACTCTCGACCGTCTTCTTGTCCTCGGGTTTGGTCGAGCGCATCAGGCGGGCGAAGTAGTAGGAGTTCGAAATGGCAACGCCACATTCGCCAGCAGCGACGGCCTTGATCTGATCCGTATCGCCGCCCTTTGGACTGCGCGCAAAATTGGCCACGACGCCACGTGCCCAGTCTTCGGTCTTCTGCTCGCCCATATGCGCAATCAGCGAGGCGAGCAGCGACAGGTTATAAGGGTGCGAACCAGAGCGGCTACAGACTTGGCCCTTGAGTTTCGGGCCGGCTAGATCCTCGTAATTCTGCACATCCTCGGGTTTGATGTTGGTCTTGTTGTAGATGATCACCCGGGCGCGGGTAGAGAAAGCGGCCCAGTCGGTCGAGCGCAAGTGCGCCGGGATGCGTGCTTCAAGGACTTTGGACTGCATAGGCGCAAAGATGCCCAGTTCATCGGCCTTGGCCAGTCGCGCCGCATCGACGGTCAGGAAGATATCCGCGGGACTCTGGGCACCTTCGTTCTTGATGCGCTCAAGCAGTTCGTCTTCTTTTGCCTCAATGCGATTGATCTTGATACCGGTCTGTTTGGTGAAGTTGGCGTAGAGCGCTTCATCGGTCTGATAGTGGCGGGCAGAGTAGAGATTCAGCCCCCTCTCCTGGGCCATGGCGCCGCTACCAATCAGGGCGGAAGTCAACAGAGTGAGGTGGGCAAACTGGGTGAGCGACATCACAATCTCCAACATGAAAAGATGCGTCAATTATACAAATAAGAATGATTCTCACAAGCTTAAAGTGGTGTCGGTATGCGGGGCCTGGAAAGGACTGCAGCTTTGGCTATAAGGCATACTCACATGGCTATAATCTGGGCGAATCAATATTGGAGGAGGGTGTATGAGCTTCAAGGCTTACTTGATCCGTCAGGATGCTGACAAGGTGGTTTCGGCTTTTACCGAGATGACTGAGGATCAACTCGATGCGGGAGAGGTGACCATTGCGGTGGCCTACTCCGGTATCAATTACAAGGATGCGCTGGCGGCGACCGGTGCTGGTCGCATCATCCGGCGCTTCCCCTGTATTGGCGGCATTGACCTTTCCGGTACCGTACTTGAAAGCAATAGCCCGGATTTCAAGCCGGGCGATCAGGTGCTGGCGACCAATTTTGATATTGGTGTGGCGCATCATGGGGGGTTTGCCGAGCGTGCCCGTGTGCCTGCCGCCTGGGCGAGAAAGTTGCCGCCGGGCCTGAGTTTGCGCGATGCGATGGCGTTGGGAACGGCGGGTTTTACGGCGGGCCTGGCGATTGTGCGGATGGAGCATGAAGGCCTGAAGCCCGGCAATGGCCCGGTTGTTGTCTCCGGGGCTACGGGGGGCGTTGGCAGTATTGCCGTCGAGATTCTCGCCAAGCAGGGTTATACGGTGCATGCGTTGACCGGCAAGGCAGAGTCGGCGGACTATCTCAAGGCACTCGGTGCACATGAAATCATCCTGCGCTCCAGTCTTGACCTGACAAAAATTCGGCCCTTGGAAAAGGCAATTTGGGCTGGGGCAATCGACAATCTGGGTGGTGATGTGCTTTCGTGGATGACCAGCACAATGCAACCGAACGGCACTATCGCGAGCATCGGTTTGGCGGCCAGCATGGAGTTCAAAACCACCGTTGCACCATTTATCCTGCGGGGCGTATCGCTGTTGGGTATTGACTCCGGCGTGATCGGTGAGCCGATGCGTAGCGAGGTGTGGCGCAAGCTGGGTGGCGAATGGCGGCCGGACAAGGTGATTGCGCAGGCGCGTGAAATCGCTTTCGATGAAGTGCCAAGCGTATTTGATGATTTTCTGCAGTCTCGTATTACCGGCCGCGTCGTTGTGCGCGTCCAGGGCCAATAACTAAGTTGTCAGAGGCAGATTGAGATATGAAATACGTGGATTTTCACCGTCGTTCCATTGAGGATCGCGATGGTTTCTGGGCCGAGCAGGCGCAACTGGTGGACTGGCAGATGCCGCCACAAACCATTTGCGATTACAGCAAGCCGCCGTTCGTCAAGTGGTTCTCGGGTGGCACGATTAATTTGTGCCATAACGCGGTGGATCGACATGCGGCCAAGCGACCGAATGATCGCGCGCTGATCTATGTTTCCACAGAGACCAACGAAGAAAAGATCTACAGCTTCGCCGAGTTGAAAGCCGAAGTGATGTGCATGGCGGCGATCTATCAGAGCCTGGGGGTCAAGAAGGGCGATCGCGTACTGATCTACATGCCAATGATTGCGCAGGCAACGTTTGCCATCCTCGCCTGCGCACGTATTGGCGCTATCCATTCCGTGGTGTTTGGCGGCTTCGCTTCCGGTTCCCTGGCGACGCGCATCGACGATGCCAAGCCTGTGCTGATCGTTTCTTCGGATGCCGGCATGCGCAACGGCAAGGCCGTTCCCTACAAGCATCTGCTCGACGAGGCCATCAATCTGGCCGAGTACAAACCCGCCAAGGTATTGATGGTCGACCGCGGTCTGGACAAGGACTACCCCAAGGTGGCCGGGCGCGATGTCGATTACGCCAGCCTGCGCAGCCAGCACATGAATGCCGACGTGCCCTGCGAATGGATGGAATCCTCCGAGCCGTCCTACATCCTTTACACATCAGGCACTACCGGCAAACCCAAGGGTGTGCAGCGCGATACGGGCGGTTATGCCGTGGCGCTAGCCGCCAGTATGAAAAATATCTACTGCGGCAGCGCAGGCGAAACCTATTTCTCCACCTCCGACATCGGCTGGGTGGTCGGTCACAGCTACATCATCTACGGCCCGCTGATTGCCGGCATGGCCACCGTCATGTACGAAGGCACGCCGCTGCGTCCCGATCCGGGCATCTGGTGGCAGATCGTCGAAAAGTACAAGGTCAATGTGATGTTCTCGGCGCCGACTGCCGCCCGTGTCCTGAAGAAGCAGGACACGGCCTACATGCACAAGTACGACATCTCCAGTCTCAAGCATCTCTTCATGGCCGGCGAACCGCTCGACCAACCGACCCACGAATGGATCATGGGCGAACTCGGCATTCCTGTTATCGACAACTACTGGCAGACCGAAACCGGCTGGCCGATGCTGTCGTCCTGTCCCGGCGTCGAGAAGACCAAACTCAAGTTCGGCTCGCCCAGTTTCCCGGTGTATGGCTACAACCTCAAGATATTCCGCGAGGACGGCTCGGAATGCGGCCCGAACGAAAAGGGCATCGCCGCAGTGATTCCGCCCTTGCCGCCCGGCTGCCTGTCCACCGTATGGGGGCAGGACGAACGTTTCGTCAGTACCTATTTCTCGCTGTTCAAGGAACCGCTGGTGTACTCGTCCTTCGACTGGGCGATCAAGGACGAGGAGGGCTACTACACCATCCTCGGCCGTACCGACGACGTCATCAACGTTGCCGGCCATCGCCTCGGCACGCGCGAGATTGAGGAGGCCGTGCAGAACCATCCGGCCATCGCCGAAGTTGCTGTCGTCGGTGTCGAGGACAAGTTGAAAGGCCAGGAGCCGATGGCGTTTGCCGTGGTCAAGGATCCGGCGAAGATTGCCACACCGGAACTTCGCGCCGCGCTGGAAGCCGAGGTGAAGAAGACCGTCGATGGCATTCTTGGTGCCATTGCACGGCCGAAACATGTGCATTTCGTCACCGGCCTGCCGAAGACTCGCTCCGGCAAGATGCTGCGTCGTTCCATTCAGGCGCTGGCCGAAGGCCGTGATCCGGGCGATTTGACTACGCTGGATGACCCAACCACGCTAGAGCAGATTAAAAACATCCTGAAAGGCTGAAACAGGTAGACGAAGGGCGTGTTTCATGTAGAATGCGCCCCTCTTTGCAGTACTGCAGGCGCGTAGCTCAGCTGGTTAGAGCACCACCTTGACATGGTGGGGGTCGTTGGTTCGAGTCCAATCGCGCCTACCAAATCCCTGAAATAGAACAGGTATTTGGAGTGAAGAAACAAGCCGCCTTGTGCGGCTTTTTTCTTGTGCGCCCGGCACGGGCGCACTCTTGCGGGTGGAAGTCCCGCCGTAAGTTGATCACAGCGAACGAAGCGAAGCGCAACTGCATAAGGGTGACCGAGTGTGGGGAGGAAGCGTGGAGCGAAACTGCGACCATTGCTTACTTCGACAAACTTGGCGTACCCCGGGCTCTCATGACCTCAACTTCTCGAACCGCCCAGTGCGGACCCGCATGCCGGGTGGTGTGGGAGGGGCTCGGTCAGGTATCCTGATCGCCCCTATCCCGATGACTGTGACAGACTTGTGCCATATCAGCCGTCCGTACCTGTGCGTGTGTTGTTATCGACCACAATCTGAATCCTTGTCCGATCAACCCACGCCCGCAGATGATCTCCGCTCAGATGGGCGTACCGCTGCACCATCTTGAGTGCGGCCGCGTCGAGGAATTTAACGATCCTGAAATCGAACGACGGCAAAATAGGATCGCTAAGGAACGTGGCTTTACAGTCATCGAACATGCCCTGTATTTATATGTTGAGTGCCAGAATACGAAATGTCCTTACTGGCAGGGAAAAGCGTCCCTTACGGAGTCTGCATAAATTCATCAATGTATTGACCATCATCAACCAGGATTAGGAGTGTCCCATGCAGATCGATAGCGTCAACTTATCAAACCACATGTTGGTACGTCTGACGGGACGTTTCGATTTCAATACGCGCGACCAGTTCATGGCGCGCATCAAGGAATCGATTTCCCAGGCAGAGGCTGCAGAGGTTCGCATAGACCTCGCTGGCGTCGTCTACATCGACAGTTCCGCGTTGGGCACGTTGCTGATGGCGCGCGATCTTGCCAAGCAGCACGAAAAGGAAATCACCCTGTCGAGCCCGCAACCCTTGGTGCGTCAGACTCTCGAAACCGTGCAGTTTGCGCGTCTGTTCAAGTTCATCTGAGGACTGCTTCAGCGGCTGCTTCGAGTTCGCTGCCGGTGATCATGCCCATTTTCACGAGCATGATCTTGCCGTGGTGGTCGATGGCTACCGTGAAGGGCAGCCCCATCTTGGTGTTGCCGAGCGTTTTCATCAGCGCAAGCCCCTTGTCCTGCGCGAGCAGCACCGGGTAATCCATTTCGTAGGCCTTGGCAAAGTCGCGCACCGGTTCGACTTTGTCTTCAAGGGCGATGCCAAGCACCTCCAGTCCTTTCTCCCGATAGGCTTGCCGTAACTTGATCAGTTCGGGAATTTCCTTGCGACAGGGCCCACACCAGCGCGCCCAGAAATTGACGATCAGAGGTTTGCCCTGCCAGCGATTCATGGCCGTGGTCTGACCTTGTAAGTCGATGAGATTTGCAGCGAACAGCTCACTGCTGGATTGCGCCCACAGGCTGGCCGGCCAGAGTAGGGCGAGCGAGGTGGCGAGTAGAGAAAAGAGTCGAGACATGTTCAGAACCAGATTTCTGGATATCGGCGGGTGCGTGGCAGATTATTAACCAGCAAGGCAACCACCAGCAGGATCAGCGGGCCAAGCAAAGCTGGCATGAGGATAAACCAGAATCCCAAACGCTCGACTTCAGGCGCACCCAAAGTGGCGATTAGCGCCGTGGCGCCCCCGGGTGGATGCAGGGTGCGCGTCAGGTGCATCAGCGCGATGGCGGTGGCCACCGCCAGGGCTTGCGCGACGACGGGGAAGTCGTGGAACAGTTGCCAGCAAGCGACGCCGATGAACGCGGAAACGACATGGCCGCCGATCAGGTTGCGCGGTTGCGCCAGCGGACTGCGCGGTGCGCCGTAGAGCAGCACGGCGGAGGCGCCAAAGGAGCCGATCATCAGTGTCAGGTCATGTGGAGCGAAATATCGCTTGCCCAGCCATGCAAGCAATCCAGTCCCCAGTATCGCACCTACCCATGACCAGAAAACCTCGTCGCTATGAACGCGCGGCGGGCTGCCGGCAGTCGTGCCGCGCCACTTGTGCAGATACTCGCGCCAGTTGCGCTCAATTTTCACTGAAACCGCCTTGTTGATACTCAAGTTCAGGCATGTGGTATGCCATCGTAATGGACCGCGTTCCTCGGGGAATTGATTCCGGTCAGTTTGCCGTCCCGCCAGCGCCGACTTTTCAGATCGGGCGCCCCTCACCGGCTTCTTCATGGGTCCTGCCGTCACGGATATGATAAATCCGTTTGAAGGTCGGAATGATTTTTTCATCGTGGGTAACGACGATGATGGCGGTTTGATACTGCCGTGCCATCTCGTTGAGGATGTGCACCACGGTCAGGGCGCGCTCCGAGTCGAGTGGCGCGGTAGGCTCGTCGGCGAGGATGATCGGGGCGTGATTGGCCAGTGAGCGGGCGATGGCGACGCGCTGCTGCTCGCCGCCGGAAAGTTGCGAGACCTGCGCCCCCGCGCGGTGCTGCACATCGAGCGCGGTGAGCAGTTCCAGCGCACGCTTGCGGGCGGACGCATTGTCCTGGCCGGCGAGCATTGGCAGCAGCGCGACGTTGTCGGTGACATCCAGGAAGGGGATCAGATAGGGTGCCTGGAACACGAAGCCGATGCGGTCGCGGCGCAAGGCGCGCAGGTCGGGAATCTTCCATCCGTTGTCGTAGATCGTCTCGCCGGCCAGTTCCATGTGGCCGCTGGTCGGTTCGATGACGGCGCCGAGGCACTTGAGGAGCGTGCTTTTGCCTGAGCCACTGGGGCCGACGAGGCCGACGACCTCTCCCGGCCAGATTGTCATGTCGACGCCTTTGAGCGCATCGACAGCCGCCTCGCCGGTGCCGTAGCGTTTTTTGAGGCCGGTGAGTTGAATGGCTGGCTTATCCACCGATGGCCTCCGCCGGGTCGATGCGCAAGGCGGCGCGAATGGCGATCACACTGGCGAGTGCGCTGATGCCCATGACGATGACAAAGCCGCCGATTGCGTCGCCGGGCAGCAGCAGCACGTATTTCGGAAAGGCTGGTCCCCACAGGCCGGCGGCCACGCGGCCGACGAGAAACCCGATCAGGCCCAGACCGAGCGCCTGCTGCAGAATCATCGCGGCAATGGTGCGATTTTTTGCGCCGATCAGTTTCAGCACCGCGATTTCGCGCACCTTGGCCATGGTCATGGTGTAGATGATGAAGGCGATGATCGCTGCCGTGACCACGGCCAGGATGACGAGAAACATGCCGATCTGCTTCGCCGAGGTCGCGATCAGCTTGGCCACGAGGATGTCCTCCATCTGTGCCCGCGTGTAGGCCGTGAGGCGCTTCCAGCGCTGGATCTCGGCTGCGACGGCATTCGGATCGGCACCCGGGGCGAGGCGCACCAGCACGGCATTGACATTGCGGCTTTGCGTGACGGCCCCCTGTGCGGCTTCGAGCAGACCCGGCACGCCGGGGCGATTGAATGCCGGATTGGCGGCAGTGCGCGCCCGTTCATTGACGAGTGCGTCATTGTCCTTGAGGAACTGAATTTCCTGCGCGTCCTTGAGCGAAAGAAAAATCATCGGATCGCCGGAGGACGACACCATGCGACGGGTCAGCCCGACGACGGTGTAGTCGTGGCGACGCAAACGCACACGTTCGCCCAGCCCGAGGCCGCTGCGTTCGTCGGCGATGGCTTCGTAATGGCCCTGCAGGATCGGTCGCCCGGCCACCAGACTGGGGGGTGCACCGGGCCGACCGGGTCGATCGATGTCGATGCCGACGATCATCACGCGACTGTCCCGGCCGGCATGCGTCATCTGGATGGTGAGATAGGCTGCGTTGCCTGTTTCGGCAACTCCCGGCATGCCCGCGATGCTGCGCCAGACATCGTCGCGCAGACTGGAGGGTTCGGCATACGGCCCGAGCGTGTCTTGCTGGACCACCCACAGGTCGGCGCCGCTGTTGTCGATCAGCACCTGGGCGTCATCGACCATGCCGCGAAACACGCCGGCCATCGTCAGCGTGGTGCCGATCAGCAGGCCGAGCCCGATCCCGGTGAACAGGAACTTACCCCAGCCATGGAGAATATCACGGCCTGCCAGATTGATCATTTTGGTGTTTTGACCAGCTGCTCCACCACGCGAACACGCGCCTCGGGCATCAGTCCCTTGCTGCTGTAAACGATGACGGCATCTCCGGTTGCTAGGCCTTGCGTGACCTGAAGCAGCCCGCTGGCCGATGTGATGCCGGGGGTGACGGCGAAGAACTGTGCGCGATCATTGACCGGCTTCCATACGCCCAGCGTATTGCCCTGGCGCGTCAATGCGGCGGCGGGAATGGCGAGTGCTTTTTCGATCGGGGGCAATGACAGTGTGACTTCCGCCAGTTCGCCGGTGGCCAGGTGCGTGGGCGGTGCATCAAAACCGACATTGGCAATCCGCTCCTCCGTTACTGCGTCGCCGACCAGATCGACGCGCATGACGCGTCCGGGTAACGGTTGATCGGGCGCCGAACGCAGCACGATACGGGCGGGCAGATCAACGGCCAGACCCGCCGAACGTCCCTGATCGATACGCACCCTGAGCCAGCGTGAGCCCGGGTCGATGACCTGCACCACCGATTGACCGGCGACCACGGTGGAACCTGGTTCTGCCAGGCGTGCGCTGACCACGCCATCCACAGGACTGGTCAGGCGCAAGTGGGCGCGATTCTGGCCGGCGCCGACCCGTTCCAACTGGCTGCGGCGCGCATCTTCCTTGGCGGCAGCAAGCGCAGCCGCCGCTGCTTCGTGTGCGGCCCTCGCTGCCGCCGCTTCATGGGCCTTGGCATCGGCTGCTTCCTGGCTGACGAAGTTTTTGCGCCGCAGGTCGGCATAGCGCTCGGCACTGTTTTGCGCCAGTCGGGCGCGGCTTTGCGCTTCGCTCAGGCTGGCTGCGGCGGATTGCACGCGCTGTGCGGCACTGGCGGCCGCAGCAGTGCCGGCGGCGAGACGGGCATCGAGATCGACCGGCTCCATCTCGGCGAGCAACTGCCCCGCTGTGACGGTATCCCCCTGATCGACCAGGACGCGTGCAACGCGCCCGGCCACGGTGGGTCCGATGGTGTAGCTGCGCCGTGCCTCGACCGTGCCGATGCCGAACAGGCTGCGCTCCAGCGTGCGTTCCTTGGCGGTTTCCACGGTTACCTTCGTGGCCGCGAGTGGCCCCTGGGTCGCCACGACCCAGCCGAATCCGGCGAGAAAAAGTATGCCGAAGGCAGACAGTGCCAACGTGCGGCGGGAAGGGGATTTCATGGGAGTACTCCGTGCCTGATGGCGGGATGGGGTGGCTGCGTGTGGTCAGGATACTAGTTGATGCCAATAGTCGGGTAATTGATCTGGCACAAACCGCCGTCCCACCAGCGCCGACTTTTATGGCGACTTTGTTACCGCTTGTAAGCAGCCCGCTTGATTATGCTCATGGGCGTGCGCGATCGCTCTGCCTACACTGCGTCAATGAATGACTTCGTGGTTTTCACCAGCGACCTGCCGCCACCGGCTGCCGGCAATAGACGCATACCGGGTAACGTCGGCATCTGGGTCGGCATCTTCTGCGTGCTGGTCGAATTCCTGCTGCTCTTCGGCGTTTATTTCGTCGCCAAGGCGCATCACCGCGATGCTTTCCTTGCCGGGCCGGACAAACTGGCGACGGTGGCGGGGGTGGCGATCACCTTCCTGCTGCTGACCAGCGGCTACTGCATGGTCAAGGCGGTCGAGACGATTCGCGCCGACCGTCGCCGCGCCACACTCGGTTGGGTGCTTGGCGCCATCGTGCTGGGGCTGGGCTATCCGCTCGTCAAGTTCTTCGAAATCCGCTGGAACGTGGTACACGGCATCGACGGCGAGGCCGGCATCTTCTACACCACCTACTACTACCTGACGCTCAATCATCTGGTGCATGTGAGCTGGGGCTTGCTTGGCCTGATGTGGGTGGCGGTGCGCACGGCGCTGGGCATGTATTCCCCGCGCGATTACAGCGGCCTCGAAGCGGCGGCCGTGTATTGGCACACCACCGATGTGATCTGGCTGGTGATTTTTCCCTTCTTCTACGTGCTGAGATAGCGATGGGCCATACTGAAAAAATTTGGTTGCTGCTGATCGGCCTTACCGCCGCCAGCGCATGGCTGGCCGAAACGGGGCATTCGAGCTGGAGCTTGAGCTTTGTTGTGGCGGGGCTGATTGGCGTCAAGGGGCATCTGGTGATTGACCACTACATGGAGATGCGCACGGCCAACCCGCGCTTCCGCCGTCTGTTGCATGCGTTTGTCGTGGTGGTGCCGGTTCTGGTGCTGCTCAGTCATGGCTTCAGCGATGTGCTGAAGCGTTTGACGACCATCGCCTAATCGGTACTTTCAAAGTGCTCCTGCTGCGGCAGGATGGGTTTGCGCCGGCTCATTTCGTAGAGCACGATGGTTCCCGTGACGAAAAAGAAGGTGGTGGCTCCCAGACTGGCGGTATAGACATGCTTGCCATAGGTCATCCAGACCCACAGTGTCGCACCGAAGGTGAGGAAGCCGCAGGTGCCACTGATGGCGGCACAGATGAGCGCGATTTTCTTGCCAATGCTGCGGGGATGATGGGTGGCGGTGTCGGTCATAGGTGTGGTCTCTTTCAGGCATTGCCAGTAAGTTGGGCGTAAAGCAGGGGAAGGCGGTCGGGCAGTTCTTCGGGCTTCCTGACGATGGTGTAGCCCGCCGGGCCGAACAGGTGCGGCAGGTAGCCGGCGCCCTCCTTGTCGATGGTGACGCAGAACGGCTTGATGCCGGCTTCGCGTGCTTCGATCAGCGCCATGCGCGTGTCTTCGATGCCGTAGCGGCCTTCGTAGAGGTCGATGTCGTGCGGCTTGCCGTCGGAAAGAATCAGCAGCAGGCGGCGATTGGCTGGTACTTTTTCCAGCAGTTGCGTGGCGCGGCGCACGGCGGCGCCAATGCGCGTGTAATAGCCGGGCTTGAGCGCAGCAATACGGCCGCGTGCCACGCTGTCGAGCGGACGGTCGAAGGCCTTGATCTCGTGAAAGCGCACGAAGCTGCGCTTCAGTGACGAGAAGCCGTAGAAGGCGAACTGATCGCCAGTCGAGTTGAGCGCCTCGCCAAAGAGCATCAGGCTGTCGCGAATCACGTCGATGACGCGCTGTTCGTTATTGACGTGGGCATCGGTCGACAGCGACAGATCGGCGAGGACGAGACAGGCGAGGTCGCGCTCGGTGGGGCGATGGTTGAGGTAGGCGCCGGCACCGGAAAAATGCCAGCCGGCCAGGCGGTCGGCGGCGATGCGTACGCAGGCGTCGATGTCGAGCTCGCTACCGTCGGGCTGGGCCTTTTGCCAGCGTCGCACCGGGGCGAGGGCGGCAAACTGGCTCTTCAGTTTGCGCGCATGGCGGCGCAAACGCTCGGGCAGCGGCTGCGGTTCAGCTTCGCGCGCCACCATGGGTTGCAAGCGGCAAAAGTCGGCTTTCATGGCACGGCGCTTCCAGTCCCATTCCGGCAGGGCAATGCCGGGGCCAAGCGTGATGTCGTCCTCGGCTGCGGCGGGCAGGTCGAGATCAAAGCGTACCTTGGAGGCCACGCGTTGCTCACTTTCGGCCAGCGTCAGCTTATCCATGTTTTCGGCGGCGCGGCCGGCATCCGGGTTGGGGTCGTCGTCGAGGGCGCGATTGATCTTCAGATACTCTGCCCAGGAGAAGATGCTCTCGGCGCGGAACATCAGGATCAGTGGCGCTTCGTTTTCCGGCATTTCGGTACGCTCGGCCTCGTAGCGCTTGTTGAGCGCCTGCTGCTCCTGCGGTTGTTCGTCGTCCTCGGCCTCGTTGGGCGGATTGTTCTTGCGGGTGGTGCCTGCCACGGGTGGGGCGGGATAGAGCCACAGCGGAATAGGCTGAAGAGCCCGTGCCTTGGCGCGCGTGAGTGGCGGCAGGGTTGTCACGCTACCCGGTTCGGCCAGCGCCTGGCGGATGGCGATTTCCTGTGCGGCCTCGTCAGCGGGCATTTTTCCCGGCGGCAGACGCTCGGCCAACAGCGCGTCGACCAGACGACGATAGCGCGGCAGCAAACCCGGGTAGCGTTGCAAGGCCAGTTGTGTGGCCTGCTGGTTGCGCACGATCCAGTCGCTCGCTGGCGCGGCCTGGAGAAAGGTCGGACCGGCAGCGGCGGCGAGCGCGGCCAGCCACACATACAGGTCGCGGTTAAAAGTCGGCGCTGGGAAGACGGCAATGCTCGGTGGCAGGCGCAGGGTTTCCATGTCCAGCGCGGCATGGGCGGCGCGCTCCTGCGTGCCGGCGATGCGTTGCAGCATCGTGCGCCGTGCGCCGTGGCGACTGTCAGCCGCCGCCGCGACACGCAGCCCGGCATCACCGCCCAAGGCGCGGAAAATCACGCCCAGCGTTTTCTCGATGTCCTTGAGGTGTACGGCGGCAGTGGGGTGGTCACGCCGTGCCGTTTGCGTGATCCAGCGATCCCAGATGCCGCCAATCCATTCTTCCATTACCTTTTTCCTGTCAGACTCATGCGCGTTTCGTTGGTGCGCGCTTCTTCCCGGTCAACCCATTCGAGCAGCGTCTCTTTCTGAACCGTACTGCAGGCGGCGACGCACTGTGCGCACTGGGTGCAGGTGAACATCTGGTGCTTGGGCACGCGCGGGCGCAGGCGCATTGGACAGACACCTTCGCAGACCGCATAGCCCGGGCCGCTGGCGGCATAACAGGTGGTGCAATCGGCGGCGCGCGGGCGCTGGAAGCCGACTACCATGGCATCGCGATTGGCCATCCAGGCGAGACTCTGGAACAGGCCGACGGCACAGCCGAAGCGGCAGAACAGGTGGCGTGCGAACAGGAACTCAATGGTCAGAGCGATGGTGCCGACGCTGATGAAGGTGGCCTGATTCTGTGTCAAAGTGCCTGCGAACAGGTTGCCATAGACCTCGGCCGGCGGCAGGATGTAGGTCAGCAGCACGATGGCCCACAGCAGCGCGAAGGCGATGGCGAGTGGTAGGGTGACCAGCCACCAGCGTGGATCGACGCGGAAGACACTGCCATCGGGATTGATGGCGGGCAAGGGTTTCTTGTCCCACAGGCTTTGCTTGCCGATGGCACGGCGCATCAGTGCGTTGATGGTTTCGACGACGGAAAAGTGCGGGCAGAGCCAGCCGCAGTAGAGACGTCCCCAGCGCCATGCGGCGGCGAGAAAAAGACCGGCACCGGCGAAGATGGGCACGAACAGGTGCAGCAGGATGTTGATACCGGCCTGGGTGCCCGTAATTTTTCCGGCAAAGTAGTCGTCCAGCCCGAGCCGCCATTCGAAGCCGAGCAGGTAGGCGTGGCCGCGCGTCAGGTCGTAGCGGAACAGGTCGAACACGGGCGCGACGACGAACAGCACGAAGAAACCGATCTGCGTCCACAGCCGCAACTGCTGAGTGCCGATGGTCATGTCAGTCGCAACGACGGCCGATCCAGGGATAGACATAGGGTTTGCCCGCCATTGCCTTGGCCAGCCCGATCATGCCGAGCAGGATCAGGGTGGAGTGGATGCAGGTGAAATATAGGATCACGAAGACCCAGGTCCACTCCCAGTCCCAGCCGAAGATCAGGAGCAAGGCGGTTGTTGCGCCAACGATCAGCACGCCGCCCCACAGGCTGACAAAAAAGGTTTGGTCGAGATGGCAGCGTGCCAGCGGGGATGCGGTGTGACGGTGTTTGAACCACAGCCAGACAATCCCGCAGAAGGCAATGCCAGGCGCCAGCATCAGGTTGATGAGGTACAGGGATTCGGCCATGACGGCCAGATCCTGGCCGGCGACGGGCGGATCGTCCATGATGCCTATTTGCCGAAGGTGGCGAGCACGACTTCGTTGAGGGCGGCAGCGACTTCGAGGTCGTCGGTGAGCGCCTCGACCAGCGCGGCGCGGCAGGCTTCAATCGGGTCCATGCCGTCGCGGATGAGGATGGCGGCATAGACCAGGAGGCGCGTGCTGGCGACTTCTTCGAGATCGACATCCTTGAGGGCGCGCAAGCTGTGGCCGATGTTGACCAGGCGCCTGGCGGTCATTTCGTCGCAACCGGTTTCGCCGCGCAGGATGGTCTCTTCGCGGTCGCTGGCGGGGAAGTCGAAGCGCAGGGCGAGGAAGCGCTGGCGCGTCGAGGGCTTCATGCCCTTGAGAAAGTTCTGGTAGCCGGGGTTGTAGCTGACCACCAGCATGAAGTTGTCGGGCGCGTGCAGTACCTCGCCGGTACGGTCGATCGGCAGCACGCGGCGGTGGTCGGCGAGCGGGTGGATCACCACGGTGGTGTCCTTGCGCGCCTCGACCACTTCGTCGAGATAGCAGATGCCGCCTTCGCGCACGGCGCGGGTGAGTGGGCCATCGGACCAGTAGGTGGCGCCGTCGCCGATCAAGTGGCGACCGACTAGATCGGCGGCGGTCAGGTCGTCGTGGCAGGCGACGGTGTAGAGCGGCAGGTTCAGTTTCGCCGCCATGTAGGCGACGAAGCGCGTTTTGCCGACGCCGGTCGGGCCTTTGATCAGGACCGGCAGATGGTTGCGGTGCGCGTGTTCGAAGAGGTCGACTTCGTTGCCGGAGACTTCGTAGAAGGGCAGATCGGCGGGCAGTGCATTCATTTCAGTCCAAGCCAGTAGGCCAGCAAAATGACGGCGAGCGTCAGGAGTAGCCACCCTAGCACGAGGGCCCGCCACAAAACCTTGATGCGGCGCAAGGCCATGAAGTCATAAATGATCAGCCAGCCCTTGATGGCCGAAATCAGCAACACGGCAACGACCAGACCGACGTTCATCGTCACGCTCTTGCCGATGAACCAGGTCAGGACGGTCGCCACCATCAGGGCGACCCAGATGACATTAAGGAGGTGTTGACTCATGAGGGCTCATCGCATTACGTACACCAGGGGGAAAAGAATGATCCACACCAGGTCGACCATGTGCCAGTAGCTGGCCCCGGTCTCCATGCCGCGGTGATCCTGTGCCGAATAACCGCCGGCCATGGCTTTTTTCCAGATGAAGCCGAGGATGGCCATGCCCAGTACTACATGCATGGCATGGAACATCGTCAGCGCAATGTAGAAGGTATAGAAGAGGTTGGTATCGAGATTGATGCCGACGGCAAACTTGGCCCCGTATTCGAAATATTTGACGATCAGGAAGCCGACGCCGCTGAGGATGCCGGCCAGCAGCCAGTGGGCGCTGTGGCGACAATGATTGCGCTTGATCGCGGCGATGGCGCGGGCGACGCACCAACTGCCGGTGATCAGCAGCAGGGTGTTGAGCATGCCGGCATCGCTGTCCAGCGTCTTCTGCATTTCGTTGAAGAGATCGAGATGCTTGAGGCGCGTGAATGCGTAGGCCGCAAACAGGACGAAGAAGGCTGACAACTCGGCGAGGATGAAGACCCAGATGGCGAGGTCGCCAGGCGGGTAGGGGTGCAGGGCATGACCCTGTTCTTTTTGTTGTTTTGTCATCATCGAAAACGAAAACGGCGCCCCGGAGAGGGGCGCCGTGGTTGGGCAAAATACCTTGCTTACGCGGCCGCCTTGGTTTCCCCCGGAACGAAGAACGACCAGATATAGACAACGAGGCCGATGAGGAAGGCGACGCCAGACCATTCACGCATCCAGTAGAACAGGGCGACCTGATCCTGGGCCATCATGAAGGGCATGGGATTGTCCGAAACGCGCTGCAGCCAGACCTGGAGGATGCCGGCGGCGGTCAGGAACAGCGTGATGAAGACGATCGACACCGTCATCAGCCAGAACGCCCACATCTCCATCACCTGCGACTTGTTGCTGTTCGCGGCACGACCGCGCATCAGCGGCATCGCGTAGCTGATCATCGCCAGATTCACCATCACATACGCGCCATAAAACGCCATGTGACCGTGAGCGGCGGTGATCTGCGTGCCGTGCGTGTAATAGTTCACCGGGGCCAGCGTATGCAGGAAGCCCCACACACCCGCACCGAGGAACGCCATCACACCCGTCCCCAGACACCACAGCGTGGCAGCCCGGTTCGGATGCTCACGACGACGACGATTCACCATATTGAAGGCAAACAGCGTCATGGCGAAGAACGGAATCGGCTCAAGGGCGGAGAACACCGAACCGATCAGTTGCCACGACTCCGGCGTACCAATCCAGTAATAGTGGTGACCCGTACCCAGAATGCCGGTGACCAGCGTCAAGGTAATAATCACATACAGCCACTTCTCGATCACCTCGCGGTCTACACCGGTGACCTTGATCAGCACGAAGGCCAGCATCGAACCGAGGATCAGTTCCCAGACGCCTTCCACCCAGAGGTGCACCACCCACCACCAGTAGAACTTGTCGCGCACCACGTTATGCGGGTTGTAGAACGAGAACAGGAAGAAGATCGCCAGACCCCACAGGCCGACCAGCAGCACCGTGTTGATCGCCGTCTTGCGGCCCTTCAGCACCGTCATCGTGATGTTGAAGAGGAAAGCCAGCGCCACCACCACGATACCCACCTTGGTAATCAGCGGCTGTTCGAGGAACTCGCGTCCCATCGTCGGGATCAGATCGTTACCGGTCATCTTGGCCAGGGTGGCGTAGGGGACCATCAGGTAACCGACGACGGTGAGGCCGGCGGCGACGAGGAAGATCCAGAACAGTGCGATGGCCAGCTTCGGGCTGTGCAACTCGGTTTCCGCTTCTTCGGGAATCAGATAGTAGGCCGCGCCCATGAAGCCCATCAGCAGCCAGACGATGAGTGCGTTGGTATGCACCATGCGGGCGACGTTGAAGGGAATGTGCGGGAAGAGGAAGTCGCCCATGACGTACTGCAGGCCCATGATGAGGCCGAACAGGATCTGGGCGACGAACAGTGCGATGGCCGCGATGAAATACGGCTTCGCAACGGCTTGGGATTTATATTGCATGGATATCTCCTAGGTCGTCGGGCCGATTAGCCTTGAATATTCGGTGGCCACTTGGCCGTATCGATTTCCGACACGTAGTGGAGGAAGGCGGCAATCTCTTTGAGCTGCTGTTCGTTGAAATTGAACTGCGGCATGCTGCGACGGCCGGGAACGCCTTCTTTGGGGCGGCTCTGGATGAAGGCCATGACGGCTTCCTGACTACCGAGACGCTTGACGACGTTGCCGAGTTCGGGGGCGAAGTAGGCGCCTTCGCCGAGCAGGGTGTGGCAGCCGATGCAGTTGTTGGTCTCCCACAGCTTCTTGCCGGCAATCACATCGGGATTGGACAGCATTTCGCGTTTGTCGCGTTTCGGGATGACCTGTTCGGTCTGGTAGGTCAGCGCCAGGAACACCAGGAAGAAGAAGACCGTCCCCCCATAAAAGATGTTCCGCGCCGTCGAGGTGGTGAATGCTTCGCTCATAGGGCCCCCTTGTCATGTACC
Organism: uncultured Methyloversatilis sp.; assembly: GCA_964477575.1. Classification (GTDB taxonomy): domain Bacteria; phylum Pseudomonadota; class Gammaproteobacteria; order Burkholderiales; family Rhodocyclaceae; genus Sulfuricystis. The sequence continues at coordinate 45,229 of CAYZEA010000007.1, forward strand.
GCCACGAAATGTGACGTGTCGCGCACTCTAGGTTCCCCTTCTCTCCATCGCCTTGATGATAGTCAAATTGCTACGCTGCAATAGGCGCAATAAATGTCGTCTGACTAGCAATAATTGCGCAAACTCGCAACATCCTTGATAGTGATCAAGTTTCTATTGACATCGATCAGGTCGTTTGCACAAAGTTCATGCAGGGAGCGCGACAGGGTTTCCGGTGCCATGCACAGGCGCGATGCGATCAGCTGCTTGGTGGTGGGCAAAGGAAACACGATGGGGCCACGCTCAGGCGTGTCGCTGCTCTGCGGCAGATGCTGCAGGAGATAACTCACCAGACGCTGTGTACCGGTCTGTCTTGAGAAAGTGTCGATGTCGAGGATCAGGCTGTGCAAACGCATTGACATGCCGGCCAGCATGCGCCTGGCAAACAGCGGGTCGCTGGCCAGCAGCTCGAAGATCGGTTCCTGCGGGACGTGGATCAGCGTGCTGTCCATCAGAGCCTGCGCGAACACCGGATAGGAGCGCAGCATGAACATCAGCGCTTCGCCGAAGCTGCGACGCGGGCCAAGGACGTCGACGACACGTTCACTCTGGTTAATGGGCAGGGCCAGCTTGATCTTGCCGGTGACCACCACATAGAAGCCGCTGGCCGGGTCACCCTTGCGGAAAAGCAGCTCTTCCTTGTGGAGCGAGATTGTGGCGGCTGCGGCGACGATCCGTTCGAGGTGTTCGTCGCTGATCTCCTGAAACAAAGGCAGTTGCGACAAAACCATGGAGATGTCGATTTGCTTGGCTTTCCTTTGTCTTGTCATGGCGTACCTCAGCGACCGATGCATCACATTATCGACGCAATCGTTCAATGCCATTGACCGTAGTCAAGGAGAAGGGATGGCACTAAGGTGATGCTTGAGCGCCATAGGTGTTAGCGCACCTATTTCCATCATTAACCGGGAGGTATTAGATGAAGACGCTCAAGCAATTCCATTTTACGGCAGGGGTTTTGGCGCTGACCATGGTCACTGCATTTGGTCAGGCCTTTGCTCAGGAAGGCGCACCAGCCATGACGGCACAGGAGAAAGAGATCGGCAAGAAGATCTATTTCGAGCGCTGTGCCGGCTGTCACGGCGTGCTGCGCAAGGGCGCCACCGGCAAGAACCTCGAGCCGAGCTGGACCAAGAAGGACAAGGACGGCAAGGAATCCTCGGGCGGAACGCTCAAGTTGGGTACCGAGCGTCTCGAGAAGATCATCGCCTACGGTACCGAAGGCGGCATGGTCAACTACGATGACATCCTGACCAAGGAAGAAATGAACATCATGGCGCGTTACATCCAGAACACGCCGCCGATCCCGCCCGAGTTCTCGCTGAAGGACATGAAGGACTCGTGGAAGCTCATTGTGCCGGTCAAGGATCGTCCGACCAAGCAGATGAACAAGATCAACCTGAACAACGTCTTCGCCACCACCCTGCGTGATACCGGCAAACTGGCGCTGATCGATGGCGACACCAAGCAGATCTGGCACATTCTCGATACTGGCTACGCGGTGCATATCTCGCGTATGTCTGCGACAGGTCGTTATGTCTATACCGTTGGTCGCGATGGATTGGTGACCATGATCGATCTGTGGTTCGAGAAGCCCACGACAGTTGCCTCGATCCGTTTGGGCTCCGATGCCCGTTCGGTTGATGTGTCCAAGTTCAAGGGCTTTGAAGATAAGTACCTGGTCGGTGGTGGCTACTGGCCGCCCCAGTACTCGATCATGGACGGCGGCACGCTTGAGCCGTTGAAGATCGTGTCGACCCGTGGTGCAACGGTTGACGGCGAGTATCACCCCGAGCCGCGTGTGGCCTCCATTGTGGCCTCGCACATCAAGCCCGAGTGGGTGGTCAACGTCAAGGAAACCGGCATGATCCTGCTGGTGGACTACAGCGACCTGAAGAACCTGAAGACCACCACCATCGATTCCGCCAAGTTCCTGCATGACGGCGGCTGGGATTACACCAAGCGCTACTTCCTGGTGGCCGCCAACGCTTCCAACAAGGTGGCTGCGGTCGACACCAAGACCGGCAAGCTGGCCGCCCTGGTCGACACCAAGAAGATCCCGCACCCGGGTCGTGGCGCTAACTTCATCCATCCGAAGTTTGGTCCCGTCTGGGCTACCGGCCACCTGGGTGATGCGGTGATCACCCTGATCTCGACACCGACCGACGATCCCAAGTACAAGCAGTACAAGCAGTACAACTGGAAGGTCGTGCAGGAACTGCCGACTGCTGGCGCGGGCAACCTGTTCGTCAAGACGCACCCGAAGTCCACGCACCTGTGGGCCGACATGCCGATGAACCCGGATCGTGAGAACGCCGAGGTGAACTACGTGTATGACATCAAGGATCTCTCCAAGCCGCCGGTCAAGATCGACGTGGCCAAGGACTCCGGCCTGCCGGTGACCAAGGCTCTGCGTCGTGCCGTGCATCAGGAGTACAGCATGGACGGTTCCGAAGTCTGGATCTCGTTGTGGGGCGGCAAGACCGATCAGTCCGCTATCGTGATTTATGACGACAAGACCCTCAAGCTGAAAAAGGTCATCACTGATCCGAACATGATCACGCCGACGGGTAAGTTCAACGTCTACAACACCATGAAGGACGTCTTCTAATAGACGCGCTTGCAACGGCGACGGGGCGACCCGTCGCCGCTTCAGCAAAGGAAAAATCTGATGAGTGAAGAAAAATCAGCCGGCGCACTGTCCGGTCTGTGGCAGATGCTGAAGCGACCTTCTGCCAAATATTCGATGTTGAGCATTCTGGTCGTCAGCTTCATCGGTGGCATCATCTTTTGGGGCGGCTTCAATACCGTGATGGATGCCACCAACAAGATGGAGTTCTGTATCGGTTGCCATGAGATGCATGACAACGTTTATCTGGAATACAAAAAGACCATCCATTATTCGAATCGTACCGGTGTGCGCGCCGTCTGTTCCGACTGTCATGTGCCGCGCGACTGGACGCACAAGATGATCCGCAAGATCCAGGCCTCGCGCGAAGTATGGGGCAAGATCACCGGAACGATCAGTACACCCGAAAAATTCGAGGCCAAGCGCCTTGTGCTGGCCGAGCGCGAGTGGGCGCGCATGAAAGCGAACGATTCGCTCGAGTGCCGCAACTGCCATGCCTTCGAGGGCATGGCCTTCGAGGTACAGAAGGATCGCAGCAAGAAGCAGCACGAGATTGGTATCAAGGAGAAGAAGACCTGCATCGATTGCCATCAAGGCATCGCTCACCAGAAGCCCAAGGGAATGCAAGGCAACCCGGATGACGACGTTTAAACCTGCGCCTATGCGCAATCTTGAAGAGGAGCACACAGCATGACGAAGTTCAAACTCTCTGCCCTGACTGTCCTGATGCTCGGGCTCGGTTCCGTCGCCGGCCAGGCGGTGGCGGCCCCCGACTGGTCGAAGGCTACATCGAAGACGATTACCGCCGTGTATGCGGGCAACTCGCCGATCGAGTGGATTCGCAAGGGCGTCGACCACAGCGGTGCGCGTGGCATGAAGAAGGGTGAGACCTGCGTGGTTTGTCACGAGAAGGAAGCGGTCGAATTTGGTCAGCGCATGGCGTCTGGCACCAAGCTGGAACCCGAGCCGATCAAGGGCAAGGTCGGCAGCATTCCGGTCAAGGTCGAGGCCGCGCAGGATGGCACCAATCTTTACCTGCGCTTCAGCTGGAAGCAGCCGCCCGGCGGCGGGCCGAAGATGGATGCCGACAATGCCGTCAAGCTGGCCTTCATGCTGGATGCCAGCAAGGTCGAACTGGCTGATCTTGGCGGCTGTTGGTCGTCCTGCCATAACGATGCGCGCACCATGCCGGGCGTCAAGGGCGACAAGACCAAGTACGTCAAGGATGGCTCGACCGCCAATGGCGTTTTCTACGATCTGCTGCAGTGGAAGAGCAAGACCAACAAAGGCACCGACGGTTACGTCGCCGACAAGCGCGTGATGGAAGGCGGCAAGCTGTTGGTCGATGCCAAGGGCGAGCAGAAGGGCGATAGCTGGACGGTGACCTTCACGCGCAAGCTGACGGGCGGCGGCGAGGGCGACATCAATCTCGAATCGGGCAAGAGCTACAACTTCGGCTTTGCGATTCATGACGACCACAGCCATGGTCGCTATCACCATGTTTCCTTCGGCTACAAGCTGGGCATCGATGCCGACGGCGATCTCAAGGTAATGAAGCAGTAGGAGCAGACAGCATGATCATGCGTGCGTTGTTTGCTTCGCTGTGTTTGACCATCGGCGTTCCGGCGTCCGCCGAAACGCTGGGCTGCCCGGATCTTGCGACCGCCATCCAGGTCAATGCCTGTCCGACCGATGACGAACTGCAATACACCTTCAAAGGCTATTGCGGCGACAACGCACGCATGTACGACAAAGGCGATCAGGTCTGTACCGACTTCGCGCTTTACCGGCTGCTGAAAAATGTCAGCCTGTGGGAGACGAAGGATGGCCGCTTCGATGGCTATGTCTCCTGCGAAACCGGGCCGGTGCCGCTAGCCCAGGGACGTGCCGTGAAGCTGGTCGTCAGCAAGCAGGGCTCGGTGACGCGGGTGGCCTGCAGCTACGATGTCGGCGTGACCTTTACCCATCGCACCAAAGCCAAATGTACGGCGGTGGTGGCGGATTGCGGTGGCGCGCCGGGCACCTGCAAGGCGGAGTGCGAATGAAAGCCTTGCCAACCCTCGCGCTGGTCAGCACCTTGTTGTGCAGCAGCCCGGTCTTTGCCCAAGCCAAAGCGCCTGAAGTGAAATTGAGCGCACCGGCACAGGAAACCATTGAAACCCGCTGTGCCCTCTGTCATGGCAAGGCAGGCGAGAGTGCCAGTGCCGTCTATCCGCGACTGGCGGCGCAGGACCGTGACTATTTGGTCAAGCAGCTCATGGATTTCCGCGATGGCCGGCGCAAGAGCGACACCATGACGGAGATGGCGAAAGGCCTCAGCGATGAAGTCATCAATGAACTTGCCCGCTGGTTCAGCAGCCGCCCGGCGGCGGCACGGCGTGCCGGCGATGCCGATCTGATGGGCGTTGGTCGCTACACCTTTTTCAAGGGCAACCCGTATTCCGGCGTCGCCGCCTGTGCTTCCTGTCATGGCGAAAAAGGCCATGGCACCCATTTGCTGCCGCGTCTGGCCGGCCAGCATCCGGCCTACATCGAGACCCAGTTGAAGGAGTTCGTCAAGCGCGAGCGCAACAACGACAACGCCGTGATGCACTCCATCGCCAGCAAGCTCACCGAACTCGAGGTACATGCCGTCGCCGCTTACCTGGGCGCACAGCAGTAAGCCGTGCGCATCCTGACGCTTCTTCTTGCACTGATGTCGAGTCTGGTGGCCCATGCCAGCACAGGAGAGCCCGAGTTTGCTCGCGAGACGGTGCGTCTCGTGCGCCAGGATTGCGGTTCCTGCCATGGCATGAGTTTGCAGGGCGGACTGGGTACGCCGCTGACGCGCGAGGCGCTGGCGGGCCAGTCGGCGGAAGCGCTGGCCGTCATCATCCTGCACGGCAAGCATGGCACGGCCATGCCGCCGTGGAAGAGCCTGCTGTCTGCACCGCAAGCCCAGTGGATCGCCGAGCGGCTGCTCGAAGGTTTTCCCGAGGAGAAGCAGCCATGAAATTGATCGGACTGGTGTTTGCCTGCTCGATGTTGGCCGCTTGTGCGCAAACACCCCTGCGCGGCACGGGCGATCTGGGCGTGGTCATCGAGCGCGCTAACGGCCGTGTGGCGGTGGTCGATACCACGGCGAAAAGCGTGCTTGGCCGGATCGAGGGCTTGGGCGATCTTTCGCATGCTTCGGTGGTGTATGGCCGCGATGGTCGCCATGCCTATGTGTTCGGTCGCGATGGCGGCCTCACTAAAGTCGATCTCCTCGCCCAACGCATTGTCAACCGAATCATGCAGGCCGGCAACAGCATTGGCGGCGCGATTTCGCAGGATGGGCGTCTGGTGGTGGCGCAGAACTACACGCCGGGCGGCATCAAGGTCTTCGACGCGGTGACGCTCGAACTGTTCTCCGAAGTCCCGGCCCAGTCGAAGGTGGTGGGTCTTGTCGACCTGCCGGGCCAGAAGTTTGCCTATGCGCTGTTCGACAAGGGCGAGATCTGGGTGACCGACCTTTCCGATCCACGCCAGCCGCGCACGGAGAAATACCCTGCCGGCCTGCAGCCCTACGATGGACTGGTGACGCCCGATGGCCGTTATTACATGGCCGGCCTCTTTGGTGAGGACGGCATTGCCCTGCTCGATACCTGGCGGCCGGAACTGGGCGTGAAAAAGATTCTTCAGCACTACGGCAAGGGCGAGGAAAAACTGCCGGTGTTTAAGATGCCGCATCTGCGCGGTTGGGCGGTGGCGGGCAATCAAGCCTATCTGCCGGCCATCGGCCGTCATGAGGTGCTGGTGGTGGATAAGGGCAACTGGCAGGAAGCCGGGCGCATCGCGGTGAAGAGCCAACCGGTGTTTGTCATGGCACGTCCCGATGGCCGACAGGTCTGGGTGAATTTCGCGCATCCCGACAATAGCTGGGTGCAGGTCATCGATACGCTGACCGGCAAAGTGATCAAGACCCTGCAACCGGGCAAGGCCATCCTGCACATGGAATTCTCGCCGCGCGGCGAGCATGTCTGGCTGTCGGCGCGCGACGACCACAGCGTCCATATCTACGACACGCAGACTTTCGAGCGTGTCGCCACCCTGCCGGCGCAAAGCCCGTCCGGCATCTTTTTCACCAGTCGTGCCGCGAGGATGGGATTCTGATGAACGCCGCCCTGCCACCTGCCGCCCATCTCGAATTCAGGCTGCTCAACGAGTTTCAGCGCGATCTGCCGCTCACCCCCACCCCCTTTGCGGCGATGGCGCAAAGGCTGGGCTGCGACGAGGCGACGGTGATTGCCGAACTGCAGCGGCTGCAAGCCAGCGGCACCATCAGCCGGGTCGGTGCCGTGTTCGCGCCGCGCTCGGTGGGGGCCAGCACGCTGGCGGCGCTGGCCGTGCCCCCCGCCCAACTGGAGGCGGTGGCGGCGCAGGTCAGCCAGCACGCGGGCGTCAATCACAACTACGAGCGTGAGCATCGCTACAACCTTTGGTTTGTTGCCACGGCCGCCGACGAAGATGCGTTGGCCGTGCTGCTGGCCGATATCGGCGCGCAAACCGGTTTGCCGCCGATTGCCCTGCCGCTGGTCGAGGAATTCCATATCGATCTCGGTTTCGATCTGTTGCATGGCGGCAAGACACTGCAACAGGCGCGGCGCTGCGTGCGGCGCGACACGTCCGAGGCCGACAAGCGCCTGATCGCCGCCCTGCAGCCGGGCCTGCCGCTGGTGGCGCGGCCGTTTGCCCACCTGGCCGAAACGGTCGGTCTGCCCGAGTCGGCGCTGGTCGAACGGCTCGCCGAGTGGCTGGACGATGGCTGTATAAAGCGGATGGGGGTGGTGGTACGCCATCACGAGCTGGGCTACAAAGCGAATGCCATGGTGGTGTTCGACGTGCCCGATGCCGAGGTGAGCGCCGTCGGTCAGCGGCTGGCGCATGAAGCGGGCGTGACGCTGTGCTACCGGCGCGAACGTCATCTGCCCTGGTGGACGCCCAATCTCTATTGCATGGTGCATGGCCGCTCGCGTGAGGAAGTGGAGCCGATCATCGACCGGCTGTGCCGCGTGGCGGGCTATCCGTGCGAAGCCCTGTTTAGCCTGCGGCGCTTCAAGCAATGCGGTGCGCGCTACTTCGATGCGGCCAAACTCTGAGGCGATTACCCTCGATCCGACGGATCGCGCCCTGATCAATGCCCTGCAGGGCGGCTTTCCGCTGGTCGAGCGGCCCTTTGCCGCCGTCGGTGCGCAGCTCGGCATCGACGAAGAGGAAGTGATTGCGCGCATCGAGTTTCTGAAGGAAAGCGGCGTGCTGACGCGCTTCGGTCCGATGTTCCAGATCGAGCGCATGGGTGGCGCGTTTGTCCTCGCGGCACTTGCTGTTCCTGAGGAGCGCTATGAGGAAGTGACGGCCGCCGTTAACCAGTTGTCCGCCGTGGCGCACAACTATCGCCGCCAGCATGCGCTCAACATGTGGTTCGTGCTGGCGACCGAAACGCCGGCGGGCATTCCTGCGGCGATTGCCGAGATCGAGGCGCTGACCGGTCTGCCGGTGTATGCCTTCCCGAAGGAACGCGAATACTTCGTGGAGCTGAAGTTCCATGCCTGAAGATATCTCCCTCGACCGCCAGTTGATCCTGGCGACGCAGGCCGGCTTGCCGCTGGTGCCACGGCCATACGACGAGATTGCCAAGCAACTGGGCATCTCGGGCGAGGAAGTACGCCAGCGTTTGTCCACGATGCTGGCCGACGGCCGCATCCGCCGTATTGGTGCCGTGCCCAATCATTACGCGCTGGGTTACACCTTTAATGGCATGAGCGTCTGGGATGTCGACGATGCCGTGGTGGATCAGTTGGGCGAGCAGGTCGGTGCGCTGTCCTGCGTCAGCCATTGTTATCGCCGCCCGCGTCACCTGCCGCTCTGGCCCTATAACCTGTTTGCCATGGTGCATGCGCGTAGCGAGTCGGGCGCGTTGGCCGATGTGGCGCGGATTGCCGAGTTGCTGGGTCCGGCCTGCCGGGCGCATGAGGTGCTGTTCAGCACCCGTATCCTGAAGAAAACCGGCTTGCGGATTGCCGCCTAGCTACTGAAGTAGTTGGCGACACTCGTCGGCGGGCGCAGGTCGGCCGAACAGATAGCCTTGCAGGATGTCGCAGCCGTGTTGCACCAGGAAGTCGCGCTGCGCGGCGGTTTCCACCCCTTCCGCCACCACCTTGAGGCCCAGGCTGTGGGCGAGGGCGAGGGTGGCCTTGCTGATGGTGGCATCGTTGGCGTCGGTTTCGATATCGCGCACGAAGCTCTGGTCGAGCTTGAGGGTCTGGATCGGCAGCAGCTTGAGATAGGCGAGCGAGGAATAGCCGGTGCCGAAATCGTCGATGGCGATGTGCAGGCCGAGTCGCTGCAAGGCGCGCAGTCGTTCGATGGCCTGTTCCGGATTCGACATCGCCACGGATTCCGTGACCTCGAGTTCCAGGCTGGCGGCAGGCAGATGGTAGGTGTCGAGGCAGGCTTTGACTTGGTCGACCAGCGTCGGTGAACGCAACTGGTGGGCTGACAGATTGATCGCCATGCGAATGCCGTGGATGCCGATGGCCCGCCATTCGGCCAGCTGGCGGCAGGCCTGATCAAGCACCCAGCTGCCGAGTACTTCGATCAGCCCCGCTTCTTCGGCGATGGGGATGAACTGCATTGGCATGATCCAGCCCTTGTGCGGATGCTGCCAGCGCGCCAGTGCCTCGAAGCCGCAAATCCGTCCGCTTTGGGCGTCCACCTGCGGCTGGTAGTGCAGTTGCAGCCCGCCAGCGGCCAAGGTGGCGCGCAAGTCATGTTCGAGTTCCATGCGCTGGGTGGCGACGACGGTCAGCTCGGCGGCAAAGAATTGCAAGCGATTACGGCCGGCGTCCTTGGCGTGGTACATCGCCGTATCGGCATGCTTGAGTAGGGTTTCGCTATCGTTCCCATCGTCGGGGAACATGCTCACGCCAATGCTCGGGGTGGTGTGCAGCATCTGGCCATCGACGGGATAGGGCTGGCCGAGGGTCTCAAGGATTTTCGAACCGACGGACATGACATCCCGTGCCGCATCGAGGTGGGTCAGCACGACGATGAACTCATCGCCGCCGAGGCGGGCGACGATGTCCGATTCGCGCACACTGGCCTCCAGCCGGCGGGCCACCTCGATCAGCAGCTTGTCGCCGACCAGATGGCCGAGCGTGTCATTGATGTTTTTAAAGCGATCCATGTCGATCAGCAGGACCGCCAAAGGCTGTGCATTGCGTCGCACGGTGGCGAGCGCTTGCTCCAGGCGGAAGCCCATACTGTAACGGTTGTCGAGCGCCGTCAGACTGTCGTGATGGGCGAGGTACTGGATGTGCTCGTTGGCCTGCTGGTTCTCGATGGCGCGCAGTTGTGCCTGGCGGCCGGCCCAGCCTATGCCGACGAGGCCGATCAGCCAGATGCCGGCATGCGAGAAACCCAGATTGAGCGCCACTGCTTCGATGCGCTGGTAGTAGGGCGCCAGCGGCAGATTGACACCCGTGGCGCCGCGCAGGTCGCCATCCTTGTAGCCGAGAATGCCGTGGCATTTCACACAGTTTGCTTCCATATGCCAGCCACGCAGGTAGCGCAGGTTGGGCTGGCCGTTCATGTCGGTGATTTCCCAGACCTCATCGCGCTCACCCATCTCGAAGGCTTCGAGTTGCTGCTTTTCCCAGGGGTCTGGCGCATTCGCCGGATTCAGGTAACGCAGACCGACAATGCGGCCGCGCACGCCGCGCAATTCGGCATAGTTGTCCATCATCTCGCGCACCATGATGGCGGGCGCGCGCAGGGTCAACTGCTTGCCGCCGGTGGTGGTGACATCGCGCTCCGGGACGTGGGCAAGGAAGGGTGAGGGCTGTTCCTTTTCCGTGACGGTGACATACACGCCCGCATGGCGCAGACCCCAGCGCCGGAAGGCCATGTCCTTGTCGCGCACGGCACGCGCTTCGGCATAGGCCATTTCCATGGTCTGGCGTTTGCTGTTCTTCAGGTTCCAGACCAGCGAGCCGGCGAGCGCCAGTGTCCAGGCCAGCGCAGTCAGGGCAGCCAGCTTCAATGCCATGTTGGGGGCTGCACGGGGATGGATGGCAGGCGACATACCGCCATTGTAGAGATTAGAAACTGACTTGCAACTTGATGGTAATCAACGCGCTAGGAAAATTACTGGCGCTAAATGGCAGCATGTTTCGCATCTCCCAATTCATGCAGGAAATTGCCGAGCCGACGCCCGTCGGTCCGGTCAGAAAGCCGTCCGGCCCGGTGGTCATCTGGAACCTGATCCGGCGCTGCAACCTGACCTGCAAGCACTGCTATTCGATTTCGGCCGACAAGGACTTTTCGGGGGAACTGGCGACCGCGAAGATCTTTCGCGTCATGGACGACCTGAAGGCCTTCGGGATACCGGCCCTGATCCTCTCCGGCGGCGAGCCCTTGCTGCGGCCCGACTTTTTCGAGATCGCGGCGAAGAGCAAAGCGCTGGGCTTCTACACCGCCCTGTCGTCCAACGGCACCCTGATCGACGCAGCCATGAGCCGCCGTGTCGCCAGCGCCGATTTTGACTATGTCGGTATCAGTCTCGATGGGCTGTGGGAAACGCATGACAAGTTCCGCCGCATGGTCGGCGCCTTCGACAAGTCGCTGCACGCCATTCGTCTGTGCCGCGATGCGGGCCTTAAGGTTGGCGTGCGCTTCACGCTGACGCAGGACAACTTTGCCGATCTGCCCGGCCTGCTGGAGCTGATCGAGGAGGAAGGCGTCGATCGTTTCTACTTCTCGCACCTCAACTACGCCGGGCGCGGCAACAAGAATCGCCAGGACGATGCGCAGCACCGCATGACGCGTGAGGCGATGAACCTGCTGTTCGACACCTGCTGGCGCTACCAGACGCAAGGGCTGAAGAAGGAATTTACCAGCGGCAACAACGATGCCGATGGGGTCTATCTGTTGCACTGGGTGCGCGAAAAATTTTCAGAGCGCGCCGCCCACATCGAGGCAAAGCTGCGCCAGTGGGGCGGCAATGCCTCGGGCGTGAATGTGGCGAACATCGACAACCTCGGCAACGTGCATCCCGACACGATGTGGTGGCACTACGCGCTCGGCAATGTGCGCGAACGGCCGTTCTCTCAAATCTGGCCGGATACATCCGACCCGCTGATGGCGGGACTCAAGCAGCGTCCGCGCCCCGTCAAGGGACGCTGCGCGAGTTGCGCCTATCTCGGCATTTGCAACGGCAACACGCGGGTGCGTGCCCAACAGACGACCGGCGATGCCTGGGCGGAAGATCCCGGTTGTTATCTGACCGATGAGGAAATCGCATGAAAAGCTTGTTGATGATGCTGGCTGCCGTCCTGTCGGCGCCGACTTTTGCGGCGGAGCCGGCACAACTGTTCCAGCAACATTGCGCGGTCTGCCATGGCGCAGATCGCCTCGGCATCACCGGCCCGGCGCTGCTGCCGGAAAGTCTGGCGCGCCTGCGCAAGCCGGCCGCGATTGAGACGGTGACGGCAGGTCGTGTCGCAACGCAGATGCTGGGCTTTGCCGACAAGCTCTCGCCTGAAGCCATCAAGTCCGTCGTCGATTACATCTATACCCCCGTCTCGCCAGCGCCGACTTTTTCCGAGAAGCAGATGCGCGATTCGCGCATCGTGCATGCCAGCGCTTTACCGAATAAACCAAGCACCGCCTTCAAGGGCGCGGACATGATGAACCTGTTCCTCGTCGTCGAGACCGGCGATCATCACGTCTCGGTGCTGGATGGCGACAAACTGGAGGTGATTGCGCGCGTGCCGACGCGCTATGCGCTGCACGGCGGGCCGAAGTTCACGCCGGATGGCCGCTATGTCTTCTTCGCCTCGCGCGACGGCTGGATCAGCAAGTTCGACCTGTGGAACCTCAAGACCGTGGTCGAGATTCGCGCCGGCATCAACACGCGCAATGTCGCCGTCTCCGGCGATGGTAAAACTGTCGCCGTGGCCAACTACCTGCCGCATACGCTGGTGCTGCTTGATGCTGATTTGAATCTGCTCAAGGTGCATGCGGTGAAAGACAAGAACGGGGCTGAGTCCTCGCGCGTGTCGGCGGTCTACGATGCGTCGCCGCGCAAGAGTTTTGTGGCCGCACTGAAAGACATTCCCGAGGTCTGGGAAATAAGCTATGACCCGAAAGCCGAAGACATTCCGACCGGCAAGATTCACGACTTCCAGTACAAGGAGGGCGCTTTCCTGCCCGGTTTTCTCAACCCGCGCCGCAGCTTCCTCGCCGAGCCGCTCGATGACTTTTTCTTCACGCAGGACTATTCGGAGTTGATGGGCGCCAGTCGTGAGGCCGGCAAGGGTCAGGTGGTCAATCTCGATGTGCGCAAGAAGGTGGCCGACCTGCAACTGCCCGGCATGCCGCACCTCGGCTCCGGCATTACCTGGACCTGGGAGGGGCGGCGCGTGATGGCTTCGCCCAATCTCAAGGATGGCTTGGTGTCGGTGATCGACATGCAGAACTGGCAGACGATCAAGACCATTCCCACCCTCGGTCCCGGTTTCTTCATGCGCAGCCATGAGAACTCGCCCTATGCCTGGACCGACTCGATGATGAGCAAGACCGGCAAGGACACCTTGCAGGTGATTGATAAACGGTCACTGGAAAAAGTCGCTGAAGTGAAAACCGATCCGGGCAAGACGCTGGCGCACATCGAATTCGACCGCTACGGAAAGTATGCGTTGGCCAGCCTGTGGGAACGCAAGGCCGACGGGGGTGCGCTGATCGTGTTCGATGCCAAGACTTTCAAGGAACTCAAGCGGATTCCGATGGACAAACCGGTCGGCAAATACAATCTGCACAACAAGATCACCAAATCCGAAGGCACCAGCCACTAATCCCCGACTCATACCATGTTTGTTCGTCTCGAAGATCCTGTCGTGCGCAAATCACCGACTGCGCCGACGGCCCAATGGGCGCTGTTCGCACTCGGCTTCCGCCCCTTCTACCTGCTTGCGGCGCTGCTGGCCGCAACGGCGATTCCCTTGTGGGTGCTGGTGTTCATGGGCAAGCTCACGCTGCCGCTACCGGGCATCTGGTGGCATGCCCACGAGATGATCTTCGGCTTTGCTGCGGCGGTGATCGTCGGCTTCCTGTTCACGGCCGGGCGCAACTGGACGGGGCTGCCGACGCCCACCGGCAAAGCGCTTGCCGCGCTGGCGGGCCTGTGGCTGGCCGGGCGATTGGCCATGCTGTTGGGCGACGGGGCATGGGTGGCGCTGGTCGATGGGGCGTTTCTGCCGGTGGTCGCCGTCGTGCTGGCCCGGCTGTTGTGGCGAGCCAACCAGTCGCGCCACAACTATTTCGTGCCGGTGCTGATCGGGGCGCTGGCGCTGGCGAATATCTGTTTTCACCTGGCCCGGTCGAGCGTTATCGATATTGAACCGCTGCGCTGCCTGTATGCCGCGTTGATGCTGATTGTCCTGTTGGAAACGGTGATTGCCGGTCGCGTGACGCCGGGATTCACCGCCGCCACGATCCGCGGCGTGCGCCAGTGGCGCCCCGTCTGGCTCGATATCGCCACTATCGTGCTGACCGGATTTGCCTTTGTGGCGTGGCTGTTGCGCCTGCCGGTGGCCCTTGCCGCCACGCTGGCGCTGGTCGCGGCCATCGCCCATTTGGTGCGCGCCTTGGGCTGGAACCCGTGGGCCACCCGGCGCGAGCCGATGCTGTGGATTCTGCATGTGTCGTATCTGTGGATTCCCATTGGCCTGCTGCTGCTGATGGCCCAGCAGCTTGGCTGGGTGCCGCTTTCGGCGCCGATGCACGCGTTCGGCATCGGTGCGACGGGCGGGCTGATCATCGGCATGATCACGCGCACGGCGCTGGGCCATACCGGCAGGCAGCTAAAAGTCGGCGCTGGCGAGACGGCAGCGTATGTACTGGTGCCGCTCGCGGCGCTGGTGCGCGTCGCGACGCTGGTGTTTTTGCCAGCCCTGGCGATGGTGGGGATTCACGTTGCCGCGACCTTGTGGGCGCTGGCCTTCGCGATCTATCTGCTGCGTTACGCGCCGTGGCTGGCGCGCCCACGACTGGATGGTCAGCCGGGGTAAGTGACTAGGTCCGGGCAGCCCCCGCCATACGGGTGGCTGCAAGCAGCGCCACGACCAGCAGCGGCACCATCGACAGGTTGAGCAACCCCCAGCCAAAATGCGTGTAAATCCAGCCGGCCGATAACGAGGCGGTCGCCACCAGTCCGAAGACGATGAACTCATTGACCATTTGCACACGCAATTGCTCTGCCGGCCGATAGGTTTGCGTCAGCAGGGCGGTGCCGCCAATGAAGGCAAAGTTCCAGCCAAGGCCCAGCAGAATCAGCGCCGACAGGAAGTGCAGGAATTCCAGGCCCGATACCGCAATCGCCACATGCGCCAGTAGCAGCACGAAACCGATCTGCATGATGCGCGGCGCCCCGAAGCGCTTGATGAGATCGCCGGTAAAGAAGGAAGGCGCAAACATCCCGACCACATGCCATTGGATTACCGGTGTCACGCTCGTGCCCGGGAGTCCGCATCCCAGCATGGCCAAGGGCGTGGCGGTCATCGCCATGATCATGGCCGAGTAGCCGACCGATGCGCCAAAGATCGACATCTGCAGGGCAGGCTGACGAATGATTTCCGCCAATGGCCGGGCTTCTCCGCCTTGGGTCGCAGTCGCCACCGGAAGGCGCAAGCCGGATAGCAGCGCCAGCGCGATCACTGTCAGAGTTGCCTGAATCAGGTAAGAGCCCGCAAACAGATGGCTGGCAACCAGTTCCCGCCCCCATTGGCCGATCTGTGGCCCGAGAAAGGCGGCGACAATACCGCCCGCGACCACCAGCGAAATGGCCTTGCTGGCATGCGCAGGTGCGGCAGCTTCAACCGCCGCGAAGCGGTAATAGTTGGCGAATCCCTGATAGCTGCCCAGCAGGAAGTGGCCCAGCACAAACAGTGCGAAAGATTGCACCTGCAAGGCATAAACACTCAGCAGGCTGGCGATGACACCGATCAGGCCGCCGATCAGGAAGCCGGTACGGCGTCCCGCCCTGCGCATGAATAAGCCGGCCGGCAGCGAGGCGACGGCGACACCAACGACCATCGCGGCAATCGGCAGGGTTGCCAGCCCCGGGTCGGGGGAGAGTTGCAAACCGATGATGCCGGCCACCGCCATCGACATGACGATGGCCGAGAGCATCAAGGCCTGGCTGGCGGCCAGTCGGGCGACATTACGATGTTCCAGTTTCAAAATACCAGCACCTTTTCTGCTTGCATTGTCCAGTCGGTCAGTTCGTCGAGCGAGCCGCGATGTGCGCCTTCGATGAGATCTCCCGCGGTGATGCCACGCGCATCCATGCAGGTACCACAAACGCCGATGGCGCCTCCGGCACGCCCTACCATGCCGAGCATGTCGCCGATGTTGTAGAAACCTGTTGGCACTTTCTGGCCCGACTTGGCGCAGGAAGCCGCATCGCCCATCAGGAAGACGCGTACTGCCACGTTGCCCTCGCCCTTTTTGAGCGTGTTGCGGGCCAGTCGCAGGGCGTTGTAACTGCGCTCGGTGCCATAGGGGGGATCATTCAGAATGAATAGTATGTTTGCCATGATTATTTGCCTCCGCTCTTGATGACGGCCTTGAGCGCATCAAAATCCTTGCGCACCTTCTCCTGATAAATCAATCCGGTCTTGGGTTGTTTCGGCGCGCCCTCGAAATCGAGTACGTCGGCGACGATCTGGAAACTCGACATGCCGTTGTGGTCCTTGCCGTCGGCAGCGATCAGCTGGTTGCCGTAGAACACGCCGGGCGCTGGCAGACCCGGTGCCAGACTGGCGGGCAGGATACGGATCGGCACGCGGTAGGTGTTGGCGATCTCGACGGCTACCTGAGTATTGTTGTTGCAGCGCTGGCCTGGCGGGTCCTTGTTGATGATGGTCAGCACCTTATTGCCAGCGGCATCCACGGAACCAGGCAGTGCCATGGACTGGTCGGCAAAGGCAAATGATGTGAAGGAAAGGGCGAATACGATGGCGAGCGGTTTAAACATGGACTCCTCCTTATATTGAATAACAATCTAATGAGCGTTAGACTAATCTAAACGCTGAGCGATATCCCTGTCAAGCGCAATGAGTAAAGACGGTTAAGATTCACCTCATGAACGAACCCAAGAGCGATCCTCGACGCATCAAAGATCTCCTGTACGAGCAGGTAGCCCGTATTGGTAAGGCCGCCAGCAGTCCGAAGCGACTGGAGCTGATTGAGCTGCTCTGCCAAGGCGAGAAAACGGTAGACACGCTGGCACGGGAAGCGTCGATCAGCATGAAGCTCGCCAGTGCGCATTTGAAGGAGCTACGTGCCGCACATTTGGTCGAAACCGAGAAGCAGGGCAAGAACGTGATCTATCGCATCGCTAATCGGGAGGTGGCGGACTTCTGGGTGGCGATTCGCTCACTGGCCGAGGACAGACTGGTCGAGTTGCGCATGGCGCTGGCTCAAATGGCGAGCAATCCACAAGAGTTGACACCACAGAATCGTGACAGCTTGGTCAAACTCGCCAAGAAGGGCGAAGTCATCATGATTGATGTGCGGCCCACACCGGAATATGAAGCTGCCCATCTGCCGTTTGCCCGGTCGATACCGCTGGAAGAACTTAAAACCCGGCTGGCCGAGTTGCCCGAGGGGAAAACCATCATTGCCTACTGTCGTGGGCCGTATTGCCTGATGGCGAAGGATGCTGTGGAACTGCTAAGAAAGAAAGGGTTTGATGCCGTGCGCTTGCCAGAGGGCGTCGCGGAATGGGGTATTGCTCCTGTGAGAACCTAGGTTAAGAAGGCGGTAACGCCGAACGCATCAGCCTTGACCGCCGGGCAATGCGTCGGACAAGCACTTTCACATTGTGGGCGTCATAGAAAATCACCTCGGACAGCTTGCCAATCAGATAGCGCTTTTTCAGCGTGAAATCGACGGGCTTGGCCGGCAGGCCGCTCCAGTAGGTGGTGCTTTCGGTGACGCAGCCTTGCGCTAGTTGGCCTCGTAGGGCCATGCGCAAATCTCCTTGGGACAGACGCCGGGCTTCGGCTGCAGGGAGTTCAAGTTCGGCGACGAAGCCGGCATGTTCATCGCCATCGCGTGCGTAAAAGTCGTCTGGATTATCGAAGGTGAAGAAGTAGTCGTATTGCCAGCGGTTTACGTATTCCCGACGGATGCCGTCGGCATCCTGACGAGTGGTTCGGCCTTTCTCCTCGACCTGCGAGCCGAGCGGCAGGTATTTGAAGCGATAGTAGTCGCTGCCCTGCTGCGCGGCCTCAGGGTGCCAGTTCCAGCCTTCGGTGACATGGTTGAAGCCCATGCTGTAGCGGATGCGCAGGCGCTTGCTGTTTTCATCATAGTCGGTATCGAGTGTCGATTCGTCCAGCGCAACGGCCAGTGTGACCGTATCGCCTGCCTTGCAGTCGGCGGCGTAGCGGGCATATTCGGCCGTGGCTTCCTGCAACGGCAATGGGTTGGCCAAACAAGGCAGGCCAACAGCGACGAGACAGGCAAACAGGATTTGTTTCATTGGTGGTTGCTCAAAAAAAACCGGCGCTTGGTAAGAGCGCCGGTTGTTGATACGTTACGTCACTACCTCAATTCGCCGCCTTGGTTTCACCTGGAACGAAGAACGACCAGATATAGACGACGAGGCCGATGAGGAAGGCGACGCCGGACCATTCGCGCATCCAGTAGAACAGGGCGACCTGATCCTGGGCCATCATGAAGGGCATGGGATTGTCCGAAACGCGCTGCAGCCAGACCTGGAGGATGCCGGCGGCGGTCAGGAACAGCGTGATGAAGACGATCGACACCGTCATCAGCCAGAACGCCCACATCTCCATCACCTGCGACTTGTTGCTGTTCGCGGCACGACCGCGCATCAGCGGCATCGCGTAGCTGATCATCGCCAGATTCACCATCACATACGCGCCATAAAACGCCATGTGACCGTGAGCGGCGGTGATCTGCGTGCCGTGCGTGTAATAGTTCACCGGGGCCAGCGTATGCAGGAAGCCCCACACACCCGCACCGAGGAACGCCATCACACCCGTCCCCAGACACCACAGCGTGGCAGCCCGGTTCGGATGCTCACGACGACGACGATTCACCATATTGAAGGCAAACAGCGTCATGGCGAAGAACGGAATCGGCTCAAGGGCGGAGAACACCGAACCGATCAGTTGCCACGACTCCGGCGTACCAATCCAGTAATAGTGGTGACCCGTACCCAGAATGCCGGTGACCAGCGTCAAGGTAATAATCACATACAGCCACTTCTCGATCACCTCGCGGTCTACACCGGTGACCTTGATCAGCACGAAGGCCAGCATCGAACCGAGGATCAGTTCCCAGACGCCTTCCACCCAGAGGTGCACCACCCACCACCAGTAGAACTTGTCGCGCACCACGTTATGCGGGTTGTAGAACGAGAACAGGAAGAAGATCGCCAGACCCCACAGGCCGACCAGCAGCACCGTGTTGATCGCCGTCTTGCGGCCCTTCAGCACCGTCATCGTGATGTTGAAGAGGAAAGCCAGCGCCACCACCACGATACCCACCTTGGTAATCAGCGGCTGTTCGAGGAACTCGCGTCCCATCGTCGGGATCAGATCGTTACCGGTCATCTTGGCCAGGGTGGCGTAGGGGACCATCAGGTAACCGACGACGGTGAGGCCGGCGGCGACGAGGAAGATCCAGAACAGTGCGATGGCCAGCTTCGGGCTGTGCAACTCGGTTTCCGCTTCTTCGGGAATCAGATAGTAGGCCGCGCCCATGAAGCCCATCAGCAGCCAGACGATGAGTGCGTTGGTATGCACCATGCGGGCGACGTTGAAGGGAATGTGCGGGAAGAGGAAGTCGCCCATGACGTACTGCAGGCCCATGATGAGGCCGAACAGGATCTGGGCGACGAACAGTGCGATGGCCGCGATGAAATACGGCTTCGCAACGGCTTGGGATTTATATTGCATGGATATCTCCTAGGTCGTCGGGCCGATTAGCCTTGAATATTCGGTGGCCACTTGGCCGTATCGATTTCCGACACGTAGTGGAGGAAGGCGGCAATCTCTTTGAGCTGCTGTTCGTTGAAATTGAACTGCGGCATGCTGCGACGGCCGGGAACGCCTTCTTTGGGGCGGCTCTGGATGAAGGCCATGACGGCTTCCTGACTACCGAGACGCTTGACGACGTTGCCGAGTTCGGGGGCGAAGTAGGCGCCTTCGCCGAGCAGGGTGTGGCAGCCGATGCAGTTGTTGGTCTCCCACAGCTTCTTGCCGGCAATCACATCGGGATTGGACAGCATTTCGCGTTTGTCGCGTTTCGGGATGACCTGTTCGGTCTGGTAGGTCAGCGCCAGGAACACCAGGAAGAAGAAGACCGTCCCCCCATAAAAGATGTTCCGCGCCGTCGAGGTGGTGAATGCTTCGCTCATAGGGCCCCCTTGTCATGTACCGCCACGAAATGTGACGTGTCGCGCACTCTAGGTTCCCCTTCTCTCCATCGCCTTGATGATAGTCAATCCATCGGTTTGGCCTGATAATGCGGCCGCATGATGAAACATCCGCTCTGGCTGGTCCCTTTCCGTCCCTTCTTCACCCTCACCTGCCTGGCTGGGCTGGGATTTCCGCTGGCCTGGGTGCTGATGTATTCCAATGCCGTCCCGCCAGCGCCGACTTTTCCGGTTTCGCCGCTGCAATGGCATGTCCATGAAATGTTCTACGGTTTCGGCTGGGCGGGCCTCGGCGGTTTCCTGCTGACGGCGAGCAAGAACTGGGTGGGCGTGCGCGGCTGGCATGGCAAGGCCCTGATCTTTCTGGTGGCGGCGTGGCTGCTCGATCGCGTGGCAATGAGTGTCGGGGCGGGCTGGCCCCCGGCGCTGTTCTGGACGGCCACCCTGTTGTTTCAGGTGGCCGTGGTCGCAATGCTGCTGCAGATCTTCCTGCAACAACGTCACCACATGGACGGCAGCGACAACTACTTTTTCTGGATGCTCCTGCCGCTGTTTCCCGTGGCCAAGCTGCTGATCGTGCAGGGCGATTATTTCCAACTCGGCTGGGGCATGTCGCTGGCGCTGTTTCGCGTGATCATTCTCATCATGCTGGAACGCACCCAGCAACAGACCATGCGCTTTGCCTTCAAGCTCGAGATTCGCCGCGATCCGAGCCTCGACATGCCGATCAAGTGGCTGGCGCTGCTGCTGGTGTTTGCCGGCTGGCTGCCGCTGCCCGTGGCCGTGGTGGGCGAGTTGGCGCTGGCGGTGCTGTTGATCGAACGGTTTTTTGGTTGGCATCCGCAGCGTGCCCTGTCGCGCCTCGACATCGGCATCATGTATCTCGCCTATCTGATGATCGTCCTGCAACTGATCCTGTCGGCGCTGGGGCGCCTCACCGAGATGCCCTGGGTCGGCACCGTCAGCGTGCATGTGTTCACCCTCGGAGCCATGGGTCTGGTGCTGCCGGCAATGATCATCCGCATTTCGCAGGGCATGACCGGGCGGGAGATCGTTTTCAGCGCGGCCGATAAATTTGCCCTGTGGCTGCTGATCGGCGGCCTGTGCGCTCGCGTCATCCTGCCGCAGCTTTACCCGGCGGGCTATGTCATGACCTTGCATCTATCGGCCACCGCATGGCTGGTAGGATTCGGTACACTGCTGTGGCGTTTCGCCCCCATGTTGCTGGCACCGCGTATCGACGGACGGGAACACTAGTCACCCCTTATCAGGCTGGAGAATTGAATTGACGCAACCCAACGATTTTCGTGTCGACATTCCCGAGTTGTTGGCACGCTTGCCGTTGTTTCAGCAGCTGTCGATGGAGCATGTCGTCCTGATGGCGGCTCAGGCCCGCGAAAAGCGGCTGGCCCGTGGCGAGATGCTGTTCCAGAAAGGCGACCTGCCGCGCGGCTTCTACGTGGTGATCTTCGGCCAGCTCAAACTGGCCTTTCCTTCGTCGACCGGCAATGAAAAAGTGGTGGATATCATCGGCCCGAAGCAAAGTTTTGCCGAGGCGGTGATGTTCATGGATAAGCCTTATCCTGTGTTTGCCGAGGCGATCACGGATACGCTGGTGCTGCATGTGCCGCGCGATGTGATCTTCGAACTGATCAAGACCGAACCCAACTTCGCTCACCTGATGCTGGCCGGTTTGTCACTGCGCCTGCATAACCTGCTGCAGGATGTGGAAACCTACTCGCTGCGCTCCAGCGCCCAGCGCGTGGTGGGCTATCTGCTGCAGCAATGTCCGGGAGATGCGGGCGAACTGGTCGAGGGCGAGATTCAGGTCACGCTGCCGACCACCAAACAGATCATCGCCTCGCGCCTGAATCTGACGCCCGAAACCCTGTCGCGCATCTTCCATGACCTGGCCGAAGCCAAACTCATCAGCGTACAAGGCAAGCAGATCACCATCAACAACGCCCGGCAACTGCGCGAATACGATATTTAGGCGGGTTTCCGGCGTTGTCGTTTGGGTAGGTGATGAGGCTGTGGGGCAGTAGACGACCCTGAGCGGACCTTCGGCAGGATAACAGCCGACATTCAGCGGTCTCGATTCCGCACTTGCCTGCTTGTTTGGTCACGTCGGCCCATCATTTCCAGGAGGCTTCGTCGGTTCCTCTGCAGTTACCACATTCCCATCTTTATCAAATTTCCAAGGTGGATTAGTAACACCTGGCCAGCCATGCAGAAAAATAAAAAAAGCAATTAACGAGGAAAGGATGAAAGCGATTCCGGTTAGCGTTGAGAATGAAAATCCCTATAGCAATGGGTATCCGCCCCGGGAATTTCATTGTCAATCTGCATAATCCTTCAAGTATTATGCTTTGGCGTACCAAGCCATGGTCCATAAGCGCTGTCTCACATGGGCAGTGTAGCGTCCGTCAGATTACTTCGCTAACCCGTTGCATGGATAGGATAAGAGAAAAAAGATGTCTCTGAAGAAAACAGAGCAGCCCCTCATCCTGGTGGTGGACGATGTGCCGTCGAATACGATGGTTCTTGCCGCCATGTTGCACAAGGACTATCGAGTCAAGGTGGCGGGCGATGGCGAGTTGGCATTGCGCCTAGCGCACGAGGCAGGCAAGCCCGACCTGATCCTGCTCGACCTGAACATGCCGGTGATGGATGGCGCCGAGGTACTGCGCCGCCTGCGGGCTGATACCGCCACGAGCGACATTCCGGTCATCATCGTGACCGGCGACATCTCCGAAGCCAGTGAGGTCGAGTGCCTGGATCTCGGCGCCAACGATTTTCTGACGAAACCCGTCAGGGTGCCTAGCCTGCAGTTGCGCGTACGCAATCTGTTACGGCAGCACCAACTGGAACGGCAGCTTGCCGCGCGCGCGAAGTCCGCAGAAATGACCGCGCGCAAAGGCGAGAGAAAGTACCGCCGACTTTTCATGGGCATGGCCCAGGGCGTCGTCTATCACGATGCGCAGGGAAAGATCGTCGACGCCAATCCGGCCGCCTGCAAGATTTTAGGCCTCAGCATGGCGCAACTGCTCGGCAAGGATTCAATGGATCCGCATTGGCGATGCATCCACGAAGATGGTGCGGATTTCCCGGGCGAGACGCATCCGGCCATGGTTGCCCTCGCCACGGGCCACCCCGTACACAATGTCGTCATGGGTGTCTGGAACCCGGCCCAAAACCGCCATCTCTGGATGCTTGTGGATGCTCTGCCGCTGTTCGAGGCGGGCAATACCGAGCCGAGCGAGGTTCATACGACCTTTACCGACATCACGGAAAGCCGTGTAGCCCTGCAGGCGTTGCAGCAGGAGCGCAGTTTCAACGAAGCGATCGTCGAGTCCTCCGGTGGTGTTCTGGTGGTGCTGGACCGCAATGGGCATATCGTGCGCGCCAATCGGAGTGTGGAACGGCTGACCGGCTTCACCCGGGCCGAACTGCTCGGCCAGCCGATCTGGGACTGGCTGATACCGCCCGAGCGCATGGCGGGTGTGCAGGCGGTATTCGCCGATCTCCAGGCGCATGCCCGGCCCAGCGAATATGAAAATGACTGGAT
Organism: uncultured Methyloversatilis sp.; assembly: GCA_964477575.1. GTDB lineage: Bacteria > Pseudomonadota > Gammaproteobacteria > Burkholderiales > Rhodocyclaceae > Sulfuricystis. Next base: position 68,956 of record CAYZEA010000007.1, read on the forward strand.
CACCCGCGACGGCTGGCGGGTGTTCTTCCACTGGTACAACACCGTGCTGCTGGACGCGCAGGGTCAGGTCAGCCACGTCATCGCTCAAGGCCATGAGATCACCGCGCGCCTCCGCGCTGAAAATGAGCTGCGCCAAAGCGTCGAACAACAGACCGCCCTGCGCGCGCTTCAGGAGATCGTCCTGTCTGGCGAGTCATTGCAGACAACCTTTGCCCACTTCATGGCGCATCTGTTGTCGATATCGTGGCTGCAGCTGCTGCCCAAGGGCGGCATCTTTGTGATGAACTCGGATGGCACGGGCCTGCAACTCGTCACCTCCCACGATCTGCCGTCGCTGTGCGCCAAGGTATCCCTCGGCCATTGCCTGTGCGGCCGCGCCGCCGCCAGCGGCGCAACCCAGTTCGCCGCGCATCTGGATGAACGTCACGAGATCCGCTATCCGGGCATGGACGACCTCGGCCACTACTGCCTGCCCCTCTCCAAGGACGGGAAGGTATGGGGCGTACTGTGCCTTTACCTGGCTGCTGGGAGGCAACACGATTCGGTGCATAAGTCCTTCCTGCATGACGTGGGCGATGTCCTGACGGGCTACCATGCCCGCTGGCAGGCGGAGCAGGAACTCATCGCGCACCAGGAGCATCTGGAAGACCTGGTGGATTCCCGTACCAGCGAACTGACCAACAGCCAGCGCAAGCTGGAGGCCATCATCGACAACCTGCCGGCAATCTTCTTCAGCAAGGATGGCGCAGGCCGCTACACCCGGGTCAATCACCAATATGAAAAGGGAGCGGGGAAGAGCCGGGAACAAGTCATCGGCCATACCGATCGGGACATCTTTTCGGCCGACGTGGCAGATGCCGTTATGTACATGGATCACCAGGTGCGAGCCTGCAAAATGCCAATCACTTTCGAAGAAAGTAGGCCCCATGCGGACGGCACCTGGCATGATTACCTGATCACCAAGGCCCCCCTGATCGACACCGAGGGAAACGTTTCAGAGCTGATCGGCATCGCCACGGACATTACACCGATCAAACGCATGCAGGAAGAACTCGGCCAAGCCGTCGCGGAGGCGCAGCGCCTGGCCCGCGTGAAGAGCGAATTCCTCGCCAACATGAGCCACGAAATCCGTACGCCGCTCAACGGCATTCTCGGCCTGGCTCAGGTCGGCCAGCGGGAGAACATCGGGCGCCGCAGTCAGCGCTTGTTCAACCAACTGGTGGACTCGGGACAGTTGCTGCTGGGCATCGTCAACGACATTCTCGACTACTCCAAGATCGAGGCCGGCAAGATGTCGGTCGAGGTGGGCGATGTCGAGCTGGACCGTGTCGTGCAGCATGTCTTGACCATGTGTTCGGACCGTGCTTCCACCATGGGTTTAACACTGCGGGTCGAGGTGGATGAAGCGCTGCCGGCATGGTTCCGGGGCGATCCGCTGCGCATTGCCCAGATTCTGATTAACCTGGTCGGCAATGCCATCAAGTTCACCGAGGCGGGCGAGGTGGTTCTCAGCATCGCCCGCGAGGCGGAACACCTCCTGTTCCGGGTGCGCGACAGCGGCATTGGCATGTCGCCCGAGCATGTGGCGAACCTCTTCCAGCCTTTTGAGCAGGCGGATGGGTCCATCACACGTCGCTTTGGCGGTACCGGCCTGGGGCTGGCCATCACCAAGCGCCTGACCGACCTGATGGCGGGCGAAATCCGCGTCGACAGCGAATTGGGGGTGGGCAGTACCTTTGAGGTGCGGCTACCGCTACAGGGGGTCGATGCGCCGCTCAAGTCAGCGCTATACCCTCACCTAGTGCCACCGCTTCCTGGCAGCCACCCGCTGGCCGGACTGCGGATACTGGTCGCCGAGGACAACCCGGTCAACCGCATGGTGCTGGAGGATATGTTGGTCATGGAAGGCGCCACGCTGCTGTGCGTCGAGGACGGGCAACAGGCGCTGGATATTCTGTTGCGTGAAGGCGATATGGCGTGGGACATCCTGCTCACCGATATTCACATGCCGGTCATGGGGGGGCATGAGCTGGCGCAAAAACTGCGCGATATCGCGCCGTCCCTGCCCATCGTCGGTGTCACTGCGCATGCCATGGCTGAAGAGCAGCAGCGTTGTCTGGAGAGCGGCATGGTGGCGCATGTGGCCAAGCCCATCGTGATGGCAGAACTGGTGGCGGTCGTTTCCCGCCATGCCCGGCGCGGTGCGCGCGATGTCGGCCCGCCGACCGCCGTTCCGCCAGTCCTGGAAAAGGGACTTCCTGCGGTCACACCGACTGTTACGCCGGACGCCAGTGAAGCGGCAATTGCCCCATCATCGGTTGGGGCGCCACCGGAGATCCGTCCGACGGAGGATTTCATCGACTTTGCCGCGCTGCTGACGCAATTCCAGAATCGGCAGGATTTCGTCGACAAATTGCTGCGCTCGGCGCTTGATAGCCATGGCGATACACCGGCGAAATTGCGTGCCGCCGCTCAGGCGGCTGATCTTGCCGCGCTGGCATTCACAGCGCACAGCTTTGCCACAGTCGCCGGTACGTTGCACGCGGTCGCTTTGCACACCTATACCAAGCAGGTGGAGAAAAAAGCACGGGACGGAAACGCCGAGGCCATCACGCAAGCTGCGGCTCTGGCAGGAATGATCGAACGATTCCTTGCGACGATACGGGAGAAGCTGGGTTGATGACCTGCCGCCAAGTCGTTTCAGTAAACATATACTCATGAGTCAGGAGGATGCCAATGAAAATATTTCTCGTCGATGACGAACCCATGCTCCGCATGCTTATCGCGGATGACCTTACCGGGCCGGAGCGGGCGATCAGCGAATACGCCAGCGGCAAGGCATTGCTGGCAGCCATCGACGAAGCACCCGACCTGATTCTGCTGGATATCGAGATGCCGGACATGGACGGCATAACGGCCTGTCGTGCCTGGCGCGACGCCGGCCATGAGGATACCCAGATCATCTTTATTTCTTCCCACGACGATCTGGAAATACGCCTGAAGGCTTATGACGCCGGGGGCAATGACTTCATCGTCAAGCCGTTTGAAGCGGCGGAACTGCAACGCAAGGTACGGGTCGCCGAGGCGACGCTCAAGCAAAAGAGCGCCTTGGCGGAGCAGGCGAGTTTCGCCGGGCAAACGGCGTTTACCGCCATGTCCACCATCGGCGAGATGGGGGTCATTCAGCAATTCATGCGTGCCTCGTTCGCCGCCAGTTCCATAGAGGCAGTGGTGGCCGCCATGTTCGAGGCGCTGCAGCAGTATGGCGTGCCCGGCCTCGTCGAAGTCAGGTTGGGCATTGCGCCCCGCCGGTTTTCTGCGAGCGGCTGCTGCACACCACTGGAGGAAGCGCTGCTCGGGCATGCGGCCACCATGGAGCGCATCTTCCAGTTTCATGACCGCATGGCCATCAATTATCCGGCGGTGACCCTGCTGCTCACCGCGTTGCCGCTGGATGACCCGGATCGGGTCGGCCGGCTGCGTGACCATCTTGCCGTTCTGGTCGAAGGCGCGCATACCAGATTGCAGGCATTGGAGACCGAACAAGCCAAGGCGACCCAAAGTCTGGGGATCTCTCAGGCACTCACTACCCTGGTCGCCACCCTCGAAGAGGTTGAGCGCAACCAGGCGGCGTACCGGCTGCGTGCGGCGGAGATCGACACGAATTATTTGCGTGATCTGGTCAATGCCTTCGTTCATCTCGGTCTCTCCGAGGATCAGGAAAACAGGCTGGCCGACATGGCACAGCGTACCCACGGCGAACTGGCCGAATTGCGCGACATGGACGGTACCGTCAGCGACAAGCTGCGCGCGGTAGTCGGGCAGTTACGCAAATTGATGGGTGGTTAGCTGATGAGTGATTGGAGCGGCCTATGAGTCAGCATGGCACTACCGTTCTGATCGTCGAGGGCTGCGGCCAGCATTTCGACCCGGACATCGTCGCTGGCTTGTGTGCTGTCGAGCAGGAGTTTCGCGCCATTGCTGCGAGTTATTGCGACGCGGACGGTGCAGGGGACGAACAATGAGGGGCAGAAAATCGGCAGCAGGCATGATCCGACTGAGCATGCAGGTCGCGCTGGCGGCGCTCGTGGTGGTAGCACTCGTTGCACTGGGGCTGGCCCAGTTGCTCATTCATCACGAGCGGGAAACCCTGCTGGCCATTCAGGACACCGTGCTGGTAGAGGATGCCCGCCAGGGCAAGGAAACCCTGCTGACGGAATTCAGGGAGTCCAGTGCGGATGTTGCTCTCCTCTCCCGCTTGCCGCCGGTGGCGGGCATCATGCGTGCCACACGCAATGGCGGGATTGATCCGCAGGACGGAAACTCGCTTGTGCAATGGCGGACTCGCCTCGAGGAGATTTTTACCGCCTTCATCCAGTCGCATCCCCAGTATCTCCAGCTGCGCTTCATCGGCGTCTCCGACAACGGTCGCGAACTGGTGCGCGTTAACCAGCGCGACGGACGTGCCGAGGTCGTCGCGCCGGACGCCTTGCAGGCGAAAGGGGATATGCCCTATTTCACGACCACCACGCGCCTCAAGCCCAACGAGATTTACATTTCCGACATCAATCTCAATCGCGAGCATGGTCAGATCGTGCTGCCGCCACAGCCGACTATACGGTTTGCCATGCCGGTATTCACGCCCGACGGGCAGATCTTCGGCATCATCATCATCAACGTCGATTTTCATTATTTCGAGAGAAGTATTGACGCGGTAGCGTCACCCGGCGTGCAAGGCCACCTCGCCAACATGGCGGGCGACTATCTTTATCACCCCGATGATGGACGTGTCTTCGGTTACGAATTCGGCCGACCTTACCGCTGTCAGGATGAGTTTCCTGGCCTGGAGGTACAGGCAGCGCCGTCAGCCGGTTATACGCCCCATGTGCAACAGGTGACTTCCGTGGGCGGTCAGTTCCGTGCGGTGGCAACCCAGGTGAATTTCGATCCGTTACAGCCGTCACGCTACCTGACGGTAATCCATGCCTTGCCGGAATCCCTGATTGAATCCAGTGTCGCAACGCTGCGGCCCCTGCTGTTTGTGGGCATTGCCACCAGCGCACTGCTGATTATGTTGCTGCTGCTGTGGCTGATCAACCGGGCCTTCAAGCCACTCGCCCAATTGACTCAGGTAGCCAGCGACATTACCGGCGGCCAGTACGACACCTCCATTCCCGACATCGGCACAGGCGAGTTGGGCAAGCTGAGTGAAGCCATCGCGGCCATGCAGCACGCCGTCGCCGAACGCGAGGTCGAGCTGCGCCAGGAGCGCGACCGCACCCGGCTGTACCTCGAAGTGGCAGAGGTTTTCATCGTCGTACTCGATGCCGCAGCGCGTGTCCAACTCGTCAATCGCAAGGCTTGCGAAACTCTGGGTTGGGCGTTGGATGATATCGTTGGAAAACCTTGGCAAGACTTCTGTGCCAAAGAAGTGCGTGATGCATGGGCGGCGTATTTCCGGCGATTGATGGCCGGCGAAACAGCACCGCAGGACTGGTCCGAATACGCAATTGTGACCCGTAGCGGTGAAGCCCGGCTCCTTGAGTGGCGGCGCTTCGTGTTGCGTGACGATCAGGGCAATCCGTATGGAACCGTAAGTTCCGGGCGTGACGTAACGGAGGAGCGCAAGGCGCAACATGACCTGGCCCAGCATCAGGCGAATCTGGAAGCGACTATTGCGGTGCGCACGGCCGATCTTAGAGTCAGCGAGGCGCATGCCCGCGCCATTCTGACCACCATGCTCGACAGTGTTGTCCATATCGATGCCGCTGGCGTCATTCTTTCCGTGAACGATGCGACGCAGGCGATGTTTGGTTTCACGGCGGACGAAATGCTTGGCCGCAATGTCAGCATGCTGATGCCGGAACCTCATGCCTCTGCGCATGACGGCTATCTTGCCCGTTTCCGACAGACGCGCGAGCCGCATACTGTCGGAAGCCGCACCGTGCGCAAGGCGCGGCACAAGGAGGGCCGACCCTTCACTGTCGAGGTGGCTGTCAACGAAATGGTGGATGACGCGGGCAGCACTTTCATCGGCGTGTTGCGCGACATGACAGCCCAGGAAGCGGCAGAGCGGCAGCTGACTGAAGCCGTACAGGCGGCACAGGCGGCCGCCGAAGCCAAGAGCAATTTCCTCGCCAACATGAGCCACGAGATCCGCACGCCGCTGAATGCCGTGTTGGGACTGGCGCGGATTGGCCAGCGGGACAGCCAGGACAGCAAGGCGGGTCAGACCTTCACGAACATTCTCGACTCTGGCCAGCACCTGCTGGGCGTCATCAACGACATTCTCGACTTCTCGAAGATCGAAGCCGGCAAGCTCCAGGTAGAGCAGCGGCCCTTTGCGCTGCGTGCCACGATCGACAGCGTGATCCGTTTTGTCAGGGAGCGCGCCGCCGCCAAGAGGCTACCACTGACGGTCAGCCTGGCGCCCGAGCTGACGGACTGGGTGATCGGCGATTCCCTGCGGCTGACCCAGATCCTCACCAACCTGCTCTCGAACGCCATCAAGTTCACCGAGCGGGGCGAAGTGCTGCTGCGCGTTGCCCGCGAGGACGGTACGATTGCCTTTCTCGTTGTCGATAGCGGCATTGGCATGAGCGCAGAACAGCAGGCGCGGCTGTTCCAGCCCTTCGAGCAGGCCGACAGTTCCACTACCCGCAACTACGGCGGCACGGGTCTCGGACTGGCCATCAGCTGGAACCTGGCCCATCTGATGGACGGTACCCTCAGTGTGGACAGCCAGTTGGGCGAGGGCTGCAGTTTCACCTTGCTCCTGCCCCTGCCGGCCACGACCGCGCCTGTGCACCCTGACCCGAGCGGAACCCATCATGTGGCAACCGGCCCGCGCCTGAACGGGCTCGAGATACTCGCGGCGGATGACGTGGAGATGAACCGGTTCATACTGGAAGACTTGCTGATGCAAGAAGGTGCCCATGCCGTCTTTGCCAGCAATGGCCAGGAAGCGCTGGACCGACTGGAAGAAGCGGGCATCGACCATTTTGACGTTGTACTGATGGACGTACAGATGCCCGTGATGGACGGTTACGTGGCCACCAGGCGTATCGCCGCACTTGCTCCCGGCCTGCCGGTGATCGGCCTCACCGCCCATGCCCTGGCCGAAGAACGCGACAAGTGCCTGGTTGCCGGCATGGTCGATCATGTCACCAAGCCGATAGACCCGGCTACGCTGGTGGCGGCCATTCTGCGCCATGTTCAGTCCATGATGCCGGCGACGACCGCTCCTGCTGCTGCCGTCCCACCAGCGCCGACTTTTACGGCATCCTTGGTCGACTATCCAGCGCTGTTGGCGCGCTTCAATGGGCGGCATGCGTTTGTCGCCAAGCTGATTGCCTCGATGTACGAACAACATGCCGCTTCCCCGACCAAACTGCGGGAAGCCGCAGCGGCGCATGACTGCACAGCAATAGCCTTTGTTGCCCATGGTCTGAAAGGCGTAAGCGGCAACCTGAAGGCTACCGTTGTATTTGACTTGGCCAAGGCTACCGAAATGGCAGCGCGCGAGGCTCGCCCTGATGCAGCGGCGCTGGCTAACCAACTGGCGACCTTGGTAGAGGCTATGCTCGCAGAATTGGCAGAAACGGAAAAGCCAGCAGCACAATCGCCTACGACAGGAGATGCGGATGATGCGTGATGCAAATCTGACGATCAACCCAGTCGAGAGACCGCTTCCAGATAACTTGCCTGCCATTTCCCCGGGTCAATTTATCCCTGGTGCAATGTCTCTTCATGGCCGGTAGCCGCTATTTGAAAAGTCGGCGCAGCCTCTTCGGGCCGCTTCCGGCCTGACGGCCTCCCTGCTGGCGAGACGGCGCGTGTGTGATGCTCAGGCCGTTGCGGCCGGGGTGATGACCAGTAGCGCGGCGTGGTCGCGTGTTTCCGGCAGGGAAAGGCGCTGCAGAAAGCTGTCAACCCAGCGCACGCCGCCGGTGGGTGGGACGATGCCGAGGCGGGTCCAGTGGTCTTCGGCGAGTTCGTCGCCGGCGAGCAGGCGCACCAGCGGGTGATCGCTGCCGAGGGCGCGGCCTTCGGCATCGACCCAGCGCAGGTTGAGTTGGGCGAAGTGATGGCCGGCGGTGAGGGCAATGCCGCAAAGCAGTTCGGCGGCCTGGTTGGCATACTGGAGGAAGCCGCGAAAATCGACCAGCATGACCGGGAAGGGCAGGGCCGCGAACATGCTTTTGAACATGCTGACATTTCTGCGGCTGGCCAGTTCGGCTTCCATCAGTTCGGTGATGTCTTCCTTGACGGCCATGAAGTGGGTGATCTTGCCGTCGTCGCCGAAGACCGGGGAGATCGAGGCGCGTTCCCAGTAGAGCGAGCCGTCCTTGCGCCGGTTGCGGAAGTTGCCGCGCCAGGATTCGCCGCTGAGAATGGTCTTCCACAGCTTGCGATAGTCGGCACTGGAGGTGATGCCGGACTTGAAGATGCGCGGATTCTGGCCGATGACCTCGCCGATCTCGTAGCCGGTGGTTTCGACGAATTTCGGATTGGCATAGACGATGCGGCCATCGCTGTCGGTGATGATGATGGTGGCGGGGCTGTGCTCCAGTGCGTGCATCAGCAGGCGGTCGCGCTGCGCCGGGGCATCTCCTCCCTGGGCCGGTGCCTGTGCTTGCGGGGTGGTCAGCGTGGTGGCGATGCGGCGTGCTTCTTCCTGCGAACGCTGGCGCAGGTTGCTCTCGCGCAGCCAGGCGCGCAGGGTGTTGGTGGATACCTCGAACTCGCGCGCCAGTTCAAGCAGCGGCCGGGTGTTGGAGCGGATCGCGGCGACGACTTCTTCGCGGGTGGCTTTGGTGTGGCGCATATTTATTTGCCCGCTTCACCAGGGCGCGGCATGGCCGGCTTGTTGACCAGGTATTGCTTGACCTCGGTATTCAGGCGATCGAGGATTTCGTTCAGCGGCATGCCGTAGGTGAACTTGGCAATGAAGCGTCCGCCCGGGGCCAGCAGGTACATGCCGGCCGAATGGTCGATCGCGTAGTTTTGCGGGTTGGCATTCGGCTCGACCACCTTCTCATAGCGCACCTTGAAGCTTTCGGCGGCGCGCTTGATGAATTCGGGCTTGCCGGTGACACCGATGATGCGTTTGTCGAAGAAGGCGAGATACTGGTGCAGGTGCGCCTGCGTGTCGCGCTCGGGATCGACGGAGATGAAGATCGGCTGCACATGGGGTGCATTGTCGCCCAGTTGCTTGAGCAGGGCGGTCATTTCCAGCAGAGTGGTCGGGCAGATGTCCGGGCAGAAGGTGTAGCCGAAGCTGATCAACTGGAAACGATCGGGAAAATCGCCATCCATGATGGCACGTCCGTTGGTGGCCTGCAGCAGATAGCGCGGGTTGATGCCTTCCGGCGCAGCGGCGGGGTCGACCAGTTGATGGGTGCTGGGCGGGGCCAGCGGACGGGCGGCGCTTTCGAGCTCGACCGTCAGGGCGACTTGCGGCGGGCAGGCCGCCTTGTCGTTGCCCTGGGCGAGGAAGGCGGCCGTGGTGGCATTTTCGAACAACTCGCCCATCGGCCGGGTTTTCGGCACGCGGTTGATCATGATGGCCTTGATCCGCGCACCGACTTCCTTGTGCTGGCAGGCCAGCGCCTGGCCATTCAGGCGGCCAAGCGTCTGGACGGCGGCGGCCAGCTGGTCGGTATCGAGTTCGCCGCCGGCACGGACACTACCGGCCCACATCAGCAAGGCGAACAGCGAGGCGAGCATGCAACAGGTCGAAAACATGGGTTTCATGGCGTGGCGTCCTGCAGGTGGGTGATGTGGGCGAGGATGTCTTTAAGGTCTTTTTCGGCGAGCCGATCGAGGATGCCCTTTTTGATGGACTTGGGCTGGCTGGGTTGCTGAGCGGGCTTGGCTTTGCTGTCTTCTTCCTCTTCATCGGCCACTGCGTCGTGCAACCGTTCGCCCTTCAGGTAAATGTCGATCTGGCGCTGCAGGTAGTTGGTGTATTGCCCCACCAGCATCGGAAAGCGGCCGATGCCCCGGCCGGTCTTGCCGTGGCAGTGGGCACAGTTTTCCTCATACAGCTTCTTGCCGTTGTCGAGATCGCCTTCCAGCCGCGGGATGATCATGACCTTTTCCATTGCCAGCAGGCGCGTCAGCGCATCGTCGCTGTCCTTGAATTCGGGCGGCCTGGTGGGCAGTTCGATGCCGGCGAGATAGGCGGCGACGGCCTTGATGTCGGCATCCGACAGTTCGCGTTCCTGCGTGTAGGGGAACATCGGCAGGTTCATGCGTTCGCGCGAACGGAAATTGCGTAACTGCTGCTCGATATAGGCAGGCCGTTGCCCCGCGATGCGCGGATATTCGCCGCGCTTGCCGCCCTGGCCGAATTCCCCGTGGCAGGCGGCACAAGGCCCGTTAACTTCCTTGCCGCTGTCCTGCTGGCCGGCCTGCTCGGCAGCTTGGCCGAAACTGGCTGTCATCAACAGGGAAACGATCAGAAGGGCAATCGGGCGCATGAATGTCAGGGCGATGGTTTATTGATGAGGCCCCATTTTGAACATCCACCAGGACATAGTCCTTGATATTGGTCAGGTATCCCTGCAGGTTGGTCGCGGGGTTAGCGGTGTCGGGGCGGGTGCATCAGTGGCGTCGGGTCCTGCAACACCCGGTAGGGGGCGGAGAATGGCGCCAGTCGTTCGAGGAAGTCGAGCAGCTCCATGCCGGGCGCATTGCGGAAGAAGGTGGCCATCGGCGTTTCCATCCAGATGCGGTCGGCGTGCAGCCAGACTTCGTGCGGTGTGTCGCCGATGCCATCCTGATTGCGGTCGAATCCTTCGTAGTCGTCCCAGTAATTGCCCTGCCAGACATTGGCAGCGGCCGTGCCCAGCCCGCTGATGGCCACCGTGGTCAGGTTCTTGTCGAAGTGATTGGCCGTGAAGCGATGGCCGCCGGCTTCGCCATAGAAAAACAGGCCGATGATGTTGTGGGCAAAACGATTGCCATGCACCGCCAGTACCCCCACCGGTTCCGGCGGCGCATCCACCTTGAGGCCGACGGCACAGTGCAGGACGGTGTTGCCCTCGACCACGCCGGTGTCGCTGTCCTTGAAGACGATGCCGGCGCCGCCGCCTTCGAGCGCATGCTCGACGTGGTTCTGCTTCAGCACGACATCGCGCGAATACAGGATGATGATGCCGGTGCCCATGTGCGACAGACGGTTGCGCTCGATGCGCAGGCGTGGCGAAAAAACGGCGTGCAGGCCGTAGCGGCCGTCGCTGAAGTGGTTGCCGGCTATCAGGTTGTCCGGCGCATTGATGAAGGTGAGATCGCGCGCCCGCTGGAAGCGGTTGTTCTCGATGCGATTGGCGGAGCCGTTCCAGATGCGGATCGCATCGCCGCGCATGCCCAGGCTTAATGGCTTGCCCGTCACCTCGTTGCGCCGCACCACCGAACCGCTGGCCTGACGCAGGTGGATGCCGAACAGCACATCCTCGATGCGGTTGTCTTCGATGACATGGCCTTTGCCCTCGACCTGAATGCCGGCATCGATGCTGTCGTGCAGTTCGCCACTGCCGCCGATGCGCAGGCCGCGCAGGGTGATGCCCTCGCCACGCAGGGTGACCACAGTGCCCCTGCCGTTGCCACGCACTTCGGCCTGACTGCCGCCTTCCAGGGTGAGTGGTTTGCTGATAATGACCGGGCCGGCATAGATGCCGGGTTTCAGGTGCACGATGCTGCCGGGAGCCGCGGTATCGATGAGGGCTTGCAGCGAGGTCTGCGCCACCGCCAGACTTGCCAGCAGCCAGTGTGTACAGAAAACAAGCAGGCGATGCCGCATGGAATTCAGCGGTTGGTGCCGCGTCGCATCAGACCGATATAGAGGAGGGCGCAGACGTTCATCAGCAGCGCATAAACCACGCCGGGCACCGCCAGCGCCGGCATCTGCAGCACGCTGACGGCCAGGAAGATCGCCAGTGCGGCGTTCTGCAAGCCGCTCTCCACGGCGATGGCAATCCGGCCGGGCCGGTCGATGCGCACCATGGCGCCGAGCAGATAGCCGGCCGTCATGGTCAGTACGCACAAGGCGAGGGCGGCCGGGCCAATGCTGGTCAGGTGATCGAACAGAACTTGCCGCTGGCTGACGAAGGTGGCGATGACGATCAGGATGAACAGGCCGGTCGCTACGCGGTTGGCGGGCACATCGATGCGCGCCACCCAGTGCGGCTTGAAGTGTCGCAAGAGCATGCCGAGGGCGACCGGCACGGTGGTGATGATGAAGACCCCACGCACGACATCGAGAACGGGCAACTCGGTTGTGACGATGGTCCCCGTGTGATGCTGCAGGGCGAAGTTGACGATCAGCGGCACGGAAAATACCGCCAGCACGCTGGTGATCGCCGTGAGCGAAATGGATAGGGCGGTTTCGCCGCCGGCCAGCTTGGTGATCAGCCCGGCACTGGCGCCGCCCGGACAGGCGGATAGCAGGATCAGCCCGACCGCCATTTCACTGGAGAGCGGCAAGAGCATGCTGATGCCCGTGGCGAGGATCGGCAGCATCAGCATCTGGCTGACCAGTCCGATGGCAATGGCGCGCGGCTGACGGAAAACCCGCGCGAAGTTGCCGACGGTCAGCCCCAGCCCGAGCGTGAGCATGATGAAGGCCAGCGCCAGCGGCAGCAGCTTTTCGGTGACCATCGTTGTTTAGAAATGCATTTCGACGTTGAGCGTGGGCGTCTTGGTCTGCGTGCCGATGCCGGACGGCGTACCGTACTTGTTCTTCCACCACTCGTAGCCCATGCCGGCCATGAAGCGCTTGGCACCCCAGCCAGCGCTTTGGCCGATATCGAACAGCACGGCAGTGCGCAACAAGGTTTCGCTCACCGTCGGCCGGTAGTTGAAGTCGTCGCCCTTTTCGCCGAGGCGATTGAACAGGCCCTGAAACACGGCGGGCAGCGGGCCGGCCTGGAACGGGATGCCCCAGGTGACATTCAGTAGCCAGGTACCGGCGAATTCGGTATCGGGCCGCGGCGTGCCCGGGATGCCTTTGTGGTTGCGCTCCTTGTAATACAACAGCCCGATGTCGAGATAGCCCGGCACGTCGAGCTTGACCACCGGACCGATCATCCAGGCGCGTTTGCGCGGTGCAAACAGGGTGTTTTTGTGGGTCAGGTCGATACCGGCGAGCAGCCCCAGATCGCGGACGGGGCCGACGGCGAGCGGCTGGTTGAGTACGCGGCCGGCGGGCAGTTGCCAGCGATAGTTGAACAGAACCTCGTCTGCGCCATCCGTCGTATTTTTGGCGGGATCTTCGCGATCGGAGAAGCGTCCTTCGAGACTGGCGAAATGGAGGCCGGTCTGGTTGCTGTTGAGATAGCTCAGGGTGGGGATGTGTTTGACGATTTCATTGGGACGATTAGGCTCGGTGAACCCGGTGCCGTAGCGATAGGCGAGGGCAAGATCACTGAAATTTGCGGCGAAGCTAATTGTCGGCGCCCATAGGACGGCGAGGACGGTGGCAGGAAGATGTTTCATGTCAGCAGAACTCCAAGAGCGATCAGGATGGCGAAACCGAGGGCGCACTGCGCGGTGCGTGCCAGGACGAGGTTGAGCGCCGGGCCGCTGATGCCGCTGCGCAGCTGGCGCGCCAAAGCCATGCTGGCCGGGAGTGCCAAGAGGGCCAGCCATGCGCCGTCTTTATGTAGCAGGGGCAGGCTGGCGTAGGGCAATAGCATTAGCAACGCATAAGCCTTGCGCGTAGCGGTATCGCCGAGGACGGCAGCCAGCGTGCGGCGGCCGGCGCGGGTGTCGGCGTCCAGGTCGCGCAGGTTGTTGACCAGCAGCACGGCGGCGGCCGGCAACCCGACGGCGCTGCCAACGATCAGGGCATTGAATGAAAAAGCGTCAGCTTGCAGCCAATAACTGCCGGCGACGGCCAGCACGCCGAAGAAGATCCAGACGAACACTTCACCGAAGGGGGTGTGCGAGATCGGTCGCGGGCCACCGGAATAGGCGATGGCGGCCAGTAGCGAGGCGCTGCCGATGGCCAGAATTGGCCAGCCACCGACGGCGACGAGATAGAGGCCAAGTACGAAGGCCAAGCCGAAGGCTAGGCGTGCGGCGAAGCGAACATGTGCCGCGCTGGCCCAGCCCGCCGCCGTGACGCGCAGCGGGCCAAGACGGTCGGCGCGGTCGTTGCCGCGCACAAAGTCGGCTGCATCGTTGTGCAGGTTGGTGCCGATCTGGATCAGCAAGGCGGCCAGCAGGGTGGCGAGCAGTGTCAGCCATTGGGGCACGGCGCCTTCGGCCCAGGCCAGTGCCGTACCGGCAAGCACGGGGGCGGTGGCGAGCGTCAGCGTGCGCGGCCGGGCAGCAGTCCACCATACCGTCCAGCCGGTAGGCGGCGCTTTGAGGAGGGCATCGGGTAGTTCAGGTTTCATGAGCAGGTTTCATGCGGCGGCTTTTTCGCTGCGGTGCAGGCAGGCAATGCCGAAGGAGAGATTTTCCCACTGCACGCGAGTAAAGCCGGCGGCACCGATTAACTCGGCAAATGCCCGCTGGTCCGGAAAGCGGCGGATCGATTCGACCAGATACTGGTAGGCGATCGGCTGGCGGGCCACGGCGGCGCCAAGGCGCGGAATGACCAGCCATGAATAGAGATCGTAGAAGGGCGCGAGCCACCATTGCGGGCGCGAGAATTCGAGACAGACGAAACGGCCGCCGGGCTTGAGGACGCGATGGATTTCGGCCAGCGCAGCGGCAAGTTGGGTGACGTTGCGGATGCCGAAGGAGATGGTCAGCAAGTCGACGCTGCGGTCGGCGAAGGGCAGGGATTCGGCTTCGCCGCTAATCCACTCAATCTGCGCCGTCTCGCCAGCGCCGACTTTTCCGGCCTGCATCATTTCCGGGCTGGGGTCGCAGACGGTGACCTGCCGGTCTGGACGCAACAGCAGGCGTGCGACGTCACCTGTCCCGCCGGCTAGGTCGACGGTGACGCCGGATACATCGGCACAGCGGCGCGCGAGGGTGCGCTTCCACAGGCGATGAATGCCAAAGCTCATCAGGTCATTCATCAGGTCGTAACGTGGCGCAACCGCTGCGAAGACCTGGCGGATGCGCGAGCGTCGCTCGGCATTGGCGACCTCTTCCCGACCGAAGCTCTGGTCGAGCGCCGCCATGGCTTACTTGAGCGCGGCGTCGGCGACGCTGGCGGCCGTGGCGGCGGTTAATGCTTCGGGGGTGGAGAAGACGAGTGCGCCGGCCTTGTCGATGGCGACGGTGAAGGGCGCCTTGCCGCGCGGATTGCCGAGGTTCTGCATCAGCCAGACACCTTTGCGGTTGCCGGAGATCAGCACCGGATGGGCCACCCCCAGTCCCTTGGCAAAATCGCGGGCCGCTTCCTGGTTGCCCTGATCGGGTTCGACGAGGATGGTGACCACGGTCAGCTTGCCGTTGGTTTGCCGCTGGCGGGCCAGTTCGCTGGTGTCGGCGGCGCAGGATTCGCAGGTACGCGAAATGAAATTGATGACCAGCGCTTTGCCACGGAAGCTGTCGAGCGCCACGGCCTGGCCGCTGGGTGTTTCCAGCCCCGCCGCAAAAAACGAGTCGATGCCCGCGGCATGCACCATGCCGGTGGCGAACAGTAGCAGACTGGAAAGTAACAGACGACAGCGGGGGAAGTTCATGGCAGGTCTCCACGGCGGAACAGGAAGTAACCCAGGCCGGCGGCCAAGAGGCCCAGCGCGGTTGGGTAGGCGAGGGCGAAAATCTTGTAGCCGGTGACGCCGAAGGTATCGAGAATCACGTAAGCCGCCGGGCCAAGCACGATCAGTTGCGGATCGAACAGCGCCAGCGCCGCCGTGCGGAATACCTGCAGCGGATTGGCGAGGGCGATGCTGACGGCCAGCTCGGGGGCGATGCGCCCCTGGATCATGACGCCGAGCAGGATCAGGTCGAGGAACAGCAGCAGGATCAGCCAGGTCATGAAGGCGGCGCCCTGCGCCATGTCGGTGCTGCGGGCAATCGACGAGATCAGCATGCCGAGACCGAGGAAGCACGCGGCCATGGCGGCGAGCAGGCCGGTGTAGTAGCCGAACATGCCCCACGGCACGTCGATGTCCTTGACCAGCGCGATCAGCACGGCGGCCAGCATGGCGCAGAACACCGGCGCGAAGATGACGATGTAGCGGCCGAGAATCTTGCCCCAGAACCAGGCCCCCAAACTTACGGGTAGCGAGAGCAGGTATTCGAACACGCCGGCCTCGCGGTCGCCGGCCACCGAACGTACCGTGGTGATCAGCACGAAGATCGGCAGGATCGCCATGGTCAGCTGGATATAGGTGACCAGCAGGCGCGACAGGCCGATGAAGCCGAGTACGCGCGATTCGGTCAGGCCGAAGAGGAACAGCAGCGCGACGATGCCGCCGAACACGGCAACGTAGATCATGAACCAGCGGGCGCGCAGGGATTCGACGATGTCGAGGCGGGCGGTGAGCCAAAGTTGATTCATGATGTTGGTTTGGTTTTTCTGACTTTGCTGACGACGTGTTCGGCCATGGTGGCGAAATCAACCGAGCCCGGCTGCGGGTGGGCGACGGCTGCAAAGTTGTAGCCCATCGGCGAGAACTTTCCCGCGTACTGTGCTTTACGCGCATCCAGCCAGCGGGCTTCCTGGCCGGTGACGCTGGAATCGGCCACCCAGATCTTTGTGGCCGGGTCGTGCACCCAGGGGAACTTGTCGGCCTTGTCGTGGATGCACAGGGCAATGCAGCCGGGGTCGTCGAATTTGAAGACGGTATTCTTCTCGCCGCCGCGCATCTGGCCGGCGAAGCGGCGATCGGAGATGACCATGTTGCAGACGATGCAGGTGTCGCGATCCCACTTGATCTCGGCCATGCCTTCGGGCCAGTCGCCTTTCTTGCCACATGCCGACAAGGCGAGGGCAATAGGGCTGAGGGCGAAGCTGCAGCAGAAGTCGCGGCGATTCACTCGGCCACCTCATGCAGCGACAGATCGCCAATCAGCGCGACATAGCGCGACAGCACGCCGATGAAGCGCAGGCGATCCGGGCCGGCGACTTCGCCGCTCCACACCAAGCCCTCTGTGTCGGCAGTGAATTTCCAGGCGGTGAGTGCCTTGGTCAGCGCGGCATCGGGGCGACGGGCGACGAGCCGGCAGGCGAAGCGGCCCGAGAGCGACACATCGTCCGCCACCTTGTCGTCGAGGACGACCTTGCCCATGTCCATTTCGATGACGCGATTGACCAGCGCGGCGACTTCGTCGATGCGATGGCTGGAGATAATCATGGTGGCGTCGTGCTGCCGTTCGGCCAGCAGATCGAAGAAGATTCTGCGCGCTTCGGGGTCAAGGTTGGCGGCGGGTTCGTCCATGATCAGCAGCTTGGCATCGCGCCCCAGCGCAATGGCGATCAGCAGCTTCTGCTTCATGCCCCCCGAGAGCTTGATGAAGGGGCGGCTGCGGATGGCGTCGACCGCCAAGCCAAGACGGCCGGCGATGGCATCGATCTTCTTGGGATCGGCGCCGGAAAGCGCGGCCGAAAATTCAATCAACTGCCCTACCGGCATCTTCAGCGGTGGCGGCAATTGCGGGACAAAACCGATGCTGCCGAGGACGGCCGTGCGCTCGTTGCGCGGCGAACGGCCGTCAATGGTGACGGTGCCGTCGTGGGTGTATTCGCCGAGCAGACAGCGGATCAGCGTGGTCTTGCCGGCACCGTTCGAGCCGATCAGCGCAATGCGCTCGCCCAGTGCGATATCGAGACTGATACCATCGAGCACGCGGGCGCGCTTGAAGGTTTTGGAGAGGTCTGAACAACGGATCATGATTGGCAATTCTATTGGGCCAACCAGCGCTAGCCTTGATTCTTGTTAAGTCGGCGTGCAGTTATGTGGCGGTTTGTTGTCGCAGCCGCTCGGTCAGTAAGCGCATTACACACAGCGAAAACGGCGGTTTTTTCTCGACCAGCGCCATGAACTGGCCTTCGCGAATTTCCATGGCCTTGCAATGCGAGGCGGCCACGACATCGGCCGCCCTGGGCTGGTGGTCGATTAGCCCCATCTCGCCAAACATTGAGCCGGCTTCGCCGATGGAAATCGATTTGCTGCCCTTACGAATCTCGATCCGGCCGGAAGTCAGCACGCCCATATAGTCGCCGGCATCGCCCACGCGGAAGATATGTTCTCCTGGCGCGTAAGTCCGGACAACCGCGCTCTGCTGGTATTTGTCGGATAACAGCTCCTGCAGCAGCCAGCCGGTCAGCGTTTGTTTCATGGGGCAGTCTTCCCTGAGCGAATCGGAAGACCGCATCGTAGCGCATTACACATGCGTTAAGTGGGAAGATAATTATTCAGGGAAATCAAAAAGTCGGCGCTGGCGGGACGGCAGTTTGCGACTCGGTGCTGTCATTCGTTACTGTGAAGGTCGAAGGGCGAGTATCTGATCGCAGCGGTCGTACGGGCTACGCTGAGTCAACGGCAGGTGTCTCGCGGTCAAACGAACCTTCAGGTCGACGTGGCCGCGAAGGTCAGCTTTCCGATCCAGCGAACTCACCTGCCCATACCATGACGAAAGAAAGCGTCTTCTCCGGTATCCCGGCGGCCCTTGATGTACTGAATTATCGCAACGCGCCGTGTCGGCAGCAGCGACTTTCCGGTCGAAGACCACCTTCTTGCGCTGCATGCGCGCGGCATAGCGTTCCTCGGCTGTCGTCATGCCGTGCCGTTTTCCGCCAATACGGCGGCGATGTAGTCTGCGGGCAGGCGATGGGTTGTCGCCAGTTCAGCGGCGCTCAGGCCGCTGGCGCGGATTTCCGCCAGCCAGCCATCGAGGCCTTCGGATAGCGACATGCCGGCCCGCTCGCCACCCTTCGTCTGGCGCACGCCTTCCGTGACCTCGTATTTGTTGGCATAGCCGCGCGGCGTCACCATCAGGCCGTGCCGGACGTAGGTGTTCGAGTTGCCGATCAATACGGTGGAGAGCATGCCGATCTCGGCCTCGGCCATCTTGTCCAGCGTGGTGAATTCGATGCGCTGCTTCGGCCGGTAGGCCGACTTGACGACGGCTACCGGTGTGGCCGGGTCGCGGTGTCTTAGGAAGAGGCGCTGCGCCTCGACGATCTGACCGGTACGTCGACCACTCTTCGGGTTGTAGAGCGCGACGACGAAGTCGGCGGCGGCGGCGGCATCGAGACGACGCGCGATGACCGGCCAGGGTGTCAACAAGTCGGACAGTGAGATCGCACAGAAGTCGTGCGTCAGCGGCGCGCCGACCAGCGCCGCGCAGGTGTTGAGCGCCGAGGCGCCAGGCACGATTTCTACTTCGATGTCTGAGTCGGGTGTCCAGCCGGCCTGGAACAGCACCTCGAAGGTCGGGCCGGCCATGCCATAGACGCCAGCGTCGCCGGAGGAAATCAGTGCGACCTTCTTGCCTTGGCGGGCACGCTCCAGCGATTCGATGGCGCGGTCGATTTCCTCGGTCATCGATTTCTTGACGACCTCCTTGCCGTCGAGCAGGTCTGCAACCAGACGGATGTAGGTAACGTAGCCGATCACCACATCGGCTTCGGCGATGGCAGCGCGGGCGCGCGCCGTCAGGTGGTCGTGGCTACCCGGGCCGAGGCCGACGAGCATAATTTTTCCGGTCATTGGGGGATCCTTGCGATGGAGACGGTGGCGTTGCGGCCGTCCGGGCCGCGCCGCTTGTGTTTTTCGATGAGTAACTGGCTCATGTCGGTGCCAGCGGCGAGCAGCGCAGCAGCCTCGGCGACCGACGGCGTGCCGGTGTATTTGCGTACGGTTTCCGACGGGTTGGGAACGGGCACGGACGCCAGCGCGGCGGCCGGATAGAAATGCACTGTCCAGCCCTGCGCTCGTGCTGCCTCGATCAAGCCGGCCTCGTCGGCCTTGAGGTCGATGGAGGCGACGGCGCGCACATTGGCCGGCGTCGCGCCACAGGCGTCGAGCGCCTCGGCGATGCACTGCGCGACGGTTGTAGCCGGCGTGCCGTGATCGCAGCCGATACCCAGGGCGATATTCAAGGCCGGTACACCACGCAACGTCCCGCCAGCCGGGCAGCGAATTCGGCCGGCATGGCACGCGCGGCGATCCACAGCACGGCAGCGAAGCGGTCTGGAGCGACGTCCTCCAGGCGTTCGAACAGCGTCACATTGGCGGGCAGCGGGCCGCTGCGGCCGTTGGCGTGGTTGGGCCACCAATCGGCGCCACCGGCTTCCTGTACCAGCGCGACGGGCTCGTCGTTCACCATCGCCGCACTGCAATGCACGATTGCGTCATGGGACGCCTCGATGCGCCAGCCTAGTTCTCGACCGAGCAAATCGATGGCGATGGTTGCGCGCGCATCCGAAGCGGTGGTCAACACCGGCGTCGCGTCTAGCGCCGTCGCCAAATGGCCGGCCAAGGCATTGGCGCCGCCGAGATGACCGGAAAGCACGGGAATGGCGAAGCGGCCAGCTTCGTCGACCACAACCACTGCCGGGTCGCTTTCCTTGTCCTTGAGATGCGGCGCGATCAGCCGCACCACGGCGCCGAGCGAAACGATGCAGACGATACCGTCGAAAGCGGCGAACAGCGCCGGCACCTGATCGCCCACCTTGCCTTCATAGCAATGGGCGGCGCCGGGCGCGGCGGCTTGGGCCTCCGTGCGGAACTTCTCTGGCGCAAACAACTGTGCGCCAAGCCAAGCGGCAACGACCCTGCCGGCCAGTGCGATGCCATGGCGGGTAATTGCGACGACAGCGATTCTCACGCCACCGCCTCCTTGCGTTTGCGGCAGCCACGGCGCAACTCGCCGCGTTCGCGCTTGGGGTTCTGCACCAGCAGTAGCGACAGATAGTTCACCGCCTCGCCTTTCAGGCTGACGACATCGCGCACGATGCGCTCGTCCGGCGCACCGACCTTCTCGACGAACACCGAGGTTGCCAGCAGTTCGCGCCGCTCCAGCAAGTCGATCACTTCATCCATCAGCGGCTTGACCTTCATCAGCGCCAGCGTGTCGAACTCGTCGAGCAGATGGTCGATGACCTCTACCCCGTAGGCGGCCGGGATGATAGCGAAGGTCTCGTCCTCCTCGGCCAGCGTGACGCCGGCGGCAGCGGCGGCAGCGGCGAAGGAGGAGACGCCGGAAATGGTTTCGACCGCCACCTCGGGCACCGATTCGCGCACCACACGCGCCAGGTGGCCGAAAGTGGCGAAGGTCGAGGCGTCGCCTTCGACGAGGAACACCAGATCGCGGCCCTCGGCGAGCAGCGCGACGGTCTGCGCGGCGGCGCGCGCCCAAGCCTTGGCGAGAACCTCCGCGTCGCGCGTCATCGGGAACACCAGTTCGACCGCGTCGACCGGTCGCGCCAGGCCGCCGCGCTCGACGATGGACAGTGCATAGGACGATTCCTCGGCCTTCTTCACCGGATAGAGCCAGCGCGCGCCGGATTGCAATGCCGCCCAGGCGCGGCGGGTGATGAGTTCGGGGTCGCCGGGGCCGAGCGAGGCGCCGATCAGTTTGCCGTAACGGGTCATGGAGAATCCTTGCTTGCGGTAATGATCCAGATGGGGTTCTGGGCCGCCAGGCGATGCAGGTCGAGAATCGGCTGGCTGCGGCTGGCCTGGAGTTGCACGACCTCCCAGGCGGCGCCGATGTCCTTGAGCGTGGTTATCGCCGTGGCGAGGTTTTCCAGCGTGACGAAGTTCATCACCAGTCGGCCGCCGGGGTTGAGGCGGCCGAGGGTCAGGCGGATCAATTCGGCCAGCTCGCCGCCCGAGCCACCGATAAAGACGGCGTCGGGGTCGGGCCAGTCGTCAAGGCCGGCCGGTGCCTTGCCTTCGATCAGCGTGTAGTTGCCGACGCGGAATTTCTCCGCATTGGCGCGGGCGTTGGCGGCATCGTCCGCGTTCTTCTCGATGGCCCAGACATGGCCTTGCGGCGCGAGGCGCGCGGCTTCGAGGCCGACGCTGCCGGAACCGGCACCGATGTCCCAGACGATGGCGTCCGGCTTCAGGCGCAGCTTCGCCAGCGAGAGGGCGCGCGCTTCCTGCTTGGTGATGAGACCTTTTTCGGGGGTGCGCTGCCGGTATTCGTCATCCTCAAGGCCGAAACGGGGCGACGCGTCCGCCGCGCGTTCAATCAGCACGACGCTGGGCTCGGCAAAGCGCATCCCGGCCGCCGTGGCGACGGACAGATCAGCGTGGATGGCTTCATCAGGCAGCAACAGGCGACTGGCGACGGACAGCCGGGCCTCGCCGTAACCGGCGGCCAGCAGCGCGCGAGCCAGGCGGGCCGGATCGTTTTCGGGACTGGTGAAGGCGAAGACGCGACGGTTCAGCGCAACAGCGCGCATGACCGGGTAGAGGCCATGTTTTGGCGTTGCGCCGATACACCATTCGCCAGCGTCGGCGCTATGGCAGGAGGCGATGGCGACATCTTGCCAGGGTGTCTGCCAACGGGCGCAGGCAATTTGCAGCGTCGAGGGTGCGGGCAGAATCTCGATGCCGGCGCGCCCCAGCTTGCCGAGCAGGAAGGCCGCGATGCCGTGGCAGAGCGGGTCGCCGGTGGCCAGCACGGCGATGGACTTGCCTGCCGCCCGCGCCGCCTTGATCCACGACGGCGTCCTGGTCAGCGCGCCATCCATGTCGCGCACTTCACAGCCGGCGGCCAGATGCGGCCGCACCAGTTCCAGCGTGCGCGCCGCGCCGAGCAAAAAGTCGGCGCTGGCGAGACGGCGCCGCGCCGCCTCGGACAGCCCTGCCCAGCCGTCATCCAAGATGCCGATGATCGTCACGCTCACGCCGGCACCTCATACTCTTCGACGCGGCAGATGAAGCGCCCTTCGAAATCGCAGACCAGCACGGTGAGCCGGTAGCCGCCGGGGTATTTCGCCTTCAGGCTTTGGATGGCCTTGCCGGCCAGGCGGCGGTGGAAGGCCTCGGTCAAGCCGAGCGCGGCCAGCCGTTCGGCGGCGAAGCGCGCGGTCTCGGCGGCGCGGATTTCCTCGACGAGATCGGCGGGTGCGCCCACCTCCTGCGCCGAGGCCGCCAGGATATCGCGGTCGACCTCGGCCTTCCAGGCATGAGTCACCGCGAGCCCCTGACACACCTTGGTCAGCTTGCCGACCATCGCGCCGACGGTGACGTGGGCCATCCTGCGCTTGACGGCCGTGGCGAAGGCGGCCTTGACGAAATCGCCCATCTGCACGAAACAGGCTACGTCGAGTTCGGGCAGTTCGCGCATGGCGAATTTCTCGGTACGCCCACCGGTAGTGAACACGACATGCGTCTGTCCCTGCGTCGCCGCCACATCGACGGCCTGCACCACGCTGGTGCGGAAAGCGGCCGTCGAGTAGGGGCGCACGATGCCGGTGGTGCCGAGGATGGAGATGCCGCCGAGAATGCCGAGCCGCGCGTTGAGGGTCTTGCGCGCCCTTTCCTCGCCGTCGGGTACGGAGATCGTGACTTCGAGTCCGTCATGGGCCAGCAGTTCGCCGGCTGCGGCCTCGATGTTTTCGCGGATGTTGCGTTGCGGCACCGGATTGATCGCCGGGCCACCGACCTCCAGACCCAGGCCGGGTTTGGTCACGATGCCGACACCAACACCCCCCTTGAGCACGATTTCACTTCGCCTGTGAGGCAAGAGGCGAACATCCGCAGTCAAATGGGCGCCATGGGTCGCATCCGGATCGTCGCCGGCGTCCTTGACGATCACGGCATGGGCAATCCGGTGAATTCCTTCGCCCTTGACCTGCCCCTCAATGACTGGAAAGTTCACATCCTGACCATTGGGCAGACGCGCGCACACCGTGCTCGGCACCTCGCCAGTCAGCAGACCCAGAGTAGCAGCTTTGGCGGCGGCGGCCGAACAAGCGCCGGTGGTGAAGCCGGTGCGGTTGCCGCGCTGGCGCCGGGAATCGCCCTTGCGTACCTTTTCGCCTGTCATGCCGCCTTTTTTTGCTCGGCTTCGGCCAGCGACAACAAGGCGTGGACGGCGGCGACCACCAGCGTCGAGCCGCCTTTGCGGCCCTGGATGGCAACCCATGGCACCTCATCGACCGACATCATCAAATCCTTCGATTCGGCCGCCGAGACGAAGCCGACCGGCATCGCCACGACCAGCGCCGGACGTACGCCCTCCTCGCGGATCAGGCGCACCAGTTCGATCAGCGCGGTCGGCGCGTTGCCGATGCCGACGATGGCGCCGTCGAGCGTGCCGAGGCGCTGCGCCTTGCGCATGGCCTGCACCGCACGGGTACTGTTCTCGGCCTGGGCGCTGGCGATCACATCGGGGTCGGAAATATGCTGATGCGTCGTCAGCCCGAAGTGCGCGAGGCGCGGCTTGGAAAGACCGACGCAGATCATCTCGACATCGGCGACGATGGGCGTACCGCCCTTGAGTACGGCGGAGAGGCCGGCCTGCATGGCATCAGGATGGAAGGCGGTCAGGCCGTTCATTTCGAAATCCGCGCTGGCGTGGATCATACGGCGCACCAGCGGCCACTGCTCGGCGCTGTAGGGGTGCGGCCCGGCTTCGGCGTCGATGATGGCGAAAGAGTCATGCTCGATGGCGCGACCGGCGGCGGTGATTTGTTCGGTGATCGTGTTGGTCATGGTCTGCTCGGGATTATCCGTGTTTGTGCGAACAGCCATGATGATCTGCATGGCCGTGCCCGTGTTCATGATCGTGATCATGTCCATGGTGGTCGACCGCCGTATGGCTGTGGTCGTGAAGATGCTCGTCTTCGGCTAGTTCTCGGTATTTACAGCCGTCGCATTCAAGCAGTCCCTCCGGCGTCGCGGCTGCGGCGACGCGCGCGTCGAGCAGGGCGAACACCGCCGGGTCGAAGCCGAAATGGGCGCTTTGCGCGAAGGCGATGTGCGGATACTGAACCTGCAAACGGGCCACCTGGGCGTTGATGCGCTCCATCAGCACGCCGGTGAAAAGATAAACCGGCACGATGCAGACTTGCGTCATGCCGAGGCGTACCTGACGCTGGACAACGGTTTCCAGGCGCGGCCAGGTGACGCCGGTGAAGGCCAGGTCGACCAGCTCGTGGTCGTTCGCCTCGTAAAGCCAGCGCGCCACCTTCGCCAGTTCGCCGTTGGCGCTAGCATCCGAGGAACCACGACCGAGCAGCACGACGCCAGTGGTCTTCGGGTCGGGCATGGCGAGTTGCTTCATCAATCCGTCGAGCTGTTTCTGCAACACGGCGCGTATCTCCGCCCCCATGCCGAGATGGGGAGCGAGACGGAACTCGACGCCAGGATGGCGCTCGCGCGCATGCTCAAGCGCGGCAGGCAGTTCCATCTTGACGTGGCCGGCGGCATTCAGGATCAACGGTAGGGCCACCACTTGCCGCACCCCTTGGGCGGCACGGTCAAGGCCCGCATTGAGCAGAATCTCAGCGTGCTCGATGAAGCAGACATCGATGCGCCACTCGGGATGCAACTTGCGCCACTGGTCGGCGAAGGCGTAGGTTTCATTGTTGCCCGCGCGGTTGCGCGTGCCATGGGCGACGAGCAGCAGGGTGGTATCCGCTGCTACAGAGTTAGCGGTCATAGGGTGGCCTTGCGAAAGCGGTGGGAGAAGTTCGGGTCGTAGAGTTTGGAACGCGCCAGATCGGGCCAGTCAGCGGCGCCCAACGTCGGACTGGCGACGATCATCGCCTGGTCGCCAATCTTTTCGGCTTGGCATTTCATTTTGATATCGGCCAGCGTGCCGCGCACGATCTTTTCCGCGCCGGGCCAGCTCGCTTTTTGCACTACGAGCATGGGTGCATCCTCGGCCCAGCCCGCCTTGCGCAGCGCGTCTTGCACTTCATGCAACAGGGTGATCGAAAGAAAGACGCACAGCGTCGTCTTGTGCGCCGCGAGCGTTTCAAGCTCCTCGCCCGGCGGCATCGGCGTGCGGCCGGCAATACGGGTGAGAATGACCGTCTGCGTCACTTCGGGCAGGGTCAGCGTCTCGCCGGCAGCGGCCATCGCCGCCATCGCCGAGGACACGCCGGGCACCACCGCCCAAGAAATGCCGGCAGCGGTCAGCGGCCGGGTCATCTCGATCAGCGCACCGTAGAGGCCGGGGTCGCCGGTTTGCAGGCGCACCACGGTTTCGTGCCGGCCGGCGGCATCGATCAGCCAGGCCGTCATCTCCTCCAGCGTCATGCCCTTGGAGTCGCGGATCGCGCAGCCAGCAGGCGCGTACTGGGTCGCGGCTTGATCGACCAACGAGCCGGCAAACAGAATAGCGCCGGCCCGTTCGAGCAGCCGGCGCCCCTTGACGGTGATCAGGTCCGGGTCGCCAGGTCCGGCCCCGACGAACCAGACCTTGCCGATATTTTCCTTAGCCATGCGCGGCGTACAAGCGCCGCTCCAGCAGGGGCGAATTGCGCAAGCCATACAAAGCCTTGGCGATGGCCAGTACACCGAGATCGAGCAACGGTTCGACGGTAACCACCAGCATGTAGGCGCCGCCGAAAGAAGCGATTTCAGCCAGGTTTTCCGCACCAAAGCCATGCCCGTAGAGCGCCCAGAATCCGACCCAAGCGACGATGCCGCCCTGATAGGCCATCGAGAGCTTGAGGGTTTGCGCGTAGGTGAGGTCGACATAGGCCGTATCCGGCGCGATGATTTTCCTGGCCAGCGCGATGATGGCAAACAGCGGCACCAGCAGGGTCGTGACGTTCATGCCATATTGCGGCAGGTCGCTCGGTGCGAAGAACAGTCCTTGGGCAAGCAGGCTAGCAGCCAAGCCGATGGTGGCGGCAGCCGGACCGAACAGAAGGAACAGCGTGGTGCCGACGATCAAGTGGACTTCGGAAACTCCCACCGGATGATGCGGCATGACTTCGAAGCAGCAAAACACCAGCAGCGCAGCGATGACACTGCGCCCGAGCAGCTGCACGAGGCCGTGACGCCGTGCGGAATCCATCGCCAGCCAAGCTGCGCCAACAAGCGCGGCAGCGGCGGTGCCGTAACTCAAAAAGATTTTTGCGCCGTCGACGACGCTAGGCTCGATATGCATGTCATTCCCTTTCAAAAGAATCAGAACACATGACCGAAGGGACTGGACTGAAAGCAGGGTGAACGCCCGCTACCGGCCGAACCTCACCCCGAGGTCATACCTACTTACAATTCAGGCCGGTCTTCTGGCTCGCCATCATCCAAATTTGCCGGCCTTCCCACGCATCGCGCAGTGGCATGTGAGCAAATTCGTCTGGCTTACAGCAGCGGGGGCTGCGCCGGAATGGCTGGTTACCCAGATTCACCGGCTTCCCGTTTCACCCAGAAGCGTTTTCACGCCTCCGGAAACCTGATTGACAGGGTCAGACTATACCCGCATGGCTTGTAGCCTGGCAAGATGATGATGTCGGAACAGACTGAGATCTGACAGGCATGCAGCGGCTGCACAAATTGTGGCCGCTACCCTTACGATTGCGGCCTGACGCCGGGCGATATACCACCGTCAGCAAGACCGAGGTACTTCCGTAGGTCGTCCGGCAGGTTTCAGAGTCAACCGGGCCTTTGAGTGACGGCTTCGGAGAGCAGATGACCGGTAGGTTGTGGCCGATAGCCGTCCCGCCGGCGCCGACTTTTTGCGCGTCGCCTGTTACACCAGCTTCGATAATCCCTTGACGTCGAACTTCAGCGAACCGGTCGGGCAGGTGTCCACGCACAGGCCGCAGCGGGTACAGTCCGGGCCGATGGGGACTTCGGTGGCGACGGCGCGGCCTTTGATGACGGTATCGAGGACGTGGGGGACGAGGCAGACCTTGCGGCAGTCGCCTTCATGGAAGCATCCTTCGAGCGTGTATTTGATGCGCAGCGGCGAGATGATGCCGACGACGCCGTAGGTCAGGCCGATCGGGCAGGCGTAGCGGCACCAGGCGCGGCGCACGAAGAAGACTTCGAAGACGAGCAGGGCGAATACCCACAACAGGGCCAGGCCGGGGCCGTAGATCAGGGCGCGCGAGACGATGCCGGTCGGCGAGATGGCTTCGAAGACGGTATAGCCGGTGACAATCGCCAGGACGGCGAAGAGGATCCAGAAAACGGTGCGCAGGCGGCGATCAATGGGGGCATCGGTGACCAGCTTTTTCCTCACCAGCCAGAGGTGAATCTTCTCGGCCCATTCGGCCAGCAGGTGGTAGGGGCACACCCAGGAACAGAAGCTGCGTCCGCCCAACAGTATCCACAGCACCAGCACGGTGCCGGTGCCGATCAGCAGGTTGGTGATGATGTGCTTGTGGGCGAGCATCACTTGCAGCGCCGAGTTGAGGTCGATCAGGTGAAAGCCGATGAAGCGCGAAGCGGTGAGGGCGCCTTCGAGAATCTGGATGTCGAAATAGAAGGAGACGACGAACAGCAGATTGGCGAGGATCAGCGTGGCCCAGCGGCGATTGCGCCATTTGTTCGAGGTTTCCTGATGCGCACGCATGTGCGCCTTGGCCGCCTGGAGATCGTTCTTGTTGGTCATGCGCTTCAGCTCGTGGGCCTTGAGCGCAGTGTCGGCGATCAAGGCGGGCTTCTTCGGCTCGGCGCCGAACATCACCTTGATCTGCTCGGCGAACCGGCGTTTCAGTGCGGCGTTCATGCTCTCCATCCCTCCCCGGGAATGATCTCGATGCTGGCGGGCTCGGTCGGACAGATCATCTCGCAGACACCGCAGCCGACGCAGGGCTCATGCACGACCGGCGATTTTCTTTGCGTACCGTCCGGGGCAAAAACGGTTTCAATGCCGATGGCGCCCTTGATCGGGCAGGCCTGCACGCACAGGTCGCACAGTTCGACGTCGTAGGGATGCTCGGCCACCTTGATCGGCTTCCAGCGGTCGACTTTCATGTAGCGCAATTCCCCCTCGAAGGACGGGCCGCGCGCCTGTCCCTTGAAGCCTTTGCCCTGGATGGCCAGGCAGGATTCGGGACGCGTCAGGCGGGCAACGCCGATGCGTTCGGCGAGGTTGAGCGTTGGCTCGGCATCGTTTTCCTTGGCCAGCAAAACCGGTTTTCCGGCCATTTTGGCGCCGGGACGTACCTTGAGGAAGTCAGGTTTCTTGTAAGTCAGCGAGCCGGTCGGGCAGGCGAGGATGCATTGCACCGCATCGCAGGAAAAATCGCAGGCCTGTTCGCGCGCATCGATGTAGGGGACGCCGACGCCAAAGCCGTCGGTGAGGTCGGCCAGCTTGATGGCGAAGACCGGGCAGACCTGCACGCATTGGCCGCACTTGATGCAGCTGGAGAGAAAGTCCTGCTCGTCAAGGGCACCGGGCGGGCGCAGACGCTTCTTCTGTGCGTAGGCGATGGGCAGATAGCCCGACAGGGCCGCGCCGAGGACACCGCCGGTGAGCAGGGCGGTGCGCAAGAAACGACGACGAGCTTGCTGGGCACGCTCTTTTGAAACGGGCGGCTTGCCTGCCGTCTTGCCAACGCCGACATTTTCTTCTTCGGTTTCTTCGCTCATCCTGCATTCCTAACGGGTTTGGCGTAGCGCGGCTGCGGGTCGCGTGCCTGCAACTCCGGGGTGGAGAAGGGCGCGAGGCGCTCCAAAAAGTCGAGCAGTTCCAACACAGGCGAGGTCTTGAAGAAGCGCGCTACCGGCATTTCCATCCAGATCTGGTCGGCGTAGGCATAGTGCTCGTGCGGCGTGTCGCCAATCCCGTCGCCGTTCTTGTCGAAGCCCTGATAGCTGTCGAAGTAGTTGCCCGTCCACTTGTTCTTGTCGCCCTGATCGCGGCCTGCCTGGAAGATGTCGGTGAGATTGCCTTCAAAGAGGTTGTCGTTGAAGTGGTTGCCGCCGAGTTCGCTGGTGAGTTGAACGGCGATGCCGTTGTAGGCGATGCGGTTGTTCTTGAAACGGATGGTGCTGCCGGGCTGGAAGGGTGACAAGTCCGAACCGATGCCGACGGCGCAGTAGATGATTTCGTTGCCTTCGATGAATAAATCCGAGGCTTCCTTGAAACCAAGCGCCATGCCGGCGGCGCCGGTGGCATGCGAGATCAGGTTGTTGCGCGCGCCGCCGCCCTCGGTGTACATGAAGTACACGCCGACGGCGTTATCGTAGAACTTGTTGCCTTCGACAATGTTGTGGTTGGCGAACATGAAGTGGATCGAGTAGCGACTCTTCATGCCGACGTTGTTGCGGAAGGTATTGCGGTGCGAATACCAGGCCACCATGTCGCGCGAATCGCTGATGGTGTTGCCTTCGATCAGGTTGTCGTTGCTGTACCAGAGGCGCAGGCCATCGCCGCGCACGCCGAGGTCGAGGGCCTTGGATCTGACCGTGTTGTGGCGCACGATGCTTTTGCTCGATTGCTTCAAGTCGATGCCGAACAGGCAGTTGTCGATGCGGTTGTGCTCGATCAGGGCGCGGTGGCCGCGCACGTCGAGGCAGCCGTCATCGGTATCGTGGGAATCGCCCGAGCCGCTCAGGTGCAGGCCGCGAATGACGACATCGTCGGCTTCCACCGAAAACACCGTGCCCTTGTCGCCGGCATCGATGCTGACCTGGCCCTTGCCCTCAATCGTCAGTTGTTTTTTCAGGACGACCGGGCCAGCGTACTGGCCGGGCGGCGGGGTGAGGATGCTCCCCGCCGGTGCCGCATCGACAAGGTCCTGAAAGGGTTTGAGGCCATGCACACGCGGGTCGCGCTGGTAGAGGGGGTAGGTGGGTTTGGGCCGGTCGACCCCCACCCGCGGCGCGCCCATCCCGGATGCGCCGGGCACCTCTTCCGGTGCCGTCTGGCCAGCGCCGACTTTTTCCTCGCCACGCCAGCCGATTTCGTCATGCGCCGTCTGCGCCGTCACCAGCAGCGAGAATATCCCGAGGGTGATGCCTGGCAGCAGATTGCGCCAGCGGATCATGACTCAGTTTCCGGCCTGTTCGCGCAATTGCTTGCGCCGCATCAGGATCGCCAGCATCAGGCAGACAAACACGACCAACAACAAGGCGTAGCCCCAGTACGGATAGGAGTAGGTCGAGAACTGCGCGACCTTGCCCTCGCCGAAGACGGTGGGCATGAAGGGCTTGACGGTGAAGGCGCCCCAGGGGTGCAGGTTGTGGCCGAAGAACCACAGCCAGGCGGCGTATTCGATGACGAAGAATACCGGCAACAGGGCGGGCACCAGCGCCAGCAGGAGCTGGAAGCTGGGCAGTATCGCCACGCCGGCCACCACGATGACCATGGCAGCAACCAGACCGCCGATGACGATGTGCGAGATCAGGGTAACGTTATCGCCCCAGACCTTGATGCGGTCCGGCTCTTTGAAAAAGGTGCCGGCTTCCTGCACGTAGTCGGCGACATGCTTGGTCAGATGGCCCAGCACATACTGGTCGATCACCATCCAGGCGGCGACGGCGGCGAAACCGGCCGAGAGGATAAGCAGGCGGCGCTTCGCCTGCGTACAGGCAAAGCCGGCCAGCATCACGGCGAAGAAGCCGAAGAAGAACTTGGCCAGCGGCTTTTCCACGGGGGCGCCGGTCGCGATGGGGAACATGCCGACGTAGTGGTTGATGGTGTTCATCTCGTGCACGCAGTCGAGGCCTTCGGCGCCCTTGTCGACGTTCTTCTGCTTGTCGAGGATGGGGTTGTAGCGTTCGTCCTCGTGCGAGAGATCCTTCTGGATGATCTCGTTGGCCATACGCGTGCCTTTGCCGGCCGCCTTGCAGCCGTTATAGACCCCATCGAAATGGAAGTGGATGCGGATACCATCGGGGAAGGCATCCGGCGGATAGTTCGGTGCGGTGAGCGAGACCCACCAGATCGGGGCGAAATAAGCTGCGATCATCGCCACCAGGGCAATGAGGGTCAGTCCGGTAATCGTTTTGTCGGTTTTATTATTAGTGGGCATGACATTCTCTGTTTGAAAAACCCACCCGCCTAGTGCTACGGGCGAGTGGGGTGCGACGCCTCAGGAGGATTGAGGCGCCCCAGGGGAACGTTGCTGCGCGCTACTTACTTCTTCTTGCCGCCTGCCTTGGGCTTGCACATCGAGCCCGGCATCGACAGGCTGGCCTGATAAGCCGAGATGGCGATCAGTTGGTCATTGGTGTAGGGTTTGATGATCTTGACCATGTCGGGATTGGCGTTGCGGCGATGCCCGTCGCGAATTTCGGTCATCTGGCGCAGCAGGTACTTGTAGTGCTGGCCGGCGAGCACGGGGTAGAACTTGGTTTTTTCGCCAGAGCCGTCGGCCTTGTGGCATTCGACGCACTGCTTCTCGTAGAGTTCCTTGCCCTTGGCGACCTGCATGGCGGCATCCGCGCCCTCGTACTTGCCGTGGTCGACCGGAATGCACAGGCTCTCGATGTAGGCGGCGGTGTCGGCCAGATCCTGCGGATCGGTCATTTCCTTGGCGAAGGGGTACATCGTCGGGTTGTCGCGCAGGCCCATGCGGATGTCGGCCATTTGTTTGATCAGCACCGTGGTGTGTTGGCCGGCGAGTTGCGGGAAGGTGCCGTCGGGACGGCCCGCGCCGGAAGGCAGGTGGCAGGCACCGCAGATTTCGTAGGTGTCCTTGCCGTTCTTCCGATCACCTTTCTTGTCCAGCGCTTCCTTGAGTTCGCCTTCCATCTTGGCCCATTGGTAATCCTTGGACTCGATGCCGGCGGCTTTCGGGGCTGGCGGGGCGGCGAAGGCAACGGCGGGTAACAGCAATGCAGCGACGGCAAGGCTAAACAGCTTTTTCATGGATAACTCCTCTTGCTTGAATGTGACGTGACTTTACCTTGAGCAATATAAGACTTCATTGATATTTCTCAATCGACGGCGCAGCTTTCTATTTTAGTTTTGACAGGTAGTCAGCCAGCGTCTTGATTTCCTCGTCGCTGACGAGGCCCATTACGCCCTTCATGGCGGCGGTCTGGCCGTTGTTGCGGGCGCCGCTCTTGATGTCTTTCATCTGCGCTTCGGCATAGGCGGCGTTCTGACCGGCCACTTTGGGAAATGCCGGCGTCAGGGTTTTCTTGCCATCCTTGCCATGGCAGGACCAGCAGGTTTTTTCCTGATACAGCTGGGCGCCATCCAGCGCGAGAACGGGGGTGGCAACCGCCAGCGCCGCGGCAATCAACAAAGTGTGCTTCATGGTCAATCCTTTCGTGATGGAGGTCGAATCATTGAGCATCCTAGTCAGATTTCCCGAACGATTCTTTGAAGTAAATCAAATCTGCAACCATATTCTGTGGTCTGTGCGCCATAACTCTCAATAAATCAAGGTCATTACACAGCAAGCTTCACGTTGCGTAGGCTAGGGAGATTCTTGTCGCTTGCCTATCGGTGGTGGCTGATTCTCGGGGTCGGAATATTCCTATTCGGTGGCTCTAGCTGTTGCTGGTCAATAGTTGATGCTGCATCGCGTAGCGCACCAGATCGGCAACGCTGCTGCACACCATTTTTTCAAGGATGTGCGTTTTGTGTGTGCTGACGGTTTTCACACTGAGGTTGAGCGACTGAGCAATGTCGGTGACGCTGGCGCCAGCGGCGATCATCTGGAAAATCTGATATTCACGATCAGACAGGCGCGTGTGCGGCGCCGCATCTTGCGGGTGGCCCTGCACCATGTCGGCCGCGAGCCTTTCTGCGACGGCAGGCGTGATGTAGAGGCCACCGGAGGCTACTTTGCGTAAGGCCTCGGCCAGTTGTGCTTCGGCATTGTCCTTGCACAGATAGCCCGAGGCTCCTGCCTTGAGTGCGCGGACGGCATAGACATCTTCCTTGTGCATGCTCAGAATCAGGATCGGCAGCCTGGGGGCGATTTGCTTGATCTGCTTGATCAGTTCGATACCGCTTTTACCGGGCATGGTCATGTCGAGCAGCAGGACATCCCAGGCCTCTCCCCGCACTTGGTCAAGCACTTCCTGACCGTTGCCGGCTTCACCTGCCACCTGCAGATCGGCCTGCTCGGAGAGCAGATGCTTGATACCGGCGCGCAAGATGGCATGGTCGTCGGCGATGAGGATCTTGATCATGGGGAAGTGTCCTGTTGCAACGGCAAACTGCCGGTGATGCGCGTCCCTTGCCCCGGTACGCTGTCAATCTCGAGTCGACCGCCCAGCAAGGCGACGCGCTCACGCATCCCGAGCAGGCCAAAGGTTCTTTTAGGTGTGGTCGTGTCGAAACCACGTCCATCGTCGCTGACGGCGAGGCGAATTTCCTTATCGGTCTCTTCGATTTTGACGCTGGCGGCAGTGGCGGTGGTGGCGTGGCGGGCGATATTGGTGAGGGCTTCCTGGGCGATGCGAAAGACCGCCGTGGCGAGGTCGCCGGGTAAGTCGAATTCTTCGCGGTTCATCCACAGGTGGCAGGGCAGGCCGGTGCGCTGGGAAAATTGCGTGACATGATGCTCGATCGCGGCGGCCAGGCCGAGGCTGTCGAGCATGGCCGGGCGCAGGTCTTCGGAAATGCGGCGCAGCGAGACGATGCTGTGCTCGACGACACCAAGGGCAGTGGCGACCCGTTCTGCAGCGGCCGATTCCGGCCCGCCGGCGACGCCGCATTTGCCGCGCAGCCAGCCCAGATCGATGCGCAGTGCAGTGAGCGCTTGGCCGAGTTCGTCGTGTAGTTCGCGGGCGATGCGCGTCCGCTCTTCCTCGCGCACACTCTGGAGAAATCCAGCTAGTTCGCGCAAGCGGGCTTCCGATGCTTCCAAGCGAATTTTGTGCTGCTGCAGGATCGCTTCGTTTTCACGTCGCTCTACATCCTGATGCGCATGTTCTGCGGCACGGCGGCGTAGAAACGACCAGTAGGCGAATAAGGTGGCAAAGCCGACCAGCCAGATACCGATATGCCAGTACTGGATGGCTCGCCAGGCAGGTTCCTGGGCATTCCAGTAGGTGTTGAGATCGATCGAGACACCAGCGCCGCCACGCAGGCCGCCAACGGGTACGAGCGTTTCGCGGTGGCATTCGAGACATTCCTCTTCCATGCGCATCGGGATCATCACGCGCATCAGGCCGTGCCCTTTTTTCTGTGGCATCGCTTCAGCGACGACCTGGGAACCTTGCTGGAGTGTTCTGAGTGCCTGGGTTTCCCACTGGTCCGGTGCATTGGCCGGGTTGTGTAGTTGCAGCGAGGTGAGACGTTCCTTGCTGCCGTATTCCTTGTTGCTGACTTCCTGAATGCCCATCAGGATATGGATCGAGGTGAGCGAGATCAGGGTGAAATTTTCACCGGTCAGACGGTATGCCTGCAGGCGCTCCTGCTCGGAATAATTATCGACATTGGGTGCCTTGGCTTCGTTGATGAAAATGCCGCCGACTTCGGAAGCCCATTTGCGGATCGCCATGTCTTTTTTGAGATTGGCAATGGCGTCGATCCGTGCCAGTTCGATCGCCATGCGATTGAGCTGCTCGCGTTGCGTCCACAGCGAGATCAGCACCAGCACCGTCCACAGCAATGCCGCGAGCAGTAGCGTAATCGGCGGAGCGATCCGCGACAGTGGACTGACATGATGAGCGTTGAGGGCTGTATTCATCGGTGCGGACAAATGAAAAGGGGGCGGTTGCCCGCCCCCTTTTTAGCAGAATGCTGCTATCGAGATTACTTCACTTTCTTTGCGCCGTTCTGCTCAAGGTAGGTCTTGGCACGCAGACCGAGGTCGGCGGTCTTGACCTGGTATTGCCAGATCTGCTCGGCCCACAGGTTGGCCTGTTCCCAATCCTTCTTGGCGGCGGCGGCTTCATGCTTGGCCTTGGCCTCCGGAATCTTGCCGAGCTGGTCGGTGGCATCTTCCACCATGGCGACGACATCCGGGAAGTCCTTGAAGTTGACCGAGGTGATGTAGCCCACGACGGAGTCGATCACGGCCTGGGTGTCTGCCACCTTCTTCAGCGTTGCCTTGTAGTCGGCTTCGGTGTAGTTGCCCTTGGCGAGCCCGGTCTTGGTCGGCTTCCAGCCCTTCGGCTTGACGAGCAGGTAGCCCATCATTTCGAGGTGCAGGGCGGAGCAGAACTCCGTGCAGTAGTAAGGATAGACGCCTTCCTTGTCGGCCTTGAACTTGACGGTGACCGTCTTGCCCGGCTCGATCGACGCATGCACGTTGTAGGTCGAGACGGTGAAGCCGTGGGTCTCGTCCTGAGCGCGCTCGAGGTTGGTCAGGTGGATGGTGACCTCGTCGCCCACTTCAGCCTCGATGGTTTCCGGCGTGATGTGCGAGCGGATCAGCGTGCCCTTGACTTCGACCTTGTTACCCTTGCGCGTGGTCACTTCCTCACCGGCACGGACGGCCCCTGGGTGCGGCTTGTCGGTGCGGCTGTCGGTGCCGACCTTGTAGCGTACGCCCGGCTTGAGCTTGCTGGCCGCGATGGAAACGGCATAGTGCGGCTCACCCAGCGGCAGCGGCATGTCGTAGAGGAGCTGCATCTTGTCGTTGCTGATGTCGATCAGCTGGTGGTTCTGCGGATGCAGCGGACCGACCGGCACGAAGCGATCAATGGCCAGCTTGTTCAGCGCGACGAGGTAGCGGCCGGCCGGCTTGGCAGAATCGCCTTCCATCGACATCAGGTGACCGATGTTGTAATGGACGGAGATCTTGTCGAGCACCTTGCCTTCGCAGTAGTCCCACTTGGCCACTTGCGAGTCCACATAAAGCGAGGTGTAGGCAACGCAGGGCTTGGAGTCATACTGCGTGTGCAGGGGGCCGAGGCCGAGTTGCACCTGCTTGTGCAGCGCGTCCTTCATGCCGATCACCGGGATGCCGTACGGATCATTCGACTCGAACGTGCCTGACTTGATGGCGGCCTGGATCTTCTCGAAGCTGTACACCGAGGTGTGCGTGTCGAGCTTGCCGGAGACGATGATGAGCTTGCCGTCCGGGGTCACGTCGACGCCGTGCGGCGACTTGGGTTCGGGGATCAGGAACAGGATGCCTTCCTTGACGGCAACCTCGATCGGCAGCACGTCATGGCCATTGATCTTCTTGGCCTTGCCGGCCTTGACCAGTTCGGCGGCCTTCTTCCAGTTGATCACATGCAGATAGTCGGTGTCCTTGGCGGAGCAACCGGCTTCATACGGGGGGCGACCTTTTTCGATACCGCCAACATAGCGCTCGGAGCAGAAGGAGTTGGTGAACGACCAGCCTTCGGACGGGCCCTTGCCGGCGTCGGAGAGGTCTTGCCAGTAAGGCGGCAGTTCGAGCGAGAAGGATTCCTTCGGCAGGATGCGGCCTTCCTTGCGGTCGAACTTCCAGTAGGTGACGCCACCGCGGTACTTCTCGTTCATGTCCTCAAGCGGATAGAACTTCTTGTTCTCAAGCGGGGCCGGGTACTGGGCGGCTTCGATGACGTATTCGGTGTTGGTGGTGACGAAGGCGCCACCGTGTTCCGATTTGTAAACCGGGTTGACGACGATCTGCTTGGTTTCGAAGTCGCGCAGGTCGATCACGGCGAGGCGCGGGTTGGCCTTGTCGTTGATGAAGAGGAACTGGCCGTCATACTCGCCATTGGTTTCCGAAACGGCCGGGTGGTGCGTATCGCCCCAGGTGATGTCCTTGCCGTCGATCTTGCCCTGGGCCAGTACAGCACGGGAGTTCTCGTCATAGCCGTAGCCCTGCCATGGCTCGGGGGTGAACACGCCGATGTACTTGAGGATGCGCATCGAGGGGATGCCATAAACGATGACCTGACCGGACTGGCCGCCCGAGCTGAACGTAACGAACTCGTCACGCTTGCCGGTAGGGACATAGGTCTTGGCGGCTGCCAACAGATCCTGCTGCGACAGACCGCGACGCTTCAGAACGTCTTGCAGGCTTTCGGCCGACCAAGCGGTGGCCGCGGCGAGACCCATACCGGCTGCGAGCAGCAGGGGCACGGTTCGCTGGGTAAATTTCTTCATGGCATTGCTCCCAGGTGGTTAGGACGGTTCAGATCGACTCAAATGCCGCTGCGACAAGTTGCCGCTGCGACAATATGCCGCACACTGTAAGGAGATGGGTTTTGCATCTCCTTGATTACAGTCAACTTCGCAAGCACTTCACAAGCCTGTTGTGATGACTAGGGGGTAGAAGTCAAACCTGTCAGGAATGTAAGCAGGGGCGGCATTTACCTTCTCGTGCTGCCAATACCAAAATTTGATTCACATAACGTCGCCCAGAGGTTCTACGAGAAGTTGCGGCGGCGGTGCGGACAGTTTGTGTTGGCATACCTTTGTCCGAAACCCTCTGATTCGTCAGGGGGTTGTTTTTCTGCAAATGGTTTAGCTCAACTCGGCTTAGTCCGTTTTGTGCGCTCTTTGTGGAGCTGAATGATCATGGGCGAATTTGTGATCTTCTTGCCGCTTGTGTCGATGCCGTATGATTGGTCTTTACCACAGTTAAACTCAGATTATTCGGGATCCTGTATGGTGTCTCGAATTCTGCGGTAAGAAAGTGTGCTTATGAAGTCATATAAAACAAAGAGATAACTAATTGAAAATAAAGACTAAAGTGTTGTTTGTGTGCATGGGCAATATTTGTCGATCACCAAGTGCGGAGGGAATATCGCGCACGCTGGCCGAGCGGTGGGGGTTAATCGGGTCTTTCGAGTTTGACTCGGCTGGTACGCATGCTTATCACATCGGTAATCCGCCGGACGGGCGTACGCTCAAGGCGGCAAAGCAACGCGGTTATGATTTGTCTGGTCTGCGTGCTCGCCAAGTAAATGAGTTTGACTTTGTGCGCTTCGATCATGTGCTGGCGATGGATCGCGAGAACCTGCGCCTGTTACAGCAGGCTTGCCCCGAGGCGCATCGTGGCAAGTTGCGCCTGTTTCTGGAGTTTGCCGGCGGGTTGGAAGATGAGGTACCGGATCCCTACTACGGAGGCCCGGAAGGCTTCGAGCATGTGCTCGATTTAGTTGAGACGGCGGCTGAGGGACTACTCAAGCAGTTGGCCAAATAACAAGGGCGCCCTCCTGTACAGAGGACGCCCTTGGCGAGCAATGCGGAAGTGCTGAGATTAGTCTTTGCGTTGTGTTTCCACCAGTTGCAAAGGTTCGTCAGGAATCACGACGGCGGCTTTGGGTTTGCGACCTAGAGTGGGAGCAGGGACGGCGATCATGACCGGCGCGGCGCTGCTGCTGGTCTCGACCAACTGCAAGCCAGCCTTTTGCAGATCGGTTGAGAGATCAACCTGTTCGGCTGGAGGCGGTGCCACGGGCGCCACGGGTGCTACCGGTATGCTGGCAACTGGTTCTGCCACTGGCAGAGTAATGGGTTGAGCTGATACCGGTACTTCGACAACCGGTGCCGGCTCGGCAACGATCGGTGCCGGGGTTGGCCAAGGCATGGGCTTGCTAACCTCAGTTTCTGCGGTTTCTATGGCAGGTGCGGAAAAAGTCGACATTGGCGGGACGACAATCGGTGCTGGCGTAGGCTCGCTGGCGGCGGTTTCGATCACGCTGGTAGCGACTGTGTTGGCTGTCTCTGCGTTGTTGCGGCCTTCCTCGTTGCGATTGCCCCGTCCGCGACCGCCACGACGACCGCGGCGGCGACTGCTATCGGCACCGCCTTCGCCATTGGCATCGCTGGCAGTGGGTTGCGCATTGGCCAAGGCAGCTTCGGCAACGGCTGCTGTCGTTTGCGCTTCCTCGATATTGCCGCGGTTATCGCGGCGATTTTCATTGTTGCGCTCGCCACGCTCTTTGCGTTGTTGCGGCTGACGTTCTTTGTTATCGCGATCGCGTGGGGGGGGGCTGCGGTCTTTGCGTTCCTGCTTTTCAGTGTTGTCGTTGTTACTGCGGTCGTTGCGTTCGCCTCGCTCACGGCTATCGCGACCTTCCTTGCGGGTACGGTCGCTGCGGTTATCGCGGTTGCGTTCTCCGCGCTCCCGACGTCCGGATTTCTCAGGACGCTTGGTCGGCTCTGGAGCAACGACTTTAGCCGCATCGCCCCCCGTGAACCAGGACATGATCCTGGCAAAGAAACCGGGTTTGGGAGCGGGCGCTGCCACCGGGGTTGGTGCGGCAATTGGCGCCGGTCGATCCGGCGTAATGCCCTTGACGGCAGCCTCGGCACGCGGTGCCTTGCCTTCGGCTTGTGTGCCGGGAGCGCTGTCTTCCTCTTCGGCGGGTTTCACGGCCATTTCGTAACTGGCGAGAACGATGCCTTCCTGATTCAATTGGTCGTGACGCAGGCGGATGATTTCGTGCTGCGGCGTTTCGAGATGGCGGTTCGGGATGATCAGAAGATTGACGCGGTGACGCATCTCGATGCGGGCGATATCCACGCGCTTTTCGTTGAGCAGGAAAGTGCCGACATCGACGGGCACCTGGACATGCAGGGCACCGGTGTTTTCCTTCATCGCCTCCTCTTCGAGGATGCGCAGGATATGCAGGGCAGCGGATTCCGTCGAGCGGATGTGGCCGGTGCCGGTACAACGCGGGCAGGTGATGTAGCTGGTTTCGGCGAGCGCAGGACGCAGGCGCTGGCGCGACAGTTCGAGCAGGCCAAAGCGCGAGATCTTGCCGGTTTGGACGCGGGCACGGTCGAAGTGCAGGGCGTCCCTGAGTCGATTTTCGACTTCGCGCTGATTCTTGGTCGATTCCATGTCGATGAAATCGATGACGATCAGGCCGCCGAGGTCGCGCAGGCGCAACTGGCGGGCGATTTCATCGGCCGCCTCGCAGTTGGTGCGGAAAGCCGTTTCCTCGATGTCCGAGCCTTTGGTGGCGCGGCCGGAGTTGACGTCGACCGCCACCAGCGCTTCGGTGTGGTCGATGACCACGGCGCCGCCGGAGGGCAGGGAGACCTGGCGCGAATAGGCCGATTCGATCTGGTGCTCGATCTGGAAGCGCGAGAACAGCGGCACGTCGTCGCGATAGCGCTTGACGCGCGCGACGTTGCCCGGCATCACATGGGCCATGAACTGCTGGGCCTGCTCGAAGATGTCGTCGGTGTCGATGAGGATCTCGCCGATTTCGGCGTGGAAATAGTCGCGGATGGCACGGATGACGAGACTGGATTCCTGATAGATCAGGAAGGCGCCGGATTGCGATTTGGCGGCGCCGTCGATGGCATTCCACAGTTGCAGCAAGTAGTTCAAGTCCCACTGCAGTTCCTCGGCGCTGCGGCCGATACCTGCGGTGCGTGCGATCAGGCTCATGCCGCCTGGTACCTCAAGCTGGTCCATGACTTCCCGAAGCTCCTGGCGATCTTCGCCCTCGATGCGGCGCGAGACCCCGCCGCCGCGCGGGTTGTTGGGCATCAGGACCAGATAGCGGCCGGCCAGCGAAATGTAGGTGGTTAGCGCCGCGCCCTTGTTGCCGCGCTCGTCCTTTTCAACCTGGACGATGAGTTCCTGACCGACTTTCAGCGCGTCCTGAATGCGCGCGCGACCGGCTTCGATGCCCGGCTGGAAGTAGCTGCGCGAGACCTCCTTGAAGGGCAGGAAGCCGTGGCGCTCTGAGCCGTAATCGACGAAGGCGGCTTCGAGGCTGGGCTCGATGCGGGTGATGACCGCCTTGTAGATGTTGCTCTTGCGTTGCTCTTTGGCGGCCGATTCGATGTCGAGATCAATGAGTTTCTGACCATCGACGATCGCGACGCGGAGTTCCTCGGCTTGCGTCGCATTGAACAGCATGCGTTTCATGTGTGCTCCTACGCGCAGGCAGGGCGGCACGACAACACACCGCATGAATCAGCGGTGTGGCTAACGGATTTGCGGGATCGACACCATAGGGTTGGGTGTGGGCTAGGGCAAATGGGTTGTTTGTTTTTGTCGGATGGCGCTGCCACGCTTGGGGGCAACGCTTATCAAAGCCGGTCTGTTGCGCGAAAAAATGTAGTACGTATCGCTGCTTGCGGTGAGCGACGTGACCTGGGCCCCGCAAGGCTGACGGATGCCGGGGATCGAAAATCTCGATCGGCGGGAGCGCGTCAGCCCCATCTTGGCGCCTATACTGCCCGACCCCGAATCTTCAAAATGCAAATTCAAGGAACCAAGGACTATGAATCATGGGCGCCCGTCACATCTTCGTCCGTCGCCCCGGAACCGCTTCGTGTCGCCGGGCACGTCATCCGAAGATGGCAAAGCCGGCGCATTATATTGCGAATGAATGAGTTGAGTAAAGAATCCGTCACATTCCTTGAGGTTGGGGAGGACGGCGCCGGCCAGCGGATCGACAACTATTTGCTGAAACGTCTCAAGGGCGTGCCGAAGAGTCACGTCTATCGCATTCTGCGCAGTGGCGAGGTGCGGGTGAACAAGGGGCGGGCGGCCGCCGACCGGCGCTTGGAGTTGGGGGATCGGGTGCGGGTGCCACCGGTCAGGGTTGCCGAAAAAACATCCGAAGTACCTGTTCCGCCCCGTGAATTTTCTCTGGTTTACGAGGATGAGAGCCTGATTGCCATCGACAAGCCGGCGGGCGTGGCGGTTCATGGCGGCAGTGGCGTTGATTTTGGCGTGATCGAACAGATCCGACGGGCGCGCCCGGAAGCACGTTTTCTGGAGCTGGCCCATCGGCTCGACCGCGAAACGTCGGGTTTGCTGTTGATCGGCAAGAAACGCTCGGCGCTGACCCGCTTG
This sequence comes from uncultured Methyloversatilis sp., assembly GCA_964477575.1. GTDB lineage: Bacteria > Pseudomonadota > Gammaproteobacteria > Burkholderiales > Rhodocyclaceae > Sulfuricystis. Next base: position 111,425 of record CAYZEA010000007.1, read on the forward strand.
CATGACCTGTTTCGCAACGGGGGGATTGACAAGCGTTATTTGGCGCTGGTGAAGGGACATTGGCGTGACAAGCTGCGCAACGTCAAATTGCCGCTGCTCAAGTATCTGACGCCGGAGGGGGAGCGACGCGTACGGGTGTCGGATGAGGGCAAGGAGGCGCATTCGATCATGCGGCTCAAGGGACGCTGGACCACGCCGCATGGAACTTTCAGTCTGCTGGAGGTGGAGTTGCGCACCGGCCGGACGCACCAGATTCGTGTCCATCTGGCCCACTTGGGCTTCCCCATCCTTGGTGATGAAAAATATGGCGATTTCACCCTGAATCGCGACTTGCAAAAATCTGGGCTGAAACGCATGTTCCTGCATGCGCAGTCGATGCGCTTTGCGCATCCGCTGACGGGTGAGCGGTTCGAACTGAGGGCCGAATTGTCGGATGACCTGAAACGTTACATGGAATCGCTTGGACATACTGATGAAGCACTATGAACTGATCGTGTTTGACTGGGACGGCACGCTGATGGATTCGGCGGCGATGATCGTCGATAGCGTCCAGGCGGCGGCGCGCGACCTCGGCCTTGAGCCGCCTAGTGACGAACGGGCGCGCCATATCATTGGTCTGGGTTTGGAGGAGGCGTTGCGTTACGCCCTGCCGGACTTGCCCGAAGCGCGTTATGCCGAATTGGTCGAGCGTTATCGCCATCATTATCTGTCGCGCGATCACGAACTGGTGCTGTTCGCAGGCGCAACCGCCCTGATTGAAGGCTTGGCTGCGCAAGGGCGCTGGCTGGCCGTGGCGACCGGAAAGTCACGGCGCGGTCTGGATCGGGCACTCGAACAAAGTGGATTGGGCGCGTTTTTCCATGGCACGCGCTGTGCCGATGAGTGCCACTCGAAGCCGCATCCGCAGATGCTGGAAGAGTTGATGGCCGAACTCGCCGTCTCACCAGGGCAGACTTTGATGATCGGCGATACCACGCATGATCTGCTGATGGCAAAAAATGCGGGTGTCGATGCGGTCGGGGTGAGTTATGGGGCGCACCCGCGCCCAGCCCTGCTGGCTGCCGAACCGCGCTATCTGGCCGATTCAATGGCAGATCTGGACGCATGGTTGCGCGCGAACATCTGATTTGCGACAGCCAGGCACTTACCAATGCCGGCAAAGGCGTGCGGTTCGATGCGGCAGGGCAGGGAGCTTTCGCGATTCGCCATGAGGATCGCGTACATGCCTATTTGAACCGGTGTGCGCATGTACCGACCGAACTGGACTGGAATGAAGGGGAGTTCTTCGACAGCAGCGGGCTATACTTGATCTGCGCAACGCATGGTGCGCTCTACGATCCTGCCAATGGCGATTGTTTGGGCGGGCGATGCACTGGCAAGGGGTTGCAGGTGCTGCACGTGATTGAGCGGGATGACAAGGTTTACTGGGTGCAGGAAGGCGAAAAAAGTGGCTGAAGATTCGGGTTGGGAACGCAAGATTCTGGAAAAGATCGCACTGGAAGCGGTCAACGAGCAGCGACGGGCGCGGCGTTGGGGCATCTTTTTCAAGTTGCTGGGCTTTGCCTATGTGACGGTTCTGCTCGCGACGCTGGTGGATTGGGATAATTTTGCCGGGGATGGCGAAGGCAGTCGCCATACGGCCCTGGTCGAGATGCATGGGGTGATCCAGGCCAAGGGAGATGCCAATGCCGACGATATTGTCAGCGCCTTGCAGTCTGCTTTCGATGATAAGCACGCGGCAGGCGTGATTCTGCGCATCAACAGCCCGGGGGGCAGCCCGGTACAGGCCGGCATCATCACGGATGAAATGCGCCGCCTGCGCGGTAAGCATCCGGACAAGCCCTTGTACGTGGTGGTCGAGGATATCTGCGCTTCCGGTGGTTATTACGTCGCTTCGGCGGCCGATAAGATTTATGTCGACAAGGCCAGCATCGTAGGATCCATCGGAGTGCTGATGGATGGCTTTGGTTTTACCGGCAGCATGGACAAGTTGGGGGTTGAGCGTCGTCTCCTGACAGCAGGTGAAAACAAAGGCTTTCTTGATCCCTTTTCACCCCAGAATGGGCGACATAAGGAGCATGCGCAGGGCATGCTCAATGACATTCATCAGCAGTTCATCGACGTGGTTCGCAAGGGTCGCGGCACGCGCCTCAAGGAAACGCCGGACATGTTTTCCGGTCTGATGTGGACGGGGTCCAAGAGTGTTGAACTGGGACTGGCAGACGGACTCGGCACGGTCGATAGCGTGGCACGTGACGTGATTCAGGCCGAAGACATTCGTGATTACACGGTCAAGCCCAACTTTGCCGAAAAGTTTGCCCGGCGCTTTGGTTCCGAAGTCGCGGGCAGTCTGGGTAACGCGCTGACGAGTTTCAGTATCCGCTAAGCAGCAGGAAGACGGTTGGCTGGTGCTCCAGCGGCGGTTTGGGCCTCTTGCGCCAGGCCGCGATGGGGTGGGTTTGAACCCATTCGTCCGCATTCGTCAGATTTTTGGCGATGCACAGCAGGGTCGAGGGCTGACAGTGGCTCAACAAGGCATCGAAAAGCGCTTCGTTACGGTAGGGCGTTTCGATGAAGAGTTGGGTTTGCCGTTTTTGACGCGATTCCTTTTCGAGTTCGCCAATGCGGGTGCTGCGCTCGGGATCGCGTTGCGGCAGGTAGCCATGAAAGGCAAAACGCTGGCCATCCAGACCGGAGGCCATCAGGGCTAACAGGAGCGAAGAGGGACCGACTAGTGGGCGTACGGGAATCCCTATGGCATGGGCGCGCCGGACGACGGTGGCCCCCGGGTCGGCCACGCCCGGGCAGCCGGCCTCGGACATCAGGCCGGCATCTTGTCCCGCCAGCAGCGGTGCGAGCAGTTGCTCGATCTCGTCCGCCAAGGCTTGTTCCGGCAGCACTTCAATCGCGATGTCGCGCAGCGGCACGGGGTGGGACAGCCACTTGAGCGAAGCACGGGCCGTTTTGGCATTTTCGACGATGAAGTAGCGCAATCCGCAGGCGACTTGCCGGGTGCTAGCGGGTAGGACGCTGACCCAGTCGGTCGGGCCGAGTTGGGTGGGCAAGAGATAGAGGGTTCCCGGCACAGCGGTCAGGGCAAGGAGATGCCTTCGGCACGCAGCATCTCGGCCAGTGCAATCAGCGGCAGGCCGACGAGCGCGGTGGGGTCGTCGCTGCGCATCCACTCGAGCAGGCTGATCCCCAAGGCTTCCGAGCGGGCACTGCCGGCGCAGTTAAGGGCATCTTCCTTGTCTAGATAGCGCTCGATTTCGGTATCGGAAAGCTCGCGAAAGCGTACCCGGGTGGCGACACCGCGCAGGTGGCTGCGGCCACTGCGGCTATTCAGCAGGCACAAGCCGGTATGAAAAACCACCTCCTGGCCAGAGAGTTGTCCCAATTGCACAAGGGCATTGGCGCGTGTGCCGGGTTTGCCAAAGCGCTGGTCGCCACAGTAAGCCACTTGATCCGAGCCGATGATCAGCGCTTCAGGGAAGCGGGGCGCGACGGCGGCCGCCTTGGCCGTCGCCAAGCGTTCGGCGGTTGCGACTGGTGACTCCTGTGGCAGGGGGGACTCATCGGTATCCGGGGCGCAGACTTCGAAAGGCAGTTGCAAGCGGCTGAGCAATTCGCGCCGGTAGGGGGAGGTGGAGGCCAGAACAAGGGCTGTCATAGGTTGGTTGTCGGATGATTTGACTGATTTTTCTTGGTTTTATCTTTGACCGGCAAAGGGCGGGCATGATAACATCTACGGTTTATGTCGTGCCGGGGAAACCTTGGAAGCCTTGGACTTGACCAATTTGGTGATTGATAGTCTCAAGTTCGCGGTCGAAGGTCAAAGCGTGACGGGCCGTATTGCGCTGTCCCGAATGCCGCGACTGGCGGATGTGCTGTCGAAGCATGAAGGTAGTCTGGATTGTGCGCTGTCGGGTTTTGAAGAGCGCCGGTTCGGGGCGGTCAAGCTGGGGTTGCATCTGCAGATTTCCGGGCGTTTGACCTTGTATTGCCAGCGCTGCCTGGCGGAAGTGGTGCATGAGTGTGCGGTCGATAGCCACTTGTTGCTGATTCCACTAGGTGAGGAATGGCCGGAAGAAGAGGTTGAGGCCGACGACTATGATGCCTTGCCGGCGGATCGGGAGTTGTCGGTGCTGGCCCTGGTCGAGGAAGAAGTTTTACTGGCGTTGCCGATTGTGCCACGTCATGCGGATTGCCAACTGCCGGGAGATGCCGACAGTGGTTTGGGAAATGAGAGTCGATCGCCGTTCGCGGCCTTGGCTGGTTTGAAGAAACATTGATTGGTTGAAATAAGGAGTCATCATGGCAGTACAACAGAACAAGAAGTCCCCCTCCAAGCGTGGCATGCATCGCTCACACGATTTCCTGAATGCGCCCCCGCTCGCGGTCGAGGCGACGACCGGTGAAGTGCATCTGCGCCACCATATCTCGCCGTCGGGTGTGTACCGCGGCAAGAAGATTCTGAAGACCAAGGGCGAATAATTTCCCTTCCCGGATCTGCGGCCGGACGTTTGTACGTCCGGCCGTTTTAGTTTCGGAAAAAACCATTTCTCGATGACGATTACGCTTGCCGTCGATTGCATGGGGGGGGATCATGGCCCGTCCGTGACGATTCCCGCCGTGATCGATTTCTTGCAGCGCGATGCGACTTGCCGTGTCATTTGCGTTGGCCGTGAGGATGACTTGCGGCCGCACCTGGACAAGGCTGGCGCGGATCTATCCGAGCGCTGGTCGATCCACCATGCGACCGAGGTGGTCGGCATGGATGAACCGGTGTCGAGTGCTTTGCGCAACAAGAAAGATTCGTCGATGCGTGTCGTGGCGAATCTAGTGAAAGAGGGCAAAGCCGATGCGGCCGTATCCGCCGGCAATACCGGTGCTCTGATGGCGATCTCGCGCTTCGTACTGAAAACCCTGCCAGGTATTGACCGCCCGGCGATTGCCTCGATCCTGCCAACGATGAAGGGGCATACCTATGTCCTCGATTTGGGGGCGAACGTCGATTGCACGGCTGAACACCTGCAGCAGTTCGGCATCATGGGTGCCATGCTGGTGGCTGCCCTTGAACACGATGAGCGCCCGCGTGTTGGCTTGCTAAATATTGGCGAGGAAGAAATCAAGGGCAACGAAGTGGTCAAGCGCGCCAGTGAGTTGCTGCGCGTGAGCGGCCTGAACTTCATCGGCAATGTCGAGGGCGACGATATCTACAAAGGCACGGCGGATGTGGTCGTCTGCGATGGTTTTGTCGGCAATGTGGCCTTGAAGACCTCGGAAGGTCTCGCGCAGATGATCCGGGTTTTTCTGCGTCAGGAGTTTTCTCGAAATATCTTGACGCGTATTGCCGGTCTGGTGGCGATGCCCGTACTCAGCGCCTTTCGGGCGCGCGTCGACCACCGGCGCTACAACGGTGCCAGCCTGCTGGGTCTGAAAGGCGTGGTGGTCAAAAGCCATGGCTCGGCCGATAGCTTTGCTTTCCGACATGCGCTGACTCGGGCGGCCGAGGCGGCACGCGAACGCTTGCCGGAGAAGATTGCTGCGAGCGTGGCACTGGCTTTAGCGCAAATGGAGCTTCAACCTACACTCTGCGATTGAGGATGAACTCAGCCAACATGATTTTCTCCAGAATTACCGGTACCGGTAGCTATTTGCCGGGACCTGCGCAGAGCAACGCCGATCTGATCGCGGCGCGCGGGCTCGATTCCAATGACGAATGGATTGTCGAACGCACGGGTATTCGCTCCCGTCACCTTGCGCCGGCAGGCGTTGCGGCCAGTGATCTGGCACTGGAGGCGAGCCGTAACGCACTTGCCGCAGCGGGGAAAGAACCTAACGATATCGACCTGATCGTTTTGGCGACATCGACTCCAGATTACATTTTTCCGAGCACGGCTACGATACTGCAAGACAAGCTGGGCATGAGCAATGGGGCTGCGGCCTTCGATCTGCAAGCGGTCTGCGGTGGTTTCATCTATGCCTTGTCGGTTGCCGACAAGTTTATTCGCTCCGGTTCGCATCGCCGTGCGCTGGTGGTGGGGGCCGAGACTTTCTCGCGTATTCTGGACTGGAATGATCGCGGTACCTGCGTGCTGTTTGGCGATGGCGCTGGCGCTGTAGTGCTGGAGGCCAGCGACAAGCCGGGCGTGCATGCGACAGCGCTACATGCCGATGGGCGCTATCGCCATATCCTGGCGGTGCCTGGACATTTGAATGGCGGACAGCCGACCGGCGACCCGTTCCTGCGTATGGATGGTCAGGCGGTGTTCAAGTTCGCGGTCAAGGTGCTGGCCGAGGTGGCGGAGGAAGTGATGGCTGCGGCGGGCATGACAGCGGAGCAGGTGACCTGCCTGGTGCCGCATCAGGCCAATATCCGCATCATGCAGGCGACCGCCAAGAAGCTGCGTCTGCCGGCTGAAAAATGTATTGTGACCGTCGATCACCACGGCAATACCTCGGCCGCCTCGATTCCGCTGGCGCTGGATGAGGCGGTCCGCTCCGGAAAAGTCGGCGCTGGCGATACGGCATTGCTGGAAGGCGTCGGTGGCGGTTTTACCTGGGGCGCCGCCATTATTACTTTGTGAGGCGACGATGAAATTTGCGTTCGTATTTCCTGGACAGGGCTCCCAGTCGCTGGGCATGATGGCTGCCTATGGCGACAGCCCGGTGATTCGTGCCACCTTTGACGAAGCGTCGACCTCGCTCGGCCGCGATCTGTGGCAACTGGTGGCCGAAGGCCCGGCCGAAGCCTTGTCGCAAACCGTGAATACCCAGCCGCTGATGCTGACGGCCGGGATTGCCGTGTGGCGCTTGTGGCAGGAAAAGGGCGGAGTAATTCCCGCCATGGTGGCAGGCCACAGCCTGGGTGAATATTCGGCGCTGGTGGCCGCCGGTGTGATCGATTTGAAGGTCGCCGTGCCGCTGGTGGAACTGCGTGCCAAGGCGATGCAGGAGGCCGTGCCGGCGGGTGAGGGTGCCATGGCGGCTATCCTCAATCTGGATGCCGATAAGATCAAGGCGATTTGTGTTGAGCAAGCCCAAGGGCAGGCTGTGCAGGCGGTGAATTTCAACTCGCCCGAGCAGACCGTGATTGCCGGCCAGAAGGCCGCAGTTGAGCGTGCTGCGGAGGCCTGCAAAGCGGCAGGAGCCAAGCGGGCGGTGATGCTGCCGGTCTCGGCCCCCTTCCATTCTTCCTTGATGCAACCAGCCGCAGAGCGTCTGCAGGCGGCTTTGGCGGCGATTGAACTCAAGGCGCCGGCCATTCCGGTGATTAATAACGTCGATGTGGCCGTGGAGAGCGATCCTGCTGCCATCAAGGCGGCACTGGTTCGCCAGGCAGCCGCTCCCGTGCGTTGGGTCGAGATCATGCGCGCCATACAGGCGGCAGGTATTACACACGTGTTCGAGTGTGGTCCCGGCAAGGTGCTGGCGGGGCTGACCAAACGCTGTGCCGATGGCTTGGCCGGTGGTGCGATGAACGATCTGGCCGGCGTGGAAGCGACGCTGGTGACGGTGAAAGGATAAGCATGCTGAAAGGACAGATTGCACTGGTGACGGGTGCCTCGCGCGGCATCGGGCGGGCGATTGCCACGGAACTCGGCGCGCAGGGCGCGACGGTGATCGGTACGGCGACCTCCGAGGGCGGTGCCGCTGATATTCAACAAGCGCTCGAAGCGGCTGGCATTGCCGGCATGGGCGCCGTACTGAATGTGACCGACGCAGCCGCTTGTGAGGCACTGTTGGGCGACATTGAAAAAAAATTTGGTGCCGTGTCGGTGCTGGTGAATAACGCCGGCATTACGAAAGACAACCTGTCGATGCGCATGAAGGACGAGGAGTGGGACGCCGTCATCGATACCAACCTCAAAGCCGTGTTCCGCATGTCGCGGCTGGTGATGCGGGCGATGATGAAAGCCCGCTTCGGTCGCATCATCAATATCACTTCGGTGGTCGGCAGTGCCGGCAACCCGGGACAGGCGAACTACTGTGCGGCCAAGGCCGGTGTGGCCGGCATGACGCGGGCGCTGGCGCAGGAGTTGGGAAGTCGCAATATCACGGTCAACTGTATTGCGCCCGGCCTGATCGATACCGATATGACCAAGGGGCTACCCGAGGAACAGAAGGCAGTGATGCTCAAGTCGATCCCGGTGGCACGCTTGGGTCAGCCTGCTGACATTGCCCATGCCGTGGGCTTTCTGGCCAGTCCCAATGCGGGATTCATCACCGGCGTAACACTCCATGTTAACGGCGGCATGTACATGGTTTGAGTTGTAACGGGAAATCAATACCTTTTTGCTAAACTACGCGGGTTCATAACACCCGCCTTCACAGGGAAGGAGCAACCACAATGGATAACATCGAACAGCGCGTCAAGAAAATCGTTGCCGAACAACTCGGCGTTAACGAAGCGGACATCAAGATTGATTCCTCATTCGTCGATGACTTGGGCGCCGATTCGCTCGACACGGTTGAGCTCGTGATGGCGCTCGAAGAGGAGTTCGAGTGCGAGATTCCGGACGAAGAAGCCGAGAAGATCACTACCGTCAAGCAGGCGATTGACTACGTCAATAACAACCTGAAGAAGTAATCTCCCGGGCCCGATTGATCGGGCCCCTCTCTTTTTTTCCTTACCCCGCTTCCTGTCTAGGAGACTGCCTTGTCGCGTCGCAGAGTCGTCGTGACCGGTTTGGGACTCGTCTCGCCGGTCGGAAATAACGTTGCCGATACCTGGAATGCCATCCTTGCCGGTAAGAGCGGCATCGGCCCTATCACGCGCTATGACGCATCCGCTCACAAGGTGAATATCGCGGGCGAGGTCAAAGGTTTTGACGTGACCGAGTATCTCTCGGCCAAGGAAGCCCGCCGCATGGATACCTTCATCCATTACGGCATGGCGGCGGGTTTACAGGCTTTCCGCGAATCGGGACTGGTTATTACGCCGGAAAATGCAGACCGCATCGGTGTGAATATCGGTTCTGGCATTGGCGGCCTGCAAATGATCGAGGCGACACATAACGATTTTCTCGGCGGTGGCCCGCGCAAGATTTCTCCTTTCTTCATTCCCGGCACGATCATCAACATGATCTCCGGCAATCTGTCGATCATGATCGGTGCCAAGGGACCTAATCTGGCCGTGGTGACGGCCTGCACGACGGGCTTGCATGCCATCGGCACGAGTTTCCGCATGATCCAGTACGGTGATGCGGATGCGATGGTTTGCGGTGGTGCCGAATCGACCGTCACGCCTTTGGCGATTGGCGGTTTTGCCTCCGCGCAAGCCTTGTCGACGCGCAACGACGATCCGACCACGGCCAGTCGTCCGTGGGACAAGGACCGCGATGGTTTTGTCCTTGGCGAAGGGGCCGGCGTGATGGTGCTGGAAGAGTACGAACACGCCAAGGCCCGTGGTGCCCACATTTACTGCGAACTGGCCGGCTTCGGCATGAGCGGCGACGCCTATCACATGACGGCGCCCGATACCGACGGTCCGCGTCGCAGTATGGTCAATGCCCTCAAGGATGCAGGCGTCAATGCCGATCAGGTGCAATACGTCAATGCCCATGGCACCTCGACGCCGCTGGGCGACAAGAATGAAACCGAGGCGATCAAGCTGGCCTTTGGCGATGCGGCAAAGAAGCTGGTGGTGAATTCGACCAAGTCGATGACCGGCCACCTGCTTGGTGGCGCTGGCGGTCTGGAGTCGGTGCTAACCGCCTTGGCCGTGCATCATCAGGTGTCGCCGCCGACCATCAACATCATCTCGCAAGATCCGGAGTGCGATCTCGACTACTGTGCCAATGCGGCGCGGGATATGGCGATCGAGGTCGCCGTCAAGAACAACTTCGGTTTCGGCGGTACCAACGGCACACTCGCCTTCCGGCGCGTTTAAGCAGGCGGGCAGTGCAACTGCCCCTTGTCATTCCGGTTAGATCATCGCGCCGCTGGCGTGCCCTGTGGTGGGGCGCGCATGTGGTGGCGATTGCTTCTATGCTCCCGCTTGATTTCTCATGGGCGGTGCGGCTCTGCCTGATGGTGCTGGTCGGCTTTTCCCTTTATCGGGGGCTGATACGCCCCCAGGAGATTGCCGAACTGAGGTTGGGTGACAAGGGCGAATTGATGCTGCGGACAAATGTCGGCGCTGACAAAACGGCATTGATTTTGCCCGAGACGGCCGTACTGCCCGGCATGATTGTGCTGCTGTTGCGCGTTGAGGGGAAGCGTACGCCGCTGGTGCTGATGGCGGATGCGCTCAATCCCGAAGACTATCGTCACCTGCGGGTCTGGCTGAACTGGCGCAGCGCCTAGCGCCGGGGTTTGAGCACGGTATCCCGTGCGGTCGGCAGCATGTCGGGATAGTCGCGGCTGAAATGGAGCCCACGGCTTTCCTTGCGCTTCATGGCGCATTCGACGATCAGGTGGGCGGTCAGGACGAGGTTGCGCAACTCGATCAGGTCGTTGCTGACCCGGAAGTTGGCATAGAACTCCTCGATTTCCTGCTCCAGCAGGCGGATGCGGTGGCGGGCACGCTCCAGACGCTTGCTGGTGCGCACGATGCCGACGTAGTCCCACATGAAGCGGCGCAGTTCATCCCAATTGTGGGAGATGACAATTTCTTCGTCGGCATCGGTGACGCGGCTTTCATCCCAATGCGGCAGTTTTGGCGATTTGACAGGTTTTTGGGCGCGGATATCGGCGGCCGCAGCATTACTGAAGACCACGCATTCGAGCAGCGAGTTGCTGGCGAGCCGGTTGGCGCCATGCAGGCCGGTATTGGCGGCTTCGCCAAGGGCATACAGACCGGGGACATCCGTCTGCGCTGCCAGATCGACGACGATGCCGCCGCAGGTGTAGTGGGCGGCGGGGACGACCGGGATCGGTTGCCGGGCGATGTCGATGCCGAGTTCGCGGCAGCGCGCAAAAATGTTCGGGAAGTGAGTGCGCAGGAAGCCTTCGCCCTTGTGCGTGACATCGAGGTAGACGCAATCAAGGCCGTGCTTCTTCATTTCGTAGTCGATGGCGCGGGCGACGATGTCGCGCGGTGCCAGTTCGGCACGCTCATCATGGGCAGGCATGAAGCGCGTGCCGCCCATTTCTTCTGGCAGACGCAGTAGTCCACCTTCACCTCGCATGGCCTCGGTGATCAGGAAGGACTTGGCCTGCGGGTGATAAAGGCAGGTTGGATGGAACTGGATGAATTCAAGGTTGGCAACGCGACAGCCAGCACGCCAGGCCATGGCAATCCCGTCGCCGGTCGCCGTGTCCGGGTTGGTGGTATAGAGATAGGACTTGCCGGCACCGCCGCTGGCGATGATGGTATTGGGGGCACTGAAGGTCAGGACTTGGTCGTTGTCAATGTCCAGTACATAGGCGCCCCAGCAACGTTGGGTCTTGAGGCCGAGTTTCGCACCCGTGATCAGGTCGACCACGATATGGCGTTCCAGCACTTCGATGTTGGGATGTTGGCGGACTTTCCGGCTCAGGGTTTGTTGCACCGAGGCGCCCGTGGCATCCGCGACGTGAATCACGCGACGGGCACTGTGGCCCCCTTCGCGGGTCAGGTGGTAGCCGCTGCCGCTATGGTCGTTGTCGCGGGTAAAGGGTACGCCCTGTTCGATCAGCCAGTCGATGGCTTCACGGCCATGTTCGACGACAAAGCGCGTGGCGACTGGATCGCAAAGTCCGGCACCGGCCGTGAAGGTATCCTGAATGTGCGATTCGATCGAATCGGTATCGTCGAGGACGGCCGCAATGCCGCCCTGTGCCCAGTTGGTGGCCGAGTCGTCGATCAGGCGCTTGGTGACCAGCGCCACTCGATGTGTATCGGCCAGGCGCAGGGCGAGGGATTGCCCTGCCAGGCCGCTACCGATGACGATGACGTCGAAGCGACGCAGATAATCCGCCGTTGTGTCCATTCTGGGTGGTTTTTTGACCATATTGGTTTCGACTATATCACGCGGGGTATGGAACTTATTCAGGTTTTCCCGGTCACTTGCGCATTGGTGTTGGAGAGGCAAATGGCGCAAAATCGAAGGCGGCTATACTGATGCTTCAACGTATTCAGACAAGAAAATTATCCATCCATGGGAGAGCGCGAAGCCGATCTGCAACTGGTCGAACGGGTCCAGGCCGGCGACCGGGAAGCGTTCAGCCTGCTGGTGGTCAAGTACCAGCGCAAATTGCTGCGACTGGTGATGCGTTTTGTGCGCGATGCGGCCGAGGCAGAGGATGTCACTCAGGAGGCGTTCGTCAAGGCGTACCGCGCCTTACCGAACTTTCGTGGCGAGAGCGCTTTTTACACGTGGCTTTATCGGATTGGCGTGAATACCGCCAAGAACTGGCTGCTTGCCCATGGGCGGCGCATGCCGACCGTGACGGATGTCACGGATGAGGATGGTGAAAGTATGGAAGACGGCGGTTTGTTGCGAAACGATGAAACGCCCGAGCAGCTTTTGTTGTCAAAGCAAGTTGGGGCAACGGTAAATGCAGCGATGGATGCCTTGCCGGAGGATTTGCGTACCGCCATTTCCTTGCGTGAAATTGAAGGCTTGACTTATGAAGAGATTGCTCAGGTGATGGATTGTCCAATTGGCACGGTGCGCTCGCGCATCTTTCGAGCCCGCGATGCCATTGCGGCAAAGTTGCGCCCGTTGCTGGATACGGCCCCGGATCGGCGCTGGTGAGTGAGGTGAGGTCATGAGAAAAGATTCTGAACTGTCGGCACTGTTCGATGGCGAACTGGAAGATCACGAAGTGGCACCGATCGTGCGGGCTGCTCTGGCCGACGATAAACAGCTGGCTGACTGGCAGGCATATGCCCTGATTGGTGATCAGTTGCGTGGCGCACATGGTTGTGCGCCTGACTTTGTCGAGAACATCATGGTTCGGGTGCGAGAGGAGCCTCAAGTGCTTGCACCGGGCAACCTGCGACGTCAGCCCCATCACCCCTTGCTGGCCCTCGCGGCCTCTGTCGCCGGGGTTGCCGTGGTGGGATGGTTGGCCTTGACGAACACACCTCAAGTGCAGGGGCCTCAAATTGCCTATGTTGCCGTCCCGCCAGCACCGACTTTTGCAAAGGCTGACTCGAACAAGCCGGCACCTTCCCAAATACAGTCGGTTCGGGTTGATCGTGCCGAGATGGGCGAGTATCTGGTGGCGCATCATGCCCATGCCAGCGCTTTTCATCTTGGCGAGGGCGTCCAGCATGTTCGCTCGGTTTCCATGACGGGGGATACGGGACGTCCATGAAGTTTTTTGCGCGAACAATTATCTGCTTGGTGGTCGGCAGTCTGTCTGCCAGCGTGCAGGCTCAGGTCGCGCCCAGGCAGGGCGATGCCTTGTATTGGTTGCAGAAAGTATCTGTCGCCGCACGACAGTTGAGCTATAGCGGTACCTTCGTGTTTCAGAATGGCGCACGCAGCGAAACCTCGCGCATTGTGCATGTGGCGTCCGGCGGTAGTCAGTTTGAAAAGCTGGAAGTGCTGGATGGTAGCCCGCGCGAGGTGATTCGCCATAACGACGAGGTGAAGTGTTATCTCCCCGAAAAGCGTCTGGTGGTCATCGAGCAGCGCAGTCCGCGCAACAGTTTCCCGGCCTTGTTGCCCGCCAGTTTGGCCGGCTTGGGCGAGTACTATCAGATTCGCAAGGGCGCAAACGTGCGGGTAGCCGGACGCGAAAGTCAGGTCATCAAGCTGGAGCCGCGCGATGCCTGGCGTTTCGGGCGCCAATTCTGGATTGATCAGGAGCATGGCTTGCTGCTCAAAGCTGAGGTGTTGAGTACGCAAGGTGCATCCCTGGAGTCGCTTTCGTTCACCGAACTGCACATTGGCTTGCCGGCCGGGGTCGATGCGGCCAAGCAGAGTGCAACGGAGGGCGAGCGTGCGCGCGACTGGGAAATTCGCAAGCCGCGTGTGCAGGAATTGCGAGAGGAATCTCGCTGGCAGTTTCGTGCGGAACTGCCGGGCTTCCGCCGTCAATCGGCGATGTTGCGCAGTTTTGGTCGCCTGAGCGATGGCGATGCGCGAGACGTGAAACACTGGGTTTTTTCCGATGGTCTGGCTGCGGTGTCGGTGTTCATTTCCCCACTGGCTGGCGCGAGCGAGGTAACAGACGGCGAGATGGAGTCGATGGGGGCGATCAGCGTGATCAAACGTGTGATTGACGGTCACAAGGTGGTGGTGATGGGGGATGCTCCAGCGGCGGCGATCCGGCATTTTGCGTCCGGCATTGGGGCGCGCAGCAAATGAATGAGATTGATGCCGTGGTGGTGCGCGTGGAAGATGATTTTGCCTATGTCAGAACATTAGGTGCAGCCAGTGCCTGCGGCGCTTGTGCGAGTCGTGGCGGGTGCAGCAGCGCCGATGGCGCGCAGAAAATCCATGTGTTGCGCCTGCTCAATCCGATTCATGCGTGTGCGGGGGATCATGTCGTGATTCAGACAGCGCAAGGGGCTGTATTGCGCGCGGTAGGGTGGGTCTATCTGTTGCCTTTGTTGCTGGCTGTGCTTGGTGCCGCAGGAATGTTTGCCATGACCGGCAACGAAATGCTTGCCATGCTGGGATTGCTGGCCGGTTTGGCTGCCGGATTTATGGGATTGCACTGGCACAAACCCGGTTGCAATTCGCGACAGCAAGTCTTATCTATTGCATTCAAAGTTTGATTTAGGGGGTGTTCGATGATTAGAAAGTGGTTATTGACGATTGGTTTAACTTTGTTCTCCAGTCTGCTGTTCGCCCAGTCGCAGCTTCCCGACTTCGTTGACTTGGCCGAAAAGCAGGGTGCTGCTGTGGTGAACATCAGTACGACACAAGTCGTTAAAGCACAGCGTTTTGGCCATGGATTTCCCTTTGATGAAAACGATCCGGCCTTCGAATTTTTCAAGCGATTTGCGCCCCGCCAGTTTCCGGGCATTCCAAACGCCCCTCGTGAGTTCGAGAACAAGTCGCTGGGCTCCGGTTTCATCATCAGTGCCGATGGTTACATCCTGACCAACGCTCACGTAATTGATGGGGCTGATGAAGTTGTCGTCAAACTGGCCGACAAGCGCGAGTTGAAGGCCAAGGTGATCGGTGCCGACAAGCGCACGGATGTGGCCCTGATCAAGATCGATGGCAATGGTTTTCCTTCCGCCAAATTGGGCGATCCCGCAAAGCTGAAAGTCGGCGAGTGGGTGGTGGCGATTGGATCGCCTTTTGGTTTTGAAAATACCGTGACGGCAGGCATTGTCAGTGCCAAGGGGCGTTCTCTGCCGCAGGAAAACTTCGTGCCTTTCATACAGACCGATGTGGCCATCAACCCCGGAAACTCGGGGGGGCCGCTTTTCAACATGAAGGGCGAAGTGGTCGGCATCAACTCCCAGATATACAGCCGTTCCGGCGGTTATCAGGGGATTGCCTTCTCGATTCCCATCGATGTGGCGATGGAAATCCAGTCACAGTTGCGTAATGGTGGCAAGGTCAGCCGGGGGCGCATCGGGGTAACCATCCAGGAAGTCAGCAAAGAGTTGGCGGATTCCTTTGGTTTGCCAAAACCGCAAGGTGCCTTGGTTGCCTCCGTCGAAAAGGGCAGCCCGGCCGATAAGGCGGGGCTCGAAGCCGGTGACGTGATTCTCGAGTTCAATGGCAAGCCGGTCGTCCAGTCCAGCGACCTGCCGCGCATGGTGGGCAACACCAAGCCGGGCACCAAGACCAGGCTGGAAATCTGGCGCGCTGGCGCGTCGAAAGAGCTGAGCCTGACGGTGGGCGAAATGCCGGATGAGCCGCTTAATGGCAAGGCCTCACGACGCGGCAAGCCCGCCGACCCGGCACCGGCCAATAAACTGGGACTGGTCTTGTCTGAGCCCAGTGCCGAGCAAAAGCGTCAGTTGGGTATCCGTCATGGACTGATCATCGAGGAGGTGCGCGAGGGAGGTCGTGGCGAGTTGCGCCAGGGCGATGTGATCCTGGCACTGATTCAGCGCGGTGTTCAGGCCGAGGTACGTTCGGTCGATCAGTTCAACGACCTCTTGGCCAAGCAAGGCAAGGGGGCGCCGATTACCCTGCTGATTCGCCGCGGTGATAGCCAGACCTTTGTGACGATTCGGGGCGCCCAAGATAAATAAGCCACATTTCATCCTCTACGGCCGGTCGTTCTGCCATTTGTGTGATGACATGCTCGTTGCGCTCAAACGCTTGCGCCGCGAGCATGATTTCACGGTGTCCGTGCGGGATATTGATGCCTGTCCCGATAAACGCGACGCCTATGATCGGCTTGTGCCCGTTCTGACCCTCGACGATGAAGAGATTTGCCATTATTTTCTCGACGAGGTGAAAGTGCGTGAGGTTTTAAGCCGCTTTCGCTAAAATCCGTATCCCGATTGATTCAAGGCGCCGATCCTGGCGCCTTTGTCTTTGTTTTGGTACCTTTCCGTGCAGCACATCAGAAATTTTTCCATCATTGCGCATATTGACCACGGCAAGTCCACGCTGGCCGATCGCATCATTCAGCGCTGTGGCGGCCTCTCCGATCGCGAAATGGAGGCGCAGGTACTCGATTCGATGGATATCGAGCGCGAACGCGGCATTACCATCAAGGCCCAGACGGCGGCGCTGCAGTACAAGGCGCGTGATGGCAAGATCTACAACCTGAACCTGATCGACACCCCGGGACACGTCGACTTTTCCTACGAAGTCTCGCGCAGTTTGTCGGCATGCGAAGGTGCGCTGTTGGTGGTCGATGCCTCGCAAGGTGTTGAGGCCCAGACGGTGGCCAATTGCTATACCGCGATCGAACTTGGTGTCGAGGTCGTGCCGGTACTCAACAAGATGGATCTGCCGCAGGCCGATCCCGATGGCGCCCGCCAGGAAGTCGAGGAAGTGATCGGCATTGATGCGACAGACGCCATTCCCTGCTCGGCCAAGACGGGCATGGGCGTGGACGACATCCTTGAAGCCGTGATTGCGCGCGTGCCCGCACCCAGAGGAACACTGGATGCACCGCTGAAGGCACTGATCATTGATTCCTGGTTCGATAACTACGTCGGTGTGGTGATGCTGGTGCGGGTTGTCGACGGATCGCTCAAGGCCAAGGACAAGATCAAGCTGATGTCGACCGGCACCGTGCATCTGTGCGAGCAGGTGGGTGTCTTTACGCCAAAGTCTCTTCCCCGGGCCGAATTGCGGGCGGGTGAGGTGGGTTTCATCATCTCCGGCATCAAGGAGCTTCAAGCCGCCAAGGTTGGCGATACGGTTACTTTGGTCGATAAGCCCGCGACGGAAGCCTTGCCTGGGTTCAAGGAAATCAAGTCACAGGTGTTTGCCGGCCTTTATCCGGTCGAATCGAACCAGTACGACAGTCTGCGCGATGCGCTGGAAAAGCTCCAGCTGAACGATGCTTCACTGCATTATGAGCCCGAAGTTTCGCAGGCACTGGGTTTTGGTTTTCGTTGCGGCTTCCTTGGGCTCTTGCACATGGAGATCGTTCAGGAACGTCTGGAACGGGAGTTCGATCAGGATCTGATTACGACGGCACCGACCGTGGTGTATGAGGTGCTGATGCGTGATGGCTCTGTGGTTCAAGTCGAGAACCCTGCCAAGTTGCCGGACAGTCAGAAGGCCGAGGAAATCCGCGAGCCGATCATCACAACCAAGATCTTTGTGCCGCAGGATTATCTGGGGGCCGTGATTACGCTGTGCGAAAGCAAGCGCGGTTCGCAAGTCAATATGGCCTACCACGGGCGTCAGGTGCAACTGACCTACGATATGCCCATGGCCGAAGTCGTGATGGATTTCTTCGACAAGCTCAAATCCGTCTCGCGCGGCTATGCTTCGCTGGACTATGAATTCAAGGAATATCGGGCGGCCGATGTGGTCAAGCTGGATGTACTGATCAACAGCGAAAAGGTCGATGCGCTTTCGCTGATCGTGCATCGTGCCAACGCCCCCTATCGCGGTCGCGAGCTGGCTGCCAAGATGCGCCAACTGATTCCGCGCCAGATGTACGATGTAGCGATTCAGGCAGCGATCGGTTCAACCATCGTGGCGCGTGAAAATGTCAAGGCGATGCGTAAGGACGTGCTGGCCAAGTGCTACGGCGGTGACATTTCGCGCAAGAAGAAGCTGCTGGAAAAGCAGAAGGCTGGCAAGAAGCGCATGAAGCAGGTAGGGAGTGTGGAAATCCCACAGGAAGCCTTTTTAGCGGTACTGCGGGTGGGGGACAAGTAGATGAACTTCGCCCTGATCCTGTTCGTCCTGCTGGTGGTGAGCGCCGCACTTTGGGTGGCTGATCACTTTGTCTTTCGCAAAAAGCGTGGGCCGGATGCCAAAGAGCCCTGGTGGGTCGAGTATGGCGCCAGCTTCTTCCCGGTCATCCTGATCGTCTTCGTGCTGCGTTCCTTCATTGTCGAGCCGTTCAAGATTCCCTCGGGTTCGATGATCCCGACGCTGCTGGTTGGCGACTTCATTGCCGTCAATAAGTTTACCTATGGCATTCGCTTGCCGGTGATCAACAAAAAAGTGATCGACCTGAATCTGCCGCAGCGTGGCGATGTGGTGGTCTTTCGCTATCCGCCCGACACTTCGCTGGATTACATCAAGCGTGTGGTGGGGGTTCCTGGCGACAAGGTGGCCTACCAGAACAAGCGACTCAGCATTAATGGGCAGGCGGTCTCGACAGTGCGTGATGGCGATTATTTCGACGCAGAGCGGATGTTTTATACGCCACGCTTTGTCGAGAAGCTCGGCGATGTCGACCATCTGACCTTGGTTGAGGAGGATGCGCCGAGTTTTGTCCCGCACGTAATGCAATTCCCGTATCGGGATAAATGCCTCTACAATAACGAAGGTGTTATTTGCGAAGTGCCTGCCGGTTACTATTTCGTGATGGGTGATAACCGGGATAACTCGCAGGACAGTCGGGTATGGGGATTTGTGCCCGAAGGGAATCTGGTGGGCAAGGCATTTTTTGTCTGGTTCAACTTCAGTGACTTGAAGCGGATCGGCGGATTCCGTTGATCGACTTTATGCGGCGGGGGATGTGTATGTTGAATAAGCAGAAGGGAGTGAGCTTATCCGGGCTATTGGTTGGTGCGGTAGTTCTGGCGATGGTTGCCTTGCTGGGCATGAAGGTGCTGCCGGAGATTATGGAGTATCAACAAATTCTCAAGGCGGTGAAGGCAGTGTCGACTGACCCCGAGGCAAAGACGACAGTTCGTGCAGCACGCGATGCTTTTATACGTCGTGCGATGATTGACAACATCAAAGCGGTTACCCCGGAAGAACTTGAAATTACCAAAGATGGCGGCGAGGTGGTTATTTCTTTTGCATACGAAAGACGTATTCCCTTGTTCATGAATGCAAGCCTATTGCTTTACTTCGAGGGTTCGAGCAAGTAGTGGGTTTCGACGAACGGCTTGAAAGGGCGCTGGGTTACTCCTTTCAACAAAAAGAACTGTTGTGCCGGGCTCTGACGCATCGCAGTCATTCGTCTCCCCACAATGAGCGCCTGGAATTCTTGGGCGACAGCGTGCTGAATTGCACGGTGGCAACGCTGCTTTACCAGCGCTTCCCGAATGTTAAAGAGGGCGATTTATCCCGCTTGCGGGCCAGTCTCGTTCGGCAGGAAACCTTGGCGGAAATCGGTGAAAAGCTGGCCTTGGGAGACGCCCTGCGCCTGGGAGAGGGGGAATTGAAGAGCGGTGGCTTTCGCCGCCCTTCCATCATTGCGGATGCGCTAGAAGCCCTGTTTGGGGCGATTTATCTGGATGCCGGTTTTGATGCGGCCCAACGCGTGATCGGTGACCTGTACCGTGCGCGCCTTGAAGCAATCGATCCACGCAAGGCTGGCAAGGATGCCAAGACCAGTTTGCAGGAATACCTGCAGGCACGCCATCTGCCAGTACCTACCTACACACTCAAGGCCACCCACGGGGATGCCCATGCTCAGCAGTTTTCTGTCAGTTGCACTATTCCCACCCTGCAGATCGAAACCCAGGGTCATGGCCCCAGTCGCCGTGCCGCCGAACAACAGGCCGCACAAGCCGTGCTCGATGGATTGGGGCAGGCATGACTGAGTCCTTGGACACTCGTGCCGGCTACATCGCCATTGTTGGCATTCCCAATGTCGGCAAGTCGACATTGATGAATCGCCTGATCGGGGCGAAGCTCAGCATTACCTCGAAAAAAGCCCAGACAACGCGTCATCGCATCCACGGCATCCTGACCGCCGAGGATTGCCAGTACGTGTTTGTCGATACGCCCGGATTCCAGACCGAGCATCGCAACGCGCTCAATCGGGCGATGAACCGCTCGGTGGTCGGCGCACTGGGCGATGTCGATGTGATTTTGTTCGTCATTGAGGCGGAACGTTGGCGCGAAGCCGATCAGGCGGTGCTGGCGAAGTTGCCAGAGGATGCTTCCGTCATTCTGGTGATCAACAAGGCCGATCGTCTGACGGACCGGAGTCGGTTGCTGCCGTTCATGGAAAAACTGTCGGCCGAGCCGCGCTTTGCCGAGATCGTCCCGGTGAGTGCCGAGCGGGGCGAGAACATCGATACGCTCTTGAAGGTCATTGCCCGCTACCTGCCGCAAGCCGAATTTATCTTCGAGCCGGAAACCCTGACGGATCGCTCCGAACGTTTTCTGGCGGCCGAATTGTTGCGCGAGAAGCTGTTTCGCAATCTCGGCGAGGAGTTGCCCTATGGCATTGCCGTCGAGATCGAGAAATTCGAGGAGGTGGAGGGCGTTCGCCGTATCCACGCTGCCGTCATTGTGGATCGGGAAGCCCACAAGGCCATCGTCATCGGCAAGGGGGGCACGCGCTTGAAGCGTATCGTCAGCGATGCCCGCAAGGACATGGAAGATTTGTTCGGCAGCAAAGTCTGGCTGGAGACCTGGGTCAAGGTCAAAAGTGGCTGGGCCGACGATGAACGTGCGCTGCGCAGCCTGGGTTACGAATGACGCGAGTGACGCAACAGCGTCAGCGTGTGGATGGTGCCGCTGCATTTCTGTTGCATGCCTATCCGTATAGCGAAACCAGCCTGATTCTTGAGGTGTTTTCACGAGACCATGGTCGTCTCGCGATTCTCGCCCGGGGTGCCCGGCGGCCGCGCTCCGCTTTGCGTGCGGTGCTCGTGTCTTTTCAGCCCCTCGAACTTGGCTGGTTTGGCGGCGGCGAGGTCAAGACGCTGGCCAAGGCTGAATGGCTGGGGGGCATGCCGCTGCTGGCGCGGGAGGGTTTGCTGCTCGGGTATTATCTCAATGAGTTGCTGCTCAAGTTGCTGCCGCGCGAGGATGCCCATGCCAGCCTGTTTGATGCCTATGCAGCGGCCTTGGCGGCTTTGTCGCGTGGCGCAACCGAAACAGCCGAACTGCGGCGCTTCGAGAAGGCCATGTTGCGCGAACTGGGTTATGGCTTGCTGCTCGACCACGATGGGGCTGGCAATGCAATTGATGTCGCCGGTCGCTATCGCTATCTGGTTGAGCAGGGTGCGGTGCCGGAGGAGTTAGCCGAAAGTGGCGTGCTGGTAACGGGCAAGACCTTGCTGGATCTGGCGGCCGACGATTACAGCGATGCGCGCAGTCTGGCGGAAGGCAAGCAGTTGATGCGGCATTTGTTGGCCCATTATCTTTCGGGGCAACCCTTGCAGACGCGCCGGGTATTTTTGGAATTACAGGATGTGTGAGGAAATAAGATGATCGATCTCGGTGTCAATATCGACCACGTGGCGACCTTGCGGCAGGCGCGCCGTACCTACGAGCCGGACCCCGTCTGGGCAGCAGCGGCAGCCCACCTGGGCGGTGCTGACTGCATCACCGTGCATTTGCGCGAGGATCGTCGTCACATCGTCGATCGCGATGTCGAACTGCTGCGCCAGAGCGTACAGGCCAAGCTCAATCTCGAAATGGCGGCCACCGACGAGATGGTCGGCATCGCCTGCCGGCTCAAGCCGGAAATGGTGACGCTGGTGCCCGAAGGGCGCCATGAAGTTACGACGGAGGGTGGCCTGGAGGTGGCCGGACAGCGTCCGCGCATGCAGGAGGTGGTGACCAAGCTGCAGGCAGCCGGCATCTACGTCAGCCTGTTCATTGATGCCGATCAAAAGCAGGTCGAAGCATCTGCGCAGGTGGGTGCCAAGGCATGTGAAATTCATACTGGCCCGTATGCCCACGCCTTTCATGAAAGCGGGCGCGACATCGAGATGCCGGCCGCGCAGGCGGAGCTGCAAAAAGTCGGTGCTGCCGGGGCGGCGATTGTCGGCCTCGGCATGCGCTTCAATGCCGGTCATGCCCTCAATTATTTCAACGTCCAGCCGATTGCCGCCTTGTCCGGGGTGCGCGAGTTGCATATCGGCCATGCGATTGTCAGCCGCGCGGTGTTTGTCGGCCTGGAGCAGGCCGTGCGCGAGATGAAGCGTTTGATTCGCGAGGCTGCGACCGGATGATTTTTGGGATTGGCACCGATCTGGTGGCCATCAGTCGGCTTGCAGATATGTGGCAAGGTCATGGCGAGCGGGCGCTGGATAAATTGCTGGCACCCGATGAGCGTGCCGATTGCCGCGCCAGTGCCGATCCCGGACGTTTCCTGGCGAAGCGTTTTGCCGCCAAGGAGGCGCTGGGGAAGGCGCTCGGCACGGGGATTCGCGCCCCGGTCCTGTTGCCTTCGATCACCATCGTGCATGACGAACTCGGCAAGCCGGGTTTCCGTTTTACCGATGCGCTGGCAAACTGGATCGCTGCGCGAAAACTGGTCTGCCATCTGTCGGTGAGCGACGAAGCGGATTATGCGCAGGCCTTTGTGGTTGTGGAGGAAGTATGTACGGCCCCCTGATGATCGATATCGCTGGCACAGAAATGACGGCAGACGAGCGTGAAAGGCTGCGTCATCCGCTGGTCGGTGGCGTGATCCTGTTCAGCCGCAACTATGCCGATCCCGCCCAGTTGAAAGCTTTATGTACCGAGATTCATGCCTTGCGTTCTCCCCCCTTGTTGATCGCCATCGACCATGAAGGCGGACGCGTGCAGCGCTGTCGCACGGGCTTCACCCGTATTCCGCCCATGCGCAAGCTGGGCGACTGGTGGGATCGTGATGCCACGGCAGCGCTGGCCGGCGCGCAGGCGATCGGTTTCACCCTCGCAGCGGAGTTGCGCGCCTGTGGGGTGGATCTTTCCTTTACCCCCGTGCTGGATCTGGATTACGGCGCCAGCGGCGTGATTGGTGATCGTGCTTTCCATCGCGATCCTCAGGCCGTGATTGCACTGACCGGTGCGTTGATCGACGGCCTGCATCAGGTCGGCATGGCCTGCTGTGGCAAGCACTTTCCCGGGCACGGCTTCATCAAGGCCGATTCGCACCTGGCGATTCCCGTCGATGAGCGTTCCGATGCCGACATGGGCGACGATCAGTTGCCCTACCGGCGCTTGAAGCTCGATGCCGTGATGCCGGCCCATGTGATTTTTCCGCAGGTCGATGCGCGACCGGCCGGCTTCTCGCCGGTCTGGATCAGCCGCCTGCGCCATGAGTTTGGGCATGAGGGCGCCATCTTCAGCGATGACCTGTCCATGGAAGGGGCGAGCGTGGCCGGCGGCATTGTCGGCCGTGCCGAGGCGGCCTGGCAGGCAGGGTGCGACATGATGCCGGTGTGCAACAAGCCGGAGACCGTGATCGAGCTGCTGGCCCAATGGACTCCCGTACTTGATCCGCTACGCAGTGCGCGGATTGCCCGACTGGTACCGGCAAGCCCGCTGGATGGCATTGATGCCATGCCCTTGTGCCTCGCCGGGCGTGAAGCCTGTCGGGCTTTGGCCTAGTGATGTGGAGAGGCACATGACCCCGGAAGAAAAACAGCAACTGGCTGAACAGGTTTACGAAAAGGCGGCGCAATACGAACTGGACTACGGCTGCTGCCCGCAGTGCGTGCTGGCCACCATCCAGGAAACAGTCGGCGGCATTGACGATGCCACCATCAAGGCGGTGCATGGCCTTTCGGGTGGCGGCGCACTGATGTCGGAGGGCACTTGCGGCGCACTGACCGGTGGCCTTGTCGCCTTATCCGCAAAATATGGCCGCGACCGCGACAAGCTGGACAAGGGCCGCTACATCAACAACTTCAAGAAGTGCAAGACGCTCGTCGAGCGCTTTCGCGAGGAATTTGGCGGCGTGACCTGCAGCGAATTGCAGCAGCAGTTTACCGGCAAGACCTACGACATGTGGAATGCCGAGGAGTACAAGGCCTTTGATGCAGCGCGCGGCAAGCAGTGCGCCCATGCCACAGGAAAGGTCACCCAGTGGGTGATTGAAATGACCGTCGATAAATGATTCCCATGAGTCCAGCGATTGTTTTTTGGTACGGGATAGTTTCACAATCGGTTACAAAGTCGATATAGCCTGCTTACATCCCGGGCGCCTAATCTCTCCTGCGTACCGATTATTCACCAGGAGAACATCATGAAACGCAATCGCACCATTATCGCCAGTCTGATTCTTGCCGCCGGTTTGAGCGGCGTTGCCATTGCCCAGGGGCTGGGCAAGCCGGGGGGCTGCGACGGCATGGGCCCCGGCCGTCAGGTCGGCATGAAGTTCGATCCGGCCGAGCGTGTCGAAAAGCACCTCGACTATCTGAAGTATCAGCTCAAGATCACCGCCGATCAGGAGTCGATGTGGAATGCCTATAGCGAGAAAATGAAAGCCGAGGCGGGTAAAGGCATGAGGGCAATGCGCGATGCGGTGGACGACAAGCTGTCCGCGCCCGAGTACATGGCGAAGATGCAGTCGCTGATGGAAGAGCGTCTGGCCGCGATGAAGGGCGTGCATGAAAGCTTCGGTCGCCTCTATGCGGCGCTGACGCCCGAGCAGAAGAAGATCGCCGACCAGCAGGCCGTGCAACTAGGCCGGGGTGGTATGGGCGGCATGGGCGGACGGCAAGGGCCGGGGCGCATGACGCCGTCGCAAAGCTGAATGACTTAAAATCGCGGGCATGAGCTATCTGGTTCTTGCCCGCAAGTGGCGCCCCAAGTCGTTCGACACGCTGGTCGGTCAGGAGCATGTCGTGCGTGCCCTGACGCATGCGCTTGAGCAGCAGCGCCTGCACCATGCTTACCTGTTCACCGGGACGCGCGGCGTCGGCAAAACCACGATTGCGCGCATCCTCGCCAAGGCTCTCAACTGCGAGCAGGGCATTACTTCCGTGCCTTGCGGCGTCTGCAGCGCTTGCCAGGAGATTGATACCGGCCGCTTCATCGACTATGTCGAGATGGATGCCGCCTCGAACCGCGGCGTCGAGGACATGGCGGCGCTGCTGGAGAAGGCGGCCTACGCGCCGAACAGCGGGCGCTACAAGGTGTACATGATCGACGAAGTCCATCAGCTCTCCGGTCACGCCTTCAACGCCATGCTGAAGACGCTGGAAGAGCCGCCCGAGCATGTGAAGTTCATCCTCGCCACGACCGATCCGCAGAAGATTCCCGTGACGGTGTTGTCGCGCTGCCTGCAATTCAATCTGAAGCAGATGCCGCCCGGTCATATTGTCGAGCATCTGTCGCGCGTGCTGGAAGCCGAGGGCGTGGCCTTTGAACCGGCCGCGTTGCGTCATCTGGCCAAGGCGGCTGCCGGTTCGATGCGCGATGCGCTGTCGCTGCTCGATCAGGCGATTGCCCATGGCGCTGGCCGCATCGAGGACGAAGGCGTGCGCACCATGCTCGGCACGGTGGGCGAAGATCACCTGTATGACGTCCTCGATGGACTCGCAGCCGGCGACATTCACGCCATGCTGGCGGTGGCCTATACCATGGAGGCGCGCAGTCTCAGCTTCGATTCCGCTTTGCAGGAACTGGCCACCTTGTTCCATCGCATTGCGCTGCTGCAGTTTGCGCCGCAGGCGATTCTCGATCAGGCCGAGTGCGAACGTCTTGCACCGTATGCCGAGCGTTTCGATGCCGAGTATTTGCAACTGTGTTACCAGATCGTCATCCACGGCCGCGATGAACTGGCCTTGGCCCCCGATGAAGCGGCCGGTTTTACGATGACGTTGCTGCGCCTGCATGCCTTCCGTCCGGGGGGCAACGAGAAGCCGGTTGCGGGTGCGTCGGCACCGCTATCCTCTGCGCCACGGCTTGCGCCTGCCGTCCCGCCAGCGTCGACTATTACCGTAGCCCCTCCGGTATCAATTGATCTCGATGACTGGCACGGCTTGGTCGCCACGCTACCGCTTACCGGCATGGTGCGCCAACTGGCCCAGCATTGCGAACAGGTCAGTCGTTCCGACACGGCCATCGTTTTGCGCATGGCGCCGGCCCACAAGTATCTGCAAGCCCATCAGGACAAGCTGCGTGCCGAACTGGCAAAGCACTTCGGCCGTGCGCTGACGCTGGAGATCCGGCTGGACGAATCGGCCGGCGAGACCCCCAAGGTGCGGGCCGATACTGAAAAACGCGAGCGTCAGGAGCGTGCCATTGCCGCTATCGAAAGCGATCCTTTCGTACGCGAGGCTTGCGATCTCTTCGACGCGAGCATCGACGAATCCACCATTAAACCTCTTTGAAGGAAATACCCATGCTGAACAAAGGCGGCATCGCCAACCTGATGAAACAGGCGCAGAAGATGCAAGAAAACATGGCAAAAGCCCAGGAAGAATTGACCAATCTTGAAGTCGAAGGCCAGTCTGGCGCCGGCGCCGTCAAAATCGTCATGACCTGCAAGCACGATGTGAAGCGCGTGAGCATCGATCCCTCGGTGATGGACGACAAGGAAATGCTCGAAGACCTGATCGCGGCAGCACTCAACGATGCCAACCGGCGTGCCGAGGCCACCTCGCAGGAGCGCATGGGCGCGCTGACCGCCGGCCTGCCGCTGCCGCCGGGCATGAAGCTGCCATTCTGAAGCGGCGCATGGCGAATACGGGCAGCGACCCCGGCCTGCTGCAAAAGCTGCTTGCGCTGATCGTGGGCGCGACGCTGCTGATTCTCGGCTTCATGTTCTCGGTCGTGGTGCTGACCATCGTTGCCGTTCTTGGCGTGATCGGTTTCGGCTATTTCTGGTGGAAAACGCGCGCCTTGCGCAAGGCCATGCGCGAGCGTCCTCCTGCAGCCGTATTCGATGAGGAGGCGGTCATCATCGATGGCGAGGCTCGGGTCGTCGAAGGCGAACTGCTCGTCGAGCGCAAAGAGGCACCGGTTCAGCGTTAATTGCAGCGTGTCAATGCGGCGCGAATGCGCTCGATGGTGTCTTCCATCCGGGCCTTGCGCGAGACCTCCAGCCCCAGCGATTCGGCAATGCGCGTGATGCGCCGCAGATCGAGCGGCACGCCGCCGGCGTCAATCGCTGCGATCAACTGCCGGGCGCGATCAAGCTCGGAAACAGGTTGGGGGCATGGGGCAGGGCGGCCAAAGAGGCGTCGCAAGAAAGCCTTCATCAGCATGGGCGTGTCCGGAAATGAGGATGGCTGCGAGGGTATCATTGATCCCGGTTGCTACAGAACGACTATGCCATGTAAGGAGATTCAGCATGCCGACCTTCCGGACGCCGGATACGAACAAGCTCGACCGAATTGTTGCCGAAGCCCGTCGTAGCGCGGAAAAACGCGAAAAGGATTATCGCGAGCAGGCCCTGACGATCTATCCGTGGATTTGTGGCCGCTGTGCGCGCGAATTCACGCAGGCCAACCTGCGCGAACTGACCGTGCATCATCGCGACCATAACCACGATAACAATCCATCGAACGGCAGCAATTGGGAGTTGCTGTGTCTTTATTGCCACGATAACGAGCACCAGAAGCAGATTGAAGCGGCCAGCGGTCGCTCGATGCCCACGCCGCAAGGCAGTGTGGCGACACACAGTCCTTTCGCCGATTTGAAGGCGATGCTTACTAAATCCGATACCTTGCCGGAGTGACGCGATGGCATTGAAATCGACGATCTTCAAGATTGAGTTGCAGCTTTCCGATCTGGATCGCCACTATTACCATACCCATGCGCTGACCATCGCACGCCATCCCTCCGAGACCGACGAGCGGATGATGACGCGTGTGATCGCATTTGCCTTGCATGCCCATGAAGCCCTTGAGTTCGGTAAGGGGCTTTCCACGGACGCGGAGCCCGACCTCTGGCGCAAGGATTTGACAGGAGCTGTCGAGCAGTGGATCGAGGTCGGTTTGCCCGATGAAAAACGGCTGCGCAAGGCGACCGGCCGTGCGCGTGAAGTGGTCGTTTATACCTATGGTGGCAGATCGGCAGAGCTCTGGTGGGAACAAAACCAGACGGCGTTGCGCAGGCTCGACAAATTGGCGGTTTTCTCTCTGCCTGCGGATCAGACCCAGGCACTCGCCAAGACAGTTGCGCGCACCATGCAGGTCAATGCGACCGTACAAGAGGCTGAACTGTGGCTGGCGATTGGCGATCAGTCATTGCATATCGCGCCCCAGCCACGGCGATGAAATCGATTATCGCGTGTTGAACTTCTCGGCAAGCTGTTGCAGCTTGGCCTGTTGTTTGGCTTGTTTTTCCAGTTCATCCTTCTGTTGTTGCTCGGCCCGCTTGCGCTCTGCCACCTTGCGAAAACGCTCCTTGAGGCCGTCCAGTGCCTGCTGCTTCTGTTCTGCCGTAATGTCACCGGCTGGATTGCCGTCCAGGTCAAAACGGGTATCGCTATTGGCCAATGCCTTGAGATAGCGGGTAGAGGCGGTATGCAGTCTTAGCGCCAGGCGCAGTTTTGCCGCATCGATCTCCGGCAGCCGTTCCTTGATGGCCTTGTGAACGCCAATGGCCAGGGGCTGGGCGTTGGCGAAAACCGGAAAGGCGGCAGACAGTTGATCCAGAACAGGGTTGCCGGGACGGCGGGGAGAGGGGCTGGGGGCGGTCATGGGGAAGGTCAGGGCGTCTGCATTGGTTAATCGTGTTGATTGGGCGGGATTTTGCCCTCTTTTCGCATTTATATGTTTGCGGGCGGCGCCGATAAGGTGATTGTGACGAGGAGAATCGCAATGGTCATCGAATCCGTGGAGTTAGTTTCCCTGCCGGGTGCACCTTCCTACCAGGAAAAAATCTATCGTGCCCATATGGACAGTGGTGAGGAGGTGTTCTTGTTTCAGGCCCATTGGGATGTGCCTTTACCGCCCGAATCCCTGATCGGCTTGACGATCGACG
Organism: uncultured Methyloversatilis sp.; assembly: GCA_964477575.1. Lineage (GTDB taxonomy): Bacteria > Pseudomonadota > Gammaproteobacteria > Burkholderiales > Rhodocyclaceae > Sulfuricystis. The sequence continues at coordinate 140,539 of CAYZEA010000007.1, forward strand.
AGGCGCGCAAACAGCGCGTGGAGCGCATGCTGGCCTGTGCGGGAGTGGCCTGACCGGAGGGTACGCCCCAAACCGAAGTATGATTCGCCAGCATACCTAAAAATATAGAGGGGGGCTGGCGTGAAGGCAGGGCTGGTGCTTTTTATTGGTGCGACCCTGTTGCTGATGGTGGCACCTTTGCTATTGGTCGGCGCGTTGTTATGGGCTGATTTACCAGAAGAATCCCGTTCGAGTTTGTTGGAGATGCTGGTTCCTCGGGCGGGCCTGGTTGGGTTCGTGCTTATCGTAACCGGATCGCTGGCGGCTTCGCTGGCGCGCCATGTCTGGCGCGCCTACCCTGGCGGGGTCTTGCGTCTGACCGAGGCCATCAAGGTGCTGACGGGCCCGAATCCTTCCTATCGCCCACCGCATCAGGATGCGCCCGAGCTCAATGTCCTGGCAAGCGCGGTGGGGGCGCTGGCGGACCAGCGCGATGCGGCGCGTCAGGATGTCGAGGTGCAGATTCGCCAATCGCGTGCCACGCTGGAGGCCGAACGCAATCGCTTGGCGGCACTGGTGGCCGAGTTGCCGATGCCGGTCGTGGTGTGCAATCTGGATGGGCGCATCATTCTCTATAACAATCGCGCACGACTCCAGGCACGGGCGCTGGTGCCCGATGCCCACGCATCGGGTGCATTGATCGGCCTGGGGCGCTCGATTTATGGCGTATTTGACCGGTCGCTGATTTCACACTCGCTTGATTCCCTGCAACACCGTATCGAGCGGGAGGGGAGTCAGCCGCTGGCCAATTTCATCACGACGACGCGGGCCGGCCAGCTGATTCGAGTGCAAATGGCGCCGGTCATCGCGATCAGCGAGGCCAGGGAGAACGCGGCGGCAGGACAGCGCAGCATCAGCGGCTATGTGCTGGTGCTCGAAAACATTACCCGTTCGCTCGAAAGCGGTGCCCAGTGCGATCGCACCGTACAGGTGTTGGCCGACGATACGCGCGCCGCATTGGCGGGTATCCGCAACAGCCTGCAAAGCCTGCGCAGTGGCGATGCCGGGCAGGTGCTGGCGGCTGCCGATGCGATTCAGGATGAGGTGCAGATTCTCACCGTACGGTTGAATCAATCTGCCCATGAATATGCGCGGACGCTGGTCAGTCGTTGGCCGCTTGAGGAAATGCTCGGGGCTGACCTGGTGACGGCGGTGGGGCGCCGTATCGAGGCGCGCCTCGGCATGACGGTCAAGATCGATGAGGTTGTTCAGGATTTGTGGGTCAAGGTGGATAGTTATTCGCTGACCCAGGCGATGACCTATCTTGCCGCCAAGCTCGACGAGAGTTTCGATACCAAGCTGGTGCGCTTGCGCCTGAGTCATGCGGGCCGCATGATCCATCTCGATCTGCGCTGGTCGGGCACGGCGGTATCGACCGAAACCTTGCTGGGCTGGCAACTTGATCCGATGACGGTGGCGGGGGAAACGACCCCGCTGACGCTACGCGACGTGACGGACCGGCATGGCGGGCAGATTTCTTGCGGCCGCGAGTCGGCGATCCAGCAGTCCTATTTCCGGCTTGGCATTCCGATGGCCGTGGCCCAGGAGGCAGGCGAAAGTGCCAGCATGGTCCAGGTGGAAAGCCGTCCGGAGTTCTACGATTTCGATCTTTTTCACCGGGCCGGCGAGGATCACGCCAATGACGATACCTTGCTGTCCGACCTGGCCTATACGGTGTTTGATACCGAAACCACCGGCCTGATGCCTTCCGAAGGCGATGAAATCATCCAGATAGGCGCGGTACGCATCGTCAACAATCGTCTGTTGCGTCATGAGAATATCGACCAGATCATTGACCCGCAACGGAAGCTGCGCCCGGAGGGCATTCCGATCCACGGCATTACCGAGGACATGGTGCGCGGGCAGCCGGTCATTGCGACCCTCCTGCCGCAGTTCCATGCCTTCTGCGAGGGCACCGTGCTGGTGGCTCACAATGCCGCCTTCGACATGCGCTTTCTGCAGTTGAAGGAAGCCACGCTGGACATTCGTTTTACCCATCCCGTGCTGGATACCCTCTTGCTGTCCGCGGTGATTCATCCGAATCAGGAATCCCACAAGCTGGAGGCAATTGCCGAGCGCCTGGGCATCACCATCATCGGTCGCCATACGGCGCTGGGGGACGCCATCGTGACGGCCGAGGTATTCTTGCGCATGCTGCCCTTGCTGGCCGACATGGGCATTCGCACCCTCGGCGAAGCGCGAGCGGCTGCCGAGAAAACCTACTACGCCCGCATCAAATACTGAGCCAGTATGCCGTCCTGCCAGCGCCGACTTTTCCCATGGAACTCCTGATCGTCTTTGTCGTCGGCCTGCTGGTCGGCGGCCTGCTGATGTGGGTGGCGCGCGGCGCGATTACCGATGCCTTCCGTTCGCTGTCGGCCGAGGCGCTCCAGCGCAACAATCAGGCATTTCTCGACTTGGCCAAGACGACGCTGGAAAGGCAGCAGGAGGGTGCCCAAAGCGAACTGGAAAAGCGTCAGCAGGCGATTGGCGAACTGGTTGCGCCGATTCGTACCACGCTGGAAAAGTTCGAGCAGCAGGTTCAGGGGGTAGAGAAAACGCGCCTCGAATCCTATGCCGGCCTGTTCGAGCAGGTGCGCGCCTTGCAGGAAGGTCAGGGCCAGTTGCGCAAGGAAACCGCCAACCTCGTGCGTGCCTTGCGCGCGCCGCATGCGCGTGGCCGCTGGGGCGAACTGCAACTTAAACGGGTGGTCGAGATGGCCGGCATGCTCGATCACTGCGATTTCTACGAGCAGGCCTCGGCCGATGGCGAGGAGGGCAGGCTGCGCCCGGACCTGATCGTGCGCCTGCCCGGTGGCAAGCAGCTGGTGGTGGACGCCAAGGCGCCGCTGGCGGCGTATCTGGATGCGATAGATGCGGAGGACGACGAGGTGCGTCGGCGCAAGCTGGATGACCATGCACGTCAGGTGCGCGAACACATTACCAAGCTCTCGCGCAAGTCCTACTGGGAGCAGTTCCAACCGGCGCCGGATTTTGTGGTCCTCTTCCTGCCCGGCGAGATGTTCTATAGCGCGGCACTGGAAGCCGATCCATCGCTGATCGAGACGGGCGTTGAGCAGCGCGTCATTCTGGCGACGCCGACCACGCTGATTGCGCTCCTACGGGCGGCGGCCTATGGCTGGCAGCAGGAGGCGCTGACCGAAAACGCGCAGAAGATCTCGCAACTGGGTAAGGAACTGTTCGAGCGACTGGCCACGCTGGGCGATCATTGGGCCGGGGTTGGCAAGAATCTCGGCGAGGCGGTGGTGGCCTACAACAAGGCGACCACTTCCCTGGAGTCGCGCGTCATGGTCAGTGCGCGGCGCTTCCGCGAGTTGCAGGCGGTGACCGGCGACAAGGAAATTCGCGACCTGACGCCGATCGACGCGCTACCGCGTACGCCGGCCGAGCGCGAATCCTGAGCGCTATTGAGGGCTTGATTTGAGTTGCGCCGAGGCGGCGCGGAAGAGCCGCAGCGCTTCGGCCCGATTACCCGTACGCTCGGCTTGACGTGCCTGGTCGAGCAGGCGCTCGACCAGCGTGTTTTCCTGTTCCGGTTTCTTTTCTTCAGAGAACGTGATCGACAGGCCTTGCTGCTCGGGTTGGTCGCGTTTGGCACGGATCACCAGACCTTTTACTTCTTTGGAGGCAGCGGCGGCTGCCGTCTTGCCAGCGCCGACTTTTGGCGGCGCTTGTTCCGCCTTCAAGGCAGCCAGTGCCTTGCGGTAAACGGCGAGTGCTTCGTTGCGTTTGCCGCGCGATTCGGCGAGGCGTGCCATGCGCAGGAGTTCATCTACGCGGTCGGGTGCCGGGAGGGAGCGAACGACCGGTTTGCGTGCATTGTCTGCGGTGGCGGCCTGACGCGAGAGTTCGGCGAAGTTTTCTGCGCTGGTGAAGGTCTTGGCGATGTCAAAATTTTTCTGGCGCATCGCCCAGGCGACCGCATCGTCATCGAAGTCATTTTTGATGGCCGGGTTGGCACCGGCTTCCAGCAGGCGCTTGGCCAAGGCTGTGTGGCCTTCGCGCGCCGCCATCATGATCACAGTGGAACCGTTGGTGGAGCGGGCATTCGGATTGGCGCCGGCGGCCAGCAGGCTTTCGACCAGTGCGGCGTTGCCGGCAAAGGTGGCGTAGTGCAGTGCGCTCCACTCGCGCTCGGGGCGGTTGGGCTGGGCGCCGCGCTCCAGTAGCCACTGCATGGCTGCGTCACGGTTTTTCCACGCCGCCAGCATCAGGGCCGTTTCGCCAAAGCGGTTGGTGCGATGGATGTCGGCGCCACGGGCGAGGAAGAGTTCCATCAGCGGAATATTGCCCTCCCAGGCACCGATCATCAGGCCGGTGCCGATCAGGTGTCCCTCGAAGTTGGAGTCGAGTCCTTCGTCGAGCCAGCGTTTGGCCTGGGCGACATTGCCCAGTTCGAGGGTCACGGAAAATTGGGTCGGATCGGGCAGTTCGGCGTATGCGGCCAGGGGCAGGGTGCAGGCGAACAGTAGGCTGCAGTAGGCGAGGGTCTTTTTCATGGCGGGCAGTTTACCTTCCCTGCGGTAGCATTCGCAGCCTATGAGTTTGCTTGCATTGCGCTTGGATCGGCCGGGCGTCCGCTTGGGCTGGGCGCTGGGGGCAAGTCTCGTCCTGCATGTTCTGTTGTTGGCCCCGGTGCGCTGGTGGGGAGGTATTGCGCCGCCGCTACCGCCCGAGCCCTTGACGGTGCGGCTGACCGAACCGGAACTGGCGTCGGCGATCGCGCTGACGACCGTGGCAGACGAGCCTTTGCCGATAGCCGTGGCATCCGCCGTCCCGCCAGCGTCGACTTTTCCAGTCCCCACGCCAAAGCCCCTGCGCGGCAAGGCATTGGCCACCGCCATGGTGGCCTTGAGTCGGGAGATGTTCTACCCGCGCGAAGCGATCGAGCGCGGACTGGAGGGACGGGTGATCCTGCTGTTGCATCTCGATCCGGCCGGACGGGTACAGGCGGCGGAGGTGGCCACAAGTTCCGGCTATGCCCTGCTGGATGCGGCGGCGGTGCAGGCGGCGGGCAGAATTTCGGCGGTTGCCGCCAATGCACGGCAAGTGCTCTTGCCTGTCGATTTTCGGCTGGACTGACATGACGGCCGACACAACCGAGATTCGCCTGCATGCCGCAGCGCCCGAGAAGCCCGCCATGGGGGCGCCCTGCAATGGCTGTGGGGTATGCTGCAGTTACGCGCCTTGTCCCTTGAGCCGTTGGCTGTTGCGACACCGTGCGGGCCGATGCCCAGCATTGGTCTGGCTGGCGGAGAAGCAGCACTATGGCTGCGGTTTGATCATTCGCCCGGCCGCTTTTCTGGCCTGGCTGCCGCAGGGGCTGTCTCGCCTGGCAAGGCTTTTGGCGCGGCGCTGGATTGCGGTTGGCATCGGCTGTGATTGCGATGCCGAAGCTGAAGTATCATTCGCCATGCATAAGGAGATCGAGCGATGAACGACAACCTGACGATTACCGTCCAAGAGGGGGCCACCAGCAGCCGGATTACCGTAGCCGGGCGCCTTGATCTGGTGAGCGCCGAGAAGCTGCGCAAGGCGACACGCGGCTGCCTGCGGCACACGGCGCGCGAAGTGGTCCTCGAAATGGGTGATCTGACCTATCTCGACAGCATGGCGATGGGCGCGATTCTTGCCTGTCGCACGTTGCTGGAAAGCGAAGGCAAGCAACTGGTACTGGCCGGTCCCAAGGGCATGATTCTGGATGCTCTGCGCATCGCTAATTTCCACAAGCTGTTCGAAGTTCGCTAAGCCGCTTTAGCAGGCCATGCAGCTGTCAACAGGCAGTTTGCGCGCCAGCCATCCGGGCCCTGCGCCGCTGCCGGCCATCCCTTCCTTGATGTTGTAAACCTGCGTAAAACCTTGCGCCTGCAGGAAGCGTTGCACCTGCGTGGTGCGGTTGCCGGTGCGGCAGATCAGGGCGATGGGCGCCGTCTTGTCACCGCCGACTTTTGCCAGCACCTCGTTGAGAAAGCCAGTGGCACCTTGTGGGTGGATCATGTTGATGCGTGCCGCGCCGGGGGCGACGCCGGTCTGCTTCCATTCGGGCGGGGTGCGGATGTCGATCAGGGTGAGCTTGCCGTTCTTGACGGCCTCAAAGGCTTCCGGGGCGTTGATGTCCTGGGCGAGGGCCGGCAGGCTGGTCGTGGCCAGCAAAAAGATAAAAATACGGGCAAGTTGGGTAAAGAGAGGCATCGGGGAATCCTTCGTTATGATTGTGGCGTGGCGCTACTCAGACTGGCTTTGCTGTCATTAAGTTCTTTTCGGCGAGCAGGTAGTTTATAAAAGTTTCTGCAACCGCTGACTGATGCTTCCCCTTGGGGTAGGTGACATACCACTTGCGCTTTAAAGGGAAACCTTTTACATCAAGCGGCAGTAATAGACCGCCGGATCTTTCCAGCGTCAGTGTGTGCTGAGACAGCACGGAAATCCCGAGGCCGCCCGCAATCGCTTGTTTGATGGCCTCGTTGCTGCCCAGTTCCATGCGGACTTTAAGTGCCAGGTGGTGTTCGGCAAAGAAGCGCTCGGTCGCCAGGCGCGTTCCCGAGCCGGGTTCGCGCAGAATGAAAGGCTCCTCCGCCAAGCGCTTGAGAGAAATCTTCTTCTTGCCGGAAAGCGGATGGTCGGCGCGCGCGACCACCACCAGTGGGTTGTCGGCGATCGGCATCGCCACCACGTCAAGGTGTTCCGGCGGCGTGCCGAGTACGACGAGATCATCCTCGTTGGCGGCGAGGCGGGTGAGCAGTTTTTCGCGGTTGGTGACGGTGAGCGAGGCCTCGATGCCCGGATAGCGTGTACAAAACTCGCCGAGCAGGCGCGGGATCAGGTATTTCGCTGTAGTGACGATGGCGATGCGCAGCTTGCCTTTCTTGAGTCCTTGCATGTCGGCAAGGCGCATTTCCAGCCGCTCGATGGCTTGCACGGTTTCGCGACTGGTGGCGAGAACCTCGCGACCGGCATCGGTGAGAAATAGCTGTTTGCCGAGGCGTTCGAGCAGCGGCAGGCCGACGTTGTCTTCGAGTTGCTTGACCTGGGCAAAGACGGCCGGCTGCGTCAGGTACAGTTCCTCCGCTGCCCGCGTGTAAGACAGGTGGCGGGCGACTGCTTCGAAAATGTGGAGTTGGCGCAGGCTAAAATGCATGGGTTGAATAATACATAAAAATCTATTCTTATACTAAGAACTATTCAGTTTTATTTATTAAGTGGCCGCGCCATACTGCATGCCATCCCGAATCATTCGGGTGACTTTCAAACCACCGATAGGAGAGAGGCATGGCCGCAAAAACATACAACGCTGGCGTGAAGGAATATCGCCAGACCTACTGGACCCCGGAATACACTCCCAAGGACACCGATATCCTGGCCTGCTTCAAGGTCACCCCGCAGCCGGGCGTGGCCCGCGAGGAGGTCGCCGCTGCCGTGGCCGCCGAGTCTTCGACTGGCACCTGGACCACGGTGTGGACCGACCTGCTGACTGACCTCGATTATTACAAGGGGCGTGCCTACAAGATCGAGGACGTGCCCGGCGACGACACCTGCTTTTACGCCTTCGTGGCCTACCCGATCGACCTGTTCGAAGAAGGTTCCATCGTCAACGTGCTGACCTCGCTGGTCGGCAACGTGTTCGGCTTCAAGGCCCTGCGCGCGCTGCGCCTCGAGGACGTGCGTTTCCCCATCGCCTACGTCAAGACCTGCGGCGGCCCGCCCCACGGCATCCAGGTCGAGCGCGACATCATGAACAAGTACGGTCGCCCGATGCTCGGCTGCACTATCAAGCCGAAACTGGGTCTGTCCGCGAAGAACTATGGCCGCGCCGTTTATGAGTGCCTGCGTGGCGGTCTCGACTTCACCAAGGACGACGAGAACGTCAACAGCCAGCCCTTCATGCGCTGGAAGCAGCGTTTCGATTTCGTGCAAGAGGCCACCGAAAAGGCACAGCGCGAAACTGGTGAGCGCAAGGGTCACTACCTCAACGTCACCGCGCCAACCCCGGAAGAGATGTACAAGCGTGCCGAGTACGCCAAGTCGATCGGTGCCCCGATCATCATGCATGATTACCTGACTGGCGGTTTCTGCGCCAACACCGGCCTGGCCAACTGGTGCCGTGACAACGGCATGCTGCTGCATATCCATCGTGCCATGCACGCCGTGCTCGACCGCAACCCGCACCACGGCATCCACTTCCGCGTGCTGACCAAGTGCCTGCGCCTGTCCGGCGGCGATCACCTGCACTCCGGCACCGTCGTCGGCAAGCTGGAAGGCGACCGCGACGCGACGCTGGGCTGGATCGACATCATGCGCGACGAGTTCATCAAGGAAGACCGCAGCCGCGGCATCATGTTCGATCAGGACTTCGGCTCGATGCCCGGTGTGATGCCGGTCGCCTCCGGTGGCATCCATGTCTGGCACATGCCCGCGCTGGTCACCATCTTCGGTGACGACTCGGTGCTGCAGTTCGGTGGCGGTACGCTCGGCCACCCCTGGGGTAACGCCGCCGGCGCCGCCGCCAACCGCGTCGCGCTGGAAGCCTGCGTCGAGGCCCGCAACAAGGGTGTTGCCGTCGAGAAGGAGGGCAAGACCATTCTGACCGAAGCTGCCAAGCACTCGCCCGAACTGAAGATCGCCATGGAAACGTGGAAGGAGATCAAGTTCGAGTTCGACACGGTCGACAAGCTCGACGTCGCCCACAAGTAAGCCGACTCACGCGCAACCCAATTCGAAAGGAAATCAAATGTCTGAAGTCATGGATTACAACTCGCGTCTTTCCGATCCCGCCAGCCGGAAGTTCGAGACCTTCTCTTATTTGCCCGCAATGGACGCGGCCAGCATCCGCAAGCAGGTCGAGTACCTAGTGAAAAAGGGCTGGAACCCGGCCATCGAGCACATCGAACCAGAGTACCTGATGGACTCCTACTGGTACATGTGGAAGCTGCCGATGTTCGGCGAAACCGACGTGGATCGCGTGCTGGCCGAGGCCGAGGCCTGCCACAAGGCCAACCCCAACAACCATGTGCGCCTGATCGGTTACGACAACTTCAAACAATCGCAAGGCGCCGCCATGGTGGTTTACCGCGGCAAGACGGTTTAAGCGTCAGCAGTCGCTGGCCCCCGCCGTGCCACAAGCGTGGCGGGAGGCTGTTGGCAAAGTGTTTGCCAACGAATGGCGCGCTTGCAAACCTGCGCAGCATTCGTGGACAAATCCTAGTTTTCGTCAAGGAGCCCCTCATGAGCAATATCGTCGATCAATATCGCATCACTCAGAAACCCTACTATCGCGCTGTCGCCGATGAGGTGGAACTGTTCGAAGCGGCCTACTCCGTGCGCATGCCGATGATGCTCAAGGGACCGACCGGCTGCGGCAAGACCCGCTTCGTCGAATACATGGCGTACAAGCTGAACAAGCCGCTGATCACCGTCGCCTGCAACGAGGACATGACCGCCTCCGACCTGGTCGGCCGCTTCCTGCTCTCCGCCCAGGGGACCGAATGGCAGGACGGCCCGCTCGCCATCGCCGCGCGGCATGGCGCCATCTGCTATCTCGACGAAGTGGTGGAAGCGCGCCAGGACACCACCGTGGTGATCCACCCGCTGACCGACAACCGTCGCGTACTGCCGCTGGAAAAGAAAGGCGAGTTGGTGCATGCCCACCCGGATTTCCAGATCGTGATTTCCTACAACCCCGGCTACCAGTCCCTGATGAAGGACCTCAAGCAGTCCACCAAACAGCGCTTTGGCGGCCTCGACTTCACCTATCCCGAGCACGCGATCGAAACGGAAATCGTGGCGCATGAATCTGGCGCCAGCGCCGACATCGCCGGCAAGCTGGTGTCGATTGCCGAGCGCTCGCGCAACCTCAAGGGCCACGGCCTCGACGAGGGCCTGTCCACCCGCATGCTGATCTACGCCGGATCGCTGATCGCCAAAGGCGTGAATCCGCAGGCCGCGTGCCGTGTGGCGCTGGTGCGCCCGATTACCGACGATCCCGACATGCGCGACGCGCTCGATGCCGCGGTGACCACCTTCTTCTAAAGGCTGTTTGCCATGTCGTTCAATCTTGCCGACTACGCCGAATTGCTGGAAGACCTGTCGCCCCACAGCCAGGAGGCTTTGCGCGTCAACTGGCATGAAGCGACCAAGGTGTTCTCGCCGCGCGGCCTGGACAACTACCTGAAGGGCGCGGCCGCCATTCGCGGTCTCGGCAAGGGCGATTCGCTGGTGGAAACCTGGATCGAGGAAGCGCCGATGGTGGCCAAGGAGGTCGGCGAGGACGTCGTCGGCGACCTGGCGACCGCCTCCCTCGAACTGGCCTCGCGCACCTCGGGGACGGTGATCGAGCTGCTGCTCGCCACCTCGGCCGTTGCCGCCAACCGGCTGGGCGATGCCGAACTGTTCGTCAAGTACCTGCGCTTCATCAACACCCTGATCGCGCAGGCGCCGCGCGGCGTGCGGCCGATGCTGGACAAGCTGGATGTCCTGTTCCAGCACCTCACCCTCGGCGGCCTGCGCCGCTGGGCACTGTGGGGCGCCCATGCCCACCGCACCAACTACGAGGAACAGATCAAGTATTTCAGCCTCGATTCGAAAGAGTCGCTGGCGATGCTGCAGAAAGAGCGCAAGGGCACCTTGCTGGTCGACGTGCAGCGCCGCATCAACATGTACCTGCGCGCACTGTGGGCCCGCGACTTCTTCATGCGGCCGACCTCGGGCGACTTCGAAACCCGCGAGGGCTACCGTCCTTATATCGAGGACTACCTGCTGCATGTGCCGGATGCTTTCGACGACTTCGAGGGCATCAGCGGACTTGAGTTGTATCGCGCCACGGCCGCCCATTGCGCTGCGCATGTAGTCGAAACGAAGCACCCCATCTCCGCCGAGGCGCTCAACCCCATGCAGATGGCGGTGATCGGTGTGATTGAGGATGCACGGGTGGAAACCCTGTCCATCCGGCGCTTTCCCGGCCTCAAGCAACTCTGGAGCAAGCTGCACACGGCCACGCCCGCGATGAAGGACAGCATGGGCGATTATCTGAATCGTCTGGCCCGCGCCTTGCTCGACGACAGCTATCAGGATAACGATCCGTGGATCGTCGAGGCCCGTGGGCTATTCGCACTCGCCAAGGACAAGCTCGACAGCAACCTGACTTCCTGGGAAATCGGCGTCCAGCTTGCCCACAGCTTCAGCCAGAAGCGCATCCCCTTCAATCCGCGCACCGATCTACTCACCGCCCCCTACCGCGACGACAACCGCTACTTCTGGGAATTCGAGGAATTCGATTTCAACAAGGCCGCCAGTGCCGGCTACGAGTCCGTCAAGCAGGTACGCAAGTACGTCAACGTGATGGAAATGGCCAACGAGATTGACGTTGAAACGGCCGGCGACGATGCCGAGGAAATCTGGGTACTCGGCACCGAGTTGTTCCCCTACGAGAACATCGGCGACGAGAGCAATGGCAAGAGCTTCAACGAGCTCGAAGGCAAGGAGCCGATTTCCGATCCCTTCCATTACTCCGAGTGGGACTATCAGATACAGTTGGAACGCCCGGCCTGGGCGACCGTGCTGGAAAAGCGCGCCAAGTCCGGCGACCTTTCGATCATCGACGGCATCACTGCCCAGTACAAGCGCGAGATCCACCGCATGAAGTTCCTGCTCGATGCGATGCAGCCGCAGGGCGTGCAGCGCATCCGCCGCCTTGAGGACGGCGACGAGATCGACATCAACGCGGCGATTGCCAGCTTCACCGACATCCGTCTCGGCAACCAACCCGATCCGCGCATCATGATGCGCAGCGTGCGCAAGACGCGCGACTTCTCGATCCTGGTGCTGCTCGACCTGTCGGAATCGACCAACGAAAAGGTGCAGGATCAGGAATACTCCGTGCGGGAACTCACCCAGCAGGCCTGCGTGCTGCTGGCCGACGCGATCAACAAGGTCGGCGACCCGTTCGCGATCCATGGCTTCTGCTCGGACGGCCGCCACGACGTCGAGTACTACCGCTTCAAGGACTTCGACCAGCACTGGGATGAAGTACCCAAGGCCAAGCTTGCCGGCATGACCGGGCAGTTGTCCACCCGCATGGGTGCGGCAATCCGGCATGCCGGCCACCACCTGCACCTGCAGCGCTCCGCCAAGAAGCTGCTGATCGTCATCACCGACGGCGAACCGGCTGACGTGGATGTGCGCGATCCGCAATACCTGCGCTACGACACCAAGAAGGCGGTGGAGGAAGTCGCCAAGTTCGGCGTCACCACCTACTGCATGAGCCTGGACCCGCGCGCCGACAACTACGTTTCGCGGATCTTCGGTCAGAAGAATTACATGGTGGTTGATCATGTCCAGCGCTTGCCGGAGAAGCTGCCGCTCCTCTATGCTGGTCTGACCCGATAGGAGAGACGCCATGGAAGCCACGTACGCCGGACTCAAAAACGACAAGCACGGACTCACACAACTGGGGCGCATCGTCCTCGATGGCTGGCTGTTCGGCCTGCTCCCCGAAACCGAGGACTGTACGGGCTGGAGCGGTGGTCGCATGCAGGCGCTGATGGAGCAGGTGCAGACCGAATGGGACAAGTACGCCAACCTGCCCAGCCGCCTGCCACCGGAATTGCTCAAGCGCCACGGCGAACTTTATGAGCGGGCCATCCAGACCGCGCGCGCCAAGGGTTGGGATCCGGAGTTGGGCGACGACGAGTGACGAACCCGGTCAACCATGTACGAACGCCTGCGCGACTGTCCCGCCCTCAGCGAATACCCATCGCGCATACCTGCTGAGATATGGAACGTCTGGCGACGCTACTGGATGCACATCCACCAACCGACCTGCTTCGGCCTGGAAAGTTTGCCGCCCATGTCCCTGTTGCTTGACGAGCGGGAATGGGTGCTGGTCGACTCCAGCCTGTACGACATGCCCATCGTGGCCTGGACCGACTTTCAGGACGCCGGCCGTACCGCCTTGCACGAGCCGGTGGCCTGTACCGTGCGTGACTACCACCAGGGCGCGCCCAAAGTCCGCAACAGGGCACTGCAACTGATGGCCGAGGAACTGGAAGTGCGGCTAAGGCAGCGGACGCGATGAACCTGAAAGCAGTGATCTTCGACGTCGACGGCACCCTGGCCGATACCGAAGAGGCGCATCGGCAAGCATTCAATGCCACCTTCAAGGAGTTTGGCCTGCCCTGGTACTGGGATGTGGCGCTCTATGTCGAGTTGCTGGCGGTGGCTGGCGGCAAGGAACGTTTGGCGCACTACTGTCGCTGTGTCGATCCGGCACGCTTGGCGCAGGCCGACGGCATGGACTTCATCGCGAAGCTGCACCAGCGCAAGACGCGTGTCTACGAGCGACGTGTCGAAATGGGTGTAGTGCCGGCGCGTCCGGGTGTGGTGCGTCTGATCCACGAGTTGATCGAGGCCGAGGTCCGGCTGGCGATTGCCACCACCACCTCGCGGGCCAATGTCGATGTGCTGCTGGCTACCACGCTTGCCGACCTGCCGCCCGATTGTTTCGAAGTCATTGGTGCCGGCGAACAGGCCACGGCAAAAAAACCGGCGCCCGATATTTATCGCTGGGTACTCGAACAGTTGCGGCTGCCCGGAGAAGACTGTCTGGCCATCGAGGACTCGAGCAACGGCGTGCGTGCCGCAACGGGAGCCGCGATACCGGTGCTGGTGACGGAAAGTTCCTGGACCCATCGAGACGACTTTAAAGGTGCCGTTGCCGTGTTGCCCGATCTGGCCGGGGTTAATATTGCCAGGTTGGCTGATTGGCACCCGTCTTCGGTCCGTCACCCACTCCCCCCTGTCTCACGTTCAGCCTGAGGAAACCATCGATGCCGCTTGTTGCCATGAAAGACCTGATCCACCATGCCCATGCCGGTCGCTATGCCATCGGAGCATATCAGGTGGTGGATAGCACCTTCGTCCGCGCCGTGCTTGATGCCGCCGAGGCGGAGCAGGCGCCGGTGATTCTGGGTTTTGCCGAGGCCCATGGGAGGCATTACGATTTTCCCGCCCTGCTGGCGGCGGCGCGCTTGGCTGCGTTCAACACCAGCGTGCCGGTGTCTCTGCTATACGACCATGCCAGCGACCAAGACACGATTGCCGCAGCCATCCGCCTCGGCTGCCAGGGCGTGATGGCGGATTTTTCCGACCAGCCGTTTGCTGATAACGTCGCGGCCACGCGGGCGGTGGTCGGCTTGGCTCATGACAAGGGCGTGATGGTTGAAGGTGAACTTGGCTACGTGCCCGGCGTTTCGGGCGAAGAGCGTCTTGGCCAGCCCGCCAGCGTGCGCCTGACTGCCCCAGCGGAAGCGGCCGAATTTGTCGCGGCGACCGGGGTCGATTGCCTGGCCGTGGCCGTGGGCACTGTGCATGGTCACCTGATCGGCGAACCGCAACTGGATCTGGCGAGACTGGATGCCATCGCCGCTGCAGTGCGCGTGCCGCTGGTCATCCATGGCGGGTCGGGGCTGGCGGATGAAGAGTATCTCGGGCTGATCGAACGCGGCGTAGCGAAGATCAATTACTTCACCGCATTGTCGGATGTGGCCGCAGCGGCCTCGTCCGACGCGCTGGCCAATATCGAGGCGGGCTATCTGAAGGCGGTCGATGCCGTGCGCCTGGCCGTTGCCTCGGAAGTCAAACGCACCATGCGCCTGTTTGGGGCGAGCGGCAAAGCGCCTGCCTCGCTCATGTTTTGTGATGTGGAAACTGGCCAGTCATCGAAATCACATCCGGCAGCTTGAAGCGTAAAAGTCGGCGCTGGCGGCACGGCGTTCGCGCGGGTGTTCGAATGGGGGGGGAGCAGCCTGGCGCGCAGCCGGATGCACTGATGTAGTGACCGATGCCGATGGCAGTCTCCCGAGTGGCAGGTCAAGGCCGGCCCTCAGTCCGCGCCTGCCTTGGTATAGTCCGGCCCGATGCTTGCCTACCTGATCCGTCGCCTGCTGTATGCCCTGCCGATCCTGATCGGCGTGAATGTCATCACCTTTGCACTGTTCTTCATCGTCAATACGCCGGATGACATGGCGCGCATGCAACTGGGTGTAAAACGGGTCACGCCCGAGGCGATCGAGAAGTGGAAGGCCGAGCGCGGCTACGACAAGCCCTTGTTCTGGAACACGCAGGCGAGCGGGGCAGGGCAGGTGACCGACACCATCTTCTTCGGCAAGTCGGTCAAGATGTTTGCCCTCGACTTTGGCCGCGCCGACGACGGTCGCGACATCGCCCGCGAAATCGCCTTGCGCATGGGGCCGAGTCTGGCCGTGGCGGTGCCGGTGTTCGTGCTGGGGCTGTTCGCGGCGATTTCCTTTGCGCTGCTGCTGGTTTATTTTCGCGCCACCTATCTGGATTTTGCCGGCGTGGTGCTGTGCGTGGCGATGATGTCGGTGTCGGGCCTGTTCTACATCATCGGCGGCCAGTGGCTGGTCTCGAAGATCTGGCATCTGGTGCCGATTTCGGGCTATGCCGAGGGCTTGTCGGCGGCGAAGTTCATCATCCTGCCCGTCGTCATCAGTGTGCTGGCCGGCATCGGTTCCGCAGCGCGCTGGTATCGCACCATCTTTTTGGAGGAATACACCAAGGACTATGTGCGCACGGCGCGCGCCAAGGGGCTGTCCGAACGTCTCGTGCTGTTCCGCCATGTGTTGCGCAATGCGCTGATCCCGATCCTCACCGGCGCGGTGGTGGTGATCCCGACCCTGTTCATGGGCAGCCTGCTGATCGAAGCTTTTTTTGCCATCCCCGGCCTTGGCAGTTACACCATCGACGCCATCAACGCGCAGGACTTCGCCGTGGTACGGGCGATGGTCTTCATCGGTTCAGCGCTCTACATCGTCGGCCTGTTGTTGACGGATATTTCCTACACACTGGTCGATCCACGGATCAGATTGTCATGAAGCTGGTCCTGCTCTGGTCCGATGTCCTGTTCTTCCTGCTGATCGCGGCGACGCTGGTCGGCGGCGTGTGGGCCAGTCGTCAGCCGCATTTGCGTGCCGGCTGGCGCAAGGTTGGACAAAGCCGGGTGGCCATGGGTTCTGCTGCGGTGCTGGCGGTGTTTTTCGCCATTGCCTTCGTCGATTCGCTGCACTATCGCCCGCAGTTGCCCGACACAGCGCAGGGCGAGGTGCGCTACTCAAGCGAAGTGTTTTCTGCGCTCGATGCGCTGCTGATGCCCCTGCGCACGCAGACCGAGAAGACCTATTCCGCGCCGCTGGCGACGCATCTGTTCGCCAAGGAAACGCTGGACGATGCCGGTCGCGACTTTCCACCGCTGCGCTATCCCGGCACGCATCTGTTCGGCACCGATAAGGTCGGGCAGGATGTGCTCTACCTCACCCTGAAAAGTATTCGCACCGCGCTGCTGATCGGTACGCTGACAACGCTGATCATGCTGCCGGCGGCGATCGGGCTGGGCCTGCTGGCGGGGTACGCGGGCGGCTGGATCGACGATGTGATCCAGTACCTCTATACCACCCTCAACTCGATCCCCGGCGTGCTGCTGATTGCCGCGTCGGTGCTGATGATGCAGGTGGTGATCGACACCCATCCCGAGTGGTTTGCCACCAGCGCCGAACGGGCCGATGCGCGGCTGCTGGCGCTATGTGCCATTCTGGGCATTACCAGTTGGACGGGGCTGTGCCGTCTGCTGCGCGGCGAGACGCTGAAGCTGCGCGAGCTTGAGTATGTGCAGGCGGCGCGGGCATTAGGTATTTCAAGTGTCAGTATCCTCTGGCGTCACATTCTGCCGAATGTCATGCACATCGTGATGATCGCCATGGTGATGGACTTTTCCGGGCTGGTGCTGGCCGAGGCGGTGCTTTCCTATGTCGGCATCGGCGTCGATCCGAACACCATCAGCTTTGGCACCATGATCAACACGGCGCGCATGGAACTGGCACGCGAGCCGATGGTGTGGTGGTCGCTGGCGGCGGCGTTCATCTTCATGTTCGTGCTGGTGCTGGCGGCAAATCTGTTTGCCGATGCGCTGCGTGATGCGTTTGATCCGAGGACATCGCGGTGAGCTTACTGTCCGTCCGCGATCTATCTGTTGCGATCGGCTCATTGCACCCGGTCGAAGAGGTTTCTTTCGAGATCGAGCGCGGCGAGACGCTGGCGCTACTCGGCGAATCGGGCTGCGGCAAGTCGATGACGGCACTGGCCCTGATGCGCCTGCTGCCCGCCAACGGACGTATTGCGCAGGGCGCCATCCATTTTGCGGGTGAGGATTTGTGCCGCCTGACCGAGGCGCAGATGCGCCATGTGCGCGGCGGCAAGCTCGGCATGATCTTTCAGGAGCCGGCCACCAGCTTGAATCCTGTCATGACGGTGGGCGAGCAGATTGCCGAAGCGCTGCGTTCGCATGCAGGAAATGCCGCGCGTGTCGTTGAACTGTTGGCGGCGGTGGGGATACCCGATCCCGAACGGCGGGCGCGCGAGTATCCCTTCCAGATGTCCGGCGGCATGAAGCAGCGCGCGATGATCGCGATGGCGCTGGCCGGTGCGCCGGAACTGCTGATTGCAGACGAACCGACCACGGCGCTGGATGTCACCATTCAGGCGCAGGTGCTCGACCTGCTCGACGGTCTGCGCCGCGAACGCGGCATGGCAATGCTGCTGATCACGCATGACCTTGGCGTCGTGGCGCGCATGGCCGACCAGATCGGCCTGATGTATGCCGGGCAACTGGTCGAGGTGGCGCCGCGCGCGGCTTTTTTCGCCGCGCCGGGCCATCCCTATGCGCGGCGTTTGTTCGAGGCACTGCCCGAACAGGTGCAGGGGCAGCGGCGTCTCGCCACCATTCCTGGCAGCGTGCCGCCGCTGGGAACGACATTTACCGGCTGCCGTTTTGCCGAGCGTTGCAGCGAGGTGTTGCCGGTGTGTCATTGCGCGCCGCCGCCGTGGCGCGAGCATGGGCCCGATCATCGGGTGCGTTGCCATCTCGAAATGCGCGTGGAACGAAAAGTCGGCGCTGGCGAGACGGCATCGGTTGCACTATCCGCCGTGCCGCAAGCCCTGCTGACGGTGCGCGACCTGAAGGTGCATTTCCCGATCCGGCGCGGCATTCTGCAACGTGCCGTCGGTCATGTGCGTGCCGTGGATGGCGTGGATCTGGTGTTGCCTGCCGGACGCACGCTGGCGCTGGTGGGCGAGTCGGGTTGCGGCAAGACGACGGTGGGCAAAGCGATTCTGGGCTTGCAGGCGCCGACGGCGGGCGACATTCATTGGCAGACGGAAAAGCTGGATGGTCTGGCGCCCGAGCGCATGCAGATGGTGTTTCAGGATCCCTTCGGGTCGCTCAACCCGCGCATGCGCATCCGCGAGATTGTGGCCGAAGGCCGGCCCGAGTCCAGTGTTGGCGATGTGGCGCAGATTCTCGAGCAGGTTGGCTTGTCCGCCAGCATGGCGGATCGCTATCCGCATGAGTTTTCCGGCGGGCAGCGTCAGCGCATCGCCATTGCGCGGGCGCTGGCGGTGCAGCCGCAAGTGTTGATCTGCGACGAGCCGACCAGCGCGCTGGATGTTTCGGTGCAGGCGCAGATTCTCAACCTGCTGGCCGAATTGCAACAGACGCTGGGGCTGTCCTACCTGTTTATCACGCACAACATCGGCGTGGTGAATCATCTGGCCCATGAGGTGGCGGTGATGTATCTCGGCCGGATTGTCGAGCGGGGGACGGTCGCTGAAGTCCTGCACGCGCCGCGCCATCCCTACACGCAAGCCTTGCTGGCGGCGGTGCCGCGCATCGACGGTCAGCGTATGGACGTCAAGATGGCCGGTGATCCGCCATCGCCCGCGAAGCCGCCGGCCGGTTGCCATTTTCACCCGCGTTGCCCGCGTGCCGAGGCGCGTTGTCGGGAGGCGTATCCCCCGGTGGTTAGCGTGAGCGCCACCCAGGCGGTTTGCTGTTTCTTTGCAAGCTGAGTGCGGGCCTACGCACCCACTAACTTTTCAAACTCGGCAACTGGCAAGGGTTTGGCATAAAGGTAGCCCTGGGCGAACTGGCAGCCCAGGCGATTGAGGAAGGTTGCCTGTGCTTCGGTTTCGACACCTTCGGCGACCACCTCCAGTTTGAGCGAATGCGCCACCTGGACAATGGCGGTGACAATCTCCTCGTCTTCACGGGAGGTGCCGATGTCGGTGACGAAAGAGCGATCGACTTTCAGCAGATTGATCGGCAGGCGCTTGAGGTAGCTGAAGCTGGAATAGCCGGTGCCGAAGTCATCCACGGCAATGGTGATGCCGAGGCTGGTGAGTTTGGAGAGTGCCTCGATGGCCATGTCGGGATTGGCCATCACGGTGGATTCGGTGACTTCGATTTGCAGGAAGGCCGGTTCGAGCGCATGGCGCTCCAGCAGTGCTTTGACCTTGTTGGCGAATTCGGGGTTGTCCAGTTGCTTGGCAGACACATTGACGGCAACCGGGCCGGTGATGTTGCCGGCAATACTCCAGCGCTTCATCTGCGTACAGGCGGTTTCCAGCACCCAGTCGCCGATGGCTTCGATCAGGCCGGTTTCTTCGGCGAGTGGAATGAAATCGGTGGGTGATATCAGCCCGCGCTCCGGGTCATGCCAGCGGATCAGCGCTTCCATGCCGCAATAGCGCGAATCGATCAGACGTACTTTTGTCTGGTAATAAAGTTCAAAGCTGTTATCGACGAGGGCGCGGCGCAGGGCTGCTTCCAGATGCAGACGATTCTGGGCGCGGTCGTTCATCGCGACGTCGAAGAAGCGCAGGGTGCCCCGCCCGGCCTGCTTGGCGGCATACATCGCGACATCGGCATTGCGCAGCAGGACAGCAGATGTGTCGCCATCCAGGGGGTAGATGCTGATGCCGACGCTGGCGCCGACGTGCAGCGTCTGGTTTTCAATCTGGAAAGGCACGGCCATGTCCTGAATAATTTTCTCGGCGATATGCGCGGCGTCCGCACTATGCTCAATGCTCGACAGGATGACGAACTCGTCGCCGCCGAGGCGGGCGACGGTATCGCTGGCGCGTACGCAGTCCTGCAGACGGCGGGCAGCCTGGATCAGCAGTTCGTCGCCGACAAAATGGCCGAGGCTGTCGTTGATGACCTTGAAACGGTCGAGGTCGATGAAGATCAGGGCAAGGCGCTCGCTGTCGCGCTGGGCCGTCTTGATGGCATGCTCCATGCGGTTTTGCAGCAGCATGCGGTTGGGCAGCTTGGTCAGGGTGTCGTGGTAGGCCTGATGGCGGATGTGCTCATCTTTGCGGCGCATTTCGGTGATATCGGTCATCACGGCAATGCGCCGGTAAGGCATGCCATACTCATTGCTGATGGTGGTGATACTGGTCCATTGCAGATAGGCCTCGCCATTCTTGCGGCGGTTCCACAGTTCGCCACGCCATTCGCCCGTGGTGTTCAGGGTGACCCACATGTCGCGATAAAAGTGCTCATGCTGATGATCGGAACGCAGCAGGCGCGGGGTCTTGCCGATGACTTCTTCCGAGGTGTAGCCGGTAATCGCAGTGAAGGCCGGGTTGATGCTCAGGATGGTGCTGCTGGCATCGGTGATCATGATGCCTTCGAAGGTGTTTGAGAAAACACCCGCAGCGAGTTCAAGCGCTTCGGCATGGGATTTCACCTGCATCAGGGCGATTTCCTTGGCCGCAATGGCCTCCAGCAATTGCGCATTGGATTCAAGAATCTGGGCATTGCGCTGTCGCAGGCCAATACGCATGTCGTCAACGGCTTTTGCGAGTTCATGAATCTGGTCATCCTGGCTCGACGGGTAGCGGGCTTCCAGTGTCAGCGGTGTGTCGAGATAGCCCTGCGCCAGTTCGCGCGTATGGTTATGGATACGCGTGACCGGGTCGGTAATCATGCGCCGGACCAGCAGCAGGATGAAGCCGGCAACGGCAGCTGCCTTGAGAGCGTTGAGCAACAGGATCAGGCCCAAGCGTTGCTTGGTCCGTTGCAGGGGGCCGGCATTGCTGGCAGCGACCTCAAGCGCGCCGATCAACTGGTGGTTGCCGCGGTATTCGTAGGAAACCTTGTAGGTGCGATTTAGTTCGATGTAGCCCGGCCGTGTTCCGCTGCTGGCAACTGTCTGGTGCTCAACGTGGATGGCGGCATACTCGAAGTCCGGCAATTGACGAATGCCATCGGCCAGTACTTGCAGTGCCTGATGATCCATGACCCACAAGCCCTGTCGGACACTGGGCAGGTAAGCCGTCTCGATTTCGACAAAACGTTTGCGGATGTCGGAGACCTCGCGGTCGTATTCGAGATAGAGCTGAATGCCGGTGATGAAAGTGGCAATCAGACCGCTGGCCAGCAGCGTGAGCAGTACCAGTCGTCGTCCGAGCAGTCGCCCGCCAGCGTGAATTCTGGTCGGCATTATTGATTGCCGAACCCCGGCAGGGGTTGGATGCTGATGCGGAGAGGTTGTGACCAGTGTCGGGAATTCATTTGTGCAGCAGGCGTGGCGATTTTTTCTTGGGCGTGGCCTTCTTGGGTTTCGCGGCGGACTTCGCGGCAGGTTTTGCATTTGCTGGAGATTTTTTATTTGCGGCCTTGTTTCTTGTGGCGGGTTTCTTTGCCGCCGTCACTTTCTCCGGACCAGGCTGGGGCAGGGCGCGGGCAATGGCATCCGGATTGGCCAGACTGCCCGGGCGCGGCACCAACAGGTTGAATCCCGGCTTGATTTTCAGGCGCGGCGTGATGCCGTTGATCTGGCGTAGCCGCGCTTCGCTCAGCTTGTAGCGTGCCGCGACTTTCGCCAGCGTGTCGTCCTTGACCATGCGGTAGCTATGCCAGTTCGATAGCGGTTTGTCCTCGGCGGCATGCTTGGCAAGGTTGGCGAGGAAGGTGTCGACCTTGTCGGCCGGAATCAGCAGCGGACCCGCCTGGTCGCCATTCATCACCGGACGATGGTAAGCGGGGTTGAGCGAAACGAACTCCTCGATGGACATGCCGGCCAGTTTGGCGGCAATCGCGACATCCATACGCTCGGGTTTCGTCACGGTTTCGAAATAGGGTTGGTTCGACAAGGGGGGGAGGTGAAAATCGAATACCTCGGGATTGGCCACGATGTTCTTGAGGGCTTGCAGTTTGGGCACGTAATAGCGCGTTTCGGCCGGCATGGTCAGGCTGGCATAGTCGGTGGGCAGGCCTTTGGCCTGGTTCTTGGCAATCGCGCGGGCCACGGCATGCTCGCCCCAGTTGTAGGAGGCGAGGGCAAGATGCCAGTCGCCATGCATCTCGTAGATATTCTTGAGGTAGGTGAGGGCGGCATCGGTGGAGGCGATGATGTCGCGCCGCTCATCGACCCACCAGTTTTGTTCGAGATCGTAGTTCTTGCCGGTGGAGGGAATGAATTGCCACATGCCCATGGCGCGGGCTCGAGAGACGGCCTGCGGGTTATAGGCGCTTTCCACCATGGGCAGCAGCGCCAGTTCGGTGGGCATGCCGCGTTTTTCGAGTTCTTCGACGATATGGTGCAAATAACGGCCGCCGCGTTCGAAGATGCGCCGCAAACCGTCTGGCCGGTTGAGATACCAGGACTGGCGATCGACCACCAGCGGGGCATGCAGGTCGGCCATGCCAAAACCGCGGCGAAGGCGTTCCCACAAATCTTGCGGCGGGATGGTGAGGTCGAGTGCGCGCGGTTGCTTGTCGATGATCGTTTCGATGGGCAATACTGCGCCTGGCGGCGGAACAAGCGCCGGCTGCAGCGAGCGCGACAAGCGCAAGCCGGGCTCCCGCACCAGGGGGGGGGGAAGGGACGATTCGACCTGACTGGGGAAATCATAGGTCGCAAAAGTCGGCGCTGGCGGGACGGCAACCGAGGCACAACCAGCGAGAACCAGCAAGGCAAGCACCATCAGTTGGTGTCGCAGGATGTTCAACAAGGACATAACAAAGCCGGGAAAAGCAAGGAGACGCAAGTTTACACGCTGGCGCAGATGCGAAACGGCTGCTTTGACTTTTGTCAGACTTTCCCGTAAAAGTGCAGTACGAAAGAAATATTGAATACAGGCACGATTTAATGCAATAGCATTGATCCCATCAAAAGACTTGAGGAGATATAGATGAAACTACGTTCACTTGTGATTGGCTTGACGGCGGCCACCTTCTCGCTGGCCGCGTTTGCCCAGCAGCCCATCGTGATCAAGTTCAGCCACGTCGTTGCCAGCGACACGCCCAAGGGCAAGGGCGCGGACTTCTTCAAGCTGAAAGCCGAAGAGCTCACCAAGGGCAAGGTCAAGGTCGAGGTCTACCCCAACAGCACGCTCTACAAGGACAAAGAGGAGATGGAGGCGTTGCAGCTCGGCGCGGTGCAGATGCTGGCGCCTTCGCTCGCCAAGTTCGGCCCGCTCGGCGTCAAGGAGTTCGAGGTTTTCGATTTTCCCTTCATGTTCGACAACTATGATCAACTGCGCAAGGTCACCAACGGACCGATCGGCGCCTCGCTGCTGAAGAAGCTGGAAAGCAAGGGCGTTATGGGACTCGCCTACTGGGACAACGGCCTCAAGGTGATGAGCGCCAACAAGCCCCTGCGCAACCCGGAGGATTTCCGCGGCCTGAAGATGCGCATCCAGTCCTCTAACGTGCTCGACGCGCAGATGCGCGCCGTCAGTGCGCTGCCGCAGAAGATGGCTTTCTCCGAGGTCTACCAGGCGCTGCAGACCGGCGTCGTGGATGGCACCGAGAATCCGCCCTCCAACCTCTACACGCAGAAGATGCATGAGGTGCAGAAGTACGTGACCTTGTCCGACCACGGCTATCTCGGCTACGCGGTGATCGTGAACAAGAAGTTCTGGGACGGCCTGCCGGCGGATATCCGCAAGCAGCTCGACAGCGCGATGGAGCAGGCGACTCGTTACGCCAACCAGATTGCCCAGGTGGAGAACGACACGGCGATGGAGGGCGTCAAGAAGGCTGGCAAGAGCGAGATCATCACTCTCACAGCCGAGCAGAAGAAGGCCTGGAAGAAGGCGATGTTCAAGGTACATGAGCAGATGTCCAGCCGTGTCGGCAAGGATCTGGTCGAGTCGATCTACAAGGAAACCGGCTTCGATCCGAAGAAGCTCTGATTTAAAGCCGATACTGACGGGGCCCTGTGGGCCCCGTGTCTTATGGAGTGATGGCAATGAAAATTCTCGACCATCTCGAGGAATGGGTCGTGACCTTCCTCATGGGCGCCGCCACGCTGATCATCTTTGTTGCCGTGATGCATCGCTATGCCTCCGGACTGGCGATTCCGGGCGTGCAGGACTGGCTGATTAGCCTGAATCTTTCCTGGGCGCAGGAGCTGTGCATCATCATGTTCGTCTGGATGGCCAAGTTCGGCGCTGCCTATGGCGTGCGCACCGGCATCCATGTCGGCGTCGATGTCGTGATCAACCGTCTCCAGGATAGTACGCGCGGAAAATTTATCGTCTTCGGCCTGCTGGCCGGGGCATTCTTTACCGGCATCATCGGCTCGCTGGGCGCGCATTTCGTTTGGGAGAACGGCGCCCACTACAGCTTCTTCAAATTCTTCGGCATGGCAATGGGCGATCTTTACGAAGGGCCGACGACGCCCGACCTCGAGTGGCCCACCTGGATCGTCTATTCGGCCATTCCACTCGGTTCCTTCCTGATGTGCTTCCGCTTCCTGCAGGTGACGGTCAGCTTCATCCGCACCGGTGAGTTGCCGCAACATGATCATGGCCATGTCGATGGCATCGAGGAGGAAAAGCTGCCGGTGGACGCCAACCCCTACGGCATGGACGACGATCTGCACATGCGCGATCTCAAGCACACGCGCATTGCCGACCAAGCCGATAAGGGAGAAGGCAAATGAGCGCCGCTGTCATCTTCCTCCTGTTGACCCTGTTGATGCTCACCGGCATGCCGGTGTCGATCTCGCTCGGCCTGACGGTGCTGACCTTCCTGTTTGCCTTCACCGAGGTGCCGCTCGAAGCGGTGGCGCTCAAGCTGTTCACCGGCATCGAGAAGTTCGAGATCATGGCGATCCCCTTCTTCATCCTGGCCGGCAACTTCCTGACCCACGGCGGCGTGGCGCGGCGCATGATCAACTTCGCGACAGCCATGGTTGGCCATTTCCGCGGCGGTCTGGGCATGAGTTCGGTGTTTGCCTGCGCCCTGTTCGCGGCGGTTTCCGGTTCTTCGCCGGCGACCGTGGTGGCGATCGGCTCGATCATGCTGCCGGCGATGGTCAGGGCCGGTTATCCGAAGAAGTTCGGAGTTGGCGTTATCGCCTCGGCGGGCGGCCTTGGCATTTTGATTCCGCCCTCGATCGTCATGGTGATGTATGCGGTGTCGACCAACAGCTCGATCGGTGCGCTGTTCATCGCCGGCGTGATCCCCGGCCTGTTGCTCGCCCTCATGCTGGGCTTTACCACCTGGTGGGTGGCGCGCAAGGGCAATTACCCGCGCGAGCGGGTGCATTCGTGGGCCGACCGGTGGGCAAGCTTCCGCAAGGCGATCTGGGGCTTGTTGCTGATCATCGTGGTCATCGGCGGTATTTACAGCGGCTTGTTTACCCCCACGGAAGCCGCGGCGATGAGCGCGGTCTATGCCTTCGTGATTGCCGTATTTGTGTACAAGGACCTGAAAATGTCCGACGTGCCGAAGGTGCTGCTGAATTCGGCGAACATGAGCGCGATGCTGCTCTACATCATCACCAATGCAGTGCTGTTCTCGTTCATCCTCACCAACGAGCAGATTCCGCAAGGGATCGCCGAGTGGATTCAGGGTTCGGGCTTGGGCGTGATCGGCTTCCTGATCGCCGTCAACATCCTGCTGCTGATCATGGGCAGCTTCATGGAGCCCTCGTCGATCATCCTGATCACGGCGCCGATTCTGTTCCCCATTGCCATGAAGCTCGGTATCGATCCGATCCACTTCGGCATCATGATCACGGTGAACATGGAAATCGGCATGATCACGCCGCCCGTCGGCCTGAACCTCTACGTGGCCAGCGGCATCGCCAAGATGGGGCTGACCGACTGCTCGAAGGCGGTCGGGCCGTGGCTGCTGACGATGCTGATCTTCCTGCTCATCATCACCTATGTGCCGATCGTCACCACCTGGCTGCCGACCACGCTGGGGATGATGTAGCGTAGCTTTGCACGAATCAAGCCCGGCCGCGTGCCAGGCTTTTTTCTTGACGGGGAGGAGCGTCGGCCCAGCGCCGACATTTGCCAATCCTTATTGGCTGCCGACCGATCCATGAAAAGTCGGCGCTGGCAGGACGGCGGGCAGGGCGTCAGGACTTGTAGTATTGCTTGAACTCGGGGCTGGGTTCCCGTTCCGAATAGATGTAAAGGACGACGCCATTGGGATCTTGGACGGCGAAGCCACGATCCCCCCAAGGATGGTCTTCAAGCGGCATGATCGGAGCCAGTCCAGCAGCGGTAAGCGATTGAAACTCGGCATCGACATCGGAGACACTGAAGTTGTAGGTCAAGCCGGCAGGATTGCAGGCGGGCTGATCTGGCTGCGGTGCCATGAACTGAAGAGATGCGCCCTTGCCGAATTCGAGGTTGACGTACCAGCCGCAGTCGAAGGTGATCTTCGCGCCAAAGTACTTGACATAGAAATCACGGGATTCCTCAACCTTCGTTGTGGTGATGCAGGAGGACAGCGAATTGGCAAGCATGGAGAATCCTTATTGTGAGAGCCAACGTGGAGGTCTGGGGTGCTGCGCGGCTTTATCGCGCAGCGTCCGGTGGAATGTGATGGGTTCGACCCCGTAGGTGAATGAGGCAATGGCTTATGCCGGAGAATGATGCTTGAGCCACTCGCGCAAGGCGGCATCTACGCGTGTTTGCCAGCCCTCGCCACTTTCGCGAAATTGGTCAACCACTTCTCGCGACAAGCGGATGGTAATGCGCTCTTTGGTCGGTGTTTTCTGAGGGCCGCGCACGCCAAGCTTCTTCTTAAGAGATGACGGCAACACATCAGCCGCCGGCCGAAACTTCGCCATATCTTCGGCGGTCAGTTCGCGAACCTCAGCAGCAATGAAGCTGAAGAGCGCTGCGGCAAGCATGAAGGGATTGTGCAAACTATCCATGGTGCAACCTCTCTGATGCCCAACGACGCTGTAGAAAAAGTATCTTCATGCCCACATTCTGCTGTGAACCAAATGGAATAACAAGACTCGAATGGTTTTTGGATTTGGAGGCTGGACTACCACTCGGACGCCAACCTCACTGCCCTCGCTGAACAAGAGATACCCGCCCTGATCGCGGACAACCAGATGCGCAAGCGGGATGAACGGTTCAAGGATCAGAACAAATACAAAGCCCTGCCCGATCCGATCTACGACAAGGCGCATCCGAAGAAACCTGCGCCATAACAAGGGGCTGAACCGGTTTACCTTACGCGGACGGAAGAAGGTTGATGGGCAGTGGAAGCTTTACTGTCTGGTGCACAACATCGAGAAGCTGGCGCACCACGGGTATGGGCAGTAGCGCGACGGGGCGGGAAAGGCCCGGCAACGGGCTGCAACCGATGATCTGAGCGAAAAGTCGGCGCTGGCGGGACGGCGAACCGACAAACTCAATCGATGAAATGCAAATGGCGCAGAAAATCCCGCGCCATTTTTACGGCCATTCCCGGGTAAAAAATGGGTTTTTCTACAGATTTAACGTTTGAATTCAACGGCCTGCGCGGCTTTTCGCGCAGGTCCGCCCGACTGCCGGGTTCGGCCCCTGGCACTCTGCCACGATTATGCCGCCTGCAATAGGAACTCTACTTTCACAGCCTCGAACGGGAAGACGATGCGCCCATCATCCGTTCGATCGAGGACTCCTGCGTTGAGTAGAGCAGTGACATCGCCATGGACGGCCTTTACATCACGCCCGGCACGTCGTGCGGCTTCGCGGATTGACACGGGGCCAGCACCGCAAAGAGCCTTAAGCAGTTCCCACCGCTTTTGGGTTAACACTCGCCAAAGCAGCTCCGGGGAGGCAAAGCTGATGTGAGCTGACTTCTGTGGTTTGCCTGTATTCCATACCCGCGCAAAGTCAGCCATCGAGTCAGCAGGCGTTCGCACGTCAAGAGTTACGGTTTTCATGATTCCACCTCGCAATGTCTTTCTGGAAGTCAGCGATCAACTGTTCCGGTGTTGTGAACGCATAGGAACTTTCCCTTCCACCAAAATGCCTATGATCGCCCTTCCCAACTTCGTTGTCGTAGCGCAAGACGCATTCTCCCCGCACGACATACGCCAGCCTGTACTTGAACCGATGTAACCACCCTTCGACCGGCTTCGGAAGGCGCCACAGTACCAATTCCGCAAACGCCAACTCGGAGTACGGAATGCGTGTGCTAAGGAGTTCAACGGCTTTCATGTTGGAGATAGTACCAACATAGATTATCGTTGTCCATTAGTCCAACGGCCAGGGGCAACCATAAGGGGCCGAACGTAAAGCTAACCGACGGCCCGCTTGCGGGACGTCCGTGTTGAGCGATCAGTTAGAGGTGGTGCGTAGCTTTCCACGTAGGCGTCAACGAGGTGACGGATCATGCGCTGGTACTGGGTATGATGTTTTGTCGCCTCGGACTTGAAGAACTCAACGCTCTTCTTGCTAAGTGCAAGCGTGACCTTCACACCTTCTTCACGGAATGCCAGTTGCTCGGGAGGAGGGAGGAAATCACGAACAACCTTGATCTCGCCAAGTGGCTCATTTGTGTATTTGATTTTCGCGCTCATAAATTGCCTTGCCTTTCCGCCAGTAACCGGCGCCAATGATACGGATGACACCGCCGCGATAAGTAAAACGGACGGTGAGAATACCGCCTTCGACCTCGCCGAAACAGAAATAACGTGTTTCGTCTTCGCTGTGCGCAAGGTCTTCGGCGATTACGCGGTGTGGGTCGGCGAAAGCATACTGCGCCAGAGAGAAAGCCACTCCATGCTTCTCCTGATTTTCGGCATTCTTGTTTTGATCCCACTCGAACCGCGCTTTATTCATGCGCTCACACTAGCATACCAACGGGGAAAAAGCCATATAACGGTATGGCTCATAGTATGTATACCTCTAACGAAGCTGTAGAAAAAGTATCTTCATGCCCGCATTCTGCTGTGAACCAAATGGCATGGCAAGAGTCCGACAAGGACTTTATGGGGAGACCTGCATGGCCCGCTACAAGCATATAGACACCAGCCCGCGCTTCATCGCCGTTGATCTGGAACGGCAACTGCTGCCCGGCAGCTTCGAACACGCGCTCATGCTCGCCCGGCATCGCCAGAACGACACCCTGCCCGCCGAACCCACGAGCGACACCAAGGCGCAACAGCGCATCGACCGCCTGCAGAAAGAATCCGCCCAACTGCGCGACTGGCTCGCGGCCAACCCAGAGGATCGCAAGGGCAGCAAAGGCAGCATCAGGAAGAGCAACCGCACCGACAACCAATCCGCCAAGATGGCCACCGGCAAAGGCGTCATCCAGGGCTACACCGGCGTGGCGGCGGTTGATGGCAAACACCAGATCATCGTCGAAGCCCAGGCCCACGGTACCGGCTCCGAACAGGAACTGCTACTGCCGCTCATCCAGGCCACAGATTCCCTGCGCACCGACCAGACCCTCATCACGGCGGATGCCGGCTACCACTCCGAGGCCAACATCAAGGCACTGGCCGAACAGGAGAAGGGCGGGGAAGTCCTGAACCCTGCCGAGCAGCCGTTTCTTGAAAAGTCGGCGCTGGCGGGACGGCGGGGATCGGAATTCGGACGATGAAAATCAAAAAAGGCGCGATCCGCATCGCGCCTTTTTTACGCCTCGCGGCGGGTGAAAATGGGGTTTTTCTACAGCTTCAACGTGGAAGTGAGCGGACTGCGCGGCTTTTTGCGCAGGTCCGCTCGACTGTAGGGTTAGGTTTCATGGGGGGCAATGTGGTCAGTTACGCTTGTGAAAGTGAATCCGTCCATTAGGCTTACCATTTCGATCATATTCGACGACATCTGCGTAATTCGGAATGTTTGATGGGAACGAGAACTGTAGATAGCCCAAGTCGCCAACGCACTCTTTCTGTTGCAGTTCAAGCCTAACAGTAGTGTATGTAATGCCTTTCACAGGAACTTTGAACTCTGCGAGTTGATCTGGAAATGTGTCGCCGCTTTCCGTGAATGCAATTTTGTACGTGGCCTTGCACTTGGGGTTGCCGGCTTTTGGCCACGATATGTGCGTTTTCGTAATTGTCAGTGTTCTGTAAATTGCTGCAGCAGCACGATCTCCTCCGTCCCACACACCAACCACGCTTGAGTCTTCAGCGTGTACTGAAGCCACGAACAGGATGCTTGCTATCAGTGGAGAGGCGATGCGCATAACGAAACCTAACGAAGCTGTAGAAAAAGTATCTTCATGCCCGCATTCTGCTGTGAACCAAATGG
>CAYZEA010000008.1:0-165143 GCA_964477575.1 uncultured Methyloversatilis sp.
AAGGACACGCGCGGCATGATCCGCCAGCACCAGTTCGACAAGGTGGAACTGGTGCAGATCGTGCCGCCCGAGATGTCGTGGGATGCGCTGGAACAACTGACCGGCCATGCCGAAACCATCCTGCAAAAGCTCGAATTACCCTACCGCAAGATGGCGCTGTGTGCCGGCGACATGGGCTTCTCGGCCGCCAAGACCTACGATCTGGAAGTGTGGCTGCCGGCGCAAAACACCTATCGCGAGATTTCTTCCTGCTCGAACTTTGAAGCCTTCCAGGCACGGCGCATGCAGACGCGTTGCCGTGAAAAGGGCGGCAAGCCGCGTCCGGTGCATACCCTCAATGGCTCGGGTCTGGCGATCGGACGCACGCTGGTGGCCATCCTTGAGAATTACCAGCGTGCCGATGGCACGGTGGCGGTGCCCAAGGCATTGGCAGCTTACATGGGCGGCGTCGAGGTGCTAACGCCGGCGCGCTGATTTCTTGCCCGGCTTTTTCTTCGCCGGGCTTTCCTTGGCCATGCTGGGAGGGGTCCAGATCGGCTCCAGCCGTGACAGCACATCGAAGTAGTTGCGGACGTTCTCGACGAGGATGACGGCTTCGCCGCCGCGTGCGCGGCCGCTTTTGAGGCGTTCGTAATACTCGGGCCGTGACATCAGCGGCAGCACCTGCTTCATGTCCATCCAGGAATTCGGATCACGCTTGAGGCCGTCGGCAAAGGTGCGCGCCCCACGCAGATGGCCCATGCCCAGGTTGTAGGCGGCCAAGGCAAACCAGAGCCGGTCCGGCTGCTTCATCTCCGGCGGCAGATCGTCCATCAGCATCGCCAGATACTTCGCGCCGGCCCGGATGCTCTGTCCGGCATCGAGGCGATTGGCGACGCCAAGCCGGTCGGCGGTGTCCTCGGTCAGCATCATCATGCCCCGCACACCGGTGGGGGAGGTGGCGTGCGGATCCCACTTCGATTCCTGATAGGCGATGGCAGCGAGCAGGCGCCAGTCGATACCGGTGATTTCCTGGGCATCGTGGAAGGCATGGCGGAACTCGGGCAAACGACTGCGCACATGCTCCAGAAAGGTCTGGACATCCTGCACATTAAGGCGACGGATATGACCGAAGTAACGATCATCAAGTCGGCGCAGCGTGCCAGCGGCAACGACGTTATCGATGAAGTGCTGGGCGCGTTCCCGCAAGTCCTCGTTGCGCTTGTCAAAAGCCCATGCATAGCCGAGTTTTCCCGGTAGTTCGAGGGCAATGTTCAGGTCGGGGTGGACATTGGCAGCGACAGAGAAATGCAGATCATCGGTTGCGACCAGTTCGAAGCGACGGCGTGCTAGCCCTTCAAGTAGCTCCAGTTCATCGACTGCGCTGTGTTCGATGATGAGCGGTGGCGGACTCAGTTGCAATGTGTGCAAGGTTTGGACTTGTGCTGCACCTGGCCGGACGGCGACTTCGCGTCCGGCCAGTTTTTCCAGCGTATCGACTGGCAGGCTGCTCGCATGCTGAGCGATAAGCTGACGTGTCAGCTTGAGCGTCGACGAAAACAGCACGCTGCCGTGATGGTCATTTTCGGGGATGGCGGCGGCCATATGTACCTTGCCGGATTTCAGCATCTTCAGCAGGGTCGGTTGGTCGGGGGCGGTGACAAACTTGACTTGAACGTCCAGGGATTCGGCGAATAGCCCGACCAGGTCGCGACTGAAGCCTTGCAGGCCTTCGGTGGGTGGCGATAGTTGCTGGAAAACCGGGTCGGCCGGCAAGCCGACGATCAGCGGTTGATTTGAGCCCGGTGGCTCCAGACGTGTACAGGCCACCAGCAGCAGGGGCAGCAGCAAGGAACGGAAGGCCTGTCGCAACATGATTTTCGGAAAATAGCAGCTACCCTGAAGACAGGCGGGGCGTCACGGTTATAATTCGCAGTGTCGGAGAGGTGGCAGAGTGGTCGAATGTACCTGACTCGAAATCAGGCGTACTGAAAGGTACCGTGGGTTCGAATCCCACCCTCTCCGCCACCGACTCAAGCCAGACAACGCCCTACGGGGCGTTTTGCATTTCTACCCATCGTCACGACCAGTATGTAGTGATGCTACCTGACCTGATCTCTCAGGTACAGGTTTTCTGTTCTCAGGTAATTTTGGCTATGGATAGTCACGACGACCTTCCCCAGCATTTTCATTTGCCAGACTCCATCTGGAGGTTCTTGTCTCGCAAGACTTACCGATGGTTGCTCCCCGCAAACCCCTCATATCTCGCTTTCGAATTAAAATGATCAAGGAGGACTTATATGGTGATGTTCGCCGAAGTACTTTGTTTATTGAGGGGGCTGGAATTTCATGTGGGCCATGCTACGCAAATGTTCCATCGTCCTCGTAGCTCTTGCGAGCCTCGGCGGCATAACTGGCAGTCGGGCGCAAACCCCGGCCGAGGCTATCCCGCCACTACTTAGCAATATCGGCATTACGGAAATCACCGCCACCGGTGCTACCTTGACGGCTACCAGCGACCGCACGGCGAGCGTTGTCTGGATGGTATTTCCGGCCGGCATAGCCACACCGACGGCAGAAACACTTGCCGCTTGCGGCGGCAGTCACCCCCCGACACAGGTGGTGGCTTGCGGTCGCGGCTACTTGGCGGCGGCTACAACACAGAATTTTGTGCTCGACGACTTGGTCGGCGACACGGCTTATGACTTGTATCTGCTGGCCCAAGCCGATGCCGGTTTGGCGAGCGGCATCAGCGGACCGCACGGATTCACCACTGCGGCGACCCCGCCGCCGCCCGAGCCTGCCGCCGTATCGTTGATCATTCGCGGCAACGACCAACTCCAGTTCGAAGGCGAGATCGCCCTCTCGGCTTTTGCGGTGTATGCCGATGGGCGCGAGGAACGTGTCGCGGTCGATTGGAGCAGCTCGGATCCAGCCGTCGCCACCCTCTCGGCAGACGGCGTGCTGACTGCTGGCAGTGTTGGCGTCGATACGCCGATTAAGGTCACGGCTAGCCTGACCCTGGACAAGACGACTATCGCTGCCGATATCGAGATTCTCGTTACCGCCACTGCGGCCAAGCTGACCGGCCTATGGATCGACGGCAATCCGTCCTTGCAGGCCGGCGGCGAATTGCTGCTGACCGCCTTTGCCACCTACGCCGACCAGAGTATGCGTGAGGTGATGCCCGATAAGTGGACTGTCTCCGATGCCGATCTGGCATGGGTTGATGAACGCGGTTATCTTATCGCGGGTCAGGTAAGTGTCTCAACCGAATTAACCGTTTATGCACGCTACACGGAAGGCAACGCCGATGCCGAGGCGAACATCAGAATACTCATCAACGCCACGCCGGCCACCCTGCTTGGCTTGACGATCATTGGCGCCGAAGGCAACCTGTTGGCCAATGAAAGCTTGGCCCTCGAGGCGCTAGGCGAATATTCGGACGAATCGAGGTTAGCGGTCCCTGTCGTTTGGAGCCTGTCCAGCACTGCAGCGACCATTTCACCGGACGGTCGATTGACCGCGCTGGCGGTGACGGAGGAAGCGTCGGTATTGGTCACGGCAACGCATGTCAAGGATGGCAAAACCCTGGTCGCTGAGTATCAGATTCTGATATTGCCCATCGACCAGCCCGTTACTGAAGATTTCATGCAGGTAGAGGTCGAAGCGTCGGGTAGCCGCACCAATTACAGCTTGGCCTTCTGGTTCAATACCGAGCCCGATGCTGCCTTACCCCGTACGGTACGATCCGGTCGCGTACGCGGACTGGATCGCAAGTTGCCACGTGCGACCGCACCACGCGCATATAAGCTCTATGTTGCCGCCCGCGTACCCGCCGGGCCACTACTGAGTGAGCCCACCTTCTTTGTACTTAACCGCAGCAATATCTGGGAGACGCTGTCCTGGCCATTGGCCGAATTCATGTCCGGCGTCGAGGAAAACACCTGGGAGCTGATCGAACTGATCGACTCTCTCGACGTTTCG
This sequence comes from uncultured Methyloversatilis sp., assembly GCA_964477575.1. Lineage (GTDB taxonomy): Bacteria > Pseudomonadota > Gammaproteobacteria > Burkholderiales > Rhodocyclaceae > Sulfuricystis. The sequence goes on from CAYZEA010000008.1 coordinate 3,967, forward strand.
ATGATCTCCGGGACGCAATTTTATGTGGGTTACGGTGTCAGCGATGCGGAAATGCTCGCCGCCGGTCGTTACAAGATGGTCTACCAGGTTCCCTGAAGTCAGGGTCAGCGAAGAACCGTCTGCCTTCCGTTACCCCTGAAAGGCTGGGAAACGCTCAGTTAGTGGTCACCCACTCCTCCCGCTCCCTCTCTCGATTTTCCATCATAAATCCACTTTTTCCTGCCTGCGTAATGTTTTATTTGAAAGAGGCTGGCTTGCGCTTAAAATCCCGACAAAAGTAGTCAAGAATTACCCCCAACCTTAAACAGAGAGGATTACAAAAATGATCAACGTGAATGGCAAGGATATCGAAACCGATGCGGAAGGATTTCTCGCAAACCTTGATGACTGGAGCGAAGACGTCGCGGTCGTGCTGTCGCAGCAGGACGATTTGGAGCTTGGTGAGAAGCACTGGCAGGTAATCAACTGGATTCGCGACTATTACGCCGAGAATTCCACCGCCCCCAATTTGCGCGTAATTACCAAGCTGATCGGCAATGATCTGGGCGATGAGTTCGGCGACAAGAAGTATCTGTTCGACCTCTTCCCCTTCGGCCCGGCCAAGCAGGCAGGTCGCTACGCCGGCATGCCCAAGCCGACAGGTTGCGTTTAATTCGACGGGTTGTGCCTGATTAGAGCTTGAGTGGCCCGGAACCGGAGTAGCGGTCGAGGGCCAGATAGATCACCGGCGTAATCAGCAGGGTGATGGCCTGCGAGAACAGCAGGCCACCGACCACCGACAAGCCGAGCGGCTGACGCAGCTCGGCGCCGGCACCCAGTCCCAAGGCGATTGGCAGCGCGCCCATCAGGGCGGCCGACGTGGTCATCATGATCGGCCGGAAACGAATCAGGCAGGCGGTACGGATCGCCTCGCGCGGGGTCATGCCCTGTTCGCGCTGTGCGGCGAGCGCGAAGTCGATCATCATGATGGCGTTCTTCTTGACGATGCCAATCAGCATCAGGATGCCGATCATGGCGATGATCGACAGGTCCAGTTTGAACAGCCATAGCATCAACAAAGCGCCGACGGCTGCCGATGGCAGACCGGCGAGGATGGTGAGCGGATGGATGTAGCTTTCATACAGCACGCCGAGCAGCACATAGATCACCAGCAGGGCCGTAATGATCAACACGATCTGGCTGCCCTGCGAAGACTGGAAAGCGGCCGCATCGCCGCCCCAACTGGTGAGAATGCTGGCAGGCAGGGCGAGTTCCTGCTTGTAACGGTCGATCTGCTTTGAGGCATCGCCGAGTGCTATCCCTGGGGCGAGGTTGAAGGAGAGTGTTACGGCTTCCAACTGGCCAGCGTGGTTGATCGAGACCGGGCCGACTTCACGCGTGACCGTTGCTACGCTGGAAAGTGGAACGAGCGTGCCGGTTTTTGCGCGGACGCGAATCTTGCCGAGGTCGGCTTCATCCATACGATCTTCGGCACTCACTTGCAGGATCACCGGATAGCTATCGCTGGCGGTGTAGATCGTCGAGACCTGACGCTCACCGAAGGCGCTATAGAGGGCCGAGCGAATGTCAGCGACCTGCAGGCCGAGCAGGGCGGCCTTGTCGCGGTCGATGTTCAGACGTGCCTGCAGACCCTTCATCTGGGCATCGGTGGTGACATCGCGAAACACCGGATCTTCGCGCAGCTTTGTCGCCAGTAGCGTGGCCGATCCGCGCAGGTCTTCGGCATCGACGCTGCGCAGGATGTACTGGTAGCGGCTCTTGCTGATGCGCCCGCCGAGGCGCAGGTTCTGGATCGGGTTGATGAAGACGCTGCCACCCGCAATGCCGCGCACGTCCTTGCGCAGTTGCTCGACCACCTTGTCGATGTGCGGGCGCTGGCCCATTGGCTTGAGGGTCATGAACATGCGGCCGCTGTTGCTGTCGTTGGCATGCACAATGAGTGTTTCGACGGACGGATGCGCGCGGATCACCTCGCCGGTTTTGGTGAGCAGCTCCGTCATCGCCGGGAAGGAAATGCCCTCGACCGCCTCGATGGTGATGAGTGCCTGCCCGATGTCCTCGTTCGGGAAGAAGCCCTTGGGCAGTACCATGAACAGGGCGACCGAGGCGGCGAACGTGGCGAAGGCCAGCGCGAGAATGCTGCGCGTGTGCTGTAATGACCAGTCGAGTGCACGTTCGTAGGTGGCCTGCGCCCGCAGAAAGCATCGCTCGAACCAGGCCGTCCAGCGCATGCCGGGGCCTTCCGCTTCCTCATGGCGGACATAGCGACTGGCCAGCATCGGTATGATGGTCAGGGAGACAATGGCCGAAACCAGTACCGAGAGGCCGACGACCGCAGCAAATTCATGGAACAGCAGGCCGATCACGCCGGGCATGAAGAAGATCGGGATGAACACGGCCACCAGCGACACGGAGATGGAGATGATCGTGAAGCTCATCTCCTTCGAGCCGCGCAGGGCGGCCTGCAGCGGCGTTTCGCCGGCCTCGATATGACGCACGATGTTTTCCAGCACAACAATGGCGTCATCGACGACCAGACCCACCGCAAGGGTGATGGCCAGCAGCGAAATGTTGTCGAGGCTGAAGCCAAAAAGCTGCATGAAAGCCACGGTGCCGAGCAGCGAAATCGGCAGCGACAGGGCGGGAATCAGCGTGGCGCTCGACTTGCGCAGGAACAGGAAGATCACGCCGACAACCAGTGCAATGGTGACGGCCAGCGTGATTTGCACGTCGCGGATGGCATGGCGAATCGAGAGCGAGCGGTCGTTGCGCGTGGTCAGTTCAATCGAGGCGGGCATCTGGGCAATCAGGCCGGGCAGAGCGGCGCGAATGGCATCGACCGTGGCCACCGTGTTGGCCCCCGGCTGGCGCATGACCGAGAGCGTGATGCCGCGTTCGCCATTGACCCAACTGGCGGTCTTGATCGACTCCACACTGTCGATCACCTCGGCGACTTCGGCGAGGCGCAGCGGACGGCTGCCCGGCGCGCTGATGACCAGGTCGGCAAAAGCGGCGGCGTTGGCCAGTTGGCGGTTGGCCTGAATCGTCAGCGTCTGGCGCGGCCCTTCAAGGACGCCGACGGGCGAGTTGGCATTGGCATTTCGGATCGCATTGGTCACATCGTCAATCGAGAGGTTGCGTGTGGCCAGGGCTTCGACATCGACACGCACGCGCACGGCAAACTTCTTCTGGCCGTTGATGTTGACCTGCGCGACGCCCGGCAGGGTCGAGAGGGTTGGCGCGATCAGGTGGTCGGCAAAGCTGTTGAGATCGGAGAGCGCCATCGAGGGCGAGGTGAGCGACAGAAACACGATTGGGCTGTCGGCCGGATTGACTTTGCGATAGGCCGGCAAGGAAGTCATTTCCACTGGCAGTGCGCGTTGCGCGCGCAGCAGTGCTGCCTGCACATCGAGGGCTGCGCCGTCAATGTCGCGCTTCTGGTCGAATTCCAGCGTGATCGAGGTGCTGCCCAGTGTTGAGGTCGAGCTGATGAGGGCAAGCCCCGAGATCGTCGAGAACTGGCGTTCGAGCGGCGTGGCGACCGATGAAGCCATGGTTTCCGGACTGGCGCCGGGCAGCGAAGCAGTGACGGAAATGGTCGGTGCGTCGTAACTGGGCAGCGCGGCAATCGGCAGTTCGCGATAGGCCAGCATGCCGGCGATGATCGCCGACACTGACAAAAGCACCGTCATCACCGGACGGCGGATACAGAGTTCGGAAAGGTTCACGGTTTCTTCGCTGCGCCTTTGGCCGCGCCTTCGCTGACGCTACTGCCCGGGCGCAGGTTCTGGGCACCTTCGACGACCACCTTCGTACCTGGTTCAGCACCTTCGATGACAGCGAGACCTTCCTGAACCAGGAGGACGCGTATCGGCAGGGGCGACACTTTGTTGCCCTCGCCGATCACGTAGAGGAACTTGCGTTCCGGCCCGTTTTGGACGGCCTGCACGGGGACGGTCAGGGCGCCCGTCAAGCTGCGCGGCGCGAGGGCGACGGTGACGAACATGCCGGGCCATAGCCGGCTGTCGGCATTGGCAAAGCGGGCCTTGAGGCGGATGGTGCCGCTGGCGGTGTCGACACTGTTGTCGATGAAGCTCAGCTCGCCCTTGATCGCGCTACCGTTTTCCGGCCGGGCGGCGACGATGACACTGCCTTTACCCATGGCCTCGCGCAAGGCCGACAGTTCGCGCTCCGGCAGGGTGAAGCTGACATTGACCGGATCGATCTGCGTGATGCTGACCAGCGCTGCGCCGCTGGGCTGCACGAGGCTGCCGGGATAGACGCCGATGGCTCCAATCCGTCCGGCGATGGGCGCGACGATGTCGCCGAAGCCGCGATTGACTTGCATGGCGGCGACGGCGGCCTGATCGGCGACGACCTGCGCGCGCAGGCTGTCGACTAGATTCTGAACGGTGTCGAGCGCAGTTTGAGAAATGAACTTCTGCGCGAACAGCTCTTTTTGGCGCTGCAGGTTGCGTTCGGCATTGGCGAGATCGGCGCGGCTCTTGGCCACCTGTGCCTGCGCCTTGCCGAGATTGGCTTCTTCGGTGCGCACGTCGAGGCTGAACAGTCGTTCGCCCTGCCTCACATGCTGGCCTTCCTTCACATGCACGGCGCGAATCGTGGCGCTGATCTGGGCGCGTATCTCGACCGACTGGACGGCGGTGACCGTGCCGTTGCTGGTGAGCTGTACCGAAACATCTTGCGGCGTCACGCTGGCGCTGACGATGGGCACGACACCCGGGCCCTTCGGTTTGGGCGCTTCGCCCTGGCCGAACCAGAACCAGCCGGCGGCACCGAGTGTCAGTATCGCCAGACCGGCAATGATGGGTTGCCTACGCATGTTTGTTCCTTGTTCGCTGAGCACTGGCAGGTTTATGCCGTCCTGCCAGCGCCGACTTTTCATCCGAAGGTTGCCATGATGGCACGAGATGGCGCTTGCCATTGCCGATCAGGTCGGCGCGGCCCATGGCCTTGAGCGCTTCGCGCAACAGCGGCCAGTTCTTCGGGTCGTGATAGCGCAGGAAAGCTTTCTGTAATTTGCGCTGGCGGCCGCCACGCACGACGGCCACTTCCTCCGAATCTTTCGACACGCGCTTGAGTGGATTTTTGCCGGTATGCCACATGCCGGTAGCAATGGCCAGCGGCGTGGGCAGGAAGGTTTGCACCTGGTCGAGACGGAAGCCGTTACGCTTGAGCCACAGCGCCAGTTCGACCATATCGTTGTCGGTGGTGCCCGGATGGGCGGCGATGAAGTAGGGAATCAGGTACTGTTCCTTGCCCGCCGCCTTCGAGGCTGCCTCGAACAGGCGCTTGAACTTCTCGTAGGCACCCATGCCCGGCTTCATCATCTTCGAGAGCGGGCCATCCTCGGTGTGCTCCGGCGCGATCTTGAGGTAACCGCCGACATGGTGGCTGACCAGCTCCTTGATGTATTCGGGTGAGCGCACGGCGAGGTCGTAGCGCAGGCCCGAACCAATCAGGATGCGCTTCACGCCGGGCACCTGCCGCGCGCTGCGGTAAAGATGGATGAGCGGGGCATGGTCGGTGCCAAGGTTCGGACAGATGTCGGGATAGACGCAGGAGAGGCGCCGGCAGGCGCTTTCGATCTTGCTGTCCTTGCAGGCCATGCGATACATGTTGGCGGTCGGGCCGCCGAGGTCGGAGACGACGCCGGTAAACCCCGGCGTCTTGTCGCGAATTTCCTCGATCTCGTGGAGGATCGACGCTTCCGAGCGGCTCTGGATGATGCGGCCCTCGTGCTCGGTGATCGAACAAAACGTGCAACCACCGAAGCAGCCGCGCATGATGTTGATGGAGAAGCGAATCATCTCCCACGCAGGGATCTTCGCGTCGCCATAGCTCGGGTGTGGTGCGCGAGCATAGGGCAGGCCATAGACGTGATCCATCTCGGCCGTGGAGAGCGGCAGCGGCGGTGGATTCAGCCAGAGGTCGCGGTTGCCGTGCTGCTGCACGAGGGCGCGGGCGTTCCCGGGATTCGATTCGAGATGAAACAGCCGCGAGGCTTCGGCGTAGGCAATCCTGTCGGTCTTTACTGCTTCATAAGCGGGCAAGCGCACGTAGGTGAGGGTGCGGTCGTCATGTGCGTGGCGCGTGCCGATCTCGTGCCATTCCGGCGAGGGCGCCCAGCCAGCCGGCACCATCAAGGCGCTGCCGCGCAGGTCGCGAATCTCACCGATCGGCGTACCTTTGGCGAGGCGATGGGTGAGTTCGACCAGCGCACGTTCGGCGTTGCCAAAGAGTAATAAATCCGCCTTGCTGTCGGCCAATACCGAGCGTTTGACGGTTTCCGACCAGTAGTCGAAATGGGCGATGCGTCGTAGCGAAGCCTCGATACCACCGAGCACGATGGGCACATCCTTGAACGCTTCGCGCGCCCGTTGGGCATAGACGGTGGCGGCGTAATCCGGGCGCTTGCCCGGTGCGCCGTTCGCGGTGTAGGCGTCGTCGGAACGGATTTTCCTGTCGGCCGTGTAGCGGTTGACCATCGAGTCCATGTTGCCGGCGGTGATGCCAAAGTAAAGATTCGGCTTGCCGAGGCGGCGGAAGTCTTCGGCCGAGGTCCAGTCTGGCTGGACGATCAGGCCGACGCGAAAACCCTGCGCTTCGAGCAGGCGGCCGACCAGCGCCATGCCGAAGCTCGGATGGTCGATGTAGGCGTCACCGGTAACCAGGATGACATCGCAGCTATCCCAGCCCAATGCATCCATCTCGGCGCGCGACATGGGCAGGAAAGGAGCGACGCCGAAGCGCTTGGCCCAATAGGGGCGATAAGCCGTGAGGCTTTTGGCGGGTTTCATCGCTGCAGTTTACAGCCGAGTTATAGTCGGACTCGGCTTTTCTCGGGAACGTGGCGCGCCAGAAAATCCATCTGGTCGACCAGGATTTGCCGGTTCGAGAGGATCAGGTATTCGGCTTTGTTGGGCACGTAAGGGGCGTAGAGCAACTGCATATGCGCCTGTTCCGGGGTGCGTCCGCTCTTCCGCTGATTACAGGGGCGGCAGGCGGTGACGACGTTCATCCATATGTCCTTGCCGCCCTGCGAGACCGGCTTGATGTGATCGCGGGTGAGGCGTGCACCGGGCAGGTTGTCGCCGCAATAGCCACAGATGTGGCGATCTCGATGGAACAGTTCGCGATTGTCGAGTGGCGGGATGCGATGGTACTGGTCGCCGGTCAGTGCTTTGCCCTTGATGGCGATGATGCTGTTGGTGCGGATTTCGGAGCGCTGCCCGGTGATACGGTTGAGACCGCCGTGGATGGTGAAGCTGTGCTCGCCGATGGTCCAGGCGACCAGATCCTTGGCATAGTAGAAGCAAGCGTGCTGCCATGTCACCCAGCGGTGGGGGACGCCATGAGGGTCAAGCGTGAGGATCAGCGGGTAGCTACTCATCGTCTCCTGCCTTGAATCGTCGCCTTACAATGCGCGACAGACTATCAGAGCATTGTGACAATGAAAAGTTCACACCAGTACGGTAATGACGCAGAAGAAATCGGTGGATTTCCCTGGCGTGCGCTGTCCTGGTCGTTGGCCGCTCATGCGTCGATCTTGCTGGCGCTGGCGCCGCTGTTGCCCAGAGAGGAAACCGCTGTGCCGCCGGCGCAGCGTCTGCTGGCCCATCTGCGCAGTGTGCCAGAGCCGAATCTTGCCGTCCCGCCAGCGCCGACTTTTCCTGCGCCGGCGAAATCGACGAAATCTGCTACTTACCCGACGCTCGTAGTGCAAACGAAGTCGGCAGCGACCGAAGTACCCATCCCGACAGCACCGCCAGTGGCTCCCGGGGGTGAGCCCGTTGCTGCGGTAGTGTCGGCGCCGCCATCTGTTGCTTTGCCCCCATCGCCTGCCGAGCTTGCCGCCCCCGATGCTGCTGGTCTGCGCCAATATCGTCTGGCGCTGGCCAGCGAAGCTCGCCGCTACAAGCGTTATCCCGAAGCCGCGCGACGTGCCGGGCTGGCCGGGACGGTTGAGGTGCGCATTCAGGTGGCGGCCAGCGGGATTGCGCTACAAACCGAGCTCGCGCGTTCGAGCGGGCATGCCCAACTGGATACGGCGGCCGTGGAAATGTTGCGTTTGGCCGCCGAGCGGGCGACCCTGCCTGAAGCTTTGCGCCATCGGCAGTTTGCCGTGTTGTTGCCGGTGGTGTTCGCGGTGGAAGAGTAAATCAGAGTGGCGCGATGGCCTCGGCGTGCAGGCTGAAGTTGCCGTGAGCGCGGTCGGCAAAGAAGTGGCGCAAGGTCGTGGCAACGGTGCGAAAGGAGATTTCCTGCCACGGGATGGCGGCTTCCTCGAACAGGGCAACCTCCAGCGTTTCCTCGCCGGGCGCAAAGTCGAGGTCAAGCAGGCGGGCGCGGTAGATCACATGGACCTGACTGATGTGCGGCACCGAGATCATCGAAAACATCTCGCCCAGTTCGATGCGGGCACAGGCTTCCTCGCGGGTCTCGCGTTCTGCCGCAGCGGCTACGCTTTCGCCGTTTTCCATGAAACCCGCCGGCAGGGTCCAGCAGCCGAGGCGCGGTTCGATGGCGCGGCGGCAGAGCAATATTTTGTCTTCCCAAATGGGTAGCGTACCGACGACCAGCCGCGGGTTGCGGTAGTGGATGGCGCCGCAGGTATCGCAGACATGGCGCAGCAGGCTGTCGCCCGGTGGCACCTTGAGGCTTACCGGCGCAGCACAAGTGCAGCAGAAATTGATTGACGGTTCCATCGCGGCCGATTCTAGCCCTGCTGTGTATCCCGGTACAAAGCCTTCCCTTAGTTTGACTTGAGCTTAGAATGGACGCTTGTCTGCAGGCCACCTCTTGCTTTGGTTATGCCTACCGCCCACGATTCGCTGCCGCCAAAATACGAAAAACTCCAAGAATTGAAGTCGCTGGGGGATTTGCCATCGCCGAAAGGTGCGGCGCTGGCGGTGATGTGCTTAACGCGCAAGGAAGATGTGTCGATCAGCGAGTTGACGCATGTGGTGCAGACGGATCCCGCCTTGGTAGGGCGTCTGATCAAGGCCGCGAACTCGACGCAGGCGGGTGCCCATCGCCCGGTGGCGGCCGTGCAGGATGCGCTGCTGTTGCTGGGGGTGCCCACGGTGCGTTATCTGGCGCTGAGTTTTTCGCTGCTGTCCGGTCATCGCACGGGACAGTGTGCCAATTTCGATTACCGCCGCTTCTGGTCCTATTCGCTCGCCTGTGCTGTGGCGACGCAGATGCTGGCGGGGCAGATTCGTGCGGCGCCGCCCGATGAGGCTTTTAGTGTCGGCCTGCTGAGTCGTATTGGCGAATTGGCGCTGGCGACGGTTTATCCCGAGGACTACGCACGCTTGCTGGGGCAATTGGCCGTGGATCGCGCAGCGTCATTGGCGGCGCTTGAGCAGGCCACTTTCGCCATGACGCATACCGAGCTTTCGGCCGTCATGCTGCATGACTGGGGCTTGCCGCGCATGTTCGTCGATCCCGTTTATTTGCATGAAACGCCGGAGCAGGCCAATTTCCCGCCCGAATCGCGGCAATACCTGATGACCTGGACGTTGACGCTGGCGCGGCTAATCGCGGATATCTGCCTGGCAGCGGAATCCGAGCGACGCGCCATGATGTCCAAGTTGTTTCTATTGGGCAGCAAGCTTTCGCTCGAAAGCGAAACGATAACAGCCTTGTGCGATCACGTCGTCAGCGGCTGGCAGGATTGGGCGCAGCAGTTGAATGTCGATTCCAATCTCGTGCCACCTTTCGAGGAATTGTCCAAGCCGCCGGCTACTCCCGAACTTTCACAGGCCGGTATGCCCAGCGCCGCGCAGGATAGCGAGGGAGCGATGCGCGTGCTGGTGGTCGATGACGACAACAGCATGCGTACGCTGCTCAAAGCCCTGCTGACGCATTCGGGCTACGAGGTGCATGAGGCGACCAATGGTCAGCAAGGCTTTGAAAAAGCGCTGGAGGTGCGGCCGCAGATCGTGGTGACCGACTGGATGATGCCCGAGATGGATGGCGTCGAACTGACCCGCGCCCTGCGTCAGACCAAGGCTGGTCGCAGCATCTACATATTGATTCTCACCGCGCTGGAAGCCGAGGATAAACTGGTCGAGGCCTTCGATGCCGGTGTCGATGACTTTATGAGCAAGCCGCTCAAGTCGCGTGTGCTGGGTGCGCGCTTGCGCGCTGGTCAGCGCGTGGTGACCTTGCAGAACGAGATCAAGCGCGATCGCGAGGAAATCCGCCGCTTTGCGGCAGAGTTGGCCGTGACCAACCGGCGCCTGCAGGCGGCGGCGCTGACCGATGTGCTGACCGGCTTCCCCAACCGGCGCTATGCCATCGAGCGCTTCCAGCAGGAGTGGTTGGCCTCGAACCGCAGCAAGCGTCCCCTGTCCTGCATGGTGGTTGATATCGACCACTTCAAGAGCGTCAATGACACGCATGGTCACGATATTGGCGATTTGGTGCTCAAGGAAACAGCGCAGGCCATCAAGAGCGGCTTGCGGGCGCAGGATGTGGTCTGCCGTACGGGGGGTGACGAGTTCCTGGTGATCTGTCCGGAAACCGATATTGCGGCTGTCAAGGTCTGTGGCGAACGCGTCCATCGGGCGGTGGCGAACATGCGCCTGACGGTCGCTACCTTGAACTTGACCGGTAGTGTCAGTGTCGGCTATGCCACGCGGGATGCGGGCATGAAGGACATCGACGCCCTGATCAAGCGCGCCGACGAGGGTGTTTACCTTGCAAAACAACAGGGTAGGAACTGTATTGCATGCGTACAGGATGTGCCTGGAAAATTTGGCTAACAGAAAATATTGCTTAAAAACATAGGATAAGCTGGTATTTGTAAGGTTTTTTCTTACAAGACGTTACCATCCTGTTCTTACAAAAGGATGGTCTTTCCATTGATTTTCTTCTTGCCGAATTCCAGTGAAAATGCCATCACTGCCAAACGGGCATGCGCGAATCACAATTGGCGCCCGGGATTGGTGGCAATGCAAGGAGAGAATGATGAAATCGACCGACACCTACAATGATATCAAGGAGGTCAATCTCGCCTATCTGATGCTGGCACAGAACATGGTCCGCGCCGATCGCTCGGCCGCCATTTTCCGCCTGGGTATCAGTGAGGAGATTGCCGACATCCTGGAAACCCTCACTCCGGGACAGGTTCTGAAAATGGCCAGTACCGATATGCTGTTGTGCAACTTCCGCTTCGACGACACTCTGTTGATCGATCTGTTGGCCAATCACGAGCGCGAGCGCGGTGTTGGTCACATCCATGCTGCGATTCTCGCTGCCGGCAAGCCGGTCGAGACCGTCGCTTGATCGCCGTCAGTTAGTCATCAAAGACCGGAGGATTCCATGCGCAATAAATCTGTGATCTCGGAAGCGAGAGATATTCGTCTCGCCGTCGAATTGATTGAGTTGGGGGCTCGCCTGCAGCTGCTCGAAGCCGAAACCAACCTTTCCCGCGAGCGCCTGCTCAAGCTTTACAAGGAAGTGCGCGGGGTTTCGCCGCCCAAGGGTATGCTGCCCTTCTCGACCGACTGGTTCATGACCTGGCAACCGAATGTGCATGCCTCGCTGTTTATGGCCTATTTCAACTTTCTCGAACGCCATACCGGCCTGAACGGTCTGGAGCGCATCATCAAGGCCTATCGCCTCTATACCGAGCAGATCAACCGCACCGGTATGGAAAGCGTCCTGTCGCTGACCCGAGCTTGGACGATGGTGCGCTTTTTCGATGCTGGCATGCTGCAAATGACGCGTTGCAAGTGCTGCGGCGGCGATTTTGTGGCGCATGCCCATGATCCCAAAAAGGATTATGTCTGCGGGCTGTGCCATATGCCGGCCCGTGCCGGCAAGACGCGCCGTGCCGCCGAGGCCGGTGCTGTGGAAGCTGCCGTCGCTTAAATTCAAGTAACGCTCTCTCTCTCCTTGCTTGACGAGGGCATGATCTCCCGCTGCGGGGGATCATGCCCTACGCTACTTCTGGCGCGGCAATTGGCCCCAGCGGGGATCGCTGCAGCCAAGCTTGATTTGTGCCGCGCAGCGGCTTTTGCCGTTATCATGGTGACTGTTTGCGTGCCTCAGGCTGCGTTCCCTGAGTCCACGTTGCCTGAATTCAATCCCGGGGTCGTACATGTTATTGCTCGTTGGCTACGTCATCGTCCTGCTGTCTTCGGTGGGAACTTATGCGGTTCACGGCAGTTTGGGTGCCCTGTGGGTGCCGCTCGAATACATCGCCATTGTTGGTCTGACCGCTGGCTATCTGATTGCTTCCAACAGTCCGCGTTCGTTGAAGGTCGTGTTGGGCGCTATTCCCTCGGTGCTCAAGGGCTCGCACCTCAACAAGGCGCTCTACATGGACCTGTTGGCCATGTTGTTCGAGATTCTCTCGAAGGTGCGCAAAGAAGGCCTGATGTCGATCGAGAACGATGTCGAGAACCCCGAAGCCAGCCCGATTTTTTCAAAGTACGCCTCGGTCTCCCATGACCACCATGTGATGGAGTTCATCTGCGACTACCTGCGCATGATGGTGGGCGGCAACCTGAATGCCTTCGAGATCGAGAACCTGATGGATATCGAGATCGAAACGCATCATGCCGAGGCACATTTTCCTGCACACTTTGTGCAGACCCTGGCCGGTGGTATTCCTGCCTTCGGTATTGTCGTGGCGGTGATGGGCGTGGTGAACGTGATGGGCTCGGTGGGTTCGCCACCGGCCGTGCTGGGCAAGATGATTGGTGGTGCGCTGGTGGGTACCTTCCTCGGCATTTTGCTCGCCTATGGCTTTGTCGAGCCGATCGCCAACCAACTCACCCAGAAAGTGGATGAAGGCAGCAAGATTTACCAGGTCATCAAGGTGGTGCTGCTGGCCAGCATGAACGGTTATGCGCCGCAGGTGGCGGTGGAATTTGGTCGCAAGGTGCTTTTTTCCGCTGATCGACCGACCTTCATCGAGCTTGAAGAAGACATCAAGGCACGCAAGGGTAAGTAGGCCGTGAGCGACGACAGCCAACAACCCATCGTCGTCAAGAAGATCAAGAAGGGCGGCGCCGGCGGTCATGGTGGTGCCTGGAAGATCGCCTACGCCGACTTCGTGACGGCGATGATGGCATTCTTCCTGCTGATGTGGCTGCTGGGTTCGACCTCGCAGGGCGACTTGAAGGGCATCGCCGACCATTTCTCGACCCCGTTGATGATCGCCATGTTCGGCGGTTCGGGGTCCGGCGACTCGTCCTCGGTCATTCAGGGCGGCGGCGAGGATTTGACGCGCAGCCATGGTCAGGTGAAAAAAGGTGCTGCCGAGGCGGACAAGAAATCGCTCAGCCTCCAGGCGCTCAAGGCGGAATTCGAGAAGATGGAGAAGCAGAAGCTTGAGGCTTTGAAGGCCGACATTGAGCAGTTGATCGAATCCAACCCCACGCTCAAGCAGTTCAAGAACCAGTTGTTGCTGGATGTGACCAGCGAGGGTTTGCGCATCCAGATCGTCGATGAGCAGAACCGTCCGATGTTCGACCTTGCCAGTTCAGAGTTGAAGCCCTACACCAAGCTGATCCTGCGCGAGATTGGCCCTGTGCTCAATCGCGTCGAAAACAGGATGTCTCTGTCCGGTCATACCGATGCGACCCCCTATGCGGGGGGCGACAAGGGGTTCGGTAACTGGGAGTTGTCGACCAATCGGGCCAATGCCTCGCGACGCGAAATGATCATCGGCGGATTGGAGGAACGCAAGGTCATGCGTGTGGTTGGTTTTGCTTCCACCGTGCTTTTCGACAAGGCGCAACCGGCTCATCCCATCAACCGAAGAATCAGCATCGTGGTCATGAACAAGCGGACCGAAGAAGCCATCCTGAGCGATGGCAAGGAGAACCCCGTGGCCGAGGTCAGCGATGCCCAGCAATTGAACGCCACGCCGGCACTGGGTGGCGCTGCGCCGCAGGGGACCGCACGATAGTTCATTTGCACATTGGTATTAGAATCGACCGAATGCGACAAATCAGATAATAAGCAAGGTCACAGCTAAAGCATGCAGTTCTTCGATAAAACGCTGGCATTCGGTTTATTCCTCACCGCTATTGTGGGGGCAGCCTACTATTTGCTGGCGCCAGGTGCCGATGGAGGTGCTTTGGCGGCTTTTGTATTGCTGGGCCTCGGCTGGCGGGGGGTCGCACTGGTCACCGCACGACAGTGCGCCGGGGCAATAGCGGTCAATGAAGCGGAAGATGAGATGTTGTTGGAAGAATTTCGCAATTTGCTGCGCGAGGCGGCCGAGCAGTTCGGCAAGCAGTTTTCGGCCGCGCGCGGCGAAATGCAGCGCGTGCAAAGTCTGCTGCAGGATGCCATCGACGATTTGACAGTCAGTTTTCAGGGGATGCATGCACAAACCGAAGAGCAGCGCAATTTGACCTTGGCGGTGACCGGCGGCTCGGCGGATGGCGGGACGGTCATCCAGTTCGACGAATTCGTGCGCGATACCTCCAGCGTGATGGAGCGCGTGGTCGAGAGTGTGGTGGGCAATAGCAAGCTGGGCATGGAACTGGTCGAGATGACCGACAATATTGCCAAGCATGCCACGGACGTCCAAACCATCCTTTCCGAGATCGGGGCCATCGCCAAGCAAACCAACCTGTTGGCCCTCAATGCCGCCATCGAGGCAGCACGTGCCGGCGAGGCGGGCAGGGGCTTTGCTGTCGTTGCCGATGAAGTGCGCGACCTTTCTGCACGCACCACCCAGTTTTCGCAACAGATCAATACGCTGATGCAAAGCATGCAAGTGTCGGTAAAACAAACCGAAACCGCCATTCAGAGCATGGCCAGCCAGGACATGACCTTTGCGCTCGAGTCGAAGCAGCAGGTTGAGGGCATCATTCATGCCATGGAGCAGCAAAATAATGTGCGCGCCGATGCGATTGGCGCACTCGGCGGTAGCGCGATGGCCGTTGAATCGCTGGTCGGCAAAGCAGTGACCGCACTGCAGTTTCAGGACCTGGTGTCGCAGCTGCTCGGCCATGTGGGGCGCCGCATTGATGCCATGGATGGCGTGATGCGCGAACTCAACACCCTGGGCGCAACGCTCGAGCAGGAGGCGCGCAGCCGTGATGCCCGCGGCGCGATTGTCTCCCTGCGCGAGGAACAGGGTAGGATCATCACGGCCCTCAAGAATATCGAAACACAAACCATCAACAATCCCGTCGACCAGAAGGCGATGACCGAAGGCGACATCGAACTATTTTGAACCCTGACCTGCACACAGGAGCTTAACCATGGCCAAAACCATCCTTGCCGTCGACGATTCCGCTTCCATTCGCCAGATGGTGACCTTTACTCTCAAAAGCTCCGGCTATGAGGTGACCGAGGCTGTCGATGGCATGGACGGCCTCGAAAAGGCGAAGGCCAAGACCTTTAACCTGATTCTCACCGACCAGAACATGCCGCGCATGGATGGTCTGACGCTGATCAAGAACCTGCGCGGCCTGCCGCAGTACAAAACGACACCGGTCCTGATGCTGACCACCGAGTCGTCCGATGCGATGAAGCAGCAGGGCCGTGCGGTTGGTGCCACGGGCTGGCTGGTCAAGCCCTTCGATCCGCAAAAGCTCGTCGAGGTCGTCAAGAAAGTCATCGGCTGATTCCTCGGCCGCATACCCGATTTCACGAGGAGGCGCCATGTCCATCGACATGAGCCAGTTCTACCAGGTCTTCTTTGAGGAGACTGCGGAACATCTGGCCAATATGGAAAACCTGCTGCTCACGCTCGATTTGCGCGAGCCGGATCACGAGCAGCTGAATGCCATTTTCAGGGCCGCGCACTCGATCAAAGGATCGAGCGGAACCTTTGGCTTTACCGATCTGCAGGATGTCACCCACATCCTCGAGAACCTGCTCGACAAGGTTCGCAAAGGCGAGCTCAAGCTGCGCGAGGACATGATCGATGCCTTCCTCGATGCCGGCGATGTGCTCAAACAACTCTTGGCGGCCCATCAGGGCGATGGCGAGTCGGATACCGACATGGCGCAGGCGGTTTGCCAGCGTCTGCGCTTGCTGACCGAGAACGAGGTTCCGGCTGCGTCGCCCTCAAGGTCCGATAATGCCGTCCCTATCAACACGGCGGACCCGGCAAGTGCCGTCCCGCCAGCGTCGACTATTGCTGCCGAGCTGCAGCATGGTTTTGATCTCTACTTCGTCCTGGAAGGCGATGCCGAGACCACCGAAGCCACGCTTGAAAACCTGATGGCCGAACTGGCCGAGCAAGGCGATGTTCGTATTGTCGGCCGTGCCGCCAGCCCCGATCAGCCCTGGCATCTGCAAATGGGCGGCGTCGAGGACGCCGAACTGCTGCGCGGCATGCTCGAATTCGTCGCCCGCAATGACAGCATTCGCGTGACCCCGCTGGGCGAAGGCGACGCGAGCGACGCGAGCGATGGCGCCTATGGCTTCTTTACGGACAGCGCGACACCTGAGGCGGTGGTCGACGAGTCCTATGGTTTCTTCGAACCGATCGGAGAGGCTGCCCCAGCAGCAGCTTCCGACGAGTCCTACGGTTTCTTCGAGCCGCTGTCCGAGACAAATGCCGCTGCGCCAGCGGCATCGACCGAGGAAGCCTATGGTTTCTTCGAGTCCTTGCCAGTGCCGGCTGCGACAGCTGCAGCAGATCCGGCCAAGCCGGAAACATCCGACGACGCTTATGGCTTTTTCGTGGATACCGCGACATTGCCTGCCGCAAGCACTGCACCCTCTGCATCCGTCGCGACACCGGCAGTGGCTCCGGAAGTCCAAGAAAAACCGGCAACCGCCAAGCGTGCCGCACCGGCGGCGACCGCCGCCAAGCCGGGTGCCGATACCTCCATTCGCGTCGGCGTCGACAAGGTCGATCAGCTCATCAACCTGGTGGGCGAGCTCGTCATCACGCAGGCCATGCTGGCGCAATCGGCTTCGCAGATCGATCCGGTCGAATTCGAGCGCCTGCATAATGGCTTGATTCAGCTCGAACGCAATACGCGCGATCTGCAGGAATCGGTGATGTCGATCCGCATGATGCCGATGTCCGTGGTGTTCTCGCGCTTTCCCCGTGTCGTACGAGATCTGTCGCAGAAACTCGGCAAACAGGTGGAGATCAAGACCAGCGGCGAGAGTACGGAGCTGGACAAGGGGCTGGTTGAGCGCATCACCGATCCGCTCACCCACTTGATCCGTAACAGTCTCGACCACGGCATCGAAATGCCCGACGAGCGCGCCGCGAAAGGCAAGCAGCCGGTCGGGACGATTACCCTGTCGGCCTATCACCAAAGCGGCAATATCGTCATCGAAGTGGGCGATGACGGCGCCGGTCTGCCGCGCAACAAGATCCTCGCCAAAGCCAAGGAACGCGGCCTCAACGTGCATGACCAGATGACCGATCAGGAAGTCTATGGCCTGATCTTCGAGGCCGGTTTCTCGACGGCCGATCAGATCACCGAAGTCTCCGGTCGCGGCGTTGGCATGGACGTGGTGAAGAAAAACATCACGGCGATGGGCGGTCGGGTCGAGATCGACTCGATGCAAGGCGTCGGCACGCGCATGACGGTCAAGTTACCGCTGACGCTGGCGATTCTCGATGGCATGTCGGTCGCCGTCGGCAATGAAACTTACATTATCCCGCTCGGCTATGTGATCGAGTCCTTGCAGGCCGAGCGCAATATGATCAAGAGCGTTTCTGGCGTCGAGAAGCTGATTCAGGTCCGCGACGAATACCTGCCGATCGTCTCGCTGCACGAGATCTTCGCTGTGCCAGGCGCCATCACAGCGCTCGACGAGGGCATCATGATCATCCTGGAAGCCGATGGCACCAAGGCGGCGCTATTTGTCGATGCCATGGTGGGTCAGCACCAAGTTGTCATCAAGAGCCTGGAATCGAATTACCGGAAAGTTGCCGGCGTTTCCGGCGCCACCATCATGGGCGACGGTCGAGTCGCCTTGATTCTCGAGGTTTCGATGCTCGTCAGCATGGCACGGCAAGCACTGCCCTCCGCTGCGTAACCCATCAGCCTGACGTTCGCCAAAGGAGTACCACAGCTATGGTTCAGGAAAACACTACGAAGACCACCGACGAGGGCGGTTTCGCCCAAGAGTACCTTACCTTCACGCTGGGCCCGGAAGAGTACGCTATCGACATCCTCAAGGTTCAGGAAATCCGCGGCTACGAGTCGCCCACCACGATTGCCAATGCGCCTGCCTTCATCAAGGGCGTCATCAACCTGCGCGGCATCATCGTGCCGATCGTCGACCTGCGCATCAAATTTGGTGTCGGCAAGGCCGACTACACGCCCTTTACGGTTGTCATCATCCTGTCGATCTCCGGCCGCGTGGTCGGCATCGTTGTCGATGGCGTGTCGGATGTAACCAGCCTGCGCAGCGACCAGATTCGCCCCGCCCCCGAATTTGCCGCCACGGTGGATACCCGCTATATCAATGGCCTGGGTACGCTTGGCGAGCGCATGCTGATCGTGGTCGATATCGAAAAACTGATGCTGTCTGGCGAGATGGCGCTGGTCGACGAAGTAGCGCAAGTCTGAATTCGCCGAGCGAACAGATCGCACAACAAAATAATTTGCAAGGAATCGATCATGCGTACCAACCTGCCAGTGACAGGAAACGAAATACTGTTGAGCGACAATTCGATGATCGTCTCGAAGACCGATCTCAAGGGGCGCATCACCTACGTCAACAAGGACTTTCTTGACATCAGCGGCTTTACCGAGAAAGAACTGATCGGCGAGCCGCACAATTTGGTGCGTCACCCGGACATGCCGGTCGAGGCATTCCGGGACCTGTGGGCTTCCCTCAAGGAAGGGCGACCGTGGGTGGGCTATGTCAAGAACCGCTGCAAGAACGGCGATCACTACTGGGTCGAGGCGCATGCGGCGCCGATCTGGGAAAACGGCCAGGTTTCCGGCTACATGTCGGTTCGTCGCAAACTAGCGCGCGACAAGGTGGATGCCTGCGAAAAAGCCTACCGCGATTTCCGCGAAGGTAAGGCAAAAGGCTTGCGTGTCCTCGATGGCCAGGTGGTATCGGATTCTGGCTTTGCGCGTTTAGGCCGCAAGATCAAACAATCCTCGCTGACCGCCAAGCTGGTGATGGGCTGCGCCTTTGCCTTGGCGGTGGTTATGGGGCTCAGCGCCGAACTGTTGGGTGTGCACATGGGCAATGTGCTGGAAGCACAGGGTACGGCAGAGTTGAGGCAGAACCTGAGTCTGGTCCGTGGCATGGTAGAGGTGCGGGCCAATGCCATGAAGAAGGAGGTGATTCGCCTCAACGATATTCTGGTCAACGATTTTTCGGGCACCATGCAATTGGACAGCAAGGGAGATGAGCCCGTGCTCAAGCATGATGGCGCGATCCTGAATGGGCGTTTTGATGAGTTGGATCGTTTCACGACCGCCTCGGGGGCGGCCGCCACACTGTTTGTCAGGAAAGGCGATGACTTCCTGCGCGTGGCAACTTCCCTGAAAAAGGAAAATGGCGACCGTGCCTTTGGCACTCTGCTGGGCAAGGAGCATCCGGCCTACACGAAGATGATGGCCGGCGAGCGTTATGTTGGCAAGGCCAAGCTGTTCGGCAAGGATTACTACACCGCTTACCGTCCGATCAAGGATGCGGCGGGCACCATCATCGGCATTTACTTCGTCGGGATTGACATCACGGCTGAGCTTGCCGAACTCAAACAGCATGTCAAGGCGGTCAAGGTGGGGCAGAGTGGTTATTTCTTCGTGCTAGATGCCAAACCGGGCAAGGATCAGGGTATGGCCGTGATCCATCCTGCCAAGGAAGGACAGATGCTCATTGGTGCCAAGGATGCCAGTGGCCGCGAGTTTATCAAGGAGATGATCGAGAAAAAGCAGGGTGAGATGCGTTATCCGTGGGCCAATGCCGAAATCGGCGACACTGCCCAGCGCGAAAAGATTGCGGTTTTCGACACCATTGGCGAATGGAACTGGCTGATTGGCGGCGGTACCTACACCGACGAATTCGAGGTTGTTGCCCGGACCATGAAGTACTTGTTGCTTGGCGTTTCCCTAGCGGTCGGCCTGATTCTGGTGGGCATCATTGTCTGGCTGGTGCGTGGACTGGTTTATCGTCCCCTAGCTGGCGTAGTGCTACCTGGATTCCAGGCATTGTCTGCAGGGCGCTACGACAATGTCCTGGATACCACACGCTACGACGAGATTGGCAAGGTCATGCAGGGCATGGAAACCATGCAGAATCGCCTCGGTTTCGAGGTGGCCGAATCGCAACGCAAGGCCGATGAGACCTTGCGCGTGAAGATAGCGTTGGACAACGTGAGTACTGGGGTGATGATTGCCGATGCGGGTCGCAATATTATCTATGCGAACCATGCGGTGAAGCGCATTCTCAAGGGGGCGGAGAGCGAGATCCAGAAGCAGTTGCCGAAATTCGATGCGGACAACATGGTGGGCGTCAATATTGACACCTTCCACAAGAACCCTGCGCACCAGGCCAAGCTGCTGGCGGAACTCGCCAGCACCTACACCGCCGATCTCAATATTGGCACACGCTTTATGCGCGTGTCGGCCAGCCCGGTGATCAACGAGCAAGGTGTTCGTCTGGGTGCGGTGGCCGAATGGCTTGACCGTACGGCAGAAGTGGCTGTCGAGAAAGAAGTGCAAGGCATCGTCTTTGCGGCGGTACAGGGCGACTTCACCAAGCGCCTGTCCTTGGAAGGCAAGAAAGACTTTTTCGAAGGCTTGGCGATTGGGTTGAACCAGTTGCTTGAGACCACCTCGGCTGGATTGGCGGCGGTCGCGGAAGTGCTGAACGCGCTGGCGCGGGGAGACCTGACCCAGACCATGGAAGGGGACTACCAGGGCACCTTTGGTCAGTTGAAAGACGACACCAACACGACGGTAGAGCGGTTGAAGGAAGTCGTCGGGCGGATCAAGGAAGCGACGGAGGCAATCAATACGGCGGCGCAAGAAATTGCGGCGGGCAACCAGGACCTGTCGAGCCGGACAGAAGAGCAGGCGTCGAGCCTGGAAGAGACGGCGAGTTCCATGGAAGAGTTGAACGCCACTGTACGTCAGAATGCGGAGAGTGCCAGGCAAGCCAACGAACTGGCGGGCAGCAGCAACGAAATAGCCGCCCGAGGCGGGCAGATGGTGCGTCAGGTCGTTGACACCATGAGTGGCATCCAGAGCAGCTCCCAGAAAATTGCCGACATTGTCGGCGTGATCGACAGCATTGCCTTCCAGACCAACATCCTGGCCCTGAACGCGGCGGTAGAAGCGGCCCGGGCGGGCGAACAAGGCAGAGGCTTCGCGGTGGTGGCCAGCGAAGTCCGGAACCTCGCCCAGCGAAGCGCCACGGCAGCCAAGGAAATCAAACTACTGATCAGCGAAAGCGTTGACAAGGTCGAAGGCGGTGCGCAACTCGTCCATGAAGCCGGCAACACCATGGACGAAGTCGTCAGCAGCTTCCAGCAAGTGACGAGGCTGGTGCAGGACATCAGCAACGCTAGCAAGGAGCAGAGCAGCGGCATCGAACAAGTCACCAAGGCCGTGAGCCAGATGGACGAAGTGACGCAACAGAACGCGGCCTTGGTTGAAGAAGCGGCGGCGGCGGCGGAGAGTCTGGAGGAGCAGGCCAGGGGCCTGGTGCAGGCGGTGGGGATGTTCAAGCTGAGCGAGAACACCTTGCCGGGTCCGGCCCTGCGGGATGCGACGCCGCGGCAGTTGGGTGGTCACACGAGCGGAAAAGTCGGCGTTGGCGGGACGGCGAAGCCCCCTATGCAGAAGCCGGCGAAAGCTGTTGCCCCCCCGCATCTGGATGGCGATGAAGAAGAATGGGCCGAGTTTTAATCATTAACCGAATCGAGAGAGCCAAAAAATGCGCATCAATCAACCGGTAACCGACAACGAGGTCAAGCTGACCGATCGCCACCTGATCGTTTCGAAAACGGATCTCAAGGGGCGCATTACTTATATCAATCAGGATTTTCTCGAGATCAGTGGCTTTACTGAAAAGGAACTGATTGGCGAGCCGCACAATCTGGTGCGTCATCCCGACATGCCGGTTGAAGCCTTCGAAGACTTCTGGCGCACGCTCAAGGAAGGCCGTCCCTGGACGGGCTACGTCAAGAACCGCTGCAAGAACGGCGATTACTACTGGGTGCTGGCGAACGCGACGCCGATCTGGGAAAACGGCCAAGTCACCGGCTATATGTCCGTACGCCGCAAGGCGTCGCTGGACATGATCGATGCCCACGAGCGCGTCTATCGTCAGTTCCGCGAGAAGAGGCAGGGCAACCTGCGCATCGAATACGGACAAGTCGTCAGTGGCAAGAGCCTGTTCAAGGACATGAGCCTGATGGGGCGGCTGATATTGAATTTTGCCATCGTCGGCCCGCTGATGTTGATTCTGGCGGCGATGCTGCTGTTTTCGCTATCGCGCACCAACGACGATGTGCGCATCATGTATGAGGAACGCACCGTGCCGGTCGAGATCATCGGCAAGATCGGCAAGCTGATGGCCAATAACCGGGCACAGGTGGCGCTGGCCTTACAGCACGATCCGGTGAACCCCTTTGCCCAGTTGCACGATCACCCGGTAGCCATGCACCTTGAACCGGTCGAGAAGAATATTGCCGAAATCAGCAGTTTGTGGGCCGAGTATGAAAAGCAGCCACTGACGGCGGAGCATCGTGCGATGGCTGAGGCTTACGTGGCCGCACGCAAGGTGTATGTCCAGGAGGGTCTGAAGCCGGCACTGGAGAAGATTCGGGCCGAAGAGTACACCGAGGCAACGCTGATCCTGCTGAAGAAGGTGAATCCAACTTATGAGGCGGCAAGTGCCAAGGCGGATGAGTTATTCAACTATCTGAAGAAGGTCAGCGAAAGTGAGCATCGCGCGGCCGAAGAGCGCTTTCAGCAATCCTGGCTGATGGCCATTGCCTTGTTCCTGATCGTGGGTGTGGCGGGTACGGTTGTCTCGGTGGCCTTTGTGCGCGCCGTTCGCCGTCCCATTGATGGGGCGATCGATACCTTCCGCAATATCACGCAAGGCATCTACAGCAATGTCATCGATATCACCCAGGACAACGAACTGGGCAAGCTGAATCAGTCCTTGCAGTCGATGCAGACACGCATGGGCTTCGAGGTGGCTGAAACTAAGCGCCAAGCCGACGAAATGACGCGCGTGAAGATAGCGTTGGACAACGTGAGTACTGGGGTGATGATTGCCGATGCGGGTCGCAATATTATCTATGCGAACCATGCGGTGAAGCGCATTCTCAAGGGGGCGGAGAGCGAGATCCAGAAGCAGTTGCCGAAATTCGATGCGGACAACATGGTGGGCGTCAATATTGACACCTTCCACAAGAACCCTGCGCACCAGGCCAAGCTGCTGGCGGAACTCGCCAGCACCTACACCGCCGATCTCAATATTGGCACACGCTTTATGCGCGTGTCGGCCAGCCCGGTGATCAACGAGCAAGGTGTTCGTCTGGGTGCGGTGGCCGAATGGCTTGACCGTACGGCAGAAGTGGCTGTCGAGAAAGAAGTGCAAGGCATCGTCTTTGCGGCGGTACAGGGCGACTTCACCAAGCGCCTGTCCTTGGAAGGCAAGAAAGACTTTTTCGAAGGCTTGGCGATTGGGTTGAACCAGTTGCTTGAGACCACCTCGGCTGGATTGGCGGCGGTCGCGGAAGTGCTGAACGCGCTGGCGCGGGGAGACCTGACCCAGACCATGGAAGGGGACTACCAGGGCACCTTTGGTCAGTTGAAAGACGACACCAACACGACGGTAGAGCGGTTGAAGGAAGTCGTCGGGCGGATCAAGGAAGCGACGGAGGCAATCAATACGGCGGCGCAAGAAATTGCGGCGGGCAACCAGGACCTGTCGAGCCGGACAGAAGAGCAGGCGTCGAGCCTGGAAGAGACGGCGAGTTCCATGGAAGAGTTGAACGCCACTGTACGTCAGAATGCGGAGAGTGCCAGGCAAGCCAACGAACTGGCGGGCAGCAGCAACGAAATAGCCGCCCGAGGCGGGCAGATGGTGCGTCAGGTCGTTGACACCATGAGTGGCATCCAGAGCAGCTCCCAGAAAATTGCCGACATTGTCGGCGTGATCGACAGCATTGCCTTCCAGACCAACATCCTGGCCCTGAACGCGGCGGTAGAAGCGGCCCGGGCGGGCGAACAAGGCAGAGGCTTCGCGGTGGTGGCCAGCGAAGTCCGGAACCTCGCCCAGCGAAGCGCCACGGCAGCCAAGGAAATCAAACTACTGATCAGCGAAAGCGTTGACAAGGTCGAAGGCGGTGCGCAACTCGTCCATGAAGCCGGCAACACCATGGACGAAGTCGTCAGCAGCTTCCAGCAAGTGACGAGGCTGGTGCAGGACATCAGCAACGCTAGCAAGGAGCAGAGCAGCGGCATCGAACAAGTCACCAAGGCCGTGAGCCAGATGGACGAAGTGACGCAACAGAACGCGGCCTTGGTTGAAGAAGCGGCGGCGGCGGCGGAGAGTCTGGAGGAGCAGGCCAGGGGCCTGGTGCAGGCGGTGGGGATGTTCAAGCTGAGCGAGAACACCTTGCCGGGTCCGGCCCTGCGGGATGCGACGCCGCGGCAGTTGGGTGGTCACACGAGCGGAAAAGTCGGCGTTGGCGGGACGGCGAAGCCCCCTATGCAGAAGCCGGCGAAAGCTGTTGCCCCCCCGCATCTGGATGGCGATGAAGAAGAATGGGCCGAGTTTTGACCGAAGCCAAGCCCTCTATCGGCAGAACCGGGCGTCCTGTACCCGCTAAGCCGGCGGCGAGTGACAAACTGCTGCCCAACCGCGAGTTTCACTTTACGGCGGCAGATTTCGAGCGAGTGCGTCAGCTGATTTATAAGCATGCCGGCATCTCGCTGGCACCGGTCAAGCAGGACATGGTCTACTCGCGTCTGGCGCGGCGCCTGCGGGCGCTCGATATGGCGACCTTCGACCAGTATCTCGCTTACCTTGAAGAGGGCACGCATGAGAACGAGTGGGAAACCTTTGTTAACTCCCTGACGACCAACCTGACGTCGTTTTTTCGCGAGAGCCACCATTTCGAGCTGCTCAAGCACCAGATGCTCGAGATTGCCCACAAGCCGATCAAGATCTGGTGTTCGGCCGCTTCGACTGGCGAGGAACCCTACACGCTGGCGATTACGGCTTGCGAAGCCTTCAATAGCCTGACGCCGCCGGTGCATATCACCGCCAGCGATATCGATACCAATGTGCTCAAGACGGCAGAACGAGGTGTGTATCCGATCGAGCGCATTGAGCGGCTCGCCCCCGAACGTCTGCACAAGTATTTTTACAAGGGTACGGGCAAGCAGGAGGGTTATGTGCGTATCCGGCCCGAACTGCAGAAGCTCATCACCTTTACGCGGGTCAATTTGCTGGATAGGCAGTGGCCCAACATCAAGGGGCCGTTCGACGTGATGTTCTGTCGCAACGTGATGATCTACTTCGATAAGCCGACGCAGTACCAGATCCTTAAGAAGTTCGTGCCGCTGCTGCAATCGGATGGCCTACTGTACGCAGGCCATTCTGAGAGCTTCCTGCATGCGGCTGATCTGTTCCATTCGCTGGGCCGTACCGTGTATGAACGCGCGGATCACAAGGGCAAGCGCGTGAGGCTCAGCGCATGAGTTCCTTTGAACTCGGCTTTGTCGAACATCTGGCCGGTAATCGCTATTTCGATCACAAGTTCGAGTCGGAGGCGGTCAAGGTGCTGCCGGGCGAATACTTCGTGACGTCGACGAACATGTTGATGGTGACCGTGCTGGGCTCCTGTGTATCGGCCTGCATTCGCGATTGCGACAAGGGCATCGGCGGCATGAACCATTTCATGTTGGCGGATTCGGCCGATTCGGGCACCACCTCTTCCTCGGCGCGCTATGGCACTTATGCAATGGAAATCCTCATCAACCACCTGCTCAAGCTCGGTGCGCGCAAAGATCGTCTCGAGGCCAAGGTGTTTGGCGGCGGGCGGGTGATGGCCACGCTGACCAGCTCGCAGGTGGGGGATCGCAATGCCCGGTTTGTACACGAGTTCCTCAAAACGGAAGGCATCAAGGTGGCAGCCGAGGATTTGCTTGATGTCTATCCGCGCAAGGTTTACTTTTTCCCTGCAACCGGTCGCGTGCTGGTGAAGAAGCTGATCCGCATGCACAACGATACCTTGGCACGTCGCGAGAAAGAATACGCGGCACGCCTTACCGAAGCACCCGTGGCCGGCGATGTGGAGCTTTTCTGAGCGAACGAAACTTGAGGATGAACTGAAGTGGCGATCAAGGTTCTGATTGTTGATGACTCCGCGCTGATGCGCGCGTTATTGACAGAAATTATTGGTGGCGCGCCGGATCTCGAGGTGGTCGGGGCAGCCCCCGATGCGATCGCGGCGCGCGACATGATCAAGGTGTTGAATCCTGATGTATTGACGCTCGATGTCGAGATGCCGAAGATGGATGGCCTTGAGTTTCTCGGCCGCCTGATGAAGCTGCGGCCAATGCCGGTGGTGATGATCTCATCGCTCACGGCGAAAGGTTCTGAAGTCACCCTGCAGGCACTGGAACTCGGTGCGGTCGACTTCGTTGCCAAGCCGCGCGCTGAAAACATTACCCTGCTGCAAGGCTATACCGAGGAAATTCGTGACAAGATTCGTGCTGCCAAGGGAGCCCATTTACGCCGGCCACCATCGGCCGCTGCTGCACCTGTACAGCGGCCGGCGACCCCTTCGGGGCTGTCCAGCCGGGTATTGAACGAGAAGATGATTGCGATCGGCGCCTCGACCGGCGGCACCGAGGCGATCAAGGAAGTCCTGGTCCGCCTGCCCGCCGAGGTGCCGGGCATTGTCATGGTCCAACATATGCCGGAAACCTTTACGCCGTCCTTTGCCAAACGGCTCGATGGCCTTTCTGCCCTGTGCGTAATTGAGGCCCAAGGCGGCGAACGTATCCAGCCTGGCCATGCCTACCTGGCGCCCGGGCATTCGCACCTGACCGTCAAGCGCTCGGGCAGCGGTTGGGTCACCGAACTCAATCAGAACGAACCGGTCAATCGTCATCGACCCGCCGTGGATGTGCTGTTCAATTCCGTGGCGAAAGAGGTGGGCAAGCATGCGGTCGGCGTTATATTGACCGGCATGGGCAAGGACGGTGCGCAGGGCATGCTGGCCATGCGCCAGGCGGGAGCCTGGAATATCGGTCAGGATCAGGAAAGTTGTGTCGTCTATGGCATGCCGCGCGAAGCAGCGCTGGTGGGCGCCGTGGATGAGGTGGTCAGCTTGAACAATGTGGCGCCCCGTGTATTGGCGCGCCTGCAGCAATGAAGCGGAGAAAAGTCGGCGCTGGCATGACGGCGCTATACTAAACGGCACTTCATTCAGCTTGGCGATAGGGGAAAAAAATGCAGACATCCATTAGCAATCGTGACGGCAATACGGTGATCGTACTCAACGGCCGTTTCGATTTCAATGCCCACCGCGAGTTTCGCGAGACGGTCGATCAGGCCGTGAAGGAAGCGCCCGGAAAGATTCATGTGGACCTCGCCGGTGTCGATTACCTTGACAGTTCCGCGCTTGGCATGTTGCTGATGCTGCGCGACAAAGCTAAAGGCGCTGGAAAGGAAGTGTTGCTTGCCAATGCCCGTGGGGCCGTCAAGCAGGTCATCGATATCGCAAATTTTGGTAAGCTATTCACGCTG
Source organism: uncultured Methyloversatilis sp. (assembly GCA_964477575.1). Lineage (GTDB taxonomy): Bacteria > Pseudomonadota > Gammaproteobacteria > Burkholderiales > Rhodocyclaceae > Sulfuricystis. The sequence continues at coordinate 31,690 of CAYZEA010000008.1, forward strand.
GTTTAAGCCTCCGGGCTGGTCGTCCATGCTCACCGCGGCCAGTTTCCCGTGAACATCCTGCTCGTCGAGGATCGTGCCGCCGAGGCGGTTGCGCTTTCCGCCATCCTGCATTCGCTTGACCATACCGTCGTCGTTTGCGCCGGCGGGGATATGGCGCTGGTGCTGTTTGCGCAACACCATCCCGATGTGGTTATCGCGGCGGCCTTTGTTCCGGGCCTTGACGGATTTGCCTTAACTCGGGCGATCCAGCAGCAGGTGGCGCCGCGCTGGCAACCTGTCATCATCATTGCCAACGAGTGCGACGAATTCCTGCACACTTGTGCGATCGAGGCCGGTGCCGACAGTTTCCTTGTCGCTCCCGTATTCCCGGCGGCGCTTGCGGCACGTCTGGCGACGATCAAACGTTTGCTAACAGTGCAGCGCGATGCCGATACCCGCATGACGCAACTCACGCGATTGCTGGCGGCAGAAGAAGAAGACCTGCATATCGCGCGGCATCTGATCGAGCACCAGATGTCTCCCGAGGGGCGGCGGCGTTTCGAAGATCCTGCCGTCGATATCTGGCAGCAAACCTGCCACCGCCTCGGCGGCAATATGGTGTCGGTCAATCGCGCTCCAGATGGCGTACTGCATGCGCTGCTCGCCGATGCCAGTGGCTATGGCCTTTCGGCCTGCATCAGCCTGCTGCCGCTGATTGCGCCGTTCTACCGGATGACATCCAAGGGCCTTTCGTTGCAGACGATCGTGCGCGAGTTGAATGCCAAGGTGAGTCAGGCGCTGCCGGAGAACCGTGTCGTCGCGGTGCAACTGGTGGCGGTGGATCCTCGCGCAGGAGTCGTCGGCGTCTGGAATGGCGGCATGCCGACGGCCTTCATGCTGGATGGTTTCGGTCACCACTTCAAGGAATTTACGCTCTCCCATCCCCCGTTTGGCGCAGCGGCGGATGCCGACTTCGACGACCGTATCGAGCAGCATGTCTTCACTCGTGGCGAACAACTGGTGCTGGTCTCCCCTGGGTTGCTGGAGGCGGCGGGGCCACTCGGCAAACGCTTTGGCGAGGAGGGGTTGGCTACGGCGCTGGTCGGCCTGCCGCGCAGCCAACGCCGCGATGAGTTGATAGCGGCGATCAATGCCCATCTGGCTGGTGCGGCTCCCGCCGATGACATGACGCTGCTGCTGATCGATTGCGAAAAAGAGGCAGCACCCGCGCAACCCCTCCCGGCTTCTGCGGCGAACCCGCGCCGACTCGGCCATTGGCATTTTGAGTTGCTGATTGGCGACGAAGAGTTTGATCGGCTTGATGTCGTCCCTTTGCTGCTCGATGTGGTGGGCCGTTTTGAATCGTTGCAGGGCAAGACCGGCGAACTGTTCGCCATCCTCTCCGAACTGTTCAACAATGCGCTTGACCACGGCATCCTGCGCCTCGATTCCCGGTTCAAACATGCCTACGATGGGCTGGAGACTTGGCTGCTGATGCGCGAGGAACGATTGGCAGCCCTGACGCATGGGGAGATCCGTATCGCGGTGGCGCAGGTGAACGAGGGTGGCCGCTTTTGGCTGCGCGTGCATTGTCGCGACAGCGGCCCGGGCTTCGATGTCGCTGCGGCGCTGGCACGGCTGGCCGAGCAGTCTTCGATGCAAGTCGATGAGCGCCTGCATGGTCGCGGACTGGCCCTGATCCAGCGCATGGCCGGGCGGCTCAGCTTTAACGAAAGTGGTAACGAAGCAACCGTGTTGCTGCCACTCGGGGATGCCTAGATTTCTTCTTCCTTTATGGGATTGCAGCGAGGTATTATTATCACTACCGTAGTAGAAAGATAAAAGGTGGCGCTGGTGAGGCCGCGTGAAAAGCGGGAGGAACCAGCGAAGGAGTGAGATGTTGTCAGGGAGAATCTGCCATGTCGAATTCATCGCTACAGGCACATTTGATTCACGGCGCTGCCGTCTTGGCAGGCCGGTCGTCGCGGTGCTGGCGAGATCTGCATGACATTCCTGCGCCGGGGGATGTGAGGGGTCGCCATCGGTGCATCTTCCGCGTCGGTTATCGTACCGAATGAAACAGTTACCTTGAAGGGGAAATCGTATGAGTCTGCGTCAGCGTTTGTTTCTTGTCCTTGCCGTACTGGCCGCCGTAACGGTGGTGGCGAACGGATTTTCCTTTCTGATGTTCCTGCAGTTGGCCGAAGCGGCCGGCAAACTTGATCCAAAACTGCTGGCGGACGCGCAGAGCATGCGCAACTGGATGATTCTTGTGATTGTGATTGCCGCAGGGGGAGGGCTCGCCGCCTTTGCCATGCTGGTGCGCATGCTGCTCAATCTACTGGGGGGCGAGCCGCAGTATGCAACGGAAGTGGTCAAGCGGATTTCAGCAGGTGATTTTTCCGTCACCATTCAGCTCCAGCCCGGTGATCGATCCAGCCTGCTGGCGGCGATTGCCGGGATGCGTGATGGTCTGCGTGACATGGCGGGCGACATGTCGACCGCCGCCAATCGTTTGCGTGGAATGCTGGGTCACTTTCAGCAAATTGCTGCCAGCATGCAGGCCGATACATCAACCCAGACTCAGGCGGCTCAAGGGGCGGCCATGACGGTCGCGGGTCTGTCCGATGCGGTGGAGGCCATTGCTGCCCAGGCCGCCGAAGTGGATCATCTGGCCGAGGAAAGTCTGGCACGCACCCAGGAGGGTAACGAGAGTCTGTCGCGCATGATTGGCGAACTGAGCCAGGCCGAGACCTCAGTGGGTGATATGACCTCAATTGCCCGGGGCTTTGTCGAAAGTGCGTCGGCGATTTCCAGCATGACACGCGAAGTGCGCGATATTGCCGACCAGACTAATCTGCTGGCCTTGAATGCTGCGATTGAGGCCGCGCGAGCAGGCGAGCAGGGGCGTGGTTTTGCCGTGGTTGCCGACGAGGTACGCAAACTGGCCGAAAAGTCGGCGAGTACCGCGAATGCCATCGATCAGGTAACGCGCAGTCTTGAGCAGCAGGCGGGTAACGTCACCGTAGCGCTTGATCGCGGGCTGGCGGCGCTGGCAACCTCACAGGAGCATCTCGAAAACGTGGCGATGACGCTGGGCGAGACCAACCAGAGCGTCGGGCAGACGACCGAGGGCATGGGCCGTATCCATCAGGCCGTGAAGAACCAGTCCCGGGCCAATAGCGAAATCGCGGTCAATGTTGAGCGGATCGTGGCATTGGCCAGTACCAGTGAATCATCCGTTGCGGCTTTGCTGTCCGAGGCGCAGGAACTTGAAAATCTGGCCGGCGAGTTGGGAAATGCCGTACAACGCTTCAGAATGTGAGTAATGGCGTAATATTCCTACTTTAGGATATTGATCATATGATGAAGTCTTCGAAAAGTTTCGCTGCTTCTGAATCTGTCGTCCAAGGGGCCAAACGGAGAAATAGGGTGCAGATATGTCCGAGTTACTGAAAAACATCGATGCGCGTACTCGTTTGGCGGGAACGAACAAGCTGGAAATCCTGCTCTTTTCGCTAGGTACGGATGTTCGTACCGGCCGCGAGGAGACGTTTGGCATCAACGTCTTCAAGGTGCGCGAAGTGATGCGTACCCCACAGGTCACTGCGGCTCCCGACATGCCGGCAGCCGTCAAGGGCATGGTATCACTACGCGGCATTCTGGTGCCGGTGGTCGATCTGGCCGATTTCATCGGTATGCAGACCGAGACGCCGCGCGAGATCATGATTGTGACGGAGTACAACGGGCATACTCAAGGCTTTCTGGTGCAGTCGGTGGATACCATCCTGCGCCTCGACTGGGCGCGCATGCGTGTACCGCCCGAGATGCTGACGGCCAATCTGGGAGGGTTGGTAACGGCCGTGACCGAGCTTGCGGACAACCGCCTGGTGATGATGCTTGATGTCGAGCGCATCCTCTCGGAAACCGCCAAGTATGATGACGATATGGTGTTTTCGACCATCCAGCCGCTCGGCAAGGAAGGGCTGACGGTAATGTATGCCGACGATTCGTCCGTGGCGCGAGGCCAGATCGAAAAGACCTTGAGTGCCCTCGGAATTCGCGGTATCTCTGCGATAAATGGACGTAAGGCATGGGAAGAGTTGCTGAAGATTGCCAACTACGCCGAGGCCAATCATCGACCCGTCAAGGAGTTTGTGCAGCTGATTCTGACCGATGTCGAAATGCCCGAAATGGACGGTTATATCCTGACCAAAAATGTCAAGTCGGATGCGCGTTTCAGTGGCATCCCGGTGTTGATGCACTCTTCGTTGTCGTCCACATCGAACATGCAGTTGGGCAAGTCCATTGGTGTCGATGAATATGTCCCCAAGTTTGAAGCGCAGCGCTTGGCCGAGACCCTTAGCCGCCTGTTACTGAGAGATGATGCTGCCGAACCGGCGGCCTGACAAGGAGAACCACGCACATGGCGACCCCATTGCCTCATGGCCAAGCCCCCGCCGCTTCGCTGATCGACAGCGTCGATGCCCGCACCAAGCTGGCGGGCTCGAATCGGATGGAGATTTTGCTGTTCTCGCTGGGCACCAACGAAACCTTTGGCATCAACGTCTTCAAGGTGCGCGAAGTTAGCAAGACGCCTTCCATTACCAAATCACCGCACATGCCCGAGGGTGTCGAAGGGCTGATCAGTCTGCGCGGCAATGTCATCCCGGTCGTCTCGCTGGCGCGCGTGATGCATCTCGCCGATGCGCCGCCCGGACGTGGCGGATCGATGATGGTGACCGAATACAGCAAGCGTACGCTGGGTTTCCTCGTCCATGACGTCGACCGCATCATCCGCGTTGATTGGGAGCGTGTGCGGGCGCCCGAGTCCGTGACCAGTGGTTCGCACACCCACATTACCGCAATTACCGAACTCGATAATGGCAAGCTCGTGTCGATTGTGGATGTCGAACAGATCATGGCCAACACCTTTGGCGAAGGCGTGATCGGCCAGATTGACCACATGGGTCATGATGCCGACTACAACATTTTCTTTGTCGATGACTCGGCGGTTGCGCGCAAGAAGATCATCGAAGTGCTCGATAAGATGGGCGTCAAGCACAAGCATGCGCAAAACGGTATGGAAGCCTGGACGCGTCTGTCCGGCATGGCGGCGCACGCCCAGCAGACGGGGCAGGACTTGCGCAGCGAGGTCAATGTGATCCTTGTGGATGCCGAGATGCCCGAGATGGATGGCTATGTGCTGACCAAGCATATCAAGTCCGACAAGCGCTTCGAGGGTATTCCTGTGGTGATGCACTCCTCACTGTCTTCCGAGGCCAATCGCTCAATGGGCAAGAGTGTGGGTGTCGATGCTTATGTCGCCAAGTTTGATGCCGAGGCACTGGCCGATACCTTGCGCCCCCTGCTGCTCAAGTCGGCACGCGATTGACCGTCAATTAGTACTATCAGGTTATTACCGGAGAGAGTTTCATGGCCGCAGATCCCAGCAAAATCAAGTTCCTTGTTGTCGATGATTTCTCGACGATGCGTCGCATCGTCCGCAATCTGCTCAAGGAACTGGGGTTTACCAATGTCGAGGAAGCCGAAGACGGCGCCGTGGCATGGCAGAAAATTCAGTCTACACCCTACGATTTCATCATTACCGACTGGAACATGCCGAACATGGACGGCCTGACCCTATTGCAGACCATCCGTGGCGATGCGACCTACAAGGGTTTGCCTGTGCTCATGATTACTGCGGAAGCCAAGAAAGAAAACATTATCGCGGCGGCGCAGGCTGGCGCATCCGGTTACATCGTCAAGCCTTTTACGGCGGCGACGCTGAACGAGAAGCTCGTCAAAATCTTCGAAAAACTGGGCTGGTCATGAGTAATCCGATCAAATTCGACGAAACCGGCGACTCGCAAGATCTGCAGGCCCTATTCGATACGATTGCCTCGGGTAGTCCGCCCGCGCCGCCCGCGCCGGAGCCCGATCCCTCAGGTGATTCCGATGACTTGCAGGCGCTGTTCGACAGCGTTGCCGAGCATGCGACTGAGGCAGCCCCAGTAGTGGCGGCTTCCTCGTTCAACGGCGATGCAGGTGATGCGGCGACGCAGGAGGTGGTTTTTAACCGCATCGGCCATCTCGCCCGCAAGCTGCATGACAGCATGCGCGAGCTTGGCTACGACAAGGCGCTTGAGGAAACTGCCCGGACGATTCCCGATGCGCAGGAGCGCCTTCAGTACATCGCCAAGATGACCGAGCAGGCCGCAGCGAAAGTGCTTAATGCCTGCGATATCGCCAATCCCGTGCAGGATCTCATGGCGCAGCGCGTACAAGTGCTAAACGCACAATGGGAGAAGATGTTCACCAATCAGTTGTCGGTTGACGAGTTCAAGCAACTGGCCGCCGCGTCGCGCACATTCTTTCTTGAAGCCCCTGCCCAATTGGCAACGACCAAGGCCCAACTCAGCGAAATCATGCTGGCGCAGGACTTCCAGGACCTGACCGGTCAGGTCGTCAAGCGTGTTGTCGAGATGGTGCAGAACATCGAAGGTCAATTGCTGCAGGTGCTGATTGAAGTGATGCCGGAAGAGAAGAAGGCAGCGGCACCGGAAGGTTTGATGAATGGCCCGGTGATCAATGCCGTTGGCCGTAATGACGTATTGACGAACCAGGCGCAGGTCGATGACCTGCTTGAGAGCCTAGGGTTCTAGGAGAGCATCATGAGCGACTTTGCCGGAATGGAAGACCTGCTGCAGGACTTTTTGGTCGAAGCGACCGATCTGCTTTCAGGCGTCGACAACAAGCTGGTCGATTTGGAAAAGAATCCGCAGGACCACGGCTTGCTCAATGACATCTTCCGGGGCTTCCACACTATCAAGGGCGGTGCCGGGTTTCTGAATGCCGCCGAACTGGTGACGCTTTGTCACCTGACCGAGAACCTGTTTGACAAGCTGCGTACTGGCGAACTGGTGCTGACCAAGGAAATCATGGACAGCATTATGGCGGCGACCGGCACGGTGCGCGACATGTTTGGTCATCTTGAAAGTGGCCAGCAGCCGCCTGCGGCCGATGCCGGGCTGATCGCCAACCTCAAGGCGGCGTTGGCGGGTGAAATTCCTGCTGCAACGCCCGCAGTACAGGTTGCTGCGCCCGCGACCGCTGCGGTGCCTGCGGCCGGTCCGGATTGGGACAAACTTTTTGGCGCCCTGTCGGGCGCCCCTGCCGCTGCGACATCTGCTGCACCTGATGCGGCCGCTGATCCTGCCATGCACACCCAAGTAGCTGGACAGTCTCCCGAGGCGGTGATTCAGCATGCCGTTGGCCGGCGTACTACGGACAAACCGGGCGCCGTTTCTGCACCGGTTGGTCGTCGTACCGAAGAAAAAACCCGCGACAACTCGATCCGTGTTGATACCTCGCGCCTTGATCAGGTACTTAACCTGTCCGGCGAAATCGGCCTGACCAAGAACCGCCTCAACGCATTGCGCAGCGACATTCTTAACGGCCGTAGCGATACTGATACGCTGCACGCCCTTGACCAGGCCGTCAGTCAACTCGATCTGCTGGTTTCGGATCTGCAAAACGCCGTGATGAAGACGCGCATGCAGCCGGTTGGCCGACTGTTCCAGAAATATCCGCGGATTGCCCGCGATCTGGCACGCAATCTTGGCAAGGATGTCGAACTGGCGCTGGTCGGGGAAGAAACAGAAATCGACAAGACCATGATTGAGGACCTTTCCGATCCGATCATCCATTTGATCCGCAACGCAGTGGATCATGGCGTCGAAAGCCCGGAAGAGCGTCGTGCCAGCGGCAAGCCGGAAAAATCCCAAGTACGCCTTGAGGCGCGTCAGGAAGGTGATCACATCGTCCTGATCGTCGCCGACGACGGCAAGGGCATGAATCCTGAGCGCCTGCGCGCCAAGGCCCTGGAAAAAGGCATCATCACCGACGAAGAAGCCAACACCATGGATGAGCGGCAGAGCCTGCATCTGGTGATGTTGCCCGGCTTCTCGACCAAAGATGTCGCATCCGACGTTTCCGGGCGTGGCGTTGGCATGGACGTTGTCAAGACCAATATCCAGAAGCTCAACGGCAGCATCGAGATCAAGTCGGTGGTAGGCAAGGGCACGACCTTCGTCATCTCGTTGCCGCTGACATTGGCGATTCTTCCCGTGCTGCTGGTGCAACTGGGCGAGCAACCCTTTGCCGTGCCGCTTTCGATGGTGCGTGAAATCCTGCCGATCGACATCAGCCAAGTGCAGGAAGTCGGCGGCAACGCCACCATGGTGGTGCGCGGCGAGGTCATGCCGATCTACCCGATTGCAAACCTGCTTGGTTGGACGCCCGAAAAGATTCCCGAGTATGGCGTGCTGATGCAAACCGCCGAGCATACCTTTATCCTCGCCATCGATGGCTTTATGGGCCGTGAGGATGCCGTGATCAAGTCGCTTGAGGATTTCCGTCCGAAGGGTGTGGCGGGGGTGACGACGCTGTCCAATGGTCAGATCGTGCTGATCCTCGACATGAAGGAACTGCTGGCCGACATGGGCGATCACCGTGGTGTGCCGCGCTCGTCCCTGGTGCCGCTGGAGCAGGCGGCGGCGTAAGTTGAGGCGGGCGCCGTCCCGCCAGTGCCGACTTTTTGCTAAGCGAGAGGTTCAGCATGGCCTGGCCGACCCAGAGTTGATCGAGCGCTGGTATCGGGAAAAGGGTATGCTGGCCTTTGCCTTTGCCTTTGCCTTTGCCTTGCGTGGCGAAAACCTGTCCAAAAGCGTTATCGATGTTCTGGTCAAGTCGCCGCTCCCCTACGACCAAATGAAACGGGAGGCCGTTCTCGTACCGGTGGGGCCACTGAGCGTGCCGATTGCCTCCATCGAGCATTTAATCGCCATGAAAAGCGATACCGGCCGGAGCAAAGATCAGATCGACATCGACGAACTTCAGAAGATACGGGGCGCACAATCATGACAACCGCCGAAGAAAACTTCTATCTGCTCGAAAAGATCGATGCCGACCGGCAGTTTCTCTTGCTGGCAATGCAGAGCAATCCTGCTTTGTTGGCCCGAGCAGAGGCGCGCATCCGCGAGCCGTGCAAACGATCCGCCAGCGTTCAGCCATGGACGACAACGGGGCTGCTGTTGTAGCGGACGGCAACCCCGTTAAAAGCGCATAATAAACTCCCGTCCAGCTACGGAGAACAAGCCCCATGACCCTGCCAAAACGCCGCGACGACCACCGCCACACTTACGCCGACTACTGCGCCTGGCCGACCGATGAGCGCTGGGAACTGATTGACGGCGTGGCTTACGCCATGGGGCCGGCGCCCTTGCGCTTGCACCAGAAGGTGCTACTGCAACTCGCTCGCCAAGCGGCCGACGCCCTGGAGGGAAAAACTGGCGAGGTGTACATCGCCCCCTTCGATGTACGCTTGCCAAAAGGCGATGAGCGGGACGAAGCCCTCGACACCGTCGTGCAACCCGATCTGTCGGTCGTCTGTGACCCGGCCAAGCTCGACGACAAAGGCTGCCGAGGTGCGCCGGACTGGATTGTCGAAGTCCTTTCCCCCGCCACCGCCAGTCACGACCATCTGATCAAGCGGGCCCTTTATGAGCGCACCGGCGTGCGCGAATTCTGGCTGGTGCATCCGACCGACCGTATCGCCATGATTTACCGCCAGATTGAACCCCGCCGCTTCGGCCCTGCCGAGATCATCGAGCTGAGCGGCCAGACGGTAGTCAGCATCCTCCCGGCAATTGTGATCGAGTGGGGGCGGGTGGTCGGTGCCGTGGACGAATCCTGAACACTGCGCCGTCCCGCCAGCGCTGACTTTTGGAGAGAAGCGATGAAATTGGACTTTTCTGGCCACGAGAAACTCTGGTCTGTCCCTCGTTTTTACATTGACACCTTCTTCGCATTTTTCCTTCTGGTACTCGGTATCACGTTATCACTGAATGCGGACGCTGCTTGTTCGACACATCGCGGCAAGGTGGTGTTTAACGAAGTGTACCTGCCAAAGGGTAACGGTGACATATCGTTTGTAGAACTCAAGATTCTCGATCCTTCCGTACTGACTGCGACTAACAATTTTCAGAACTGGAAAATATCGCTCTACAAAGGCAGCAATGCCAGCAAACAGGAAACGGATGTCAGTTCGGGGTTTACGAACATTGCAACCAATAGCTGTGGGCAGACCTCGTTGTGGATACGTTTTCCAGAGAGTGTGTTGAGCTATTTGGACAGGGGCAACAATCCCACCTTCAATTTCGTTCTGTATGACAGTGCCAGTGGCGGCCAGATCGTCGACATCCTGCGATTCGGCGACAACGTTACCTCTTTCTACGAGAATGCCGCCAATACGACCTATACCAGTTGTTCGGAGATTGAGAGCGCACTTCCCGCCACGGGGAGCGTGAATACCCAGTTTGATGCGATGCTCAATTCCAACAACGTCGTGGACTGGTATCGCGATCCCGACGGGACAGGACCATGGGGTGGTATCCAAATATCGAATAACGTCAACACCATGTGTGGCTCCAACAATGGCGGCGGAACCTTCGGGGTGGCCAAGGTGCCCAGTGTGACCTCTGTCGCCACAAACACCAATTTCAGCTATACGCTCTATGCGGTCAATGGCGCCACGGCGATCGGAACCACAGTTACCGTCAGTGATGATCTGGCGTCAAAGGGGTTGACCTTTGTATCTTGCACAGGTACGCCGGGAACCACTTCCGGTACCAGTTCCGGTCCTACAGGCACCTGCACGCATTCCAGCGGCGTGGTCACATGGACGGTCGGTGCGATGGCGGCCAACAAGCAATACAACGTCACGCTAACGGTGAAGGCAGCGTCTGCTGGCACCATCGCCAACGCGCTCACCACCAATGTCACTGGTGTCAGCGCGACGGCGGCAACGGTGACAGTCACCGCCCAGGCACCCAGCGCCACTACAGACGCTGCAAGCTCCATTAGCACGACTGGCGCAACACTGAACGGTACAGTCAGCAGTAATGGCGCGAGTACCACCGTTACTTTCGAATACGGACCAACGGCCAGCTATGGCAGCACCGCTACAGCGAGCCAGAGTCCCCTCGCCAGTGGCGCGAGCGGTAGCGCTACGTCGGTAGCCATTACTGGCCTGACCTGCAACACAACCTACAACTATCGCGTCAAGGCTGTAAATAGCGCTGGTACTACCTATGGAGGTAATGTCACTTTTACTACCAGTGCATGCCCGAACAGCTGTGTAACTACGACAGTTGGCAGCGATACGCTGGTGACATGTACTGGTAATGGAGCTATCACCATTCCAACCGGCGTGACCACGGTTCGATACCTGGTTGTCGGCGGCGGTGGTGGTGGCGGTGGAATTTTCGGGGGCGGTGGTCAGAGTCGCTATGGCGCGGGCGGTGGTGGCGCGGGCGGTGTTCTCAAAGGAAATACCCTGACCGTGACCCCCGGAACGGTCTATTCAGTGACAGTGGGAGCCGGAGGTACTGCAGGTGTCAGTGGCACGGATGGTGGAACGGGCGGAAACTCAGTGTTCCACAGCATTACATCGAACGGCGGCGGGGGCGGGGCGTCTTCCGATGCGGCCGATAGAAATGGCAACAATGGGGGTTCGGGCGGAGGGGGGCGCCCGACGGTTGGTGCCAGCGGCATAGGGGGAAGCGGCATCGCCGGTCAGGGAAACAGCGGCGGAAATAGCGCCAGTGGTGCTTCTGCAGCGACGAGTGGTGCGGGTGGTGGTGGCGGCGCAGGCGGCGCTGGTACATCTGCGACCGGAAATACGGGCGGCGCCGGGGGGAGCGGCGTGACTGACGATATTACGGGCGCGTCGCTAACTTATGGTGCTGGCGGAAGCGGGGGCGGCTATGTCAGCGAAGCCGATGGTACGGCAGGCTCAGCCAACAGGGGAAACGGCGGCGGCGGTGCAAGCGGTGATTCGAGCCAATTATCCGCGCATGCCGGCGGGAATGGTGGAAGCGGCATCGTGATCATTCGATACGGCACGACGGCGATCGACCACATTCAGATCGAGCACGATGGCAGCGGCTCCACCTGCGCCTCCGACACCATCACCCTTAAGGCCTGCGCAAACGCGAGTTGTTCTACCCTGTATTTGGGCGGCGGGGTTACAGGTACGCTACAGCCGTTCGGTTCGGCCTTCACGATTGGGACCAGCGGATCGACCACAGTGAGCGTCAGCCTTTCGACGGCGGGCGCCAATACGCTCAGCGTTGCCAGCGTGTCGCCGACGCCGGCCAATGCAGCCACCTGCCTTAACACCACCACCAGTGCGGCCAGTTGCAGCTTCCCGGTGTCGGCTTGTCCGGGCGGGGCCAATTTTAATTGCCTGGAGTCGGCCATTACTCCGTACAGCGCTACGGCATCCCGGCTGTATACCAAACTAGTCGGGACCGGGTTCGCCTTCGATGTTGTCGCGCTCAATAGTGCCGGCGCTGTTGAAACCTATTATGTCGGCGCTGGCGCCCCAGCAAAAAGCGTCAGTGTCGAGTTGGTCGACAGCAGCAACAATGTTCTGGGTACGCAAACGGTCACCTTCGCTGCCGGCAATACTACCGGACGCACTACGACATCGAACTATACGGTCAATACGGCTGCGCCTTCGGTCGGTTGCCGGGTGACCGACAGTGTTGCCAGCAAGGTCGGTATGTCGTCAGACCGGTTTTCGATCCGGCCACTGGCGTTAACGGTTTCTTCCACCGATGCAACCAATACCAACAGTTCCGGGTCGCCGAGCTTCAAGGCCGGTAACAATGTATTCAACCTGACCGCAACGGCGGTGGCGGGATATAACGGCACACCGGTGATCGACAATACAAAACTTACCGGAACGACAGTTGCGGGCAGTATCTCCGGCACTTTTTCCGCAGCCAATGGTACGACGGGCGTGGCGAGCGGTAGCAGCTTTACCTACAGTGAGGTCGGCAACTTTGGCTTGCTAGCCAATGCGGTCGTCGATGCCAGCTTCACCAGCGTCGATGCTGGGGGCGACTGTACCGACGACTTCTCAACCAGCCTCGTCGGTGGCAAGTACGGCTGCAGGATCGGCAGTCAGGCCGTTGCACAAACAACGGGCAGCAGCGGCTTCGGGCGCTTTATTCCCGACCGTTTCGTGCTGTCCTCCGGCAGCATCAGCGCGGGCAGCGGCTCGATGAGCTACATGGATCAACCCTTTGGCATTGGATTCACGCTCACGGCGGTGAATATGGGCGGTGGGACGACAGCCAACTATGCCGGCAGCTACGCCAAGCTGGATCCAAGCAATCCCGCCTTGTGGCCGAACACCACCTTGGGTTCGACCGGATTTGGTATCGGTGCGAAGAACGGCACTACCGACCTGGCCACTCGCCTGAGCCTCAGTGGCACGCCGACCGGAAGTTGGACGAGCGGCGTGGCCGCCATTACTGCCAACCTGAAATTCAGTCGTCCTAGCGCGGCAACCGCCGATTCGACCTGGGGGCCATACGATGCCCTCGACATCGGCATCGCCCCGCAGGATAGCGATGGCGTGAAACTCGCCACGGCAGCGCTCGACCTCGATGCCGACAGCAGCGGCAGCAGCGAGCGGAAGAAGCTGAGCGCCACCGCGACGAAACAACGCTTCGGTCGCCTGCGCCTGATCAATGCCTACGGTTCGGAACTGCTGCCGCCACGCGTCGAATACCGTGCCGAATACTGGGATGGCAGCCGTTGGACGACCAACACGCTCGACAGCACTTCCCCCATCGTCGCCGCCAATCTTGCCACCGGTGGGCTGACCGTCAATGGCATCAGCGGCCTGACCAATGGTGTCGGCTTCATCACTTTCAACACGGCCGGGGTAGGCAGCTACGACATCGCCATCAACCTGAACAGCAGCGGCGACGTCACCTCGTGCAATGCTTTGAACCCGACGGGCACTACCGCTGCGAACAAGGAATGGTTGCAGGGCTACTGGTCCGGCAGTTGCGGCGGCACGGCCGCCTGGCAGCAAGACCCCAATGCCCGCATCAAACTTGGCTCACCCAAGGCGCCTTATATCTACCTGCGCGAACGCTACTGAATATGAAAAGTCGGCGCTGGCAGGACGGCAACTTATAATCAATACATGAGCTTGAAGCCACAGTCCCTCCACCCATTTGACGCACGGATTGTCACCGTGCGGAGGGAAACGTCGCCCGATGTAGAGGCTATTTATCGCGATGGCAGCTTTGGCAGCGCAGATCAGCGGCCCGATAGCGATCTCGATCTGGCCGTACTGGGCCAACACAAACTCGATGCTGCCACGCGTTTGCAGCTCAGCAATCTGCTGGCGGCACAAGTGGGGTGTGTCATCGACCTGAATGACATGCGTACACTGCCGGTAACCCTGCGCGTGCCGATCGTGACCCAAGGCCATCGCCTGTTCGCTGCGGATTCGGCATTGGCCGAAGCCTACGATTTGCGCGTCCTCTCCGAATATGTGGAGCTCAACGAATTCCGTCGCCCGATTCCTGACGACATTCGCGCCCGCGGTTCGATTTATGGATGAAGTCCTGCTCGGTAAAGTGGCCATCATCCAGCGCTGCCTGAAGCGCATTGCCGAGGAATACGTCGGCCACGAGGCAGAGCGCTAAACCATGAGGCCACTCAAGCAGATGCAGGCACAACACGGTTTCACCATGGTCGAACTGGTGGTGACGATGGTCATCATCGGCATCATGGCCATCGCCGTCCTGCCGCGCATGGATTTGCTGCGCGGGTTTGACGAGGTCGGGTTTCGCGATCAGGTCAAGGCAACGCTGGAGTACGCCAGAAAGTCGGCGGTGGCGGGACGGCGGGATGTGCGGGTGACGGTTACCGCCAGTAGCATCGGCGTTGAGCGCCAGCAGCAAACTCCCGAGGGCGAAGGTGCTGCCGGATGGCTGCCGCTGAGTCTTCCCGGCACGAGCGCATCTTCCATTGCGGCTCCCGCCGGGGTGACACTGAGCGCCGCGACGCTGACTTTCAGCCCATTGGGCCGCTCGACCGGGGCCACTATTACCGTCAGTGGGGCCGGCACCATCAGCGTCGAGGCGGAAACCGGCTATGTCCATTAACCGCGATCAGCGTGGCCTCACACTGATCGAACTGATCATGTTCATCGTCATCGTCGGCGTGGCGCTGGCCGGCGTGCTGACGGTACTCAATCACACAACCAAGCACAGTGCCGATCCGGCGGTGCGAAAGCAAGCGTTGGCAGTTGCCGAGGCGATTCTCGAGGAAGTGATGCTGCAGCCCTTCACTTGGTGCGACCCGGACGATGCGAATGCAGCCACGGCGACTAATGCGGCAGGCTGCACCACGGTTGAAGGTCTTGGCGCAGAGGGGGTTGAAGCGCGCGGTACCTTCGACAACGTCAATGACTACCATAGCCTATCGACGACCACCAATATCGCCGGCGGCGGTGCGGCACCCTATACGGCAACCGTTTCCGTCGACAACACCGTTAGCCTGAATGGCATTTTGGGCGGCGCTGCGTTGCTTATCGCCGTGACAGTCTCCGCACCTGGCGAGACCATCACGATAGAAGGCTACCGCACCCGTCATTCGCCCAACATGCTGCCATGAAGCACCGCCACCGCGCCTTCGCCGGTTTTACCCTGATCGAGATGATCATGGTGATCACCATTACCGGTGTTTTGGCCGGTATCGTCGCCGTATTCATCACGGCCCCCGTCCAGGGGTATGTCGATTCCGTTCGTCGCGCAGAGCTTACCGATCAGGCGGATGTCGCCTTGCGGCGGATTGCGCGGGATGTGCGACTCTCGTTGCCCAATAGTTTGAGAACTGTCACCAATGGCTTCGAGTTCATCTTGACCAAATCGGGGGGGCGCTATCGGGATGCGGCCGACGGGTCGACGGCCGGCGATTTTTTGAGTTACACCAGTAGCGCCGACACCAGTTTCGATGTATTGGGCAGCATGCCAGCCATCGTAGGCGGTGACAGGATCGTCATTTATAACCTCGGGACAGGATATGCGCCAGCCGATGCCTATAACGGCGGAAATGTAGCCACGGTATCGGGATCGGTGGCCGTCACGGCCAACCCGATTAACCTGACCGCTAACCCATTCGCCAGCCAGTCCCCGCCGTTGCCATCGCCCTCGGCGCGCTTTCAGGTCGTCGATCAGAACGATCTCGTCGTGCGCTATACCTGTACCGGCGGCGAGCTGCGGCGTTTCGCCGGTTGCACGCTGGCCACACCCTCCGCATGTGCCGGCGCGGGGGCATTGCTTGCCGGCGGTACGACGACGACCGCTACCTGTACCATCGATTACGCCTCTGCTGCCGCCGGTCGCAATGGCCTGCTTTACATCAGCCTCACGCTGACCCATACGGGCGAAAGCGTCACGCTGTTCAATCAGATTCATTTGGATAACGCGCCATGAAGTCTTTGCGTGGCTTTGCCATCCTCTCCGCCATCTTCATCCTCGTCGTACTGGCTGCGCTGGGCGCGTTCATCCTCAGCATTTCGTCGCAGCAGCAGATCGGCTCGGCGCTGGATGTGCAAGGGGTTCGCGCCTATCAGGCGGCACGGGCCGGGATCGAGTGGGGTTTGTATCAGGTCCAATCGACGGTGGCTTACAACTTCAGCTACGGCACCCCGATCGTGGCGGTCGGAAGCGCAAATCCAAACAGCCGCGCCTGCCCGGCTTCGCCAACATCCTTTGTGCCGTCCGCCACGACCTTGGCAGGCTTTACCGTGACAGTGACTTGTACCGCCACAGTCGACGGCAGCGGCGGCCCGACCGTGTATGCCATCACCGCTACCGCTTGCAACGATGCGACCTGCCCGAACACCACCAACCCCGGCAATCTCTACATCGAACGGCGCTTGAGCGTGACGTTCTGATCGCAAAATTCGGCAGATCACGCTGCGGCTGTATTCCTCAAGTGCCATGAAATCGCCCTGTAACCAAGGCGCGTCAATCGGCGCATCGCCCGCTGGGAGCATGAGCACATTCTGGAGCGTATGCAGGAGCGCCTTGAACAATTCCAGCTCCCATAACCCAGAGACTCCTAAGAGCCATCCATAGGGGTGGCTTTTTTCCGCATGTACCTCAGGCAATACTACGAAAGGAAATCGATGATCTACAAATTCCTCGCCGCATCGAATACAGTTATGCGGTAATGCCAAAGTCGAAGGACAGCGGTAATCCCCCCATTTTTAGTTGAGGGCAGAAGTAGAGTTAAGCGGCCATGGCCAACCGCTGTTTAGGGATAAAGCCGCCCAGTGCCATGTGAGGGCGGTGATGATTGTAGTTGTACATCCACTGTGTGGCGTAAAGCCTGACCTCATCGAGGTCGTCCCACAGGTATTGCGATAGCCATTCGTAACGCACCGTACGGTTGACGCGTCCTCCTCAATGATGCCCTTACGTACGTTCCAGCATGAGGAGAAACGCCAGGCTGCTCATGGCGGGGTGCCGGGACGGTATCATCGAGCCACCACCAAGAGGACTTGACCCACCAGTGACCCACCAACACGCAGAAGAAAGGGATAGGCAGCGTAACCACAAGGCTTATCTAACGATATGAAGATTGCAACCTGGAACGTCAACTCCCTCAAGGTTCGCCTGCCCCATCTATTGGATTGGCTCGAAACCTCCAAAGTCGATGTATTGTGCCTGCAGGAAACCAAGACGGAAGACAAGGGCTTTCCCTTTGCCGAGTTGGCGTCCGCCGGCTATGAGTCCATCCACAATGGCCAAAAAACTTATAACGGTGTGGCGATTTTGGCCCGCAATACGCTTGAGGAAGTCGCCCGCGATATTCCCGGTTTCGACGATCCGCAAAAAAGGCTGATTGCAGCCACGATCAACGGAGTGCGCGCAATCTGTGCCTACATGCCGAACGGTCAGGAGGTCGGCTCGGAAAAGTATGCGTACAAGCTTCGGTGGCTGGCCGCCTTGCGCGAATGGTTGCAAGCGGAAATGTTGAAATATCCTCGTCTGATCCTACTGGGCGATTTCAATATTGCGCCGGAGGATCGCGATGTCCATGATCCGCTGGCTTGGCAGGGGCAGATTTTGTGCAGCGAGCCGGAGCGGGAGGCGTTCCGCGGTTTTCAGCGGCTTGGCTTGTCGGATGCTTTTCGCCAGTTCGAGCAAGCCGAGAAAAGCTTTTCCTGGTGGGATTACCGGATGATGGCGTTTCGGCGCAACATGGGCATGCGGATCGACCATATCCTGATATCTCAAGCGCTTGCTGCGCAATGTCGCGAGTGCGTCATCGACAAAACGCCCCGCAAGTGGGAGCGTCCCTCCGACCATGCACCCGTGCTCGCGAGCTTCTCGGACGGGGAAAACTGAGCATTTTCCCAGCGAATTCAGTACCTTGATTGTCTCGCAACAGGTAAAATGGCCGGCATGCTGAAACAACGAACCCTCAACACCCTGATTCGTACCACAGGCGTTGGCCTGCACTCCGGCAAGAAGGTCACGCTTGTCCTGCGCCCCGCCCCGCCTGGGACGGGTATTGTGTTCCATCGCGTCGATCTGAATCCCCCGGTCAGTTTGCGGGCCGATCCCTATGCGGTGGGGGATACGCGCATGGCGTCGTGTCTCGAAAAGGATGGGGCAAAGCTCGGAACCGTCGAGCATCTGATGTCGGCCCTGGCCGGTTTGGGCATCGACAATCTGCATGTCGATGTGGATGCCGAAGAAATTCCGATCATGGATGGCTCGGCTGCGCCGTTTGTGTTTCTGTTGCAATCGGCTGGCCTGATCGAGCAGGCGGCTCCCAAGCGTTTTTTGCGCGTCAAGAAGACAGTCGAGGTTAATGAAGGGGATAAATGGGCACGCCTGAGCCCCTATGATGGCTTCCGTCTGGAGTTCTCGATCCTCTTTAACCATCCGGCCGTCGATAAGTCGGGCACGCAAGTCGTCGTCGATTTCTTTGAGCAGTCCTATATTCGGGAAATTGCCCGGGCGCGGACATTTGGTTTTACCCAGGATGTCGAGGCAATGCGTGCGCAAGGTCTGGCACTCGGCGGTAGCTTGGAAAATGCCATTGTGATGGACGAGTACCGCGTCTTGAACGCGGAAGGTTTGCGCGTTCCCGACGAGTTCGTGCGCCACAAGGTCCTCGATGCGATCGGCGACCTGTATTTGGCGGGCGCCCCGCTGCTGGCCTGTTTCAGCGCACACAAGTCGGGGCACGGCCTGAACAACAAGCTGTTGCGCGCACTCCTCGCCGATAGCGAGGCATGGGAGTGGGCAAGCTTTGAGGCGCCGGCTACCACCCCATCGCGTGTGGCCAGCCTGTATCCCGACTTGCAGTTTGCGTAATGCTGCTACTACGCATTGTAGGTTTGCTGGCGGTGATCGCCATCGGCGCCGGGATTCTCGCCTATTTGTTTACACAGGATCGCCGCTATCTTGCCCTTTCCTGGCGCATTGCAAAATACGCCATACTTTTCGCACTGATCCTGTTTGCACTGCTGCTATTTGAACGCTTGGTTGTGCTCGTTTGATCAACTGCGGTAGTCCGCGTTGATCTTCACATAGTCATAGCTGAAATCGCAGGTCCACACCTGGGCGGTTTGGCTGCCGCGCCCGAGGTCGACGCGAATCTTGATTTCGGCGGGCTTCATCGCGGCGGCGCCGTCTTCTTCCTTGTAGCTCACGGCGCGGCCGCCGTTTTCCGCGACCAGCACCTCTTTGTCACCTTGGCCGAGCCAGACCTTGACCTTGGTGTCGTCGAGATCGGCCAGTGCCGGGTCGTTGTTCCAGGCATAGCCGATGGCGGCAAGGATGCGGCCAAGGTTGGGGTCGGAGGCGAAGAAGGCGGTTTTCACCAGCGGCGAGTGGGCAATGGCGTAACCGGCCGCCTTGCATTCGGAGATTGAGCGGCCGCCTTCGACGGCGATCTGGATGTACTTGGTGGCCCCTTCGCCGTCGCGCACGATGGCTTGGGCCAGCTCACGGGCGACCTCGATGACCGCCTGTTTGAACTCGGCCCAGCCCGGCGCATCGACCGATTCGAAGCGGGCGCTACCCTGGCCGGTGGCGATCAAGACGAAGGAATCGTTGGTCGAGGTGTCGCCGTCGATGGTGATGCAGTTGAAGGATTCGTCGGCGGCTTCCTTGACGAGGCGCTCCAGCATCGGCTGGGCGATGGCGGCATCGGTGGCCATGAAGCCGAGCATGGTCGCCATGTTCGGGCGGATCATGCCGGCGCCTTTGCAGATGCCGGTGATCGTGGCCGCCGTCTGGTCAGCGTCGACTTTTCGGCTGGCGGCTTTGGCGACGGTGTCGGTGGTCATGATGGCATGCGCGGCATCATGCCAGCCATCGGCCTTGAGCGTGGAGAGCGCGGCCGGCAGACCGGCCTTGAGGCGCTCGACCGGCAGCGGTTCGAGGATCACGCCGGTGGAGAAGGGCAGCACCTGGGCGGCAGACAGATCCATCAGCTTGGCGACGGCGGCGCAGCTCTGACGTGCGGCTTCCATGCCGGGTTCGCCGGTGCCGGCGTTGGCGATGCCGGTGTTGATGACGAGGGCGCGGATGCCTTCCTGCTTGAGGTGGGCACGGCAGACATGCACGGGCGCGGCGCAAAAGCGGTTCTTGGTGAACACGCCGGCGACGCGACTGTCCGGTGCCAGTTCGATGACGGTCAGGTCGCGGCGGTTGGCCTTGCGGATGCCGGCTTCGGCGGTTCCCAGACGCACGCCGGCGACAGGGAAAAGTTGATCGGGGGCAGGGGTGGCGTAATTCACGGGCATCTTATTCTCCAAAAACATGGGACCAGAGTTGGCGGACCGCGGTGATGTGCTCCGCAAGCGGTGCCGCTTCGATACGGCTGTCGAGGTGGTTGAGCCGTCGCAGATGCTGCAGGCGGCGGTATTCGCGGTAGGCATCGCGCACGGTTTCCGCCAGTTCGTCCGGCACCAGACCACAGGATGCCGCGATACGCAACAGGGCAATGTTGCCGAGGTTGCCGGTGAGTTGCGGGTAATCGCAGGCATGGGCGAGGATCAGGTACTGCACCGTGAACTCGACGTCGATGAGACCGCCGAAATCCTGCTTGAGGTCGAAGATTTCGTCGTCGCCGCGCGAGGATAGATTGTCGAGCATCTTCTGGCGCATCGCCATCACTTCGGCGCGCAGCTTTTCGCGATCCCTGCGCTGGCAGAGAATTTCGCTGCGGATCTGGTCGAAGGCCTGACCGATGGCGGGATCGCCGGCAATGAAGCGGGCGCGCGTCAGCGCCTGGTGTTCCCACAGCCAGGCCGATTCGAGCTGATACTGGCGAAACGCCTCGATGGAGGAGACGACGAGTCCGGCATCGCCATTGGGGCGCAGGCGCAGGTCGGTCTCGAACAGGATGCCGGCCGAGGTGCGCGACGAGATCCAGGTATTGAGTCGCGTGCCGAGTTTGGCGTAGATATGTCCGGCATCCGGGGCCGGATCGTCGTAGAGGTAGACCAGATCGAGGTCGGAGGCATAGCCGAGTTCCTTGCCGCCGAGTTTGCCGTAGCCGATGACGGCGAAGGCGGGGGTGTCGCGGTGCTTGGTGAGCAGCTTGCGCCAAGCCAGCACGATGGCACGGTCGACCAGGATATCGGCGAGTTCGGAGAGGTGATCCGACAGTGTTTCCACTGTCAGCAGGCCGGCGATGTCCTGGCTGGCAAGGCGGAATACCTGGGCATGATGGGCCTCGCGCAGCGCATCCATTTGCTGTTCGGTGTCGGGTTCGAGACTGTCGGTTTGCTCGGTCAGCTGCTGGCGGAAGGCGAACCAGTCGGGGGCCATATCGAGCAGGCGCGGGTCGAGCAGTTCGTCGAGCAAGACCGGATGGTGCAACAGATAGTCGGCCGCCCAGGATGAGGCACTGGCGATGCGGGCGACCTGATCGAGTGCCTGGGGATATTGCTGCAGCAGCGCGAGATACGCCGAGCGGCGGCCGATGGCTTCGAGCAGGTCGAGCATGCGCAACAAGGTGTCATCCGGATTGGTCGCAGCGGCGGCGGCCTGAACGACGCGCGGCACGATGGCATCGAAACGCGATTTCGCCTGTTCGCTCATCTGCTGGTAGCGCGATCCCGAACGGATCGCGGCGAGGCGCTCGCACAGCGCTGCCGTGTCGCCAAAGCCGAGTTTTTCCAGTTCGCCGGCATGGCTGTTCTGGCCGTCGGCCTGGTGCCAGACCGGGTCGAGCTGGTGCTGCTTTTCGTTCGGGTCGGCGAAGACCGCTTCGAAGTGGCGCGCCACGGTCTGGCGATGGTCATCCAGTTCCATCAGCAGGCTTTCGTAGTTAGTGAAGCCCATGGCCTGCGCGACGCGCTGCTGGTCGTCGGTATTCTCCGGCAGCGCATGGGTTTGCGCATCGTCGAGATACTGCAGGCGATGCTCCAGGCGGCGCAAGAAGCGGTAGGCGGACGACAGTTCGACAACGGCGTCTAGTTCGAGCTGGCCGCGATCGACCAATTGTTTAAGCACCTCGAGCGTCGGCTTGATCTGCAGGGCACGGTCGCGACCGCCACGGATCAGCTGGAACACCTGGGCGATGAACTCGATCTCGCGGATGCCGCCGGGGCCGAGCTTGACGTTGTTGGCCATGTCCTTCTTGGCCACTTCGCGGCGAATCTGCGCATGCAGGTCGCGCATCGCATTGATGGTGCCGAAGTCGAGATACTTGCGGAACACGAAGGGCCGCCGGATCGCCTCCAGCTCGTCCCAACGCGCGCCTGTAAGCGGCCGCGCCTTGATCCAGGCATAGCGCTCCCATTCGCGCCCCTGGGTGATGAAGTAGTTTTCCAGCATGTCGAAGGAGCAGACCAGCGGGCCGGAATCGCCATTGGGCCGCAGGCGCATGTCGACACGGAAGACCTGGCCGTCGCCGGTGATCTCGGCAATGGCATTGATCAGGCTCTTGCCGACACGGCCGAAGAATTCGAAATTGGAGATGGACCTGCCGCCATCCGTATCGCCATCTTCGGGATAGACGAAGATCAGGTCGATATCCGATGAGACATTCAATTCCCGCCCGCCCAGCTTGCCCATGCCGATCACGATCAGCTGCTGGCGTTCGCCCTTGGCGTTGCGCGGTTCGCCATAACGGGCCAGCAACGCGGCTTCGGAGACTTGCAGGGCCGCAGCGACCGCCGCATCGGCGACCAGGCTCATGCTCTCGACGACTTCGGCCAGATCGGCCTGGCCGGTCAGGTCGCGGCTTGCGATGCGTGCCATGGCACGCTGCTTGAAGCGGCGCAACGCGGGTTTGAGCGTGTCTTCCGTCAGGGATGCCGCAGCCAGCCAGGCATCCAGCAGGGGTTTGGAGAGCGGTGTGGTGCCGATCGCCATTTCGCAGACCAGATCGGGGTGCGCCTGCAGCAACCGGGTCAGATAGCGAGAATAGTCGCAGGGAGAGGGAAGTGGGGTCATCGAATAGAATCGCGCGGTTGCTGTTTAACGCCTCAACTTTCCCATTCTAGCCGCCCTTATCCCTTTGCCTAAACCCGCTTTCCTCTCTGTCGGCACGGTTGTCCGTATGCGCCCTGTTCTGGTCTGGGCGGGAAAACTGCTGTTGCTGGCCTACTTTGCGGCGGGTGCGCTGATTCTGTTTGGGCGTTATTACCTGATGCCGGAAATTTCCGGTCAGCGCGAATGGATTGCCGCCAAGCTGACCGAGGCGGTTGGTCTGCCCATCCAGGTGGCGGGACTGACGGCAGCCTGGCCCGGCCTGCACCCGCAACTGGTCATCGATGGCCTGCAGATTCATGACCGCGAGGGGCGGCCGGCGCTCATGCTCGATCGCGTCGAAGCCGAGGTGGGCTGGTCATCGCTCTGGCATCTCGAGCTGCGCCTGCATCGTTTGCAGATTCAAGCACCTGTGCTGGAACTGCGGCGCGATCCGCAGGGGAAAGTTTATGTGGCGGGTTTGCCGATGGAGGGCGAGGAGGAGGGAGGTTTTCTCCCTTGGCTGCTGGAACAGAGCAAGGTGGTGATCCGCGATGCGCGGATTGTCTGGCATGACGAACTGCGGGCCGCGCCGCCGCTCGAACTGAATCCTTTGCATTTTGAGTTGCGCAATTTCGGGCGGCACCACAGCTTTGGTCTTAGTGCCCAGCCTTTGAATGCGGGGACGCGCCGGCTTGATTTGCGTGGCAATCTGGTCGGCAGCGATCCGGGCAAGCTGGCGGACTGGCGCGGCGAGTTGTATGCCGACCTCGAAGAGGCCGATATCAGTGTCTGGAAAGCCTGGCTCGATCTGCCGTTTGAAATGCATCGGGGGCGGGGCGGTGTGCGGTTCTGGATGGAGTTCGAACATCTGCAACCGCTGGCCGTGACGGCAGACTTGAGCTTGTCGGGTATGCGCGCACGCTTGCGGCCGGATCTGCCGGTGCTGGCACTCGAAACGCTGCATGGGCGACTGGCCGCGCGTAAAACCGCGGATGGCTACGCTGGCGAGATGCGTCGTTTCGGCCTCACGACCAGCGATGGCATCGTCATGCCGAGCAGCGAGGCACAAATCGCATTGAATACGACGGGACGTCGTTTGGGCGGCGAGTTCTCGATTGCGCATCTGGACTTGGGCATGCTGGCTGCGCTGGCGCAATATCTGCCCTTGCCCGACCACCTGCTGGATCGTCTGAAAACCTTTGCGCCTACCGGTCAGGTGGATGAAGTCAAACTGACGTGGCGCGGAGCAATCGACGCACCCAAGGATTGGTCGGCAAAGGGCCGCTTTAGCGGACTGGCGCTGGCGGCATACAAAGAGCTTCCCGGCTTTGCCGGCCTGTCTGGCCGTTTCTCGGGGGAAGCCAAGGCCGGCGAGATCGTTCTTGACAGCCAGGATGTGCGGATTGAGCTGCCTGCCGTCTTCCCGGAGCCGACTTTGTCTTTGGCGAAACTGCAGGTTGACGCAGGCTGGCGCGCTCGCGAAGGCGGTATCGAGTTTCAGTTGGCGCGTGCCGATTTTCGCAACGAGGACGCGACGGGCGAGGCGACCGGCACTTACTTCTACACGGGATCTGGCTTGGGGAACATCGATCTTTCGGCCAAGCTCAAGCAGGCGTCGGGCCATGCCGTATGGCGCTACATGCCGCTGGTGGTGAATACCGAGACGCGCGACTGGTTGCGGGCCGGGATTGTCGGCGGGACATCCGACGCAACGAGTTTGCGACTCAAAGGGCCGCTGGATGCCTTCCCCTTTGCCGATGGCCAGCAGGGCATTTTTCAGGTCAAGGGCACGATTCGCGGGGCCAGCCTGAATATTGCGCCCAAGTGGCCGCAGATTACTGGCATCGATGGCGACCTGTTGTTCGAGGGCGTGCGCATGCTGATACGTGGCCATCGGGCCGAGATCATGGGGGTTGCCTTGAGCGAGGTTCGCGCAGAAATCGCCGAGCTGGATGCATATAAAGAGCTGCTGGTGGTCACCGGCAAGGCACAGGGACCGACGCAACGCTTCCTCGATTTCATCGAGGCCAGTCCGGTAGGTGAAATGATCGATCATTTCACCGCGCCGATGAGTGCCAAAGGCAATGGTCATCTCGATCTCAAACTTGAATTGCCTTTGCGCAAGATCGTCGAGACGCGCGTCAAGGGAAAATATCGTTTTTCCGACAATCAGTTGCGGGTGTTGCCCGCGCTGCCGGTGCTGACGGCGACGCAGGGCGAGTTTGCCTTTACCGAGAATCGCCTGGAGGGCAAGGGGCTGCGGGCGCGTCTGCTGGGTTCGCCTGTCACAGCGAGCGTGACGAGTGGCACCGGCGGGGCAGTGCGTATCGATGCCAAGGGTAACCTGACGACGCGAGGTGCGCGGCAGGAATATGGCTGGCCGGTACTGGAGCATCTATCTGGAGAAGCGGGCTGGACGGCCAACATCCAGGTCAAAAAGCCAGGTGCAGAAGTGCGTATCGAATCATCACTGGAGGGTATTTCTTCGAGTCTGCCGGCGCCGTTCAACAAACTGACGCGACAGGCGCTTCCCCTGAGGTTGAATGCGCGCATCGACAAGGGCGTGGATGAGTGGAGCGGTACGCTGGGGGAGGTGGCGGCACTGCGCTTGCTGCTTGCGGACACCCCGACCCCACCACGCGGCCGTCTGACCTTGGGTGATGCGGCCAGGGCCGGCATCCCCGCCTTGCCGGCTCAAGGGCTGGCGGTGACGATTGCCCAGTCCCATTTCGATTTGGATACTTGGCGTTCGCTGTTGGTAGGCCAGGAAAATGGCAGCAGCGCTGCTGCCGCAAGCGTTGCCTTGCCGGCGCTTGAGTTGAAGAGCGATACGCTGCGCGCGATGCAGCGCGAGTTTCATGAGGTGCGCTTGAATGCGAGCAATATCGGCAGCAGCACGATGCCGCGCTGGCGCATGAATCTGGAAAGTCGCGAGGCACGCGGTCAATTGACCTGGGATGGCGCCGGCCCCGGCCGTCTCTCGGGACGCCTGCCCTTGCTGGCCTTGCCGGCAACACTCCCTTCCGCTGCTGACGCCAC
Source organism: uncultured Methyloversatilis sp. (assembly GCA_964477575.1). Lineage (GTDB taxonomy): Bacteria > Pseudomonadota > Gammaproteobacteria > Burkholderiales > Rhodocyclaceae > Sulfuricystis. The sequence continues at coordinate 58,095 of CAYZEA010000008.1, forward strand.
TGACACGCCGCTGGACAACCATTCGCCGCCGGACCTCGATTTGCAGATTGACGATTTTCGCCTGAAGGACATGGCGTTCGGCGAAGTGCGTATCCATGCCGAAAATCGTGCCGGGGCGTGGCAGGCCAAGCTCGATGTCAGGAACGATGCTGCGCGTTTTGCCGGCGATGGGCGCTGGCGCCTGGGACAAGGACAGCCGGAGACCACGCTGGCATTCAAGCTGGATGTCGAGGATGGCGAAAAGCTGCTGGGGCACTTGGGTTTAGTCGACGCGGTGCGGCGCGGTAACGGCAAGCTTGAGGGCGATATCGTCTGGCCCGGAGGGCCGGCCGATTTCGAACTGACCAAACTGACCGGTCGCGTCAAGGCGGATATCGGCAAGGGGCAGTTCAAGAAGCTCGAACCGGGGGTCGGCCGCTTGTTGGGCGTGTTGTCCCTGCAGTCCTTGCCGCGGCGGATTACCCTGGACTTTCGCGACATCTTTAGCGAAGGGTTGGCCTTCGACAGTATCGTCGGCAGCGCCGCGCTCGACAAGGGCCGACTGCAAAGCGAAGAACTGCGGATCCACGGCCCCGCCGCGAAAATCCTGCTCTCGGGCCAGGTCGATCTGGCGAACGAAACGCAGGACTTGAAGGTGCGGGTGCAGCCTGCGGTGGGCGAGACGGTTGCAACGGGGGCGATGCTGGTCAATCCGGTGGTCGGGGCGGTGGCCTGGCTGGCCCAGAAGGCGCTCAACGATCCGCTCGACCAGATCTTCGCTTACGAGTATGCCGTGAGCGGCAACTGGAAAGACCCGAAGGTCGATAAGCTGCATCGGCACGCCCCGCAGAACGCGGGAGGGTTGCCGCCATGAGCATCCAGCTTGCCGCCGTACAGATGATCTCGGCGCCCGAAGTTGCGCCCAATCTCGCGACGGCGGCGCGGCTGATAGCTGCGGCGGCCGATCAGGGTGCCCAGCTAGTGGCCTTGCCCGAGTATTTCCCGATCATCGGCCCGAGCGACGCGACGCGCTTGCAGGCGCGCGAGCCTGCGGGCCGCGGGCCGCTACAGGACTTTCTGGCAGGCGCGGCGCAGCGTCATGGCCTCTGGCTGGTGGGCGGTTCGATTCCCTTGACGGCCGCGCATCCCGACAAGCTGTTGAACAGTTGCCTAGTGTTCGATCCGGCCGGGCAGTGCGTGGCCCGCTACGATAAGATCCACCTGTTCGGTTTCAGCAAAGGTGCGGAAACCTACGACGAGGCGCAGACCATCGAGGCCGGTCCCCCGGCACCGGTGTCGTTCGCGGCACTCGGCTTGCGGATCGGCCTGGGCATTTGCTACGACTTGCGCTTCCCCGAGCTGTTCCGGGCGATGGGCGCTGTCGATCTGATCGTGCTTCCCGCCGCCTTTACCGACACCACGGGACGGGCGCATTGGGAAATCCTGCTGCGCACCCGCGCTATCGAGAACCAGTGCTATGTGCTGGCCTCCGCGCAGGGCGGTCAGCACCCCACGGGGCGCATGACCCACGGCAACAGCATGATCGTCGACCCATGGGGCGAGATGCTTGCTCGCATCGACAAAGGCGAAGGTATCGTGCAGGCCGCGCTTGAGCCGGCGCGCCTTGCCGAAATCCGCAGCAGCCTGCCGGCACTCGCGCACCGCAGGCTGTAAACTCCCCGAAAAGTCGACGCCGGCAGGACGGCGTGAAAACTCTAATTCGACCCCATATAGCCCCCATGACGATTGATACCCACTTCCAGACCGCCGAACGCCACCTGCTGACGCCCTACGACCTGACCCCCACGCATTTGTCCGGCGTGTTTGGCGATCTGTTCGGCCACCAGCTTGACTATGCCGACCTGTATTTCCAGTTTGCCCGTTCCGAAGCCTGGAGTTTGGAGGAGGGCATCGTCAAGTCGGGCAGTTTCAACATCGAGCAGGGCGTGGGCGTGCGCGCCGTCAGCGGCGAGAAGACGGCGTTTGCCTATTCCGACGAAATCAGCCTGCCGGCCTTGAAGAGCGCGGCCAGTGCCACGCGCGCCATTGCCAGGGCGGGCGGCAACGGGCGGGCGCCCAAACTGGCCGGCCGCTCACAAGCGGCGCTGTATGCCGGCAACGATCCCTTGGCCTCGTTGCCGGATGCCGCCAAGGTGCAGTTGCTTGAGCGTCTGGAAAGCCTGGCGCGTGCGGCCGACCCGCGTGTGACCCAGGTCATGGCGCACATCGCCGGCAGTTGGGAAACGGTCTTGGTGGCGCGTTCCGACGGTCATCTGGCGGCCGATGTGCGGCCCCTGTCGCGCGTCTCGGTGACGGTGATCCTGGAGGAAGACGGCCGCCGCGAGCAGGGCTCGTCAGGCGGCGGCGGGCGGTTTGACTATGGCTATTTCACCGATGCGGTGCTGGCCGACTATGCCGAAAAAGCCGTCCATCAGGCGCGCGTCAATCTGGCAGCGACCCCGGCACCGGCGGGCGAGATGACGGTGGTGCTGGGCAGCGGCTGGCCCGGCATCCTGCTGCATGAAGCCATCGGCCACGGCCTCGAAGGCGACTTCAATCGCAAGGGCAGCTCGGCCTTCTCCGGGCGCGTCGGCGAACGTGTCGCGGCCAAGGGCGTTACCGTGATCGACGACGGCACGATTCCCGACCGGCGCGGTTCGCTTTCCATCGACGACGAAGGCAATCCGACCCAGCGCACCGTGCTGATCGAAGATGGCATTCTTGTCGGTTACCTGCAGGACAGCCTCAACGCGCGCCTGATGGGCGTGGCACCGACCGGCAACGGGCGGCGCGAATCCTTTGCGCATGTGCCGCTGCCGCGCATGACCAATACCACCATGATGGCGGGCGACAAGGATCCGGCCGAAATCATCGCCTCGGTGAAGAAGGGTCTGTATGCGGCCAACTTCGGCGGTGGTCAGGTCGATATCACCAGCGGCAAGTTTGTCTTCTCCGCCGCTGAGGCCTACCTGATCGAGAACGGCAAGATCACCCGCCCGGTGCGCGGCGCCACCCTGATCGGCAACGGTCCCGATGTGCTGACGCGCGTCTCGATGATCGGCAACGATCTGGCGCTCGATCCGGGCGTTGGCACCTGCGGCAAGGAAGGTCAGAGCGTGCCGGTCGGCGTGGGACAGCCGACGGTGAAGATCAATGGCCTGACGGTCGGCGGAACGGGCTGAGAAAACGCCCGTCGTTAGCCGCCTCGACTCAAAAAGTCGGTACCGTCCCACGAGCGCCGACTTTTCATGCAGATTGTCCTCATGCGGTAGCCGGCTAACACCCGGCCGCCGCGCTGTGGCGCCAGAATCTCCGTACCGCACTTGCGGATCAAAACCACAACGAGGAGAGCGACATGGCAGCCAAGAAAATCCTGATGCTGGTCGGCGACTACGCCGAAGACTACGAAACGATGGTGCCCTTCCAGCTTCTGCTGGCGGTGGGCCACACGGTGCATGCCGTCTGTCCCGACAAGCAGGCCGGCGACAGCGTCGCTACGGCGATCCACGACTTCGAGGGCCAGCAGACTTATTCCGAGAAGCGCGGCCACAACTTCGCGCTCAACGCCAGCTTTGCCGAGGTCAAGGCGGCGGATTACGACGCGCTGGTTATCCCCGGCGGCCGCGCGCCGGAATACCTGCGCCTTAACCCGGCCGTGCTCGACATCGTGCGCCACTTCTTCGCCGCGCAGAAGCCGGTCGCCGCCATCTGCCACGGCGCGCAGATCCTCGCCGCCGCCGGTGTGCTGGCCGGCCGCCAGTGCTCGGCCTATCCGGCCTGCCGCGCCGAAGTGGAGCTCGCCGAAGGCAAATACGCCGAGATCGCCATCGACGGCGCGGTGACCGAGGGCAACCTCGTCACCGCCCCCGCTTGGCCGGCGCATCCGGCCTGGATGGCGCAGTTCCTCAAGCTGCTCGGCACGCGCATCGAACCGTAACCAGCCGTTTGCGCGGCAGTGCTACAGTAAGCGCCCGAGGGAGCGCCATTGTCTGGCGTCCCCGACCGCGAGGAGGCATCGCCATGTGCAAGTTATTCGTCAGCGCCGATCCCGACCTGTACCGCTGCCGCACGCGCTCGCTGCGCGTCGCGGGCGTCGCCACCAGCATCCGCCTGGAAAACCTGTTCTGGCGCGTGCTGGAGGAAATCGGCGCGCGCGACGGGCTCGGCGTGCCGCAATTGATTGCCACGCTGCACGCCGAACTTGCCGCCGCCGGCGGCGACTGCGACAACTTCAGTTCCTTCCTGCGCGTCTGTTGCGGACGTTATCTCGCGCTGCAGGCTGAGGGACTCATCCCGGCCGACACCCGCGTGCCGATCCGCTCGCTCGACGCCGACTGGGTGCTCGCGGGTGAGCGCGCCGCACGCCCGCGCCATGACGGGGCGGTAAGGAAAAAGGGGCCAGACCCTTTCATGTAATCCTCTGTAACGCCACCGCGTTTGATGCGGCGGTAGTGGCAACTCGGCCGCCGAAAGTCGACGCTGGCGGGACGGGGTAACTAAGCCACCAGCTCGGCGCGGTTGCGGCCCTTGGCTTTGGCTTCTTCCAGCGCCACGCGCACGCGCGTGAAGATGCTGGTCATCGAGTCCTCGGCTTTGACCGGGATCAAGCCGCAGGAAATGCTGAGCGGTTCCTTGCTCGGCGGCACGACGATGCCCGCCTCGATGACGGCCTGACACAGGCGGTTGCCAATGGCAATCGCCTCGGCGGTCGAGGTGCTGGACAATAGCACGGCAAACTCGTCGCCCCCCCAGCGGCCGATCAGATCTTGCGGTCGGAGCGCTTCCGCCAGGGCGCGCCCAGCGCGCTTGAGCGCGTTGTCGCCGGTCAGGTAGCCGTTGCGTGCGTTGATCTGCTCCAGAAAGTCAAGGTCGGCCAGCAGCAGGATGGCAGGCGCGAGGTCCTGGCGGCAGCGCCGTATCTGACGCATGAAGGTGGATTCGATCCAGCGCCGGTTGTGCAGTCCCGTCAGCGGATCGACGGTGCTGGCCTGGGCGAATTCGAGCGAATCGCTTTGCGTGGTGACCAGCGTCAGGTTGTTGTTGCGCAAGCGTCCCGACATGATGGCCAGCAGGTTGCGGGCGATCATCGGGTCGGCATCCATCATCTCCCACATACGCTCATGCGGGATGCCGAGCAACTCGCTGGGGGAGGCGGCAAGCACCAGCGCCGAACTTTTCTGGCCGTCGATGAAGGACATTTCGCCGACGCAATCGCCGGCTTCGAGCAGCGCGTTGGCAGGGGTGTCGCGACCGCCGGCATATACGCGTAGCTGCCCCGATATGATCAGATAAAGCGTCTGGTTGCGGGAATCCGCCTCGATGAGGGTATCGCCCGGCATCAAGCGGTGCCGCGTGCAACTGTTCAGCATGGACTCGACCATCGCGAGATTGACCTTGCCGTACAGGCGGCTTTCAGCCAGCAGGGCTTGCAATTCGGGAGACATAGGGGAGGTACGGAGGCCCGCGCGGAAAACAATCTCTTAAGGATAGAGGCTCGCCCAGCAATCGGCAAGCCAAGGCGCTCACAGTCTAACCGCAATCGGAAACATGCAGCCGATTGAATCTATTGGTGCCGGCACCCGGACTCGAACTGGGGACCTACCGCTTACAAGGCGGTTGCTCTACCAACTGAGCTATGCCGGCACACGGGACGAATTATAGCCAAGCACTGCGTACTCGTTCTCATAGAATGTGCATTTTCCTGCAACCAAAGCTTATCACTGTGCCCGTTCAACCTGTTCAGGATGCCTCGCTCCAGTTGCTGGTGGTTTGCACGACGCCTGTCATGGCGGAACAACTGGCGACCCATTGGCACAGCGAGAACAGTCGTCCGAGCTTTCAGATCGTCCCCGGTGTCGCTCAGTTGCGCGCACAACTTCGCGAAAAGCGCTGGGATGCCGTGCTGCACTGGCTCAATCATGCGGGTTGCGCGCCCGCTACCAGCCTGAAAACCCTACGCGACCGCAACCTCGACACCCCGCTCATCCTGATTGCCGATCCGGCCGATCAGCGTAGCGCGATCAAGGCCTTGTCCGCAGGCGCACACGACGTGGTGTTCATCGACCGGCTGGCCCGGCTCGCCTCATCGGTTGAACGCGAGGTGCGCGAAGCAAGCCATCGCGCCGACCACCGTGCCGCCCTCGAGATGCTGCATGACAGCGAGGCCCGTTTGCGCGCATTGACCTCCAATTTGCCCGGCTTGGTATTCCATCTGCAGCGCGATGTGGAAGGCGGCTATCGCTTTCTGTATGTCGGCGAAGGGTCGCTGCGCCTGCTGGGGCTCAAGCAGCATGAATTGCGCGGCACCGCCCGACGCTATTTCGATGCCATCCACGCCGACGACCGCGCCCGCCTCGTCGAAGCGCTCGAAAGCTCGGCCCATACCGGCAACGCCCTGATCTGGGAAGGCCGCCTGAAAAATGGCATCGGCTGGATCGACATGCGCTCGGTGCCCCACCGTAACGACGAGGGCACCGTGCAATGGACCGGCATTGCCACCGACATCTCGCAATCGAAGCAAACGGAAGCCGAACTGCGCGAATCGCGCGCGCAACTGGCCGCGCTCTCCTCGCACCTCGAAGCGGCCAAAGAGGAAGAACGCGAGCGCATCGCCCGTGACATTCATGACGAACTGGGCAGCATTTTGGTGCGACTGAAGATTGAGGCCACGCTGCTGGCCAGCAAACTCTCTCCCGCCATCAGCCCCAAGGCCCGCTCAATCGAGAATCTGCTCGACCAGGCGATGGGCACGGCGAGCCGCGTCGCGCGCCAGTTGCGGCCGGGCATCCTCAAGGAGTTCGGCCTGCCGGCCGCGATCGAGTGCCAGGCGGACGACTTTGCCCACAGTACCGGCATTCCCTGCAAGGCGCAGTGCGACGATGGCATCGAGCTCGACAGCGATACCTCGCTGGCCCTCTTCCGTATCGTGCAGGAAGCCCTGACCAATGTCGCAAAACATGCGCATGCTTCGCTCGTGGTCGTGCGTCTGCGGCGCGAACACGGTAACATCGCGCTGGAAATTCGAGACAACGGTCGTGGCATTGCCGAGCATGACATGGACAAGCCTCGTTCCTTCGGGTTGCGGGGCATCCGTGAGCGCGTACAAAGCCTCAATGGCGGCTTTCATATCGCAACCGCGGAACAGGGCGGCACCTTGCTGATGCTCAAGGTGCCGGCAAGGCGTGGCGACGATCTGACCCTTAGCGAACCTGAAGAGGCTCTCCAGCAGGATTTATTCTGACTTATCTATGTCTGACAAGATTCGTGTTCTGATCGCCGACGACCACGCCATCGTCCGCCAAGGCTTCAAGCAGATTTTCTCGGAAACCGAGGATCTGGTGGTTGCTGGCGAAGCCGACGACGGCGTCGATGCCTTGCAGTTGGCGCGCCAGAACGAATGGGATGTCTTCCTGCTCGACATCTCGATGCCCACTCGCAATGGCATCGATACCCTCAAACTGTTGAAACGCGAATTCCCCAAACAACCGGTGTTGATTCTCAGCATGCACCCGGAAGAGCAATACGCCCTGCGCGCCCTCAAGGCGGGCGCTTCCGGCTACCTGACCAAGCAAAGCGCACCGGATCAGCTCGTCACCGCGATTCGCCAGGTGGCGCGCGGCAAGAAGTACGTCAGTCCCGGCGTCGCTCAGCAACTCGTCAATGCCATTGCCGACGACAGCGAAAAACTGCCGCACGAACGGATTACCGACCGCGAGTACCAGGTGTTGGTGCTGATCGCGAAGGGCAAGCCGCTCACGCAGATTGCCGACGAACTCAACTTGGGCGTCGCCACCATCGGCACCTACCGCGCTCGTTTGCTGGAAAAAATGGGGCTCAAAAGCACCGCCGAACTCATTCATTACGGCATGCGCCACGGCCTTGTCGATTAAGCCCATCTGGAATCGTCATGAACCCGTCTGAAATCGCTCGCGAAACCTTGAAGCGCTTGGCGCTGCAACGTACCCCCCCAACTCCCGACAACTACCGCATGCTGTATCACGAGATTGCCGGGACGGCAGTCAATGAGGCCTTTCCCGACAAGGCGCTAAAGAACCTGGCGGTAAGCCTGCCGCGCACCACACAGGAACAGGCCCGTTTCGCCCGCCAGTTCGAAGGCGCGATTGGCGATAAAAGCTGGGATAGTCTGAAAACCACACTGGCCGACCTACTGAACAAAGTTGCGGGCGAACCCCTGAACTGGTCCGCCCTGATTCGCGAACTGCTGGTACGGCTGGAATCCCGCCAGGCCGAACTGACACCCGCCCGCAAACGCGAGGCCCTCGACCACGTCCTGACTGCCTCGGGCAGCCCCGATCTGCTCTACACGCGCATGCAAGGCCTGCTGAAAAACTGGTCGCAGACCGCCGCACTCGAGTCGGCCACCGCAACGCCGCTTCCTGAGGAAAGTGCCGTCCCGCCAGCGTCGACTATTTCGGAAAACACATCCCAGGCATCTCCCCGGCCTGCAGATTTAGCCAGGGGCGCAGCCGGCGAGTTGCTCGAATTGCTCGCCCAATTGCTGGAAAACGCAGTAGGCATCCTGCTCGCCGGCAATAGCGAACTCGCCGGCGAAACGGCGCGCCTCGCTGCCGCTGCGCGCAGCGCACGCAACACCGCAGAAATTGCCCGCTTCGTCGCCGACATGAAACGCTTTAGCTACCGTCTGCATTTCGCCGCCGAAGACCAAAGCGAATTGCAGACCGGCCTGCTGCATCTGCTGCATCTGGTGATCGACAACATCAACGAACTGGTGCTGGATGATCAATGGCTGCAGGGACAGATTACCGTTGTGCTCGAACTGGTCAACCAACCGCTCAACCTGCGTCGCCTGGACGATGTCGAACGCCGCATCAAGGACGTCATCTACAAGCAAAGCTCGCTGAAGAAAAGCCTGATCGATGCCAAGGATCAGATCAAGCAAATGCTGGCCACCTTTGTCGATCGCCTCGCCGACCTGTCCGAATCCACCAGCGATTATCACGACAAGATCGAACAATGTGCCGAGAAAATCAGCAAGGCCAATGACATTACCGACCTGACCGATGTCTTGCAGGAAGTCATGCGTGAAACGCGTGTCATCCAGCTGAACGCACAGCGTTCGCGTGATGAGCTGACAGCCATGCGCGCAAAAGTCACTGAAGCCGAGCGCGAAGTGGAGCGCCTGCAGAAGGAGCTCTCCAGCGCCAGCGACATGGTGCGCCTCGATCCGCTGACCGGCGCGCTCAATCGCAAGGGCATGAACGAAGCGCTGGACACCGAAGTCGCCCGCATGCTCCGTCACGGCGGCAAACTCTGCCTTGCCCTGCTCGACATCGACAACTTCAAGAAGCTCAACGACACGCTGGGACATGCCGCCGGCGATGCCGCGCTGATCCATCTGGCCCAGGTCGTCCAGGAAGCCATTCGCCCTGAAGACACCCTCGCCCGCTACGGCGGCGAGGAATTCGTCGTCATCCTGCCGGCCACGAATCTTGAAGATGCCGTGCAAGCCATGGTGCGCGTCCAGCGCGAACTCACCAAACGCTTCTTCCTCAACAACAACGAAAAGGTATTGATCACCTTCAGTTGCGGCGTCGCCGAAGTGAACGAGGGAGAGCAAGCCGCGGTGGCGCTGGAGCGTGCCGACGGCGCCATGTATCTGGCCAAGCGCGCGGGCAAGAACCGCGTCATGGCGGCTTAGGAGGCTTTTCGTGAAGACCGTTTTCATCACCGGCGGCGCCGGTTTCATCGGCTCGGCATTGATACGCCTGCTTATCGCCGAAAACGACTGGCGCATCGTCAATATCGATAAATTGACTTATGCCGGCAATCTCGAATCGCTCGGCGCTGCCGGCAAGGATGCGCGTCATATCTTCAGTCAGACCGATATCTGCGACCGTACCGCGCTGGATGCCCTGTTTGCCGAATATCTGCCAGCGGGCGTCATCCACCTTGCCGCCGAATCGCATGTCGATCGCTCTATTCATGGCCCAGGCGATTTCATCGAGACCAATATCACCGGCACTTATGTGCTGTTGGAGGCTGCCCGCGCCTACTGGAGCGGCCTGAATGAAACCGGCCGCAACAACTTCCGCTTCCACCATGTCTCGACCGACGAGGTCTTCGGTAGCCTCGGTGCCACCGGCATGTTCACCGAGGAAACCGCCTACGACCCGCGTTCGCCCTACTCGTCGTCGAAAGCCGCTTCCGACCATCTCGTGCGCGCCTGGCAGCATACTTATGGCCTGCCGACGCTGATCACCAACTGCTCCAACAACTACGGCCCCTGCCAGTTCCCCGAGAAACTCATTCCGCTGATGATCCTCAATGCGCTGGCCGGCAAACCCCTGCCGATCTACGGCAAGGGCGACAACGTGCGCGACTGGCTCCACGTCGATGACCATGCCCGCGCCCTGCGGCTGGTTTTCGAGCGCGGCGTCCCCGGGGCCACCTATTGCATTGGCGGGCACAACGAGAAAACCAACCTGGAGGTCGTCGATACCCTCTGCGCCCTGCTCGACAAGTTGCGCCCCCGCGCCGACGGTCAGGCATATGCTGCCCTAAAAACCTACGTGGCCGACCGTCCTGGTCACGACAAACGCTACGCCATCGATGCGAGCAAGATTGCCCGCGAACTGGGCTGGCGGCCTCAGGAAACCTTCGAGAGCGGCATCGAGAAAACCGTTGCCTGGTATCTGGGCAATCCCGACTGGGTGGCCCACGTACAGAGCGGCGCCTATCGCCAATGGATGGACAAAAACTACGGAGCCCGTGCATGACACGTAAAGGCATCATCCTCGCCGGCGGTGCCGGCACCCGCCTTCACCCGGCCACGCTGTCCGTTTCAAAACAGTTGCTGCCGATCTACGACAAGCCGATGATCTACTACCCGCTCGCCGCGTTGATGCTGGCGGGCATTCGCGACATCCTGCTGATTTCCACGCCGCAGGACACGCCCCGTTTTTCCCAGTTGCTTGGCGATGGTGCCCCTTGGGGACTGAACATCACCTATGCTGTACAGCCCTCGCCCGACGGACTCGCCCAGGCCTTCATCATTGGCCGCGACTTTATCGATAACAACCCATCGAGTCTTGTGCTCGGCGATAATGTCTTTTACGGCCACGAATTGGCCGGGCAACTGCAGCGTGCCGCTGCTTCGGCTGCCGGCGCAACGGTCTTCGCCTATCCGGTGACCGACCCGGAACGCTATGGCGTGGTCGAATTCGATGCCAATCGCCGCGCCATCAGCATCGAGGAAAAGCCGCAAAAGCCCAAGTCGCGTTATGCCGTCACCGGCCTTTATTTCTACGACACGCAGGTCTGCGATATCGCGGCCAACCTGAAGCCCTCGCCGCGCGGCGAACTCGAAATCACCGACGTCAATCGGCATTACCTGGCCGCTGAGCAACTCGATGTCGAAATCATGGGGCGCGGCATGGCCTGGCTCGACACCGGTACCCACGATTCGCTGCTTGAAGCCGGCCAGTTCATTGCCACGCTGGAAAAACGTCAGGGCCTCAAGGTCGCCTGTCCCGAGGAAATCGCCTGGCGTCAGGGCTGGATCGACGATGCTCAACTTGAAGCCCTGGCGGTACCGCTGGCCAAGAACGGTTACGGCGCCTACCTGCAGGGTCTGCTGCGCGAGAAGGTGTATTGATGAAAGCCATTCCAACCAACCTCAAGGATGTCTTGATCCTTGAACCCAAGGTATTTGGCGATGCACGCGGCTTCTTCATGGAAAGCTGGAATCGGCGTACCTTTGCACAACTCGGCATGGATGTCGATTTCGTCCAGGACAATCATTCGCGCTCGCAACGCGGCGTCCTGCGCGGTTTGCATTATCAGACACAGCAAACCCAGGGAAAACTCGTCCGCGTTGTCGCCGGCGCTGTCTTCGATGTTGCGGTCGATTTACGCCAATCCTCGCCGACCTTCCGCCAATGGACCGGCGTTGAACTCTCCGCAGAAAACCAGCGCATGTTCTGGGTGCCGCCCGGTTTTGCCCACGGCTTTCTGGTACTCACGGAAAGTGCCGATTTTCTCTACAAGGCCACCGATTTCTATGCACCGGAATACGAGCGTACGCTGCTTTGGAACGATCCGGACCTCGCCATCGACTGGCCGCTGGACGACATCGGCGCCCCCACGCTCGCGGTCAAGGATGCGGCCGGCACGCCCTTACGTCTGGCCGAGGTTTTTGCATGAGCCGCATCCTGCTTACCGGCATCAACGGGCAGGTCGGCTGGGAGTTGCAGCGCACCCTGCAGCCGCTTGGCGAAGTCATCGCCCTTGATCGTGGCCAACTCGATCTGACCCAGCCCGAGCAAATCCGCATGGTCGTGCAAGCGCTCAAGCCCGCCCTCATTGTCAACCCGGCGGCCTATACCGCAGTAGACAAGGCAGAAAGCGAACCCGAACTGGCGCAGGCCATCAACGGCAACGCACCGGGAATCTTTGCCGAAGAAGCCAAACGTCTTGATGCCCTCCTGGTGCACTACTCGACCGACTACGTTTTCGACGGCGAAAAAACCGCCCCTTATGTTGAAAGCGATGCGCCTCAGCCCATGGGAAGCTACGGACGTACCAAGCTCGCCGGAGAGCAGGCTATCGTTGCCAGCGGCTGCCGCCACCTGGTCTTTCGCACCTGCTGGGTATATGGCCGGCGCGGCCATAATTTTATGCGTACCATGCTGCGGCTCGCGGCCGAGCGCGATGAACTCCGCGTCGTCGATGACCAGTTCGGCGCCCCTACCTGGAGCCGCATGATTGCGGAAACCACGGCATTGGCGTTGGCGCGTCATGCCGGTCAGCAGGGCATTTACCATCTGGCCGCAGCCGGCGAATGTTCATGGCACGGTTTTGCCGCAGCGATCGTCGACGAAGCAAATGCCTTCGGCATCCTGAACAAGCGCCCCCCCGTACGCCGTATCGCCAGCGCCGACTTTCCTACCCCCACTCGCCGCCCGGCATCGTCGCGTCTGGATTGCACGCGTCTGGCACAGGACTTCGGCCTGAGACTGCCAAGCTGGCAGTCTCAATTGAATTCATGCCTTGCGGAATTTGCGCTTTAGAAAAAATACGACGGCAAGATCGGCAACAGCCGAAACGACCAATGCAATGCCGAGGAAAAACGAGGTTTCTTTGGGCATGGGGAGGGGATTGGGCTGCCCGGTCAGTATCCATACGCCGGCGAGGAAGAAGCCCAACGCGGATAGGTAGATCACCCGGATTATCAATTGCCGGTTGGCGGCAAGTTGGCTGTCTGCCGCGGGCAATGGGCTGGAGGCCTCCTGTTCGGGAAGGCGCCCGACATGACGAAAATCCTTGGTCATTGCGGTTCCTTTCGAGCAAGCCATGTCAGCGTCCACTGTAGCGCGGCTTCAAGATTTGCGCTGGCATGGGTGGTCAGAGGTTCCCCCAGTTCGAATTGTTCGCCACGGATGGCCAGTTGGTAGCAAGGGGGGGGGGCGTTGTCGTGCAGGTCGACATAGACCTGCATCACGGATTCCGGCGTGATGGCATGCGTGCTGAAGCTGGCGTCGCGCGCGGGTAAAAGTCGGCTGTGGCGGAACGGCGCCTCGACCTCGATGCTGGCATCGATGAACAGAATGCGTTCCCGGTTCTCAAGGTCGAGGGCATGTTCGACCTGCAACTGAAAGTCGGTGAGGCAGGCGACGCCAGGTAGATTCATTGCCTCGATGCGCTCGATGAACAGCGGGCCCAGCGCATCGTCGCCCCGGCTGGGATTGCCCCAGCCGAACAGCAGAATCGGTTCAGTCAATCTCGGTCAATCCAGTGCGGGGCGGTCGCAAACCCCGTGCATATTGCGCGTCATGCGGTCGATTGCCGTCCCGTCGGCGCCGACTAATTCCACTTCCAGCGGCATCTGGCCGAGCGCGTGGGTGGCGCAGGACAGGCAGGGATCGAAGCAGCGGATGGCAACTTCGATGTGGTTGAGCAAGCCCTCGGTCAATTCCTTGCCATCCAGATACTGCTTGGCCACCACGCGGATCGCCTCGTTCATCGCCTGGTTGTTGTGCGTGGTCGAGACGATCAGGTTGGCGCGCGTCACCTGATCGTTTTCATCGACGCGATAGTGATGGATCAGTGTGCCGCGCGGGGCCTCAATGACGCCCACGCCGCGCTCCTGGCGCTGTCCGATATTCATCAGGTCGGTGCCAACGATATCGTCGTCGTGCAACAGATCCTTGATGGCTTCGGCAGCATGCAGCATTTCGATCATGCGCGCCCAATGGTAGCCAAGCGTGGCGCCCGTGGCGCTGCCTTGGTCGAATGCCTTGAATTCCTGACGTTCCTTGTCGGCCAGCGGGGTGGGAATGAAATCGCAGTTATTGACCCGTGTCAGCGGGCCGACGCGATACCAGCCCTCATCCGAATTTTTCATCGCATTGAAGAACGGGAACTTCATGTAGCTCCAGGATTTCACGTCTTCGGTGATGACATCCCAGTAGCGGCTGTAGTCAAAGTGGTCGAACAGCGTCGAGCCGTCCGAGCGCCGCGCACGCAGGCCACCGTGGTAAAGATCCATGGCGCCATCGGCACGCACCAGCCCCATGCTGTGGGCGGTGAAGCGGCCGAAACTGTTGTATTCCGCCAGATTCTTCTCGAACAGGCCCTTGATGATCTGCACGGCCTCGCGGCTCCAGGTCACCATCGTGTAGATCTCTTTGAGCAAGGCGGCGCGGTCTTCGGCAGACAGCGATTTGTTGACGCCGCCGGGAATCGATCCGGTGCCATGCACGCGCTTGCCGGCCGTCATGCGGATGACTTCCTGACCATACTTGCGCAGCAGCACGCCTTTTTTTGCGACTTCCGGCGCGGCGGCGATGACGCCAACGATATTGCGCGTGGCCACGTCCGAACCGAAGCCGAAGAGCAGGTCGGGCGACGAGAGATGGAAGAAGTGCAGGGCATGCGACTGCAGCATTTGGCCGTAGTGCATCAGGCGGCGAATCTTTTCGGCGGTTGGCGTGAGCGTGGCGCCGACAATCTGGTCGAGCGCCTTCGAGGCGGCCAGATGGTGCGAAACCGGACAGATGCCGCAGAGGCGCTGCACCATGACCGGGACTTCCCAGTAGGGCCGACCCTCAATGAATTTTTCAAAGCCGCGAAACTCGACAATGTGCAGGCGTACCTGTTCAACGTGGTTGTCGTCGTCGAGCAGGATGGTGACCTTGCCGTGGCCTTCGACGCGCGAGACCGGTTCGATGGCGACGCGCTTGAGTTTTTCGGGGTTGCGGGCAGTTTCGAGAGCAAAAGGCATAGCAGACCTCTTAATCGTAATGGATCAGGCCGTGGCCGAGATGGGGCGTACGACCGGCGATCAGGTCGGTGAGGAACTTCCAGATGGCATCGCCCGAGGGTGGGCAGCCCGGCAGGAAGTAGTCGACCTTGACGACTTCATGGATCGGATGCACCTGGTTGAGCGGCAGCGGTAGCTCGGGGTCGTTGGGAATGTGCACACCATGAGCGAGCCCGCCTTCGGTCTGATAAACCGCCGTGAGAATGTCGTGAAGCTCCAGATGGTTGCGCTGAGCCGGCAGGCCGCCATTGACCGAACAGGCGCCGATGGCCACGAGAATCTTGCAGTTGTGGCGGAACTCGCGCAGCACATGCACATTTTCGGCATTGCAGACGCCGCCTTCGATGATGCCCAGATCGCAGGGGCCACAATGTTTGATGTCGGTGATCGGCGAACGGTCGAACTCGACCACTTCCAGTAGGTCGAGGATGCGCTCGTCGATGTCGAGAATCGACATGTGACAGCCGAAGCAGCCGGCCAGCGAGGTCGTCGCCACACGCAGTTTCTTTTTCTCGCTCATTTCGCCACCTCCACGACGGATGCGGGCGCCTTGTCGTACTTGCGCTCGCCGTAGGGCACGGCAAAGCCGACACGCTTCTTGAGAATCACGCCGACCGGGCAGATGCTCGCCGCACGGTCAGCGGCGGTGAAGTTCGTGTCGCCGAGCTTGCCCGATTCGCTGTTGATGATGATGCGCCGACCACGCATGCCGCGCCCGCCCATGACGAAGACGAACTTCTTGTCGGCCAGTTCGGAGGCCTGCACGCACAGTGAGCAGAGGATGCAGCGGTTGAAATCGAGCATCACGTCGGGGTGTGAGGCGTCGATTGGACGGTCCGGGTAGAAATGGTCGAAGTGCGGTGTCAGCATGCCCAGGTCGTAGGCGGTGGCCTGCAACAGACAGTTGCCGCTTTTCTCGCAGCTCGGGCAGAAGTGGTTGCCTTCGACGAACAGCAATTGCAATAGTGTGCGGCGCTTGTCGTCGAGTTCCGCCGTGCGGTTTTCCACATTTTGTCCCGCCGTGGCTTCCATGGTGCAGGATGAGCCGAAGCGGCCATTCACCTTTACCGTGCACAGCTTGCACGAGCCGTGTGGTTTGAACTCGGGATGCCAGCACAGGTGCGGGATGTATTTGCCGGCGGCCTTGGCGGCCTGCATGATGGTTTGGCCGGAGGCGAAGGGGATCTCTTCGCCATCGAGAAGGAATGTATTTTGATCGCTCATGGCATTCATTCCGCGTTGGTTAAGTGGGCACCCGCATCGTCGCGGCCGGTCATCTGGCGAGCCTGCGAGAGGGCGGCATCGAGATCGAAGGCGGGTTCGTAGTCAAGCGACTTGAGGCGCTTCTCGTAGGCCGGCCGGAACTTGTTGAGCGTATCGAAGAGCGGGTTGCACGCCGAGTTGCCAAGACCGCAATGGCTGGCGCCCTGCATCAGGCGGTGCATCTTGAACATCTCGTCGATGTCGTAGGGGGAGCCGTGGTTGGTCGCCAGCTTGTCCATCAAGCGGGCGACTACCTGCGTGCCGACGCGGCAGGGTGTGCAGAAGCCGCACGATTCGTGGGCGAAGAAATGGGCGAAGTTGCGCGCTACCTCGAACATGTCGCGTGAGCAGTCGAACACCATGAAAGCGCCGGCCGTCGGGATGTCCTCGAAGCAGATGCGCCGACCGAGTTCGTCGGCGGAGAGCGTTACCCCCGACGGGCCGGAAACCTGCACACCCTGCACGCAACCCCGGGCGCCAGCGTCATCCAGCACCTGTTGCACCGTCACGCCGAAGGGATACTCGTAAATGCCGGGCCGCTCGACGTCACCGGAAACCGATAGCAGTTTCGTGCCGGCGGACTTTTCGGTGCCGAGCTTCGCATACCACGCGCCGCCATGGTGGGCGACGAGGCAGGCTGCGGCGAGCGTCTCGACGTTGTTGACCGAGGTCGGCTGGTTCAGATAGCCGTTCGTCACCGGGAAGGGCGGGCGGATGCGCGGCCGGCCCGGCTTGCCTTCCAGCGATTCGATCAGTGCCGATTCCTCGCCGCAGACATAGGCGCCGGCGCCAAAGTGAATCTCGATGTCGAAGTCGAAGTCCTTGTCGAGGATGCGCGTCCCGAGCAGGCGGTCGGCGCGGCGTCGCGCCAGCACGGCATCGAGCGCGTCCTGCATGTAGCGGTATTCGCCGCGCAGGTACATCAAGCCTTTTTTCGCACCGATGGCGTAGCCGGCCACCGTCATGCCCTCGAACACCAGGTCGGCATAGGAGGTCAGCAGCACGCGATCCTTGAAGGTGCCGGGCTCGCCCTCGTCGGCGTTGCAGACGACGTAGTGCGCTTCACCGGGCGCTTGACGGCAGAATTCCCATTTCATGCCGGTGGAGAAGCCTGCACCGCCACGCCCGCGCAGTCCCGATGCTTTTACTTCTTCAATCAACGCCTGCGGCCCGCGTTCCATCGCGGCGGCCAGTGCCTCGCCCGGCACGAGGCCGTGGTCCAGCAGGGCATCCTTGCGACGAATGTTGTCCTCAATGCGGAACCACTCGGCCGGCCACTGATCGAGCGGGACTTCCGTGCGGATCAATTCGACCATCTGTTCGACGCGGGGCATGTCCATGCGCGTGATGGCGCGGTAATTCACCAACAGCGCCGGACCCTGGTCGCACATGCCGGTACAGGAGGTGGTATTCACGCTGACCAGACCGTCTTCGGAGAGGCGCCCCGGTTCCAGCCAGAGCTTCTCGCACATGGCCTGCATCAGGTCGCGGTTGCCGAGCATGCGGTCGGTAATATTGTCCGACCACAGCACACAATATTTGCCGCGTGGCCGCGTATGAAAGAAGCTGTAGAAGGCAGCGGTACCTTCGACTTTGGCGCGTGGCCAGTCGATGGCCTTGGCAATGGCGGTGAGCGTGGCGGGGGAAAGCCAGCCTAGTGCTTCCTGGGTTTCGCGCAAAATTTGCATCAGGCGCGTACCGTCGTTACCGTGGCGAGAAAGTATCGCCTGGATGGTGTTAAGCGTGTCTTCGTCGTTCATGGCGTCCTCATATTGCAATGCGGCATGCGACTAAGCTTACGCTTCTCTTGTGACAGTTTTTTGCGCTAGATCAATTATTTTTCCGGGAAGCGCCGATGACAGCGTGACGGTCGGCACCGGACTAGAATCCATCGAAACGTAACTGTGGAGAACCCTCATGTGCCTGGCCATTCCTGCCCGAGTTGTCGAACTGCAGGGTGACGATATCGCCATCGTCGACCTGGGGGGTGTCCGCAAGGATGTGTCGCTGGCGTTGGTGGAAGACGTAGTGATCGGTGATTACCTGATCATCCATGTCGGCTTTGCGCTCAACAAGCTTGATCCCGAAGAGGCCGAGAAAACCCTGGCCTTGTTCGCCGAGATGGGTTCCGCCGTGGCTGCACAGGACGCCGCTTGAAGTACATCGACGAGTTTCGTGACGGCAATCTGGCCAAGGGACTGGCGGGCGCAATCGCCGTTGAAGCCCGGTCGGATCGGCGCTATGCCTTCATGGAATTCTGCGGCGGCCATACGCATGCCATTTCGCGTTACGGCGTTTCCGACCTGCTGCCGCCCAACGTGCGCATGGTGCATGGGCCGGGCTGTCCGGTCTGCGTACTGCCGATCGGCCGTGTCGACATGGCGATCCGGCTGGCGCTCAATCATGAGGTGATCCTCTGCAGTTATGGCGATTGCTTGCGCGTGCCGGCTTCCGACAACCTTTCCTTGCTGCGCGCCAAGTCGCGCGGTGGCGATGTGCGCATGGTGTATTCCGCTGCCGATGCACTCAAGATTGCTCGCGAGAATCCGGCAAAGCTGGTGGTGTTCTTTGCCATCGGCTTTGAAACCACCACGCCACCGACGGCGGTGGTGATTCGTCAAGCGGCAGCCGAAGGCCTCAGAAATTTCAGCGTGCTGTGTTGCCATGTGCTGACGCCCTCGGCCATTTCCAGCATTCTCGAATCGCCCGAGGTGCGGCGTTGGGGTACCGTGCCGCTGGATGGTTTTGTCGGCCCGGCGCATGTGTCGACCGTGATCGGCAGCCAGCCCTACGAGTTCTTTGCCGAGGAATACCGCAAGCCGGTGGTGATCGCCGGCTTCGAGCCGCTCGACGTGATGCAGGCGATCCTGATGCTGATTCGTCAGGTGAATGAAGGTCGCTACGAAGTGGAAAACGAATTCACCCGCGCGGTGTCGCGCGCAGGCAATCGCAAGGCGCAGGATCTGGTCGCCGAGGTATTTGAGTTGCGCCGCGCCTTCGAGTGGCGCGGCCTTGGCACGATTCCCTACTCGGCGCTGGCGATCCGGCAGGGCTATGCCGACTTCGATGCCGAAAAGCGCTTTGCACTTGAGTACGCTGCGGTGCCGGATCACAAGGCTTGCGACTGTGGCGCGATCCTGCGCGGCGTGAAGCAGCCGCGCGACTGCAAATTGTTCGGCACCGTATGTACGCCGGAAAACCCAATTGGCTCCTGCATGGTGTCGTCGGAAGGTGCTTGTGCCGCGCATTACACTTATGGCCGTTATAAAGACACGCAGTGAAAATTCTCTTTCTCACCCACAGCTTCAATAGCCTGACGCAGCGGCTCTTTGCGGAGTTGACGGCATTGGGCCACGAGATTTCGGTGGAGTTCGACATTGCCGACAGCGTGAGCGAAGAAGCGGTGAGGTTGTTCCAGCCCGATCTGATCCTCGCGCCATTCCTGAAGCGCGCGATTCCCGAGTCAATCTGGCGCCAGCATGTCTGCCTGATCGTGCACCCCGGCATCGTCGGCGACCGCGGGCCGTCTTCGCTGGACTGGGCCATTCAAAACGACGAGGCCGAGTGGGGCGTGACGGTATTACAGGCCGAGGCGGAGATGGATGCCGGACCGGTCTGGGCGACGGCCACGTTTCCGATGCGGCAGGCGAAGAAGGCCAGTCTGTATCGACGGGAAGTCACCGACGCAGCGCTGTGTGCCG
This sequence comes from uncultured Methyloversatilis sp., assembly GCA_964477575.1. Lineage (GTDB taxonomy): Bacteria > Pseudomonadota > Gammaproteobacteria > Burkholderiales > Rhodocyclaceae > Sulfuricystis. The sequence goes on from CAYZEA010000008.1 coordinate 78,339, forward strand.
TGAAAGAGGCGCTGGCCCGTTTTGCGCGCGGTGAGCAACCGACAGCGCTGACCGCTTGTTCCGACGTTCGCGGTCGGTTGCGGCCGGTAATGCGGCAGGCTCACCGACGCATCGACTGGCAGCACGACGACACGCAAACGATGCTGCGCAGGCTGAATGCCGCCGATGGTTTTCCGGGGGTGGCGGACAGCCTGTTCGATCAGCCTTGCCATTTGTTCGATGCCTGGCCGGAGGGCAGACTGCGCGGTACGCCGGGTGAGGTGATTGCGCGGCGCGAGACGGCCGTGTGTCGTGCAACGGTGGATGGGGCGGTCTGGATTGGCCATGTACGCCGGCCCGATGGTTTCAAGCTGCCGACCACGCTGGCCTTTGCCGCCGAGTGCGTACAAGTTCCCGAAGAGCCACTGGAAAACTGGTTCGCCGCCGATCATGTCACCTGGCAGGACATCCGTTACGAGGAAGCCGAGGGTGTCGGCTTTCTGCATGTCGACTTCTACAACGGCGCGATGGGCACGCGGCAGTGCGCGCGCCTGACCGAGGCCTTCCGCTTCGCCGCACAGCGGTCGACGCAGGCGATCGTGCTGATGGGCGGCCGTGATTTCTGGTCGAACGGCATCCATCTCAACCTGATCGAAAATGCGGCAAGTCCGGCGGACGAATCCTGGGCCAACATCAATGCCATCGACGATCTGGCCGAGGCCATCCTGCGTTGTGAAACGCATTTGACCGTGGCGGCGATTGGCGCGAATGCCGGTGCGGGCGGCTGCTTCCTTGCACGGGCCTGCGATCAGGTGTGGATTCGCGAAGGGGCGATCCTCAACCCGCACTACAAGAACATGGGCAATCTTTACGGCTCGGAGTTCTGGACCTACCTGTTGCCGCAGCGGGTCGGTGCTGCCGGTGCCGTCGCCTTGATGCAGCACCGACTGCCGATGACGGCGGACGAGGCGGTGCGACTGGGCTTTTACGATGCCGTCCTGCCATCGCCGACTTTTCGGGTCGATGTCGCTCGTCGTGCCATGGAACTGGTCGCGAAGGATGTCAGCGGGCAACTCGAAGAAAAGCGGCAGGCGCGCGCGGCGGATGAAGCCATCAAGCCCCTGTCTGTCTGGCGCGCTGAAGAACTCGCCGCGATGCGGCGTAATTTCTATGGCTTCGACCCCAGCTACCATGTGGCGCGCTGGCACTTTGTGACCAAGTCGCCGCAATCCTGGACGCCGCGCCATCTTGCACAGCATCGCTTTGTATTAAATCCGACAATGCTTATATAAGCATTGTTTGACCTAAGTCAAAAAGCCCATATTCCCACTTTGCTACAAAGGTATTTTTCCAAGAACGATGCGCCGCAGGCGTCAAGGGGGATGTCATGAGTTCGTCCATTTTCGATCTTGAACACGTCGATACTGCCGCCGTCGAAAGCCGGCTGCAGATATCCCGGCGCGAATTTCTCCAGTTTTGTGCGACCGTGACGGCGACGCTTGGTCTGCCCGCCGGCGCCGAGGCGGCGGTGGCCAAGGCCGTCGAATCCGCCAAGCGACCCTCGGTAATCTGGCTTCACTTTCAGGAATGCACGGGTTGCTCCGAATCGCTGTTGCGCGCCGAGCATCCGACCATCGAAAAGCTGATTCTCGATGTCATCTCGCTGGACTACCACGAGACCCTGATGGTGGCCGCCGGCCATCAGGCCGAGGCGGCGCGCAAGGACGCGATGAAAGCCCACAAGGGCAAGTACGTGCTGGTCGTCGAAGGGGCGATTCCCACCAAGCAGAACGGCATTTTCTGCAAGATCGGCGGTCATACTGCCGTCGATCTGCTCAAGGAGTGCGCGGCCGACGCGGCGGCGGTGATCGCCATCGGTTCCTGCGCGTCGTGGGGCGGCATGCCCTCGACGATTCCCTCGCTGGCCGGGGCCGACTCCAGCCCGACCGGCGCCTCCGGCGTGGCCGAGGTGCTGGGCAAGCCGGTGGTGACGATCCCCGGTTGTCCGCCCAATCCCTACAACTTCCTCGCGGCCGTGGTGCATTTCCTCACCTTCGGTGCGCTGCCGCCGGTCGACAAGCTTGGCCGTCCGCTATTCGCCTATGGTCGCCTGATTCACGAAAACTGCGAGCGCCGCGCCCATTTCGATGCCGGCCGTTTCGCCATGCAGTTTGGCGACGAAGGGCATCGCAAGGGTTACTGCCTTTACAAGCTGGGCTGCAAGGGGCCGGAGACGTACGCCAACTGCCCGACGCTCGGCTTCAACGATGTGGGCGAGAGTGCCTGGCCGGTGGCTTGCGGCCATCCCTGCATCGGCTGTAGCGAAAAGGGGGTTGGTTTCCAGAAGCCGATCCATACGGTCGCCAAGATGCTCAATGTCGCGCCGCCGACGCAATATCCACGCATCAGCGAGGACGTTGGCAAAGGTGCGAGCTTTGCGAGCGCTGCCGCGCTCGCCGCCATCGCCGGTGCCGCCGCCGGCGGGGCGGTGATGATGGCGAAGAACCTCGGCTTGTCGCATCAGGCCGCCGAACTGGAAAAAGCCAAAGACAGCAAACCCAAAGCGGAGGTGTGAGATGACCACCCGACGCAATTTTCTGCGTGGCGCACTGGCGGCGACCGGTGCGATTGTCGGCGCTGGCAGTACGGCGCCTGTTCAGGCGCGCGAGACCTATAGCGTCCCGCCCGAGGGCCTCGGCCTGCTTTACGATGCCACGCTGTGCATCGGCTGCAAGGCCTGCGTCGCGGCCTGCAAGGAAGCCAACAACAATCCGCCCGAATTCAGCACGGTCGACAAGTTGTGGGACACGCCGCTCGATACCAGCGGCAACACCTTCAACCTGATCAAGATGTACCGCAACGGGACGATGGAAACGAAGGATGCCGAGATCAACGGCTATGCCTTCATGAAAACCTCGTGCATGCACTGCGCCGATCCGAGCTGCGTCTCGGCCTGCCCGGTGTCGGCGATGACCAAGAACCCGACGAATGGCATCGTCGAATACAACCCGGACAAGTGCATCGGCTGCCGCTACTGCGTGGCGGCCTGTCCGTTCGGCATCCCGAAGTATCAGTACGACGATCCGACCGGTCGCATCGGCAAATGTGAGTTGTGCCGTCATCGTCACAAAGACGGCCACTACTCGGCCTGCGCTGAAGTCTGCCCGACCGGCGCGACGCTGTTCGGTAAAACCTCCGATCTGCTCGCCGAGGCCAAACGCCGGCTGGCGCTGAAGCCGGGTAGCGCGGCAACTTATCCGCGCGGTCACCTGCGCCATGCCCAACTCAAGGAACTGCTCGGCCAGCCGAGCGGACAGGGGCGCATGGAGCGCAAGGGCTGGAAAGACGATGCCAACCAGAACTACGAGGGCGTCGTCGGCAACTACCAGCAGCACGTTTATGGCGAGAAGGAGTACGGCGGCACGCAGGTGCTCAAGCTCTCCGGCGTGCCCTTCGAGAAGGTCGGCATGCCGCAACTGCCACCGTATTCCTCGGCGGCAACCTCCGAAACCATCCAGCATTCCCTTTACGGCGGCCTGCTGATGCCGATTGCCGTATTGGGTGCGTTGACCTGGGTGGCCAAGCGGAACGTCAAGCCCGAAGACGGGGAAGGAGAACAATCATGAGCGCCCATCACGCCAAGCCGGCGCCGGTCGGCGGGCCACTGTTCAATGCCGTTACCCTGATCGCTGGCCTGCTGATTTTGACGATGGCGGCGATCATCCTCGTTCGCTTCGTCTATGGCCTCGGCAGCGTTACCAACCTCAACGACGGCTATCCCTGGGGTATCTGGATTGCCGTCGATGTGGTCATCGGCTCGGCCTTTGCCTGCGGCGGTTTTTCGGTGGCCATGCTGGTCTACATTTTCAACAAGGGGGAGTATCACCCCCTCGTCCGTCCGGCACTGCTGGCCAGCCTGCTTGGCTACACGTTGGCCGGCGTCGGGGTGATCTTCGATCTGGGCCGCTGGTGGAACGTCTGGAACATGTTCTGGCCCGGCTCGGCCAATCCCAACTCGGTGATGTTCGAGGTGGCAGTCTGCATCACCGCCTACATCGTCGTCATGTGGATCGAGTTCGCGCCGACCTTCTTCGAGCAGTTCGGCATGAACGACGCGAAGCGCAAGCTCTCCAAGTTCATGTTCGCCCTCGTCGCCCTCGGTACGCTGCTGCCGATGATGCACCAGTCCTCGCTCGGCACGCTGCTCGTCGTCATGGGGCCGCAGGTGCATCCGCTCTGGCAGACGCCGATCGTGCCCGCCCTGTATCTGCTGACGGCGATCACGATGGGCTATGCGGTGGTGCTGTTCGAGTCCTGCCTGGCCTCGGTGGCCTACCGGCGCAGCATCGAGATGAACCTGCTGACGCCGCTGGCCAAGGTGATGCTCGGCATGCTCGCGGCCTACCTTGCCGTGCGCGTTGGCGATCTGGTCGTGCGCGGCGCCTTGTCGCGCGCCTTCGGCCTGTCGCTCGAAGCCCTCATGTTCTGGCTGGAGATGGCCTGCTTCATCGCCCCCTTCTTCGTCATCGGCAAACTGGAGCAACGACGCAACCCGGCGCGGCTGTTCGTCGCCGGCATCCTGCTGATGCTGGGCGGTTCGCTGTTGCGCCTCAACGGTTTCCTGATCGGCTACCAGACCGTCATCGGCGCCGAAACTTCCGGCGTGAATTTCAGCTACTTCCCGGCGCTCCCGGAACTGCTCGTCACCGTCGGCATGTTCGCCGTCGAAGTGCTTGTTTATATCGTCATCACCCGCCGCTTCCCGGTTCTACCCCGGGAAACGGTGCAAGCCTGACCGGAGGAAAAAGAAATGTCCAAACGCATCACGATTGACCCGATCACCCGCATCGAAGGCCATCTGCGCATCGATTGCGATGTCGACGGCGGGCGCGTCAAGAAAGCCTGGTCTTCCGGCCAGATGTGGCGCGGCGTCGAGCTGATCCTGCTTGGCCGCGATCCGCGCGATGCCTGGGCGATCACGCAGCGCATCTGCGGCGTGTGTACCACCGTGCATGCCGTCACCTCGGTGCGCGCCGTCGAGAACGCCTTGCAGATGGAAGTGCCGCTGAACGCCCAGTACATCCGCAACATGATCATCCTGGCGCACTCGATCCACGACTTCATCGTGCACTTCTACCATCTGTCGGCGCTCGACTGGGTCGATGTCACTTCGGCGCTGAAGGCCGATCCGGACAAGACGGCCGCGCTGGCGGAAAGTCTGTCGAGCTGGCATCTCAACAACAAGCACGAGATGCGCGCAACCCATGCGCGCCTGAAAAATTTTGTCAATGGTGGCCAATTGGGCATCTTCACCAACGGCTACTGGGGCCACCCGGCGATGAAGCTGTCGCCCGAGGTCAACCTCCTCGCGGTGGCCCACTACCTGCAGGCGCTAAAAATCCAGAACCACGCCAACAAGATCGTCGCCATCCTCGGTTCCAAATCGCCACACATCCAGAACCTCGCCGTCGGCGGCGTCTCCAACCCGCTGGCTGTCGATTCGCAACAGGTGCTGACGGTCGAGCGCCTGCTGGCCGTCAAGGAGCATATCGACGCCCTGCAGGACTTCATCAAGAACGTCTACATGGTCGATGTCGGCGCGGTCGGCGCCTTCTACGCCGATTGGACAAAATACGGCGCCGGCGTGACCAACTACCTGTCGGTGCCGGATATTCCGCTCGACACCAAGGGCACGCAGTTCGCTTTCCCTGGCGGCTACATCGAGAACAAGAACCTTGCCGGCCAGAAGCAGATCAAGAGCTTCAACGACGATTTCTGGGGCAAGGGCGTCGAGGAAGCGGTGAAGCACTCGTGGTACGACTACAGCGAAAAGAAGCCCTTGCATCCCTACCAGGGCGAAACCAAGCCGAACTACACCGACTTCCAGGACAACGGCAAGTATTCCTGGCTCAAGTCGCCGACCTTCTACGGCAAACCCGCTCAGGTCGGCCCGCTCGCCCGCGTGCTCAACATGCTGGCCGCCGGTTACGAGCCGGCAACGAAATATGCCACCGGCACGCTCGATCTCGTCTCCAAAATCGCTGGCACCAAGGTCGGGCTGGATGCCATGCACTCCACCATCGGCCGTCATGCCGCACGCATGATCTCCTGCTGCATCAATGCCGATCTGCTGGGTGAACAGTGGGGCCTGCTGATGAACAACATCGCCAAGGGCGACCTCAAGACCTTCAACTCACCCACCTTCCCGAAGGGCGAGGTGATGGGCGTCGGCTTCCACGAGGCGCCGCGCGGCGCGCTGTCGCACTGGGTGGTGATCGACAACGGCAAGATCAAGAACTATCAGTGCGTCGTGCCCTCGACCTGGAATGCCTGCCCGCGTAACGAGAAGGACGAGCCGGGTCCGTATGAAGCCTCGTTGCTTGACAACCCGATCGCCGATCCCGAGAAACCGCTCGAAGTGCTGCGCACCATCCACTCCTTCGATCCGTGCATCGCCTGCGCGATTCATTTGACCGACAAGGAAAGCAATACCAACGTTTCCGTGAAGGTGGTTTGAGCTTGCGTGCGGTTGTTCTCGGCGTCGGCAACACGATCCGTGCCGACGAGGGAATCGGTGTGCGCGTTGTCGAGGCGCTGGAGCGCGACTACGCTTTGCCCGAGGGTGTTGTGGCCATCGACGGCGGCACGTCGAGCATGGAAATGCTCGAAGACCTTTCCGATCTCGATTTCCTGCTGGTCATTGATGCGGTCAATGACGGCAAGCCGCCGGGCAGCCTGATTCGCTTGGTGGACGACGCGGTGCCGGTGTTTTTCCGGCGCAATCTTTCGCCGCATGGCATCGGGCTTTCCGATGTTCTCGCCTCGCTGGAATTTCTCGGCAAGACGCCCAAGGAAACCATTGTCCTCGGCCTGCAGCCGGTGACGATGGAGCTGTCGCTGGAGCTGAGCGCGCAAGCCGCAGCCTGTGTGCCGCCACTGGTCGCGCAGGTGGTGCAGGAACTGACGCAGCGCGGCCTCGCGCCAACACCGCGCTGATGCCGTTTCACACCGGCGATCCCAGCGCACTGCTCGAAGCCACGTTCAAGCGCATCGAGGCCGAGCGCTGGGCCGGTATGTCCATGCTCAATCCGGCGCTGGCGGTGGCAGCCGTCGGCTTTGAGCGCAAGGCAAACGAATGGCGCGGCGTACTGGTCACGCCCTGGGGTATCAACCTGTTGCTGCTGCCGGCCGCAGTCGATTGGGCGCCGCCCGTTTCGCACGAACGCGCCTTTCGTCAGTACGCTGCCGGCAGCTTCGCCTTTCTCGGCAATCACGAGGACGGGCTGGGAGACTATCTCGCCTGTCCGCTGATTCATAGCGTCAGCCATTTTGTCGATCAGGAAACCGCCGTGATGACGGCACGCGCCTGCCTGATTGCGCTCGATATGGCGCCTCCGGCGCCTGTGCCACCGCCGCGCGATCCCGAGGCACCGGAATCGCCCGCACGACGCGGCTTTTTTAGCGGCCAGAGGACTTAGCGGCGGCATACAATCCGCCGATGCAAGCTTCCATTAGCGCAGTCCGCATCCGCGTCACCGGCATCGTTCAGGGCGTCGGCTTTCGTCCCTTCGTCTGGCGGCTGGCGCATGAGCAGGGCCTGAAGGGCTGGGTGCGCAACGATGCCGCTGGCGTCGAGATTCATGCCGAAGGACCGAACGCCGAAGTACTGATTGCCCGCCTGAAAGCGGAGGCGCCGCCACTGGCACGGGTCGATCGCGTGTCCGCGCATGCCGCAGAGATCGCGGGTGCCGATGGCTTCACCATCCTCGACAGCGGCGGCGGCAAGATCAGCACCGCCATCGGCCACGACACCGTAGTCTGTCCGACCTGCCTTGCCGAACTGTTCGACCCGAAAAGTCGGCGCTGGCGGCACGGCTTCATCACCTGTACCCATTGCGGCCCACGCTATACGGTCACGCGCCGGCTGCCCTACGACCGGCCGCAAACCAGCCTCGCACCGTTTCCGTTCTGTCCCGATTGCCAGCGCGAATACACCGATCCGGCCGACCGGCGTTTTCATGCCGAAACCACTTGCTGCCCGAATTGCGGTCCGCGCCTGGCGCTGCAAGATGCAGCGGGCGGCCCGCTGCCGGGCGACCCCATCGCCGCGACGCTGGCCCTGCTGCAAGCGGGCAAGATCGTCGCCATCAAGGGGCTGGGCGGCTTCCATCTGGCCTGCGATGCGCGCAATGCGGCCACCGTCGCCACGCTGCGCAAACGCAAGCAGCGCGAGGAAAAGCCCTTTGCCGTGATGCTGGCGGACGGGGCTGCATGTGCGCGCTACGCAAAAATCGGCGCTGGCGAGACGGCACTGCTGGAAAGCCCGGAACGTCCCGTCGTGCTCTTGCCCAAGCAACCCGACGCCGATGATCGGCTGCCGGGCATTGCCCCCGGACTGGCCGAAATCGGCCTGATGCTGCCTGTGACGCCGATCCAGTTCCTGCTGTTCCACGAGGCTCCCGAGATGGCGCTGGTGATGACCAGCGCCAATCCGCACGGCGAACCGCTGGTGATCGGCAACGACGAAGCCTTGCAGCGGCTACACGGCATTGCCGATGCCTATCTGCTGCACGACCGCGACATCGTCGTGCGCTGCGACGACAGCGTGCGGCGGGCCGCGACTTTCATCCGCCGGGCGCGCGGCTATGTGCCACGGGCCATCAAACTGTCCAGTGCAGGTCCTGCGGTGTTGGCCGTGGGGGGCTGGTACAAGAACACCGTTTGCGTGACGCGTGGTGACGAAGCGTTTGTCTCGCAACACATTGGCGATCTCGACAACGCTGCCGCCTGCGGCTTCTTCGAGGAGAGCATTGCGCATCTGTTGCACATCCTCGACGTCGAGCCGGAAATCGTCGCCCACGACCTGCATCCCGATTTTCATTCCACCCGCTTTGCCGCCGCCTTTGCGGCCGAGCGTGGCATCCCGGCCATCGGCGTGCAGCACCACCACGCCCACATCGCTGCTGTCTGTGCCGAGCATGGCAGCGTTGAACCCGTGTTGGGTCTGGCGCTGGATGGTGTCGGGCTGGGAACGGATGGCAGCGCCTGGGGCGGCGAGTTGCTGCGCGTCGATGGGAGCGCCTTTGAACGGCTGGGCCATTTGACTCCGCTGGCCCTGCCCGGTGGCGATGTCGCTGCCCGCGAGCCGTGGCGCATGGCCGCCGCCGCATTGCATGCGCTGGGGCGTGGCGGCGAGATTGCCACCCGTTATGCCGATGAGCCGGCGGCCCGCACCCTCGCGACCATGCTCGAACGCGGCCTTAACTGTCCGCAAACCTCCAGTGCCGGGCGCCTGTTCGATGCCGCCGCCGGCTTGCTCAACGTCAAACGCCGCGCCAGCTTCGAAGGACAGGCCGCCATGCTGCTCGAAGGGCTGGCGGCATCTCATGGTGCCGTCGCGCCGCTGGCGAATGCCTGGCGCAGCGAAAACGGCGCGCTCGACCTGCGCCCCCTGTTGGCCCAGTTGTGCGAGACGGATGAAAACCACCACGCCGCCGCGCTATTCCACGCCACCTTCGCCGCCGCGCTGGTCTCGTGGGTGGCCGAAGCCGCCCGGCACAGCGGCATCCAGACCATTGCCGCCGCAGGCGGCTGCCTGCTCAATCAAGTGCTGGCGGGGGCGTTACAGAAAGGACTGGCGCAACAGGGCTTGCGCCTGCTGCTGCCGCGAGAACTGCCGCCGAACGATGGCGGGCTGTCGCTGGGGCAGGCGTGGGTGGCGGGAGTCGGCCAGCTTCTGCCGTACACCATTTCCACAAATCCGCCGCCTGAGCGACCGCTAAACCTCGAGGGACTGCCGTAGGGCCAATTCACATTACTCGGCCTTTGCTGCCCTTGGAGGGCATCCGATCATACGGCCGATATCATTTAACTGCCGGCGTCCTGTGGCATCCACTGATGTATGATTCGCGCGGGTGTCGGCCTTGGAGCACTGCTCTATGGTCACAGGCTTTTCGTGCCGGTCGGGCCGCCGCACGCAACGGAATCTTCTCGGAGTCCTTGCATGCTGACTGCCCTTGTTGTTGTCTTCGTCATCGCTTACGCGGCTATCGCACTCGAACACCCGCTCAAAATCAATAAGTCCGCCTCTGCGCTTGTCGGCGCAGGGCTGTTGTGGACGATCTACGCACTCAATTCCCCGGATCACCACGTCATCAGCCACCAACTGGGCGAGTCGATGATGGCGACTGCCCAGATTGTGTTCTTCCTGATGGGGGCGATGGCCATCGTCGAAGTGGTTGATGCCCACAACGGCTTCGAAGTAATCACCAAACGCATCCGCACGGAATCCCTGTCGAGCCTGCTTTGGCTGGTCGGCTTCGTGACTTTCTTCCTCAGCGCGCTGCTCGACAACCTGACGACGACCATCGTGATGATCTCGCTGATGCGCAAGCTGCTGTCGCATCATGCTGATCGGTTGTTCTTCGCCGGCATCATTGTCATTGCGGCCAACTCCGGCGGTGCCTGGTCGCCGATTGGTGATGTAACCACGACCATGCTATGGATCGGGGGACAGATCACCTCGATGAACATCATTACCTCGGTCTTCCTGCCATCCGTTATCAGCCTGTTGGTACCACTTTCGATCACGGCCTATGTGCTGCGCGGTCGCCCTGTCGTCTCGCCTGAGCGTGTTGATATGGACCACGGCATCAAGACCTCGGAATTTGAACGGAACACCATGTTCCTGCTCGGACTGGGTGTGCTTGTCGCTGTCCCCGCCTTCAAAACGATTACCCATCTGCCCCCGTTTCTGGGCATCCTGTTCGGCCTGGGCATCCTCTGGCTGGCCGGCGACCTGATCCACCGCCACAAGGAAGACAAATACAAGCAGCACCTCACGCTTGGGCATGCGCTGTCAAGAATCGATATGAGCTCGCTGGTGTTTTTCGTCGGCATTCTTTTGGCGGTCGCCACGCTCGAACATACGCACATCCTGACAGACCTTGCCAACGTACTGGATCGCGACATCGGGCGACTCGACCTGATTGTTCTTCTGATCGGCGTGTTCAGTGCCATCGTCGATAACGTCCCCCTGGTTGCTGCCGCCATGGGCATGTATGACCTGAAGACGTATCCTACCGACCACTTTCTCTGGGAGTTCCTCGCCTACTGTGCCGGTACGGGCGGCTCCATCCTCATCATCGGCTCGGCGGCGGGCGTGGCCGCCATGGGCCTGGAAAAGATCCACTTCTTCTGGTATGTCAAAAAGATCAGCGGACTGGCACTGATCGGCTATCTGGCAGGCGCAGGTACCTACGTGCTGCAATACAACCTGATGCATTGAGTCACGCAGTGACTTTCTCCAGCGGTGATGTTCTTGCGGTTCTTGGCGCCGTAGTGCTGGCCGGTGTCGGCGGCGAACTGTTCCTCAAGGGTATTCTGGGGGCGGCGGCGAGCCTGCGGGTGCCCAGGTTGCTGATCGCCACGACGCTGGCCGCCTTCGCTACCTCCAGCCCGGAACTCACGGTGTCGTCGGTTGCCGCTCTGGCCGGCAAATCGGAGATCGGCCTAGGCGATGCCTTGGGCAGCAACGTGGTGAACATTGCGCTGATCTTCGGCCTGGCGCTGCTGTTCGGGCCGATTCGCGTGGAACGACGCGAACTCGGGCGCGACTTCACCCTTGCCCTCGGCATACCCCTGTTGACGCTCTGGTTCGTGCGTGACGGCGTTATCTCGCGCGGCTAGGGTGGCGTACTGCTGTCGATCTTCGTGTTCTGGATCGGGCTAATGATTCGCGCTGGCATCGCCGCACGCGAACCAGCGGAAAGCGCACCGAACGGGCATCCCTGGCGTTCGCTCATGCTCGGCGTGGCCGGTCTTGGTGCGTTGGTGATGGCGGGACGCCTGTTCGTCATGGGCGCGACCGGTATCGCAACGGCCTTCGGTGTGGATGCCTATGTGATCGGCGCCACCGTGGTGGCCGTCGGCACCTCGCTGCCGGAACTGGTCACCGTGCTGCTTGCCCGCCTGCGCGGCCACGACGACATCGGCGTCGGTACGCTCTTGGGCAGCAACCTGTTCAATGGCCTGGCCATCGTCGGCGTGGCGGCGAGTATTCATCCGATTGACGCGCCGCCAGCAGAAGTCGCCGTCGCGCTCGGTATGGGTCTAGTGTCGCTGCTGTTGCTGATTCCTGGTCACTCGGCCTTGATTGGCCGCAGGCGTGGCCTGCTACTACAGTCCGTCTATGCCCTGTTTGTTGCCGCTACCCTCGTCGTTGGCCGTGCGCATTGAACGAACATCAAGCCTCGTTCCACAAATTGTTTTTGGCGCGCTAAGTTGCCATGACAACCCCAATCTACAAATGGCGGTTCAGCCGACGTGCTAAGCGTGGGTGCTTTTATCCGGTGATGGGTCCGCTTCGGATAGCTGCAGTTGAATCGATTCAGTCGTGAATGACGACAGTGGGTCGCTAACCGCCGTCTCGCCAGCGCCGACTTTTAGAGCGGTGCGGCGGCGCTGAAACTACTGCCTTGCTGCACGATGCTGCGGGTGATGGCCATTTCCTCGAAGGCGATGGCGTCGAGCGCCGGGGCGTAGAGGAAGCCCTGGCATTCGTTGCAGCCGGCGGCGAGGAGGAAGTGGCGCTGCGCTTCTTCTTCGACGCCTTCGGCCAGCACGGTGAGGCGTAGGGCGTTGGCCATCTGGATGATGGCGTTGACGATGGCGGCGCCGCTTTCGTCGTCGGGCAGGTCGTTGACGAAGGAGCGGTCGATCTTGAGTTTGTGCAGCGGGAAGCGCTTGAGGTAGGCGAGGCTGGAGTAGCCGGTGCCGAAGTCGTCCACCGCGAGGCGGACGCCGAGGGTGGCGAGGGCTTCGAGGCGCTTGAGGGTTTCGTCGGCCTCATGGACGAGGATCGATTCAGTCAGCTCGAGTTCAAGCAGGGCCGGTGGCAGGGCGTGGCGGGCCAGGGTTTCGCCGACCCGTTCGACGAAATCGGCTTGCTGGAACTGCAGGGCCGAGACGTTGACGGCCATAACAAGATTTAAGCCCTTGGCCATCCAGGTGGCGCACTGGCGCACGGCTTCTTCCAGCACCCAGTTGCCGATGGCGATGATGACGCCGGATTCTTCGGCGATGGGGATGAACTGGTCAGGGGCGATTTCGCCCAGATCGACGTCGCGCCAGCGGATCAGCGCTTCGGCGCCAAAAATGACGTTGTCGCAGAAGCGTACCTGCGGCTGGTAATGAAGGCGGAAGCCTTCTCCGGGGGTGGTGTTGGCAAGGGCCTGGCGCATCGCGTGGTCGAGTTTCATGCGCGTGAGCAGGCCGACGTTCATCTGCCGCTGGTAGAAGCGGAAGCCGGCGCGGCCACGCTCCTTGACGTGGTACATGGCGGCATCGGCGTTCTTGATGAGCTCGTCCATCGATTCGCCATCGCCGGGGAAGAGGGAGACGCCGATGCTGCAGGTGACGGTAAACGAGAGGTCGTCGAGTTCGAAGGGTTGCGAGAGGCGGTCGAGGATGCGGCGCGCAGTGATTTCGGCGCCGCGCTCGTCGGTCTTGTGCAGCAGGACAAGGAATTCGTCGCCACCGAGGCGTGCGGCGGTGTCGACCTGGCGCAGGCAGTCCTTGATGCGTTCGGCGACATCGATCAGCACGCGATCGCCGAACTGGTGGCCGAGTGAATCGTTAATGTGCTTGAAGCGGTCGAGATCGAGGAACAGCAGGGCGAAAGGACTATTGTCGCGACGCGCGACGCTGATGGCGAACTCGATGCGTTCTGTCAGCATCAGGCGGTTGGGTAGCCCGGTGAGGCTGTCGGTGTAGGCCAGTTCCTCGATGCGCTTGCGGGCACTGAAGGTCTCGGAAAGGTCTTTGAAGAAGCCGATGAGGTGGGTGAGTTCGCCTTCGCTGTCCTTGACCTGGACGAGCGATGCCCGGCAAGGCAGGTTGGTGCCCGTGTGGTTGCGGTGCCAGAGTTCGCCTTCCCAAAAGCTCTGTGCCATAAGGGTGGCGAGCAGCGTAGGCGAAAGTTTTTGCTGGTCGGGTGTGTCGCCAAACAGGGTTTTGATCGACTGGCCCAGCAGGGTGGCGGGCGCATGGCCGGTCAGTTGCTCGCAGGCGGGGTTGGCCGCGATGATGGTGTGGCTGGGGTCGGTGACGAAAATGGCGTCGAGACTGGTTTCGAAGACCTGGGCGGCGAGTTTCAGTTGTGACTCGTCGGCCAGGCGCTGCGTGATGTCGCGGAAGGAGTAGACGCGGCCAATCGGGCGGCCGCGCGCATATTGCGGCAGGGTGACGCGTTCCAGTACCTTGCCGGAACGCAGGGCCAGGATGTCGTTGGTTTCGAGCAGCGGCGAGTGCGAGATGAGCGCCATGCGGGCGGCATAGTTGGCCGGGTCGGCGACGTTTTGCGCCAGCCAGCCATAGATGCCGCTGTCGTCGCGTTGCGTCATGAGATGCTGGGGCAGATCCCACAGTTCGGCAAAGCGCTGGTTGTAGCCGCGAATGGCACCATCGAGGTCGGTGACGAGGATGCCGTCGGCCGTCGATTCCAGCGTGGCGCGCAATTCGGCCACGATTTTTTCGAGTTCGGTTTCGGCGCGCCGCTCTTCGGTCTGGTCGCGAATGCCGACGACGTAGACCGAATGGGCGTCGCCGAGGGTGACGCGGCTGACGCGGCGTTCGACCGGAATCGTGCTGCCATCGGGCCGCACCAGCAGGGTTTCGGACAGGATGTGGTCGGACAGACCCTCGGCCACGTCTTCCCAGAAGTAGACGTCCTCCGGGGTGGCGGCCAGTTCGACGACCGGCATGCCGGTCATGGCAGAGGGGAGGGTATCGAGCATCTGAGCCGCATTGCGGTTGACGGCAATGATCCGCAGATCGATCGCATCGACGATCCAGACGGCTTCGATCATGCCTTCGATCAGGGGCAGCCAGGAGGCCTTGCTCATGACAAGTCCTCCCCGTCGTTGGCACTGCGGGCGCGCTCAAAAAAATAGCACATGCGCTGGCGCGGCGAGAGGTAGTCGAAGACCGCCTTGGGAAGCTGGAGGGGCTTGATGCTGCGACGGATGCACAGCTCGGGCAGGCGTTCGAGATCCTCGACCAGGGCTTCGTCGCGCGCGACGCGCGGGTCATGAATGAAGACGCTGGGCTTGAGCGGGCGACTGGAGTTGACCGAGACGACCAGACCGAGCCGGCCATCGGAGAGCTCGACGACCGAACCGGGCGGGTAGACGCCCATCATGCGAATGAAGTGCGTCAGCACGTTGGGGTCGAACTGTTTCTTCATCTGCGCGAAGATTAGCGACAGCGCTTCGTGCGGGGTGACGGCTTCGGCCGGGTTGGGGGGATTGCACAGGCTGTCGTACTGATCGACGAGCGCGACGATGCGTGCCAGCGGGTGAATCTTGTCGCCGCTCAGTTGGTGCGGATAGCCGCGTCCGTCGGTGGTTTCGTGATGCTGGGCAATGATGGCCATTGCCTCGACTGGCAGATGCATGGTCTGGCCGAGGGTAATGCCCTTGGCGACGTGTTCCTGAAAAATGTTGCGCTCGGCATTGTTGAACTGGCTGCTGCGCCAGCGCAGGCGCTCGGGCAGTTCGAGTTTGCCGATGTCGTGCAGCAGCGAGCCGGTGCCCAGGTGGGTCAGGGCGGTGGCATCGAGGCCCATGGCGCGCCCCAGCAGCAGGGAGATGACCGTGACGTTGAGGACGTGCATGGAGGTCTTTTCGCCGGCGCTTTCCGAGAGCAGGCGAATGGCCGTTTCTTCCTGCTGGAGCAGTTTGTCGACCATGTTGCCGACGGTTTGCTCGGCTTCGCTGCGGGCACGCTCTGGCTGGCTGCGCACACAGTCCAGCACCAGGCGGTAGGTGCGTGCGGCCACCGAAAACTGCCTTTCGCAGACTTCGAGGCTCTCGCGCTGGCTGTTGAGCTTCGCACGTTGCTGGCGACGCTGCTCGGTCTCGGCGGCGACGGCGTCGAGTACGTCCTGACGCTCGGCAGCTACCGTCTCGCCAGCGCCGACTTTTTGCGCTACCGCTTCGGATACATTGAGCGTGGCGGGGTCCGGATCACTTTTTTCCGGCGACCAGCGTACGCGATTGATACCGAGTCCGCGCAGGGTGTCGATCTGGTCGGGTGAAGTAATCTTGAAACTGTTGAGGGCGAAGGGATGCTGCATCCAGCCCAGGTCGAGGAAGATGAACATGCCAATGCGC
Organism: uncultured Methyloversatilis sp.; assembly: GCA_964477575.1. Taxonomy (GTDB): domain Bacteria; phylum Pseudomonadota; class Gammaproteobacteria; order Burkholderiales; family Rhodocyclaceae; genus Sulfuricystis. The sequence continues at coordinate 94,490 of CAYZEA010000008.1, forward strand.
AGGGCATCGATTTCGATAAACTGGGCTTCGCTTGAGGTGGTCTTGGCGCGCTGGATCATCGGCTGTCCTCTGCCGGCGGAGTACGCAAAAAGGCGGCAAATTGATCAAGGATGGGAATGTAGACCACACTGACTTCCAGATCAATCAGCGTGCCGTTGCGGGCGCGATGTCCGGCTTTGAAGCGGTCGCCCCCCCTGCGCCGGATGCGCTGGATGTGAATGGCGATTTGTTGCGGATTTTCGTGAACTTCGAATACGCCGATTTGGCGACCGACGACTTCATCGCGCCGGTAGCCCGTCATTACGCAATAGGCGGGGTTGACCTCGAGGATGGTGCCTGTGCTGTCGGTCAGCCAGAAGCCGTCCGGGGTGGCTTTCATGATGGCTTGACATTCTGCGTTGAGCATGCGGACATGGGTTTCGAATTCGGCCCGTTCGGTCTCGGCAATTGCTAACTTGCGCGTCTGTTCGGCGAGGCGCTGTTCGAGATCCTGTCGGGCCCGGCTGGCCTCGCCGAGCGAATTTTGTTCCTCGCGCTTGGATGAGGCGACGCGCCAGGCGCCGGCCAGCAGCACAAGCAGGGCCAGGGTAGTGACGAGGCCAAAACGCAGGGCGATCTGGCGCACCTGTTCTGCGTATTCGGCTTGCGGCAACAGATGAACGAGTTTCCAAAAGTAGGGATCGGCCGGGGTGGCTCCGGCCTTCAGGTCAGGACGGAGCGGATAAATGGTACGGAAGTTCCAGTGGCCATCCGCATTCGCGAAGGCGCCGGTTTCTGCGGCGGCGATGCGCTGCCAGGCATCCGGATAGCGTTGTGCCATGCTGCGCTCGGGCTGCTTGAACATGAAGCCCCATTCATCTGCCGGACTGGGGCCGAGCAGCCAGTAACCTTGCGGATTGATCAGCCACAGCGGGCTATCGTGGCTGGCGCGCAGCAGATTGAGCAAATCCTTGCCCAGATAGTTGATCAGCACAATGCCGCGCTGCTTGCCGCTGCTGTCGACGAGGGGCGTTCCAATGCGGATGGTCGGCTTGTGCGGCGTTTCGATCCGGTCGTCCTCGACATTCAAGTCGAATGGCGAGAGGTAGATTTCTCCCGCATTGAGCTTGAGTGCGTCGGCGAAGAAATAACGCTGGCCCTTGTTTTGGAGTGCGTAGCCAGGGACGACAACAGGCGATTCCTCGTTGAAGTTGACCCGTACCCGCTCCATGCCTTTTTCGTCGATCCAGCGAATCTGGTCGTAGACCTGCTTGGCGCGTGAGAAATTGACCCAGTCGGCGGTGAGTGCTTCGATGGCCGGTCGTCCGCCATCATTAATGGCGAGCTGCAATGGCTGACTGCGGGAAAGGTACTGGACGTCGCTGCTGACCTGATTCAGCGTACGTTCGGCAACTGCTTGGCCGGCATGGACGGCCAGTTCGTTCTGATGCGCCAGATGCAAGCGGGCATGCTCGGTTTCGGCGCGAAAGATCATCCACGACGAAATGCCCGCCAGCAGCGCGGCAGGCAGGAAGATCATCAAGAGCCGATAGATGAAAGAAGGGCGCATGCGCCCATTATTTCACGCGGCTGACGGCGTGTGTCAGGCGCTTGCTTCTTCAAACCAGGCGAGTTTGTCCTTGAGGCGTACGACTTCGCCGACGACGATCAGCGTGGGGGCCTTGAGTCCGGCACTGACGGCCAGTTCTGGCAGGGTGGTCAGCGTGCCGGTGACGGTACGCTGGTTGGCGGTCGTGCCTTGTTGCACGATGGCGGCGGGCCAGTCGCTGGGCAGGCCGTGGGCGATCAGTTGTTCGCACAGGTAGGGCAGGCCGTTGAGGCCCATGTAGATGATGACGGTCTGGCGGCGGCGGGCGAGGCCGGGCCAGTCGAGGTTCATGCTGCCATCCTTGAGGTGGCCGGTGACGAAGACACAGGCCTGGGCATGGTTGCGATGCGTCAGCGGAATGCCGGCAAAGGCGGCGACGCCGGCCGCGGCGGTAATGCCGGGCACGACTTCGAAAGGCACGCCATTTTCCTTGAGCGTCTCGACTTCCTCGCCGCCACGGCCGAAGGTATAGGGATCGCCGCCCTTGAGGCGCACAATGCGGCGGTTGGTGCGGGCCAGTTTGACCAGCAGCAGGTTGAGATCGTCCTGCGGCACGCTGTGATTGCCGCGCTGCTTGCCGGCATATAGGCGCTCGGCCGCTGGATTGACGAGGTCGAGAATGGCTTGCGAAACGAGGTGGTCATAGACCAGCACATCGGCTTCGACAATGATGCGCAGGGCGCGCACAGTGAGCAGTTCGGGATCGCCTGGGCCGGCGCCAACGAGATAAACCGTGCCGGGTCGGGCCGGGCCGCGGGTGGGGTAATCGGGAAGCAGGGATAGTGTCATGGAAGTGCAAGTTCAGTTGCACGAACTGCTGCGGTTGCCGCAGGAGCCGCAGCCGCCCTGGTTGCCGGGGGTTTGGCTACCGCAGAAAGCGGGTTCGTTTGGATTGACGAAAATGAACTGGAATTCCCCCGGCTTGAGCTCGACGAAATCGAGCACGGCGCCTTCGAGTAGGGGCTGGCTGCGCGGGGCGATCAGCAGGGTGACGCCTTCGGTTTCGAGGACGATATCGTTTTCGCGCTCGTCATCGAAGCCCATGCCGTAGACGATTTCCCCTTCTTCGAGTTTGGCGGCAATGCGCAGGGTGGGCGATTCGTTCGGAATGTCGGGTTGTCCGGCAGCCGCTTGGCGGATTTGTTCGGCAGCAGCGGGGGTCAGGGTAAACATGGGGTGCTCTCCTTGACTTGATCAACGTCCCGTCGGGACTGTGCCCGGCATTGGCGGGCAAACTCGGTGAAGCGGACGGGCCAGTTGGAACGGGCGACGCCGCGCAGGTGGGTGTAGGAGGCCAGCAGGTTGTGCATGACAATACCGTCGTGCTTGCCGTCGATGCCATGACCTCGCTCAACTTTGTAGGCAAATTGCGTGTCGGCGGGCAGGCCGCGCAATTCGGAATAGTGGAATTCGTGGGCGTGAATCGGCGCTGAAAAGTCGGCGTTGGCGGCACGGCATGTCCATGGGTGTTCCGACGTCGGTGCCAGGATGACATAGCCACGTCCGACCGGCTTGGGGTGCATCACGACCTCGCCTGGAATGACGCCGACCATGGGGCGGGTATTGCCTTGCCAGGTAATGCTTTGCGCGAGATACATCAGGCCGCCGCATTCGGCATAGGTGGGTAGACCGCCCTCGACTTTCTGGCGAATATCGTTGCGCAGGCCAGTATTGGCCGCCAGCGCATCGAGGAAGGATTCGGGAAAGCCGCCACCGATCAGCAGGGCATCGCAAGTCGGTAGTCGGGGGTCTTTCAGGGCATCGAAGGGCAGCAGCTCGGCGCCAGCGGCGCGCAGGGCATCGAGGTCGTCAGTGTAGTAGAAGCCGAAGGCGGCATCCTGGGCGATGGCGACACGGAGGCGCGGGCCATTCAGGACGGGAGCGGCAACGGGGGCCGGCAGTGTGGTATTGGTTGCCGCGATGGCCAGCAGGCGGTCGAGGTCGACCTGGCGGGCAACGATATCCGCAATACTCGCGATCAGATGCTCGGCGCCGGTGGCCTCGTTGGCGGGCATCAGGCCGAGGTGGCGCTCAACCAGGGCGAGTTGGACATCTTCCTGGACCGCACCGAGGACCGGCACCTCCGTGTAATGCTCGATGACGGCACGCAACTTGGATTCGTGACGCTTGCCGCCGAGCCGGTTCAGAATCACACCGGCGATGCGAATGTCGCGTTCGAAGGCCTGGTAGCCGAGAATCAAGGGGGCGATGCCGCGCGTCATGCCGCGCGCATCGAGGACAAGGATGACCGGCAGGTCGAGCAGGCGGGCGAGGGCCGCGTTGCTATTGCCGCCATCCAGCGCCAGCCCGTCGTAAAGTCCCTTGTTACCTTCGACGAGGCAGACATCGGCATCATGCCCCTGGGCGAATTGCTGGCGGATTTCCTCGTGCGAGCAGAGGAAGAAGTCGAGGTTGCGGCAGCCGCGACCGGCGGCGCGCGACAGCCACAGGGGATCGATGTAGTCCGGCCCCTTCTTGAAGGGCTGCACAGTCAGGCCGCGCGCCTTGAGCGCAGCGGCGAGGCCGATGCTCAGTGTGGTCTTGCCTGAGGATTTGTGGGCGGCGGAAATTAGAAAACGGTGCATGAGCGCGCGATGCCTGATGCCCGACCGCAACAATGGCCGGGCATTCCGCCGGTGCAGGATCAGTCGAGCATGTGCCCGGCAGATTCCAGCTTGTGGATGTCGTCCTGCGGCAGGAACTTCAGCACGCGCACGCCGATGACGGTGGCGGTGAAGGCAATGCCGAAGCCGCCGAGCCCAAGGAGGATTTCCGGCAGGCTGGGGACGTAGGTATCGATTTGTCCGTCAAAGAAACTGCTCTTGACGTCCATGCCCGGGAAGATGTCGAGCGGATACACCTGACCGCCGATGATGAAGACGTAGAGCAGGCTGAAGGCGCCGATCAACACGAACGAAGCGGCGACGAAGACGGAGCCGCGTATCTTGGCAAGGTCGGGCACAAACAGAATCAGCAGGGGAACCAGCGTGCCGAGGAAGACATAGCCGCCCCAGAACAGGGTCGGGAAAATGCCGCCAGAGAGCAGGATGAACTGTTCAAACGCGGTTTGCTTGGCGAAGTAGATGTTGGTCAGGTGATAGACCATCACGAAATAGAACACGGCGGCGATGAAGGTGCCGAGCAGGTTCTTCATGCGCGAGCGGATCTGCGGGTGCAGTTGCATGCCGTTCCAGGCAAACATGGCTTTTTGAACGATCATGAAGACGGCGAGACCCCAGGCAAAGGACATGATGATGAACATCGGGGCGATCATCGCCGACTGGTAGGCCTGACGCGCGACCAGAAAGCCGAAGATCGAACCGGTGCCGGTGGTCAGCAACAAGCGCCAGATGAAGGCGGCCAGGCCGGCCGGCTTGTAGTAGGGGTTCATCCTGCGGTCCATCAGGGTCCACAAGTAGATGCCAACGATCGCGAAGAAGCCGGGATAGAGGATGACGTTCCAGCCGAACACCGAGGTGGGGTTGAAGTGCGTCATGGCGACAGGGATGCGGTCGGCGCGGCCAAGATCGAGCATGATGACGGCCAGACCAGCCGCCAGCATGGCAATCGCCAGCAGGCCGGAGAGCGGCGCGCGAGTCTTGTAGACCGTTTTGCCGAACACCGAGCCGATCGAGGCGACGTTGAGTACGCCGGAAGCGGCGACGATCAGGAAGATCGCGAAGACGTGCGGGATGCCCCAGACGATCTGGTTGTTCATGCCGGTGACGACGTGACCGCTGTGCTCCATGAAGAGCGCGGCCGCCATGCCGATGGCGGTGACGAGGCCGCCGATGCCGGCGAGGATGTAGAAGAGGTGTTCTTCCAGACGGCTGTTGAGGTCGAGGCGCATGGCGATCAAATTCCCTGGTATCGGACGCCGAGGTTGAGCCTGAGATCGGCTCGAACCTGGGTGGTGGCTTCACGGGCAATGCGTTGGGCGATGGCGCTGTTCGGATCGTTGAGATCGCCAAAGGTCATCGCACCTTCCGGGCAGGCTTCGACGCAGGCGGGCTTGAGGCCTTTGTCGACGCGCTGCACGCAGAAGGTGCAGGATTCGACGCAACCGATGCCGCGCGGCACTTCCGGATTCTGGGTGGTCAGCGGCTGATGGACGAAGGAGCGTGCCTTGTAGGGGCAGGCCATCATGCAGTAGCGGCAACCGATGCAGATGTGGCGGTCGACCAGCACGATGCCGTCGGCGCGCTTCATCGAGGCGCCGGTGGGGCAGACATCGACGCAGGGCGGGTTGGCGCAGTGCTGGCACATCATCGGCAGCGAATGCTCGCGGCCATTCTTCGGATCCTTGAGGTCGATCTTGCGAATCCACTGCGAACCCTGGCGTGCATCCTTGATCGGTTCGACGATGCCGTTCTCGGTATTGCAAGCCGTGACGCAGGCATTGCAATCCTTGGCGCACTTGGTGCTGTCGATCAGCATGCCCCAGCGCACGGTGCTTGAGGCGCCTTGCGACGCGGTGCCGGCCTGGGACACTTCGATTAGATGGAGACCGGGGGCAAGGGCGGCGACACCCAGTCCGGCTCCGGCAGCGGCGGCAGCGACGAAGCCGCGACGCGATTTATCTTGCGGTTCGTTCATGGTTTGACTCCCACGGCTTTGGCGTGGCCGGCCTTGGGTTGATGGCAATCCCAGCAATCGAGCTTGACGGCAGCATAGCTGTGGCATTCCTGGCAGAAGCCGTCCTTGCCTGTCACCGAGCCGCTCGTCTTGCTGGCATGGCAGTTGATGCACTCGTTGAGGCTGGCCTTCTCGCCACGGATGCCCTGACGCATGGTGCGATCACGCGTGTGCTTGAGCATTTCCATATGGTTGACCCGCATCTCCTCTGTCGGCGCGATGCACTGACCGGGATTCTCGATCTTGACCGCCGGCTTGGGAGCGCCGGCGGAAACCGTTGTTGGCAGTGCTAGCAAGGCTGGCAGCAATGCCGCGAGGAGTATGCGGAGCAGTTTCATGGACATTTACTCGTCTGTTACTCGCCAAGACCCATTTGAATGTAGCCAGTCGGGCACACGTCGTGGCAGATGTGGCAGCCGATGCACTTGTCGTAGTCGGTGGCGACATAACGACCTGTGGTCGCCTCGGTCTTCTTCACTTTGTAGACCGCGGTCTGCGGGCAATACACCACGCAGTTATCGCACTCGAAGCACAGGCCGCAGCTCATGCAGCGCTTGGCCTCGGCAACGACCTGCTTGTCGTCAAGCGGGTCCAGGCGCTCTTCAAAGTTGCCGAGCGCGGAATTCTTGTCCAAGTGGGTGATGTGGCGCTTGTTGCGCGGTGTGTACTGGAAGTGGCCGAGGAACAGTTCATCATGCGCGATGACGTAGCGATCGGAGCGGTTGTCGTAATTATGCACGGCACCCTTGGTGGCATCTGTGCCGCGCAGCGGCTCCTTGATGGCCTCAAGGGAAACACCCTTCTCGACATACTTGCGCATCAGGTCGAAGACATGCACATCGATCTTCGGACGACGACCGACTTCGAGACCCAGCAGGTACTGGTCGATGCTGTCGGCGGCGATGGCGCCATGGCCGACGGCGGTGGTCAGCAGGTGGGGGCGCAATACATCGCCGCCGGCATAGACACCCGGCTTGCCCTGCACCTGGTAGCTGCGGTCGGCGGTGACGCCGCCCTTGCCATTGTTGAATTCGTCGAGACCGGCGAAGTCGACCATCTGACCAATTGCAGAAACGATCAGGTCGGCCGGCAGATCCTTCTCGCTACCGTCGATGGCCTTGATTTCCAGCTTGCCGCCGACCATCTTGGCTTCGCACTGCTTGACGCGCAGCGCGGTGGCGCGGCCATCGGCACCCTTGACCACGGCAACCGGCATCCAGCCGCCCATGATCTCAATGCCTTCAGCCTGGGCGTGATCGAGTTCGCCCTTGCTGGCCATCATCTTGTCGAGCGGGAACACGGAGGTCAGCACGACATCGGCACCCTTGCGCATGGAAACGTCGGCGACGTCCTGTGCCATCTGGCCGGCGATCGCACCTTCCCAGTCGGTGGGCTTGGCGCTGTCGATGTGGCCGAGGCGGCGGGCAACGGTCGCAACGTCCATCGAGGTATCGCCGCCGCCGACGACGACGACACGATGGCCGACAGTTTGCAGACGACCGTCGTTGAAGGCCTTGAGGAAGGCAGTAGCGGTGACGACGTTGGAGGCGTTGGCATCGCCTTCGACCGGCAGGGCGCGACCGCCCTGGGCGCCGAGGCCGAGGAAGACGGCGTCGAAGTCCTTGCGCACCTGCTCCATGCTGAGGTCGACACCGACCTTGCACTTGAGTTTGACTTCAACGCCCAGATTGAGGATGCGCTGGATTTCGGCGTCGAGGACATCGCGCGGGGTACGGTAGCCCGGGATGCCGTAGCGCATCATGCCGCCGAGGTGCTCGTGATCGTCGAAGATGGTGACCGAGTGACCTTTGAGAGCCAATTGGTAGGCAACTGACAGGCCAGCCGGGCCGCCACCGAGGACGGCGACTTTCTTGCCGGTCAGCTTGGCAGGCTTGTTGAATTGCAGGTTGTTCTTGATCGCGTACTCGCCAAGGTAATGCTCGACGGAGTTGATACCGACGTGGTCTTCGACCTGGTTACGGTTGCAGCCAGTCTCGCACGGGGCGGGACAGACGCGGCCCATCACGGCGGGCAGCGGGTTGGCTTCGGTCAGGCGACGCCAAGCATATTCCTGCCAGGGCATGACCGGCTTGCCATCGGCACCGACGGGGGGCTTCTCGATGCCGCGCACGATGTTGAGGTAGCCGCGGATGTCCTCGCCGGACGGGCAGGAACCCTGGCAGGGCGGGGTCGACTGGATGTAGGTCGGACACTTGTGCGTCCAGCTGGCCTGGAAGATTTGATCCTGCAGGCGCTTGAATTTCTGCGGCTCGCCATCCTTGTATTTGCGGAAGGTCAACTTCTCGGTTTGAGTTTCTGTGGTCGCTGACATTGTCGTCTCCGTAGTAATCGTTGTTTGTCTATAGGAAATTACTGCTCATCGCCGAGGCGTATGGCAGTGCTGACCAACTGGTGAACTCCTCCCACCAGCCGCATGTTGAAACCGTAGTAAGGCAGTACCTTGCTGAACTGCGCCTTGCAGATCGCGCAGATGGTGGCCATGAAGTTCACGCCATCATGCTCGACCACATGCTGGAGGGCTTCCATGCGCGGGAAGGCGCCCTTGACGCGCAGTTCGAGCAGGTCGTCGGTAAGGACGCCGCCGCCACCACCGCAACAGAAGGTGGTTTCGCGGATGGTTTCCGGCGCCATGTCGACAAACTTGTTGGCCACGGCCTTGATGATGTTGCGGGGAATCTCAAACTGGCCGCCGGCATAGTCGCCCATACGCGAACCGCGTGCGACATTGCAGGAGTCGTGGAAGGTGATGATGCGGCTGTCGTTGGCTTCCTTGTCGAACTTCAGGCGGCCCTGCTGGATCAGATCCCAGGTGAGCTCGCAGATGTGCGAAGGCTGCTTGTAGCGCGGGTCGAGCTGCTTCTGCAGTTCGACGGCGAAGGGATCATTGGCGCCGGCGCCGAGGCCGGTCAGCGTGTTCCAGAAGGCGTAGGCGACGCGCCAGGCGTGGCCGCATTCGCCCACGACGATACGCTTTACGCCCAACTCAAGGGCCTGTTCGCGGATACGCATGGCCACCTTGCGCATCATGGCGTAGTCACCGTTGAACAGACCGAAGTTGCCGGCCTCGGAGGCATACGACGACAGCGTCCAGCTGATGCCGGCGGCGTGGAAGACCTTGCCGTAGCCGATCAGCGATTCGATATGCGGCTCGGCGAAGAAGTCGGCCGAAGGCGTGACCAGCAGCACTTCGGCGCCCTGCACGTCAAGCGGATACTTGACCGCGACGCCGGTGTCGTCCAAAACGTCCTCTTCCAGACCTTCCAGGGTGTTTTCCAGTGCCGGGCCGGGCAGGCCGAGGTTGTTGCCGATCTTGTTGACCTTGCCGAGAATCTCGTTCGAATACTTCTGGCCGTAACCGACGGAGTCGAGGATGTGGCGCGCGGCCATCGTCACTTCGGCCGTATCGATGCCGTAGGGGCAGAACACCGAGCAGCGGCGGCATTCCGAGCACTGCCAGAAGTAGCTGAACCACTCGTCGAGCACTTCCTTGGTCAGGTCACGGGCGCCAACCAGTTTCGGGAACAGCTTGCCCGGTACCGTAAAGTAGCGGCGATAGATACTGCGCATCAGTTCCTGACGCGCAACCGGCATGTTCTTCGGGTCGTTGGTGCCGATGAAGTAGTGGCACTTGTCGGTACAGGCGCCGCAATGCACGCAGGCGTCCATGAAGACCTTGAGGGAGCGATACTTGCCGAGCAGTTCGCCGAACTTGCCGATTACCTTGTCGTGGGTGACCTGCCAGTCGTCATCCAGCTTGGTCGGCAGGCCAATGCCTTCCTGCACCTTCTCGTTGGCGACATAGGGCTTGGAGTGCGCCATCGCGCCGGGCGCGAGGGCCGGTACGGTGGGGAACTCGCGGAATTTCGGGATTTCGAATTCGGGAGCGGCCATGGTCAATTCTTCTCGATCTGGGCGGCCCACGGTGCCAGACGGCGAGTTTCACGCGGGTTATCGACCTGGTTGCGGGTCGGGCTGAAGAAAACGCCCGGAGCATGGAGCAGTTTGCTGAAGGGGAACAGGAGCATCAGCAAAGCGACCAGCAGGAGATGGATGAACAGGGCCGGATGCACGGGCAGCGACTGAATGTCAAAGACCATCAGGCCCAGAAAGAAGGCTTTTACCGCGACGATGTCGGTATGCATGACGAAAGTCATACCCAAGCCGGTGATGCCGATGCCCAGCAACAGGGCCAGCCACAGGTGGTCGGACGGCGTCGAGATGTAGCGGATGCGTTCGACCAGGAAGCGGCGTGCCCACAGGCCGCCGAGGCCAGTGACCATCATGAAGGCTGCGTATTTGCCAAAGGGCTGGATGAACAGCAGCCAGGCCGGGATGTCGTTGATGAAGTAGCGCAGATGGCGTATCAGCACAAGGAACAGCCCCATGTGGAACAGCCAGCCGAACAGCCAGATCCACAGGTTGCCCTTGAACAGGCTTTCAAAGAGAACGACTTCGCGCGCCATGCGGAAGGCCACGCCGGATGTCGTCGTCGGCGCGGGCGTTGTCGGAATCGACAGCGGGGCGGGCGTACGCGCGAAATCATAAATCTTATAACCCACGCCAGCGAGGAGCACGGCGAAGGCCAGATAGAAGAGAACCGCGAAGAACAGAGTCATGGACGATGTACCACGGCAAAATCAACCACAGATAGCGACTGCGGAATCAATTCCAGATGGAATCAACCCGCGACAAACCTCAAGGAATGGGCTTAACCCGTCCTGAGATACAACTAAAACCAGCCAAAAGTCGGCGCTGGCGGGATGGCCTGATAAGACTGGCCCTCCCGCCGCCAGATGCTTAGACGCAGCCGGTGGGCTTGGGCAGACCGGCGATCTTGCAAGCCTGCTTGGCCGGGCCATAGGGGAACAGTTCGTACAGGTACTGGCTGTTGCCCTTTTCCGGGCCGAGCTTCTTGCCGATGGCCTTGGTCAGCACACGAACGGCTGGGGCGATCTGGAACTCGTTGTAGTAGTCACGCAGGAAGTTGATGACTTCCCAGTGCTGGTCGGTCATGTTGACGCCTTCGGTCTGAGCCAGGTAGGCACCGACTTCTTCGTTCCACTCACCCAAGTTCAGCAGGTAACCCTCTTCGTCGGTTTCGTAACTCTTGCCATTGACTTCGATAGTAGACATTGTGTTTCTCCTATGTAAATTGTTCGGATTGTTGGTTGACAGATTAAACCTGTAACGCCTTTACAGCCAAGATTGGTTGGTTTTGTATTCGGCGACGAGATCGACGAAACCGCCGTAATCTACAACCGAAACACCTTCCATGACGCGGTCGGCGATACCACGGGCTTCAAGGTCAACACTCAGCGCATAGAACTTGAATTTGCCCTGGGCAGCCTTGACCTTGGCCTCAGCGGTGCCTCCCTTGGCGGCAGCATAGACGCCATCCTCGATAAGCAGAATTGCACCTTCGCCGCTCTTGATGGCCGAGTCGAGGGCAGGACGATCGTAGGGGGATTTGTTGATGATATGCAACATGTTGATTTCCTCAGAACGACAGCAGGACGTCCTGCTCTTCCATCATCTTGCCGATGTCGGCACGGGAGAGCACTTCGACGGGAATGGCGAGGTCATCGGCAGTAAGGCCACGCTCTGCCAACGATTCCTGATCGACATACAGCTTGGTGACGTCGTAGTCTTCGAGGGCGCCCCAAGTCTTTTCGAAGGCCTTGACCTCGATACCTTTGGTCTGGTGGCCCTTCTTGAGTTGGAATACACCATCGTCGAGGAAGGCGAGCGAAACGTCCTGCTCGAAGGCGGCGGCAATCAGCACGACCTCAAGGGCTTCCCAGGCGTAGATGGTGCCGTAGGGGGCCTTGCGGTTGACGAACATGAATTTCTTGGTAGTCATCGTATCGTCTCCCGTCAATCGCCAAACACGACGATGCGATCGGCCTGAATGCCGGCTTCGACCAGTTGGCCGAGGCCGGAGATGCGGAAACCGGGTGCCAGGTTCGTTGCATCTTTCCCGTTGCGCTTCATCTCGCCGTCATCGACGATGCCGCGACGCTGAGCTGCCGCGACACAAACGACCATGTCGAGTTCGCTGCCCGTGGCCAGCTTGGACCAGCGGTCGACAATGTTGCGGTCATCCTGCGGCGGCGTGGTCAGACGGGTAGCGTTGTTGACGCCGTCGTGATAGAAGAACACGCGGAAAATCTCGTGACCGCGTGCCAGAACCGCCTTCGCAAACTGGAAGGCAGTATCGGAGGCCTGGTGCGTATAAGGGCCTTCGTTAATCAGAATGGCAAACTTCATGTTGTCTTGATCCTCAGAAACGAACGTGAGCCGAGGCGTTCAGGTTGTAACGGCTGCCGCGCCAATCGTCAATCATGTACTTGGTGAAAGGCAGTTCGGTCTTCTCGAAGAAGCGCGGCCAGCCGATACGATCGATCCAGTCAGCCATGCGCTCCCACGGGCGGGCGTCGGCCTTGTAGGCCATTAGGATCTTCTTGACTGTTTCGTTGACTTCGGGCCAGCGCGGTGCGTTGTTGGGCAGGCCGGAAGCCACCAGTTTGTGGAAGGTCGGCTTGCTGCGGGCGTTGGAGTTCTTGCCGCCCACCCAGATGGCCAGCTTGGAGAACTCGGGATCGTTGATCTGCATCGGCGGGCAGGGGGGATAGCAGGCACCGCAGCAGATGCATTTTTTCTCATCGATTTCCAGCGAGGGCTTGCCATTCACTAGTGCAGGACGGATCGCTGCGACTGGGCAGCGGGCAACGACCGTGGGGCGCTCGCAGACGTTGGCGACGAGATCATGGTTGATCTTCGGTGGCTTGGTGTGCTGGATAACGATGGCGATGTCGGCTTGGCCGCCGCAGTTGATTTCGCAGCAGGAGGTCGAGAGGCGCACACGGTTCGGCATGTCTTCGTTCTTGAACTCGTCATACAGTGCATCCATCATCGACTTGACCACGCCGGAGGCGTCGGTACCGGGAATGTCGCAGTGCAGCCAGCCCTGAGTGTGGGCCACCATCGAGACCGAGTTTCCGGTGCCACCGACGGGGAAGCCGTTCTTTTCGAGCTCGGCGATCAGCGGTGCGACCTTGGCTTCGTCTGAAACAATGTATTCGATGTTGGAACGGATGGTGAAGCGCACGCGGCCTTCAGCAAACTTATCGGCGATGTCGCACAGCAGGCGAATGGTGAAAACGTCCATCTGACGCTGCGTGCCGGCACGCACCGACCAGACTTCGTCGCCGCTATTCGACACGTGATGCAGGACGCCGGGGCGCGGACGGTCGTGATATTTCCAGTTGCCGTAGTTAGCGGCGAGCTTCGGGTGGAGGTATTTCTTGTTGTCGAGGAAGTACTCGACTGGCTTGCGCATCTGAGGTTGTGCCATGAATCGTCTCCGAGTAATTTGGTCGTGAATTGTCGTTATTCAAATAGGGTTATCAGCTTGGCCAAACACCGGATCTCTACATGAAATCCGGTGCTCATGCCATCAAATAATCAATATTGAGGCAGCGAAGCGATATAACTTAGGCCGCAGCCTTTTTGGCGTTGATCTTCGCGACTTCCTCGTCCCAGCCATCGGTACGCACATAGGGGTTCATGCGCGGGTTGTTGACCATGTTTGCGTCAACATCCAGACCGACACCTTCGAGGTAATTGACCAGACCGATACGCTCGATCATCTCGCCGGTACGCTCATGCTCAAGGGCATTTTCAGCAAAGAAGTCGATCATGGTCTGAGCGAGTTCAACCAAGGCATCGTAATCTTCCTCTTTCTTGAGGGAGATGAAGGGAACGACGACGGTACCCATGGTGGCGCCAATCTTGAGGTGGCTGTGACCACCAACCAGGATGGTTGCACCCTTGTCTTTGCCAGGGCCGAGCGCGCCGGTCATGACGTTGATGCAGTGCATGCAGCGCACACAGTCCTTGTTGTCGATTTCCAGGGACTGGCTGTCGTCGAGTGCAACGGCGGAGATGTGGGCATCCTTGCGTACGTCCTTGGTGGCCTTGACTTGCAGGGCACGGGTCGGGCACATGCTGATGACGTCGTTGACCAGTTCGTTCATGCCATGCTTGGCGAACCACTTCTTGCCCAATGCGCCGTCGGTCTTGATGTTGTCGCGCCAGGTTCCGATCACGGCCATGTCGGCACGCTGGATGGCGTTCATGCAGTCGTTGCCGCAGCCCGAGAACTTGAACTTGAACTTGTAGGGCAGAGCGGGGCGATGAATGTCGTCGAGGAACTGGTTAATGATCTTCTGATGTGCCAATGCTTCGTCGTAGCAGGACTGCTCGCAGCGAGCAGCACCGACGCAGGACATGGCAGTACGCACGGCCGGACCGGCGCCACCCATGTCGAAGCCCATCTGGTTGACCTCGTCCCAAGCCTTCTGGACGTTCTCGGTGGTGCAGCCCTGGAGCATGATGTCGCCGGACTGACCATGCAGGGCGATCAGACCGGAGCCGTACTTTTCCCAGACGTCGCAGAACTGGCGCAGCGTGGCAGTATCGTAGTGCATGCCGGGGGGCGGCATGATGCGAATGGTATGGAACTCGGCAGCGTCCTTGAACTTGGGCTCGCCTTTTTCGTCCTTGATCTCGGTGAAGCGGGGGATGACCCCGCCACCGTAACCGATAACGCCGACCGTGCCACCTTTCCAGTAGCCCTTGCGGGTCTGGTAGGAGTGCTCAAGGTGGCCGAGCAGGTCGACGACGTAATCCTTATCTTTAGCAAGACGCTTGAGGCCAGTAACGAAGCTGGGCCAGGGGCCGGACTCGAGTTGGTCAAGCATAGGGGTGGCGTGAGGCTGTTTGGCCATGTTGTCTCCTCTAGGTGGCTGTTGGGGAACTGATCATGTGGCGCACGACCAATCCCGGAATTTTGTGAATTATCAGGCTGGCACCTGCCTAAGCACCATACCTCCGCTTGGTAGGATAACCGCAATCGATGGATTATGAAAACCTACCCGAAAGGAGTAGAACAATCCTCCCCGGCTCGGTGATGGCTCGCCCCGACTTGCGATGCGATAGTCTGCCCCCAGCTAAGCCAGACATTAGAACGACTGAAGAGAGCGACCTGAGTGTGGAAAATACTACTAGCCTTGACAAGTTTCGTGTGCCCGTTGGCAACCAGGAAATCGAATTGCAGCAAATCGAGTTCGAGGCGGGTGGCATTCCGTTACTGCGCTTGCGCATCCGTGAGCATCGGCGTTTTACGATTTTCGACATCGATCCGGTAACAGCCGGCCACTGGGCCGAAGTCATGGCGATCTGGTCAAAACAGCAGATGGACAAGGCGCAGACCACCTGATGGATACCCCAGACACTTCGGGCGACATGGACATTGTCGACATCCAGTACTCCCTTTCCGGGGCATCGGCGATTCCTGAGGACTATGCAGATGCCTTATGGGGGGCGCTTGTAACCCGGCTGCCTTGGCTTGCAGACGAGATGCGCGGCGGTGTCCATCCGATTTCAGGCTTGAGTCCCGCGCCATATGGGTGGAATCTATCGCGCCGTTCGCGCCTGTCGCTTCGCCTGCCCCGTCATTGTCTCGCGGCTGCCATGGCACTGGAAGGGGGGCAACTGAACTTGCAGGGTGAGGTGCTGGAAGTGGGGCCACCACAGGTGCGCGAGTTGGTGCATTCGCCGGTGATCTACGCCAAGTTCGTTGCCATCGGGCCGGCCAGTAAGCAAAACGAAGTGATCAGCGAGGCTGTTTTTTTCGCGGCCTGTATGGACCGTTTTGATGCACTCGGCATTCGCCCCCAAATGATTTGTGGCAAGGCACAGCGGGCGCAGACCACGGCGGGCCTGTTGAGCGGTTTCAGCTTGTTGCTTGCAGGCATTGAACCGGAGGCCAACCTGCAACTGCAGCGTGAAGGGCTAGGCAAAGCTCGCCGGCACGGCTGTGGCATTTTCGTTCCACACAAGACGTTTGCAGCAGTCAAGACGCTAGAATAAAACAACGAGTTTTCCAACCAGACCATCAATTATCAATAAGGAGGAAGCCCCATGAGTATTGTTATTAACGGTGAAGAAAAAGAAGTAGACGATTACGGCTACCTGCTGGAGCCGGACTTTAGCGAGGAAGCCGTGGCCGCGTTTGCTGCTGCCGAGAGCCTTGATCTGACCGATCAACACCGGAAAGTCATCAACTACCTGCGTCAGAAGTATCAGGAAGATGGTCATACGCCCAACCTGCGCAATCTGATCAAGGGCCTGCAGGACGAGGGCGACATGCCTGAGGCAGACAACAAGCTGATGTTCGATCTCTTCCCCGATGGCGGTGCTGCCAAGCAGGGCTGCCGGGTTGCCGGCCTGCCGCAGCCGAAGGGGAAGGGCGGATATTGAGCCCAGCACCCCCGCAGTGCCGGCAAAGGTCGGCGCTGGCGGGACGGTGATAAAGCATGGTCATCCGCCTCAAAACCAAGTTCCACACCAAAGGCCAGCGTTCCCCCGCGACGCTGGCCTCGGTGGTCGCCGTGCTGGCTTGGAAACTCGCCATCGAGTCGATCAAGCGCATGCGCAAGGCCGATTACGATATCGACATCGGCCGCCCTTATTTCGATTTCGTCTGCGAGTTTCTGGCCTTTCTTGCGTTGTCTGCCGACCGGATTGTCTATCGCGAACTGGACGAGGCCGAACGCGTCGAGTTCACGACCTCGCTGGCCAAGAATATCGCGCGCTTTGTCGAAGAAAATCGCATTATGTTGCTGGGCGAGGCGGTGCCGGGCGAAAGCCAGCAGCATTTTCTCAATCTGTTCAACCAGCGCGGCGGCGAATATGCCGAGTTTGGTTACGATGAAAGCGGCCCGGATTTCGGTTTCAAGCGCTTCTTCGCGGCTTGTTTGCGCGATGTGTTGCCGGAAAAAGACAAGCTCTGGGTGGTTGATCAGGCTATGGACATCGAGGCGCCCGAGGCGCTGAAGATGATCAATAAAACTCTCACCGGCCTGTTCGATCCAGATCAGGCGCACAGCCAGCGCCGCCAGGATCTGCGCGGCTCGATTGACTGACCATGCCCGGTCCTTTTGATCTCGATGACGCCACGGCCTACGTCGTGTGGCGTGAACGCAAGCTCGACCAGGCACCGCGTCGCATCGAGGATATTGTTGTCGAGCTCGACGATCCGCGCGCGCTGAAGTCTGCTGAACGTGCGCAACTGATCGCGCGCAATGCCTGCTGCAACATGGTGGTTTACCTTGGCAAGACCGGCGGCGACCCCGACAAGGACGTTCCGCGCAAACTGGGCGAACAGCTTGGCTTGCATACGCTCGATGGCCACTGGCTGACGGATAACGACGGTATCTCGCCACTGTCCGTCGTAGGGGCCGAGCAACGCGGCGAGCGCAAGGAGTTCATTCCCTATACCGACAAGCCGATCCGCTGGCATACCGATGGTTACTACAACCTGCCGGAGCGCACCATACGCGGCTTGATCCTGCATTGTGTGCAAAGCGCGGCGAGCGGCGGCGACAACCAGTTGCTGGATCATGACATCGCCTACATTCTGCTGCGCGACGAAAATCCCGATTACATCCGTGCCTTGTCCGCACCGGATGCGATGACGATTCCGCCGCGTATGGAGGATGATGGCGTGGCGCGTGCCGAGCAGTCCGGCCCGGTGTTCTCGGTGAATGCCGATGGCAGCCTGCACATGCGCTATACGGCCCGGACAGTCAGCATTGCCTGGAACTCTGCCACCGATGCGGCGCGTCAGGCACTCGAACGTATTCTCGCCACACCGACGCCATGGACGCTACACGGACGCCTTGAGCCGGGCATGGGGCTGGTCTGCAATAACGTCCTGCATGATCGCAGCGGCTTTACCGAAACGGCCGAGAAGCGCCGTTTGCTTTATCGCGCACGCTATTACGAACGCATCACCACGGCCTGAAGACGCGTCGATATAATCCGCCGGTCATTTCACTTTCGAACGCGTCGCGATGGCACAACTTACCCCGGAGCTTGAACGCAAGCTGATGACCGCCGTCGAGCGGATGCCCGCCTTTCCGAAAAGCGTGCAGTCGATTCTCGAGATGACGCGCAACATCAATTGCCTGCCGAAAGATCTGGTCGGCGTCATCGAGAAAGACCCGGTGATGACGGTGAAGATTTTACGGGTGATCAACTCGGCCTACTACGGACTGCCGAGCAAGATTACCTCGGTCGGTCAGTCAGTCGTTTACCTCGGCATCAATACGATCAAGAACCTTGCGTTGTCCTTCGCGGCAGTCGGCATCCTGCCGCGCTTTAGTACTACCGGTTTTGACATTCAGCGCTACCTGCTGCACTCGCTGACGGTGGCGGGGGTATCGCGCATCCTGTGCGAAAAGTATGCACGGGCCGAAGTGGATCCAACCGACTGCTATATCGCCGGCCTGCTGCACGACTTCGGCAAGGTGGTGTTTGCCCAGTTCATGTCGGTGGAATTCATGAAGGCCTTGGCTATGGCGACAGATTTTGGAAAACCGCTTTACCTCGCCGAGCAGGAGTATATCGGTGCCGACCACGCCTACGTCGGCGCGCTGTTGGCGAAAAAGTGGCAGTTTGCCGATGCGCTGGTGGAGTGCATCCGCGATCACCACAAGGAAGAGATTGAGCCCACCGCGATGGGGGATTGCCTGCGCATGGCCGACATCATTTGCCGCAAGCATGCCTTTGGCGATGCCGGCAATCCGTGGCGCGAGGAAGAGTTGTCCCACATCCCGGCGCGTTTCGGTGATGGTTTTGAGGCGATTATGGTCAAGGTGGGCAGCACGGAAAAGATTGTCGAAGACGCACAATCCTTTGCGCAAATCGGTACGGAAAGGACAGGCTGATGAAAGTGAAGATGTGGGGGGTGCGCGGTTCGATTCCTTCGCCCGGGCCGAAGACGGTGCGCTATGGCGGCAACACCACCTGCATTGAAGTGCGTAGCGACGATGACAGCCTGATCATTCTCGATGCCGGCACCGGGATTTTCCCGCTGGCGCAGACGCTGCTTGCCCGGCTGCCGGTGACGGCCCACATCTTCATCACGCACACGCACTGGGACCACATCCAGGGCCTGCCGTTCTTCGTGCCCCTCTACATTCCCGGCAACAAGGTGCGCATTCATGGTGCTTACGACATTGTGAGCATGCAGGGCATCCAGCAGGTGATGGAAGTCCAGATGCAGTACAGCTATTTCCCGATCCGCGAAGCGGAGCTCAAGGCAGGCATCGAATACGAGACGCTGACCGTAGGCCAGCCGGTGAGCATTGGCGATGCGACGGTGACGCCGGTCTTGATGAACCATCCGGTGACCGATCTGGGTTATCGGGTCGAGAGCAATGGCAAGGCCATGTTTTTTACCGGCGATCATGAGCCCTGGCTGAATATTTACAAGCCGAAAGATCCGGAATATGCCGACTATCAGGGCATGATGGATTTGCGCCAGGCCGAGTTGCAAGAGGCGATTGGCAAGGTCGATCTCCTGGTTTGCGATTCCGCCTATACCCTGGCCGAATATCCCCCGAAAATCGGCTGGGGGCATGGCACTTTCGATCATGCTTTCGCCTTGGCGCAGCAGGTGGAAGCCAAACGGCTGGTGTGCACGCACCACGAACCAACTCGTAGCGACGATGATCTGGAAAAAGTGTTTGCCGAAGCCCTGTCGCGCTACCCCGGTTTGCCCTTTGAGGTAATGCTGGCCCGCGAGGGTCTTGAAATCGAGCTATAGGACTCGCGCCCTAGGCAGCTTCCGCTATTTCCTGCTGGACGAGTTCGCTGCGTGCGGCTTCGATTTGTCTGTCGAGTCGCTCGACAATCTCCGCCAGCAGATCGCGCCCCTGACGTGCTGCCATGCGCGCTGCCGAAAACAGTTCGTACAGTTTGGAGCCGTAGAGGCGATCCAGTTCGGCCGAAATCTCGCGAATACGCACGCGGATGCGCGTGGCCTGCTGGGTTAGTTCGGCGACGTTCGAGATTTTGGTGCTGTTTTCGGTCGACCTGGATGTTTTTGCCGAGCGGCCTTCCTGCCAGAGCGCAAACAGCTCATCCAGCGCAGCAGTATCGCCGGCACGATAGGCGCGATTCGCCTCCGTCATCAGATGGGTGCGCCAGGCACGTTCATCCTCATCGCGGGCACGGTCGGGGTGAATCTTTTGCGCCAGTTGCCTGAAACGTTTTTTCAGATCCTGACTGGGCGAGAAGGTTTCCTGCAGTGTGGCCTTGTCATGCTGCTGGCGGAAGGACTCGCTTTCCCGCCGGGATTGCTCGGCACGGGCCTCGGCGGTTTTTGCCGCGTTTTCGAGTGCCGGGTCATCCGGCGACTGCTGCATGCGGTAATGGGCGAGTGCGGCCTGCAGTTGATCGAACTCGGCAATGCGGTCGGCGATCAGTGCGTGGTAGCGCTCGCTGAACAGCGCAAGCTCGCCTTGGGCGGTGGCGAGTTCCAGTTCCATTTCGGCGAGCTCCTGACCGAGTACCTCGATTTCGGCGCGCAGTTGCGCGTCCTCATCGAGAAAGGCCAGCGCCGTGGAACCGTGGATCACCGCCATGTCCAGCAACAGGGTCAGTTGTGCGCCGGGCCAACTCATGCGGTAGCTACTTGGCAGGCGCCCAGGTTCGGCAAGGATTACCCAGTCGGCCGGGGCAGTCAGCCGGGGGGCCAAAGCGGCTGGCCCAATCCTGACCGGGAAAAGGCTAGCGATGCCTTGCGGCGGCGATTCACGGTCCAGACTGCGGGCGCTCCAGGCCAGGCAGGCACGCCAGAGTCCTTCCTGCTCCTGCAGGCAGGCGCGCATGGCCGACCAGGCGGGGCCTTCGCTATCCGCAGCCGCACGGGTAAGGCGACTTTTGAGCAGCGATAGCGTGGCGCGCAGGGTAATCCGCCCGGCAAATTCGGCACCCGGCATGACCAGGCACAATGGGCGAAGCTGTAGATCAAGGGCATTCGACAATTCAGGCAACAGGCTGTCGTCTGCCGTGACGATCCACAGGCTGCGATCGCGTGCCAGCGCTTCGGCGGCCAGGGCGGCTAATGCCGCAATGAGGATGTCGGGATCTTGCGGTGCGGCGACTTCGCGCACCATACCGCCATTCGCCGCATCTGCATTTCCCGAGCGAAAAGTCGACGCTGGCGGGACGACATCAAAATGTCGTAACCATGTCTGCAGCGTCGTGGCGATTTCCGGGGCGGAGTCCATACGTCATTCTAGTAGCGCCACCGCAGCATGCAGTCACTCGACAAACTCCGACAACCGGGTGCTTTGCAGCGCAATTCCGGCGATAGCATCGGGTCTCGAACGCCACCTTCGTAGTAAAGTTCGCGCCTGAGCTAATTTTGCTCCTAATACCCGGAGGTTAGACCGTGTTTTCCATCATTCAGGCCGCCGGTTGGCCCATCTGGTTTCTGCTGCTGGCTTCCGTGATTGCCGTGGCGCTCATCTTCGAGCGTGGCACGGCCTTGCGTCGTGTCAAGATTGCCCCGGCCGGATTGTTGCAAAGCGCCGTCGCCGAGTTTCGCCGTACCGGTGTGACCGATGAACTACTGAAGCGCCTCGACAGCCACTCGCCGCTGGGCAAGGTGTTTGCCGCCGGACTGCGCAATCACAAGAGTTCGCGCGAGGTGATGAAGGAATCGATCGAGGAGGCGGGGCGCGGGGCTGCTCATGAGCTGGAGCGCTTCCTGACCACGCTCGGCACCATTGCGTCGATCAGCCCGCTGCTTGGCTTGTTCGGCACGATCGTCGGCATGATCGAAATCTTCGGCTCGGCGACGGCTGCCGGCAACAACCCGCAGCAACTGGCACATGGCATTTCGGTGGCGCTCTACAACACCGGCTTCGGTCTGATCATCGCGATTCCGGCGATGATCGCCTATCGCCATTTTCGTGCGCAGGTGGATAGTTTCGTGGTCGAGATGGAATTGCAGGCGCTCAAGCTGGTCGAGCAGATTCACGGGGAAAGAAAATGAATTTCCAGCGTGGCCGTTACCGCGAAGAACCGGAGATCAACCTGATCCCGATGATCGACGTGCTGCTGGTGATCCTGATTTTTCTCATGGTCACCACGACCTACTCGAAGTTCTCCGGCCTTGAGATTAACCTGCCGACGGCCAATGCGCAGCAGCCGCAGGACAAGCCCAACGAAATTGATGTGGTTGTGACTGCGACGGGCAACGTTCGGGTCAACAAGGCGCCGGTGGCCGGGGCGGTCGAGGCGATCAGCGTGGCGCTGCGTCAGGCCGCGCAGGGTGCCAACGAGCCGGTGGTCATCATCAATGCCGATGCCAAGGCAGCACACCAGAATGTCATCGATGTGATGCAGGCGGCCCGTAATGCCGGTCTGGCCCATATTTCCTTTGCTACCCAGCAAAAGTCACAGTAACCACCTGATGCAGTGCTGGCAGCAGCGCGGCCTGTTTGCCCGACTCTTGCTGCCGATTGGTTGGCTATTTATTGCGCTGGTCAGATTGCGTCGTCTTGCCTATCGACGTGGTTGGCTGCGCAGCAGGCGACTGCCGGTTCCCGTCGTCGTGATCGGTAACCTCGTTGCTGGCGGTGCCGGCAAAACCCCTTTGACACTTTGGCTTGTGCAGCATCTGCGCGCTCTGGGCCGCAAGCCGGGCATTGTCAGCCGTGGCTATGGACGTAGGGATAACTTGATCCAAAAAGTCGGCGCTGGTAGGACGGCATCCGAGGTGGGCGATGAGCCCTTGTTGCTCGCGCAACGTTCGGGGTGCCCGGTATTCGTCGGGGCAGACCGGGGAGCCGCCGCCGATGCGTTGCTGAGTGAGAATCCTGAGTGCGATGTCATTCTTTGTGACGATGGGCTGCAGCATTTGCGACTGGCACGTGATGTCGAAATTATCGTGATGGATCGTCGTGGCCTGATGAATGGCTGGCCACTGCCGGCCGGCCCTTTGCGCGAACCGGCCGAGCGTGTTTCCAGGGTCGATGCGCTTGTATTGCACAACAATGACCAGATACGAGCGGCTGGCGTGCCGACCTTTCAAATGTATCTTGCAGGAAATGAGTTCTACCGGTTGGATGCACCGAATGAGCGCTTGCTGCCAGCGGCGTTGCAGGGGCTGCGTCTCGCTGCGTTTGCCGGTATCGGTGAGCCACAGCGCTTCTTCGATCATTTGATGGCGCTTGGCTTGTCATTTGAGCCCCACGCCTTTCCAGATCATCACCGTTACACCCGCGCCGATTTTTCTTTTCCTGCGGAGGCTCTTCTGACGACGGAAAAGGACGCGTTAAAATGCAGGGGTCTTGCCGATGTGCCCATCTGGGTGCTGCCGGTCGAGGCCGTGGTCGAACCCGATCTGGCTCGTTTTGTGTTGGAGAAAATCGATGGATGCACGCCTGCTTGAAATCCTCGTTTGCCCTTTGTGCAAGGGGCCGCTCGACTACCGCAAAAATCAGGCGGAACTGGTTTGCAAGGCCTGCCGCCTCGCTTTCCCGGTCAAGGATGATATTCCGGTGATGCTTGAAGACGAGGCGCGCCAACTTTCTCCCGAAGAAGATTGACAATGACTTTCCGCGTCGTCATTCCGGCGCGTTTTGCTTCAACGCGCCTGCCGGGTAAACCACTGGCGGATATTGCGGGCCAACCGATGGTGGTGCGTGTCGTTGAAGCCGCACAGCGCAGCGGGGCGGCTGAGGTGCTTGTGGCCACTGACGATCAGCGCGTGATGGATGCTGTTATCGCGCAGGGGCATGAGGCGGTCATGACGCGAGTGGATCATGTCAGTGGCACGGATCGACTGGCCGAAGTGGCCTTGTTGCGTGGGTGGGGCGACGATGAGATTGTCGTCAACGTGCAAGGTGATGAGCCGCTCATCGATCCACAACTGGTCGTCGACGTGGCGCGTGCGCTCCAGGAGGATCGGGAGGCTGCCATTGCCACGGCGGCTCATCCGATTACCGTGATTGAAGACTTCCTCAATCCCAATGTCGTCAAAGTGGTGACGACGGCGAATCATCGCGCTCTGTATTTCTCGCGAGCACCGATTCCCTGGCATCGTGATGGCTTGGCTGTACGACGGGATGTGTTGCCCCTGGAGCTGCAGCCACAGCGTCACATCGGCCTGTATGCCTATCGCGTGAGTTTTCTCAAACAGTATGGGCAGCTTGCGCTGGCACCGATTGAGCAATGGGAGTCGCTGGAACAACTGCGGGCCATGTGGCATGGCTTTCACATTCATGTCATCAAATGCGCCTATGCTCCCCCTGCGGGGGTCGATACGCCGGAGGATCTGGCCCGGGTGCGCGCGCATTATGTTGCAGTGCACTAGTTGGAGAGGCTATTTGGCGATAGAGAAATTTATGGCAGGCTCACGATAAATAATGCGAATATTAAGAGACTCTAAATTAACACTACTAAAAACGAGGAGACTTAAATGCGTTTGATTCTGTTAGGCCCACCCGGCGCTGGTAAGGGCACCCAGGCCAACTACATTCGGGAAAAGTTTGGCATCCCGCAGATTTCCACCGGGGATATGCTGCGTGCCGCCGTCAAGGCCGGCACCCCGCTGGGTCTGGAAGCCAAGAAGATCATGGATGCCGGCGGCCTAGTCCGCGACGACATCATCATCGGCCTAGTCAAGGACCGCCTGAAGGAAGCCGATTGCAAGGACGGTTACATGTTCGACGGTTTTCCGCGCACCCTTCCGCAAGCCGATGCCATGAAGGATGCCGGCGTGGCGATCGACTTCGTTCTCGAAATCGATGTGCCGGATAGCGAAATCGTCACGCGCATGAGCGGACGTCGCGTGCATGTGGCCTCCGGCCGCACCTACCACGTAAAATTCAATCCGCCGAAAGTCGAAGGCAAGGATGATGCGACCGGCGAGGACCTGATCCAGCGTGCCGACGATGCGGAAGAAACCGTGCTGAAGCGCCTTGAGGTTTATCACCAGCAGACCAAGGCGCTGGTGGATTACTACGGCAAGTGGGCGGCTGCCGGTGCAGCAGGCGCGCCGCAATACCGCAAAATCAATGGCCTCGGCAAGGTTGAGGATGTGCGTGATGCAGCTTTCGCTGCGCTCAAGTAATCACGATAGGGGAGACTGCAGATGGCAGCGAAAAAAATGAATGCGTTCTACGCGCAGTCCGGCGGTGTTACTGCCGTGATCAACGCCTCGGCCTGCGGTGTGATCGAGACCGCCCGCAAGCACAAGGACCAGATCGGCAAGGTCTACGCCGGCCGCAACGGCATCATCGGCGCGCTGACCGAAGACCTGATCGATACCACGAAGGAATCCACTACCGCTATCGCTGCGTTGCGTGCCACGCCGTCGGGCGCGTTCGGCTCCTGCCGTTTCAAGCTCAAGAGCCTGGAAGCCAACAAGCGTGAATATGATCGCCTGATCGAGGTGTTCAAGGCGCACAACATCGGCTACTTCTTCTACAACGGCGGCGGCGATTCGGCCGATACCTGCTACAAGGTATCGCAGCTGTCAGAGACGCTGGGCTACCCGGTGCAGGCCATCCACGTGCCGAAGACGGTCGACAACGACCTGCCGATCACCGACAACTGTCCGGGCTTCGGCTCGGTGGCCAAGTACATCGCGGTGTCGACGCTGGAAGCGACTTTCGACGTGCGTTCGATGTGTGCGACCTCCACCAAGGTCTTCGTGCTTGAGGTGATGGGGCGCCATGCCGGCTGGATCGCTGCGGCTGGCGCCATGGCATCGACCGAAGGGACGGAGTTGCCGATCGTCGTGCTGTTCCCCGAAGTACTCTTCGACCAGAAGAAGTTCCTTGCCAAGGTCCAGAGCCTAGTCAAGAAATTCGGCTACTGCACCGTGGTGGTTTCCGAAGGTTGCCACTGGCCCGACGGCAAGTTCCTTGCCGAACAGGGCACGCGTGATGCCTTTGGTCATGCCCAACTGGGCGGCGCAGCCCCCGTGGTTGCTAATATGATCAAAGATGCGCTCGGCTACAAGTTCCACTGGGGGGTTGCCGACTACATGCAGCGTGCCGCACGCCACATCGCTTCCAAGAGCGATGTGGACCAGGCTTATGCGATGGGCAAGGCTGCCGTCGAGTTTGCGCTCAAGGGCCACAATTCGGTGATGCCGACGGTCGAGCGTCTTTCCAGCAAGCCGTACAAATGGAAAGTCGGCATGGCGCCGCTGTCCAAGGTGGCCAACGTTGAAAAGATGATGCCGAAGAATTTCATCACCAGTGATGGTTTTGGCATTACTGCCAAGTGTCGCGAATACCTAGCACCGTTGATGAAGGGCGAGGATTACCCGCCCTACGGACCGGATGGGTTGCCCAAGTACGTGACGCTGAAAAACGTTGCCGTTACCAAGAAACTGGAAGCGTTCAAGATTTAAGCAGGACGAAACTTGAAGGGCGTGCTTTTGGGTGCCCCCTTCGAGTGTTCGGGTAGGGCATTATTTGATTCGAATCAACTGAAGAGAGGGAAAGCTTATGTCATCAGGTCTGATGTTCGCATTGGTCTGTGCTGTCGGGGCAATTGCCTACGGCTGGATTTCGACCCAGTGGATTCTTGCGCAGCCGACCGGCAACGATCGCATGCGTGAGATATCTGCCGCGGTGCAGGAAGGTGCGCAAGCGTATTTGAAGCGTCAATACACAACGATTTCGATGGTCGGTATCGTTCTGGCGATCTTGATTGCCGTGTTCCTGGGCATGTCGACTGCCATCGGTTTCGTACTCGGTGCGGTGCTGTCCGGCGCGGCCGGTTTCATCGGCATGAACGTCTCGGTGCGCGCCAACGTGCGGACAGCACAAGCGGCCAGCGTTGGTTTGAACGAGGCACTGAACGTTGCTTTCCGTGGTGGCGCGATTACCGGCATGCTGGTCGTGGGCTTGGGTCTGCTGGGTGTCGCAGGCTATTACGCGATCCTCAAGGCGACGGCCGGTGACGCCAGTCTCGACCAAATCCTGCATCCGCTGGTTGGTCTGGGCTTCGGCTCTTCGCTGATCTCGATCTTCGCGCGACTGGGCGGCGGCATTTTCACCAAGGGCGCCGACGTCGGTGCCGACCTGGTGGGCAAGGTGGAGGCCGGCATTCCCGAAGACGACCCGCGCAACCCAGCCGTGATCGCCGACAACGTCGGCGACAACGTTGGCGACTGTGCCGGCATGGCGGCCGACTTGTTCGAGACCTACGCGGTCACCATCGTCGCGACGATGCTGCTCGGCGCGCTGCTGTTCAAGGCAAACGGCGCGGCGGCCGAAACGGCGGTACTCTATCCGTTGGTACTCGGCGGCTTCTCGATCATCGCCTCGATCGTTGGTGCGATGTTCGTCAAGACCTCCCCCGGCGCCAAGATCATGAATGCTCTCTACAAAGGCCTGATCGTCGCTGGCGTGATGGCGCTGGTAGCCTTCTATCCGCTAACCACCTGGATTCTCGATGATCACCTGCTTGACCAGGTCATGGGTATCAGCGGCGGTTCGCAGATGCGTCTGTATGGTGCGGCAGTGATCGGCCTGATCCTCACCGGCTTGATGGTGGTGATCACCGAGTACTACACCGCCACCGAATACGCACCGGTGCGTCACATTGCGCAAGCCTCCACGACCGGCCACGGTACCAACGTCATTGCCGGTATCGGTGTGTCGATGCGTGCCACGGCCTGGCCGGTGCTGTCGGTATGCGCGGCCATCTGGTCGGCGTATGCGATGGGCGGGCTCTACGGTATTGCGATTGCGGCGACCTCTATGTTGTCGATGGCCGGCATCATCGTCGCCCTCGACGCCTATGGCCCGATCACCGACAACGCGGGCGGCATCGCCGAAATGGCCGAACTGCCGGATTCCGTGCGCAACATCACCGACCCGCTGGATGCCGTTGGCAACACGACCAAGGCCGTGACCAAGGGTTATGCCATCGGTTCCGCCGGCCTTGCTGCGCTGGTGCTGTTCGCCGACTTCACGCATGGTCTGGAAGCGGTAAAACCGGGTACGAAGTTCCTCTTCGACCTAGCCGATCCGGCCGTCATCATCGGCCTGTTCGTCGGCGGCATGGTGCCCTATCTCTTCGCTGCGATGGGCATGGAGGCCGTCGGTCGCGCCGCTGGCGCCATCGTTGTCGA
Organism: uncultured Methyloversatilis sp.; assembly: GCA_964477575.1. Classification (GTDB taxonomy): domain Bacteria; phylum Pseudomonadota; class Gammaproteobacteria; order Burkholderiales; family Rhodocyclaceae; genus Sulfuricystis. The sequence goes on from CAYZEA010000008.1 coordinate 122,752, forward strand.
AGTGCGTCGCCAGTTCCGCGAGATCAAGGGCATCATGGAAGGCACGGCCAAGCCGGAATACGGTACCTGCGTCGATATGCTGACCAAGGCGGCCATCCGCGAAATGATGATTCCCTCGCTGCTGCCGGTGCTGGTGCCGGTGGTCGTCGCCGTCACCATGAACTTCCTCATGCCGGAAGTGGGCGGTGTCGGTGCGGGCGTACGCGCCCTTGGCGGCGTGCTGATGGGCACCATCGTTACCGGCCTGTTCGTCGCCATTTCGATGACGACGGGCGGCGGTGCCTGGGACAATGCCAAGAAGTACATTGAGGAAGGCAACTACGGCGGCAAGGGTTCCGATGCGCACAAGGCCGCCGTGACCGGCGATACCGTGGGCGATCCCTACAAGGATACCGCCGGCCCGGCAGTGAATCCGCTGATCAAGATCATCAACATCGTGGCCTTGCTGATCGTGCCGCTGGTGGCCTGATCTCGTCTTGTAACAATCTCGGCGGGCAGCCTGCGGGCTGCCCGTTTTGTTTTCAGGTTGCGCTGCGGCGCTTGAAGTCCTTGAGGCGGAATCCCAGCAGCCAGAGTGTGACGAAATAGGCCGTCATGCCAGCGCCGACAATGGCCGATAAATGCAGGACACGCGTCATGGCGGGTGCGCTGAGCCAGTCGGTTTCCTTGCCCATGCCAAACCAGAGGGTGAGCCCAAGCGCAAATAGCGCAATAACGAGCTTTCCTGTAAACACGGCCCAGCCGGGACGTGGTTCGAAATCGCCGCGCTGGCGCAAACCACGAAACAGCAACACCGCATTCAGGCAGGAGGCTAGACCGATCGATAAAGCCAAGCCGGCGTGTTGTAGCGGAATAATGAATCCGAGGTTCATCAATTGGGTTGCGACCAGCGTAATCAGGGCAATCTTGACCGGGGTCTTGATATTTTGGCGGGCATAGAAGCCGGGAGCCAACACCTTGACCAGAATCAGACCGATCAGGCCAATACTGTAAGCCACCAGCGCTTGGCGGGTTTGCAGGACATCAGTCGCAGTGAAGGCACCATGTTGAAAAAGTGTGGCAATCAGCGGTACACCCAGCATGGCAAGGCCAAGCGCAGCCGGTAGCGTCAGAAGGCAGGTGAGTCGCAGACCCCAGTCGAGCAGCGCGGAGAACTCCTGCGGATTGTCGGCGGTATGGGCTTTGGAGAGGCTGGGCAGGAGAATCGTCCCGAGGGCTGCCCCCAGCAGACCCGCCGGAAACTCCATCAGGCGATCGGCATAGTAGAGCCAGGAAACGCTGCCCGAGGTCAGGAATGATGCAAAGATCGTATTGATGAGAAGCGAGACCTGAGCAACCGATACCCCTAATACTGCTGGCGCCATCAGTTTCATGACGCGCCGTACTCCGGGATCGCCAGGCGCAAAGTCCAGGCGAGGCAACATGCCAATACGCTTGAGCGCAGGTAGCTGGATTGCCAGTTGCAGAAAGCCGCCGATAAATACCGCCCATGCCAGCACCAATACGGGCGGATCGAAATAGGGGGCGGCCAGCAGTGCCATGCCAATGAAGGACAGATTAAGCAGCACGGGCGTGAAGGCGGGCAGCGCGAAACGGCTCCAGGTGTTGAGAATGCCGGCCGCCAGTGCCACCATCGACATGAACAGAATATAGGGAAAGGTAATGCGGGTCAGGGTCACCGTGAGCGCGTACTTGTCGGGTTCATCGGCAAAACCCGGGGCGGACACATGGATGATCAGCGGGGCGCCGATAACGCCCAGCAGGGCAACGACCAGAACGACCAAGAACAGCACGGTGGCGACCCGATCCACTAACTGGCGCGTTGCCTCCGCCCCTTGCTGGTTGCGATATTCCGACAAAAGCGGCACGAAGGCCTGGGAAAAGGCACCCTCGGCAAAAAGCCGCCGCAACAGGTTGGGGAGACGAAACGCGACAAAAAAAGCATCTGTCAACATGCCGGCGCCAAAGGTTCGGGCAATGACAAAGTCGCGGATAAAACCAAGGATGCGTGACAGTAGCGTCAGGCTACTGATGGTGGCGAGGGTGCGAAGCAGGTTCATGTGAGCATGGTAACCACTCATCACTTGCGCAAAAGAAGGAAAAGTGCCTTGCAAAGGCTAGCAACTCTGCTTATAATCTTCTTCTTTTAACAGATTACTCGTCGAGCTTCTCTATGGCCAATACCGTCCAAGCCCGTAAACGCGCACGTCAAGCGATTGTTCGTCGCGCCCACAACATGAGCCTGCGCTCCGAATTGCGTACCGCCATCAAGAAGGTCCGCAAGGCCGTCACCACGGGAGACAAGGCAGCTGCTCAAGCAGTTTATAAAGAGTCGCAGTGTGTGATCGATTCGATTGCCGACAAGAAAATCATTCACAAGAATACCGCAGCCCGCTACAAGAGCCGTCTGTCGGCCGCTATCAAGGCGCTCGCTGCCTGATTGCCAGAACAAAGACCGCTTAAAAAACGGCCACCTTCGGGTGGCCGTTCTGTTTTGGTGCCCAGGCGGAAGTTAGCCTGCTAATTTGCTTTCCTGCCAGGGTTCGACCTTCAGGTCATTGTCACGGGCGAAATTGACCAGAAATGTGTAGGCCATGGGTTCGACATCGTGAATACGGCCATCCACAAACACACATTTGTCGCCATGACGGTCGCTCGGCTGGACATACGGGGAATAGGTCATGCGGCGTGCCGATCCAAAAGCCGACATGACGCCACACAGCCTCTCGGCCCAGTCGCTCGGCCGGAATTTCTTCCCTGCTTGCGTAACTCCGACAATGGCAAAGTTTTCGGCGACGAAATGAGGCATGCGGCGTATGGGATGGCGTTGGCCTATCTCGCTTAGACCTTGTAAGCATCAGGCGCAATATTAACTGCGTGAATTATAGCAAAAACATAATTTAATCGCCTGGGCTTGTGTCGGTGTGTGGCAAGTCGCGAAGTGACGATGTTGTGTTGTATTGGCGCTATAAATCCCTTAATAACCATGCAAATGGATTGCACTTCTGTGGATCGGTTTATATACTCAATCCATCTTATTGAAAGATAAGGAACTGAAATGCAACTCCCTGTCTTTACCAAATACGGGTTCCGCATTCGGACACGTGTCGGCATGACGGTCGATAATCTTATGATTCAGGGGCGGGACGAGTCCGAGGCGCGGCGCAAACTGCAGCAGATGTATCGCGATTGTGAAGTTCTGGAGTGTGTGTGTCAGTCCGGAAATGGACGAAGCCCATCGACGAGTTACGAAGAGATACTTGGCTTGCTTAGCCGTTGATCCTCAGTCTGAGCCTGCGATAAATCCGCTCATCACCAGTTCATCAAGCAAGGCTGCATAGTCCTGGGCGCCACGGCTTGAAGCAGCATGCGCGAAGACGTCGCGGCCAATGGCGGGCGACTCAGCGACAGCCACATTCTCGGAAATGACGGTTGTGCATACATCCGCACCGAACAAGGTATTCATCTGCGTCAGGATGTCCTGACTCATGCGCCGACGGCGGTCGTAGCGTGTCAGCAAATAGCGACGCGGTACGCGGCGTTTCAGAACCGGTTCAAGTGCCGTCAAGGTTCGATTGATCTGTTGTGCCCCGCGCAGGCTCAAATGATCCGAGGAAACGGGGATGAGGACGCCATCTGCGGCGAAAAGGGCATTGAGTGACAGTACGCCTAGGAAGGGGCAGCAGTCGATCAGGGTAACGCCACATTTTCCTCCGTCGCTTTCGGTTTCGGCTAGTTCAACCAGGCCGGCCTTCAGGCGGTTGATGATGTTGGGCCCTTTACCGAACAATGAGTCGACTTTGATGAGTTCTGCATGGGCGGGAATCAGCCAGCCCAACGTTGGCCATTCAATCATCAGTTCTACCAGCGGACGGTTGTGCTGGTAGAGCGAAAAAATGCTGGCGCGAGCCTCGACACCCTCAAGGGTATGAATCGAACTCAGGTGGCTTTGCGGGTCCAGGTCGATCAGCAGGCAACATTTGCCGTGGCGTGCCGAAGCGGCTGCCAGATTCAGCGCGGTCGTGGTTTTACCCACCCCGCCTTTCTGATTGAAAACTGCAATGCGCACGATCTTCCCTGATGGATATTCTTCTATCCGACCAATATGAGAGTAATCGCTTGTCGGCGTAGCTGATGCGCCTATGTCGGGCCTATACAGGCCGTAATTTTTCACTTATGATCTGATCCCCGCACAAACGGCGGCCGCGGTTTCGAGGCCGCCGTCTTTTTTTCAATAACGGTAATGTTGCTATTAGCGGAGCGAATCATGTCGCACCTGATGAAGAACTATGCCCGGCAAGCCGTGGCGTTTACCCATGGCGAAGGTTGCATCCTGTTTGACGAGCAGGGCAAGCGTTACCTCGATGGTCTGGCTGGTATCGCAGTCAATACGCTGGGTCACAAGCATCCGCGGCTGACAGCCGCATTGGCCGCACAAGCCGCCCGGCTGATCCATACATCCAATCTCTATACGGTGCGTGAGCAGGAAGCGCTGGCTGATCGTTTGGCCGGACTGGCGGCAATGGATGAAGTGTTCTTCTGCAATTCGGGTTGCGAAGCCAATGAGGCAGCGATCAAACTGGCCCGTCTCTACGGCCATAACAGGGGCATCGACCAACCTGCCATCATCGTGATGGAGCATGCGTTCCATGGCCGTACGCTGGCCACCTTGTCGGCCACCGGCAATCGCAAGGTGCAGGCCGGTTTCGAGCCGCTGGTGCCTGGTTTCGTGCGCGTGCCTTTTGACGATCTGGCGGCGATCGAACAGGTCGCGGCAAATAACAAGAATGTGGTTGCCGTGCTGTTCGAGCCGGTGCAGGGTGAGGGCGGAATCCATATCGCCCATGATGACTTCCTGCGTGGTTTGCGGCGCCTCTGCGATGCCCAGGGCTGGCTCTTCATGGTGGATGAGGTGCAGTGTGGCATTGGCCGTACCGGTACATGGTTCGCCCACCAGCATGCCGGCATCAAGCCGGATGTCATGACGCTGGCCAAAGGTCTGGGTTCTGGCGTTCCCGTCGGTGCCTGTCTGACCGCAGGTGCGGCAACGGGGGTATTCAAGCCGGGCAATCATGGTTCGACGTTTGGCGGTAATCCCCTCGCGTGTGTCGCGGCGCTGACGACCCTGGCGGTGCTGGATGAGGATAAATTGCTCGATCGTGCCGTTGCCCTCGGTGAGCGCATCCGTGCTCGTGTTCGGGAGGCATTGGCCGGCAATGCCGCCATTCTGGATGTGCGTGGCAGCGGCCTGATGATCGGCATCGAACTCGATCGTCCTTGTGGCGCACTGGTCGCGGCGGGACTGGACGCCGGCATCCTGATCAACGTGACGGCCGACAAGGTGATTCGTCTGTTGCCGCCGCTGGTCATGAGCGATGCCGAGGCCGACGAACTGGTCGATACGCTGGCGGTCGTCGTCAAGCGCTTCCTGGCTGCCTGAGGAGTATTGCAGATGGCCACACCCAGACATTTTCTGCAATTCAAGGATTTCACGCGCGAAGAATTCGAGTATCTGTTCGAACGCACGCGCACCATCAAACAGCGTTTCAAAAGCTATCAGAAGTACTGGCCGCTGGAGGATCGCACGCTGGTAATGATCTTCGAGAAGGCCAGCACGCGCACTCGCCTCTCATTCGAGGCCGGCATGCACCAACTCGGCGGGTCGGCGATCTATCTCAATACGCGCGATTCACAGTTGGGACGCGGCGAACCCGTGGAGGATGCAGCGGAGGTGATTTCACGCATGAGCGATGCCGTGATGATCCGTACCTATGAGCAGGACATCATCGAGCGCTTTGCGACCCATTCGCGCGTGCCGGTGATCAACGGCCTGACCAACGAATATCACCCCTGCCAGATCATGGCGGACATCTTCACCTTCATCGAGCAGCGCGGCCCGATTCAGGGCAAGACCGTGGCGTGGATTGGCGATTCGAACAACATGTGCAACACCTGGTTGCAGGCGGCCGAACTGCTTGATTTCAACGTGCATGTGTCGACGCCCCCGGGTTATGAAGTCGAACCCGAGCGTGCCGGCCTCTACGGCACTGATCATTTCGAACAGTTCGCCGATCCGATGGATGCGACGCGCGATGCCGATCTGGTCACCACGGACGTGTGGACTTCGATGGGTTTTGAAGCCGAGAACGAGGCACGCCTGAAGGCCTTTGCCGACTGGCAGGTGGATGGTGACATGATGCGTGTGGCGAAAGCAGAGGCCGTGTTCATGCACTGCCTGCCGGCACATCGCGGCGAGGAAGTGGCAGCCGAAGTGATTGACGGGCCGCACAGCGTGGTCTGGGATGAGGCGGAGAATCGCCTGCACACCCAGAAGGCGCTACTCGAGTATCTGGTGTTGGGCAAGATCAAGGAATAAAGGGAACGGGAATGGCAAAGAGCAAATCGGACATCAAAAAAGTCGTACTGGCATATTCCGGCGGTCTCGATACGTCGGTGATTCTCAAGTGGTTGCAGGATACCTATGGTTGCGAGGTCGTGACTTTCACTGCCGATCTTGGTCAGGGCGAAGAACTGGAGCCGGCACGCGCCAAGGCGCTCAAGTTCGGCATCCAGCCGAAGAACATTTTTATCGACGATCTGCGCGAGGAGTTCGTGCGCGACTTCGTCTTCCCGATGTTCCGTGCCAACACCCTCTATGAGGGCGAGTACCTGCTGGGCACCTCGATTGCCCGCCCGCTGATCGCCAAGCGCCTGATCGAAATTGCGCGCAAGACCGGCGCGCAGGCGATTTCCCATGGCGCCACCGGCAAGGGCAACGACCAGGTGCGCTTTGAACTCGGCGCCTATGCATTGATGCCCAACGTCAAGGTGATCGCACCCTGGCGCGAGTGGGACCTGCTGTCGCGCGAGAAGCTGATGGCCTATGCCGAGCAGCATGGCATCCCGGTCGACATGAAGCACAAGAAGGGTGGTTCGCCCTATTCGATGGACGCCAACCTGCTGCACATCTCCTACGAAGGCCGCCATCTTGAAAACCCGGCCGCCGAGGCCGAGGAGTCGATGTGGCGCTGGACGGTGGCGCCTGAAAAGGCCCCCGCCAAGCCGGAATACCTCGATCTCGAATTCAAGGCGGGCGACCTGGTGGCTATCAACGGCAATAAGATGAAGCCGCACGAACTGCTCGCCACGCTCAACCAGATCGGCGGCAAGCACGGTGTGGGCCGCCTCGACCTGGTCGAGAACCGCTATGTCGGCATGAAGTCGCGCGGCTGCTACGAAACGCCCGGCGGTACCATTTTGCTCAAGGCGCATCGCGGCATCGAGTCGCTCTGCCTCGACCGCGAAGTGGCGCATCTGAAGGACGACCTGATGCCGCGCTATGCCAGCCTGATCTACAACGGCTACTGGTGGAGCCCCGAGCGGCGCGCCTTGCAAGTACTGATTGATCACACGCAGCAGAGCGTCAATGGCTGGGTGCGCGTCAAGCTCTACAAAGGCAGCGTGTCCGTCGTCGGCCGCGACTCGAAGACCGATTCGCTGTTCGATCCGACCATCGCGACCTTCGAGGACGATGCAGGCGCCTACGATCAGAAGGACGCCGCCGGTTTCATCAAGCTCAACGCCCTGCGCATGCGCATTGCTGAAAATGCACGACTCAAGCGCGCAGCCAAGACCAGGAAGAAGTAAATGTTCGGTTTTACGGAAGAGCAGGTGGCAAATTTTGGCATGACCTTCGGCCTTGGAGCCTTCATGCTCTACATGCTCTTCATCATCGGTGAGCTCGCCTATCGCTCGAAGGCAGGCAAGGTCGGTACGTTTGCGCTGTTCTTCGTACTCGCCTTCGGTATGCTGGGTTTTGTCGCCAAAAACATCATCGAAAAAATGTGGGGTATCTGATCATGTCACCGTTTGAAAACGTATCTGTCGTCAAAAAAGCCAATGTCTATTTCGATGGCAAGTGTGTGAGCCACACAATCCAGTTCGCCGATGGCACCAAAAAGAGTGTCGGCGTGATCCTGCCGGCGACACTGACCTTCAATACGGGCGCTCCGGAAATCATGGAAACCGTCGCGGGCGCCTGTCGCTACAAGATCAAGGGCGAGGACTGGAAAAGCTGTAGCGTCGGTGAGTCGTTCAACGTACCCGGTAACTCGTCCTTCGAAATCGAGGTGACGGGCGAGCCCTATCACTACGTCTGTCACTTCGGCTAAACGGAGTACGCCGCCATGCCTTCATTCGACATTACTTCCGAAGCCGACCTCGTTGCCCTGAAGAATGCGGTGGATGTGGCGGGGCGTCAGATCGGCAACCGCTACGACTTCAAGGGCACCAGTGCGAAAGCTGAGTTGAACGAGAAAGACAAGCTGATTACCCTGCACGGCGATTCAGAATTCCAGCTCAGCCAGATCAAGGACATCCTTTTTCCCGAAATGGAGAAGAAGGAACACGAAAGCACCAAGCGTCTCGACATCGGTGCGGTGCAAACCATCTCCGGCAACAAGGCCAAGCAGGAACTGAAGATCAAGAGTGGCATCGATCAGGAACTGGCCAAGAAGATCGTCAAGCTCATCAAGGACAGCAAGACCAAGGTGCAGGCCAGCATTCAGGGCGATGCCGTGCGCGTCACCGGGGCCAAGCGCGACGACCTGCAGGCAGCGATTGCGCTGGTGAAGAAGTCGATTACGGATTTTCCGCTGAATTACGGAAATTTCAGGGACTGAGTTTGTCGTGGGTTAGCAGCGTTGAAGCTGGTTAGTTTTACTTGGAAACAATTGCTGATCGAAGCGGCTCAAGTCCCAGTTTCGCCGTTTGCAGAGCAAGACTTTCAATCAGTTTGCCATACCCATCTTTGTAAGCTTCTAGCCATTGCCACTTAGTAAGAGTAGGCGGAATATCGCAGGGTTCGAGTTTGATTGGGATGAGGAAAATGTCATCAACGGGAATTTCCTCTGCCACATCGAGCGCAAAACGAATCTCTCTTTGAACGTAGCCGCGTTTGGTAACTGACCCACTTGAAAGACAGGCGATGAAAACGTGAGAGGTTTGGATTGCTTTGCGGATTTCCGCATCCCAATCTTGCCCGGGTAATAGCGACTCATCGTCGAGCCACGGCTGGCATCCAAGCGCAAGTAGTCGGAGATAGAGTTTCCGTACCTGCTCCTTGTCATCTTTTGAATGGCACAGGAAAACCTTTAGTCTGCGAGCTGACTCCAGGTTCTTTTGTTTCTTCGCAAGGAGCTCGGCGAGGGCTTCGTCCCAAGCAGCCTTGTCATCTGACTCCCTATGGCGCCTGCTTTCCAGAATGCTCCGTCTCCATGCCAGTGCTTCATCAAAGACTGCTTCAAGCTTTTTCTCGCCGACACGAAATTCTTTCCTGATTTGTTTCAATGGCTCAGGCGCAGCGACAGCAACTACGTAGAGCGAGGTGTTACCACTAGCAAGTCGACGGTTCCTGAAGTGAAGCCCTATATGCCCAGTTTTATTTGCCTTGTTTCGACTATTTTCCGGAGGGATGGCGCCGCTACGGTTGGAGATTGGCGGCAAAACAGGTTTGGCTTTATCACGAAATTCCCGTGCAGCTTTTAATGCTCCAGCTTCGCCACCATATTTCGAGTCGGAAAACTGTTTCGTAAATTCAACCCCCTTGCGTTTAAAGCAAACTTGAAAACCATGTGTCCCGCCATGTCCGCTTTTTCCTTGGGCATCGATGCGCCGGATATTGGTTTCGGATTTTGGGTTCTTTGTAGGCGGTTTCTTTGGATATTTTGTAGGTGATTTCATGGGAGTTGTTCGAGATCGTCGATGTCGCGCGGGCGACCCGAGGCGCGCTTGTTGGTCTTGAGGTCATCGAGTCCGATGAAAGATAGCGTGAGTCCATCGTGGGTAATGGTTTCGCGTCGTGGCCAGGCTGCCGGGAATTCGATGCCGTCGATGGCCGTTAGCAGATCGATGCGAAAGGGCGGATAGCCAAGTTGTACGACCTGATCTGGCGCCTCGAAGTCGGCCTGAGTCAGTCCCAGTCCGTCAAAGCCGAAGGCATTGAGCGCGTTCAGCAGTTTTATTGCGTTTCCCGGATTGCGCGCGATCCAGACATCCAGATCGCCGGTATTGCGCGGCCTGCCGTGCAGCGCCATCGCATAGCCGCCCACGATCAGGTATTCAACCTCGTGTGCGTTTAAGAGTGCGACAAACTCTTTGAAGTCCCTGAACAACACCGGAGCGGCCCTCGATCCATTCCTGACGCAACTGCTCAACGGCCGCCAGACGCTCCTGCGGGCTGCGAGTCAGCCAGTATTCTGTGTCGCGCTGCCTGTCATGGAGGGACAGACGCTTGATGGTTTTTTCCATGCGCTAATCTTACTCCCCACGCCGTCCTGCCAGCGCCGACTTTTACTTGAGTCCCGCAATCCAGCGCGTGTAAAGCCGGTCGGCCGCAACACGCATTGCCGTCAGCCGTGCGTCGATCCGTTCGTTCATCTGTTCCGGCGTCAGCACCGAGGCGCTCGGAGCGGCGCACTCGTCGGCCCACTGGCGGCACCAGAGGCGGATCATGGCTTCGGTCATTTCGACGTGGCATTGCATGCCGAGGTGCGGGCCCATGACGAAGGCCTGATTGTCGCAGTAACTGCTTTTGAGGATGCGCGTGGCGCCGCTTGGGATGCTGAAGGTTTCGCCATGCCAGTGGAAGGCTTCGAAGCTTTCGAGGTCGCCGAGCCAGTCCGTCGCAATCGGGTCGGTGGCTTCCACGCGACCCCAGCCAATTTCCTTGACCGGGTTTTTCGTCACCGTACCGCCGAGCGCCTTGGACATCAACTGGCCGCCGAGGCAGTGGCCGATGACGGGAATGTCGGCGCTGACGGCATGGCGAATCAATTCGAAAAGTGGCGGCAGCCAGGGGAGATCGTCGTTGACGCTCATCGGTCCGCCCATGAAGCACAGGCCGGAGAATCCCTCAGGCGTGGTCGGCGGCACTTCGCCCGCATCAATGCAAATCAACTCTGAGGGAATACCGTGGCGTTCGAGGAAAGTGGCAAAATAGCCCGGACCTTCCCCTGAACTGTGACGAAAGATGGCAATGGATTTCATGGCAAAGCAGGGCTTGTTGTTGATGAGGCATTGTAGCGCCGCGCTTTTGGCGATTTGCAGTATGGCCGTTCCGGCTGCGGATATCGCGCTGGTTGGGCTGTTGCCCGGCAAGGCGCTGGTGGTGATCGATGGCGGCAAGCGCCAGACGCTGGCCGTCGGGGCCAAGACGGAGGAGGGTGTCAAACTGCTGTCGATCGAACCGGGGGCGGCGGTGTTCGAGGTGGATGGCAAGTCGCGTCGCATCCAGATCGGCCAAAGTGTGGTGTCCTCGGCCAGTAACGAAAAGCCAGTGCTGAGCCTGATAGCGGATGCTCGCGGCCACTACACCATGCAAGGCAGCATCAACGGTACTTCGATGAATTTTCTGGTCGATACCGGGGCGACCTTCGTTTCGCTCGGGGCGGCCGATGCCAAGCGAGCGGGCATTGATCCGCGCAAGGGCACGCCGGGCATTACGCAGACCGCCAATGGCCAGACGCGTGTCTGGAAGGTGAGGCTGAACAGTGTGAAAATCGGCAGCATTAGCTTGTCGAATATCGATGCCACGGTGCATGAGCAGGATATGCCGGTCGTCCTGCTGGGCATGAGTTTTCTCAATCGCATGGATATTCGGCGCGACGGTCAGTCGATGACCCTGACGCAGCGGTATTGATGGCCTATGGCATGGACGGTCGACTGGCTGCGCGAACGTTGTTTGAGTCTGCACCCGATGCCGCAGGTTCAGGAACTCCCTCAAGCAGAGGCGGCCACTGCTGCAGCGGTGCTGATCCCTGTGGTGAATCGTCCTGCCGGGCTGACCGTGTTGCTGACACAGCGCACCGCCCATTTGCGCGACCACGCCGGTCAGATCAGCTTTCCTGGCGGGCGTTGCGAACCGACAGACCTTGACGTGGTGGGTACCGCATTGCGCGAGAGTCGCGAGGAGGTGGGGATTTTGCCCAGGCAGGTGTCCGTGCTGGCGGTTCTGCCGGAATACTGGACGAGTACCGGGTTTCGCGTGACGCCGGTATTGGGCCTGGTGACGCCGCCGCTCAATCTGCAACTGGATGATTTCGAGGTGGCCGAGGTGTTTGAGCCACCGCTCGCCTTTTTCCTGGATGCGGCCAATTATCGTCGCGAAGCGCGCGAGTATCAGGGACAGCAACGTCATTACTGGGCTGTGCCCTGGCGCAACTATTACATCTGGGGAGCCACTGCGGGCATGTTTGTCAGCCTGCGTCAGAGCCTTCTCGGACCTGATCCGTCCTGACGGAGGCTTCATGCCGGCATGTGAGTGTGCTATCTTCGACAGGCTAGGGTTTTGCCCATAATTTCCCTTCGTTCATGACATTTTTCAGTATTTTTGTCGTCCTCGTCATTGAGCAGTTAAAAGCCGCGCCCGCTGCGCGCGTGCAAGGGTGGCTGGACGCTTATGCGCGCTTTCTCGAACGACAGTTCAATGGTGGCGAGCGTCGTCATGGCGTGACGGCCTGGGGTGTCGGTGTGGCCGTCCCGACCCTGTGCGTGTTGGGATTACAGGTCGGTCTGGACATGCTGCATGCTGTGCTGACTTTCCTGTTCTCCGTGGCGATGCTGTACTTCCTCATGGGGTTTCGCCAGTTCAGCCACTTTTTTACCGATATCCAGCTGGCCTTGCGGGCGGGTGAGATCGAGCGTGCCCGCACCCTGTTTCATGCCTGGACCGGGCGCGAAAGTTCGCGTCTGAGCGCTACGGAAATCGTCCGGCTGACGATTGAGGACGGGATTCTCGCGTCCCATCGCCATGTGTTTGCGCCCTTGTTCTGGTTCATGCTGCTGGGGCCGGCAGGTGCATTGCTCTATCGCCTGAGCGTTGCGATGAATCAGCGGGAGGCAGCGCCTGCTGCGCCGGAATCGGGTTTTGCCATCCCGTGCGATGCGTTTGGCGAGTTTTCTCGCCAGGCTTTCGAGTTTCTCGACTGGCTGCCGGCGCGTTTGACCGCCGTGACCTTCGCGATCGTCGGTGACTTCGAGGATGCCATCTACTGCTGGCGCACCCAGGCACAGCAATGGCACGATGCGGCTGCCGGCATACTTTTGGCCAGTGGTGCCGGGGCACTGGGCGTCAAGTTGGGGCAGCCCCTGCCCGAAGCCCTCGGCGTCGAGGAACGGCCCGAACTGGGCATGGGGGATGAAGCCGATATCGATCATCTGCAAAGTGCCATCGGTCTTGTATGGCGCGCGCTCGTCCTGTGTTTGCTCCTGCTGGTGTTGCTGACGCTGGCCAGCTGGGTGGGTTCATGACGCGTTGATTCTGATGTATTACTTCTAATAACAGGAGTGAAAAATGTCCAATAAAGAAGTTGTTGCACTGGGTGCCGTGCGCTCCGCCGTGGGCGCCTTTGGCGGTTCCCTGAGTAGCCTTGAGCCGCCCGAACTGGGGGGCATGGTCGTCAAAGCGGCCATCGAACGCGCCGGTGTCGATCCCAAACAAGTCACTTTCGCTACCGTCGGCCACTGTATCCCGACCGACTCGCGCTATCCCTATGTGTCGCGCGTGGCCACCATTCAGGGCGGCATGACGATGGATTCGACCGTGTTTGCGGTCAACCGTCTGTGCGGTTCCGCGCAGCAGGCCATCGTCAGTTCGGCTCAGGCCATCCTGCTCGGCGATGCCGATTTTGCGCTCGCCGGCGGTGTCGAAGTTATGTCGCGTGGCGCCTATCTGTTGCCGGCCCTGCGTTCCGGTGCCCGCATGGGCGATACCCAGGCCATCGATGCGATGGTTGCCGTATTGACCGACCCATTCGGTGTTGGTCACATGGGTATCACCGCCGAAAATCTGGCCACCAAGTGGGGTATCAGCCGTGAAGAGCAGGATGCCTTTGCGGTTGAGTCTCAGAAACGTGCCGCCGCCGCTCAGGCAGCCGGCTACTTTAAGTCGCAGATTGTGCCGATCACCATGAAGACCCGCAAGGGCGATGTCGTGTTCGATACCGATGAGCATCTGAAGCCGGCCACCACGATGGAAAGCCTCGCCAAGATGAAGCCGGCCTTCAAGAAGGATGGCTCCGTCACCGCCGGCAACGCCTCCGGCATCAACGATGCGGCAGCTTTCCTGGTGCTGGCCGATGCCGCCAAGGCAGCGGCTGGCGGCCACCAGCCGATCGCACGTCTGGTGGCCTACGCGATTGCCGGTGTGCCGAACGATGTCATGGGCGAAGGCCCAATCCCCTCGTCCAAGGTGGCGCTGCAGAAGGCCGGCTTGACGCTCGACCAGATGGATATCGTCGAGTCGAACGAAGCGTTTGCTGCCCAGTCAATCGCCGTCATGAAGGGACTCGGCCTTGATCCGGTCAAAACCAACCCGAACGGTGGTGCCATCGCCATCGGCCACCCGGTGGGGGCAACCGGCGGCGTGATCGTCACCAAGCTGCTGCACGAGATGATCCGCACCAGCAAGCGTTACGGCATGGCCACCATGTGTATCGGCGGCGGCCAGGGCATCACCACAATCTGGGAACGCATCTGATCCTGTAGATTTGCTCGAGAACAGGCCGCCCTGAAAAGGGCGGCCTTTTTTATTGCCGTCTCGCCAGCGCCGACTTTTCAAGCGGCCTTTGAGTACTTCTCCTTGGCGGCCCGCGCCTCGATTGCCTCGGCCTTGCTGTAGGCCTTGCCCGACCAGAGCATCTTGTAGGCAATTTCCTCGTTGCCGTTCTCACAGAGTTCGAGCACCTGCTGGAACAGTGGCTGGAAGGTGTCGCTGCGGTGCGACGCTTCATGCTCCTCGAAAGAATTCCAGAAGGTGATGATCAGTGCCTCGCGATCCTTCATCGGGCTTTCGACGGCCTGGCCGACCGTGCTTCCTTCGTTGGAGACCATGCCGCTGTTGAGGACGACCATGCCGCCGACAAAGCCGGTCTCCGAGTGATAAGTCTTGACGTTCTCGCAGAGCATGGCGACACGCTCTTCGAGGTCTTCGACCTTGTATTGCGGCTTGAGGATGACGCGATTGACGGTGACGACCCCGTCGCTTTCGAAACCGGGAATGAAGGCCATGGAAATCTCCTGTTGGGGGTGGGGAAAACGTGTTGTTGTGCTTTCTATATAAGCGTGTTCTGGTAAAGTTCAAGACAAATCAAAACCCTACAAAAATCATGGACAGGATGGATGAGAGCGAGTTCATCGAGGAAACCCTCGAGAGTCAGCAGGTCTTCGATGGCCGCCTGCTCAAGGTGTATGCCGACAAGGTGCGTTTGCCCAACGGCACCGAGTCCACGCGCGAAATTATCCGTCACCCTGGCGCGGTCGTCGTCATTGGCGTGCTGGACAACGGCAAGCTGCTGTTCGAGCGCCAGTTCCGCTATCCGTTGCGGCGCGTGATGCTCGAACTGCCGGCTGGCAAGATCGATGCAGGGGAACACATCCTCGATACCGCCAAGCGTGAGCTGCGCGAGGAGACCGGTTATCGCGCCAAGTTGTGGCGCCATCTGGGCACCGTGCATCCAGCGATTGGCTATGCCGACGAGCGCATTGAAATCTTCTGGGCGCAGGGACTCAGCTTTATTGGTGAGAGCCCGGATCACGACGAGATTCTCGAGATCGTCGAGCTGAGTATTGCCGATGCGATGCTGGCGGTGCGTGATGGCGAGATCACCGATGGCAAGACCATCGGTGCGCTGGTCTGGGCAGAGAAGACCCTGTCGGGCGAGTGGCCGTTGCCGCTCTAGCGGGCGGGTAGAATGTCGGCAGAGGAGAAGCCTGTGCTGATGCCATGTTGATGGAGGGGCCTGCAGCAATGCGTCCGGCCGTACCGGAAGTCGATAGCGAAGAACATTCGCGGCTGCTAGCGCTCGACATTTTTTCCGCCGTGTCGGCGAGCTTGGCCGACGAGGACGATGTCGAGGAATTGCTCGGCCGCTTTCTGGGTACCATGCTCAAGCTGACCAAGGCCAATGCCGGTGCGGTGCGTGTGGTGACGGCCGACGGCAAGCATCTGCGCCTGGTTGCCGCGCGCGGCCTGCCGCCCGAGCTGGTGGAGCTTGAACGACTGGTGCCCATCGATTGCGGCCAGTGCGGCAATGCGATTGCCGACAACCATTCACGCTACGAGATTGATCTCCACGAATGCGCCTTGCGCACCCATCATTCGTACTTCGACGAAGGTTGTCAGGCGATGGTCGTCGTGCCCCTGCAACATGGCGGCAAATTGCAGGGTACCTACAACCTGTTTTTGCCGGAGCGCTTCGAGTTGCCGGAAGAAGTGGCCATGCTGTTCCGCTCAATCAGCGAGCACCTCGGCATGGCGCTCGAAAATGCCCGCCTGAAACGCGAGAATCTGCGCATCACGCTGATGAACGAGCGGCAGATGATGGCCGCCGAGGTGCATGATTCGCTGGCCCAGACGCTGGCCTACATGAAGATGCGCATGGCACTGCTCCAGGACGCATTGCGTGATACGGGTAGTGAAGAGGCGACCAAGTATGCTGGAGATGTCGGCCAGGCGCTTGACGAGGCTTACGGCCAGTTGCGCCAGTTGCTTTCACAGTTTCGCAACCGCATGGATCCAATGGGTCTGCAGCAGGCCTTGGCACGGCTGGCACAGGATTTTCGGGATCGCACCGGCATTGCGCTCGAATACCAGAATCTGGTGGCGGATCTGCGCCTGACACTCGATCAGGAAGCGCAGGTCTTCTTCATCGTTCAGGAGGCGTTGGCCAACGTCGGGCGCCATTCCCAGGCCACCGAGGCGCGCCTGTCGTTGGTCGGCGCAGGCGACCACTATCTGGTCACGGTCGATGACAACGGGCGTGGCGGGCAGGGTTACTTTGCCATTGCCAATCGTACCGGCGGCTTCGAGGAGCACCCCCATCTGCGCGACCATTTCGGGCTGTCGATCATGCGCGAGCGCGCCCGCTTGATCGGCGGCCGCGTCGAAGTGGCCAACCTTCCCGCCGGTGGCTTCCGCGTGCGCCTGACCTTTCCTGCCATCGGTCCAACCGGCCAGCGAGTGACATCATGACCCAAGCTCCCCAAATCCGCGTCATGCTCGTTGATGACCATACCCTGTTCCGCAAGGGTCTCGCCGAACTGCTCGAACAGCGCGGGGCGATCAAGATCGCCGGCATCGCCGGCAATGGCGATGAGGCGATGCAACTCCTCAAGACCGCTGAGCCCGACGTGGTGATCACCGATCTCAACATGCCACCGCATGGGGGGCTGGCCTTGCTGCGCCAGATACGTGCCGAGGGCTGGCGCGGGCCGGTGCTGGTGCTGACGGTCAGCGATGCCGAAGACGATCTGGCCAGCGCGATGAGCGCCGGCGCCCAGGGCTATCTACTCAAGGACATGGAGCCGGACGATGTCGTCGATGCGGTGCAACGCGCGGTACGCGGCGAAACGGTGGTGGCGCCAGCGATGACCCTGAAACTGGTGCACTTGCTGCAGGGCGGCGGGCAAGCCCCGAAAGCCGATGCCTTCAAGCATCTGACGACGCGCGAGCGCGAGATTCTCGAATACCTTGCCCAGGGACTGTCGAACAAGGCGATTGCACGCCATCTCGATATCAGCCATGACACGGTAAAGCTCCATGTGCGCCACATCCTGGCCAAGCTCAACCTGACCTCGCGGGTCGAAGCGGCGGTTTTCGCGGTCGAACAAAAAGCCAGCCAGAACGCGCGCTCGTCCGGTCGCTGATTGCTCCTTCTTCGTCCTTAGGAAAAAGTCGGCGCCGGCAGGACGGCGATGAGGGCAGTCTGCGATAATGCGTACCTTGCAGGCCAAGCCTGCCTTCTTTTCCCCAAAGTGCGGGAGACCCCCATGACTGAACCCATCGACAGCTTTGCGGCGCTCAATTTGCCGGCGCCCCTCCTTTCCGCCCTCGCCGAGGTCGGTTACGAAACCCCATCGCCCATCCAGGCCGCGTGTGTGCCGCTATTCATGGCCGGCCGCGACCTGCTCGGCGAAGCGCAGACCGGTACCGGAAAGACGGCCGCTTTTGCCCTGCCGCTGCTGGCACGGCTGGACCTGAATCTCAAGGCCCCGCAGGCGCTGGTGTTGACGCCAACGCGTGAGCTGGCCATCCAGGTGGCCGAGGCCTTCCAGAAATATGCCCACCACATGCCGGGATTTCATGTGCTGCCGATCTATGGTGGCCAGAGCATGGTGATCCAGTTGCGTGCCCTGTCGCGCGGCGCCCACATCATCGTTGGCACGCCCGGCCGGGTCATGGATCACCTCGAACGCAAGAGCCTCGATCTGAGCAACCTCAAGTCGCTGGTGCTCGACGAGGCCGACGAGATGCTGCGCATGGGGTTTATCGACGACGTCGAGTGGATTCTCGAACACACGCCAGCCGCGCGGCAAACGGCGCTGTTTTCCGCCACCATGCCCGATCCGATCCGCCGCATCGCCCAGCGCTACCTGCGCGAGCCCGAGCAGGTCAAGATTCGTTCGGCCACCACCACGGTGGCGGCGATCAAGCAAAAGTACTGGCAGGTGCGCGGCGCCGACAAGCTCGAAGCGCTGACGCGCATGCTGGAGATCGAGGAGGATTTCGACGCTGCCATTATCTTTGTGCGCACCAAACTGGCGACCGTCGATCTGGCCGACAAGCTGGAAGCGCGCGGCTATGCGGCGGCGGCGCTCAGTGGCGACCTGACCCAGGGTCTGCGTGAGCAGGTCATCGATCGCCTGAAGAGCGGCAGCCTCGACATCGTCGTCGCCACTGACGTGGCCGCCCGCGGCATCGACGTGCCGCGCGTTAGCCACGTCATCAACTACGACGTGCCCTACGACACCGAAGCCTATGTGCATCGCATCGGCCGCACGGGCCGTGCGGGCCGCACCGGCGTGGCGATTCTCTTCATCTCGCCGCGTGAAATGCGCATGCTCAAAGCGATTGAGCGCGCCACGCGCCAGCCGATTGAGCCGATTGCCCTGCCGACGCGCGGCGAAGTGGCCGAGCGTCGCGTGACCCAGTTTAAGCAGCAGATTCTCGATACGATTGCCGAGGAAAACCTCGACTTCTTCTATGAAGTGGTGCGTCGCATGGAGACCGAGGAAAGTGTGGCCACACGGCAGATCGCTGCCGCGCTGGCCTTCCTCGCCCAGCGCGAACGGCCCTTGCGTCCGGACGGCATGGAAGATCCGGTATCGGCGCCGCGCACCGAGTCGCCTTATGCGGTGCCGCCGCGGGGTGCGTCGTCCCGTGCCGTCTCATCGCCACGCGGCGAGCCGGCGCCGACTTTTGACAAGCCGGCACGCTCGGATCGCGCTGATTTTGAAGAACGCAAGCCGCGCGCCGAAGCGCCCAAGCGGGCTTTCTCCCCTAGCGGTGTCATCATTCGTTATCGCATCGAGGTAGGTAAGAATCAGGGCGCGTTGCCCAAGGAAATCGTCGGCGCCATCGCCAATGAAGGCGGCATCGACGGCAAGCTGATCGGCCAGATCAACCTGTTCGACGATTACAGCACCGTCGAACTGCCCGAGCTGCCGAATGACCTGCTGGAAACCCTGAAGCGCACCCGCGTACGCCAGTTGCCGCTGCGGATTCGTCCGGCGGCACCGGGCGAGGGCGAAAAAACCTTCGCGCGTCGCCCGCGTGCGGATGAAGCGCCCAGAGCACGCCGTCCCGCCAACGCCGACTTTTCGGCACGCCCCAAACGGGAGTTTTCGGATGCGGGGAGTGGCGGGAGCAAGCCACCCTATCGCTCGGACAAGAAACCGGCCGGCACCAAGCCTCCGTTTGCCAAGCCCTTCGCCAAGCGCAAGGAACGCTAGTCGGTAAAGCCCCAGCCAGTGGTGGCGCACACTAGTGCGCTGCCGTGGTTGAGGTGCCAGTCGCCGAGTACCCAGCGCTGGCAGGTTCGATCATCGACTGTATGGAGATGCGCCCCCTGACGGTGGGTATGGCCGTGAATCAGCGCATCGGCGCCGTGTGAGCGCAGCAGATCGGTCACCGCTTGTGCATTGACATCCATGATGGCCATCGGCTTGCTGCGCTTCTCGGCTTCGCTGCGGGCGCGCAGGGCCTCGATTTCGCGTTTGCGCTCGGCCAGCGGCCGGGCCAGAAATTTGGACTGCCATTCGGGGCTGCGGACATGGGCGCGAAAGCGTTGGTAATCCGCATCGTCGGTGCAGAGTGTGTCGCCGTGTGTCAGTAGCGTTTTGATGCTGCCAACTTCACGGGCAACGGGATCATTCAACAGGGTGACGCCGGCGGCTGCGGCAAAGGCATTGCCGATGAGAAAGTCGCGGTTGCCGACCATCAGGTCGATGCTTACGCCGTGATCGGCCAGTTCATGGAGCGCATAGGCGATGGCGGTGTTGAGCGGGTCGGCGAGGTCGTCGTCGCCCGCCCAGTAGTCGAACAGGTCGCCGAGGATGGTTAGGCGCGCGGCCTGACGGGCTGGACCTTCAAGAAACTTCAGAAAGTGCGCGACGGTGGCCGGTTCGTGCGCAGAGAGATGCAGGTCGGAAATGAAGCGTTCCGACCCGCCCACGGCCATTTAGACGACCTCGGCCTTTTCGATGATCACGTCTTCGACGGGCACGTCCTGATGGAAGCCCTTGTTGCCAGTCTTGACGTTCTTGATCTTGTCGACGACATCCATGCCCTCGATCACCTTGCCGAACACGCAGTAGCCCCAGCCCTGGCTGGAAGGCGACTTGTGGTTGAGGAAGTCGTTGTCGGCGACGTTGATGAAGAACTGTGCGGTGGCGGAGTGCGGGTCATTGGTGCGCGCCATCGCAACGGTGCCGCGCTCGTTTTTGAGGCCATTGGCGGCCTCGTTCTCGACCGGTTCCAGCGTGTCCTTTTCCTTCATGCCCACGCCCATGCCGCCGCCCTGAATCATGAAGCCGTTGATGACGCGGTGGAAGATGGTGCCGTCATAGTGGCCGGATTCGACATAGGCGAGGAAATTGGCGGCGGTTTTCGGCGCCTTCTCGCTGTCGAGTTCGAGGGTGATGGCGCCGTGGTTGGTGGTGAGCTTGATCATGAGGAGTCCTTTATTTTTTCTCGATCAGTTTGGCCGATTCGATGACGATCGGGGTGGTGGGAACGTTCTGGTGGCCGCCGGCATTGCCGGTGGCGACCTTGGCGAGTTTCTGCACGACATCCATGCCCTGCACGACTTTGCCGAACACGGCATAGCCCCAGCCATCCTGGCCGGGATAGTCGAGGAACGTGTTGTCCTTGAGGTTGATGAAGAACTGTGCCGAAGCAGAGTGCGGGTTCGGGGTGCGTGCCATGGCGATGCTGCCGGCGACGTTCTTCAGGCCGTTCTTGGCTTCGTTCTGGATCGGCGCGCGGGTGGATTTTTCCTTCATGCCGGCTTCGAAACCGCCGCCCTGGATCATGAAGTTGTCGATGACGCGATGGAAGATGGTGCCGTTGTAGAAGCCATCCTTCACATACTGCAGGAAGTTTTCGGTGGTCTTGGGGGCTTTCTCGGCATCCAGTTCGAGCACGATGGTGCCTTGGCTGGTCTTCAGCTCAACCTGCGGGTTGGCCGACCAGGCGGGAAGCGCGAGGCAAAAGGCGGACAGCAAAACAAGCAGTTTCTTCATGGGGAACTCCTAAAGTAAAAGTCGGCGCTGGTCAGACGGCGTCTTCGAACAGGATCTGCCAGCGGCCGCCGTCCTTGATCCAGTATTGACGCTTCTGCATGCGGTTCGAGAGGTTGCTGCTCTGGTAGTCCTGCTCGAAGGTGACGACGACGTAGTCATCGCGGCCGGGGTTGCGGAACATGCTGATGTTGTCGGTTTTGACCTTGATCCACTGCTTGCCGGCATTGACCTTTTTCTTCTGGGCCACCCAGGCAGCCAGATCCTTGCCGTCGCTGCTGAAATTTTTTGCGTAGTGGCGGGCATAGCGATCGGTGTCGAGGCTTTCCCAGTCGCGCCGCCACTCGTCGATCATCGTCAACAGCGAGGCGCGCTCGGTCTGCCAGTCGTCGAGCGAAAGCCACTCGATGTTGTTGCTGATGATGACCGGCGTGGTGCCCAGTTGCAGATTCTTGGCCAGTGCGTCGAGGTCGGTGTTGGCCAGCACGACGCAGCCGTCGGAGGCTTTGGGCGGGCGCGAGAAGGTGTCGGAGGGCGTGCCGTGCAGCCAGATGCCGGAGCCGTTGCGTCCCTGCTTCTTGTCCCAGGCATTCGGGTAGTTGAGCGGGAAGGCGCCGCTGCCGTAAAAGTCGGGCAGCTTCTGGCGCGGAATGCTGGAGGTGACGTGGTAGACGCCAATCGGCGTTTTCTTGTCGCCTTCCTTGAACTTGTCGGCCCCCAGCTTACCGTGGGCGATGTAGTAGTCGGCCACGAAGCGCGGCGGGCCACCATCGTTGCCCGGGTTCTGGTAGAGATAGAGGCGCGCCTTCTGCGTATCGACGACGACGGCGTGCTTCTGATCCGGACGCATCTGCAGCAGGTAGCGCGGCAGGAACTTCTCATCCGGCTTGTTGCGATAGGCGCGCAGACGGGCGATGGCTTCTTCGCGCAGATCGGCCACCTGATCTTTCGCTTCCTTTTCGCCGCCTTCGCCAAAGCGGCTGAGCGGACGCGTGCGTGCCATCAGCAGGTCGCCCTTGATCAGGTGGCCGAGACGGAAGTTCGGGTAGGCCTTGACCAGGGATTCGGTTTCCTTGAGGGCGACATCCCAGCGTTGTTGCTCGATGTGATCGAAGACACGTACCAGCAGCGGCTCCGGGCCAGAGTCGGTGTAACGGGCCGGCTGGTCGTCCTTGGCGAAAACGGCGGCGCTCTGGAGCAGCAGGGCGGCACAGAGCAGGCAGGTGCGCATCTTCAAGGTCTTCATCCGCCCACGCGCTCCTGCTGGATCAGCCATTTGCCATCGCGCTTGACGAGTACGAGCGTTTTCCCCGAAGACGTATTGAGGTTGGCCGAGTTGTAATGCTGGCGGAAACGTACGACTGCCTTGTCGTCGCCTTCCGCCTTGACACTGAGCTTGTCGCGGCTGACCTCGATCTTGCCGGGTTTGCCGACGCGCTGGCTGCGCTCGGTTTCCCATGTCTTGCGAGCCTCACCATTTGGTGTCTGGAAGTCCCGGGCGTAGGCAGCCAGATAGGCTTTCACATCTTTTCGGGACCATGCGGCGAGCCAGCCATCGATGGTGGCGGCAATTTCTGTCGTGGCATCCGCAGGCTTGGCGGGCTCCGGTTTGACGGGTTCGACGGGTTTGAGCGGCTCAGGTTTGGCCATTACCGGGGGAGCGGCCGGCTTGGCAGGTTCGACCACGACAGGTGTCGGCGCTGCTGCGACAACCACCGGTTTGGGCGGCTGAACCGCAGGCCGAACAGGCGCTACGGTAGGCGTTGCCGCAACAGCCGTCTTGCCAGCGCCGACTTTTGCCGGTGTGCCCACCAGATCGCTGATCATGGCCAGCTTGGTTTGCACCGCAGCGTTCGATCCGTCGATTTGCAGCGCCTTGCCGTAGGCCTGGCTGGCGAGGCGGGAATAGATGTCGCCGAGGTTTTCATGGGCGGTGGCGTAAGCCGGATGGGTGCGAATCGCCTGTTCCAGTGCTTCCTTGGCCTTGTCGTACTGATTTTGCTGGGCGTAAATCACGGCCAGGTTGTTATAGGGTTCGGGCAGTTCGGGGTAATCCTCGGTCAATTTCTTGAAAACCGCGATGGCATCCGCCGGCTTGTTCAGCCCGGTCAGGATCAGGCCCTTGATAAACCGCCCTAGGGCATCCTTGGGTTTGTTGGCCAGAAAACGGTTGATTTGTTCCAGCGCTTTGGCATGGTCGCCGGCCTTGAGCGACTGGCTGGCTTCTTCGACCGTGTTGGCCGTGGCAGGCGCGGCCAGCAACAGGCCCAATCCCAAAGTTAGACTAAAGGCCATGACCAGCGATCGAGCAACGCACGAAACATCGCGCGAAAAACGGAGGAGGGCTGGTCGTGCGAAGAAAGTGGGCATTGCTGATCCAGGCTGAGGGAAACGTCGTGTTATTCTAACAAAGAAGCGCCGCCAGACCCTGTGTTCGAGCGGCTTCTAAAGCCATATCACAATGGTTTTTCATCCCTTTTTCGGGGTGGACGGCCACCTTCCTGCCCATGCTGAAAATCTACAATTCCCTCGCCCGCGCGACCCAGGATTTCGTTTCCATCGAACCCGGCAAGGTTCGGCTCTACGTTTGCGGCATGACCGTCTACGATTTCTGCCATCTCGGCCATGGTCGGGTCATGGTCGTTTTCGATATGATCACCCGCTGGCTGCGGGCAAGCGGCTATCAGGTGACTTATGTGCGCAATATCACCGATATTGACGACAAAATCATCAAACGTGCCGCTGAAAACGGCGAAACCATCCGCGTGCTCACCGATCGTTTCATCGCCGCCATGCATGAGGATGCCGATGCGCTCGGTGTGCTGCCTCCCGACCATGAGCCGCGCGCCACTGAATTTGTGCCGCAGATGCTCGACCTGATCGGCAAGCTCGAAAAGAACGGTTACGCCTATCAGGCCGCCAATCGCGACGTCTGCTATTCGGTGCGCAAGTTTTCCGGCTACGGCAAGCTTTCGGGCAAGTCGCTCGAAGACCTGCGCGCCGGCGAGCGCGTCGATGTCGATGCCGGCAAGCAGGACCCGCTCGACTTCGTGCTCTGGAAACATGCCAAGGCCGAAGAGTCGGCCGAAGTGAAGTGGGATTCGGCGTGGGGCACCGGCCGGCCCGGCTGGCATATCGAATGCTCGGCGATGAGTTCGCAATTGCTGGGCGACCATTTCGACATCCACGGCGGCGGGCAGGACTTGCAGTTCCCGCATCACGAGAACGAAATCGCACAGAGCGAAGCTGCGCACCGCAAAACCTTCGTCAACTACTGGATGCACAATGGCTTCGTGCGTGTCGACGACGAGAAAATGTCCAAGTCGCTGGGCAACTTCTTCACCATTCGCGACATCCTCAAGAAATACGATCCCGAAGTCGTGCGCTTCTTCATCCTGCGCGCCCACTATCGCAGCCCGCTCAACTACTCCGACGCCCACCTCGACGATGCGCGTGCCGCGCTGTCGCGGCTTTACACCGCATTGAAAGGCTTTGACGTAGCGGGGCAGGTTGACTGGGATGAGGCTTATGCGTGCCATTTCCGCGAAGCGATGGACGACGATTTCGCCACGCCGGAAGCGCTGGCCGTGCTGTTCGATATCGCCAACGAACTCAATCGCCACAAGGACGCCAAGCTGGCCGCGCAACTCAAGGGACTGGCCGGCATCCTCGGCCTGTTGCAGCGCGATCCGGTCGAATTTCTTCAGGCCGCGCCGAATGCGGGCGAAGGCTTGAGCCCAGAGGAAATTGACGCAAAAGTCGACGCTCGCAACACGGCGAAGAAAGCGAAGAACTTCGCCGAATCCGACCGCATCCGCGACGAACTCAAGGCCGCAGGCATCGTGCTGGAGGATGGTCCCGGCGGGACGACCTGGCGGCGGGGATAATGGCGAATGTTTGCGAAACGGCTGCGCAGGCTTACACTGCCAAGGCAATGAAAGGAGTTCACGATGAGCATGTCCGATCGCATTACCCTCAATCCCGATATCTGTCATGGCAAGCCATGTATTCGCGGTATGCGCTATCCGGTGGAAACACTGCTTGAGCTTTTGGCCGGAGGGATGAGTACGGAGCAGATTCTGGCGGATTACGAAGACCTTGAGCGCGAGGATATCCTCGCCGCGCTGACCTACGCTGCGCGCCTGGCGCACGTCAAGCGCATGGATCGTCTGGCTGCATGAGATTTTTGGTCGATGCGCAGTTGCCGCGCAGACTATGCGCATGGCTGCGCGAGGCCGGACATGACGTAAAGCGCACACTGGATTTGCCGCTGAGCAATCGTACGCCCGACTCGGTCATCCTCGATATTGCCGCGCGAGAAAACCGGATCGTCGTGACCAAAGACGACGATTTCGTGCAGTCGTATCTCGTTTTCGGCCGCCCCGAAAAGTTGCTGTTGATTGCAACCGGCAACATCGGTAATGCGGAGCTGGAAAGCCTGCTGCGTACCCATCTCATGGCTATACTCGACGCGCTGGAAAACGGAAAATTCGTCGAGATTTCTCGCGATGCCTTGACGGTTCACGCAGAATAGCCGGTTGACAATTTCTGAAATGTCGGCGCTGGTGGGACGGCGCGTGCCTTATTAAAGACGGCCGCGAAGCGGCACGATTGTTGGGTAGCCCTTGCGGCTGCCCGGCAATCGTTGTAGCTCCCTCTCTCACCCCGGATAGCTACAATAAGGGGTACTTCCATGACACCACTGAAGATGTTGTAGCTCCCTCTCTCACCCCGGATAGCTACAATTTGTGGCGATCTTCGACCAGTGCGGCCAGCGGTTGTAGCTCCGTTGTAGTTATCCGGGGTGAGAGCCGTTGCTACAATAAGCTGGAGTCGAAAGACTCCGAGTCGTATCCGGCCCGACCTAACCCGCCGGGCCTTTCCATTCTATGCCTTGTGGATTGCGTTGTGCGGATGTCATGCCCGGTGTCGTTGCCGTCCCGCCAGCGTCGACTTTTCACGCGCCGGATTGCTGTGGTTTCGTGCGCTGTGGCGTCAGGGCGATGGCGATGCTGCTGGCGACGATGATGCCCATGCCGGCGAAGGAGAGGGCATCGGGCCAATGGTCGAAGAACAGCCAGCCGAGCAGGGTCGCCCATACCAGTTGGGCGTAGAGCAGCGGCGACAGCGTGGAGGCCGGCGCATGGCGGAATGCGGAGATCAGCAGGAAGTGCCCGGTGCCGCCGTAGATGCCCAGCGAGGCGATCATTAGCGCTTCCAGCGCATCGGGCCAGGGGCCGCTCCAGTAGAGTGGCGCGGCGAGCGTCATGCTGACGGTGCCGACGAGCGCGGTATAGAACAGCATGGTCAGCGTGTGTTCCGTGGGCGAGAGCTGGCGGGTTTGAATCTGGTAAATGCTGTAGCAGGCCGCTGCCGCGAAAACGAAGGCGAGGCCGGTGAGGTTGATGGCGCCTTCCGGGCGGGCGATCAGCAGTACGCCGAGAAAGCCGCAAAGGCTGGCGATCCAGTGCAAGGGGCGCAATTTTTCGCCGAGGATGGGGCCGGCCAGCAGGGCGACGACGAGGGGCGTGACGAACAGCAGTGCGGTGGTTTCGGCCAGCGGCAGAATGCGGAAGGCGGCCATGGCAAAGCCGGTGACGCCGACGAGCATCAGCGCGCGCACGATTTGCAGCCGCGGACGTTGCGTGGCGATGAGTTGCCAGCGCATGCGCGGCGCCAGGAAAACCAGCATCAGGACAAAGTGCAGGGTGTATCGTCCCCAGACCAGCATGGGCACGGGAAAGGTCTGCGAGAGATGCTTGGCCGTGACATCGAGCAAGGCGAAGCACAACACGGCGGCCAGCATTTGCAGGACGCCGCGGAATCGGTGCCGCTCAGTCATCGGTCCAGGCGTTGAGCAGGCGGCGAGCCGGGGCGATGAGTTCGCCGGCGGTCAGGCCGAGCGGGCCGGCGCCGGCAGCGACGCATGCGTCCGCAGCGGCGCCATGCAGATGGACGGCGCACAGCAGCGCCGGCAGGGGCGGCATGCCTTGCGCCAGCAAGGCTGCCAGCATGCCGGTCAGGACGTCGCCGCTACCCGCAGAGGCAAGCCCCGGATTACCGGTGCTGTTGATGAACCAGCGGCTGTCGGGGGCGACGACGATACTGCCGCAGCCCTTGAGGACGACATGGGCGCGGAAGCGCTGTGCCAGCGCCTTGGCGCTCGCCAGCCGATCAGCCTGAACTTGCTCTGTGCTGATGCCCAGCAGGCGCGCGGCCTCGGCGGGATGCGGCGTGAGAAAAGTCGACGCTGGCCGGACGGCGATCTTGCGCAGCAAGACGGTTCCCTGCGTGAGCAGATTGAGCGCGTCGGCATCGAGGATCAGCGGCTTGTCGCATTCCAGACTGCGGGACAGCAATTCGCCTGCCTGGAGGGATTGTCCCAGTCCTGGGCCGATGGCGATGACATCCGCAAGGGCAAAAACATCCTGGGGGGGGCGCAACATCAGTTCGGGCTGCAGCGGGTCGACCGCCAAGACATCGAGCATGCCGACGTAAACCCGACCGGCGCCAAGTTTCAAAGCGGCACGCCCGCCGAGCAGAGCGGCACCGGCCATGCCCGATGCGCCGCCGATGAGGGCGACATTGCCATAGCTGCCCTTGTGGCTGTTTCTGCGCCGCGGCTTCAGGCGGTTGCGAAAATGCGCGGGCGAGATTTCCTCGCCATCCGCACGGGGGATGGCGACATCGAGGCCGCAGTGAACGAGCCTGCCACACAAGTCCGGTCCGTCGGCCGTGAGTAATCCGGGTTTGAGTGCGATAAAGCTGGCGGTGCAATCGGCCTGTACGACCGGGCCGGCCGCGATCCCGGTCTCGGCGTTCAAGCCGCTGGGAATGTCGAGAGACAGCACCGGGCAGGGGGCTGCGTTGATCCGTTCGATCCAGTCCCTGGCGATGCCTGCGACCGGACGGGAGAGTCCGATGCCAAACAGGGCATCGACGATCAGCCCATAGTCTCCATCGGGAATGGATGAAAGCGTACAGCCTGACATTGCCTGCCAGGCGTCGTGAGCTTGACGCGCATCCGTGGGGAGTTTGTCCTGGGTACCATAAAATGCGACGGTCACGTTGCGTCCGGCTTGCTTGAGCAGACGTGCCGTCGCAAAGCCATCGCCGCCGTTATTGCCCTGGCCGGCAACCACCAGAATCGCCGCCGACGTATCCGCTAGCATTTCAAGCGCGATCTGCGTCGCGGCGATCCCTGCCCGTTCCATCAGCGGCGGGATGGCGTTAGCTTCGCGCGATTCGATGGCCCGCAAGCTGGAGAGGTTCAGAATCGGATGACACATGCTGGCGATTCTAGCCCTCGGGGTGATAGAGTGTGGCGAGCCTGATGAGATCAATCCAGAGATCAACGAGGAGGTGGAAAGTGAATCTGAGCGCTCTCTTGCCGGATGTGGCAGCGCGCATTGCCAGCGTGCGCCGCGATCTGCATGCGCATCCCGAATTGGCGTTCAACGAGACGCGTACATCGGGACGGGTGGCCAATTATTTGCGCCAACTCGGTCTGGAGGTGCATGAGGGGCTTGCCAAGACGGGGGTGGTGGCCTGCCTCAAAGCGGGCAACAGCAAGCGCGCCATCGGCCTGCGTGCCGATATGGATGCCTTGCCTTTGCCGGAACTGAATACCTTCCCGCATCGCTCGCGCCACGAGGGCCGTATGCACGCCTGCGGGCATGACGGACACACGGCCATGCTGCTGGGGGCGGCGGAAGTGCTGGTCAAGCTGCGCGATTCGGGCAACTTCGATGGCATTGTTTATTTCATCTTTCAGCCTGCCGAAGAACACGAGGGCGGCGGACGCGTAATGGTCGAGGAGGGGCTGTTCGAGCGCTTTCCGATGCAGAGGGTGTTTGGCCTGCACAACTGGCCAGGATTGCCGGCCGGCAGCATTGCGGTGATGGAGGGCCCGGTGATGGCCGGTGCCGATCGCTTTGAAATGACCATTACGGCGCGCGGCGCACATGCCGCCATGCCCCATCAGGGAACCGATGCGATCCTTGCCGGTGCGGCGCTGGTGCAATCGCTGCAGTCGCTGGTCAGCCGTTCGACCGATCCGCAGGACGCCGCCGTTGTGAGCGTGACGCGCTTTCATGCCGGGCACGCTGACAACATCCTGCCGGAAACCGCGATCCTTGGCGGCACGGTGCGCAGTCTGCGGCCCGAGGTGCAGGATGCGCTGGAGGAAGGCGTGCGACGCATCTGCAATGGCGTGGAAGCGACGCATCGCGTGCAGATCGATCTGCAGTATGCCCGCGGCTATCCGCCCACCATCAATGACGTAGAAGCAGCTTCGCTTTGTCGAGAGGCGGCACGTCAGGTCGTCGAAGGCCAGCAAGTGCTGACCCATCTCAAACCGAGTATGGGCGCTGAAGATTTCGCCTACCTGTCCCGCGTGGTGCCGGGGTGTTATGTCTGGTTGGGCAATGGGCCGGGCGAAGGCGGCTGCATGCTGCACAGCCCGCACTACGACTTCAACGACCAGATTATCTCAACCGGTATCCGCTACTGGGTGCGGTTGGTCGAAACGGCACTCAATTCCAAGGCGGATTGAGCTTTAGCAAAGGATTACCGATAAAAAAGCCCCACGGGTTTCCCCGTGAGGCTCCGCTGAACAACTCAGCGCTCCACTCCCTCTGTGTCGAGGGATTGTTAGAACCGGATCAGTGGAACTGCTCTTCCTCGGTCGAGCCGGTGAGGGCCTTGACGGAAGAGGAACCGCCCTGGATGACGGTGGTGACGTCGTCGAAGTAGCCGGCGCCGACTTCCTGTTGGTGCGATACGAAGCTGTAGCCCTGCTCGCGCGCCTTGAATTCCGGCTCCTGCACCATGTCGACATAGTGCTTCATGCCTTCGCCGCGGGCGTAGGCGTGGGCGAATTCGAAGGTGTTGAACCAGTTGATGTGGATGCCGGCCAGGGTGATGAACTGGTACTTGTAGCCCATCGCCGAGAGCTCGTCCTGGAACGAGGCAATCTGCTTGTCGTCGAGGTTCTTCTTCCAGTTGAAGGAGGGCGAGCAGTTGTAGGACAAGAGCTTGCCGGGACAGGCGGCCAGCACGGCCTGGGCAAATTCGCGGGCGAAGCCGAGGTCGGGCTTGCCGGTTTCGCACCAGACGAGGTCGGCGTAGGGGGCGTAGGCGACGCCGCGGCTGATCGATTGCTCCAGACCGTTCTTGACGCGGTAGAAGCCTTCCTGGGTACGTTCGCCGGTGATGAAGGGCTTGTCGTTGGCATCGTAGTCTGAGGTCAGCAGGTTGGCGGCCTCGGCATCGGTACGCGCCAGCACGATGGTCGGCACGCCCATGACGTCGGCGGCGAAGCGTGCGGCGATCAACTTTTCGATGGCTTCCTGGGTGGGGACGAGCACTTTGCCGCCCATGTGGCCGCACTTCTTCACGGCCGCCAGCTGGTCTTCGAAGTGCACCCCGGCGGCACCGGCGGTGATCATGTTCTTCATTAGTTCGAAGGCGTTCAGCACGCCGCCGAAACCGGCTTCCGCATCCGCTACGATCGGCAGGAAGAAGTCGACATAGTCTTTGTCGCCAGGGCCAATTTCGCGGCCCCACTGAATTTCGTCGGCACGCTTGAAGGTGTTGTTGATGCGACGCACCATGGTGGGGACGGAGTCGTAGGCGTACAGCGACTGGTCCGGGTACATGGTTTCGGAAGTGTTGCCGTCGGCAGCAACTTGCCAGCCCGACAGATAGACGGCTTCGAGGCCGGCCTTGGCCTGCTGCATGGCCTGACCGGCGGTGATGGCGCCGAAGGCATTGACGTAGCCCTTCTTGGCGCCGCCATTGACCAGCGCCCAGAGCTTCTCGGCGCCGCGCTTGGCGAGCGTGTGCTCGATCTGGACGGAGCCGCGCAGGCGAACGACGTCCTCGGCGGAATAGCCGCGCTTGACGCCTTTCCAGCGGGGATTGGTGGCCCAGTCTTTTTCCAGGGCAGCAACTTGAGCTTTGCGATCGGTCATGGTCAGGTCCTCTCGGTGAGTGTTCGGGGGAATGGATGGGTGAAACGATGAAGCGCAGTATATTGGGTTTATTGCAAAGCAACAAGTGTCTTATATAAGACATATTATCTCTATCAATCTGCCAGAAAGTCTTTGTGCGGTAATTACTCGAAAGGGAGGTGCAAGAGAAGGCCATTCTCGCGCGACGGCGTGGTGAAGTCCGCGACACGGTAGCGAAGGCTCGGGGCTTGCTGGGGTTGTTGCAAGCGCCGTGACGGAGCGGTCCGGAGTGGTCTATCGCAATCCCCGCACTGCACATATAATCAACAGCACATACCCGCTGGCAGCGTGCAGTCGGCTCAAAGGGCCACAGCTTTGGGCGTGGCCCTTTGCTTTTCTTGAGTAGGCATGCGCACCTGGGTCTATATCGACGGCTTTAACCTCTGTTGCACCATCCGTAATTCTGATCGGAACTGGCTCGACATCAATGCACTGAGCGGCGCCACGATGCTCCACGTAGAGGGACGTCCATGCTACTCATTTAGGATATTGGAAAATGACTAGTATTAACCTTATCCAGGCCACGCTTTTTGAGTCTGAGCAGGCCTCGTTACCCGCAATTAAAGTCAAAAAACCGGGCGCTTCCATTACGCCTACGACGCAGGAGGACTCGCTGATAGCTAGTCTCGCAAGACCTAGCGCCTACTCCGGGTTGTATGGTTTTCACAAGTATTGGGGGAAAAAGCCTGTTGAACCCCTACAGGCTCTCATCACAGCGCTTACCGATCTGGGGGATTTGGTCGTTGATCCATTTCTTGGTGCAGGCGCAATTGCACGAGAGACTGCAAGTCTTGGACGGCGATTTATTGGAGGAGATGTTAATCCAACCGCCGTTAGATTAAGCAGTTTCTTCCTGGAACCGTGCTCGGCCAAAGATTATGCTAAGGCTCTTCAGTCGCTTGAGGCATCTGTTCGGACAACAATCGACGCTTCCTATGCAGTGCCCCCATTTGGCGTTTCTAGCCACTTGTTGTGGCGGGGGGATGAGTTGGTAACAATTTGGCAGCGTGAAGAAGGAAAGCGATCTCGCAAGGAAAGGGCCCCAATCACTTCAGATGCAGAACTAGCCCGGTCTTTCTCGTCGTATACGCCTAATGTGTTGCGATCACTTCGTCTTTTCCAGAATGGGCGGATCAACTCGTTTTCTGGCATTGCTTGGAATGACCTTTTTTCGGGGCGCGCGCTACGCAATATCGAGTTACTTTTGACAAAAATTCGGCAGACTCATGGTCCAATTAGACGCGCCTTAGAATTAACACTTACCGCTGCGGTCGGGCAGATGTCTAAAATGGTCTTTGCAATCACGTCACGGGGAAAGGCTAACGGAAACGTCTCAAATCGTGTCGAAGTAGGGAGTTGGGTTATTGGTTATTGGCGACCAGAAACGCATTTTGAAATCAATGTTTGGAACTGCTTTGAATCGAAAGCGAAGAAACTCCTTAAAGCGCTACAAGCCAACCCAACTATATATTCCGTATCGAACTCCCGCGATGTCGCGGCAGGGGTTGGCAAAGTGTCAGTCGAGAAAATTAGCGCACTTCATCTCATTGAGGACTTGCCTGAAGGGAGCACGAAGCTGCTAATTACCGACCCACCCCACGGCGACCGCATTCCGTACCTGGAGCTTAGTGAGATGTGGAATGCGATTATTGGGGAAGAGTCTGAGTACGAAGAAGAAGTAGTCGTTTCGAATGCAAAGGGTAGAAATAAGACACCGGAAAAATACCAATCCTCACTTGAGGAATTGTTCTCGGTTGGAATAGATCGGCTTCAAAATGGCGGGTTTCTAGTCCTGCTATTTAACTCTCGACGTGATGATGATTGGTCCGCCATCCGCGGAGTCACAGGCAACCCATTGATGAACCTTCTGGGGTGCTTTCCGATGGAGTATTCGGCCACGTCAGTAGTGCAAGATAATCGAGAGGGTGGCATGAAAAATGACTATATTTTGGTCTATGGGAAGGGGCGGCCAAGTGAGCGATCAGCGCTCCTACTAAAGACTATTCCGGGGTGGCGTAGTGGTTGGCCTGAATAATGAGGACTTGTTAATGAATCTGACCTTTGAATCGGCGAACGCCAAATACCGAGCTGACGCCATAACGGAACTTAGCAAGAGCGAGGCCGGCCTCCGCTTTCTTTTCCTTAGGTCTCTATCAAGAGCAGAGCACTTAATTAGCTTGGCTAAAGCCTGCAATATTGACGTAAGTGCATTGGGATCTCGTGAGCTCTTTCCCGCCCTCTACAACTCTGCAATTACAACGGACCAAATAAAACAATCTATCAAGGTCATCTTTCAGGAAGAGCGTTCTGTACGGGGCAAGCAGGAGAAGATACTAATTAACGAACTTTACAAAATGAAAGAGTTTTACTGGGGAGGCCTACATCAGAACTCCTTAGAAAAAACCATCGTTGATAACTATGTAAAGAAGATCCAAGCATACGACGATCTCAATGCGAGGATCGACAACGAATTGCTGGAGAGCATGCGTGGATATGTTCGATGCTCTTGGTTTAATCATTGGACATCTATCATCATCGAAGACATTTTTAAAGAGCATGCGAATGTCTTGCCGGCAGTTGGTCTAGTCAAGAAGATTGACTTTTTTGTGCGAGAGGTTCCATTCGACCTCAAAGTTACTTACCTTCCAGAGGGGTATGTCAAGGATCGACGGAGGGCGAAAGGTCTTCGGCCGGAGCTCACTTTACTGAAACAGGAGGCGAGAAAGCGACATCTGGCAATTGATGCCGAACTTAGTGATGCCGATTTACTGGAGCACCTGTGGGGCATCATCGCTGATCAACCAGACGAAGATGCTCGAAAGTTAATCAGTGACGTTAAGAGCTTTCGCTTACAACTGGTTGAGGAAGCAATCAGCGACCCTAGCGTTCTCATTCGTTGGCTTTATGAGAATCAAGGCGAGCGCCGCTTCGATGCTTCTAACCGATTGTTTCTTGTCTTAGTTAACGAAGACAATTTTTTTCAATCTTGGCAACTGAAGAGAAATCGGACGCTGCTTGCAAAGGAAATTGGACGTTATCTTGATAACGTTCCGCGATCGGCGGGGAAATTGGTCAAGTTTCTCTGGGAGGGTGTTGAGTACGTGGCTACAGCAGACATTGTTGTTGTACGCCATAGACCAGCAAAAGGACAATAGTCGCCGGGCTATAAGGTGTTGCAGTATCGATTTCAATTCACCAAGAAGGTCTGCAACGAGCTGGGCGATGATGCCAGGACTTTCTGGGCTACTAAAGCTGGCCAGCAGAGATTCACAGTGACAATGGCCCTCAGAACATCAGGGGCCTTATCCAGGCATGTCAAATCGAAAGGGAGTCCTTTTCGCCCAAGAGCAAGGCGCGTGACGGGCGGTGCAGTTGCTCGTCACGGTCCCCGGCGGCACTGTAAGCAAAGCTTTGCGCATGTTTATTTCTCAAACCACCGGACTTCAATGAAGACGCACGATGAAAATATTTGATCGATGTCAAATTAAGAAAAGTCGGCGCTGGCAGGACGGCAAGCTTTGGGGGTGCTACACTGCGCGCCGCGTTGCCTGCCTCAGTCTGCAAGCAACGATTGACGCACCCTGCGTCCCGGTATTTCCCGGTTTTACTTTTTCCCTCTGTGTTTCTGCCTAGACTGGTTCGTGCCCTAAGCACGAAGGCCGATTCCGTTCTAGGAGCTTCACCCATGAAATTCACCGAACTCGGCCTCGATGCCGCGATTCTCCGTGCCGTTGCCGAGCAGGGTTACGACACCCCCACCCCGATTCAGGCGCAGGCCATCCCCGTGGTACTGGAAGGCCGCGACCTGATGGCCTGCGCCCAGACCGGTACCGGCAAGACCGCCGGCTTTACCCTGCCGATCCTGCAACTGCTTTCCCAAGAAAGCAGCCTGACGATGAAGCGCTTCAAGCCGCGCACCCTCGTGTTGGTACCGACGCGCGAACTGGCGATGCAGGTACAGCAAAGCGTATTTACCTACGGCAAGTACCTCAAACTGCGTTCTGCGGCGATTTATGGCGGCGTGGGGATCGGGCCGCAGACGAAAGTCCTGAAGGGCGGCGTCGATATCGTGGTGGCCACGCCGGGCCGGCTGCTTGACCACATCAACCAGCGCAATATCGACCTGTCCGCCATCGAGATTCTCGTCCTCGACGAAGCCGATCGCATGCTCGACATGGGCTTCATCCGCGATATCCGCAAGATCATTTCCTTGCTGCCGAAGAAAAAGCAGAGCCTGCTGTTCTCGGCGACCTTCTCCAACGAAATTCGCGAACTGGCCACCGGCCTGTTGCATAACCCGGCCAGCGTCGAGGTGGCGCGTCGCAATGCACCGGCGGAAGCGGTGGCACAGTGCGTTTATCACGTCGATAGGGATCGGAAAAGGGATTTGCTGATCCAGCTCATCACCGACAACAACTGGCATCAGGTGCTGGTGTTCACGCGCACCAAGCACGGTGCCGATGCGCTGGCCGAGCGCCTGTGCAAGGCGCGCATCACGGCCGCCGCCCTGCACGGCAACAAGAGCCAGGGGCAGCGCATCCGGGCGCTGGACGACTTCAAGAAGCTGAAGATCAATGTTCTGGTGGCCACCGACATTGCCGCGCGCGGCATCGACATCGACGACCTTCCTCACGTGGTCAATTACGAGCTGCCGAGCGTGCCGGAGGATTATGTGCACCGCATCGGTCGTACCGGCCGTGCCGGCGCCTCGGGTGAGGCGACCTCGCTGGTGTGCGTCGACGAGCACAAACTGTTGCGCGACATCGAGCGGGTATTGAAGCGCGAGATTGATAAGCGCCTGATGCCCGGTTTCGAGCCCGATCCGAAGATCAAGGCCGAGCCGATTCAGAAGCCGCGTGGGGCTGGCGGACGTGCGGATGGCAAGCCGCGTAGCGCAACCCCGAGCCCCTTCGCACCCAAGTCGCGCGGTGCGCGACCGGCAGCCAAGTCAGGCAGTAAAACTTCTCCGGCACGCAGCGGCGGCCATCACACCGGATCGCGGCATCACTGAGGCAATGCGCTGGCGCTGACGATCAGGTCGTCTTCGTCAGCGTAGAGCCATTCGCCCGGCACGGCGATGGCTGACTATGCCTGTGTGGTGGAGGGGCGCCGGTTGGGTTGTTGTTCCTGCGTCTCGTAGCTGAGGCGGACCTTGTCTTCCTCGTCGAGGTCAATGGTGACTTTGCCGCCATGGACCAGTTTGCCGAACAGCAGTTCGTCCGCAAGGGCCGAGCGGATGGTGTCCTGGATCAGACGCGCCATCGGGCGCGCGCCCATCAGCGGATCAAAGCCCTTTTCGGCCAGCCAGGCGCGCAGGGCATCGGTGAAGATGGCCTCGACCTTTTTCTCGTGCAGTTGGCCTTCCAGTTGCATGAGGAACTTGTCGACCACACGCAGGATGACCTCGTTGCCGAGTGCCTTGAAAGAGATGATGGCATCGAGGCGGTTGCGAAATTCTGGCGTAAACAGGCGCTTGATGTCTTGCATCTCGTCGCCGGCCTGCTTGTTGGTGGTGAAGCCCATGCTGGTTTTCTGCAGGGCTTCGGCACCGGCGTTGGTGGTCATGATGATGGCGATGTTGCGGAAATCGGCCTTGCGCCCGTTGTTGTCGGTCAACGTGCCGTGGTCCATGACCTGCAGCAGGATGTTGAAGATGTCCGGGTGCGCCTTCTCGATTTCGTCGAGCAGCAGCACGGCATGCGGCTTTTTGGTGACTGCCTCGGTGAGCAGGCCGCCCTGATCGAAGCCGACATAACCGGGTGGTGCGCCGATCAGGCGGCTGACCGCATGGCGCTCCATGTATTCGGACATGTCGAAGCGGATCAGTTCGATGCCCATGCAATAGGCCAGTTGGCGCGCCACTTCGGTCTTGCCAACGCCGGTGGGGCCGGAGAAGAGGAAACTGCCGATCGGTTTTTGCGGATTGCCCAGGCCGGAGCGCGACATCTTGATCGCCTTGGTAATCGCGTCGATGGCATTGTCCTGACCGAACACGACACTGCGTAGATCGCGGTCGAGATTCTTGAGGGCCGAGCGGTCATCGGCCGACACATGCTGCGGCGGGATGCGCGCGATCTTGGCGACGATTTCCTCGATTTCCTGTTTGCCGATCAGCTTCTTCTGCTTTGACTTGGGCAGGATGCGCTGGGCGGCGCCCGCTTCGTCGATGACGTCGATGGCCTTGTCGGGCAGGTGGCGGTCGGTGATGTACTTGGCCGCGAGTTCGGCGGCGTTGTTGATGGCGGCCGTGGAGTACTTGATGCCGTGGTGCTCCTCGAAGCGCGTCTTGAGGCCGCG
Source organism: uncultured Methyloversatilis sp. (assembly GCA_964477575.1). Taxonomy (GTDB): domain Bacteria; phylum Pseudomonadota; class Gammaproteobacteria; order Burkholderiales; family Rhodocyclaceae; genus Sulfuricystis. The sequence continues at coordinate 160,638 of CAYZEA010000008.1, forward strand.
CAGGATCGAGATGGTTTCGTCGACACTCGGCTCGTTGACCTCGACCTTCTGGAAGCGCCGCGACAGCGCGTGATCCTTCTCGAAGATGCCGCGAAACTCGTTGTAGGTGGTGGCGCCGATGCACTTCACCGTGCCGGACGACAGGGCTGGCTTGAGCAGGTTCGATGCGTCAAGCGTGCCGCCCGAAGCGGCACCGGCGCCAATCAGCGTATGGATCTCGTCGATGAACAAAATGGCATTCGGGTCATCCGCCAGTTGCTTGAGCACCGCCTTGAGGCGCTGCTCGAAATCGCCGCGATACTTGGTGCCGGCCAGCAGGGCACCCATGTCGAGCGCATAGACGGTCGCGTTGGCGAGAATTTCCGGTACGCGGTTCTCGATGATGCGCCGGGCGAGGCCCTCGGCAATCGCGGTCTTGCCGACGCCGGCTTCGCCAACCAGCAGCGGGTTGTTCTTGCGGCGGCGGCACAGCGTCTGGATGACACGCTCCAGTTCCTTCTCGCGACCGATCAGCGGATCAATCTTGCCGGTCAGGGCTTGCTGGTTCAGGTTCTGTGTGAAGTTGTCGAGCGCGCTGTTCGGCTGCTGGGCGTCGCCTTCCTGCTCGGGTGCCTCTTCGGGCTTGCCGGCCGGCTGCGGATTCTTGGTGATGCCGTGGGAAATGAAATTCACCACGTCGAGGCGCGAGATGCTCTGCTTCTGCAGGAAATAGACGGCGTGGGAATCCTTCTCGCCGAAGATGGCGACCAGCACGTTGGCGCCATTCACCTCTTTCTTGCCGGAAGACTGGACATGCAGGATGGCACGCTGGATGACGCGCTGGAAGCCCAGAGTCGGTTGCGTATCGATCTCGCCATCGCCGGGGACGGTGGGTGTGTGCTGGTCGATGAAGCCATTGACCTCGCGGCGCAGCTCGTCCAGGTCGGCGGCGCAGGCGCGCAGCACCTCCGCGGCAGACGGATTGTCCAATAGCGCCAGCAACAGGTGCTCGACGGTAATGAACTCGTGACGCTTCTGACGCGCCTCGACGAAGGCCATGTGCAAGCTGACTTCGAGTTCCTGAGCGATCATGAACAGCCCTTTCAGTTTTCTTCCATCACACACGCCAACGGATGTCCGTGGCGTTTGGCAAACGCGCCCACCTGTTCGACTTTGGTGGCCGCCAAATCGCGCGGAAACACACCGCAAACTCCTCGCCCCAAGCGATGCACGCTCAGCATGACCACCGTGGCCTGCTCGCGGCGCATGCGAAAGAAGCGTTCCAACACGACGATGACGAAATCCATCGGCGTGTAATCGTCATTCAGCAGTATCACCTTGTAGAGCGGAGGCGGCTTGCTGCGCTGCCGCTCCGGCTCAAGGGCGACTCCCGATTCGGACTGATTTTGCTTGCGTGTTGCCATGCGTTGATTGTAGAGCGAATCAAACACCATGCAACCGTGTGCCCATCAGGGGAAAAACGGGTGAAAAACCGATTTCACAGCGGCAGGAAAGTGCGAGACGGCGGTGGTCGCCCCCGTTGTGCTGTGATGCAACATAAAAAGCGGTTGACGCCTTTCGTAAAACTGGGGTAAAAGGCGGCTGTTTGGTTCAAGCTCCACCAGTGTTGCTCGGGAAACTGAGCGAGTGTCCGTGCAGTTTGTCTCAGGTTTCTGATTCACCGCTTTGGCTCTCTCCCGCTGTCGAGAACTTGCAACGCAAACATGTCGCCGACCGGGCAGTACTGTTTGGGTCGGATATATGTCACGTTTTATGAAAGAGGTTTTATGGCACTGGGTACCGTCAAGTGGTTCAACGATTCCAAGGGTTTCGGCTTCATCACCCCCGATGATGGCAGCGAGGATTTGTTCGCACATTTCTCCGCGATCAACATGCAGGGCTTCAAGACCCTGAAAGAGGGCGAGAAGGTCAGTTTCGAAGTCGTGCAAGGCCCCAAGGGCAAGCAAGCTTCCAACATCCAGAAGGCCTGATTTCGACGGTAGCTACACCGTCTTGCCAGCGCCGACTTTTAAGGCGCTGATAAAAAAGCCCGCCAATCGGCGGGCTTTTTATTTGCGCGAGATTGCTTACATGCGCTCGATCATTGCCTGGCCAAACTCCGAGCACTTCACTTCCTTTGCGCCTTCCATCAGGCGGGCAAAGTCGTAGGTGACGATCTTGTCGGCGATGGCGGCTTCCATCGACTTGATGATCAGGTCGGCGGCTTCCTTCCAGCCCATGTGACGCAGCATCATCTCGGCTGAGAGGATCAGCGAACCGGGATTCACATAGTCCTTGCCGGCATACTTTGGTGCCGTACCGTGAGTGGCCTCGAACACCGCGTAGTAGTCGGAGATGTTGGCGCCCGGCGCAATGCCGATGCCGCCGACTTGAGCGGCCAGCGCGTCGGAGATGTAGTCGCCATTGAGGTTGAGCGTGGCGATCACGTCATACTCGGCCGGACGCAGAAGGATCTGCTGCAGGAAGGCATCGGCGATGGCGTCCTTGACGACGATCTCGCGGCCGGTGTTGGGGTTCTTGAAGGCGCACCACGGCCCACCGTCGATCGGCTTGGCGTTGAATTCGTTCTGCGCTAGCGCATAGGCCCAGTCGCGAAAGCCCCCCTCGGTGAACTTCATGATGTTGCCCTTGTGGACGATCGTCACCGACTTGCGGTCGTTGGCGATGGCGTACTTGATGGCCGCACGCACCAGGCGCTCGGTGCCCTCGCGCGAGACAGGCTTGATGCCAATGCCGGAGGTGGAGGGGAAGCGGATCTTCTTGACGCCCATTTCCTCCTGCAAAAAGGCGATGACCTTTTTCGCGTTGGCGCTCTCGGCCTGCCACTCGATGCCGGCGTAGATATCTTCGGTGTTCTCGCGGAAGATCACCATGTCGGTCTTCGACGGATCCTTGAGCGGCGAAGGCACGCCCTTGAAGTAGCGCACGGGGCGCACGCACTGGTAGAGGTCGAGTTCCTGGCGCAGGGCAACGTTGAGCGAGCGGATGCCGCCGCCGACCGGCGTGGTCATCGGACCCTTGATCGAGACGGAGTATTCCTTGCAGGCGTTGAGCGTGTCCTCGGGCAGCCAGACATCGGGGCCGTAGATCCGGGTGGACTTTTCGCCGGCGAAGACTTCCATCCAGGAAATCCTCTTCTTGCCGCCATAGGCTTTTGCGACGGCCGCATCCACCACGGCTTTCATCACGGGCGTGATATCGACCCCGATGCCATCCCCTTCGATGAAGGGGATGATGGGGTTGTCCGGCGTGGGCTGCCCGGCAACGATTTTTTGACCCGTGGTGGGAACCTTGATGTGCGAGGTGCTCATGTTTTCTCCGTAGCAGTTGATGTGGCAATGCAGCCGCGAATGATAAACCCTGCGCGAACCCGCTAATCAGCCCGTACGGTAGCTAGTATCTTGTTCAAGGTGGCACTCGGTCGCATGACAGCCTTGAGCTTGGCCGGATCCACCTTGTAGTAACCGCCGATGTCGACCGGCTTGCCCTGAACAGCCTTGAACTCGCTGATGATCTGCGGCTCGTTTTCGGCAAGCGCCTTGGCGAGCGGGGCAAACTGGGCGGCCAGTTCCTTGTCCTCTGCCTGCCCGGCAAGTTCCCCGGCCCAATACATGGCCAGATAGAACTGGCTGCCGCGATTGCAGAGTTCGCCGGTTTTTGGGGAGGGCGATTTGCGGTTGTCGAGCAGTTTGCCGGTGGCGGCATCGAGGGTCTTGGCCAGCAATACGGTGCGCTTGCTGCCGTTCTTGAGGCCAAGGTCTTCGAGCGAAACGGCGAGGGCGAGAAATTCGCCGAGCGAATCCCAGCGCAGATGGTTTTCCTCGACGAGTTGCTGGACATGCTTCGGTGCCGAACCGCCGGCGCCGGTTTCATACATGCCGCCGCCATTCATCAGGGGCACGATGGAGAGCATCTTGGCACTGGTGCCCAGTTCCATGATCGGGAACAGGTCGGTCAGATAGTCGCGCAGGATGTTGCCAGTGGCGGAAATGGTGTCGAGGCCGCGGGCGACACGCTCCAGCGTGAAGCGCATGGCGCGTACTTGCGACATGATCTGGATCTCGAGGCCGGTCGTGTCGTGCTCTTTGAGATAGGCGTTTACCTTCTTGATCAGTTCAGCTTCGTGCGGACGGTAGGGATCGAGCCAGAAGATGACCGGCATGCCGGAGTTGCGGGCGCGATTGACGGCCAGTTTGACCCAGTCGCGAATCGGTGCGTCCTTGACCTGGCACATGCGGAAGATATCGCCGGCCTCGACGTTTTGCGAGAGCAGCACTTCACCGGTCGCAAGATCGGTGATGTTGGCAACGCCATCTTCGGCAATTTCGAAAGTCTTGTCGTGTGAGCCGTACTCTTCGGCCTGCTGCGCCATCAGGCCGACGTTGGGGACGGTGCCCATGGTCTTCGGGTCGAAGTTGCCGTGCCACTTGCAGAAGTTGATCATCTCCTGATAGATGCGGGCGAAGGTCGATTCCGGCATCACGGCCTTGCAGTCGTAGGGCTTGC
>CAYZEA010000009.1:0-153021 GCA_964477575.1 uncultured Methyloversatilis sp.
ATAGCTACCCATTCCCCCCCGTCAAGCACTTTTTGAAAAGAATTTAAAAAAGATCTTGCTCGGCTGCCTGACGACTCAAATTGCGGGCGTGTCGATGCCGTGCCATCAGACGGGCATCCGTCAATAAGTAGCCCAGGGTCTGACCAACTACCATCACAACACCCAGCACGGGGAGCACCAGCATCAAACCGGCCACACCAGCCACCGCGCCGCCCACAAAGATCATGACTACGGTCAGCAGAGGATGCATGCTCAGGCTTTTACCAATAGTTAAGGGCATGTAGACAAAGTCATCCAGCATGCGAGCCATGACAAAGAGCCCAACTGCCCACCACGCCATTTGCGGGACTTGTGGAAAGTCTGTTGCGGCTACCAGCACCACCAGCAGTCCGCCAAGCACTGAACCAATATAGGGAAGCCAGGCGAGGATGGCGCATATCAGACCGAGGTACCACGCCCCCTGGAAACCCAGCCACCAGAGCCCCAGCCCCAGCGTGATCGTATCCAGCAGCGTCAGCCACAACAGCCCCTGAAAATAAGCCCGTGCCGTGCGATCCACCTGGGCCATCAAATCCAGTGTCCGCTCGAAAAAGGCATTCGGTACCGCCCGGGCCAGAAAACTGAGGAAATTGCGCCCGTCCCGCAGGAAGAAGAAGGCCAGGAAGGGCGTCAGCAACAAAGCCGGTGCCCAGGTAGCCGCTCCCACGACCAAAGGTTCAAGGTAACTCGTCAGTGAATTGGTGAATTGCGCAAGACGCGCCGCCGCCGTATCGGCAAGCTGCGCATTGGCAAACACACTCCAACTGGCCTCTAGCGAGCGCAAACTGCGATCCAGCAGATCCACACCGCCCTGTAGATAACGCAAAAGTGTTACCTGCCAGTCGAGCAGGCGTGCGCCAAACTCGGGCAGGATTAGAACGCCAGCGAGCAGAATCAGGACGATGAAGCCCGCCATGGTAGTGCCCGCCGCCGTTTCACGGCGCATCCCGCGATAAATGAGGATCTGCATCGCCGGTTGCAGCATGTAATAGAGAATCAGCGCGAGCAGGAAAGGCACCGTCAGCCACAGCAATTTTTGCAAGGCCGCCAATAGAAGGCACGTGGTGACCAAGATACCCACCCACACCAACGGCCCTGCCTGACGCTGCCCCATGGCAGCGCTCACTGGTGCTGATGCCATGTGTACGACTCGCCCGACTGTTGCTGACGCAAACGTCGCCCCATCTCACGGGCGATTTGCAAGGCGATCTTGCTGGCAATCCGCGCGTGGGTATCCATCAAGCCAAGAAAGTCCTCGCGGAAAAAGACCGCTAGGCGCGATCCCTGCGTCGCCCGCGCCTGTGCCATACGATGCACATTGTCGATCAGCGCCATATCGCCGAAGAACGAACCTGGGCCGAGTGTCGCAATGCGCCTACTTTCTCCCTGCCCGGGATGCATCAAGACAATCTGGCCCGACTCGATCAAATATATCGCCTGGCCCTCCTCGCCTTCATCGAAAACAACTTCACCTGCTAGATAGTCGCGGTGATGAATGAGCTCGTCCACAATCCCCAACTCGGTAGCCGACAACTGATGGAAGAGGGAGATTTTTGCCAGGTTGGTCAGTTGCGGCGTCAGCTTGCGCGGCGCAAACACCTTGCCGAGAAATGAGCGGTTCATAGAAATAATTGGATTCTGTTCAGTCACGCAGCAACAGAGCAACGGCTTCGGTGGCAATCCCCTCGCCACGCCCCAGAAAACCGAGCTGCTCAGTAGTCTTTCCCTTGACATTGACGCAGGAAGGATCGATCTGCAGGTCGGCCGCAATATTGTCGCGCATGGCATTCACAAAAGGGGCAATCTTGGGCGCCTGGGCAATGATGGTGCAATCGATGTTGCCCACCCGCCACCCGTCTGCCCGCACGACTTCATACGCGCCACGCAACAGCACCCGGCTGTCGGCGCCTTTCCAGCGTGCATCGCTATCCGGAAACATGCGGCCGATATCGCCCTTGCCGGCCGCGCCCAGGACGGCGTCGGTAATCGCATGCAACAAGGCATCGGCATCCGAGTGGCCCAGCAGGCCGAGATGATAGGGAATCGTCACGCCCCCGAGGATCAATTTGCGCTCCGGCACCAGTGCATGCACATCGACGCCCTGCCCCACCCGAATATCCATGTCAGTCTTTCCTGTTCTGCAAAATCCACTCCGCCAGTTGCAGGTCCAGCGGATACGTCACCTTGAGATTCGTGGCATCCGCTGCCACCAGCCGGGGATGCAGCCCCAGTGCCTCGATAGCACTGGCCTCGTCCGTCACCGCCGGCGCATATTCAAGCGCGTCAAGCAGCAGGCCATAACGGAACATCTGTGGCGTCTGCGCCTGCCACAGACCCTCGCGCGGCACGGTCGCTGCCACCCGCCCGCCATCTTGCGCACGCTTCAGCGTATCGGCCAAAGGCACGGCCAGCAGACCGCCGACCGGGTCTTCGCCCACTTCGTCGATCAGGTTCTCGACATGGTTACGGGCTAGGCAACAGCGCGCCGCGTCGTGTACCAGAATCCAGTCATCCGCTTGCGCCATGTCGCGCATCGCCCGCAGCCCATTCGTCACGCTCTCGGCGCGCGTCGCGCCGCCACAGCGCAGGACGGAAACGCGTGCGGCCAGATCGCGCCAGTCGTAGCCATCCCAGAGCACATCATCCGGCGCCAGCACGACATACACCTTATCGATTGCCGCGACGGCACACAACGCTGCCACAGTATGCCGGATCATCGGCTTGCCGACCAAAGGCAGATACTGTTTGGGGAAACTGGCCGCCATGCGGGCACCACCACCGGCGGCAGGAATCAATGCAAAGTAACTCATGCGCCGATTCTATAATGAGCCAATGAACGCGCTCGAACCATCCACCTACGCAAGCGTCGAAGCATTTGCCATCAGCATTGGCATTGGCCTGCTGATGGGGCTGGAGCGCGAGCGCAAACCGGATGCCAAGGCAGGGCTACGCACCTTCGCCCTCACCGCCATGCTCGGCTGCCTCGCTGCACTACTGAGCGCAAAGACCGGCAATGCCTGGCTGCTGGCGGTCGGATTTCTAGTACTACCAGTCATGATGATCGTCAGCCTCGCGCAAGATCCGCAGGACGATGGCGATCCCGGCACCACCTCAGTGGTCGCCCTGATGGTCTGCTACGGCCTCGGCGCGCTGGTCTGGCATGGCCAGGCCACGCTGGCGGTCATGCTCGCCATCACCACCACCATCCTGCTCTATTTCAAAGGGCAACTGCAGGATGTCACGCGCAGCCTCACGCACAAGGACCTGATCTCCATCCTGCAGTTCGGCGTGCTCTCGCTGGTCGTCCTGCCGATCCTGCCGAATCAGGACTATGGCCCCTATCAGGCCCTCAACCCGCACCAGATCTGGTGGATGGTCGTCCTCATCTCCGGTCTGTCGCTGGCCGGCTATGCCGCCCTGCGCTTTGTCGGCAATCGCCATGGCGCCCCGCTGCTTGGCTTCTTCGGCGGGCTGGTTTCCTCCACCGCCACCACCATGGTCTTCGCCCGCAATGCCCGAGAAGATGCCAAGCTCACCGAAACCGCCACCCTGGTCATCCTGATTGCCAATCTCGTCGTCATCGTGCGCATCGGCATCGTCGCCGCCGTACTCGCGCCGACACTGGTCGTGCCGCTGTCCAGCATCCTCGGCATCGGCCTGCTGTTCGGCATGCTTGTCGCCCTCTTCAAGTGGCGCACCCTGACGGCTGCGGGCGAACTGCCCCTGCCCGAAGTGAAGAACCCGACGGAAATCCGCACCGCCCTGACCTTCGGCCTGCTCTACGGCATCGTGCTGTTGCTCTCGGCCTGGCTGCAGGACATTGCCGGCAGCCAAGGCCTATACCTCGTCGCGCTCGCCTCCGGTCTTACGGATGTCGATGCGATCACGCTGTCCACCCTGCGCCTGTTCAATCAGAGCACGCTGACCGCCAACCCGACCGTCGTCGCCATCGGCCTCGCCAGTCTGTCGAACCTGATCTTCAAGTCCGGTCTCGTCATCGTCATCGGCGGCAAACCGCTGGCCCGCCGCGCCCTGCCCGGACTTGCCGCCATCGGTGTAGGATTCATCGCAGGAATCGCCGTACTGTCCTGAAAGGAGGCTCCGTATGGAAGCAGCCAGCATTCGTACTCCCGCTGTCGCCGGCATGTTCTATCCCGGCGAGCCGCAGGTTCTGAGAAATGACGTTCTGGCCCTGCTCGCCGCCGTCCCGCCAGCGTCGACTTTTGGCCTGCCCAAGGCGATTGTCGTCCCGCATGCCGGCTACATCTACTCCGGCCCCATTGCCGCCAGCGCCTACGCGCGGCTTGCACCGCATGCCGCAAGCATCCGTCGCGTCGTGCTGCTCGGCCCCAGCCATCGCGTCGCCGTGCGCGGGTTGGCCGTGCCGCATGCCCAGAGCTTTGCCACGCCGCTCGGCAACGTGCCTCTCGACACCGACGCCATCGCTGCCGCCCTCAAACTGCCCCAGGTCATCCTGCATGATGCGGCCCATGCGCAGGAACACGCGTTGGAGGTGCAACTGCCCTTCCTGCAACTGGTACTCGGCAACTTTAGCCTCGTCCCGTTTTCGGTCGGCTTTGCCACGCCGGATGAGGTCGCCGCAGTCCTCGAATTGCTCTGGGGCGGGCCGGAAACGCTGATCGTCATCAGTTCCGACCTTTCCCACTATCACAGCCATGCCGACGCCACGCGCCGCGACCGCCATACTGCCGACGACATCCTCCATTTGCGTCTGCTGCTCGACCACGAGCAAGCCTGCGGCGCCACGCCGATCAATGGCCTGATCGAAGTCGCCGAGCGGCACGGCCTTAAGCCACAGTTGCTTGATCTGCGCAATTCCGGCGACACCGCCGGCGACCAGTCGCGCGTGGTCGGCTACGCGAGCTTCGCCTTCATGGCACCCGAACATGGATAACGTTCTAGGCCAAGCGCTGCTCATCCGCGCCCGCAACGCCATTGCCGCCGAATTCGGCGTTGCACCGCAGCCGGAAGCGGACCATCCCGCGCTGCATCAACCCGGCGCCACCTTCGTCACCCTGACGCAGCAAGGCAACTTGCGCGGCTGCATCGGCTCCCTCGAAGCCTGGCGCCCGCTGGGTGATGACGTGCGCGCCAATGCGCAGGCCGCCGCCTTCCGCGACCCGCGCTTTGCCCCACTGACCGAAGCTGAACTCGCCCGTACCCGCATCGAAGTCTCATTGCTCACCCCTGCCGTCCCCATGCCGGTCGCCAACGCAGCCGATGCCATCCGCCAGATGCGCCCCGGCATTGACGGCCTGATCCTCGAATGCCATGGCCGACGCGGCACCTTCCTGCCGCAGGTATGGGAAAGCCTGCCGGACCCTCAGCAGTTCCTTGCCCATCTGAAACAAAAAAACGGCTTCGCCGCCGACTTCTGGTCGCCCGACGTGAAACTCTACCGCTACGAGGTGCAGAAATGGAAAGAAGCCGAGAAGAACTGAGCGGCACACCGGCACGCTGGTGGCACGCACTTGAAGACGGTCGCATCCAGTGCGACCTCTGCCCGCGCGACTGCAAGCTGCACGACGGCCAGCGCGCCGCCTGCTTTGTGCGCGCCAACAAAGGCGGCGAGATGATCCTCACCACCTACGGGCGCAGTAGCGGCTTCTGCATCGATCCGATCGAGAAGAAACCGCTCAATCACTTCTACCCCGGCACCAGCATCCTGTCGTTCGGCACGGCGGGTTGCAACCTCGCCTGCAAGTTCTGCCAGAACTGGGACATCTCCAAATCGCGCGACATGGACCGCCTAATGGACGAAGCCAGCCCCGCCGCCATCGCCAAGGCGGCGCAGCGATATGGAGCGAAAAACGTCGCCTTCACCTACAACGACCCGGTGATCTTCGCCGAATACGCCATGGACACCGCCGACGCCTGCCATGCGCTCGGCATCCAGACCGTCGCCGTCACCGCCGGCTACATGCACTTGCCGGCAGCCCGCGAGTTCTATGCCAAGATGGACGCCGCCAACATCGACCTGAAAGCCTTCACCGACGACTTCTACTTCAAGCTCTGCGTCGGCCACCTGCAACCCGTGCTCGACCTCATCGCCATGGTGCATCACGACACGCATTGCTGGATCGAACTCACCACCCTGCTGATCCCCGGCCACAACGATTCAGACGCGGAACTCCGCAATCTCGCCGCCTGGTGTTTCAAGGAACTCGGCCCCGACGTGCCGCTGCACTTCTCGGCCTACCACCCCGACTACAAACTCGACGCGCCCGCCACGCCGCCCGCCACGCTGACGCGCGCCCGCCAGATCGCGCTGGATGCGGGGCTGCGCTACGTCTATACCGGCAACGTGCATGACAAGCGCGGCGATGCCACCTACTGCCCCGCTTGCGGCAAGGCCGTGATCGAGCGCGACTGGTACGAAATTCTCAACTACACGCTCGACAACTCGGGCCGGTGCAGGCATTGCGGCACCGCCATCGCGGGTCGCTTCGCGCACTTCGACAAGCCGTTCGGGGCACGCCGCATTCCCGTCGCCCTCCACGCCGCATGAAAAGTCGGCGCTGACAGAACGGCACAGATCGGCCATTTACCGACCTTCGCGGAGCGATGAAACTGCAGCAATGCTCAGCACTGTCCCAGAGTGCGGAAGTACAAACCATCGAATCTGCTACTGGCGGTTCCACCAAACCTGGCAACGAAAACAGAGATAGGTTATAGCCCTGCATTCCATCTACAATGGAAAGGTGAAGCATGTCTTGGTGGGATAATCCAGCATATGTGGCGACAGTCTCCTGACTATCGGGAGTGAGGGGCTATAAAAATAGAGGGTGGGGGATTGCGATGTTCAGCCGACGTCAGAACGCCTGACGCTGGAACATGTTGGTTTCAAGCTCGGCAACGTGCTGGAAAACCTCATCAACCTGATCGGCCAAAAGGCCCAGGAAAAAGGCTTGAAACTCCGGATCGACCTCCCCCCGGATATCGTCCGCCGCTCGCTCTTGGGGGATCCGCTGCGCCTGGGCCAGATCCTGCTCAACTTCACCAGCAATGCGGTCAAATTCTCCGAACAGGGATCCGTCACCATCCGTGTCAAAGTAGCAGAGGAAACCCCTGCCGATATCATGTTGCGCTTTGAAATCCAGGATACCGGCATCGGCATTTCGCCGGAGGATCAGAAGCGGCTCTTCACCGCCTTCGAGCAGGCCGACGGATCCATGACACGCAGGTACGGCGGCACGGGCCTTGGCCTGGCCATCTGTAAGCGCCTGATTCTGATGATGAACGGCAAGGTCGGCGTCGAGAGCGCCGAAGGAGAGGGCAGCACGTTCTGGTTCACCGTCCGGTTCGGCAAGTCTGCCGACGCCGTCTCGCCAGAGCCGACTTTCACACAAGACAGCGCAGAGATTCAGCTGAAGACCCGGTTTGCCGGCATTCGCATCCTGTTGGCGGAAGACGAGCCGATCAACCAGGAAATCTCAAGAGGCTTGCTGGAAGATATCGGACTCGCAGTAGATCTGGCCGAGGATGGCGCAATGGCGGTGGAGATGGCAAAACAAACCACCTATGCCCTGATCCTGATGGACATGCAAATGCCCAACCTCAACGGTGCAGATGCCACGCGGGCGATTCGCACCCTGCCGGGCTATGCAGAAACACCGATCCTGGCCATGACCGCCAACGCCTTCGACGAAGATCGCCAGTTCTGTATCGACGCTGGCATGAACGACCACATTGGCAAGCCAGTCGATCCTGAAATGTTGTTCGAGACTTTATTGAAATGGCTGGAACGATCCAAAGGCTGATCCGAATTTCTGGTACTTTGAACGGCGGGTATCCTGGCAGGACTATCCATCAGGCTTTCATATGTCATGAGACTGGCATGGGTCATATGCCGTCCCGCCAGCGTCGACTTTTCAATAGGCCTGCAGGTCGCCACCACCAACCTCAAGCGAGTGGCGCCAGAACTGGTCTTCGCGATCAAACAGCCGATAGGTGCCGCGCGGCCCCCAACTGCCGGCCGGATAGGTGTTGATGAACTCGCGCTCCATCGACCAGACTTTGAGCACCGGGTCAACCACGCGCCAGGCCCACTCCACTTCGTCATAGCGCAGGAACAGCGAATGGTCGCCTTCCAGCGCATCGAGCAATAGTCCCTCATAGGCATCGACGTCCTCGTCGTCCTGCTTGCGGTAAGTGGCATCGAGGCTCAGCGTGCGCGTCTTCAGTTCCAGCCCGGGTTCCTTGACCTGGATTTCCATCTTCAGGCAATCGTTGGGCTGGATGCCGAGCATGATCCAGTTGGGTTGCGCATGGGCATGGCGCGTCTGGCGCAACAGGTCCTGCGGCGGGTTCTTGAAGCGGATGCAGATCGCCGAACTGTTCTCGGCCATGCGCTTGCCGGTACGCAGATAGAAAGGCACGCCCGACCAGCGCCAGTTATCGACGAACAGCTTCAGGCCGGCGTAGGTTTCCGTCGTGCTGTCCGGCGCCACACCGTTTTCTTCGAGGTAGCCCGGCACCGTCTGGTCGTCGATCACGCCGCTGGTGTACTGGGCGCGAAAGGCATGGGCATTCACGGCATTCTGGGCAATCGGGCGGATGCTGCGCAGCACTTTCACCTTCTCGTCGCGCAGGTGTTCGGCGGCCATCGACACCGGCGGCTCCATGGCCACAAGGGTAAGCAACTGTAGCAAGTGGCTCTGGATCATGTCGCGCAGGGCACCCGCACCGTCGTAGTAGCCGGCGCGCCCGCCGGTGCCGAGCCTTTCGGCATGGGTGATCTGCACGTGGTCGATGTAATGGCGGTTCCACAGCGGTTCAAGCATCAGGTTGGCGAAACGGAACACCATCACGTTCTGCACCGTACCCTTGCCGAGGTAGTGGTCGATGCGGAAAATCTGCGGCTCGTTGAGGTGACGGTAAAGCCCTTTCTGTAGTGCCTGCGCACTGAGCAGGTCGTAGCCGAAGGGTTTTTCGATCACCACGCGGCGCGTGCCGTGGGTCTGCTTCAGTAGCTCTACATCCCCCAGCTTGTCGATGATGCCGGGGAACATCGACGGCGGTACGGCCATATAGAAGACGACATTGCGCGGAAAGCGCGCATCGGCATCGAGCAGTTCCTTCAGTTTGAGATAACTGCCGTCGTCGCCGGGCGGGATGGCGTGATAGTGGATGCGCTCACGAAAGCGCTCGAACACGGCGGCATCGTAACCCTGCGGATACTTGGCCTTGAGCATGCCGGCCACCTCGTCAAGCCACTGCTCGCGACTGCGCTCCTCGATGTTCGCGCACAGAATCACCGTCTTGTCGGGCAAGCGGCCGGCCGCTTCCAGCCGGAACAGCGCCGGGATCAGCTTGAGGCGCGCCAGGTTGCCCGCCGCGCCGAAGATCATCAGCGTGCTGGGGGCAATGTCCTTCATGATTTCGCCTTGATGGCGTGGCCGCCGAAGGCATTGCGCATCATCGAGAGTAAACGGTAGGCGTAGCCCTTCTCGTCCTGGCTGGCAAAGCGCATCTGCAGCGCCAGCGTCAGTACCGGCGCCGGGATGCCCTGCTCGATGGAATCGATCACCGTCCAGCGGCCCTCGCCGGAATCAGACACGAAGGGCGCGATATTGGTCAGTTCCTGATCGTCTTTCAGCCCGTCCGCCGTCAGGTCGAGCAGCCAGCTTCTGACCACCGAGCTGTGGCGCCACAGTTCGGTAAGCTGGGCGAGGTCGTAATTGAATTCCTGCTTGCCCTTGAGCAGATCGAGGCCCTCGGCCAGCGCCTGCATCATGCCGTACTCGATGCCGTTGTGGATCATCTTCGAATAGTGACCGGCGCCCACCGGCCCGACGTGCGCCCAGCCGCGATCCGGCGCGGGGGCCAGCGCCTTGAGCACCGGTTCCATGATTTTTGCCACATCGGGTGTCGCCCCCACCATCAGGCAATAACCGTTGTCCAGCCCCCAGACGCCGCCGGACGTGCCCGCATCCATGAAACCGATCCCTTGTTCCGCCAGCCAGGCGCCGCGCCGTTGGCTGTCCTTGTAATTGGAGTTGCCGCCATCGACGACGACATCGCCCTTGGCCAGCAGCGGCACGAGTTCCTTCAACTGGTGCTCGGTCGGATCGCCGCTCGGCAGCATCAACCACACCACTTTCGGTACGGACAGCTTGCCCACCGCATCGGCCACAGAAGTTGCCGCGACCATGCCCACCTCGGTCGCCAGCCCCGCCACCACCTTGGCATCGCGGTCGTAGCCGACCACCTCGACCCCATTGCGGCGCAGGCGCCGCACCATGTTGCCCCCCATCTTGCCCAGACCGATCATTGCGAGACGCATTTTTGCTCCCTCCTTGGTGATGTATGCTGACGGCCATGCAAACTACTCGCTGGCACACTTACGCTGACGCCGCCGCCCTCGAACAGGCGGCAACTGCATGGATACTCGCTGCCGCACGGCAGGCCATTGACCGTTCTGGCGCTTTTCACCTCGTTCTGGCCGGCGGCAACACACCGCGCCGCGTTTATCAGGCCTTGCGCACGACTTCCACCGACTGGTCGCGCTGGCACATCTGGTTTGGCGACGAACGCTGCCTGCCGCCCGAGCATCCCGAGCGCAACAGCCGCATGGCAGCCGACGCCTGGCTCGATCATGTCGCCATTCCGGCGGCGCAGATTCATGTCATGCCCACGCATCTTCCCGCAATTGTCGGTGCTGACGAGACGGCGCGGCTGTATGAAAAAACGCTGCTCGGCCAGGGCGACTTCGATCTGGTGCTGCTCGGATTGGGCGAAGATGCCCATACCGCCAGTCTGTTTCCCGGCCACGACTGGGGCACAAGCGATGCGGCGCCGGCTGTGCTGGCGGTATTCGATGCGCCCAAGCCGCCGCCCGAGCGTGTTTCGCTGTCGGCCCGTCGCCTCGCCGCCGCGCGCGAGGTCGTGTTTCTGGTCAGCGGCGCAGGCAAGCGGCAGGCCGTGACGGCATGGCGTGCCGGCCAGTCCATTCCCGCCGCCGCCATCGCGCCGGCGGGCGGCGTGGATATCCTGATCGACTTTGCCTGAGTTCACCTAAAGCTTGACCGGCGTTTTCGATACGCGCCAGATATCCTTGCAATACTCGGCAATGGTGCGGTCGGACGAGAACTTGCCCATGCGCGCCACGTTGAGGATCGACATGCGCGTCCAGCGCAGCGGATCGCGATAGGCCTCGCCCACCGCTTCCTGCGCGGCGATGTACGGCGCATAGTCGGCCAG
Organism: uncultured Methyloversatilis sp.; assembly: GCA_964477575.1. Lineage (GTDB taxonomy): Bacteria > Pseudomonadota > Gammaproteobacteria > Burkholderiales > Rhodocyclaceae > Sulfuricystis. Next base: position 11,263 of record CAYZEA010000009.1, read on the forward strand.
CAGCAGGTAGGGATCGTGGTGCAGCAGGTTGTCGACCAGCGGGCGGAATACATCGCGATCGCCGTGCGAGAACAGACCGCCGCCGATCAGGTCGATCACGCTCTTGAGCTCCGCGTTACTCTGATAGATATCCCAGGGACGATAGCCGTTGGCCTTGGTGCGCGCCACCTCTTCCGTGGTCTGACCGAACAGGAAGAAGTTCTCGGCGCCCACTTCCTCACGAATCTCGACGTTGGCGCCATCCAGCGTGCCGATCGTCAGTGCCCCGTTCATCGAGAACTTCATGTTGCCGGTGCCCGAGGCTTCCAGACCCGCCGTGGAAATCTGCTGCGACAAGTCGGCCGCCGGATAAACGCGCTGACCGAGCTTGACGCTGAAGTTCGGCATGAACACCACCTTGAGGCGCCCGCCGACATCCGGATCGCGGTTGATGATATCGGCCACCGCATTGATCAGGCGGATCATCAGCTTGGCCATCGCATAACCCGGCGCCGCCTTGCCGCCGAAAATGACGGTGCGCGGCACCATAGCGACGGACGGGTTGCACTTGATGCGGTTGTAGAGCGTCAGCACATGCAGCATGTTGAGGTGCTGGCGCTTGTATTCGTGGATGCGCTTGACCTGCACGTCGTAAAGGCTGGTCGGATCGACGTCGATGCCCCAGCGATAGCGGATGCAGTCGGCCAGCGCGCCCTTGCGTTCATGCTTGATCGCCTGCCAGCGCTTCTGGAAGGCCGCATCGTCGGCATGCGCCTCCAGCGCCTTGAGTTGCGAAAGGTCATTTTCCCAGGCCGGGCCGATGGTCTCGGTCAGCAGCGCCGACAGCCCTGGGTTGCTGAGCATGATGAAGCGCCGCGGTGTGACGCCATTGGTCTTGTTCTGGAACTTGTGCGGCCACAGGTCATAGAAATCGCGCAGCACCGTTTCCTTGAGCAGGCGCGAATGCAGCTCGGCCACACCGTTGATCGCATAACTGCCGACGCAGGCCAGATGCGCCATGCGGATGTAGCGCGGGCCGTTTTCGTCGATGATCGACAGGCGCTGGACACGACCGTCGTCGAAGGGGAAATGCATGCGCACTTCGTCGAGGAAACGCGCGTTGATCTCGCAGATGATCTCGAAATGGCGCGGCAACAAAGCCTGGAACAAGGGCAGCGACCATTTCTCCAGCGCTTCCGGCAGCAAGGTGTGGTTGGTATAGGCAAAGGTGCGCGAGGTGGCCGTCCAGGCCGCATCCCAATCGAGACCGTTCCTGTCGATCAGCAGGCGCATCAGTTCGGCGACGGCAATCGCCGGATGCGTGTCGTTCAACTGCACGCAGAATTTTTCATGGAAACGTTCGAGCGGTGTGCCCGTCGACTTCATGATGCGGATCATGTCCTGCAGCGAGCAGGTGACAAAGAAGTGCTGCTGCAACAGGCGCAGGCGCTTGCCGATTTCCGGCTCGTCGTTGGGATAGAGCACCTTGCTGATGGTTTCGGAACGCACCTCGCGCATCACGGCACCGTAATAGTCGCCCTGGTTGAAGGCATGGAAGTCGAAGCCCTCCGACGCCTCGGCGCTCCACAGGCGCAGCAGGTTGACGTTATTCACGCCATGACCCAGGATCGGCGTATCGATGGCGATGCCGTGGAAAGTCTCGCTCGGCACCCAGCGCACGCGCAGGCTGCCCTGGTCGTCGGTGTATTGCTCGGTGTGGCCGCCCAGCTTCACCTCGTAGGAAATGTTCGGCCGCCGCACTTCCCACGGGTTGCCGTAATGCAGCCAGTTGTCGGTCGTTTCGACCTGCTCCTGATTGCGAATCACCTGGCGGAAGATGCCGAATTCGTAGCGGATGCCATAACCGATGGCCGAGATTTCCAGCGAGGCGAGCGAATCCATGAAGCAGGCCGCCAGACGGCCAAGACCGCCGTTGCCCAACCCCGGCTCTTCTTCGTGCTCAAGCAATTCGTCGAGATCAAGCCCCAGACTTTCCAGCGCGCGCCGCGTCGGCGCTTCGATGCCGAGGTTCAGCAGATTGTTGCCGGTAAAGGGGCCGGGCAGATACTCGGCCGAGAGGTAGCAGACGGTGCGCGGATTGGCTTGCTGATAGGTCTGCACGGTGCTGACCCAGCGATGCAGCATGCGATCGCGGATGGTATAGGCCAGCGCCTTGTACTTGTCGTTCAGCGAGGCGACTTCGAGAAAACGGCCCTGAACGTAAAAAAGGTTGTCGAGGAAGGCCAGACGGATCGACTCCTCCGACAGACCGGTGCGAACGCTTTCGTTATTATCTTGCTTGGACACGGAAATCCTCCTTCGGGGGGCGCATTTTGCCCGAAGGAGCATACCCGGAAAAGCTGCAGTGCAGCAGAGTGACGTTTAGGAAATGTCGGCGCTAGCAGGACGGCATATCGAGGCAGCCTTGCCACGGCCATGACAGGCAGGTATGCTGGCGGCACTCGGCGACCAACGCTGCCGACAGGGAGAGCAACACCATGGAAAGTGCCACCGGACCGGCGGCCAATTTCGGGGACGCAGCACCGTCATCACCCGATAGCTGAGGACGCGGGTGGCGGAAAAGATGCGCCGGGCTTCGTCGAGGGTGACGATGTCCGGCAGACGCTGGCTCTTGGGTGGCTTGATCAGGCCGGGGGCCACCCAGGGTTTCTTCAGGACGTGCTGGGTGTAGAACTTCAGTCCGTACAGGTCGAGCTTGACGGCGCTCCAGGAGTGGGTGCCGAGGAGTTCGGTGAAGTAGTTCGTCAGTTGCGGCTCGGTCAGGTCGTCGATGCGGTGATCGAAGTGATTGCCGATGCGGCGGATGGCGCGCGAATAGGCTTCGATGGTCTTGGGCTGCAGGCCCTTGGGCGCCGGAGCAGGCTTCCATGCCGATCCGGCACGGCGGCAGGCTGGCGGTCAGTTCCAGCAGCTTGGTCCGTTTTACCGCCGGGCGTTGCAAGACAACCTTCCCGGCGGCATCCACGCCGTGCAATGCAAATATGTTCTTGGCAAAATCGATGCCGAGCGTTACGATTTCCATGATTTCCCCTCCTGGGCAGGTAGATGAGTTTGCAAACCCCATCTTGGCACTTCGTTGCCGCTTCGCGCGAGGCTTCCGCCTCTCGCTCCGCCTGGGACGGGGAAGTCCCTTTCATTCGTTAGACCTCTCTTATTTATGCGCCGCCATTTCCTTCACTTCATTTTTGTCGTTGCCGCATCTACGTCGACAGTCGCGGCCAAAACCGAAATTCGCCAGGGCCAATATGTTCTTGGTCACGACAGTGGCACGCTCACAATACGATCGAGCGAGCAGAACGGGCAGGCCTTCGAGATCGAGTCCACCGGAGGAAACTGTCATCTTTGTAGCGTTTCAGGCGTGATATCGGGAGAGATCGGTCATGCCGACAGTTGGGCCGCAGACGGAAGTGATTCGAACTGCAAAATATCTTTTTCCCCCTCTGGCCGCTCCGCACTTATCGTACGTCCGATTACTGAAGAGGCGTGTCGCGCCTATTGTGGCGCGCGAGCTGGATTCGATGGCACATACAGTATTCCACCCGCAACCTGCACTAGTGCGGGCCGACAGAACCTGCGTGATCGATTCCTGCGCTCTTATAACTCTCGTCGCTTTGCCCAAGCAGCGAACACCCTGCAAAGCCTCATCGCTCGTTGCGAGAAGTTCATGGGCTGGATAGAAATTGACCAAGTCCGGAACGACCTTGCGTTAGCACAATATCACAATGGCGAATTCCAGCAGTGTTTGGCAACGCTGAACACCACACTAGCTGCGAAAGTAAAAAACGAAGAAGAGCTCAAGGCTGGAAATGGGGGCGTCTACCTCCCTCCGTGCGATTTGGATAACTATATCGGTGTAGCGAAGGCGACTTGGTTCAACAAGACGCTCTGTACCAAGGCCATGTCAAGGAGACGGTGAGGTGATGATGTCTAACGAATAGCGTTTATCCGCCGCTGAAGGCGAACAAGGAAAGCGGAAGCGGTCATAGCGGCGGATGAACGCTATTCGTTAGACTCCATTTTTCCGACCGACCTCACGCTATGAACAGACTTTTTCTACAGCGTCGTTAGATTTTGCGCCATGTGCGTACCTTTGATGAGGGAGCCACCATGTTTAGAAACACAATCGTCATCTCTGCCATAGCACTGAGCATCCTTGGCGGATGTTCAACCGTAAAGATTTCAGAAAGAAATACGTCAATCGTATTGGCCAAAGATACACAAAAGGACAAAGGTCCAATTGGTATCTCTGAGAAATTTGGCCTTGAAGGCAAAATTGTTGCCTACCTGACTTTCCTATGGGACGACACAAAAGCACAAGGTGGAGTACAGACCATTGAGGTGAGGTGGTTCAGTGGCGACAGGCTAATTTCATCGCCAAAAAAAACTTTTACTTTTAGCGCTCCGCCTTACTACGTTTGGTTTCCAACTCTTGGCACGGCCCTTGGTGTAGGCAAAGCAAGAGTTGAGGTGTATGTTGATGGCGTTTTTTCTGGCAGCAAATCATTTGAAGTTGTTGAAAGAATCTAACGACTAAGGTTAGATCGTGCTTACCACGATCTGAACCGATTGTTGAACGAGCCCGGCCCGAGAGCGCCGGGATTAGCGCGCTGTAGCAAATATTTTTTTAGGCCGCAGGCCGTGACGACTTTGTGCAAGGTGGTCTGCACGCCGCCCGGGGCGAGCGGCGTGGTGACGGCGGCGGCGCCCTTGCGCCCGGCCGAGCGGTCGGGAAACATCAGCACCGGGTTGCGATGTAGCGGCCAGTAGCGGCGCAAGAGGTGCAGCGTGGCCTGCGGCAGCGGCACGAGGCGGTCCTTGTTGCCCTTGGCATCGCGAATGTGCACCCGGCCGCGCATGGCATCGATGTCGCCGACTTGCAGGCGCAGCCCTTCGCCCAGCCGCAGGCCCAGGCCCAGGCTGTAGCGGGTGAAGCAGAACACCCGATAGCTGAGGACGCGGGTGGCGGAAAAGATGCGCCGGGCTTCGTCGAGGGTGACGATGTCCGGCAGACGCTGGCTCTTGGGTGGCTTGATCAGGCCGGGGGCCACCCAGGGTTTCTTCAGGACGTGCTGGGTGTAGAACTTCAGTCCGTACAGGTCGAGCTTGACGGCGCTCCAGGAGTGGGTGCCGAGGAGTTCGGTGAAGTAGTTCGTCAGTTGCGGCTCGGTCAGGTCGTCGATGCGGTGATCGAAGTGATTGCCGATGCGGCGGATGGCGCGCGAATAGGCTTCGATGGTCTTGGGCTGCAGGCCCTTGAGCTTGAGGTGCTTGAGGTGTGCCTGGTACTGCCGATCAAAATCGGCGGTGGATGGCTTTGTCATGCTGGCATTTCCTCACGATTGGTTGCAAAATCACGCCAACGTCCCCGTCGGAGTGTTCGTGAAGATTAATTCCTGTCGGCCCGGTCCGCGACTTCTCCGCGTAGCGGCTTCGTCCAACACTACGGTCAAAGGGACGACCAAAAGCTGCGTTTTTGGTTCCCTCCGCGCTTCGCGCTCCGGCCGTCCTGACCTTGAACGTTGGGTCGCTTGAAACATGACACTTACTCATCGTCCCGTTGACGAAAAAGACATTCAAGTCATTTGCAGTTTTCCGCAAAGCGAAGACGAGTTATTTTTCCTGTTCCCGAAGGCGGCATTCCCGTTGACCCCGTCACAGTTGCAAGACTCAATTGCGCAACGTTCAGATTCAACCGTAGTGGAGCTTGGCGGTAAAGTTGCCGCCTTCGCCAATTTCTACCGCTGGGAAGCTGGTGGCAGTTGCTCTATTGGAAACGTCATTGTTTCCCCGGCAGCCCGTGGGAGCGGTGTCGGCACTTATCTCATCGAACAGATGGTCGGCCTTGCTTTCTCAAAACATCAGGCCGCCGAGGTCACGGTGTCGTGTTTCAATCAAAATGTTGCCGGCTTATTGCTTTATCCGAAGCTGGGATTTCAGCCTTATGCCATCGAGGAACGGCAAGACAAGAAAGGAAATCGGCTTGCACTTATTCACATGCGGTTGCCGCGAAACGCAACCTAACTCGACGATGGGTAGCAAGAAAAGGAGTGTAGATGTCTTCACCCGCACAAACACCACAGCCACCGTACTTCGCTGTCATCTTTACATCCGTCCGCACCGACGGTGACAACGACTATGGTGAAACAGCAAAGCACATGCTGGAGCTTGCCTCCGAACAACCGGGCTTTCTTGGCTTTGAGAGTGCGCGGCAAGAAATCGGCATCTCCGTTTCATACTGGGCGAGCCAAGAAGCGATAACGGCCTGGAAGGAAAACATCACTCATCGCCAAGCTCAGGGGCGCGCAAAGGACTGGTATCGGGCATTTCGTGTCCGGGTCTGTCGTGTCGAGCGTGAGTATGGTTTCTGACTTTCGCTCAACGCGGTAGTTGCCCACTCGAATGCGGCGCAGCCCCGCATATTCCCCTTTCAGCACACCGCCTGCTGCAGGGTTCGTCACCAACTGGCCGATCACATCGATGATAAGACGCGAGCGGTCGTCGCAAGCGCCTTGGCTGCGCTCTGCTTAATGCTGACGGAGTAGGTCACACTTGGCGGCTTCCCAGTCAAGCACGGGATCGGCCGGATCGCTCAACACCTCAATGGTCCCGGAACCCTCGATGCGCTGTGCGATGTGCGCCAAGGCCTCCTCCACCTGATCGACGAGGATGAGGCACAGGTCGCCCGGCTGCAGCTTGGCCAGCGCGGTATCGATGGCCAGAAACTCGCCGCGGATTTCCTCGATTTGCGTTGTCCGCGTCGCCTTGTCCAGCCCCTGACGCAGCAGGCCGAGTACTTCGCCATCGGCGCGCCCGCGCTGGCAGGCATCCTGATAGAGGATGGCCCCATCGAAGGCATCGCCGAGAATCTCGGTTTGCTTGCGGATGTCCTCATCGCGACGGTCGCCTGCTGCGCTGATGACCACCCAGCGTTTCTGCGCCGGCATGGCCTCGACCGCCTGCACCAGTGCCTGAATCGCATCGGGATTGTGGCCGTAGTCGGCGACCAGCGTGGCGCCGCGATAGTCGAAGACGTTGAAGCGTCCGGGCGCCGTGGCGGCATCGTTAACAAAGGTCGCCAGCCCTAGGCGAATCAGGTTCCAGTCGATACCCAAGGCCCAGGCGGCGGCGATGGCCGCCATGGCGTTGTCGACCTGAAAACCGATGGTGCCATTGCGCGTCAGCGGGATGCCGGAAAGGTCGATGCGCTCCTCAAGCGCACCATCGGCAGCAACCAGGGCATTGCCATCGCGGAAGATGGCGCGCTTGCCATGGGCGCGGTGCGTCACCATCGTCGGCAGATGCGGATCGGCGGCGAAGAAAATGACATGGCCGGGGCAGGAAGCGGCCATCTTGACCACGTTCGGATCGGCGGCATTCAGTACGGCGGTGCCGTCCGGGCCGGTATTTTGCGCAACCACGCGCTTGACGACGGCAAGCTCTTCCGTCGTGGTGATGTAGTTGAGACCGAGGTGATCGCCCTCGCCGAGGTTGGTCACGACGGCCACGTCGCAGCGGTCAAAGCCCAGCCCCTCGCGCAGGATGCCGCCGCGCGCCGTCTCAAACACCGCCGCATCCACTTCGGGATGCATCAGCACGTTCTTCGCGCTCTTCGGGCCGCTGCAGTCGCCGGTATCGATCAGGCGGCCTTCGACATAAACGCCGTCGGTGGTCGTCATGCCCATGCGCTTGCCGGTCTGGTGAATCAGGTGCGCGATCAGGCGCACCGTCGTGGTCTTGCCGTTGGTGCCCGACACGGCGACGACCGGGATGCGGCCGTTTTCGCCGGGACCGAACATGGTCTCGATAACCGCCTTGCCGACATCACGGCCCTTGCCGTAAGAAGGATCGAGGTGCATGCGCAGGCCGGGCGCGGCATTCACTTCGACCATGCCGCCGCCCTGCGCTTCCAGCGGTCGGCCGACGTTTTCGCAGACCACATCGACGCCGGCAATGTCGATGCCGACCATTTTCGCCGCCGCGACGACGCGTGCCGCCACTTCGGGATGGACATCATCGGTCACATCGGTGGCCGTGCCGCCGGTGGAAAGATTGGCGTTGTTGCGCAGCACCGCCCGTGCCCCTTTGGGCAGCACGGAGTCGGCCGTGTAGCCCTGCACGGCCAGCCGCGAGTGGGCAATATTGTCGAAGCGGATCTTGGTCAGCGAGGTGGCATGTCCCTCGCCGCGGCGCGGATCCTGATTCACGATATCGACCAGTTCGCGCACGGTATGCACGCCGTCGCCGATCACATGCGGCGGCTCGCGCCGCGCGGCGGCAACCAGTTTGTCGCCGACGACCAGCATGCGGAAGTCGTCGCCGGTGATGAATTTCTCGACAATGACATGGCGGCTGTATTCCTGCGCCACGGCGAAGACGATTTCGAAATGGTCACGCTGGGTAATGCCGACCGTGACGCCCTTGCCCTGATTGCCATCGAAGGGCTTGGTCACAACGGGCAAGCCAATCTCCAGTGCGGCTTGCCAGCCATCTTCGAGGTTATCGACGACTTTGCCGACCGGCACCGGTACGCCGGCCGCACGCAACAGTTCCTTGGTCAGATCCTTGTCCTGGGCGATGGATTCGGCAATCGCCGAGGTACTGTCGATCTCGGCGGCCTGGATGCGCCGCTGCTTGCTGCCCCAGCCGAACTGCACAAGGCTGCCGCGCGTCAGGCGCCGGTAGGGAATGTCGCGCGCAATCGCGGCATTGACGATAGCCCCCGTCGACGGGCCGAGGCGTTCATCTTCATCCAGATCGCGCAAGGCTTTGAGGGCGGCATCGAGGTCGAAGGCTTGATCGTCGCGTGCCGCAATGCAAAGTTTCTCGGCCAGCTCGAAAGCAAGACGGCCGACGGCTTCCTCCGTGTATTCGACGACCACCTGATAAAGGCCGGGCTCGGTCGTCGGCGCGCTGCGGCTGAAAGTCACCGGGCAACCGGCCTGCGCCTGCAAGTTCAGGGCGGCATACTGCAGGGCATGGGCAATCGTAATTTCCCCTTCGTAGCCGATCGGACGCATCGCGCCGATCATGGGAAAACGCGCGCGGATGCGTGCTTCAAAGCCCGGCATGTGACTGAGGGCGCGTTCGTTGTCGTCGCACTGCGTCAGTGCCTGAATGGAGGTATGACGGGACCAGAGATTGGGGCCGCGCAGGGCCCTGATGCGGGAAATTTCCATGTCAGTCGGCAGATGCGGGAAGATAGGTTTCGATGCCGGCGCGCAGCATGTCGGACGACAGACCGAGCGCCCAGCCGGCGCCAAGGGCAGCAAGAATGCCGGACAAATGCTGCAGCGAGGCCTGCAGCAGCGGCACGGCGGAAAGTTCGATCAGCGGCGCTTCGAGCGAAGCGGCGGCAAGAACGATGTGACCGTCGCGCAGCACCACGGCGCGCCCACCTTTCTGACGGTGCGCGACGATCGTCGGCGCGGCGGCATCGGCAGCAAAGTAGATCACTTCGCCATCGGAGTACTCGGCCATTTCGACCAACGTCGGATCGTCGGCGTTGAGCACCGTGGCGCCGCCCTTGAGGACGACATCCACCTGGGTGCGCATCACCTTGTAGAGCTGCTCGCTGTTCTCGATGCCGTGTTCCGGCATCAGGGCTGCGTTGTCCATGGCCGTCATGACGCCCACCTGGCAGCGGTCATAGGGCAGGCCCTCGCCCGCCATGGTCGCCGGCGGGTTCTCGATGACGATGGCCTCGACGTTGCGGTTTTTCAGCAAACGCTGCCCATGTTCCCAACGCGCGCAATTGCCTTTCTCGATGGCCCGACCGTTCAAATAAAGGCCATTGGCGCAGGCCAGGCCCGTGTACCGATTGCCATAAGACAAGAGGCTGGCGACGATCTGGGCGACGATGGTGGTATCGCGGCTGCCGGTGATGCCGACCACGGGCACGCGTCCGGTATCGTTATCCGGAAACAGGTGTTCGATGATGGCCTTGCCGACCGGGCGCGGCGTGCCGACGGCCGGTTTCAAGTGCATCAGCAGGCTCGGGCCGGCATTGACCTCGACGATGGCCCCCTTCTGCGCAGCCAGCGGCTGCGAAATATCGTTACAGACGAGATCGATACCGGCAATATCGAGGCCGACGATCTTCGCTGCCAGGCAGGCAATGCGCGCCGTCTCGGGATGCACCTCGTCGGTGACATCGAAGGCGTGGTTGCCGGCGCGCTGGATGATGACCTCTTTGCCGGACGGCGGCACCGACGCATCGGTATAGCCATGGCGTTCCAGTTCCATCCGGGCGGCAGTATCGATGCGGATGAAGTTGAGCGGATGCTCTTCGGTAGTACCGCGGCGCGGATCGCTGTTGATCTGCGTGTCGATCAGTTGCTGGATGGTGGAAGTGCCATCGCCCGTCACGGACACCATGTCGCCGCGGGTCGCCGCAGCCAGCTTGCCACCGACGACCAGCAGGCGATGCTCGACGCCCGACAGTGAGCGCTCGACCATCACGCCGCTGCCCTCGTCGATAGCCACGCCGTAGGCCGTCGCGATCTCTTCCTGGATGTTCAAGTCGATGAAAACGCCGCGCCCATGGTTGCCATCGTAAGGCTTGACACAGACAGGTAAACCAATGTCCTGCGCCGCCTCCCAGGCATCCTCGGCACTATCGACCATGCGGCCTTCAGGCACCGGCACGCCGCAATAGCCAAGCAGTTCCTTGGTCAGGTCCTTGTCGCGCGAGATGCTTTCGCCAATCGCGCTGGTACGGTCGGTCTCGGCCGTCCAGATGCGGCGCTGGCGCGACCCGTAGCCGAGCTGCACCAGATTGGCATTGGTCAGGCGAATCGCCGGAATGTCGCGGTCGTCTGCCGCATCGACAATCGCCGCCGTGCTCGGGCCGAGCAGCAGATCATCGACCATGTCCTTGAGTTTTTCGATGGTGCCGGCAACATCGTAGGGCTTGTCTTCGATGGCCGCCATCACCAGGTCGCGCCCGGCGTACAGGGCAGCGCGCGTGATTTCCTCGTGCCAGGCACGCACCACCACTTTATACACGCCGCGTTGGTTCATCTCGCGCGCCTTGCCGAAACCGCCGGGCATGCCGGCCAGATTCTGCAACTCCAGCGTCACGTGTTCGAGGATGTGGCCGGGCCAGGTGCCTTCCTGGACGCGCCGCAGGAAACCGCCGCGTTCCTCATAACTACAGCGATGCTCGATCAACGAAGGCAGCCAAGCCGACAGCCGCTCGTAGAAGCCGGGAATGGTATTGGAAGGGCAATCCTCCAACTCGCCGATATCGACCCAGGCTTCCAGTACCGGCCGATAGGTCCACATATTGGGACCGCGCAAATGCACAATCTTGAGAAATTCGATGGATTTCATGATGACAAGGGTGTGGATATCCGTAGGCTTAACGCGGCGAACGAGGCCAGGCTGACGTTTGCGTAAAAAATAAAAGTCGGCGCTGGCAGGACGGCAGGTCGTATCATTCGCGCGGCTGATCCGTTTGGTTTATTTCTGGCATTTTTCCGTGACCGCAACCGACACTTTACCCGAAGGCTGGCAAGCTGCGTTGCCGCCGCTGAATGCGGGAGAAATCCTGCTGGCCTGGCTCGAACTCGATCTCGACACCCAACTGAGCTTTCGCACCAGCCTGGTCGCCCTGACCAACCAGCGCATCCTCACCGCCACCGAAAGCTGGCCTCTGACCGCCGCCACGCACCTGCACCATTACGACCACGCCGGCGTCGGCATGCTGGAACTGGATGATGGCAATACGCTGCTCGCCCGCTGGCGCTATACGCTCGGCCGGAATCCGGCGGCCCTGTACTTCGAACGCGAATTCAACCGCCAGCGTGATAGCCAGGCCAGCGGCCTGCCGCCGCCTGCCCCGGTGGCCGCCGCCTGCCCGATCTGTCAGCTGCCCATTCCGGCGGACGAAGAGGAGTGCCCGAACTGTGCCCGCGAACTGCATACACCCCCCTCGACCTGGGTCTTGCTGCGCCTGTGGCGCTTCGCTCAACCGTACAAGGGCATGCTGCTGGCGGGCTTTCTGCTAACGCTGGCCGCCACTGCGGCCACCCTGGTGCCGCCCTATCTCACCATGCCCCTGATGGATGAGGTGCTGATTCCCTACCAGAACGGCAAACCCATCGACACCACCAAGGTGGCCTGGCTGCTGGCCGGCCTGCTGGGTGCGGCGGTCTTTGCCTGGGCACTGGGCTGGGCACGCACCTATATCCTTGCCCTGGTATCGGAACGTATCGGTGCCGATCTGCGTACCGCCACCTATGAGCATTTGTTGAAGCTCAGCCTGGAGTATTTCGGCGGCAAGCGCACCGGCGACCTGCTGGCACGCATCGGCACGGAAACCGACCGCATCAACGTCTTCCTGTCGCTCCACCTGCTCGATTTCGCCACCGATATCCTGATGATCACGATGACCGCGGTCATCCTGTTCACCATCAATCCCTGGCTCGCGCTGGTCACACTCATTCCACTGCCAATCATCGGCTGGCTGATCCACATGGTGCGCGACAAGCTGCGCACCGGCTTCGAACAGATCGACCGTGTCTGGGCCGAAGTCACCTCGGTGCTGGCCGACACCATCCCCGGCATCCGTGTCGTCAAGGCTTTTGCGCAGGAGGCCCGAGAAGCGCAACGCTTCCGCGAGGCCAACAAGCACAATCTGGAAGTCAATGACCGCCTCAACCGCGTCTGGTCCTTGTTCGCCCCAACCGTCGGCCTGCTCACCGAAGTCGGCGTGCTGGTCGTCTGGATCTTCGGCATCTGGCTGATTTCCAAGGACAAGATCACCGTCGGCGTACTCACCGCCTTTCTCGCCTACATCTCGCGCTTCTACATGCGCCTCGACTCGATGAGCCGCATCGTCTCGACCACGCAAAAAGCTGCGGCCGGCGCCAAGCGCATCTTCGACATCCTCGACCATGTGTCGAGCGTCCCCGACCCCGTCAAGCCGGTCACTCTGCCCCCACTCAAGGGCGGCATCCAGATCGAGAACGTGCATTTCCGCTATGGCAATCGCGCCATTTTGCGCGGCATCGATCTGGCCATTCAGCCCGGCGAGATGATCGGTCTGGTCGGCCACAGCGGTTCGGGCAAGAGCACGCTGGTCAACCTGATCTGCCGCTTCTACGACGTCAGCGAAGGCGGCATCCGCGTCGAAGGGGTCGATCTGCGCAGCGTCGCCGTGGCCGATTACCGCAAGCACATTGGCCTGGTCCTGCAGGAACCCTTCCTGTTCTTCGGCACCATTGCCGAGAACATCGCCTACGGCAAACCCGACGCCACCCGCGCCGAAATCGTTGCCGCCGCGCGCGCCGCCCATGCCCACGAATTCATCCTGCGCCAGCCCTATGGCTACGACTCGCTGGTCGGCGAACGCGGCCAGTCGCTCTCCGGCGGCGAGCGCCAGCGTATCTCCATTGCTCGAGCTTTATTGATCGACCCGAAGATCCTGATCCTCGACGAAGCGACGTCGGCGGTCGATACCGAAACCGAATACGAAATCCAGAGCGCGCTGAACAACCTGATTCGCGGCCGCACCACCATTGCGATTGCGCACCGCCTCTCTACCCTGCGTCGTGCCGACCGGCTCGTGGTCATGGATCGCGGCAAGATCGTCGAGATCGGCAACCACGACGAACTGATGGCGCGCGAGGATCACTACTATCGTCTTTACATGGCACAGAGCAAACAACTGGATGAACTGCCGGCCTTGGGGGAAGGTACATGACGATCCCCTTCACGCTCACCCGCAATGCGATGGGGCAGCTTGTGCTCACAAAAGTCAGCGCTGGCGAAACGGCGCACGAAGGCATCACCCCGGTGCGCGCTTTCGCCCTGACCGCACCGGACGCCGGTATCTCCCTCATGTCGCCGGAAGGCAAAGAGCTGCTGTGGATCGACAGCCTCGACAGCCTGCCGGAAAACGAGCGGCGCCTGATTGCGGAAGAGCTGGCGCAACGCGAGTTCATGCCGATCATCCGCCGCATTCTGTCCGTTTCCAGCTTTGCCACGCCCAGCACCTGGCAGATCGACACCGATCGCGGCGCTACCGCCTTGATCCTCAAGAGCGAAGACGACATCCGGCGCCTGAAATCGCCCGGCGGCCTCCTGATCGCCGACGGCAATGGCCTGCATTTCATGATTCGCGACCGGCGCGATCTCGACGCCCACAGCCAGAAAATCCTCAAGCGTTTTCTGTAAAAAAGTCGGCGCTGGCAGGACGGCGAAAGCCGCTAGAATGGCTTGTTCGCAACGAGCCGGCCCATCGACTCCATGTACTTCGTTCCGCACTTTCCGTTCTCCACCATCCTGCCCGGTCGCCCCTACCCGCGCGGCGCCAACTGGGATGGCGAAGGCGTCAATTTTGCGCTGTTCTCCGAAAACGCCACGAAGGTCGAGCTGTGCCTGTTCGATCCCGATGGCCGTCAGGAAGTCCAGCGCATCCTGATGCGCGAGCAGACCGACATGGTCTGGCATTGTTATCTCCCGGAAGCGCGCCCAGGGCTGATCTATGGCTACCGGGTGTACGGGCCTTTCGATCCAGTCCGCGGCCATCGCTTCAATCCCAACAAGCTTCTGCTCGATCCCTACGCGCAGGATATCGTCGGCACCATCGAATGGAGCGATGCCCATTTCGGCTATCAGGTCGATTCAGCGGATGGCGACCTGTCCTTTGATACCCGCGACAATGCCGCCAGCGTGCCCAAGTCGCGCGTCATCGACCCCTCCTTTCAGTGGGGCAACGATTGTTCGCCCAACATTCCCTGGCACCAGATGGTGGTCTACGAGCTGCATGTGCGCGGTTTTACGCTCAAGCATCCCGACGTTCCCGCCCCCTTGCGCGGCACTTACGCCGGTCTGGCCACCGCACCGGTCATCGAACACCTCAAGCGTCTGGGCATCACCACGGTCGAACTGATGCCGATCCACAGCTTCATTGACGACCGTCATCTGGTCGACCAGGGCAAGCGCAATTACTGGGGTTACAACTCGATCGGCTACTTTTCGCCCGAGGCGCGCTACTCGGCCAGCGGCTCGATCAAGGAATTCAAGACCATGGTCAAGACGTTGCACTCAGCAGGCATTGAGGTCATCCTCGACGTGGTGTACAACCACACCGCCGAAGGCAATCACATGGGGCCAACGCTGTCGTTCAAGGGCATCGACAACGCCGTGTATTACCGGCTGGTGCATGACGCCACGCGCTTCTACATGGACTATACCGGCTGCGGCAACACACTCAACATGCAGCACCCACGCGTGTTGCAACTGATCATGGACTCGCTGCGCTACTGGGTCACCGACATGCACGTCGACGGCTTCCGCTTCGACTTGGCGCCAGCGCTGGCACGCGAACTGCACGCCGTCGACCGCCTCGGCGCCTTCTTCGACATCCTGCACCAGGACCCGATCCTGTCGCGCGTCAAGCTGATTGCCGAACCCTGGGATCTCGGCGAAGGCGGCTATCAGGTCGGCAACTTCCCGCTCGGCTGGGCGGAGTGGAACGACCGCTACCGGGATTGCATGCGCGCCTACTGGCGCGGCAATGGCGGGCTGATCGGCGAATTCGCCACGCGCCTGACGGGTTCTAGCGACCTCTACGCCCATAATGGCCGGCGGCCGTACGCGAGCGTCAACTACATCACCGCCCACGATGGCTTCACGCTGCACGATCTGGTCTGCTATGACCACAAGCACAATGAAGCCAACGGCGAAAACAACCGCGATGGCAATGACAACAACCTCTCGTGGAACCACGGTATCGAAGGGCCGAGCAACAAACCCAACATCAATATCCTGCGCGGTCGCCAGAAGCGCAACCTGCTCGCTACGCTGTTCCTGTCGCAGGGCGTGCCGATGCTGGTAGCGGGCGACGAGATGGGACGCACGCAAGGCGGCAACAATAACGCCTATTGCCAGGACAACGAGATCAGTTGGGTTAACTGGACTTTATCGGCACAGGACAAGGATCTGTTCGATTATGTACGGCGCCTGATCAAACTCCGCCGCACCCATCCGGTCTTTCATCGTCGCAACTTCTTCCAGGGCCGCCCGATCCGCGGGTCGGATATCAAAGACATCCACTGGCTGAAACCCGATGGCACGGAAATGAGCGACCAGGAATGGGCGCAGGAATCCGCCCGCTGCCTCGGCGTTTATCTCTCCGGCGAAGCCATCGGCGAAGTCGATGCGCTCGGCCGCGGCATCGTCGACGACAACTTCATCATTCTCTTCAACGCCCATCACGAGCGCATCGACTTCCGCTTGCCCACCCTCTGCGACGACTGCCTCTGGCTCAGCGTCATCGACACCCACTATCACGAAGGCCTAGTGCATGACGGCGATTTTTCCGGCGGCGATATCTATCCGCTGGAAGGCCGCACCCTGGCCCTGCTGCGGCAGCACGATCTGGGAGACTTCAATGACTGAAGCCTTGCTGGCGCTCGCCGACTACTGCGGCATCGACCGCGCCTATTGCGATGCGCTGGGCCACACGCATGTCGCCAGCGATGCCGTGCGCATCGCCCTGCTGGAGGCCATGCACCTGCCGGGCGAACGGGTGCGCAACGATCCGTCCGGCCTGCTGGCCGAACTGCAGCAGCGCCCTGCGCCCACGCCCTTTGTCTGCGCTGCGGACACCTGCTACCGGCCAACCGAACTTGCACTGGGGAAGCGCGTCTGGGGGATTTCCGTACAACTCTACGGCGTGCGCTCGCGCCGCAACTGGGGCATCGGCGACTTTACCGACCTCGCCCGGTTGCTCGAATTCGCCGCCGCCACCGGGGGCGACTTCGTCGGCGTCAATCCCCTGCATGCACCGTTTCCCGACAATCCGCTGCACATCAGCCCCTACAGCCCGTCGCATCGCGGCTTCCTCAACACGCTTTACATCGACGTCGACGCCGTGCCGGATCTGGCCCGTTGCGCAGAAGCGCAGCGCCGTCTCGCCAGCGTCGACTTTTTGGCGCAACGGGACAAACTGCGCGCCAGCGCGCGGGTGGACTACGTCGGCGTTGCCGCGCTGAAGGAGGAAATCCTCGGCCTGCTGTTCCGCCACCAAACCAAGGAACGCCGGCAGGCTTTCGCAACCTGGCGCACCCAACAAGGCGAAGCACTGGAGCAACTCGCGCGTTTCGAGGCGCTGCAAGCCCATTTCCATGCCCAGGACAAAGCCATCTGGGGCTGGCCGCTATGGCCAGAGGCCTATCGCGATCCGCACAGCGCCGCCGTCGCCACATTCGCCGCCGCGCATGCCGCAGCCATCCGCTACCGCGCCTGGCTGCAATGGCTGGCCGACGAACAACTCGCCGCCGCCGCCGCACGCGGCCGCCGTGCCGGCCTCGCCATCGGCATCTATCAGGATCTGGCCATCGGCGCCAACCCCGGCGGCGCGGAAAGCTGGCGCTGGGCGGCGGTCTTCGCCAGCGGCGCCCATACCGGCGCACCGCCCGACGAAATCAACGCCGTAGGGCAGGACTGGGGCCTGCCCCCGTTCGCGCCGGAACGGCTGCGCGACGTCGGCTACGCGCCGCTCGTCGAAGTGCTGCGGGCCAATATGCAGCACGCCGGCGCCCTGCGCATCGACCACGTGATGGGCCTGCAACGCCTGTTCTGGGTGCCGGCGGGGATGAAAGCGACTGACGGCGCCTACGTGCAATACCCGTTTGCCGACATGCTCGGCATCGTCATCGAAGAAAGCCAGCGCAACCAATGCCTCGTCATCGGCGAAGACCTCGGCACCGTGCCCGAAGGTTTCCGCGAACGCATGGCGACGGCCGGCGTGCTCTCCTACCACCCGATGATTTTCGAGCGCTACCCGGACGGCAATTTCCGCCTGCCGGCCGAAATCGCGCCGCAAGCGCTGGTTGCCGTCAGCACCCACGATCTGCCCACCCTGCGCGGCTTCTGGTCGGGGCTGGACCTGGTCATCCGCGAGCAACTCGCCCTTTTTCCCAATGAAACGCTCTATTCACGACTTGTTACCGAGCGCACTTGGGATCGCGGTCGCCTGCTGTGGGCACTGGAACGCGAAAACCTCCTGCCCGAGGGCATGAGCAAAGATCCTGCGCTGATGCCGGACGTATCCACCGCCACCGCCGCCGCCGTGCATGCCTATCTCGCCCGCTCCCCATCGCAACTGCTCGTCATTCAGGCCGAAGACCTGCTCGGCGTAATGGATCAGGCCAACCTACCCGGCACGCTGGAAGACAAACACCCCAACTGGCAGCAGCGCCTGCCGGTCGATCTGGAAGACTGGGGCGCGCACGAACGCGCTCAGGCTATTCTAACGGCGGTGCGAGTTGAAAGGCCCGCAGTCGTTGAGCCGAAATCCGCTTGAGTTGGAATCGGGGATACGCAGGATTCGCTTCCCCGGCCACGTACAATTCGCGCTTCACAAAATCGCAGACCGGATTTTCCATGTCGCCCACCGCCCCAGCCCGCCCGCCCCTCGACACCGACGCCGTCGAGGTGCTCTACGCCCTGCCCTTTGCCGATCTGCTGTTCCGCGCGCAGCAAGTGCATCGGGAACACTTCGACCCTAACGCCGTCCAGCGCTCGACGCTGCTGTCGATCAAGACCGGCGGCTGTTCGGAAGACTGCGGCTACTGCTCGCAGTCGGCCCGGCGCGACCAGGACACAGGCATCGAGCGCGGCAAGCTGCTGGCGCTGGAGGAGGTAAAGGTTGCCGCCAGGGCCGCCAAGGAGAAGGGCGCCAGCCGCTTCTGCATGGGCGCCGCGTGGCGCGGCCCGAAGGAAGGCGACCTCGATCAGGTGATCGAGATGGTGCGCGTGGTCAAGGATCTCGGCATGGAAACCTGCCTGACGCTGGGCCTGCTGGGCGAAGGTCAGGCCGAAAAACTCGCTGCCGCCGGCCTCGACTATTACAACCACAATCTCGACACCGGCGCCGAGTTCTACGACCAGATCATCACCACCCACAGCCAGCAGGCGCGCATGGAGACGCTCACCAGTGTGCGCGCGTCCGGCATGAAGATCTGCTGCGGCGGCATTATCGGCATGGGCGAATCGCGCCGCGTGCGCGCCGCGCTGATCGCCCAACTGGCCAACCTGAATCCCGCGCCCGAATCGGTGCCGATCAATCACCTCGTCGCCATTCCCGGCACGCCGCTGGAAAACGTGGCGCCGCTCGATCCCTTCGAATTTGTCCGCACCATTGCCGTGGCGCGCATCGCCATGCCCAGCTCGTGGGTGCGCCTGTCGGCCGGCCGGCAGGGAATGAACGACGAATTGCAGGCATTGTGTTTCCTCGCTGGCGCCAATTCGATCTTCTACGGCGACAAACTGCTGACCAGCGGCAACCCCGAAGCGGCGCGCGACGAGGCGCTATTCGCGCGGCTCGGCCTCACGGGCTGCTAGACATCCCCCACCCGAACGGAGGCCCGCCATGATCGCTTGTCTGACTGCCGAAGCGCTCCAGTCCTTCCTCGCCGCCGAGGGGCATGTCGGCCCCCAAGCTTGGGTTATCGAGCATGACAAGCTCGCCATCTCGCTGAAATTTCCCTCGTTCATCAGGGCCTTTGCCTTCATGACCGAGGTGGCGCTCTACGCCGAGAAGAAGGACCACCACCCGGAATGGTTCAACGTCTACAACCGCGTGGATATCGCGCTCAGTACTCATGAGGCCGGTGGCCTCACCGAGCGCGACCTCGATCTGGCCCGTTTCATCGCACAGGCCTATCTGCGCTACGCCAGCAACTGATCCGCGAGTTTTTCCAGCCCCGACCTGTCATTGCGACGCAGCGCGACAAGCGGCACATTCCCCACATGCGGTCGCAGCGAAGCCAAGGTGTCTTCCACGCTCACCGTACTTGCGGCGGATTCATTGACGACGAGAGTGGCAGGCACAATGCCCACCTCGCGTAGTGCGGCCAGCGCCGACAGCGTGTGCGAAATCGATCCCAGATAGGTGCCGCAGACCAGCAGCGTCGGAATCTCCAGCGCAGCGATCCAGTCGCGCACGGTATGACACGCCGTCAGCGGCACCATCACGCCACCAATGCCTTCGATCAGCAGCAGCCCCTCGTGCGCCGCCATCTCGCCGCGACACCAGTCGACCAGCGCAGCGAAGTCAATGCTTTTGCCCTCCTTCTCCGCTGCCAGATCGGGCGAGAGCGGCGCGGCGTACACCCACGCCGTCCTGCCAGCGTCGACTTTTGCGAGATCGGATTCCGCGTGGCGTGCCGGGTCATAGCCCGACATCACCGGCTTGAGCGCACGCACCGCCTGGTTCTGCGCGCGGCAAGCGGCGAGCAAACCGGCAGTCAGCCAGGTTTTGCCGAGGTCGGTGCCGGTGGCGGTAATAAAATAGGCCTTGCGCATCCAGTAGATTCTAGTCATGCGCCGTCTTGCCAGCGCCGACTTTTGTTGAATTGAGGGAATAGATTGAAAAACCGCATCATTACCGTCAAAGGAAGCGCAATCACCATTGCGACCCGGAATGAGCAGGGCTACATTTCCCTGACCGACATGGTCAGAAACTTCGATGGCGGCAGCGCCCTGATCGAACAATGGCTCAAGAACAAAGACACCGTGCTGTTCCTGGGGGTATGGGAACAACTCAACAATCCGATTTTTAATTCCCCCGAATTCGAGGGAATTAAAAACGAAGCCGGACGCAACAGCTTCTACCTGTCAGCCAAGCGCTGCTGGGGAACGACGCACTCAAGCGTCTGCCCGGTACAGGCACGTAAAGAGGGATCGAAATATGACCGAACCGACCGTTATCTGCCCCAACTGCAAAACCGAAATCCGTCTGACGGAATCCCTCGCCGCGCCTCTGATCGCTGCGACGCGCCAGCAGTTCGAGCGACAGCTTGCACAAAAGGACGAAGACATCGCCAAGCGCGAGCAAGGCATCCGCGACAAGGAAAGGCAGATCGCCGAAGCCAAGCGCACGCTGGATGAGCAAGTTGCCGACCAGGTCGCCGCGCAACTGAAGGCCGAGCGCGCCCGGGTCGTCGCCGAAGAATCGAAGAAGGCGAAGCAGGCCGCCGCGACGGAACTCGAAGGCAAGGCGCGCGAACTCGCCGAGCTTCAGGATGTGCTCAAGGCCCGCGACGAAAAACTGGCCGAAGCCCAGAAGGCCCAAGCCGAACTTATCAAGAAGCAGCGCGAACTCGACGACGCCAAACGTGAACTCGAACTCACCGTCGAAAAGCGCGTACAGGACGGCCTGACCGAAATCCGCACTCAGGCAAAGAAGGAAGCCGAGGACGAACAAAAGCTCAAGGTAATGGAGAAGGAGCAGACCATTGCCGCGATGCAAAAACAGATCGAAGACCTCAAACGCAGGGCCGAACAGGGTTCACAGCAATTACAGGGTGAAGTGCAGGAACTGGAACTGGAGAGCCTGCTGCGAGCGAAGTTCCCCTTCGACGCCATCGAACCCGTGCCCAAAGGCGAATTCGGCGGTGACGTGCTGCACCGGGTCGTCAGCCAGAGCGGTCAACCCGCCGGCACGATGCTGTGGGAATTCAAACGCACCAAAAACTGGAGCGACGGTTGGCTCGCCAAGCTGCGCGATGACCAGCGCAGCGCTAAGGCAGAAGTGGCAATTCTCGTCAGCCATGCCTTACCCAAGGGCGTAGAAACCTTCGAGGTCGTCGATGGCGTATGGGTCACCCATCCGCGCGCCGCCCTGCCAGTCGCCACCATCTTGCGCCACACGTTGCTCCAGGTGAGCATGGCCCGCCAGGTTTCCGAAGGACAGCAGACCAAGACCGAAATGGTCTACCAGTACCTCACCGGCCCACGTTTCCGGCAACGCGTCGAGGCTATCGTCGAGGCGTTTTCATCCATGCAGGAAGACCTGGACAAGGAACGCAAGGCCATCATGAAACAATGGGCCAAACGCGAGGAACAGATTGAGCGCGTGATGGGCGCGACGGTGGGCATGTACGGCGACTTGCAGGGAATTGCGGGCAAGTCGTTGCAGGAGATTGAGGGGCTGGAATTTCCGGCGGTTGATGGACCAGAATTGCAGCAACTTGCAGTGGGTAATGGAGACTGACATGGCGGCAACAAATTTCAAGACCGAGAACAACACGTTCCGCAAACTCATCGGCAACGGGCTGACCTATCGTATCCCGCGTTTTCAGCGCGACTACAGTTGGACGGATGACGAGTGGGAGGACTTATGGGCGGATCTGATGGGATCGCTTTTGCCGGGCGGCGAGTCGGCGCATTACATGGGCTACCTTGTCCTGCAATCCGGGGATGACAAGACCTTTGAGGTGATCGATGGACAGCAGCGTTTGACTACCGTTAGCATCATTGTGCTGGCCGTCCTGAAGAACCTGCAACGACTCATTGACGCGGGCAACGATGCCGAGGCCAACAAGCGGCGCATGGAACAGATTCGCCAAACTTACGTTGGCTACCTTGATCCCGTCACGCTGGTCTCCCGAGCCAAGCTGACGTTGAACCGCAACAACAACAGCTACTATCAGGACTATCTGGTGCCATTAGGGCACCTGCCACAGCGCGGCTTTCGTGCGTCAGAACATCTTCTGCGTAAAGCCTTCGAGTGGTTTGATCGTCGTGTTGCCGAATACCTGAAGAAGAGCACAGGTCCCGAGGGCATGCGGCTGGCACAATTTGTCGAAGACATGAGCGACCGACTGTTTTTCACGGTGATTACCGTTACCGACGAGTTGAATGCCTACAAGGTGTTTGAAACGCTCAACGCGCGCGGGGTGCGTTTGTCAGCGACCGATCTGCTGAAGAACTATCTGTTTTCAGTTCTTGATCGCGGCAGCGACACCGATCACGAATTGCGCAATCTTGAAGAACGCTGGGAAGCCATGGTGGGCCACCTTGGTGCGGAGAGTTTTCCCGATTTCCTGCGTGCGCACTGGAACAGCCGCCGCCCGTTTGCGCGTCAGGCTGAACTTTTCAAAACGATCCGTAGTCAGGTCAACTCTCGGGAAGTGGTTTTTCAGCTCCTCCGAGAAATGGAACAAGACCTGGATACCTACCTTGCCCTGTCTTCACCTGAAGCCTCCGATTGGCCGCAGGACATCAAGGGATTTGCCAGCACCTTGCGAACATTCAATGTTCGCCAGCCCTTGCCGCTACTGCTGGCGGCAAGGCGGATTTTCGATGCCCCGGATTTTTCCGGCTTGATGCGCGCATGCGTGGTGATCTCGATGCGCTTCAATGTGATTTGTAGCTACGGCACTGCCGAGCAGGAACGTACCTACAACGCGGTGGCGGAGCGGATAGCCAAGGGTGAAATCAAGAATCTAGGTTCCGCATTGGCTGCAATGCAGGGCATCTACCCCAATGATGCAGCGTTTCGTGCCGCCTTTGCCGAGAAAACCATTCGCACCACGCAATCACGCAACAACCGCGTGGTCCGATTCATCCTGTGCGCGCTGGAGAAACACTTGTCGGATGCCGACTACAGCTTCACCAGCGATAGCTTCAACATCGAGCATGTCCTGCCCCAGAACCCGCAGACGGGATGGGAAACATTTAGCGACGAAGAGGTCGATGCCTTGACCTATCGGCTGGGCAACATGACCTTGATGCAGTCCGGCGTAAACAAGGAGTTAGGGAACACCGCTTACGCAGTCAAACGCTCCGTTTTCGAGCAAAGCGGTTTCGCCATCACCCGCAAGCTAGCGACCGATCATGCGGAGTGGACGCCCGAGCGCCTTGCCGCGCACCAGAACTGGATGGCCACACAGGCCACGGCGATTTGGCGTATCGCACAAATGGGTTAGCTGCATGACAAAGAAGCAAAAACTCGAACTCATCTGGATCGGCAAAGATACTCACCCACAGCTTTCCTCCCCGCCCTGTATCGACTCCCTCTGGCTACCCTACACGCAGATGGCCACCGCGCCCGCGCCGCTGCCGGTGGTCGGCGCCGAAGGCGTGAGAATCAGACTGGCCGATGGCCGCGCGCTGATCGACGGCATCTCCTCGTGGTGGACAATGTGCCACGGCTACGGCCACCCATACATCAAGGCGGCAGTGGCGGCGCAGCTCGACACACTGCCGCATGTGATGTTCGCGGGTCTTGTCCATGAACCGGCCCTGACGCTGGCGCGCCGGCTGGCCGCGCTGCTGCCCGGCAAATTGGAGCGTGTGTTCTTTTCCGAATCCGGCTCGGTGGCCGTCGAGATCGCCCTCAAGATGGCCGTGCAGTACTGGAAGAACCGGGGGCAGGCGCGCCACCGCTTCGTCGCCTTCAGTCACGGTTACCACGGCGATACGCTGGGTGCGCTGTCGGTCACCGACCCGGGCAGCGGCTTCCATGAGGCGCTGGCCGGTTACCGCGTACCGCAGGTGTTCGCAGAACTGCCGCGCGATGCAGCAGCGCAGGCTGCGCTCGACGCCCTGCTATCCGCTAAAGACATTGCCGCCGTCATCGTCGAGCCGCGCGTGCAGGGCGCCGGCGGCATGCGCTTTCACGATGCAGAAACCTTGCAGGCCATCCGCGCCGCCTGCGACCGCCACGGCGTGCTGATGATTGCCGACGAGATCATGACCGGCTTCGGCCGCACCGGCACGCTGTTCGCCAGTCCCGCCGACGCCGTGCCCGACATCCTCTGCCTCTCGAAGGCGCTGACCGGCGGCACGCTGCCGCTGGCTGCGACGGTCGCGGCCGATCACGTGTTTGCCGCCTTCTGCTCCGAGCGCGCCGCAGATGCCTTCATGCACGGCCCCACCTTCATGGCCAATCCGCTGGCCTGCGCCGCTGCGAATGCCGCGCTCGACCTGTTCGAGCGCGAGCCAAGAATGCAGCAAATCGCCGCCATCGAGGCGCAAATGCGGCGCGAACTCGAACCCTGCCGTGCGCTGCCCGGCGTACTCGACGTGCGCGTGATGGGCGCGATTGGTGTGGTGCAACTCGACCGGCCGGTCGCCGCCAGCCTGCACCCGGCATTCGTCGAGCGCGGCGTCTGGGTGCGACCTTTCGGCGACATCGTCTATCTCGCGCCCCCCTTCGTCATCGACGCCGCCGACCTCGCCACGCTGACCACCGCCATCTGCGAAGTTATCTCGGAATCCGCCGCCACCGCACCATGCCCAATCTCGACGCCCTGATCCTGCCGAAACTAGCCTCGTTGGAGGCGTCCCGCCAGCGTCGACTTTTGCGGCCCGTCGACGAGACGCTAATCGACGTCGCCTCGAACGATTATCTCGGCCTCTCGCGCCATCCGCTGCTGATCGAGCGCGCCTGCCAATGGACGAACAAGCACGGCGCGGGTAGCCGCGCTTCGCGCCTCGTCAGCGGCACCAGCGCCGACCTGCAGGCGCTGGAGGAAAAGCTGGCGCGCTTCAAGGGCACCGAGGCGGCGCTACTCTTCGCCACCGGCTACCAGTTGAATAGTTCGGTGCTGCCCGCGCTCTTCGAACTGGCGCCCCAGCCACTGGTGTTCACCGACCGACTCAACCACGCCAGCCTGCACGCGGGCTGCCAGGGCTTGCGGCAAATTCGCTTCCACCACAATGACCTCGCGCATCTGGAGGAACTGCTCGAAAAACATCCGGGTGACTTCCGCTGGATCGTCACCGAATCCGTCTTCAGCATGGACGGCGACCGCGCCGACGTGGCCGCCTTGGCGGCGCTGGCGGCAAGGCATGGCGCACATCTCTACCTCGACGAGGCGCACGCCACCGGCGTGCTCGGCCAACAGGGGAAAGGCTTGTCCGAAGGACGGGCCACCGTGACGATGGGTACGCTGGGCAAGGCGCTTGGCGGCGCGGGCGCCTATGTCGCCGGTTCGCGCGCGCTGATCGACTGGCTGGTCAATCGCTGCGGCGGTTTCATCTACAGCACCGCACCGGCGCCTGCCGCGCTGGGCGCGCTCGACGCGGCGCTCGACCTCGTGCCGACCATGGATGTCGCACGCGCCCGGCTCGCACAGATGGGCGCTGCACTGCGTGCCGCCTTGCAGGCCAAAGGCATAGACACACTGGCCTCATCGACACAGATCGTCCCTGCCGTGCTCGGTGATGAGGCGCGTGCGCTCGCGGCTGCCGATATGCTGCGTGCGGCGGGCATTCTCGTCGTGGCGATCCGCCCACCAACGGTGCCGACCGGCAGCGCGCGGCTGCGCTTTGCGCTTTCCGCCGCGCTGACCGACACGCAATTCGAGCGCGTCCTCGCTGCGGTCGCCACGTTATGAGTCAGATCGTTCTCGTCCATGGCTGGGGCTACGATGCCAGCCTCTGGGATGCGATGCGTGAAAAGCTGTCTGTTGACGCGGCCACCATCGACCTCGGCTTCTACGGCGCCGTCCCACCAGCGCCGACTTTTGCAGAGCCCGTCATTGCCGTCGGCCACTCGCTCGGCGCGCTGTGGTGGCTGACGCAAGCGCCCAACGCCTGGCAGCGGCTGCTGTGCATCAACGGCTTCCCGCGCTTCACCGAAGCGGCGGACTACACCCCCGCCATCGCGCCGCGCGTGCTCTCGCGCATGCAGCAGCAGTTCGGGCGCGATTCGGCTGCAGTGCTCGCCGATTTTCACGCCCGTTGTGGCGGCCATGCACCAACCGGAACGCCCAACCGCGAACGCCTCGCCATGGGCCTCGACTGGCTGGCGCAATGGGACGGTCGCGCCGCCCTCACCGCCCGTCGCGCAGATGTGTTTGCGCTGGCCGGCGCCCATGATCCCATCGTGCCGGCCGCGATGAGTGCGCTGGCCTTCGGTACCGTCGAAAGCATTGACGCACCAGGCCACCTGCTGCCGCTCACGCATCCCGAACTTTGCGCACGCTGGATCGAAAGGCTGGCGGCATGACCGACTTCCAACAGCGCGTCGCCGCGCGCTTCGCTGCCGCTGCCGATAGCTACGATGCCCACTCGGCCGCGCAGCGCCACGCCGCCCAGCGGCTGGTCGAACGCCTCGTCCCGCTCGGCCTGCCGCCGCGTCCGCGCATCCTTGAAATCGGCTGCGGCACCGGCCATCTGACCGCACGACTGGCGCAACATTTTCCCGGCGCGCACATCCTCGCCACCGACATCGCCCCCGCGATGCTGGCGGCCTGTCAGGCGCGTCTGGGCCAATCTTCGCGCATCGACTTCGCCGTGATGGATGGCCGCCGTCCCGCCAACGTCGACTTTTTCGAAGTAATTTGCGGCAACCTTGTCGCCCAGTGGTTCGACGACCTGCCCGCTGCCTGCGTGCGACTGAGCGCCCTGCTCGCCCCCGGCGGCACGCTGCTGCTGTCGCTGCCGGGCAGAGAAACCTTCCGCGAATGGAAGGCCGCGCATGTCCGCCTCAATCTTGTCGCCGGCACCCAGCCGCTGCCGACGCCGGCGGCCTGCCGCGCCGCGCTGCCGCCCGGCGACAACCGCATCGACAGCGAATACTGGATCGACCGCCCGGCGGATGGCCTCGCCTTCCTGCGCGGCTTGCGCGCCATCGGTGCCGACACGGCGGCAGCGGGCCACACACCGCTCGCCCCCGCGCAACTGCGCCGCGTACTGCGCGAACTCGGCCCGGCACCGACGCTCACCTACGAGTTGATCTACCTGCGCCATCGCGCCGGCTGACGCTGTCCTTTTTGGTCCGCTTCCGGTCGGCTTTCGGTCTGTCGCAGCGCGGCTGGCCCGCCTATCCTGCACTCCATGAACCCGCCATGGAGGCCGCCATGACCCGCACCGCCTTGTTGCTGCTGCCCGGCTTCGAATGCGACGCCGCGCAGGCCCGCGCCGCCTTCGAGCTTTGGTGGCTAGGCGCGACGACCATCGCGCTGATGCCGCCCGAGCGAGCCGCCGAACTGCCATTACCGGTCGACCATTGCGTCCCGCGCCTCACCTTCCGTCTGTGGTTGCGGCTGTGGCGTTTCGACGCAATCGTCGTTGCCGGCCCCGGCGCCCCCTCCTTGCTGCCCGGCCGCACGCCGTTCGCCTTACCATTGCATCAGTTAACGATTGCCTGAACGAAAGCCGACCATGGACATGCTCTTCATCCTGCATCCGCACCATACCGCCTTCGATTTCGCCGGCCCGGCCGAGGTAATCCACATGGCCACCCAGGCCGGAGCGGATTTCCACCTCCGTGTCGCCGGGCCGGAAGCGGAATGCGTCAATTCGCTTGGCGTCGTCAACCGCGTCGCCCCGCTGCCGGACACGCTAGCCGACGGCGCGATGGTGTTTCTCTTGGGCACCGAGGACGAGGAAAACGACTTCGCCGCACCGGCCGCGCAAAGCATCGTCGCCTGGCTGAAGGCGCGCTTCGATCCGGCGCGCCACCATCTTGCCTGCGTCTGCACCGGCTCGCTGCTCGCCGCCAAGGCCGGCCTGCTCGACGGCCGGCGCTGCACCACCCATCATGCGCTGATCGCCATGCTCGCCGCCTGGGCGCCGCGCGCCCAAGTGCTGGAAAACCGCATGTTCGTCACGGACGGCCCGCTCCTCACCTCGGCCGGCATCGCCGGCGGCGTCGATCTCGCGCTGGCCGTGGTCGAGCGTTTCGCCGGCGGACAGGTAGCGACGCAGGTCGCGCGGCGCATGGTGATCTACCTGCGCCGCACCGGCGACGACCCGCAACTGTCGCCCTGGCTCGCCCACCGCAACCACCTGCATCCGGCGGTGCATAAGGCGCAGGACCTGATCGCACGCGATCCTGCCGCCGCCTGGCCGGTGGCCGAACTGGCGGCGCGCGTGCATGTCAGCCCGCGCCACCTGAGCCGCCTGTTCCGCCGCGAAGCCGGCGTCGGCATCGTCGATTATCAGCACGGACTGCGCGTCGAACTGGCGCGGCAACTGCTCGGCCAGGGCCTGAGCGTCGAGCGCGCCGCCGAAGGCGCCGGCTTCGCCTCGGCCCGCGACCTGCGCCGCGTCTGGAAACGCCACGCCGCCGGGACGCCGACGCAGCCTGCAGATTGAAAAGTCGGCGCTGGCAGGATGGCGCCTGTGCGCGCTGCGTCAGGCCGCCGGATTTTCTTGCAGGAACAGGATCAGGGCCTGGAACCGGGACTGGGCATCGCCGCTCGGATCGACGATGCTGTGGCTGAAATATTTCTCGATGTTGGCGGCCGTGATCTCCGTGTTGAGCGGGTCGTAGGTCGTGCCGTTGGCGCCGCCCGCCGTGTGCCCCATCATGCGAACGAACGCGATCTGGCTGATGCCCGCAGCGGCTTCGCTGTTGCCGCTGGCCACCGCCTTGTCGTACAGCGCCTTTTCCGCCGGGCTGAGATTGGCGAAGGTGTTCACCATGCCCGTCGCCTTTTGCAAGTAATCGAGATCGGCGGCGGTGAGCTTCTCGGGCGGCTTGCCTTGGGCGGTGATTTCGGCAAGCCGCTTGTCGTTGGCGAACAGGAAATCATGGTCCTCCTGGCTTCTGTTCACCGGGCCATTGGCCCTGATCGCGGCAAGCCGCGCTTCGACCGACTTGTCGACACCGGCCCCGGCAGGGGAAGATGCAGCGGTATTCGAGGCCGCAAGCGCCTCCCACGCCGCTTTGGAAATGCTGACGGAACCGGCACTTACTGCCGGGCTGGCGGCAACCGCCGGCTGCGAAGCCGACACGCTGCCGAAGATTTTATTGAGGGACGAATAGGCATTTGTCTGGATAATCACGGCATCACCTCCTTGATCGCAAGATATTCACGCCAGAAAAGCAACATGTATTCCAAGCAAAACCCTTCCCCCGGTTCCGCCTTCCTGCTCGGCGTACGCGCCCTGCTGCCGATGCACCTCGGCGTCGTGCCGTTTGGCGTGATCTACGGCGTGGTCGCGCTGCAAAGCGGCATTCCGCCGCTGGCCGCCTTCCTGATGTCCTCGCTGGTGTTCGCCGGCTCGGCGCAGTTCCTGCTCGCGCAACTCGTCGGCGCGGGGGCGCCGGCCCTGCTCTCGGTCGGCGCGGTCGGCCTGATCAATCTGCGCCATGCGCTCTACAGCGCCTCGGTCGCGCCCATCCTGCACGCCCTGCCGCGCCGCTGGAAGCTGCTGCTGGCCTACCTGCTGACCGACGAAGCCTACGCTGCGGCGATTCCGCACCTGCTGGAAAACCCGCGCTCACCGACGGCCCACTGGGTGCTGTTCGGTGCCGGCTTCGCGCTCTGGGCCGGCTGGCAACTGGCGACGCTGGCGGGCGTGCTGCTGGGCGCACAACTGCCCGCCGACCTCGGGCTCGACTTTGCCCTGCCGCTGACCTTCATCGCGATTGTCGTCCCGCTCATCAACAACCGTGCCCGCCTGGCCGCTGCCCTGGTTGCCGGCGCTACGGCAATCCTGCTGGCACCGCTGCCCTACAAGACCGGGCTGTTCGCGGCGGCGCTGGCTGGGCTGGGCGCCGGCGCCTTCGTGGGAGAGAAACGATGAACTGGCTGCCGTTGTGGATGACGTGCGGGCTGATCACCTTCGCGATCCGCTATTCCTTCATCGCCCTCGAAGGCCATTACAAACCGCCGGGCTGGTTTGTGCGCTGGCTACCCTTCGTGCCCATCGCCGCGCTCACGGCCCTCACCGTGCCCGAACTGTTGCTGGTCGCCGGGCAGATCAATCTGGGCGACAACCCCAAATTCTGGGCCGGACTGGTCGCCATTGCCGTGGCGGCGCGCTGGCGCAACACCTTGCTGACCATCGGTGCCGGCTTCGCCGCCCTCGGGCTCCTGCGCTGGCTGGGCTAATGGCCATGCCATAATCGCGAATCATGCGATTCATACGCTTTTTTCTTGCCCTGACCGGACTCTGCCTTGCAAGCAAGACGGCGCAGGCCGACACCTACAGCTTCGGCGTCCTGTCGCAGCGCAGTGCGGTACTCACCGCCCAGTACTGGAACCCGATCCTCGCCTACGTCAAGCAAACAACCGGCATCGAACTTGAACTGAAGGTGGCACGTACCGCCCTCGAATCGAACGATGCCACCGAGCGCGGCGAATATGACTTTGTCTATTCCAACACCATCTTTCAGCCGCGCATGGCGGCCGCCAACTATCAGGTCATTCTGCGTCCCCGCGACGAGGCAATTACCGGCCAGATCGTGACCCTGCAGGATTCCCCGATCCGTTCGCTCAAGGATCTCGAAGGCAAGGAAGTCGGCTTTCCTTCATTGGCCGCCTTTGTCGGCTATGCCGTGCCCATGGATCAACTGCTACGCCAAGGCATCGCGGTCGTCCCGGTGTTCGGCGGCAATCAGGAGGGCATCATGGGGCAACTGAAGGCGGGGCGTGTAGTGGCTGCGGGGGTCAACAATCAGGTGATGAAGGCCTTTTCCATCCGCGAAAACGTGAGTTACCGCGTACTCTGGGAGTCCAAGCCCTTCCTGAACCTTCCTCTTGCCGCCCATCCGCGTGTGCCAAAGGCCGTCATGGACGCCGTCAGAATCACCATCGACGGCATGGACGTCGATCCGGTCGGCATGAAGATTCTGGAAGCCAGCGCCCAGACCGTCGGTCAGAAACCGCCGCTGGGTTTCCGCGCTTCATCCCCTGTCGACTATCAAAGTTATTTCGACTTTTACAAGCATACCCTGGTGAAAGACAACAAGTAAGACGATGCAGCACCCAATGCAGTTATGGCATCGGCTTCCCTTCGTCGGACGTCTGCTGGTCACAGCCGGCATTGCGCTGCTGGTGGCAGGCCTGCTGATGGTGATGGTCGCGGCACGCAAGGAAGCCAACGATATCCGTACCGACATCCGCCACATGCTGGATCAGGAGCTTGAAACGCTGCCGGGGACGCTTGCCGAAGTCGTGGTGATTGGCGATTTCGCCACCTTGCAGCAGATGCTGGATCGGTATGCGACGCGCCCGCTGGTCACCAAGGTGCAGTTTCGCGATATCAAGAACATTACGCTGGTCAGCCGCGATCCGGCAATCGTCGGCAGCGCACCTGCGTGGTTCCTCACCCTGTTTCAGTATGACGAAGTCGAGGGCAATGCCAGCGTCACCATCGGCGGCCGCGAATACGGCAAGCTATATCTGACCCTCGACCCGCGCCAACTGGCCGACCGTGCCTGGCAGCGTCTTCTCGAGCACATGGCCATTCTGCTGTTGGCCCTCATGATCGACTTCATCGGCATCTGGATGGTCCTGCGCTATGGCTTGCGCCCGCTACAACAACTCAAAGAGGGGGCCCGCGCCATGGCGGCGGGGCAACTTGACCTGCACATCGAACCGGCGGGCAGCCCGGAAGTTCGCGAGGTGATCGAAGCCTTCAACCGGATGGCGGCTTCAATCAACGCAAAACAATCCCAACTGATGGAATCGGAAGAACGACTGCGGCAAAACACCCTACAACTGCAGTCGGCCAAGGAAGCCGCCGAAGCCGCCAACATGGCCAAGAGCCGCTTCCTCGCCACCA
Source organism: uncultured Methyloversatilis sp. (assembly GCA_964477575.1). Classification (GTDB taxonomy): domain Bacteria; phylum Pseudomonadota; class Gammaproteobacteria; order Burkholderiales; family Rhodocyclaceae; genus Sulfuricystis. Next base: position 43,531 of record CAYZEA010000009.1, read on the forward strand.
TGAGCCACGAGATTCGCACGCCCATGAACGGCATTCTCGGCATGGCCCAACTGCTGCTCGGCGCACAGTTGCCCGAAGCCGCGCGGCTCGACTATGTGCGCACCATTTTTAATGCTGGCAAGACCTTGCTCATCCTGCTCAACGACATCCTCGACCTTTCGAAGATCGAAGCGGGCCGACTGGAACTGGAAGCCGCTGTTCTCGAAATCGAGCAACTCGCGCACGAGATTCAGCTTTTGTACAGCGACAATGCCGAGCGCAAAGGCCTGGGGCTGAAAACCTGTTGGCATGGCCCGCGGGAGCAGCGCTATCGCGCCGATGCCTTGCGCCTGCGCCAGATGCTGACCAATCTGATCAGCAATGCGATTAAGTTCTCTGATCGAGGCACGATCCTTGTCGACATCAATGAAATCGAACGTCATGACAACGAAGCCTTACTCGAATTCATCGTCAGCGATACGGGCATCGGCATTCCTGCCGACAAGCTCGCGTTGATATTCGAGCCTTTCTCGCAGGCCGACAGTTCGACGACGCGCCAATATGGAGGTACCGGCCTCGGGCTCTCCATCGTCCGCAGTCTGGCGCAACTGATGGGCGGCAATGTTGGCGTCGCAAGCACACCGGGCGAGGGTTCGCAATTCTGGTTCCGCATCCATGCCGAACTCGTCGACTCCACCAAGGATAGCCGCCAGACCGAGCGTCCGCCTACCGCCCTGCTGTCCTTGCCCCAATCCCTATCTGCGAACGATCAGGCGGATGCATCGATCCGCTTGTCCGGGCGCATTCTCGTGGTGGAAGACAATCCCACCAACCGCAAGGTCATTACAGCCATGCTCAACAAGCTCGGGCTGCAAGTCATGGTGGCTGAAAACGGCCAGGAAGGTGTCGATGCCGCCATGCTCGACCCCAGCCCCGATCTGATTCTGATGGATATCCAGATGCCGATCATGGATGGCCACACAGCAACGCAACGCATCCGTGCATGGGAAGCGGCAGAGCAACGGCCGCACCTACCGATCATTGCCCTGACGGCAGACGCCTACGAGAAGGACCGCAAAGCCGCCATGGAATCGGGCATGGACGATTTCATGGCCAAGCCGATCGACCTGAGCACGCTCGCCCATCTTCTTGAGCAGTGGCTACGCGCAGGAAAAAGAACCATTGCAGCGCCCGCGCAAACCGACGTACCAAGCGCGAGCGCCACTGCAGCCATGCATGTCGTTTTCGACGAAGCGCGCATGCTGGATCAGATTGGCGGCGAACGCAGCATTGCACGCATGATGCTCCAGTCAGCCATGCAGGACATGCCGTCCTACCTCGGCAATCTCGAACAAGCATTGCAGCAAACCGACTGGAAGGAAGTCAAGCGCATCGTCCATACGATGAAGGGGCTGATGTTCCAGATCGGGGCGCTCCGTCTGGCCGAGCAACTCAGGGCTGCAGACTTGCGTCTCAAGAAGGGGGAGCGCATCGAACCCGATATGGCGCAGCAGTGGCGTAGCGAACTGGCGGAACTTGTCGCCGCCCTCAGCAACTGGCTCGACTAATCAACCCATCAGGCGGACGTTTTCAAGGCACGCCGCAGAATCTTGCCGATGCTGGTATGCGGCAGGCTGTCGCGGAATTCGATGCGTTTCGGAATCTTGTAGCCGGTCAGCACGCTGCGGCAATGCTCGATCAGTGTGCGTTCGTCGAGCGCAGGATCCTTGCGCACCACATAGAGCTTGACCGCCTCGCCAGAATGCTCGTCCGTTACGCCAATTGCCGCGACCTCCAGTACGTCGGGATGCAACGCAACGGCCTCTTCCACCTCAGTCGGATAGACATTGAAGCCGGAAACGATAATGACATCCTTCTTGCGATCGACGAGAAAGATGAACCCCTTTTCGTCCATGTAGCCCAAGTCGCCGGTACGCAGAAAGCGGTCCGCATGGAATACCTTCGTCGTTTCCTCTCGACGCTGCCAGTAGCCGAGCATCACCTGCGGGCCGCGTACGCAGATTTCACCGATCTGATTCAAGCCAAGGTCCCTGCCGGCATCGTCACGAACCGCCACTTCGGTTGACGAAATCGGCAGGCCAATCGAGCCATTGAAGTCATCCAAATCCAGTGGATCCATGGTCACCGCCGGCGAGCACTCAGTCAGTCCATACGCCTGCAACATCGTCACGCCAGTGACCGCTTTCCAGCGTTGCGCCACGGAGGTCTGCACCGCCATCCCGCCCCCCATCGTGATCCGCAGTGACGTGAAATCGAGCGTGGCGAAATCGGGATGGTTCAGCAGTGCATTGAACAGCGTATTCACGCCGGTAATCACGCTCACCGGATGCTTGCGCCACTCCTTGATGAAGCCGGAGATGTCGCGCGGATTGGTAATGAGCAAATTGGTTGCGCCGATCTTGAAAAACGTCAGGCAGTTAGCCGTCAGAGCGAACACATGGTAAAGCGGCAGGGCAGTCAGAATGGTCTCCTCGCCTTCACGCACCCCCTTGCAGATCCAGGCGTAGGCCTGTGCCACATTGGCGCCGATATTGCCGTGGGTCAGCATCGCGCCTTTCGATACGCCGGTAGTACCGCCGGTATATTGCAGGAAAGCCAAGTCATCGCGCACCACCTCAACCGAAATAAAGCGATGGCGGCGGCCACGCGTCAGCGCCTGGGAGAAATTGATCGAACCCGGCAGGTTCCAGTCGGGCACCAGTTTCTTCACATGACGCACGATGAAATTGACCAGCGGCCCTTTGAGCGGTCCAAGCATTTCCCCCATTGACGTCACGACGACATGGCGGACCTGTGTATTGGCGATGCACTGTTCGACGGTATGGGCGAAGTTCTCCAATACGACAAGGATGGTCGCGAAGGAATCCTTCAACTGATGCTCGAGTTCGCGCGGGGTGTAGAGCGGGTTGCAACTCACCACCACACAGCCGGCACGCAGCACGCCGAACAGAGCAACCGGGTACTGCAGCAGGTTGGGCAACATCAGCGCGATACGATCCCCCTTTGCCACGCCCAGCGACTGCAACCAAGCAGCGAAATAGGCACTCTGGCGATCCAGTTCGGCATACGTCAGTTTCGCACCAAGGCTAAGGTAGGCAGTCTTATTGGCATAAGAGGCAGATGCCTTCTCGAACAATTCGACCAGCGTTTCAACCTGACCGGGATCTATGTCGGCAGGCACGTCGGTCGGATAAGTCTTCAGCCAGGTCTTTTCCATTCCGGTTCCTTGTCGTTACAAAGAGGGGTTGCGAAATGATGCTGTACATTGTTACGGAAATACTCAAGCAGTGCAGCCTTCTCGTCTGCGGCGACCACCCACCCACCCTGCGTTTCGACCATTTCCAGACGCAGGGCATGATCGATGCAGTTGGCGGGAGAAAACTCGGTAACCGACGCCCCTGTCAGGTTTACCTGCATTTTCAGTTCGGCAATGCGTTGCTCCAACTCGCCTCTCGGCAAGCGCGCCGACGGCTCGGACAGTAGGGCACAGGCAAGCAGATTGACCGCATTCAGCGGTGCGGCAGCCTCGATGCGTCGCACCACTTCCCCGGCCAGCATCGGCAAGTAGGAACGCATATCGGGCTGACCATCAGGAGCCGCAGCACGCCAACCGGCAGCATGCGCATCCAGCCAGGTAACCAATGACAGCGGCTTGCCAAAGCTAAGGCAGGGGCGGCCGAAGCGCTGAAAAAGCAGGCGCAAGGCGGCGACAAGGTCCCACCAGGACTCGCGACGCTTGGGCTTGCCAGCCAACTCGCGCAAAAAACTGCGTCCTTCGGGAAGCTTTTCGTAGCCGAGATAAACCGGCACCAGCACAATCGGTCGCTCGGAATGACGCACGAGCGCCTCCAGCACCATGCCAAGCAAGCCGGTTTGGGGCGGCAACATGTGGCCCGTGCGACTGCGACCACCTTCGATAAAGAATTCGACGGACAGGCCGCGGGTCAGCAAGGCCTCCATGTAGAGCGCGAACACCGTCGCATAGAGCGCGTCCCCCTTGAATTTGCGGCGCATAAAAAAACCACCGCCCTTGCGCAGAAATCGCCCCAACAAGGGCATGTTCATGTTGTCGCCGGCAGCCACATGCGGCGGCATCAGGCCGTTGCGATAGATAATGTGGGAAAGCAGCAAGTAATCGAGATGACTGCGGTGGCACGGCAGGTACACCAGCGTTGCCTTGCCCTCGAGCGCCTGCAGCCCTTCAAGTCCTTGTACTTCAATGTCATCGAATAAACAGCGAAACGCGCCGGACAGAAGACGGTCACCCCAACGCGCGATTGGCAGCGAAAAATCCGCCGCAATGCGCATGGCGTATCCGCGTGCCTGAGCCAGCACGACATTTTCATCCTGCCCGTCTGCCGCAGCGACAAGGCGTATCCGCCCTGCGGGCGTATCCAGCAGGGCGAGGAAGTCTATCGGACGAAAGACGGGCAAATCCATTGCGAAAGTCGACGCTGGCGGGACGACACGAAGCCGCCCCCCCCCGCATCATGCGGATCAGAAGTTGCGGTTGTACTGCAGCGACAGAATATCCACGCTGTTATCCCAACTGCCGCGCACGACCTGCAGCGTACCCAGGGTAGCGCTGCTCACGGCACGCTCTGTCCGTTCGCTTTTCATGAACACATGGGTGTAACCCAAGTCGAGTGAGTCGATTTTTGACAACTGATAGCGCGCCCCGAACGACAACCAGATACGATCGGAATCCGGCAGGGTCATGGTGCGATCGGCAGCAGACTTGACGGGGCTTTGATCATAGGCGAGGCCAAAGCGCAATTTCCAGGCATCGTTGTACTGGAAATTGACACCTAGCCCCGCACGCCAGGAATCCTTGAAGTTATAGCTCAGGGCAGAAACAGTGGCATCGCTGCTGCGATTTTTCAGGGTTATCGTATCGACCACACTCCAGTCGGTCCAAGTCAGGTCGCCAAGCAGTTCCAGACGATCATTGAGCTTGTGCGAGAGCGCCATCGAGAAGTTCGCCGGGGTTTTGAGCGATCCCTTGATCGGCTGGTCGCCGAACACCGCACCACCCGCCACGGGATTTTTGACATCCCAATCGCCCTCGAGATCGAACTTAATGGCCGAACGATAGCTCAAGCCCAGTCGGGTCGCGGCACCAAGCTGGAACATTGCGCCCAGGTTGTAACCCACGGCCCAGTCATCCCCCTTGATCACCACATGGTTGTTCGCCGAATTCAGCGCCGCACAACTCGGCAGCGGCGCGCAGGCGTTCACATTCGGTGCGGCGGTAATCGGGTAACCCTGGCGGAATTGTGTGGCGTTATGGGCAATGTTGATGCCAAAACCAAGCGATACCTGTTCGTTCAGTCTGTAAGCCAGCGACGGATTGATGTTGATTTGCTTCATCTCGGCAAAGTAACCTGCATTGCGACCGACAAAGTCGTCGTTGTATTCGGTCAGGTTACCGAATGTTGGCGACACGCCGATACCGACACGCAGGGCCGGCGAAATCGCATAGGCCCAGTAGCCTGCCGGCACCAGCGACAGACCGCCCGCGCCGCCCCCATTGCCAGTTGAGGTCAGCGGTGCGATCACTCCCAACGGGGTGACATTGGCAGACGAGCCCTCATTGGAGAATTCAACTTTGCGGCTCAATAGTGTGCCGGCCACCGAAATACTGTGTCCAACCGGAAGATAGGTCATCCCCGCCGGGTTCCACATGATGGTTCCCGCATCCTCTGCGGCAGCGGCCGCACCAGCAAATGCAGTGCCATTGCCTGATCCGGTCTGGTTTTGCAACTGGAAACCAGACGCAAAGGCACTGCCAGACAGGAGCAATGCAATCAGGGGCGGCAGGGTACGGCGACGCAACGTCGAGTTCATGAATATCCTCCAAGGCAATTATCGTTATTTGAATGGGCGGCGCTTGCAAACGCGGGGGCCATTGTAGCCACAGGCTGTACGCGTGTCTTGATGCGGCGCCGCAAAAGTCGGCGCTGGCAGGACGGCACTACTATAATCGTGGCGCCTGAATTCCGATCCAATTGCCATGCCCAGCACCCCCGCCAAAACCCTTGAAACTTTCTCCAACCCGGCCCCGCAGCGGGATTACCAGATTCACATGGAAATCCCCGAGTTCACCTGCCTGTGCCCGAAGACCGGCCAGCCGGATTTCGCCGTGCTGACGCTCGACTACATTGCCGACAAGCTGTGCGTCGAGCTGAAAAGCCTCAAGCTCTACATCTGGAGCTTCCGCGAGGAAGGCCATTTCCACGAGGATGTCACCAATCGTATCCTCGACGATCTGGTCAAGGCCAGCAAGCCGCGCTTCATGCGCCTGACCGCGCGCTTCTACGTGCGCGGCGGCATTTTCACCAATGTCGTCGCCGAGCATCGCAAGAAGGGCTGGAAACCAGCACCGCGCGTCGAACTGGCCGAATTTTCTCCGCAATCGAACACCCGATGAACCCCAACCTCGACAAGCTCCAGTCCTATCCCTTCGAGAAACTGCGCGAGCTGTTCGCCCGGAATACGCCGCCCACTGGCCTGAAGGAGATCAAGCTCCACATCGGCGAACCGCAGCATCCGACCCCGGCCTTCATCAAGGAGGAGCTGACGGCCCATCTTGGCGGCCTTGCCAACTATCCGACTACCAATGGCAGCGATGACCTGAGAAAAGCCATTGCCGACTGGATCGGCAAGCGCTACGGCATCCCGGCTCCCGATGCTTCTTCCCAGGTTCTGCCCGTGAATGGCTCACGCGAAGCGCTGTTTGCCTTCGCCCAGACCGTCATTGCGCCCAAGCACGGCAAGCCCGTGGTCATCTCGCCGAATCCGTTCTATCAAATCTACGAAGGTGCCGCGCTGCTGGCCGGTGCCCGCCCCTTCTTCCTCAACAACCTGCCCGCCAACGATTTCCGCATGGACTGGGCCGGCGTACCCGGGGAAATCTGGCAGGATTGCCAACTGGTCTATGTCTGTTCGCCGGGCAATCCTACCGGCAAGGTGATGGCCTTGGACGAATGGCAATTGCTTTTTGACCTGTCCGACCGCTACGGTTTTGTCATCGCCGCCGACGAGTGCTATTCGGAAATTTATTTCGACGAAGCCAAGCCGCCGCTGGGCGGACTCGACGCGGCAAGGAAACTCGGCCGCGACGACTACAAGAACCTCGTCATGTTCAGCAGCCTGTCGAAGCGCTCGAACGTGCCCGGCCTGCGCTCCGGCTTCGTCGCCGGCGATGCGGCGATTCTCAAGCAGTTCTGGCTCTACCGCACCTACCACGGCTGCGCCATGGCGCCCCCCGTGCAGGCCGCCAGCGCGGCCGCCTGGCGCGACGAAGCGCATGTCGTGGACAACCGCCGCCGGTATGCCGAGAAGTTTGCGCAAGTCACGCCGATCGTGGCCCAACACCTGACCACCGCCCTGCCCGATGCCGGCTTCTACCTGTGGGCCAATACCGCGCCCACCGGCCTCTCGGACACGGAATTCACCCGCCGCCTGCACGCTCAATATAATGTGAGCGTCCTGCCCGGCAGCTACCTCGCTCGCGATGCCGGCGGAATCAACCCCGGTCGCGATTTCATTCGTATCGCCCTCGTCGCCGGCGTGGCGGAATGCCGCGAAGCGGCCCACCGCATTGCCGAATTCTGTGAATCGCTCTAACTAACTCTTATTGACAAGGAAACCGTCCTCATGTCCGCCACTGCCGAACTGCAAAGCCTGATCGAACAATACTGGGAAGACCGCGCCAGCCTGAAGCCCGGCTCCTCCCCCGCCCGTCTCGGCGAAGCGGTCCAGACCGTGCTGGATGAACTCGACAAGGGCAAGCTGCGCGTGGCCGAGAAGCTTGACGGCCAATGGGTCACCCATCAGTGGATCAAGAAAGCCGTGCTGCTCTCTTTCCGCATCGAGGACAACAGCCTGATGGACGCAGGCCCGATCCGCTATTTCGACAAGGTACCGACCAAGTTTGCCCATTACGACACGCATACCTTCCAGAAAGGCGGCTTCCGCGTCGTTCCCGGCGCCGTGGTGCGGCGCGGCTCCTACATCGGCAACAACGTGGTGCTGATGCCCAGCTTCGTGAACATCGGCGCCTATGTGGGCGAGAACACCATGGTAGACACCTGGGCCACCGTCGGCTCCTGCGCCCAGATCGGCAAGAATGTGCACCTGAGCGGCGGCGTCGGCATCGGCGGCGTGCTTGAGCCCTTGCAGGCCAACCCGACCATCATCGGCGACAACTGCTTTATCGGCGCGCGTTCCGAAGTGGTCGAAGGCGTCATCGTCGAAGACAACTGTGTACTCTCGATGGGCGTGTTCATCAGCCAGAGCACCAAGATCTACAACCGTGCCACCGGTGAGATCGTCTATGGCCGCGTACCCGAAGGTTCGGTCGTCGTCGCCGGCAACCTCCCCTCCGCCGATGGCAAATACAGTCTGGCCTGCGCCGTGATCGTCAAGCAGGTGGACGCACAGACCCGCTCCAAGACCAGCATCAACGATTTGCTGCGCGACTGAGGAGAAACAAAATGGGCGCGATGCAGAGACTCTTCCAGTTGATGGCCGAAAAGAAGGCTTCGGACATCTTTGTCTCGGTGGGCGCGCCCATCAACATCAAGCTGAACGGCGTGGCGATGCCGGTGAACCAGCAAATGATGGATGCCGCCACCATCATGGGGCTGCTCGGCGAAATCCTCACCGAACACCAGTTGGCCGAGTTCGAGGATCAACTCGAACTCAACACCGGCTATGCGCTCGAAGGCGTCGGCAACTTCCGCCTTTCGGTATTCCGCCAGAAAGGCACGCCAGCGCTGGTGGTGCGCTACATTCCGGCAGAAATCCCCCAATTTGAAACGCTCAGCCTGCCGCCGGTACTGGCCGACGTCGTCATGGAAAAGCGCGGCCTGATCCTGATGGTTGGCGCCACCGGCTCCGGCAAGTCGACCACACTGACCTCGATGCTCGACTACCGGAACGAACGGAAGTCCGGCCACATCCTCACGCTCGAAGACCCGATCGAATTCATCTTCAAGAACAAGAAGTCGATCATCAACCAGCGTGAAGTCGGTGCCGACACGCGCGCCTTCCACGTGGCACTGAAAAACGCCCTGCGTCAGGCGCCCGACTGCATTTTCATCGGCGAGATTCGTGACAAGGAAACCATGAGTCAAGCCATCGCCTACGCGCAATCCGGCCACCTCTGCCTCGCCACGCTGCACGCCAACAACAGCTACCACTCGATGTCGCGCATCATCAGCTTCTACCCGCTGGAGAACCGGCCGGCGCTGCTCGCCGACCTCGGCGTCACGCTCAAGAGCATCATCTCGCAGCGCCTCGTCAAAAAGCCCGACGGCAGCCGCGTGCCGGCCGTCGAGGTGATGCTCAACTCGCGCCACATTGGCGAACTGATCGAAAAAGGCGACCTCAACGGCGTCAAGGAAGCGATGGAGCAAAGCATGTCGCCTGGATCGCAGACCTTCGAACAATCGCTGTTCAATCTCTACAAATCCGGCACGATCTCGCTCGAAGAAGCCCTCGGCAACGCCGACTCGGCCAACAACCTGCACTGGCTGATCAACAACGCCGCCGTCGACAAGAAGCCCGAGGACAAACCGCTGGTCGCGCCCGCCGCTTCGTCGGATGCCACCGCCAGCACGGCAGAAGGTGGCGCCACCTTCTCCGAATTCACCTTGAAGATGGACTAACGTGGCTAACGTAGTTTTAGACCTCGCTAGGAACCTCATCGCCCGCCGCTCGATCACCACCGAAGACGCCGGCTGCCTCGAACTCATCGCCGCGCGCCTCGAACCGCTCGGCTTCACCTGCGAACGCATCGACAGCACCGGCCCCACCGGTCTCGTGCGCAACCTCTGGGCAAGACGAGGAACCGCCAAACCCCTGATCGTCTTTGCCGGCCACACCGACGTGGTGCCGCCCGGCCCGCTCGAAAAGTGGACATCCGATCCCTTCGTGCCGACCGAGCGCAACGGCATGCTCTACGGACGCGGCGCCGCCGACATGAAGACCTCGGTCGCCGCCGCCATCGTGGCCGTTGAACGCCTGCTGGTCAACGCGCAGCCGCACGGCTCCATCGCTTTTCTCCTGACCTCGGACGAGGAAGGCGACGCCACCGACGGCACCGTCAAGGTTGTCGAAACGCTCAAGGCACGCGGCGAAACGCTCGACTGCTGCATCGTCGGCGAACCAACTTCGGTCAACCAACAAGGCGACACGATCAAGAACGGTCGCCGCGGCTCGCTCTCCGGCAAACTGATCGTCAAGGGCATCCAGGGCCACGTCGCCTATCCCGAAAAGGTCAAAAACCCCATCCACCTCGCCGCCCCGGCCCTCGCCGAACTGGCCGCCAGCCACTGGGATGCCGGCAACGACTACTTCCCGCCCACCAGCTTCCAGATTTCCAACATCCATGCCGGCACCGGCGTCACCAACGTCGTGCCCGGCACCTGCGAAATCCTCTTCAACTTCCGTTTCTCCACCGCCAGCAGCGCCGACGGCCTGCAAAACCGCGTGCATGCGATCCTGGACAAACACGGATTGGAGTACGACCTGCACTGGACCCTCGGCGGCCACCCCTTCCTCACCACCCCGGGCCGACTGGTCGACGCCCTCTCGGCTGCGATCAGGGACGAGGCCGGCATCACGCCCGAACTCTCGACCACCGGTGGCACATCCGACGGCCGCTTCATCGCCGACATCTGCCTCGAAGTCGTCGAATTCGGCCCGATCAATGCGACCATCCACAAGATCGACGAATGCGTGGCGCTCGCCGACATCGAACCACTGGCGCGTATTTACGAACAAACCTTCCATAAGCTGCTGGCCTGAATGGGAGCTCCATCATGAACATGGCCGAAGCAATAGCCGACTGGGCGGATTTCGAGAAGGGTGCCGGCCTCTGGTCGGGCAAGTTTGTCCGCGAAGACTGCTATGACCGCAAGATTCTTCGCTGATACCAATATCACCGTCTAGGCACTGAATGCCGATCCGCAACGGCGCGCACCAGCGCTCGCCATCATGCGGCAGTACCCGGTCATCAGCACCCAGGTGGTTGGTGGTTGCCGCTGCATTGCTGGCTGGCTGCGACACGCTCTATTCCGAAGACTTGCAGGACGGACAAGTATTCGAGGGTCGGCTGACGGAGAGGAATCCGTTTGCCGAATAATGCGCCGGTAGCAGAAACGGGGTTCCGATCAGACGCGAATGGATAAAAGTCGGCGCTGGCGAGACGGCACTGAGAAATATAAGCGAAGCGAAATATGGGGTTCTTTGCTGCTGGCTGGTCATCGGCCTGACCGGCCAGTGAGGGATCGGTAGATGTCGGGCAGCAATATAACGGTAGGCCGTATGGCTCCAATGTCAGCACCATCAGTCTGAAAAACTCAATCCCCAACGTTGGCGCAACTTGCTTCGACCAGATGTTCTCGGCGGTCGTCAATTAGCGGGATCACGTTGCCGGGCTGTTCGATGCCGTCAACGGACAACCTCGTCCGAGCAACGCGCGCCTCTTCACCGGCCGGCGTTTGCAAAACGGTGATGTGATAGACGGTTTCCCGATAGCGGTAGTGAATCTTGAATTCCCGCCAATGCGCCGGCATGCAGGGGGCGAGATGCAGCGTGCTGCCTTCGAGCCGCAGGCCAAGCAGCGATTCCACCACCAGGCGGTACATCCAGCCGGCCGATCCGGTATACCAGCTCCAGCCGCCGCGTCCGACGTGCGGCGCAACGCCATAGACGTCGGCGGCGATGACGTAAGGCTCGGCCTTGTAGGTCGCGATGCCATCCGCCGTCAGCGCATGATTGACCGGATTGATCATGTCGAACAGTTCCCAGGCGCGCTCGCCATCGCCCAATGCGGCGAAGGCCATGGCGGCCCAGATCGCGCCGTGGGTGTACTGGCCGCCGTTCTCGCGCACGCCCGGCACGTAGCCGCGGATGTAGCCGGGATTCAGCCGGGCGCTGTCGAAAGGCGGATCGAGCAGCTGCACGATGCCGCGGTCGCGGCGCACCAGCAGCGCGTCGACCGACTGCATGGCCAGGCGTGAGCGCTCGAGGTTGTCGGCACCGGACAGCACCGACCAGCTCTGCGCGATCGAATCGATGCGACACTCCGCATTGGCGGCGGAACCCAGCGGTGTGCCGTCGTCGAAATAGGCGCGGCGGTACCAGTCGCCGTCCCAGCCGTGCTGCTCGATGCTGGCGCGCAGCTTCGCTGCTTCCGTGACGCAAAACGCGGCGAAGGCCGCATCGCCGTACGTTGCCGCGAGCGGTGCAAACTGTTTGAGCACAGTGCTCAGGAAGAAGCCCAGCCAGACGCTCTCGCCCTTACCCTGGATGCCGACCAGGTTCATGCCGTCATTCCAGTCGCCGGAACCGATCAGCGGCAAGCCGTGTACACCGAAGCGCAGGCCGTGCCGGATCGCCAGCACGCAGTGCTGGTAGAGGCTGGCCGAGTCAGCGCTACGGCCAGGCAGGTCGTAGTAGGAGTCGTCTTCCGGATTGACCGCACGGCCTTCGAGGAACGGTACGGCCTCATCCAGCACGCCCGTGTCGGCGCTGCAGGCCACATAGCGACACACGGCCAGCGGCAGCCAGAGGTAGTCGTCCGAGCAGCGGGTACGCACGCCACGTCCTGCCGGCGGATGCCACCAGTGCTGGACATCGCCCTCCTTGAACTGCCGACTCGCGCACAGCAGCAAATGCTCGCGTAACAGCGCGGGTCTGGCATGCACCAGCGCCATCGCATCCTGCAACTGATCGCGGAAACCAAAAGCACCGCCCGACTGGTAGTAGCCGCTGCGAGCCCAGATGCGGCAGGCAAGCGTCTGGTAGAGCAGCCAGCCGTTGGCCAGCACGTTGAGTGCGGCGTCGGGCGTCTCCACCTGGACTGCGCCGAGCGTGTGGTTCCAGTGCTGCCACACCGCTTCAAGTGCGTTACGCGCCGCCAGCGAACCGCGAAAGCGCTGCACGATTCCGGCGGCATCGTCGGCATTGCGTCCGACGCCAAGGCGGAAGACGATCTCGCGCGCTTCGCCGGCGGCCAGTTCGACATTTACCTGCACCGCGCCGCAGGGATCAAGCCCGGCGCCGACCTTGCCGGAAAGATGAAGTCGTTTCATCGCGGCCGGATTCTCCAGCGCACCGTTGCGTCCCAGGAATTCCCTGCGGTCGCCGGAGACGCTGCGCGCTGGCGCATCCACGTCGAGGAAGGCTACCCGGTCGGGGAACTCCATGCTGTATGGATTGCGGGCGTAGAGCACGCCGCTATGGACATCGAGCTCGGTGGTCACGTGCATGGCCGACTTATCGCGCAAGTCACCCAGCACCCAGTCGACATAAGCAGTCGCGCTAAGTCGGCGCGGCTGGCCCGATTCGTTGCGCAGCTTCAGCACCGAAAACTTTACGGCGGCGTCCGTTGCCACGTAGATCCACAGTTCCGACGATATGCCGCCGACGCGCGTTTCGAAGACGCTGTAGCCAAAGCCGTGGCGGACCACGTAGGGTATTGCCGCACGCATGGGCTGAGGAGCGGGCGACCAGACGTGGCCGCTCTCTTCGTCGCGCAGGTAGAGGGCTTCGCCGCAGGCGTCGCTGACCGGGTCGTTGTGCCACGGTGTCAGGCGGAACTCGTGGGCGTTTTCGCTCCAGGTGTAGGCGGCGCCGTTCTCCGAGACCACCGTGCCGAAATCCGGGTTGGCGAGAACGTTCACCCACGGTGCCGGCGTGGCCTGGCCGGGTTCGAGCGCGATCACGTATTCGCGTCCGTCGCCCGTGAAGCCGCCGAGTCCGTTGCCGAGGATCAGGTCGCTGCGCGGCGCCGCACGGACCCCATCGGGATGCCGGGGGCGGCTCGGGACCAGCGGCGGAACGCGAACCTCGGCCAGTGGACGCCGGTCAAGCTGTTCTTCCAGCGTGCCGCGACTATCGCTGATGATGACCCGCGCCACCGATTGGATCAGGACGCGGTCTTCGTTCGCGATCAACTCGGCCTGGCGCACGAAGATGCCGCCCGGTCGGTCAATCAGGCTGGCCTCGAGCCCCGAGGCGATCAGCCCCATGATCTGGTCCTGTAGCTGCTGCCGGTAGCCGGCGCGATCCTCGTTCCAGATCACCAGGTCCACAGCCAGCCCTTTCAGGCGCCAGTAGGCGTGCGCCTGCACCATCTGGCGCACCAGGTTGATGCCGGCGACCTCGCCGATCTGCAGCAGCACGACCGGCAGATCGCCCGAAATGGCATAGCCCCACAACCCTGACTGCCCACGCCGATTGCTGATCAGCACGGAAGCATCGGCACGCAGACTGGCGTTGGCATAGACGACCGAATTGGCCAGGCGCGCGTAAAGCTGCGCATCGGCTTCGGTGGCATTGAGTTGGCGCAACACCACCTGGCTATGCGTCCAGGCCAATTCGAAGACGCGGTCAGCAAGGTGGCGATCCTGGTACTTACCGATCAGGTTCACGGCAAGGTCGCGGGTCGCGGCGACGCCCGATACCATGTCGATCGTCGCCGACTCATCGGGCGCCAGCGTCAGCGCGCAGCGTATGGCGGCGATCGGGTCCAGCACCGAGCCGGCGCTGCCCGAGAGCGCCGTCGATTCGATCAGCGCACGCGGCGCCGTCGTCGTTCCGTTGCGCCCGAGGAAGCGCATGCGATCCGTCTCGTAGGAGATCGCTCCGATGTCGGCGCCGTGCGCAACCATCAGGTGGAACATCCAGGGTGCGGGTTCGTCGAGCGAGCGTGGCCGCCGCGTGCACAGGATCGCGCGCCGCTCGTCCAGAATCTCGGTCTGCACGAACAGGTTGCTGAAGGCCGGGTGCAGCGCTTCCGCAGCCGGCGGCGCAATCACCACCTCAGCATAGCTGGTGACGTCGATCGACTTGCGCTGCCGCGATCGATTGGTGATGCGCACGCGGCGCAACTCGATATCGTCTTCCGGTGAAACGACGATCTCGGTGTAGGTTTCGAATTCGCCGGCATCGACAGTGCCCCCGCCGACAGAATCGTTGCGGCGAAACTCGACGCGCCCCTCGGAGAAGATTGCTTCGTAACTGTCAGCGCGTTTCTGCGTCGGCTGATGAGCCGCCGACCAGAAAGCACCACTGGCCTGGTCGCGCAAGTAGCAGAAGGAACCATACGGGTCGCGCGTCACATCTTCTCGCCAGCGCGTCACCGCGAGATCCTGCCAGCGGCTATAGCCACCGCCCGCGTTGCTGACCATGACGCGATAGCGCCCGTTCGAAAGCAGCACTACTTCCGGCTGCGGCGACGACGGACTGTTGAAGACGCGAATCGGCATCTCGGCAGCCACCGATACCGTGCGCGCGCCGGACAGTTGCGCGGCGTGGGAGAACAGTGCCGTCGCGCGCGGAATCCGCTCCTGCAACAGCAGCATCACCGCCTGGAGCGTCGGATCGGCCTTGAAGCGCCGTTGCATCGGGCGCTCCAGGATCAGGTAGGCCAGCGACAACAGGCTCATGCCCTGATGGTGAGCCATGAAGGAGTGCACCACCGTGCTCGTTTGCCCGCGTCGTTGCCGCGCTGGCGTGTAGTCGATCGCCTCAAAGAAACCGAACCTGCCGACCATGCCTACGTCAGCGAGTCTCTGTAGATTGCGGCAGGCGTCCTCGGGCGCCACCATCAGCGCCATTACCGAGGCATAGGGCGCAATGACCAGATCTTCGCCCAGGCCGCGCTTGAGGCCAAGGCCTGGCACGCCGAAGGCGCGGTACTGATAATTGAGGTTTACGTCGACCGTGTTGTAACCCGATTCCGACACACCCCAGGGGACGCCGCGCTGCTTGCCGTACTCGATCTGCCGGGCGACTGCCGCCTTGCAGGTTTGGTCGAGCAAGGTGTTGTCGTAGGTCGGCATCACCAACAGCGGCATCAGGTACTCGAACATCGAACCGCTCCACGACAGCAGTGCCGGCTCTCCCCCGGTGCCGGTCAGCAGCCGGCCGAGGGCGAACCAGCTTTCCTGCGGCAACTGGCCCTGGGCGATGGCGACGAAATTGCACAGGCGCGCTTCGGAGGCCAGCAGGTCGTAGTAGCCCGTATCCAGGCGGCGCTCGTCCACGTTGTAACCGATGCTCAGCAAGTGGCGCGTCTTGTCGAAGAGGAAGCCGTACTCCATGCCCGCGAGCTCAAGAGCCTGCGCCGCCAGGGCTTCGATGGCGGCGAGCCGCTCGGCGGCCTGCGGTTTGCCGGCGTACATCAATTCGCGCAGCGTCGGGATTTCCGCACCGTCGTCGAGCGGCGCGAAGATCGCCAGTTCGTCCAGCGCGGCGGACACTTGCCGGGCCAAGGCTTGCGCCCAGTCGTTCGCTTCGTTTTCGGGCGCGGAATCGCTGGCATCGGCGATCCGTCCCGCCAGCGTGGCGGCAATCGCGTTCAGCCTTGATAGCGAGCGGTGCGCCGCCGCCAGCGGTGCGCAAGACGCCGCATCCAGTTCGCGCTGAAATTCGTCCACCGTTTCCGCGGCAAGCCCGTCAGCGGCGTCGGCCAGGAGTGCCAGCGTGTCTTGCAATCCGTCGAACAGCCGCGCCGGCAGTATCCGGTCGTCGGCCAGCGCCAGCAGGCCCGCACGCAGCGTGAGCAAATGGCCGGCCAGATTGCCGCTGTCCACCGTCGAGATGTAGCGCGGCAGCAGCGGCAGCAGCGTCTGCGTGTCGTACCAGTTGTAGAAGTGGCCCTGGTGCCGTTCGAGCGCCGCCATGGTGGCGAAGGCCTTCGCCGTGCGTTCGAGCAGCAGTCCGGCCGGCAGATAGCCGAAGTCGTAAGCGGACAGGTTTGCCAGCAGCGACAACCCCATATTGGTCGGCGACGTGCGATGCGCGATGGCACCGACGCGATATTCCTGGTAGTTGTCCGGCGGAAGCCAATGGTCTTCCGCACCGACGAAGTTGTCGAAGAAGGCCCAGGTCCGCCGCGCAATCTTGCGCAGGAAGGACTGCTGGGCCATCGTGATGTTTGCCTTGCGACGCGCCAGAGGCTGGCTGAGCCGCCAGGCGAAAATCGGTGAAGCGAGCCAGAGCAGCAGTATCGGCGCCGCTATGGCTAGCATCGCTGGCGCCGCTGCCGCCAGGTAGCTCGCCGTGGCGACGGCCATGGTCGGGCCGACCCACATCGTCCGGATCGTTGCCGCGAGGGCGTTGCCGCCGCGCGCGTCGTCGCGCTCCGCCGCTGCCGACGGGTTCCATTCGAGCAGTCCCTTGCGTGCGATCCGAATACGCCACGACGTGCGCGCGATGGCATCCAGACTGTAGAACGCCTCGTAGGGCAAGCAGGCTAGCTCGAACGCGAACTGCATGAACTGCCGCGATATCGACCGCACGACGGTGGCGGCATGTAGGCGCAGCTGCACTTCGTCCGGTACGCGCAGGAGATCGAGCGCGGCCGCGCAGCAGGACGGTAGCAAAAGGATACCGATCACCGCCACGGTCATCGCAAAGGCCGGCAGGAGCGCCAGCCAGCCCATCAGCAACAGCATCGTCAGTGCGGCGGGGACGAGACTGCGACGCAGGTTATCGAAGAGCTTCCACTGCGCCAGCAGAGAGAGCGGATTGTTCAGGCGTTGCCCGCCGCCGCCGGGAACGCGCCGCAGCAGCCAGGCCGCAAGCTGCCAGTCGCCGCGAATCCAGCGATGGCGGCGGCTCACGTCGGCGGCGTAGCTGGCCGGAGCATCCTCAAACAGTTGCACGTCGCTTAACAATCCGGCACGCGCATAGCAGCCCTCGATCAGGTCGTGGCTGAGTATGCGGTTCTCGGGAAATCTGCCGGCCAATGCCTGTTCGAAGGCATCGACGTCGTAGATCCCCTTGCCGATGAAGGAGCCTTCGCCGAACAGATCCTGATAGACGTCGGACACCGCGCGCGTATAAGGATCGATACCCGGTTCGCCGCCGAACATGCGCGCATAGCGCGAGCGGTTCGTTCCCGGCAGGCTGATCGCCACGCGCGGCTGCAGGATGCCATAGCCGCTGTCGACTCGCTGCTTGCGGGCGTCGTAATGGGGACGGTTCAGTGGGTGCGCCATGGCACCGACGAATTGCCGCGCCGCGTCGCGCGGGAGTTGCGTGTCGGTGTCGAGGGTTATGATGTATCTGACGCCGGCCAGCACGGCCGTATTGCCGATCACATGTGAGAAATCGTCGCTGGCGCCGGAGGTGCTACGCAGCAGCCGGTTAAGGTCAGCAAGCTTGCCGCGCTTGCGCTCGTAGCCCATCCAGATCCGCTCCTGCGTGTTCCAGCGCCGCGGGCGATGGAACAGATAGAAGATGTCGCCGTCGCGCTCGCCGCGGTATTTCGTGTTGAGTTCGGTGATCCGCGTCCCGGCGAACTGCGCCAGCGCTTCGTCTTCGGGCAACGACTCCTGGGTTGCATCCGGAAAGTCGGTCAGCAGCGCGAAGTGCAGGCATTCGTCGCGGTTCGCCAAGAACCGGACTTCCAGCGCTTCGGCCAGATCCTCGATGCCTGCGGAACTGGTCAGCATGGTCGGTATTACGACCAGTGTGCGCGATGAGGGAGGAATCCCTTTGGCGAAATCGAGTCGCGGCAGTGCGTGCGGCATCACTTGCAGCGTTGCCAGCCAGTTCACCAGTCCCCCGGCCAGGCGGCTGGCAGCAAGCAGGGAGGCGACGCCGAACGGCAGCAGCAGCCAAACCGACATGCCGGCCGCAAGCGTCATCAGGCCGAGCGTGATGACCGCGGTGACCAAGGCGATCGACCCCAGATACAGCGGCAGCGGAAACGCGCCCATTGCCCTCCGCAGATACTCGACACGGCGCAGTCGGACGCCGGCCGCGCGCTCGAGTTCAGGCAGACCCTTGTCGAGCAGGTAGAAGCCAACGTGCGCCGCGCGATCGCCGCCATCGGATTGGGCCGCCGCGTGCGCCAGATCGACGGCCGTACGCGCCACCTCACTTTCCGTGAGCCGTCCCTTGCGCGCCAGCGCTTCGGTAGCGTGGCGGTAGCGATCGCGGGTGGCAAAGTCCATGTGACCATAGACGCCGGCCGGGTCGTCGAGCAGTGTCTGCTCGACGACGCTCATCGCCTCGACGAAATCGCGCCAGTCGATCGCGCTGAGCATGCGCAAGCTGCCGATGCTGTTGCTGATGGAAACCTGGTTGGCCGCCTGCTGCTGGTTCTCCGCCTGCACCAGTTGCGTTATCGTTTGGCCCGACTCGGAGAGACGCTGCTCGATCCAGGTCAATGGCAAAGCCAGGGCGGGACCGCGTCCCTGCAATTGGCGCGCCAGTTCGGCGACAAAAGCACTGCCCAGCGGCGGATTCGAGCGCGCCATGTCGGCAATGACCAGGATCAGGCTCTTGGGGTCCCGGTCGGCAGTCGCCGTCATCTGGCTTGCCCAGGCGTCCGCCAGGTTTCTCTCGGCCCAGTCCTTGGCGATGCGCTTGGCGACGCGGCGCAAGTTCTCGATCGCCGCCAGTCGCAACATGATCGGGATCGCCCACAGTTCGCCGAGCGTGAGGGCTGTCACCGTCTGGTACGCAACCACGAAGCCGCTGAGGCTGGCCGTGTCGATGCGACCGTCGCCGTGCGCGATGGTTTCCAGGGCGATGTCGTAGACGCGCGGACGCCCGGCGGATGGACCGTGCGCCAAGCGCGGAAGTTCGCGGCTGTAGCCTTTGGGCAGGTGCCGCTCCGCGGTGCGAATGTGTTCTTCGATGAGGTAGTAATTGTCGAGCAGCCACTCCCCGGCCGGCGTGATACGGCGCTTTGCCGTGGGCTCCGCCGTCAGCAGTTCGCACACGCCGACCAGGGCCACTTCATTCGCGGCGAGGCGGGCCAGCAGGAGATCCGGCGCACGTCCTGCGGCCAGATGATGCGAGGCCGCCAGCGCATAGCCGTGCTGAGCCATCTGGTCGGCGCTGAACAGCTCCGATCGCAGTGGGGGTTCCTCATCGCGCGAGACCCTTGGCCAATGGCGGTGGCGTAATGCCATCGTCCATCGGTCCAGGGTCGCGCCGAACTTCATGCGCGTAATCAAGTCAGCGGCAACCCCACTGCCCGCGAATCCGGACTGGTTGCAATGTCGCGATGATGGGAATCAGTGCGCAAGCAGCGGAACGACCGCGCCGGCGTGCTTCTTGACTTGCTTTGCAGCCTTTTTTTCCTTGGGACTGAGAAGAGGTGGTTTCTTTGCTTCCTTGTTGTTCTTCTGTGCTTTACTCATGGCTATCTCCTGCTGGATTCCCGGTCGGACACAACCGGTAACCCGGCTAGGATGCGCCGTTTCTCGAGAATAGCCAGCTATTTAAATAAATAACGTCCCTTGAAATTCAGCCCTCCCTGCGCTGGCGTACCATGCAAGACCAAACGAAAGCGGAATTACAGAAGCGACGGAATGGCCGAACCACTGTTGACCTTGAAGGTTCTCGAACAATTCCGCGCTGGAAAAAATGCCGGTGAAAGCACGATCGAATGCTCGCTGGACCTGCAACGTTCAAATACTACGGTCGAACTGAAGGCTGCGGGCTGGATATGGAAAGGTCGGTTATTCCCTTATCCTGATGCTTGCAAGGGCAGGACGATTTACCATTGGGCCAACGAGTCCTTTCAGCCGGTGTCGCGTTACTCAACATCATTGATAAAACTGGTGTCGACGCATTGGGGACCACCGACGTTTGAAATCGACGGCATCAAGATGTTGCCGACGCAGCGACTTTCGCCCTATGCCGATGCCGAGCGCAAAGTCAGCTTCATTCAACCGCGCGGCAAAGTAATCCTGGATACCTGCGGCGGACTTGGCTATTTCGCTGCATGGTGCTTGCAGGGGCAGTCAAGCCAGGTGCTTTCCTACGAAAAGAATTCCGACGTGCTCTGGCTGCGCAGCCTTAATCCGTGGTCACCCACCATCGGCGACGGACTGACCCTGACGCAGGGCGACATTGTTGAACAGATCGCTTCGCTGGCCGACCAGTCGGTTGATGCAATTCTGCACGACCCGCCCCGCTTCGGCATCGCCGGAGAACTTTACTCGCAGGCCTTTTATCAGCAACTGGCCCGCGTACTCAAACGCAAGGGCAAGCTGTTTCACTACACCGGCACACCGAATAAACGTTCCAGCGGACGCGACGTACCCAACGAAGTAGCAGCTCGATTGCGGCGTGCCGCCTTTACTGTTGCATTTACCAACGATGGCATTTTGGCAGTGAGGATGTGAAGCGTGCGCTCAACTCGTACGGCAGCTGCGGTAGCCCGGCTAAATTCGCGGAGCAAGGGACATCACCCTATGATGTCTGTCATGGCAATACCTGATCGACGGAATGCATAGGGTCGCGGCCAGATGTAGCCCGAAATGACAAGCGCTCACTTAACCTGAATTTCAGGGCTACGACCGTTGACCTACACATTGCAGCCGTCGGCGGCTGCGAGGCCCAATGACCGTTATGGTTTAGGTTTGTTCGACGTCTGCCCTACACGTGATCAAGGTGCAGGCTGCGCGAGTGCCTGCGGGCAGACGTTGAATAAACCTAAACCCAAGCAGCCCCGCAAAGGCCATTGATGCCGACCGACGACTATTGTCGCCGACGAACTAACACCCCCGCCGCCACTGCAATTGCGGCCAGCCACGCTGGGCTGCTGCGGACAACAGACGCTTATCCCCGTTAACGACAATGGGATGGGATACCTGTTCGAGCAGGGGCAGATCGTTGAAAGAGTCCGAATAGAAATACACGGCCGAGAAACTCTCGAACCTCAACTCTTCACGGGACATCCATGCGGCCAGACACGAAATCTTTCGCTCGGCAAAGCAAA
Organism: uncultured Methyloversatilis sp.; assembly: GCA_964477575.1. GTDB lineage: Bacteria > Pseudomonadota > Gammaproteobacteria > Burkholderiales > Rhodocyclaceae > Sulfuricystis. Next base: position 65,297 of record CAYZEA010000009.1, read on the forward strand.
TATCGCTGCCTATATGCCCAGTTATCCAACCGGCAGTCATAACGGCTTGCGGCGCAATGACGTCTATCGGATCGAACAGGACCGCGATGCCATCCGCCAAGAAACTGTGAGTTGCGGTCAGAATCGCCACCCGGTCGCCCCGTGCGCGATGTTCCGCTACAAATCCATAGGCATCCGAAGGAATATGAGCCGCGATGATGGTAGAAACAAAACGGTCGCGCCATCCGAGCCATTCCGCGACAGGCCGATCTGCCAATAGTTTGAGATGAAATTTCAGGTAGCGAGCGATGTCCAGCGTCCCCGCCTCATAGCGCGCGTACTCCTCGGCCTGACGTGCCAAGGCCTTGGCGGAAAGCTGGCCGTGGGCGACAAGGAATTCGAGCCAAAGGCTATTGCTGTCGCCGTCCAGCAGGGTGTGGTCCAGATCGAAGAGGGCAAGGCGCATGCTCAGTCGATCAGTTGGCCGTCGGGCTCGAAAAAGGGAAAGGGACCGGGGAATGCGCCAATCGGGGCAACGTGACTCGCCAGCGCGCCATCCCGCCAGCGGTGCAGCATGAAGCCTGGCGGCTCCATACGGAAACAGCTCGGCGCGTCGTCGCGCAGATCCAGCGCCACCTGGTGGGCCGTACTCGGACAGGTCAGCGCGGGCCGGCCACCGACGCGGGCGTGGATCGTCCGGTGCAGGTGGCCGCAGAGAATCAACTCCACTTGCGGATGCCGCGCCATGATCGCAGCAAATTCCGCTTGGCCCTGCAGTCCGATCCGATCCATGTGGCCGATACCCGTGACGAAGGGCGGATGGTGCATCAGGATCAGGGTCGGCGCCTGCGGCCTGGTACCGAGCGTGGCGTCGAGCCAGGCCAGGCGCTCGGTACACAGCTCGCCGCCGCCCTGCCCCGGCAGCAGGGTGTCGAGGCCGACGATGCGCAAGGGACGGTCGTCGATGGCGAAATGCAGGAAGCCCGTCGCCGGCAGATAGCCGCCGCCGAAGGCCTGGCGCATCGCCTCGCGCTCGTCGTGGTTGCCGGGAACGACGACGACGGGCGGTGCGAGCGGCGCGAGAATGGACTTGAGATGGACGTACTCCTCGGGCCGGCCGAGGTCGACGAGGTCGCCGGTGATGACGACCAGGTCGGGCGCGGGATCGAGCCGGCCGATGGCCGCGACGCAGGCGGCGAGCATCGCGGCAGTATCCACGCGCCGGTAGGCGAGCTTGCCGGGCAGCTTGATATGCGGGTCTGAGATCTGGGCGATGAGCATGGCGGCTACAGCACCAGCAGACCGCGCCGGTCGACATGCAGGCCTATGCTATCGCCGTGACGGAACTCGCGTCGGACCGTACTTTCGATCACCAGCGGCTGCACCTCGCCGACATCGACGAACAGGCGCGTGTGGTCGCCGAAGAAAAAGGCGGCGCTCACGGTGCCGTTGAGGGGAGCTCGCTCGTCATCCGCGGCGATACGGATATCCTCGGGACGAAACATCAGCTCGCGGGTGTCGGGCGGCAGCTCAGGCCAGACGACGACCCCGCCGCGGCAATGAAAACGCTCGCCTTCGGCAGTGCCGGTCAGGCGGTTCATGGTGCCGATGAACTCGGCGACGTAGCGCGAGGCCGGCCGCTGATAGATCTCGCGCGGACTGCCGGCCTGGGCAACGCAGCCATGATCCATGACGACGATGCGGTCGCCCAGCGCCATCGCCTCCGCCTGGTCGTGGGTGACGTAGATCGCGGTGATGCCGAGGCTGCGCAGCAGACTGTCGATTTCCAGGCGCAGGGCATCGCGCAGCTTGGCGTCCAGCGCCGTCAGCGGCTCGTCGAGCAGCAGGGCGCGCGGCCGTACCGCGAGGGCGCGCGCCAGGGCGACGCGCTGGCGCTGGCCGCCGGACAACTGGTCGATACGCCGGTCGGCCAGCGCCTCGATGCGCATCAACGCCAACATTTCGGCCACGCGCTCGCGCTGCCGCGCCGGCGGCTCGCGGCGGATCTTCAGGCCATAGGCGATGTTCTCCGCCACCGTCATGTTGGGAAACAGCGCGTAGGACTGGAACACCATGCCGACATTGCGCTGCTCGATGGCGAGCGCCGTGACGTCGAGGCCGTCGAACAGCACGCGGCCGCCGTCGTCCGGCCGCTCCAGCCCCGCGATCAGCCGCAGCGTGGTGGTCTTGCCGCAGCCGGAGGGGCCGAGCAGCACGACGGTTTCGCCCGCCCGGATCGACAGGTCGAGCGGCTCCAGCGCGCGCGTGCCGTCGGCAAAGGTCTTGGCGCAACGCTCCAGGGTGATCGTCACGGATTGTGCGGCCTGCATCATGGGCTTACCTCGTTCGTTCCTTCCGCCGCAAAGCGCTGCGGGCGCGGGCGCGCGAGCATCTGCAGGCCGAGCAGCAGCGGCGTGATCATCAAAAAGAATATCAGCGTGTAGGCGCTGCCGATTTCGAGCCGCAGCGAAGCATAGGCATCGGCCAGGCCCACCGGCAGGGTCTTGGTGAAGGGGGTATGCAGCAGCCAGGTCATGTTGAACTCGCCCATGGAGAGGGTGACCACCATCAGGGCGCCGGCGAGGATGCCGTTGCGGCAGTTGGGCAGCACGATGTCGCGAAAACGCTGCCAGAAGCCGGCGCCCAGGGAGGCGGCGCCCTCCTCCAGGGTCGGCAGGTCGATGACGCTGAGCACCGCAAGCACCGAGCGCACCATGAAGGGCAGGGTGAACAGCACGTGCCCGACCAGGATGAAGGCGGCCGAGGTACGGAAGCCGGCGAGACCGCCGTAGGCGACGATCAGCCCCAGGGCCGTCGCCAGGCCGGGCACGGCCACGGGCAGCATCAGCAACTCCTCGACGGCCCGGGCGAGCTTGCCGCGGGAGCGGGCCAGCACGTAGGCCGTCGGCACGCCCAGCACCAGGGTGACGGCCAGACAGGCGACCGCCAGGCCCAGGGAAAGGAACAGCGTGTTCCGGTAGCCATCCCACACCTCGATCACCCAGCGCAGGGTGAGCCCGCTCTGCAAGCCGATGAAATAGTTCGTCGTCAGCCCGGCGAGGATGGACAGGATCACCGGCACCACGAGGAAGGCGCAGACCGCCAGGGTGAAGGCAAACTGCAGGCCGGTGAGGAATTTGCCGTAACGCATCGCCGCCCGCCTCAGCCCGCCGCCGCGACGGTGGAGCCGGCCATGCTGCGGGCCAGCGCGAGGGCTAGCCAGGCGATGGCGCCGAGGGAAAAGCTCAGGGCCGCCGCCATGGCGATGTTGGCGGACATGGTGAATTCCGTATAGATCACCATCGGCAGCACCTCGATGCGCGTGGCAAGGGTGAAGGCCGTGCCGAAGGCGCCCACGGCGGTGGCGAAGCAGATCGCCCCGGCGGAGACGAAAGCGGGCTTGAGCCCCGGCAGGATCACGTCGCACACCACGCGCCAGGGCGAGGCGCCGAGGGAACGGGCGGCCTCTTCGAGCTTCGGATCAAGCTTTTCCGCCGCCGCCATGATGGTGAGGATGGTGCGCGGAATCGAGAAATAGACATAGCCCATGCACAGGCCGACGAGGGAATAGGCGAACACCAGCCGTTCGCCGCCCAGCATCTGCAGTGCGCTGCCGATGAGGCCCTGGCGGCCCGCCAGCATGATGACCATGAAACCGACCACCACGCCGGGAAAGGCCAGCGGCAGGGTCAGCGTCGAAACCAGCAGCGCCCTGCCGGGAAAGGCATGCCGCTGCAAGAAGACGCCGGAGATGCCGCTGATGCCGAGGGTCAGCACCGTGGTGACGATCGCGACGGCAAGCGTCATCCAGAGGGCGTGGAAGTAGTTGCCGTCCGTCAGGATCGCCGCGTAGGCGCCCAGGCCCAATTTGCCGCTGCCGCCGATGAAGAACAGGCGCAGCATGGGCAGCAGGAAGAAGGCGGCGAAGAAGACGGCCGCCGGCAGGAGCAGCAGCACCAGCTGGCGCGTCGTGAGCAGGGAAGGAGAACGCATCGGATTGAGGCGCACGGGATAGGACATCCCGCGCACTGGAAGGCTTTACTTCACTTCGTTGCGATAACGCTCGATGATGGCCGCCTGGGCCGCCGCCAGCTTCTTGAGATCCACCGGCTTGGCGCGGGCGTACTCGCTTTCAGGCAGGAACTTGGCCTTGGCCTCGGCGGACAGTTTGTCGGCGAAGACGGGACGCAGGAAGGCGTTGCCCCACATCGCCTGGCTTTCGTCGGAGAGCACGAAGTCCAGCACTTTCTTGCCGTTGTCGGCATGCGGGCCGCTCTTTACCAGCCCCATCACGTAGGGGAAGACGAGCGTGCCTTCCTTCGGGATGACAAACTGCACGGACGCCATGTCCTTGTACTGGCCGCGATAGGCATTGAAGTCGTAGTCGAACAGGATCGGAATCTCGCCGGAGATCACGCGGGCGTAGGAAGTCTGCTTGGGCACGATGGGCTGGTTCTTCTGCAGCTCCTTGAAGAACTTGATGGCGGGATCGAGGTTGTCGTAAGTACCGCCGAGCGCGAGGTTGATCGCCATCACGCCGAGCTGGCCGACCGCTGCGGAAGTCGGATCGAGATAGCCGACCAAGCCCTTGTACTCGGGCTTGAGCAGGTCGGTCCAGGTCTGCGGCACCGGCTTGCCGCCGAGCGCGGCCTTGTTCACGAAGAGGCCGAGGGTGCCGGAATGGATGGTGAACCAGTAGCCATCCGGATCCTTGAGGCCGGCCGGAATCTTGTCCCAGTTCTTCGGCTTGTAGGGCGTCAGCACGCCGGCATCTCGCGCCGGGTCGGCGGCGATGCCGCCGAGATACGTCACATCGGCCACGGGGTTCGCCTTCTCGGCAATCAGGGCGGCGATGGACTGGCCGGAGTTCTTGTTGTCGGGCGGCACCTGGATGTTCAGGCGCGCCTGGATGGCCTTGAGCTGGGAGCCCCAGTCCGCCCACTCCGGCGGACAGTTGTAGCAGATGGCGGTTTGCTGGGCACTGGCGGCGGTGGGGCCGAACAGGGTGACGCTGCCGATGGCGATGGCGGCCAAGGTGCGCGCGAGACGGGATACGATCATGGTAAGTCTCCTGGTTGGATGGGATCGGGGAAAGAAAGGGCCTGCGCCGGCACGACGCTGCGGATGCCCGCAGCGTCGAGGGCGGCTTGGATCGCCGCAGGCAGCGGCCGGTCGCTATAGACAGCCGTCGCGTCGGCGATGTGGCCGCCGCGCACGGTGGCATCGCGGCCAAACTTGGTGTGGTCGAGTACGAGGAAGCGCTGGCGGCAGTGGCGCATCAGCGCCTCGCGCATGGCCACCTCGTCGAGGCTGAAGTCGAGCAGCGTGCCGTCCGGCGCCACGCCGCCGACACCGAAGATGCCGATGTCGACGGAGAACTTGCCGAAGAAGTCGTGCGCCTCGCCGGCGACCACGTCGCGGTCCTGGTTACGCACGCGCCCGCCGGCAATGACAATCTCGCAGCTTGGGTTCCGGGACAGATGCATGACCACGTTGAGGTTGTTGGTCATCACCCGCAGGTGCGGATGATCGACGAGGGCGAGCGCGCATTGTTCCGGGGTGGTGCCGATGCCGAAGAACAGCGAGGCCCGCGGCGGCACGTCGCGTGCTACCAACTGGGCGATGGCGCGCTTGGCGGCAATGTTGAGCAACTGGCGCGCCTGATAGGCAAGGTTTTCTCCTTGGCGCGGCAGTTCGACGCCGCCGTGGCGACGGCGCAGCAAGCCAAGATCGTTGAGGGAATTCACATCGCGCCGGATCGTCTGCGGCGTTACGCGGAATGCTCCCGCCAGGGCATCGATAGTCTGATAACCCCTTTCCCGCACCAACTTCACAATAGCCCGACTCCGCTGCTCAGCCAGCATTCCAACCCCTTCTCGCAATTCGATTTCACGATTACAAATAGCTTTCGTTCGAAATGCTAGCGGCACAGTATTTCAACTACATGACGTTCATATGAATATACGAACTATCGTTCGAACATATCGTAAGAAATGAACCAACGGCGGGATATTGGTTTGAATTCGATGACAGGAATACCGATCGTAAGGACATCCAGGGCCACGTCGCCTATCCCGAAAAGGCCAAGAACCCCATCCATCTCGCCGCACCCGCACTGGCCGAACTGGCCGCCAGCAGCGCCGACGGCCTGCAAAACCGCAGGCATGCGATCCTGGACAAACACGGATTGGAGTACGACCTGCACTGGACCCTCGGCGGCCACCCCTTCCTCACCACCCCGGGCCGACTGGTCGACGCCCTCTCGGCTGCGATCAGGGACGAGGCCGGCATCACGCCCAAACTCTCGACCACCGGTGGCACATCCGACGGCCGCTTCATCGCCGACATCGAGCCGCTGGCGCGCATCTACGAACAGACTTTCCGCAAGCTGCTGACCTGAAAAGTTGACTTTCCCACACCGCCAATCGACAATCTAGTCAGACTGACCAGATAGGAGGTGGGTATGCACACATGGCAATTACAGGAAGCCAAAAGCCGTTTTAGCGAACTGGTGGATCGTACGCTCACCGAAGGGCCACAGATGGTGACGCGACGTGGCGCCGAGGCCGTAGTGATCATCGCTGCCCTGGAATATCGGCGGCAACAGGGCGCACCATCCCTGTTGGCAATACTAAACAACGCCCCTCGCGGTAAGCCACACAATATTGCGCTCGAACTCTCACGCGATCCCGAGCCGATTCGCGACATCGTGCTGTGAAATATCTCCTCGATACCTGCGTGCTGTCGGAACTCGTCAAGCCGCAGCCTGAGCCCCGGGTACTGGACTGGATCAATCGGCGCGAGGAAACCGAACTCTACATCGCCACCATGACGCTGGCGGAACTACAACGCGGCGTCGCGCGCTTGCCCAATTCGCCCCGCAAAAGCGAACTGAGCGATTGGCTCGCCCAGATGCAGGTCGGCTTTGTCGGGCGTGTGCTGCCCTTCACGGCAGAAACGGCGAGTTATTGGGGCGAAATGTGCGCCCGTGCCGAAGTGGGCGGCCACCCTCTCGCAGCATTCGACTCCCTCATCGCGGCCACCGCGCTTGAACACGGGCTGGCGCTGGTCACACGCAACGAGGCTGATTTTGCCGCCGCGCCGGTAGTGGTCATCAACCCATGGAAACAGGCGGCATAGGTTTTTACGCCATCAACCGACACGGGGGGCAAGGGCAAGACGAGCAGGATGTAAGCCAGATGAAAAGTCGGCGCTGGCAGGACGGCAACCTCATCGCCGGCTGGCTCAGGCCAGCACCGCCTCGGGGCCGGCGAACGGACGCTTGGCATACACCCCCCACTCGCAGGATCGCAGCGGTGCCAGCCAGCGACCGAACGTACCGGCAGGAAGAATCCCCGTCGGCAGGCCACCCATCCGCTGACAGCCCACCACCGGGCACGATGCCATACACGTGCGGATGGGGCGTCAGTGCCGAACCCCAGGTGTGCAACACCAGTGTGGCGCCAATCTGTGCCCCCAGATGTTTCAGATCGGCGGCGATGGTCAGCAAGGTTTCCGCTGCCACGTCGAACAGCAGCCATCAAGCATCTTGCCTTTGGCACGGGCGACACGCCACCACACGCGCAGGCGTTCCAGCAGCAACGGTGACAGCATCGCGTAGCGATCCTTCTGCCCCTTGCCTTTTCTACCCGCAGAGCCATGCGCTGGCTGTCGATGTCACCAATCTTCAAGGACACGACTTCGCTGATCCGCAGACCTGTGGCATAGGCCAGCGACAATGCCATCTGGCGTTTCAAGCTCCCCGCTCAAGGATGATGTTGAAGAAAAACTTGATTCCTCTGATCGCGGAGTTCAGCGAGGCGGACGATGTGCCGTTGTCGACCAAGTGCAACTGGTAGTTGCGCAGGTCCTCGACGCTGCGCGGTATCCGGCGACCGCCCGAGGTATTGGGCAAACTTGCGTACGGCACGGACGTAGTCAATCTGCGTCTTCTCGCCAAATTTGCGCATCCGCATGTCGTCGATCATGCGCTGGCGCAGCTTATTGATGGGCTTCTGCGTTTCCATGGCTTGCTCCAGTCGGAAATCGAGGTGACATTGCCTCGCTTCAACATCGGCAGTCGCCCGCCGTTGCAAACCCGCTGCCTTCCAGAACCCCTCGCTACGGTCGAGTGCCACCCCTACCGCTCGATCGGTTTAGTCCTTTGGCGGCACGCGGCGAAGCCGCAACCCGCTCCAAAACTTCAACAAAGCCCCCCGTAGCAGACGAGCGCAGCGACAACAAGCGACGAGTCGCGCAGTTGCGGCGTGCGCTAATGCCGGCAAAGCCGGCGTTAAGTCGCGTAGCGGCGGCCGAAGTCAAAAAACAGTCACCGCCCCCGCGAGGGGGGGCGGGAGAGGGCAGGCCTACCTACATCCGAAAGCGTCCCGCAATTGCTTCGAGTGACTGGGCCAACTGCTCCAGCGACTTGGCATCGTTGGCAATCTGTTCCACCGAGTGACTGTTGGCCTCGGTCATCTGGGCGATCTTTTCGACGTTCGCCGCAATATCGGTGCTCGCGGCGCGTTGCTCCTGCAGCGCCACGTTGATTTCCTGCACATCGTGCGACATGCGGTCGGAACTTTGCTCGATGGCCTGCATTGAGCCGAAGGCGCGGTCAGACAGGCTGACACCCTGCGCAACCTGCACCTGTCCTTGCTCCATCATCTTGACGGCATCGGTCGCGCTCATACGGATCGAATTGATCATGACGGTGATTTCCTGCGTCGATTGCGCAGTGCGTTCCGCCAGCTTTCTGACTTCGTCTGCCACGACCGCAAATCCGCGCCCCTGCTCGCCGGCGCGCGCCGCTTCAATGGCGGCGTTCAAGGCCAGCAGATTGGTCTGATCGGCGATTTCGCGGATGGTATTGACGATATTCGAAATATTGACCGATTCGGTGCCGAGAACATGGATGACGCTGGAGGTCTTGTTGACGTGTTCTTCGATGCGGCGGATCTCATCCGTCGCCGAGCGCACTTCGGAGCCACCGCGCCGCGCCGCCGCGCCCGCTTCCCTGACGCCGTCGTTAACATTGCTTGCATTCCCGGCAACCTCACCGAGGCTGACCGTCAATTCTTCGACGGATGCCGCCATGCTCGAAGCGGACTCGCTTTGCTGCCGGCTGCCGGCAGCCACTTCGGTGGAGGCCGTCGACAGGTGTTTCGCGGCGGACAGCATCGCACCAGCGCTGGAGTGGATAGCGGCGGCCATCTCGCGCAAGCCGGCCTGCATGGTCGCCATGGCCGCAGCCAGACTGTCCCGGTCGCCGGGCTTGGTAACGATCTGGTGCGTCAGATCGCCAGCGGCAATGCCCTTGGCGATCCGTGCCGCCTCCCCGGGTTCGCAGCCCAGCAGGCCAGTGATGTTGCGGCCGAGCAAGAAGGCGATGCCGCCACTCACGATCATGGCGAGCACAAGCATGGCGCTCAGCAGCGCGGTGGCGGTCGCGTAGGTTGAGTCGATTACTTTGTTTGCCTCTGCAGAAGCATTAATCTGATGGTCGCGCAGGGCATTGATGGCGTCAAAATAGCTCTGTTGTTGCTTCGCCATGTCTCCCGTCAGGAGTTCCTTGGCCAGCCCCGTTTCGCCCTCTCTGACCAGTTTGAGGAACTTGTCCTGCATGGGGACGAATGCCTTACGGCTTTCTGAAATCTTCGCCAGCAGATCCTTGCCCTCGGGACTTTTGACGGTATCTTCAAGCTGTTTAAGGATATCGCCGATTGTTGTGCGGGCAGCCATCAGGCGTTTGTTTTCCTGTGCGATCTTGGACGAATCGTCCTCCAGCAGGATGTTGTATGAGGCGCGCACGACAGTGTTGATTTCGGTTACGACGTTGCCCAACTGGATGATCTTGGGCAGACTGTCTTCGATGACGAGATCGCCAGAATTGAAAACGACGGCCAATCGATTAATCGCCACCAGCACAGTGATCAGCATGATGATCAATACCAGGCCGAAGCCCGCCGTGATCTTCATGCCTACTTTCAGGTTGCTGAACATCGGGTTCACTCCATCACGCAATAGATTTCAGGGATTGGGCGGCATGACAGGGTGTGGCCGTCCGCAGACGACCGCACCCGGGACAATCTTTACTTCTTGAGGAAGTTTGCTACCTTTGCTGCGTCGCCGGTGGGTTCGCCGACGGTCACCAGACCGAGCGGACGGATCATGGCGGTGGTCTTGATCGCCTTGGCTTCGCCTGCGTTGGTCTTCATGTGCGTATCGGCCGCCATGCCGAAGCCGCCCTTCTCCTTGGAGACCAGGGTGATGGTGTCTTTCGGGGAAGCGGCTTCCTTGGCGGTTTTCACATAGTCCGCGCCGCCCATGATGGTGCGCTTGAAAAACTGGCCCGGGGCGAGGGAAGGTTCGGTGGTGACGACCTGAATCGGCAGATCGGGGCCGCCGACATCCTTCCAGTTGACGACCTTACCGGTGGCGATATCCTTGGCCTGGTCCTTGGTCAGCGCGGCAATCGGGTTGCTCTTGTGCACGATGAGCACCAGTTCGTCGGTGCCGATCTTGGTGAAGAACAGGTTGTCCGGTACCTTGACTTCGCGGCCCGCCGCTTCGGCGGCCTTTTTGGCGGCCTTGATCGATTCACCCAGCGTGTCAGCCACGGCGACGATACCTACCTTGCCTTCGAGCAATTCGAGCATGCCCTTGCCGACGCCGTTGCCGTTGAATTTGATGTCCACCCCGGCGGCTTTCTTGATGGCGGGGAGGTTCGGTTCGATCACTTCACTGTAGGGCACGGTGCCGCCCGAAATATTCAGGGTTTGGGCCCAGGCCGGAGCGGCAATGACTGCGGACATCAACAGGGCGATAGCGATGGACTTGCGTGGATTCATGATATTTCCTTCATACAAGACAGAATGATGTGGGTCGGGGAGGCCAAAGATATGTCATAAGTATTAGTGTCGCACTATTTTGATGAATAGCGAAAGAAAATTGTACTTGTACTACTAGCAGCCTGTCGAACTTGAGTTGCCATTGCCGCCGCCATGGACTTGTGTGTCTCGTGCAAGGGCTGCAAAAAAGAGTGCCCGAGTGCGGTCGACATGACGCTGATCAAGACCAAATATCTCGCCCAACGCAACGCGCATCTGGGCATCTCGCAATGCACACGGCTGTTCGGTGGCCTGCCCGCGTGGCTGCATGGCCGGTTACGTGGTCGAGGTACTCGGGCCAGCTGCGGATGACTCGGAACCGGAGCGTCCCCTCTGTTGCGGGCGCACTTATCTGTCGCAAGGCATGGTCGATGCCGCAAAGCGGGAAGGACAGCGCGTCATGGCGGCCGTCCAGCCGGCCTTGGCGGAGGGCATTCCCATCGTCGGCCTGGAACCGTCCTGCCTGCTTGCCTTGCGCGACGAGTTTTACAGTCTCTCGCTCGGGCAGGACGTGACCAAACTGGGCAAGCAGGTCTTTTTGTTTGAAGAATTCCTGATGCGCGAGGCCAACAAGGGCATGAAGTTGAAGCTGAAGCCCGTGCCCGGCGGCAAGGCGCTGGTGCATGGCCATTGCCACCAGAAAGCCTTTGGCGCGATGAAATCCGTCCGCAAGGTACTGGCCTGGATTCCCGAGTTTGAATTCGACATCGTCGATACCAGTTGTTGCGGCATGTCCGGCAGTTTTGGACTGGAGGCCGAGCACCATGCGGCCTCGCTACAAATGGGCGAGTTATCCCTCCTGCCCGAGATTCGCAAACAGTCGCCCGACACCCTCATCGTGGCCGACGGATTCTCCTGTCGCCACCAGATCGTCGATGGCACAGGGCGCAATGCGGTGCATGTGGCGGCGTTGTTGCAGCAGGCGCTCGCCTGAATGAGTCACATCGGCTCACATCCCTTACCGTTCTCCGGTACAGTTCGTACACTTTCAACCGGCCCGGCAGTCTCCAGAAAACCGCAGCGGCTCACTCTTGGGAATGGCACCATGTCCGAAATGCTCGATGACCTGATCACTATCCGCGACTGGCTGCGCTGGGGCACCAGCCGCTTCAACGAGGCCAAACTGTTCTTCGGCCACGGCTGCGACAATGCCCATGACGAAGCGGCGTGGCTGGTGCTGCATGCCCTGCACCTGCCGCCGGATCGCCCGGAACAAATTCAGCCCTACCTCGATGCGCGCCTGACTCACCACGAGCGCCTCGCCGTGCTCGAACTCCTGCAGCAGCGCATCGCCCGGCGCCTGCCCGCCGCCTACCTGACGCGCGAAGCCTGGCAGGCCGGCTTGAAGTTCTATGTCGATGAACGCGTGTTGATCCCGCGCTCCTATTTCGCCGACCTGCTGGTCGATGGCTTCACGCCCTGGGTGGATGACCCGTGGGCCATCGACAGCGCGCTCGACCTGTGTACCGGCTCCGGCTGCCTCGCCATCCTGATGGCACATGCCTTCCCCAACGCGAAGATCGATGCGGCAGACATTTCCAAAGATGCGCTCGATGTCGCCAAGCGCAATGTCGCCGATTACGACCTCAAGGATCGCGTCCGCCTACTGCAAGGCGACCTGCTCGGCGCCCTTGGTAAGCGCAAGTACGACCTGATCATCAGCAATCCGCCCTACGTCACCACGCAAACGATGTGCGATCTGCCGCCGGAATATCGCCACGAGCCGGCCGCTGCACTGGCGGCCGGCGACGACGGCCTCGATATTGTGCGGCGCATCCTCACCGGCGCAAAGGCGCACCTGAAACCGCACGGACTGCTGACCATCGAAGTCGGCCACAACAAGGACATCGTCGACGCCGCCTTCCCGGATCTACCGATCACCTGGGTCGATACGGATAGCGGAGAGGGAAAAATCTTCCTGGTAAGACGCGAGGATCTGTAGCAAGACGCCGTCCCATCAGCGCAGACTTTCGGTTTGGCTCCCGACATGACCATGAGCGGAATTCCATACGGGGAAAACGGTGGTGGCCGGATTGGCGGAAAATGCGAATCATTGGCCTGTTATTGCAAGTACATGCACGAAGATGGAATAGTCGGGAATATTTTCGGAGGAATACGCTGTGAGCGAGTTAGATCTTTATGATGTGATTGTCGTTGGTGGAGGGCCGGCGGGGCTGGCGGTCGGTTCGGAGCTTTCATACAAGCACAAGGTTTTGCTGGTCGACAAAAACGTAGCCGGCAAGACCGCCAGGAGTTGGTTTGTGCCGCTCGATGCCATCGACGAAAAGGTGATGCCCTACACCTACAACGGCGTCGCCCGCTTTATCACCCAGACCTTCGGCGGCGCCGATATCGCCTGGACTACCGAACTGTTCGATCGCTATCCCTACGTCGATGACAAAACGCTGCCGCCGCATTGGCGCGAAGTCATCGTCGGCAACGGTTCGACGGTACTCGATGAATGCACCTATAGCGACAGCAATGTGAGCGACGGCATCGTCACGGTTGACACGAGCAAGGGCCGCTTCCGGGCGCGCCTGCTGATCGACGCCTCCGGCTACGACTCGCCCATCGTCGCCAAATACAAGATCGACCGGGGCAATTATTACTGGTGGTCCGTCGCCGGCAGCATCAACGAACACCCCGACGGCCTGAACGGCATGCAGATCGGCGATTACATGATGTGGCAAACGTTCAAGGACACCAACGCCGACGAGAACGCTTCGATGGCAGACGGCCGGCCCATCTTCAGTTACGAGATACTGAAGGAAAACACCTCGTTCTCTTTCGCTTTCTACTTGCGCAAGGAGCGCGTGCCGCGCGAGGTCATGGAGCGGGAGTACCTGAAGCTGCTCCGGGAAGAGCCGGCGACGGCCAACTTCCATCAGGCGATCATCGTCGAACCGAAGTCCGGCTGGTATCCGTCCGGGGCGTTGTCGCAGCAAATCGCCGAGGACAACGTGGTGTTCGTCGGCGACGCCGGCTGCTGGACGACGCCCTGCGGCTGGGGCATGACCTTCATCCTGAGGAATTACCGCGAGTTCGCTGCCAAAATGAGCGTATTGCTGAGCGAAAACCGGCTGGACAAGAATAGCCTGCTATCGGTACCGCATTACAGGACGCACGAAAAATACGAGGTGCTGCTCGACACCATCGTCACGCACTTCCTGTCCGTGGCCACCGCCGCGCAACTGGACCGCTTCATCAGGCTGTTCGACAAGATTCCCAAGATTCTCTGCGAAAAGGTGTTCACCCTGACCATCTCGCGCAGCGAGGTACACGTCATGCTGCAGGCCATGCTCGACGAATTTTCGCTCGCAGAACTGGTGCGCATCCTGCCCCGTGAGGATTACCTGCTGGTGCTCGACGAGGCAAAATACTTCGCCGAGGATGCCGTGGTCGACGAAATGCACAAGGTCTGCGAACTGTTCCACAAGAAACCGCCACAGCCGCCGGGTTTGAATGACGGCTACAACTTCGGCTGACAACACTTCACATGGGCTGCACCGCGCTGCCAGGGGTATTTCATGAGCAAACTAACTTTCAAGAAAAACAATCCGCAAGAAAAAGCCGTCGAGGACGACGCGGAGGGGACGGTCAAGGTCATCATCGCCGACGACGAGCCGGAGGTGCATTCCGTCACCCGCTTCGTCCTGAAGGACTACCGCTTCCAGGGCAAGAAAATCGAATTCCTCAGCGCGTATTCGGGCGCCGAGGCCAAGAAGCTGATCGAGGAAAACCCGGATGCCTCGTTGATCCTGCTCGATATCGTCATGGAAAAGGACGATGCCGGACTGGATGTCGCCGAATATATCCGCGAATCCCTGCACAATAACCTGATCCGCATCATCCTGCGCACGGGACAGCCGGGTATGGCGCCGGAGGAGGATGTAATTACCCGCTACGACGTCAACGACTACAAGGAAAAAACCGAGCTGACCGACCGCAAGTTCAAGACGGCGATGACCATGGCGCTGCGCGCCTATACCGACATCATGACGATCGATTCCTTCAGGAGCCTGCTTGAGCAGGAGGTTCAGGCGCGTACCGCGGAATTGGTCGAAAAGAACCGCGAACTCGAGCTCTTGAATCAGGAACTTGAATTGCAGGCGAGCCGCGACTCGTTGACTGGAGCCTACAACCGGATGAAGTTCGACTGGTTCCTCGACAACGAGATCAAGCGTTGTGTCCGCTATGCGCGCACGATGACGCTGGCCATGCTGGACATCGACCACTTCAAATCGGTCAACGACCGGCATGGGCACGCCGGCGGGGATGCCGCTTTGCGTCAACTGGTCAAGCTGGTGCAGACCCATATCCGGGAATCGGATGTGCTGGCGCGCTGGGGCGGCGAGGAGTTCATGATCCTGTTCATCGAAACCTCGCTCGACGAATCGCGGCTAGTCTCGGAAAAGATCCGGCAGCGGATCGAGAGCCATGTCTTCGATGTCGTCGGCAGCCTGACGTGCAGCATCGGTCTCACCCAGGTGCGCCCGGACGACACCCCGGAAAGCCTGAGCGACCGGGTGGATGACGCCCTGTACGAGGCGAAGCGCATCGGTAGGAACATACTGATCTGCAATTAATAGGATGATGGCATGACGCTCAC
Organism: uncultured Methyloversatilis sp.; assembly: GCA_964477575.1. Lineage (GTDB taxonomy): Bacteria > Pseudomonadota > Gammaproteobacteria > Burkholderiales > Rhodocyclaceae > Sulfuricystis. Next base: position 80,774 of record CAYZEA010000009.1, read on the forward strand.
GATTACCGGGTTCCAGATCGACGAACAGATATTCAATAGCGAAAGAACCCGGATCCACCGGGGGAAAAGGCTGGCGGACAACACCGTCGTCGTCATCAAGCAGTCCAGTTCGCCGTACCCCACCCATTTCGAACTGTCGCGTCTGAAACACGAATACGAGCTGCTGACCAGTCTCGATCTGCCGGGCGTGCTGAAAGCGCACTCGCTGGAGAAGCACCACAACGGCCTGGCGCTGATTCTCGAGGCGTTCGACGGCAAGCCCCTGGCGGAACATATCGCCAAAGGGGGGATCGACATCCGCCGCTTTCTCGACTTCGCCATCAGCATGGCCGGGATCGTCGGCCGGATTCACGACCGCGGCATCCTGCACAAGGACATCAATCCGCGCCATTTCCTCGTCAATGGCGCGACCGGGGAATTCGCCATCATCGATTTCGGCCTGGCTTCATATCTCCAGCGCCAGGAGCAGGAAGCCATCAATCCCGGCCTGCTTGAAGGCTCCCTTCCCTACATCTCGCCGGAACAAACCGGTCGGATGAACCGGGGCATCGACTACCGCACCGACTACTATTCGCTGGGTATCACCTTTTACGAGATGCTGGCGGGCGAGCCCCCCTTTCAGGCCGACGATGCCATCGGCTGGGTGCATTGCCATATCGCCAAAACGCCGCCCGCGCTCGGTAAGCGGCGGTCGGACGTTCCCGCCATGGTGGAAAAGATCGTCTTCAAGCTGATGGCGAAGAAGGCGGAGGATCGCTACAGCAGCAGCGCCGGGCTGGTGCAAGATCTGGAAAAATGTCGGGAGCAATGGGCGCGGAATGGCCGGGTCGAGGATTTTTCCCTGGGCGAAGGGGATATTTCTGGAAAATTCCATATCCCGCAGAAACTGTACGGTCGCGACGAGGAAATCGCCCTGCTGCAGGAGAGCTTTACCCGGGTGGCGGCGGGCGGCGCGGAGATGCTGATGGTCGCGGGCTATTCCGGCATCGGGAAATCCGCGCTGATCAACGAGATCCACAAGCCGCTGGTGGAAAAATACGGTTTTTTCATCTCCGGCAAGTTCGACCAGTTCCAGCGCCACATCCCGTATTCCGCGATCAGTGCGGCCTTCCAGGGCTTGCTGAAGCAGTTGCTGATGAGTTCGCGCGAGGAGTTGAGTGCCTGGCAGGGCAAATTGCTGACCGCCCTGGGGCCGAACGGCCAGGTGATCATCGACGTGATTCCGGCCCTGGAAAAGATCATCGGGCCGCAACCCAAGGTGCCCAACCTTGGCACCGAGGAGAATCAGAACCGTTTCAACATGGTTTTTCTGCAATTCCTGCGCGTCTTCACCCGCCAGAACAGTCCGCTGGCGATTTTCCTCGACGACCTGCAGTGGGCCGACATCGCGACCCTGAACTTCATCAAGACGCTGATGTTGTCCGAGGGCAACGAGTACCTGCTGCTAATGGGCGCCTATCGCGACAACGAGGTCGATCATACGCATCCCTTCATGATCGCTCTGGACGAACTCGGCAAAGCCGGCGTGCGCATCGGCGAACTGGTGCTGAAGCCGCTGAATCAGGATCACCTCGACGCGCTGGTCGCGGACACCGTGCATGCGCAGCGCGACGCCGTGGCTCCTCTGTCCCGACTCATCATGGACAAGACCGCTGGCAATCCGTTCTTCGTCATCCAGTTCTTGAAAAACCTCCACCACGAGGGCTTGCTGACCTTCGACGCAGAACGACTGCGCTGGGTTTGGGATGTCACGCAGATCGAGTTGCGCGCCATCACCGACAACGTGGTCGAGTTCATGGTCAAGAAATTGCGGACGCTGCCGGACAACACGCAGAACCTGTTGCGTCTGGGGGCTTGCATTGGCAGCAGCTTCGATCTGCATGTCTTGTCCATCATCGCCGAACAACCGGTCGCCGCAGTTGCGCACCAGTTGTGGCCCGCCGTCGAGGAAGGCCTGCTGCTGCCGCAGGGCGGCGGGCATCAGCAACTGAAGATGCTGGACGAGGAAGCCACCGGCGGCGATACGGCACAGGAGGCGGTGGATCGCTTCCTGCACGACCGGGTGCAGCAGGCCGCCTACTCGCTCATCGCCGAGGATCAAAAGAAAGGTACCCACCTCAAGATCGCGCGCCTGCTGCACCAGTCGACTTACGTCGGCGACTCGGCCTCGGCCTGCTTTTCCATCATCGAGCATTACAACAAGAGCCTCGCACTGATCGAGGATGCCGTCGAGAAACGCACGTTGGCGACGCTCAATCTGGAAGCGGGACGCCGGGCGCAGAAATCCACGGCCTATGCGCCCGCCCTGGAATACTTCAGCGTCGGCGCATCCCTGCTCGACCCGACCTGCTGGAGCGGCGAGCACGCGCTGATGTTCGGGTTGCACAAGGGCATCGCGGAATGCCAGTTCCTCACCGGCAAATCCGAAGAGGGCATCGCCAGTGCCGACACCTTGATGCAGCACTGCGTCACGCGGGAAGAGAAGGTCGAGGTCTACAACGTCCTGATCCTCTATTACGGCGGCGCCGGACAGATGGACAAATCGATCGATCTGGCCATCGACTCGCTGGCGCTGTACCGCGAGAGCATCCCGCGCAAGTGCAATCAGGTTCAACTCCTGCTGGAACTGGCCGCGACCAAGTTGCGGGAAATCGGCAAGGATGCCGGCGACCTGATGGTCATGCCCCGCACCGCGAATGCCGACGTACTCTCCGTGCTGAGCCTGCTCAAGGAACTGGTCGCGCCAACTTATCTCCAAGGCTTGCTGTTGCTGCCCTTCGTCATCCTGCGCATGTTCAAGCTGACGCTGCTGCATGGCAACAGTTCCATTTCGTCCTTCATCTTCTCCGCTTACGGCCTGCTCTGGTCCAAGCTCGGCGTGCCGTCGGAAGCCTACAAGTACGGCAAGCTGGCGCTGGAATACAACAAGCAGGTAGACAACCCGCCGATGGAAGCGCGCACCTATTTCATGGTGACCAGTTTCGCCCTGTTCTGGAAACAGCCGGTGCGCGACACCCTGGAACCAAGAAAGCAGGGGCTGCAAAAACTCGTCAATACCGGGGAGAATTTCTGGGCCTCGTACATCTATTTGTTCGGCTTCTGGCAGGAGGTGGCGCTATCCCGCTCGATTGCCGACATCGCGAAGATGGCGGAACGCGAGGCGCGCTTCGCGCGGAAGGTCAAGCAGACGGAGCCGCTCTACGTCCACTCGATGCATCGCGGCCTGTTCATGAATCTGGCGGACGACATCGCAGACGCAAACTCGCTCGACTATGCCGAGTTCGACGAGGCCCAAGCTGCCGCTTATTTCGCGGCCAATGTCACCTCGACCTGCGGCACCTTCTACCACGCGACCACGCGGCTGGTGCTCCACTATTACAATGGCGACTACCAGCGCGCGGTGGAAGCCGCCACGGGGCCGAAAGTCACGGCGGAAGTCATCGCCGACCCGACCTACAACGTCACCATCTACACGCTGTTTACCTGCCTGGCCATCCTGGCCGCACTGCCAGAAATGAGTGTGGCGGAGCAGCAGCGCTACCGCAAAATTTTTGCTTCGGGGAAACGGAAGGTCGGGAAATGGGCGAAATGCGGCGCGGCGAATTTCGGCGTCCATCTTGCCCTGATCGCCGCCGAGGAGGCGCGCATCGCGGGACGGCGCACAGAGGCCGTTGCCGCCTACTCGCGCGCAATACGTGCCGCCAGGGAAATGAACTCGCTGTTCTACGAAAGCCTGTGCACCGAGCTTTGCGCCCGTTACTGGCTGGAGGCCGGCGAAGAGCCTGTGGCCCGCAGCTATATGCAGGAGGCGATTTTCCTGTACGACCAGTGGGGGGCGGCGGCCAAGGTCAGGCAACTGAAGGCGCGCCATCCCCAGTTGCATGCAGGCAGCAGCGCCAGGGCGGCCACCTCCGGCAGCGCAAGCTATTCCAGCACCGGCACCGGCGTCTTCGGTCAACTCGACATTTCCACCGTGCTCAAGGCCACGCAGGCTATTTCGAGCGAACTCGTCCTCGGCAAACTGCTCGAAAAGCTGATGAACATCCTGATCGAGAATGCCGGAGCGCGCCGCGGCGCGCTGCTGCTCAAGCAGGATGGGCGCTGGTTCGTCGAGGCCGAAGGCACGGCGCAGACCGGCGAAGTGAGGGCGCTCCAAGCCATCCCGATGGAAGAGGCAGGCAATCTGCCGCTGTCGATGATCCGCTATGTGTCGCGCACCGAAGAAAGCATCGTGCTAAACGATGCAGCGCGGCATGGCGAATTCGCGAACGACGACTACATTCGGGTTGCAGGTCCCAAGTCGCTGCTGCTGCTGCCGGTCACCAACTACGGGAAATTGCTGGGGATTCTGTATCTCGAAAACGAGCTGATAGAAGGCGTGTTCACACCGGAGCGCCTGGAATTGCTCAAGGTGCTGGCGTCGCAGGTGGCGATCTCCATCGAGAACGCGATGTTCTACAACGGCATGGAAAACAAGGTAGCGGAAAGAACGGCGGAGTTGCAGGAAGCCCTGACCAACCTGCAACGCAGCCAGCAACACCTGATTGAATCGGAAAAAATGGCGGCGCTGGGACAACTGGTCGCCGGCGTCGGCCACGAAGTGAATACGCCGCTGGGGGCGATCAAATCGTCCATCGGCAATATCGAAAGCAGCCTGCGGGGAGCGCTGGCGCAGTTGCCGCAGTTGTTCCAGATGCTGGATCCGGCGCGGCAGCAGGATTTCATCGCCCTGTTGGCGCGCGCCGACGCCAAGGCTGCGGTGCTTACCACCCGCGAGGAAAGGGACATCCGCAAAGCGCTGGAAACCGAACTCGACGGCTACGGCATCGCCAATGCCCGCAATCTCGCCAACGTCTTCGTCAAGCTCAACGTGCATCAGAGTATCGAGCCGTTCATCCCCTTGCTGCGCCACGAAAACGCCGATTTCATCTTCGATACCGCCTACAAGCTCTCCGACCTCCGCTCGAACGCGGCCAATATCGCGCTGGCGGTGGAAAAGGCTGCCAAGATTATCTTCGCGCTAAAGAATTTTGCCCGATCGAACCACAACGGCGAGATGGTCAAGACCCGCCTGAAGGACAGTCTGGAAACCGTGCTCACCATCTACCACAACCAGATCAAGCGCAACACGGTGCTGGTCACCGAGTATGAAGACCTCGAAGAAATCTATTGCTTCCCGGACGAACTGAACCAGGTCTGGACGAACCTGATCCACAACGCCCTGCAGGCGATGGACTACAAGGGTACGCTGACCGTGACGCTGGACCGGGCGGGCGACTGCCAGCGCGTCGTCATCAAGGACAGCGGCCACGGGATTCCGGCGGACATCATGGACAAGATTTTCTCGCCGTTCTTCACCACCAAGAAGGCGGGCGAAGGCAGCGGTCTGGGGCTCGATATCGTCAAGAAAATCCTCGACAAGCATAACGCCAGGATCGAGGTCGACAGCACCGTTGGCGAAGGTACGGCTTTCGCCATTTACATTCCCGCCATCGTCGGCAAATAACTGAAGGAAGGTCAAATGTCCAATTGCGTGATTCTTTGCGTCGATGATGAACAGATGGTGTTGAAATCCCTGGAGGGGCAGTTGCTGCGGGAGTTCGGCGACGAATATACCGTCGAACTGGCGGAAAGCGGCGAGGAAGCGCTCGAACTGATGGATGAGTTGAGCGCGGACAGCTACCGAACGCTGGTGATCGTCTCGGACTGGTTGATGCCCGAGATGAAAGGCGACGAATTCCTGATCCAGGCGCACCGAAAATTCCCCTATGTCCTCAAACTGATGCTGACCGGACAGGCCGATCCCGCCGCCATCGAACGCAGCCGCAACGAAGCCAACCTGTACCGGCAGATCGACAAGCCCTGGGATGCCGACGATCTGGTCGATGCCATCCGGAGCGGTCTGGCGGCAATGGCACCCCGACGCTAAACGAGGTTCTGACGAAGGAACGATGGCGTGAATAAAAAAATCATTTTGTGCGTCGATGACGAAAAGATCGTCCTGGAAAGCTTGCGCAGCGAACTCGAAGGCGAACTCCCCGCCCCCTACGCCCTGGAATTCGCCGAGAGCGGCGACGAAGCGCTGGAGGTCATCGCCGATCTGCTCGCCGATGGCGACGAACTGGCGCTGATCGTCACCGATTACATCATGCCTGGCTTCAAAGGCGACGAAGTGCTCATCAAGGTCTGTGCGGAATCGCCGGACGCGCGACAGATCATGCTGACTGGCCAGGCGAGCCTGGAAGGCATCACCAACGCCATCAACAACGCGAACCTGTATCGCTACATCTCCAAGCCCTGGGAAAAGAGCGACCTGCTGCTGACGATACGCGAGGCGCTCAAGAGCCACGAGCAGGAGATGCACATCCGGGAACACCATGCCTCCCTGGAAACCACTGTCAAGCAAAGAACTCGCGATCTGGAAGAGGCGCTGGACAACCTCAGGCACAGCCAGGAGCAATTGCTGGTCTCGGAAAAAATGGCGGTGCTGGGCGGACTGGTCGCTGGCGTCGCCCACGAGATCAACACGCCGGTCGGCGTCGGCGTGACGGCTGCGTCGCATCTGGAATCCACGGTGAAGGATATCGCCAAGCTCTACCAGGAAGGCGAACTGACCCAGGAGAAATATGAAGAGTTTCTCGACAGCGCCATTGAGGGATCGCAAATCATCCTGAGGAATCTGCAAACGGCGGCAAGCTTGGTCAACAGCTTCAAGCTGGTCGCCGTCGATCAATCCAGCGAGGCGCTGCGCGACTTCAACCTGAACGACTACCTGCATACCATCGTGCTGAGCTTGCAGCCCGAACTCAAGCAAACACGCATTGCCATCGAGATCGCCTGTCCGTCCGATCTTGTCATGCACAGCTATCCGGGAGACTTCTCGCAGATACTCACCAACCTCGTCATGAATTCGGTCGCCCACGGATTCAATCAGGGCGCCGATGCGGGGCACATCGGTATCGCGGTCAAACAGGACGGGGATGATGCGGTAATTCGCTACAGCGACACCGGCAAAGGCATCGCCCCGAACATCATCCGGAAAGTCTTCGACCCGTTTTTCACCACCAACCGGCAGGGCGGTCGCAGCGGGCTGGGCATGCACATTGTGTACAACATCGTCACGCAAAAACTCAAGGGCACAATCAGTTGCGAGGACACTGCGTCTCATGGCGCGCTTTTCGTCATCAAGACGCCCATATTCCTGTCAATATAGCGACGCCATGTCAGAACTCCTCGACGACCTCATTACCCCGCGACTGACTGCGCCAGGGCACCAGGGCACCAGCGCCGACTTTTACCGCTTGGCGAGCAATCCCGTTTTCGTTAACTCGGCGGCAATCCCCTCGGCAAGCTGACGATAGCCTGCCGCATTGGGATGAATGGTGTCGGCCTTGAGGGTCGGGTCGGATAACACCCGCGCAAACACCGCTGGCACCAGGGGCACTTTTTCCTCTTTCGCCAGTTCGGCGTACAAATCGGCATCCGGCAGGCGCCCCACCGCCGCGCCGAGCGGCGAGAAGGCCGGCACGGCCACCAGCACCGCCGGAATCCCCGCCGTTTTCACACGGCGCAGGATGGCGCGAATGTTTTCCTTGACACTCCCGGTCGGCTGACGCCGCAGGAAGTCGTTGCCGCCGATCTCGACAATCACGAGTTTGGGATTCGTCTCGGCGAGGGCATCTTCGAGACGCGCCCGCGCACCGCTTGAGGTGTCGCCGGAAACACCGTGGTTCTGGATGCTCCAGCCGCTGATCTCGGCAAGCCGGGTCGGATAGTCTTCGCCGCTTCCGGCACCGACGCCATAGGTCACGCTGTCGCCCAGCGCCAGTACGGCACTGCCGCGCGGCAGCGGCGCAAATTCCGGCGTGCGGCTGCACGCCAGCGACAGAGCAAGCAACAGGAGAATGGCGCAACCCTGGATGATCGAACGCATCAGAAGCCTTCTTCCGGCTTGAGGAAGCGCCACTGCCCGAGCGGCAGATCGCCGAGCATGACCTTGCCGATGCGCACGCGCTTCAGCCCGGTGACGCGCAGGCCGACCAGTTCGCACATGCGGCGGATCTGGCGCTTCTTGCCTTCTTTGAGGATGAAGCGCAGCTGGTCCTCGTTCTGCCAGCTCACCCTGGCCCGCTTGAGCGGCTTGCCATCCAGCGACAGGCCGTGATTGAGGCGCTTGAGGTCAGCCTCGTCGAGACGCCCTTCGACACGCACCAGATATTCCTTCTCGATCTCGCTGTCCGCGCCAATCAGTTGCCGGGCCACGCGGCCGTCCTGCGTCAGGATCAGCAGGCCGGTCGAGTCGATATCGAGGCGCCCGGCCGGGGCGAGGCCCTTCAGATGCTGCGGCCGGAAGCGCTGGAAATCGCCGGCCATCTGCGTGTCGGGCTTGACCAGCACCACGGCCGGCTGGTAGCCGTCCTCGGCCTGCCCGGAGACATAGCCGACCGGCTTGTGGATCAGGATGGTGGTCAGTTGCGCCTGCTGGTTCTGCGCCCGCCCGGCCAGTTCGATCTTGGCGTCCGGCGCACAGCGCGTGCCCAGTTGGGTGACTTTCTCGCCATTCACATAGACCAGACCGCGCTCGATGTAGGCATCGGCCTCGCGGCGCGAGCATAAACCGCGTGCCGCCATCAACTTGGAGATGCGTTCGCCCATAGCTTGCGTATCATTCATGCCTAACATTCTAATCGTGCCTCATGCTCAGCTATCGCCATGTATTTCACGCCGGCAACCATGCCGACGTCCTCAAGCACAGCGTGCTGCTCGCCGTGCTCGACTATTTCAACCAGAAGGACAAGCCCTACTGGGTAATCGACACGCATGCCGGTGCCGGCGGTTACCGCCTCGATGCCGGCCGCGCCAAGGCGCATGCCGAACATGATGAAGGCATCGACGCCCTGTGGGCGCGCAACGATCTGCCGCCCCTGCTCGCCCGCTACGTCGAAGCGGTACGTATCGACAACCCCGATGGCCGCCTGAACCGCTACCCCGGCTCACCGCTGTTGACGCTGCGCACCCTGCGTTCGTCCGATCGGCTGCGCCTGTTCGAACTGCACCCGGCCGACGTCAAGCTGCTCGGCCAAGCCATGCTCGGTGCCGCGCCCGATGCGCAGAAGCGCGTTCAGATCAAGCAGGAGGATGGCTTTGCCGGCATGAAGACACTGCTCCCGCCGCCGTCGCGGCGCGGACTGGTGCTGATCGACCCTTCCTACGAGGACAAACGTGACTATGCACAAGTGGTCACCGCGCTCAAGGAAGGCCTGCAGCGCTTCGCCACCGGCACCTTCATGGTCTGGTATCCGCTGCTGCAGCGTAACGAGAGCATCACGCTGGCAGCCAAGCTCAAGAAGATCGCGCCGGACTGGCTGCATGTCACGCTCACCATCCGCGCCCCCGCCAAGGATGGCGTGGGCATGCACGGCAGCGGCGTGTTCATCATCAACCCGCCGTGGACACTGGCCGAACAGATTCGGGCTACGCTGCCCTTCCTGATCGATGCGCTCGGCCAAAAAGTCGACGCTGGCGGGACGGTGGAGAGCAGCACGGACAAACATTCAGGATAACCATGATGCAGTCCGATATCGCTGCCGACGACGCCCTCATCCGGATCGAGAATCTCAGCTTCGCCTATGGCAAGAACCAAATCCTCGACGGCCTCGATCTGGTGGTGCCGCGCGGCAAGCTGGTGGGTATCCTGGGCGTCAGCGGCGCCGGCAAGAGCACCATCCTCAAGCTGATCGGCGGACAGTTGCGCCCCGCCCACGGCCAGGTACGCGTCAATGGTCAGATTGTCCATGAGCTCGACAACGATGCGCTTTACGAGATGCGCCGTTCGATGGGCATGATGTTCCAGGCCGGCGGCCTGTTCAGCGACCTGAGCGTCTATGACAACATCGCCTTTCCGATGCGCGAACTGACCGACCTGCCGGAAGAACTGATCCACGACATGGTGATCATGAAGCTCAACGCGGTCGGCCTACGCGGTGCCAGCCAACTGATGCCGACCGAGCTGTCGGGCGGCATGGCGCGGCGTATCGCCCTCGCCCGCGCGATTGCCCTTGACCCGATGCTGGCGATGTACGACGAACCCTTTGCCGGACTCGACCCGATCTCGCTCAACGTCATCGCCGAATTGATTCGCCGCCTCAACGATGCCATCGGCACCACCTCCATCATCGTCACCTACGATGTACCGGAAACGCTCAAGGTAGTGGACCTGGCTTACTTCATCCACGATGGACGGGTGGTCGCCGCCGGCACGCCGCAGGAGCTCAAAACCACCGACGATCCTGCCGTGCGGCAGTTCATTGACGCCCAGCCCGACGGCCCGGTAGCCTTCCACTATCCGGCCCCGGATTACCGCAAGGACATCAGAGCCGAAAAGCCATGATAGTGCGCAAGACCGTAAGCCAGATTTTCCTCACCAACATGCTGTTGGTGGCAACGCTCGCCTGCGTACTGACCGGTGGCCTGTGGATCGTGCAGGAAATCCTCGTGTTCAACAAGGAAGTCGCCGCCATGAGCGAGCGTCTGCTCACGGCACGCAAGGAACGCATGCAGAAAGAAGTCGACCGTGCGGTGGCCTATCTCGACTTCATGCGCGGCCAGACGGAGATACGCACGCGCCGCATCATCAAGGAGCGAACACAGGAAGCACATCGCATCGCAACCCATCTATACGAAACCTACAAGGGCAAGAAATCCCGCGCCGAACTGGAACACATGGTGCGCGAAGCCCTGCGCCCGATCCGCTTTCTCGATGGGCGCGGCTACTACTTTGCCACCCGGCTCGATGGGCTGGAAATGCTCTGCGCCACCTGCCAGCATCTGGAGCAAAAGAATCTGATCGATCTGCGCGACAAGAACGGGGCATTCGTCATCCGCGACATGATCGCCCTGGTGCGCAACTCAGGAGAAGGCTATTACCGCTACACCTGGAGCAAACCCGAATCCCCCAAACAGCAATACGACAAGATCGCTTTTATCAAGCACTTTGAACCCTTCGACTGGTTCATCGGCACCGGCGAATATCTGGACGATACGGAGCGCGACCTGCAGCAAGAGGCGCTCGACTGGATTCGCAAGATTCGATACGACGGCGAAGGCTATCTGTTTGTCGGCAACTGGGAGGGCCTGAGCCTCTCCGGCCCGGGGGCGGGCAAGAACGTACTCGGCGTTACCGATCCCAACGGGGTACGGATTGTGGAAGAAATGATTCGACTGGCCAAAGCCGATGGCGGTTTTATCGAATACGTCATGCCACGCCTCGATGGCCAACGGCCGGCCCCCAAGATCAGCTACACGCGGGGGTTGCCAAGCTGGCAGTGGTACATCGGCACCGGCCTGTACATCGACGATATCGACAAATCCATCCACAAGGCCCGCGAACAGGCACGCAGCGATCTGATCTGGAACATCATCAAGATTTGTACGGTGCTGCTGCTCCTGTGGCTGGCCGTGTATTGGCTGGTGGCGCGCCTGAGCGTGCGCATTCGCGCCATGCTCCAGGAGTTTTCCAGCTTCTTCAATCGCAGCAGCGAAGATCAGACCGACATGCCGGTCGACGCCCTCGCCATCGAGGAATTCCGCGAGTTGGCCGAAGGGGCCAATCGCATGATCGCGCGTCGGCGCAAAGCCGAGGAAATCCTGCGCGACTACCAGACCCATCTTGAAAACATCGTCGAGACGCGCACCCATGATCTCCAGCTGGCGAAGGAGGCGGCCGAGACGGCCAACCGTGCCAAAACGACCTTCCTGGCCAACATGAGCCATGAATTGCGCACACCGATGAACGGCATCCTCGGCATGGTCAACCTGGCCAGAAAACGCATGACGGACGAAAAAGGCCTTGACCAGCTCGACAAGGCCAAGCACTCCGCCGAGCGCCTGCTGGCCGTGCTCAACGACATCCTCGACCTCTCCAAGATCGAGGCGGAACGCCTCGCCATGGAAGCCATCCCGCTGAAGCTGGATGCCATTCTTGACAACATCGATACCCTGCTCGCCCACAAGGCCCACGAAAAGGGCCTGACGCTCCAGATCGACCTCCCCCCCGACCTGCAGGCCAAGACCTTTATCGGCGACCCGCTGCGGCTGAGCCAAATCCTCATCAACCTGGTCGGCAATGCCATCAAGTTCACCGACACGGGCGCCATCCGTATCCGTGTCCTGCCCATCCAGGAAACCCCAACCGGTTTTATGCTGCGCTTCGAGGTTGAGGATAACGGCATCGGCATCGGTGCCGAGGATCAGAAACGGCTGTTCACCACCTTCGAGCAGGCCGATGGTTCGATGACCCGGAAATATGGCGGTACCGGCTTGGGGCTGGCCATCAGCAAGCGCCTTACGGCCATGATGGGCGGGGACATCGGCGTCATCAGCACGCCGGGGTCCGGCAGCACCTTCTGGTTCACCGCTCGGCTGGACGTGGATATGGAAAGCCAAGCCGTTGCACCGCTCTCGCCCCATATCCAGGAAACCGCCGAAGATCGCCTGCAACGGGAATTTGCCGGCGCCAACGTCCTGCTGGCCGAAGACGAGCCCGTCAATCAGGAAGTCGGCCGCATGCTGCTTGAGGATGTCGGGCTGAGCGTCGATCTGGCAGAGGATGGCGAACAGGCCATCGCCCTGGCCCGGCAGAAACCCTATGCCCTGATCCTCATGGACATGCAGATGCCGAACCGCAATGGCATCGAGGCCACCAAGGCAATCCGCGCCGAGTCACTCAATCGCGACACGCCGATTCTGGCCATGACCGCCAACGTGTTCGAGGAAGATCGACAGGCCTGCGAACAGGCCGGCATGAACGACCACATCGCCAAACCGGTCGATCCTGAGGTGATGTACGCAACCCTGCTAAAGTGGCTGGCCCCTGCGGGTGAGGGATAAAGCGCCCTACTACGCCGTCCTGCCAGCGCCGACTTTTGCCAATAGCCGGTCATGCCAGCGGCCGAGCGCCAACTGGGCGACGATGGCGCCGACCAAGGCAAGCAACATGTCCCACTGGGCATCCCAGATATCGCCTTGCGTGCCCAAAAACTCGACCGAACCGTCGCCCCAAAACACGGCCGCAGCCCACTCAATGAGTTCGTAGGTCGCACTGATACCAAGGCACGAGAGACTGACGAGGGCAAACAGCCACTTGCCACGCTGCAAGGGCGAAGTGCGCAACAGCAGTTCGCGCGCGAGGATGGCAGGCGTCACACCCTGAAAGAAATGGCCGATCCGATCCCAGGGATTGCGCGCCAACTCAAAGACCTCCTGCAGCCAGTCTCCCACGGGAACATGTGCATAGGTATAAGCACCGCCAACGATCAGAATCAGCGCAAAGAACGCCATCAGGCCATGACAGAGCAGCGTGAGCGGAAATCGCCGGGCGGTTACCGCGAGTATCGGCAGGGCAATCAGCACCGGCATCACCTCGGCCAGCCAGACCATGCGATCATAAGGCCGGATAGCAGATGCCAACAATGCGGCAAGCACCGGGAGCCAGATTAGCCATTGCAGCGGAATGCGCATTTTCATCCCGTCAGTATAGGAGCGAGTAAACCGACCGATACCCTCCCGCCATGGTTAGCATAATAATCAACATAATTACACTTATTGGTTTCACTTTTAAGCATACAATCGGAGTCACTCGGTGCTATGTACCTGCCGCCCTACTGTAATGCCCACCCTGTCTCCTTTTGGCTTCCAAAGAAAGATTGTTCTGCCGGTCATCGTGGCAATGGCCTTGGTGGTGGTCTTGTTTATTCTTGGTTTCGATCGCTATCTTTCTTCACGCGCCACGCTGCGCATGGCGCAGACGACCACCCAAGTCCAGACTGCGTGGCAGGCGCTTGAACGCGATGCAGCCCGTCAACTGATATGGTTTACCCGGGAAGCTGCCGATAATCCAAAGCTTCAAGAAGCCATGCGCCAGCGCGATGTCATCGCGCTGCTGACCCTGACCCAGTCGCGCTACCAGGCTCTGCATGAAAAGTTTGGTATCAGTCACTGGTACTTCATTACCCCCGACCGTCGCATCCTGCTGCGCATCCACTCCCCGACAAAATCGGGCGACCTCGTCGAACGCACTACCCTGCGGCAAGCGGCAGAAACCGGACAAGCCGTCACCGGTCTGGAACTCGGACCATTGGCTACATTCACCCTGCGGCATGTCATGCCCTGGCATGCCCGTAATGGAGAACTGATCGGCTATATCGAGATGGGCAATGAGGTCGACTGGTTCAACAATCAAATCAAGCAATTCAGCGGCATCGAGGTGATCTCTGCCGTACATAAGGCCTACACGCATGCCGAACATTTCAGCCTCGGCAAAAAAACCTTCAACTTCACCGGGGATTGGGATACGTACCCCGATATTGCGCTGTTGAACCAGACGCTAAACCCCGTACCCCCAGCCGTCCTCTCTGCCTGGCAGGATTTTGTGCGCGGCAACCCGGTCGATAGTTTTCAAACCAGCGCGGACGATCACGACTGGATCGCCAACTTCATTCCCTTGGCGGACATGGATGGCCGCCCCGTCGCATCGCTAGCGATTCTGCTCAATCTGGATGCGCAGAATGCCGCCCGCAATCGGGATTTATCCCGTCTAATCGCCGCTGCAATCGTCCTCACCCTATTATTGTCGGCCTCTCTGTTCTGGCGGGTACGACAGATCGAACAACGCATCGCGGCGGCCGAGGAAAGCAAACAGTACCAGAACGAGACGACCCGGCTGAAATACGCGGTCTCTCACGCCTTGCAGGAATTCGATCGGCCGTTCGCCGAACGGATCGAAAACGCCCTCGCCATCCTTTCGAAAATGAACGACATCCTCCCGAAAGGCGGCATCTGGCTGGCGGTCGACGGGGTCGATACCGACCGGCTCAATTTCCATCACGGCAATGCCCTGTGGCTGCGTCGCAATGACGCCATTACCGACGAACGCGTGGTGATCATCCGGCATTGCGAGATGCAGCCGCCCGACCACGGGCATTATCAAATCCCGCTGCGCCACGGCAACGAGGTTCTCGGTGCGCTGGTGCTCGATACGCTGCCCGACCCTTCCGTCAATGACGTGCTGCTGGAGGCACTGGGCCAGATTGGCGACATCATGGCCCTTGCGGTCATCAACGAACGGGCCACCCGCCTGTTGCGCGAGGCAACCACCCATGCCGAAGCCGCCAGCCGTGCCAAGAGCGAATTCCTCGCCAACATGAGTCATGAAATTCGCACCCCGATGAACGGCGTGATCGGCATGTCGCAACTGCTGCTTGACACGCCGCTCAACGATGAACAGCGCGAGTTCGCCAATATCGTCAAGCAAAGTGCCGAAGCGCTGCTGACGGTAATCAATGACATTCTCGACTTCTCCAAAGTGGAAGCCGGCAAACTGGATATCGAAACCATCGACTTCGACGTCATCGCCACCATCAACCAGACGGCAGACCTTCTCGCCATCCGTGCCGCAGAAAAGAATCTTGAATTCATTTGCGATATTGATCGCGCCATTCCGCGCCAGATGCGCGGCGACCCGGGACGCTTGCGTCAGGTGCTGGTCAACCTCGCCAGCAACGCCATCAAGTTCACTGAACGCGGCGAAGTCGCCATCAAGGTCAGAACGGTCGCCCAGCAGGGGCAGCGCCGCCTGCTGCGCTTCGATGTCCGGGATACCGGCATCGGCATTCCGGCCAACCGGGTCGACGGACTGTTCCAGCCCTTCAGCCAACTGGATGCCTCGACGACCCGCCGCTATGGAGGGACGGGGCTCGGCCTCTCTATCTCCAAGCGGCTGGTCGAATTGATGGGGGGCGAAATCGGCGTCGAGAGTCGCGAAGGCGAAGGCAGCACGTTCTGGTTTACCTTGTCGCTCGAACGCGGCGAAGAAAATGCTCCGCCCGCCCCCCATACCTTCCCGGAGGTCGACCTCGCGGGATGCCGCGTACTGGTCGTCGATGACAATGCGACCAATCGTCGACTCCTGCTCACCTTGCTCAAATCCTGGGGCTGTCAGAGCAGCGAAGCCGATGGGGGAGCCGCTGCCATGCGCCTGCTCAAGGCAGCAGTTGCAGAAGGCAATCCGTACGAAATCGCCCTACTGGACATGAACATGCCCGAGCAGGATGGCGAAACCCTGGGACGCCTGATTCGCGATGACCCGGAACTGGCCTCAACGCGACGGGTCATGTTGACCTCCGCAGCCTTGCGCGGCGATGCCGCCCGCATGCGCGAAGCCGGATTCGATGCCTACCTGACCAAGCCGCTCAAGGAGGATCACATCCGCCGCTGTCTGGCCTCATTGCGCGGCAACGCGACGGGAACCACCACACCGGAGTTCATCACCCGCCACACGCTGGATCAGACACAACAACAGACGGGCCGCATCCTGTTGGTGGAAGACAACCGGGTCAATCAGCAACTGGCCTGTGCCCTGCTGCGCAAGCAGGGCTACGAAGTCGGCGTGGCCGAAAACGGCCAGGTGGCGCTGGATGTGCTGGCGAATGAAGATTTCGATCTCATCCTGATGGACTGCCAGATGCCGGTTCTCGATGGCTTCGAAACCACCCGACAGTTGCGTCATGGCGCGCCGGTTCGCAACCCGCGAATCCCCGTGATTGCCATGACGGCGAACGCGATGGAAGGCGACCGAGATGCCTGCTTGGCCGCAGGCATGAACGACTATCTGTCGAAACCGATCAACGTCGAAAACTTGACGGCCATGATCGACCGCTACCTGAACATATAGGCTTCATGCCGTCCCGCCAGCGCCGACTTTTCCCGACTCACTATAATCCGCGCCTTTGTTGCTTCCCCTGCTCCCGCCGTGTCCAAACTCGCCCACGAAATCGCCCGTCGCCGCACCTTCGCCATCATCTCCCACCCCGACGCGGGCAAGACCACGCTGACGGAAAAGCTGCTGTGGTTCGGCGGCGCCATTCAGGTCGCCGGTGAAGTGCGCGCCAGAAAAGCCGCACGCCATGCCACTTCGGACTGGATGGAACTGGAGAAACAACGCGGCATCTCGGTCACCTCCTCGGTGATGCAGTTTCCCTACCGCGACCACATGATCAACCTGCTCGACACGCCGGGCCACGAGGACTTCTCCGAAGACACCTACCGCACGCTCACCGCCGTCGACTCGGCCACGATGGTGATCGACTCGGTGAATGGCGTCGAAGCACAGACCATCAAGCTCCTCAACGTCTGCCGTCTGCGCGACACGCCCATCGTCACCTTCATCAACAAGCTCGACCGCGAGGGCCGCGCGCCCATCGACCTGCTCGACGAGATCGAGGATGTACTGAAAATTCAGTGTGCGCCGATGACCTGGCCGATCGGCATGGGCAAGAGCTTTCGCGGCGTTTATGACCTCTACGACGACTGCGTGCATTTCTTCGACCCACAGGCAGAAAAGGGCACCTCGCGCATCATCGAGAAACTCGACAACCCGGAGCTCAACGAACTGCTCGGCTATCAAGCCGAGGAACTGCGCGCCGAAGTCGAACTGGTGAAAGGCGCCTCGCACACCTTCGACCAAGAGGCTTACCTCGCCGGCAAGCAGACGCCGGTGTTCTTTGGCTCGGCGGTTAACAACTTCGGCGTGCAGTCGCTGCTCGACGCCATCGTCGATCTCTCGCCGCCGCCGCAGCATCGTCCCGCCGATACACGCACGGTCGAACCGCTGGAACCGAAATTCTCCGGCTTCGTGTTCAAGATCCAGGCCAACATGGACCCGAAGCACCGCGACCGCATCGCCTTCGTGCGCGTCTGCTCCGGCCACTACACGCGCGGCATCAAGCTCAAGCAACTGTCCACCGGCAAGACGCTGGCGGTAAACAATGCCATCACCTTCATGGCGCAAGACCGGAGCACCACCGACGAAGCCTGGCCCGGCGACATCCTCGGCATCCCGAACCACGGCACCGTCGTGCTCGGCGACACCTTCAGCGAAGGCGAAGACCTCAAGTTCACCGGCATCCCCTGCTTCGCGCCGGAACACTTCCGCCGCGCGCAGATCAGGAATCCGATGAAGATGAAGCAGTTGCAGAAAGGCCTGCAGCAACTCGCCGAGGAAGGCGCCACGCAACTGTTCAAGCCGATCGGCTCAAACGATCTGATCCTTGGTGCCGTTGGCACCCTGCAGTTCGACGTTGTCGCCCACCGCCTGGAATTCGAATACGGCGTCGACTGCTTCTTCGAACCGGTCAACGTCGCCACCGCGCGCTGGCTGCGCGGCTCGGAAGCCGACTTGCGCGCACTGGAGGACAAGGCCGGCGTCAACCTGGCACTCGATGGCGCCGGCGACTATGTCTATCTCGCGCCCAACCGGGTGAATTTGCAGATGACGCAGGAACGTCACCCTGGCATCGTGTTTCTCGAAACCAGGGAGATTCACTAATCGGCAGCCCACATCAAGGCACTGCTTGACAGGGTGCCAACGCCCCTTCACGCAGGCAGGCATATTCTTCGGGACGCCAGTTCTTAAGGAACTCGAAGAATTCTTTCTCCGGCATCGGCTTACCGAAACGATAGCCCTGGCCGACCTGATAGCCAATGGCCATCAGCTTGATGCACTCTTCACAGGTCTCGATGCCCTCGGCCACCACTTTCTTGCCCAGACCATCGGCCAGATGCCAGACCGAACGGGCAATCGACGTATTGTTGGCATTCTGGTCGATGCCACGCACAAAGCTTTGATCCAGCTTGAAGGTGTCGAGTGGCAACTGACTCAAGACACTGAGGTTGGAGTAGCCCGTACCAAAATCGTCGAGTGCCACCGAGACGCCCATATGGGCAATCTGTTGCAAAGCGACGGCGGCCCCACCTTGATCGCGGATGAACATCGACTCGGTGACCTCCAACTGCAGGCGAGCCGCCCGAATACCGGTGTACTCAAGGGCACGCGCCACCTCGCCCGGCAAGTCGCAGCGCTCCAGTTGCATCGGCGACACGTTCACCGCCACATGAAAATTCTCCGGCAACTGGGATTCGCGTTCGGCCAGCATCGAACAGGCCTGCATCAGCACCCAGTTGCCGATTTTCGTTATCAGGTCGCTGCGTTCCGCCACCGGGATAAACACGCCCGGTGCAATCAGACCTTGGACCGGATCGCGCCAGCGCACCAGGGCTTCCGCCCCGATGACGGTGCGCGAGGCCAAATCGATCTTCGGCTGGAAATGCAGTTCGAGGTGACCGGAGCGCAGCGCATCATCCAACTGCGCCTCCATTTCGAGTTGGCGCTCGACCGCCACGGCCATCTCGGCGGAAAAGAACTTGACCAGATTGCCGCCGGCCTGCTTGGCTCGCATCATGGCGCGATCGGCAGCCACAATCAGGTCGTCGAGCGTATGGCCATCCAAAGGATAGGCACTAATGCCCACCGAAGCGCTAACCTTGAACTTGTGGCCGGCAATGTCGACCGGCTTATCCAGCGCGGCGAGCAGCTTGTTCGCCACCATGCCGGCATCATGGCGATCGGCGATGTCGGGCAGCAGGCAAACGAATTCGTTGCCGCCAAAACGCGAGAGCGTATCGTCGCTGCGCAGCACGCCAGACAGGCGCTGCGACACGCTGATCAGCACCTCATCGCCAATATCGTGCCCCAGGCTATCGTTGATGGACTTGAAACGATCCAGGTCGATAAACAATACCGCCGCCGTACGGTCGGCCCTATTGGCTCTGCGCAGCGCCTGCTCGCCCCGGTCGGTCAGGAGAATACGATTGGCCAGGCCCGTCAGGGAATCATGCAGGGCGAGGAAGCGCAGGCGTGTCTCCTGACCTTGCTGCTGGTCGATTACCGTGAAGGAGGCTAGATAGTGCGCGATCTGGCCGGCCGTATTGTAAAGGGTACGAATATCGAGCCATTCGAGGTAGAGCGCGCCATCCTTGCGACGATTCCAGATTTCGCCGCGCCAGAAGCCATCCGTGTGTAGACTATTCCACATCGCCCGATAAAACTCGGGGGATTGGCGTCCCGAACTCAGCAGGCGCGGCGTCTGACCGACCGCTTCCTCCAAACTGTAGCCGGTAATCGTGGTGAACATCGGATTGACGAACAGGATGCGCTGCTCGGCGTCGGCCAGCACCAGCCCGCGCTCGAAATTCTCGACAATGCACAGCGCCGCGCCGATCTGGCTGGCGCGATCCAGCGGGACCGTCTCCTCTTCCAGTTGCACCATGCGCTCGCCCTCATGCTGACCGAACGGGATAGGAATCAGAGCGAGGCTGGTATCGTCATGCAGGGCGGCGCTTTCCTGCTCCACGCGTGCCACCAGCCGGTCAACAATCTCGTTGGCGCCGCCCTCGGCGGTCGCCAGCACCCCGGCGCGGCCGAAATAATTGCCATTGGCCAGGCGCAACTCGGTCAGACCATCGGAATAAACCAGCAGGGACGCGGACTCGTTGCGTGCCAGACGATAACGCTGCGGCGGATCATCCGGAATATGCCGATCAACGCCGAAGGGCAGATGCTGAGACGAAAACGCCTCGCACAAACGGCCATCGCTGGCGAACAGCAGGGCATCGGGCATGCCGGCATTGATGATCTCGACCTCGCGCCCATGGACGCGAATCAGGATGCCACAAACGTAATAGCCGGAAATTTCCTGACTTAACAGAAACTGGTTGATCCGTTCGTGGATGCCGGGCAGCGACATGCCGAGCAGCACCATCTCGCGGAACAGCATGGGAATATGCAGGGCAAACACCGCCGCACCCAGGCCATGACCTGCCGCATCGCCCAGCAGGGCGCACCAGCCCAGCTTGGGGTGTTCCGCAGAGCACAGAAAATCGCCACTGATCCGGCTGGCCGCCTTCGACCAGACGCGCACCTTGTCCATGCCGGGATGATGCAGACTGGTACGCACATTGCCGATCAGCTCTGCCGCCTGGTGGTATTCGGCATGCACCGCATCGCGCACCGAGATAGCATCGTCATCATCCTCGGCAGAAAAATCGGCATTCGTCTGATTCTCGGACATCGAAAATGATATAAGCTAAAAATAGGTGAAACATAACATAAACCGCTCGTTAAACGCGGTCATTCCCGGGATGAGGAGAGTCGCCCCGCTATAATCGGGGCGTAACCATTTACCAAGACATTCACCGAGACACCGCACCCCATGGAAGCAGAACGCATCAACGCCGTCGCCAACCACATCGCCGACCTCGAAGCCCGTGGCGATCAACTCCGGAGGTATCTTTGACTTCGCTACGAAGTCGGAGAAACTTGCTGAAATCAATCAACTGATGGAAGACCCCGGCATCTGGAACGATGCCGAGCGCGCCCAGGCCCTGGGCAAGGAAAAAAAATCCCTCGAAGCCGTCGTGCTCACGCTGGCCGGTGTGAAGAACGCGCTTGCCGATGCCCGCGACTTCTTCGCCATGGCCAAGGAAGAGGACGACGAGGACACCATGATGTCGGTCGAGACCGACCTGGCCGGCGTCGAAGCCAAGGTCGCCGACCTCGAATTCCGCCGCATGTTCGCCAACCCGGCCGACCCGAACAACTGTTTCATCGACATTCAGGCCGGCGCCGGCGGCACCGAAGCCTGCGACTGGGCCTCGATGCTGTTGCGCCAGTACCTCAAGTATTGCGAGCGCAAGGGCTTCAAGATCGAGTTGCTGGAACAGACCGATGGCGATGTGGCCGGCATCCGCAGCGCCACGATCAAGGTGGAAGGCGACTACGCTTACGGCTTCCTGCGTACCGAAACCGGCGTACATCGTCTGGTGCGCAAGTCGCCTTTCGACTCTTCCGGCGGCCGTCACACCAGCTTTGCCAGTCTCTATGTCTATCCCGAGATCGACGACTCAATCGAGGTCGAGATCAATCCGGCCGACCTGCGCGTCGACACCTTCCGCGCCTCCGGGGCCGGCGGCCAGCACATCAACAAGACCGACTCGGCGATCCGCATCACCCACAACCCCAGCGGCATCGTCGTGCAGTGCCAGAATGACCGCTCGCAGCACAAGAACCGCGCCGAGGCGATGAAGATGCTGAAAGCGCGCCTCTACGAACTGGAAATGCGCAAGCGCCAGGCCGAAGCCGACAAGCTCGAAGCCACCAAGACCGACGTGGGCTGGGGCCACCAGATTCGCAGCTATGTGCTCGACAATTCCCGCATCAAGGATTTGCGCACTAACGTTGAAATCTCCGCCACCCAGAAGGTGCTTGACGGCGATCTCGATGCCTTTATCGAAGCCAGCCTGAAGCAGGGCGTGTAAAAGTCGGCGCTGGCGGGACGGCATCGCTTGTGACACAATACGCAGCGTTGTGTCACAACCAAGGATTTCCCCATGCGCACCATCACCATCCGCGAGGCTCGCGAAGGTCTTTCCCACCCTGAGCAGTTGTTCGCCGACGGCGATGAGGTGATCGTCACCCGGCACGGCGAACCGGTGGCGCGCATTCTGCCGATCACGCCGGCCAAGCCGAAATTCCGCTCGCTAGCGGCGTTTCGCGCCAGCCAGAAACCGCTCGACCCGCCGATGTCGCAGACCGTTATCGAGGATCGGCAAGAGCGTTTCTGATGATCTACGCCGACACCAGCGCGCTGGTCAAGCGCTATCTGATCGAGCCGTTCAGCTCGGAATTCGAGACCCTGTTCATGCAGGCCCCTTTAGCCACCAGCCGTCTGTCCATTGTCGAAATGCGTTGCGCCGTGGCGCGCAAACGCCGCAATCGCCAAATCACTACGAAGATCGAGAGCCGCGTTACCAACGAAATGGCTACCGACATTCAGGACGGCGCATTGTTGATCGGTGAAATCGGCACGGCCGATTTCACGACTGCATTCCATCTCATCGACCGGCTCGACAACATTCCCTTGCGCACACTGGATGCACTTCATCTGGCTGCAGCCGAACAACTGGCCGCCAGCGCCTTCGCCACCGCAGACAAGATCCAGGCCGACGCCGCCGCTGCACTCGGCTTCGCCGTTCATCGTTTTTACTGAAGACCATCATGACTGACTCCACATCCCCTATCCCTCAAGACGAAAACCACATCATCGCCGAGCGCCGCGAGAAGCTGAAGACCTGGCGCGACTCCGGCAAGGCTTACCCCAACGACTTCCGCCGCGAGAACCTCGCTGCCAAGCTCGACGAGCTTTACGGCGAAAAAACCAAGGAAGAACTCGAAGCCACACCAATCCAGGTCAAGGTCGCCGGCCGCATCATGCTCAAGCGCGTGATGGGCAAGGCCAGCTTCATCACAGTTCAGGATCTGTCCGGGCGCATCCAGTTCTACGTCCAGAGGGACGGTGTCGGCGAAGCGGTTTACGACGACTTCAAGAAGTGGGATCTCGGCGACATCGTCGGCGGTGTCGGTTCGCTGTTCAAGACCAAGACCGGCGAGCTCACCGTGCAGTGTTCGGAAATTCGCCTGCTGTCGAAGTGCCTGCGCCCGCTACCGGAAAAATTCCACGGCCTCACCGACGTGGAACAGAAATACCGCCAGCGTTATCTCGACCTCGCCACCAACGAGGAAACGCGCTTCACCTTCGTCGCCAGGAGCCGCATGATCGCCTCGATTCGCGGCCACATGACGCACCACGGCTTCCTCGAAGTCGAAACGCCGATGATGCACCCGATCCCCGGCGGCGCTTCGGCCAAGCCTTTCACCACGCACCACAACGCGCTCGACATGCAGTTGTTCCTGCGCATCGCGCCGGAACTGTATCTGAAGCGACTGGTGGTCGGCGGTTTCGAGAAGGTCTTCGAAATCAACCGCAACTTCCGTAACGAAGGCCTGTCGCCGCGCCACAACCCCGAGTTCACCATGATGGAGTTCTACGAGGCTTATGCGGACTACCAGAGCCTCATGGACTTCACCGAGGGACTGATCCGTCACGCCGCGCGCGAAGCGCTCGGCACCGAGACCTTCGACTATCAGGGCCGCACGCTCGATCTTTCCAAGCCCTTCCGCCGCATGACCACCGTTGAGGCGATCCACTATCACCATCCCGGCTACAACCTGACGATGCTCAACGATGCCGGCTGGCTCAAGCAGAAACTCGCCGACCTCAAGGTCGAGGTGCTGCCCACTTCCGGCCTCGGCACACTGCAGATGCAGTTGTTCGAAGAGACCACCGAAGCCGAATTGTGGGACCCCACCTACATCATCGACTACCCGACCGAAGTCTCGCCGCTGGCGCGCCGCTCGGACAAGAACCCGGATGTCACCGAACGCTTCGAACTGTTCATCGTCGGCCGCGAAATCGCCAACGGCTTCTCGGAGTTGAACGACCCCGAAGACCAGGCCGCGCGCTTCCTCGAACAGATGAAAGCCAAAGATGCCGGTGACGAAGAAGCGATGTATTACGACGCCGACTACATTCGTGCGCTGGAATACGGCCTGCCGCCCACCGGTGGTTGCGGCATCGGCATCGACCGCCTGGTGATGCTGCTGACCAACGCCCCGGCGATTCGCGACGTGATCCTCTTTCCGCAGATGCGGCCGGAATAAATAGTCGACGCTGGCAGGACGGCAACGGTGCGCAGAATCGTGGTGATTGGCGCCGGCATCGCCGGCGCCTCCGTCGCGCACGCACTGACACAACGCGGCCACGCCGTCACCGTCTTCGAGGCCGCCGACGCACCGGCCCAGGGTGCCTCCGGCAATCATGCCGGCGTGTTCCGTCCCCTGCCCTCGCAGGACGACAGCCGCCTGTCGCGCCTGCTGCGCGCCGGCTTCCTGCGCGGCCACCAACTGTTCACCACGCTGCCCGACGCAAAACTGGGCTGGACGGGCGCCCTGCACATCGCCCGCGATCCGAAGCATGAAGAAACGCAGCGCCGTATCGCCGCCACGCAAGCGCCGGAATTCTGTCGTTTCGTCGAGCGCGATGAAGCCGGCATGCTCGCCGGCTGGCCGGTCGAATTCGGTGGCTGGTGGTTTCCGCAGGCTGGATGGATCAATCCACCCAGCCTGGTGCGTGCCTTGCTGGCGGGCATCGATGTGCGCTACGGGCAACGCATCGACCGCCTTGCCGACATCGATGCAGAAGACATCGTGCTGGCCAACGGCTACGAAGCACCGGCGCTGGTACCGGACATCAAGCTGCCGATTCGCGCCGGACGCGGCCTCGTCAGCCATCTACCGGAAAGCGCGACACCCCCCTGCCATATCGTCGCCACGCGGCTTGGCTATGTCACCCCGGCGGTCGACGGCATCCGCTGCGCCGGCGCCACCTCGCAGCTCGACAATCTCGATGCCGCACCACGCCTGGCCGATCACATCGAAAACCTGCAGCGTCTTGACATGCTGCTGCCCGGCTTCGGCAAAACCATCGATCCGGCCACGCTTGACGGCCGCGTTTCCTTCCGCCCGATGTCGCCCGACCGTCTGCCGATCATCGGCCCGCTCTCGGCCAGCGAGGGCCTGTGGATCATCGACGGCTTCGGCGCCCGCGGGCTCGTCTTCGCCTCGATCTGTGCCGAACTGCTGGCCTGCCAGATGAGCGGCGAGCCACTGCCGCTGGAAGCCGATCTGGTCGCCGCCGTATCGCCGGCACGCTTCCTGAAAAAAGCGTTCTACGCCAGCGCCTGATCGAGACGCCGCAAGACTTCGTCCCGTCCCAGTACCGCCAACACACGATCAATGGCAGGGCTTTGCGGCTGCCCCAGCAAGACGACACGCAGCGGGATGGCCACTTGCGGCATCTTCAGCCCGGTCGCCGCCAGGGTTTCCTTGAGCGTCTTGCTCAAAGCCTCCGGTAAAAAGTCGACGCTGGCAAGGCGGCGTTGAAGGTCAGCCAGTGCCGCTTTGGCTGCATCTGTCAGATGTTGCGCCTTAAGTTCTGCCGATGCATGCGGCGCCACATAGAAGGCATGAGCACTATCGGCCAGTTCGTTGAGATTGCCGACACGATCCTTGTAGAGCGCGGCAATATCGGCGGGATCGGGGCTGGCCGTGTTCTCGACGCCTTCGCGGGCGAGACGCCGGTGAATCTCCTGCCCCAGCCGCGCATCGTCGGCACCCTTGAGGTAATGCGCGTTGAGCCAGTTGAGTTTTTCGGTATTGAACTGCGCAGCCGAGCTGGTGATGTGGTCGAGGTCAAACCACTCGACGAACTGCGTCATCGAGAAGATTTCCTCGTCGCCATGCGACCAACCGAGACGCGCCAGGTAGTTCAGCACGGCTTCGGGCAGATAGCCATCCTCGTCGTACTGCATCACGCTCACCGCACCATGGCGCTTGGAAAGCTTGGTGCCGTCGTCGCCGAGAATCATCGACAAGTGGCCGTAGCGCGGTACCGGCGCACCGAGCGCTTCGAGCAGATTGATTTGGCGCGGCGTGTTGTTCACATGATCGTCGCCACGGATGACATGGGTAATGCCCATGTCCCAGTCATCCACCACGACGCAGAAGTTGTAAGTGGGCGTACCGTCGGCACGGGCGATGATGAAGTCGTCGAGTTCGGCGTTGGCGATCTCGATGCGGCCCTTGACCTGATCGTCCCAGGCCACGACCCCCGCGGCAGGATTCCTGAAGCGCACCACCGGATGAATCCCCGAGGGCGGCGTCGGCAGCGTCTTGCCCGACTCGGGGCGCCAACACCCGTCGTAGCGCGGCTTTTCCCTCCTTGCTTCCTGCTCGGCGCGCAGTGCGTCGAGTTCTTCTTTCGAGGTATAGCAATGATAGGCGGTGCCGGCCGCGAGCATCTGGCCGATCACTTCCTTGTAGCGCATCATGCGCTGCATCTGGTAGTAGGGGCCTTCGTCATGCGCCAGCCCCAGCCACTGCATGCCGTCAAGGATCGCCCGCACCGCTTCCGGCGTCGAACGGGCCACGTCGGTATCTTCGATGCGCAGCACGAAAGTGCCGCCATGGCGCCGGGCATAGGCCCAGGCGAACAGGGCGGTACGTGCGCCGCCGATATGAAGATAGCCGGTCGGGCTGGGGGCAAAGCGGGTCTTGACGAGGCGATTCTTGGCAGTCATGGCAAGCGTAACGAGAAAGGGATACGTATTCTAAAGCTGCGCTTCGTCGAAGCGTTTGAGTGCCGTCTCGAAATCGTAACGTTCGATGGCTGCGCGAACTTTCGGCGCCAGCGCCCCGAACAATTCGATCAAGCGCACTTTGTGTTCTTGCCAAAACATGTTGGCGTGCAGGTCATCGCCCTCAAGATAGGTTCTCAGTCGATTCAGCAACTCCCGATCGGCAGCCTCGATCGGACGCGCATTGACAACCGGATCGTCGGTCTTGTTCATCGGTTGGAAATGGACGCGTAAAGCATCCAGCAAGCCATCCAGCTCGGGCGCCACGACAAGCATTGCAGCCTCGACAATCACGGCATCTGCCCGCGACTTGATCGCCATTTCCAGTGCCAGCGCAGCCTCCCGCAAGGGTTCGGCACCCAGCGTTGCCGCCGCCCCCTTGAGCGAATGTGCGAGGCGCCGCGCCTCATCCAGATTGTCGTCGGCCAGTGCAACGCGAATATGCGCCAAATCGTCGGCATGATGCTCAATGAACATCGCCAATATGCGTCGATAATTGGCGACCCGTCCGCCCACGCTGACCAGACCGGCAGCCGTGTCCAGGCCGGGAAAATTCGGCAGCGCATCCTGATCCGCAGCAGTGGGTAGCGGCACAGACACCTTCATTGCGCCCGGCGTCGCCTGAACGTCCTCATTTACGGGCAGCCAGTGCCGCAGGACGGCATAGAAGCTTTCCGGGGCAACCGGCTTGCCCAGGTGATCGTTCATGCCGGCATCGAGACAGCGCTGGCGATCCTCGGCAAATACATTGGCCGTCATAGCAATGATGGGCACCTGTGCGGACGTCGGTGTGCCTTGGAAACTGCGAATGGCAAGGGTTGCCTCGATGCCATCCATGACCGGCATTTGCATATCCATCAGGATCAGGTCGTAAGCCTGCGCCTTGGCCTGTTCAAGCGCCACCTGACCGTTGGATACAACATCGGCGGCCAGCCCGGCCGCTTCGAGCAGATCAAGTGCCACTTCCTGATTGACCGGGTTGTCTTCCGCCAACAGGATGCGAGCGCCCAATCGATCGGCCAGCGCAGCGACGGTTGTCGCGATTTTCTGTTGTTCAGCCACGCGCGACGCAGTGCCCGCATTTGCCGTCGCATCTGCCTCCGTCCCGTCCGACGGGGAAAGACCAAAGCAACCCGCCAGCACATCCTGCTGTTGCGACAGGCTGACCGGATTGAATGGTGCCTCGAACCAGAAGGTACTGCCTTGGCCCGGCATACTCTCCACGCCGCAACGCCCCTCCATCAGGTCGGCAATGCGCTTGACAATCGCCAGCCCCAATCCCGTGCCGCCATAGCGCCGTGTGGTCGAACTATCCGCTTGTTCAAATGGCTGAAACAGGCGTGCGGCATCTTCCGCTCTCAAGCCAATCCCCGTATCCCGTACGGCAAAGCGTACCCAGAGTCGTTCATCATTCGCCGCCAGGATCTGGTTCACCGACAAGGTTACGCTGCCCACCTCGGTAAATTTGACCGCATTGCTGGCAAAGTTCATCAGTACCTGTCCCAAGCGCAGCGGGTCGCCATGCAGGTGCAAGGGAAGTTGCGGATCGATTTCGACCTGCCAGCGCACCTCCTTGTCCATGGCGCGATCGCGCATCAGATTGCCGACATCGTCGATGACCTTGGCCAGCCCAAAATCGGTCGCTTCCAGGCTCATGCATCCGGCTTCGATCTTCGATAGGTCAAGAATGTCGTTAATGATGCCGAGCAGATTCTGCGCTGCATCGCTGACGCGTGTCAGGCGCATCTGTTGCCGGGGCTCGGTGATGTCGCGCGCCAGCAAATGGGTCATGCCGATGATCGCATTCATCGGTGTGCGAATCTCGTGACTCATATTGGCCAGGAAGGTGCTCTTCGCCAGACTGGCCGCTTCGGCAGCCGTCTTGGCGGCCTCCAACTCGGCGGTACGCTCGGCCACCAGCTTTTCGAGGTGGTGACGATACTGGTCAAGCTCTTGACCGATGCGCTTGCGCTCGGTGATGTTCTCCATGATCGAGAGAAAGTGCGTCACCATGCCATCGTCCTGGCGCACCGGAGCAATCTGTGCCCAAGCGATGTACTCGCTGCCATCGGCACAACGATTGACGAATTCGCCCTGCCAGCGATGGCCGCTGCGCAGGGTTTGCCAGATGCCGACCGACTTCTCGTCGGTAACCGAAGCACCCAATACGGATACCGGCTGGCCGACGACTTCAGCTTCGCCAAACGCGGTGAGTTCGTAGAGATTTCGGCTAACCCACTCTATCGTGCCCATGGCATTGGTCAGCACCACCATCGCGGGACTTTGATCCACCGCCAGCGACAAGATGCGCATACGCTCCTCGGAACGCTTCAGTTCAGCGCGCGCCTGATGGTTTTCGATGACCCCTGCGAGACGCTCGGCGATGGTATGCAGCAATTCGTGTTCTTCGGGGAAGAACGGATCGGCTTGCGGCGTACGCAGGCTGGGTGGCGCACTGCGATACGCCATGATCACCCGATCGGGATGCGCAAGCGTGCCATTCAAGTCTACGATGATCTGCCAGGGTGTTTCGTAAAAGTCGACGCTGGCAAAACGGCGTCCATTCGCCTCGATACAAGCTGCCGCAAGTTCAGGGTGCTGCATGGCCGCCGGCAGACGATCAACGACCGCCTGCAGCATGTCATCCAGCGCCAGCGTCGTATTTTCGGTAAGCTGGAACACGGCATAGAGGCAAGCCAGTTCCTTCATGCGTTCGTGCAGGGCATACTGGTCGGCGCGCACCTTGCTGACATCGTGCGCCACCCCCAGCACACCAATCAGGCGGCCATTTGCCGCCACCATCGGTGTCTTGATCGTCTCAAACAGTCCGCGATAACCATCGGCAGCAAAAGTCAGCCACTCCTCGTTGCTGCGCGAGCCACCCTGCTCTATCGCGGCAAGGTCATTGGCTCGAAAGGCATCGGCAACTTCCCGATCGACAAAATCGTAATCGGTCTTGCCAACGATCTCGGCCTCCTTGGCACCGAAAAATCGTTCGAATTGCGGGTTGCAGGCGAGATAGACACCCTCCGGGTCCTTCAGCCAGACAAGGTCAGGCAGTGTTTCGATCAAGGAGCGCAGACGTCCGCACTCCTCATTGAGATGCTGCGTCGCTTCGCGATCGCGTCGCTGTACCATGCGCAAGCGCAAGGTAGCGACAATCAAACCGATCAACAACAGCAATCCGAGTCCGATGCTGACGGAAAGCGCGGCCATCGGCACCGGATGGTCGCGCCACATCCCGCTCCAGGTCAGCAAAGGGGCCTGAAAGGGTTTGAGGCGCAGTTCGCGCATCATCGCCTCGACCGGCGCGTAATCCGCCACTACGCTGAAACCCTGGATACGCATTGCACGGGCCACGGGATGGTTCGGTTCAATCGTCAACAACGCAGCCGCCACCCGACGCGACACGGCAGACTCCACATGAGGCAATGCCACAAAAGGCCCCTCGGGATATAACTGTGTCGACAAGGCATGCGGGAAACCGGGTTCGTTGCGACGATTGATGACCCGCAAGGCATCGGCTGCCAGTTTGCCCTCCTGAATCATGCTTTCCATCACGCCCGCACGCGCAAAGCCGACATCGGCATTGCCGGCCAGAACGGCTTCGATGACATGATCCTGAGGCATGCCGGTTTGAATCAGTTTGCTTGCATCGAGACGAATGCCGGCACGACTGAGCTCATACTGCTGGGCCGCATTGCCGCCGAGCACTTTGTTAGGATCGGCGATGGCGATGCGCTTGCCGGATAAATCCTGTAACGTCCGGATGTCCTGTCGATCCTGGCGCGCAACGATGACCCCGCCGACCGATTGCACCGGTCGGCCACTCTGATCCAGATCGACCAGCGTAGCCAGCGCGCCGCTCAGACCGTAATCCTGCTTGATCTCGACGTAGTGACGCGGATTGGTAAAAACGAGGTCGAGTGCCCCCTGGCGCAAGGCGGCCTCGATCTCATTCGGGTCGAGCGCAAGAATCTGGACCTTGCGACCGTCAAGCTTCTGGCTCAGGTAATCTGCCAATGGCTGCCAGCGTACCTGCGTAGACTCCTTGGATCGAAAGGCAAATACGCCAAGCGTCAGCGGGGATTCGGCCCGGGCAAGCACAATCGCCGGCAACAGCAAACCGCACAGCAGAAAAACTAACGCTGTAAGCCGACGCAAGGGCTGACTCATGGAACGGCAGTAGCTACCGCATGGTCAGTCGTCTGCATAGCGACGCGCAATTTCGATAAACTGATCGATACAGGCGTCGAACGCATCGACAATAGCCGGCTCGAAGTGACTGCCCCTGCCTTCGCGTACGATCGCAGCTGCCATGTCGATCGGGAAGGCAGGTTTGTACACGCGCCGCGTAATCAGGGCATCGAAGACATCGGCCACGGCCATCAAACGCGCCGGCAGCGGGATGGCCGTCTGGCTCAGGCCTTCGGGATAACCGCTGCCATCCCACTTCTCATGATGCGAGTAGGCAATGTCCATGGCAATGTGCAGAAAAGCCAGCGGCGCATGATCATCCTCGCCTTCCAGTGCCGATTCGATCGCCTCGGCGCCAAGGCGCGCATGCGTCTGCATAATGAGCCACTCGTCGGCATCGAGCGGCCCCGGTTTGAGCAGAATGTGATCGGGAATGCCAACTTTGCCAATGTCATGGAGCGGCGCTGCCTTGACGATCAACTCGATGATGCCTTCGGCGTGCAGGGGTAAGAAATCCGGATGACCAACAGCAACAAGATGCTGCGCCAGCAACTGAACATAGGACTGGGTACGGCGAATATGGTTGCCAGTATCGTTATCGCGCGTTTCTGCCAAACCGGCGAGCGCACGCAGAGAAACATCCTGGATCTGCTGATTTTCGCGCACACGCCGCCGTACTTCAATCTCAAGATTAAGGTTGCGCTCGGCCATCGCATCGCGCGCCGCTTTCAGCTCCAGATGAGTACGTACCCTAGCCAACACAATGGGGGGGCGAATCGGTTTATGAATGAAATCGACTGCGCCTAGCGCCAGCCCGGTTTCCTCGTCGGCATCGGAGTCCATCGCCGTGACAAAAATCACGGGAATGTCGCACAGAATCTTATCTTCTTTAAGACGACGAATGACCTCATAGCCATCCATATCGGGCATCATCACATCAAGCAGAATCAGGTCCGGTCGCGGATCGCTGCTGGCAACCTCCAGCGCACGCCGGCCATTGTTGGCAACGCGGACATGAAACTCGGACTGCAAAGACTCACCGAGAACCGCTAGATTCTCGGGCATGTCATCGACGATCAACACGACGTGTTTGTCGCGGGTGCTTGGCATCTGGATGGAATCGGGATTCTGGAAACTCCTTAATTGTATGCCTGAATCCGAACATCCACGCGCCCCCCGCCATGATCGGCGAAAATGCGCAAATGCCATCCCTGCCCGCCCTTCGCTCCCGCAATTACCGCCTGTTCTTTGCCGGCCAACTGGTCTCGCTGACGGGAACCTGGATGCAGCAGATCGCCATGGTGTGGCTGGCCTACCGCCTCACCGATTCAGCCGCCATGCTCGGGCTGGTCGGTTTTGCCAGCCAGATCCCGATCCTGCTGTTCAGCATGCTTGCGGGAGTCTGGAACGACCGGCTGGATCGGCGTCGGCTTTTGATCTGGACGCAAGCCGCCGCACTCACGCAGGCTCTGCTGCTCGCCACCCTGACCTTTTTCGGCGCCATCCAGCCCGCATGGCTGGTTGCTCTCGCCTTTGTGCTGGGCTGCATTAACGCCATCGACCTGCCCGCACGCCAAGCATTCGTCGCCCAACTGATCACCGACAAGGCAGATCTTGCCAACGCAATCGGCCTCAACTCCCTTCTGATGAATGGCACCCGTTTCGTCGGCCCTGCGCTGGCCGGTCTGCTGATCGCGGCCTGGGGGGAGGCCCTCTGTTTCCTGCTCAATGCCTTTTCCTATGGCGCTGTCTTGCTGGCCCTGCGCGCTATTCGCATCGTACCCAAGGCAGACAAGCCGACGGGCGAATCTGCCTGGTCATCGTTCAAGTCCGGACTTCGCTACGCGTACGCGCATGAGGCCATTCGTCGTTCCCTGTGGCTGGTTGCCGGCTTTGGTCTCTTCGTCACCCCCTACGCCATACTAATGCCACTGTTTGCCCGCGAGATCTTCGCCGGTGCGGTCAATACCTATGGCTTTCTCATCGCCAGTGCCGGTGCCGGATCACTCTGCGCGGCACTCTGGCTGTCCCTTCAAGCCACAAGCGCGCAGAGACTGGAGGCGCTTATTGCCCGTGCAGCCCTTTGCGGCGGCATTGCGCTTTGCGGCTTTGCCATGACACCCGGTATCGTCTGGGCCTATCCGCTGCTGACGTTGCTTGGCTTTTGTGTCGTAATAACCGTTGCCGGCAGCAATACCCTGATTTCGATTAGCGTCGCTGACAATTATCGCGGACGAGTCATGTCAATTTTCTCAACGTGCTTCCTCGGTATCGCGCCCCTAGGCAGCCTAGTGGTCGGCGCGATTGCAGAAACATTAGGCGTACGCAGCACTCTAATGGGCTGCGCCTTGCTCACCCTGCTGTTGAGCGCACACCATGCCTGGCGATTGCGTCAGACACATAGTCTTACTTGATGCGCGTCAGATGACTACTTTTCCGGCTCGCCAAATCGACTGGATCACTGACATCGCTCGCCACTGCCGTCTCGCCAGCGCCGACTTTATCCCCATTGCTACGAGCATCCACATCACCCGACTCATCCTGCTCAAAGGCCATGCCTTGGCCATTCTCCCGCGCATAAATCGCCACGACGTCGGCCACGGGCACTAGCACCGGAAAAGAAGCACCATTGAATCGGGTTTGAAAGCTGATCTCTTCATTACCAATCTGTAGCTGATGTGTAGCATCTACGCTGACATTGAGTACGATCTGACCATCGATGACGAACTCTCGCGGCACCCGCGTACGCGCAGAGACCTGAACCGCCAGATACGGCGTAAAACCTTCATCCGAACACCACTCATGGATGGCCCGGATGAAATACGGCTTTGTAGAACTCATTGAAAAAAGGATGCGCTAGCGAAAATCAGCGGCGCATCACCTTTTCCGACGGCGTCAGCGCGTCGATGAAACCCTGGCGGGAAAAGATGCGCTCGGCAAACTTCATGACGGGCGAAGCCGTCTTCGGCAACTCGATACCGTAATGGTCAAGCCGCCAGAGCAACGGAGCAATAGCCACATCGAGCATCGAGAAGTCGTCGCCCAGCAGGAATTTCTGCTTGGCAAACAAGGGTACCAGTTCAGCCAGACGATCCCGAATATGTGCCCGCGACTTGTCGGCCGACTTAAGATTGCGCTCAAGGGCATCGATATGGCTGAAGAGTTCCAGTTCCATCGTATGCAGAAGCTGACGCGCCTTCGCCCGCGTCTGCGGATCGGGCGGCATCAACTGCGGGTGCGGGAAGCGCTCGTCGATGTACTCGTTGATAATATTTGATTCGTACAGGACAAGATCGCGATCGACCAGCACGGGAACGCGGTTGTACGGGTTGATAACAGCCATGTCTTCGGGTTTGTTGAAGAGATCGACGTCAATCACCTGAAAATCCATCTGCTTTTCGTAAAGCACGATACGACAGCGATGGCTGAACGGACAGGTGGTTCCCGAGTACAAGTTCATCATGGCACTTGTACCCCAGGAATAGTCGGAATCTCGCACCACGCGACGGACGGGTGGATTCATGTCTCGATGCCCCATATGATTCTGCTCACGCTAATTAGTGAATGTCTTTCCAGTATTCACGCTTGAGCGCATACGAGAAAACGAACAGGACAGCCAGGAAGATCAGCACGATCACGCCCAACTGCTTGCGGAAGTTGGCCATCGGCTCGCCCATGTGCGTCAGGAAGCCCACCAGATCGCCAACCAGGACATCAAACTCCTCCGGCTTGGCAAGGCCAGGCTTGGCAAGGCTTAGCTTGTGGTCGGCCCCCATGACTTGCTCACCTTGCAGTTCCCAAAGTACGTGCGGCATACCGACGTTAGGGAACACGGTGTTGTTCCAACCGGTCGGACGTGCATCGTCACGGTAGAAACCGCGCAGATAGGTGTAAAGCCAGTCTCCCCCTGTACCAAACTCGGAGGCGCGCGCGCGGGCAATCACGGTCAAATCAGGCGGCGCGGCGCCAAACCACTGTTTCGCTTCGGCACGACGCATGGCGATGGTCATGGTCTCGCCGACCTTGTCTGCTGTGAACAGGAGGTTGTCCTTGATCTGCGCCTCGGTCAGCCCGATATCCGTCAAGCGGTTGTAACGGAAATAGGAAGCCGAGTGGCAGTTCAAACAATAGTTGATGAACAACTTGGCACCATTTTGAAGAGCCGCGTAATCGTGGGAACGATCAGGTGCCTTGTCAAGATGCAGCTCGGCACCAGAGGCAAACGCCAAAAGCGGTACGCACAAAAATGCAAGAAGCAGCTTTTTCATTATCCCGTCACCCTTTCCGGTTCAGCCTTGCACTTGTCCAGCGATGTGTAAATCGGCATCAGCAGGAAGAAAGCAAAGTAGAGAATCGTGCAAATCTGCGACACCAGCGTGCGGCCCGGTGTCGGTGCCAGCATGCCCAGGTAGCCAAGAATAAAGAAGCAAACCAGGAAGATGCCGAGTGCCCACTTGAACAGGGGACCACGATAACGGATCGACTTCACCGGGCTACGATCTAACCAAGGCAGGAAGAAGAAGATCATCACGCCGAGACCCATGAAGATGACGCCCCACAGTTTGGCATCGATCCAGAAGAAATTCACCGTATTGGCGCGCAGGATCGAGTAGTAGGGCGTGAAATACCAGACCGGCGCGATGTGCGGCGGGGTCACCAGCGGATCGGCGGGGAAGAAGTTGTTGAACTCCAAGAAGTAACCGCCGCCTTCAGGCATGAAGAATACGATCACCGAGAAGGCCATCAGGAAAACCACGACACCGACAATATCCTTCACCGTGTAGTACGGGTGGAAGGGGATACCGTCCAGGGGAATGCCATGTTCGTCCTTTTTCTTTTTGATCTCAACGCCATCGGGGTTGTTCGAGCCGACTTCATGAAGCGCAATGATGTGCGCAGCCACGAGACCGATCAACACCAGCGGTACGGCAATGACATGCAGCGAGAACATCCGGTTCAGGGTCGCATCGCCGATCACGTAGTCGCCACGAATCCACAGGGTCAGCTCATTACCGATAAAGGGAATGGCCGAAAACAGGTTGAGAATCACCTGCGCACCCCAGTAGGACATCTGACCCCACGGGAGCAGATAGCCCATAAAGGCCTCGCCCATCAGCGCAAGGAAAATCATCACACCAAAAATCCACACCAGTTCGCGCGGCTTGCGGTAGGAACCATAGATCAGGCCGCGATACATGTGCAGATAGACGACGATGAAGAAGGCTGACGCACCCGTCGAGTGCAGGTAGCGAATCAACCAACCCCAAGGCACATCACGCATGATGTACTCGACACTGGCAAAGGCAACCGGCACACCGGAAGCATTCAGCGAGGCATCCGGCTTGTAGTGCATCACCAGGAAAATGCCGGTGACGACCTGAATCACCAACACCAGCAGCGCAAGGGAGCCAAAGAAATACCAGAAGTTGAAATTCTTCGGTGCGTAGTACTTGGCCAGATGGTCGTTCCACAACGCCATCAGGGGGAAACGCGCATCCACCCATTCCAGGACATTGCCCGCGGCCGAGCCGTCGGATTTGTATTTTTCAACGTTGGCAGCAGCCATCGCTTACGCTCCCTTCTTATCTTCGCCAATCAGAATCTTGGCATCAGATAGGTAATAGTGCGGCGGAACCTCAAGGTTATCCGGGGCAGGCATGCTCTTGTAAACACGTCCGGCGAGGTCAAATTGCGAACCATGGCAGGGACACAGGAAGCCACCCGTCCAGTCGGGGCTGATGCCGGACTCGGCGCCCGTCTTGAACTTTTCGCTCGGCGAACAGCCCAAGTGTGTGCAAATTCCAATGGCCACCAGATACTCCGGCTTGATCGAGCGGTGCTCGTTCTTGGCGTATTCGGGCTGCATGACCCGATCAGATTTCGGATCGGCCATCTTGTCGGCAATTTTGACCAGATCGGCCAGCATCTCCTTGGTGCGATGGATGATCCAGACTGGCTTGCCGCGCCACTCCACGGTCATCATTTCACCCGGATTCAGTTTACTGATATCCACTTCGACCGGGGCACCGGCCGATTTGGCGCGTTCTGAAGGAGCAAAGGTACTCACGAAGGGTATGGCCACTGCGACACCAGCCACGCCCCCGGCTACAGACGTCGCAACCAGCAGTCGACGCCTGCCACAATCCACTTTGTCGTCACAACTCATGGTGGGATTTCCTGAAAAGTGAGAATGCAAATACGAAAAACCGCGCGATTATAGCGGAGTCCAACAGGATATTAAAGAGCAAATTAGCTCAATCTTATAGTCCGCGAACTCGAAAGGCACCAGTATGGTGCAATTAGTAATCGCGCCGCTCGATAAAAGCCTGGGCCACACTGGCTGCATCGGAATACTCAAGCTCACTCCCTAGTGGCAAACCACGTGCAATACGACTGACCTTGACACCGCGAGCATGCAGCATCGCCGACAAATAATGTGCCGTTGCTTCGCCCTCATTGGTCAGGTTGGTCGCCAGAATCACCTCCTTGACCATGCCATCTGACGCACGAGCCAGCAGCCGGTCGAAGGCCAGTTCGCGCGGCCCAATCCCATCCAGAGGAGAAAGTCGCCCCATCAGGACATAGTACAAACCCTGAAAAGCATGCGTCTGTTCCATCATATTGAGGTCGGCCGGCATTTCCACCACGCATAGCTGCGATGGATCGCGCTTCGCCGACAAGCAACGGTCGCAAATCTCGGTTTCGGTAAAGTTATTGCAGCGGTCGCAATGGCGCAACGTGCGCAGTGCCGAGTCAAGTGCTTTGGCGAGGCGCTCTGCGCCGCGTGGATCGTGCTGCAACAGGTGATATACCATGCGTTGCGCCGACTTCGGCCCAACACCAGGCAGGCAGCGCAAAGCTTCGACTAGCTCATCGAGGCTTGATGGCATTGCCACCGCCGTCCCCTTCAATGAAGGTGACGAGGCAAGGCCTCTTCTTCAGGCTCAGGCAGTTCGGCATGCACTGGTTCGCCCTCCGGATTCGGATACAGCGGCGCACCGCAATCGTCACAGTATTCCAGAGGGAAGCGATGCTCAAGAACAATTACCTCGTGCAGCCCCG
Organism: uncultured Methyloversatilis sp.; assembly: GCA_964477575.1. Lineage (GTDB taxonomy): Bacteria > Pseudomonadota > Gammaproteobacteria > Burkholderiales > Rhodocyclaceae > Sulfuricystis. The sequence goes on from CAYZEA010000009.1 coordinate 119,018, forward strand.
CCTCGCGCAATACGCCCTCGATCTGACTCGGCATCTCGTTCGCCTCCTCCTCGTTTTCGAGCAGGGGCCAAACCACGCCATGCACCACCTCAACGGCTTCGCCCAAGGCGAAGCCCACGCGAAACTCTTCGAGTTGGCGATCATAATAGGGTGCCACCACCGCCCGCAGATTGCCGGCAGAGACGTTCAGGGTCGTCTGCAGAAAAGCCACCGCCGAGCGCAATGAGTACGGACGCGAGGCACGGTCGGCCTCGCGTACTGCGGCATGAAAGGATTGCGGCAACAGAGGTTCCATGGCGCAAGCCGGCAGAATGGAACGCAACACTTCGCCGCCCTGGGCTCGCCACTGCTTGAGGGCTTCGTTGCGGCTGCCATCCGTTTCCTGCCAACGGAACAGGGGAGTTCCTGCGGGCGCACACACTACCCCGATCAGGTAGCGGGTATCGGACAGAAAATTCATCGTTTCCGGCATTTGGCCCGCATCGATTTTGAGGTCACGACCATGCAGCGCCGCTTTGGCCAACTTGTCGGACAGCGCCGCAGTCTCGGAATAGCTCTGCGGCAACTGATCCGGACTGAAAAGAAAATCGCACAGACCAAAACGGACATCCGCCGCCAACACATGCGCCTGCAACTGGACACGTAGACTGGTCAGCGCATCGCCGGTAATTGCACCGGAGGGAATCGCATAACGCGACCATGCCAATACCGGGGCGGCAAACAACAGCACATCCTGTGCGATACGGCTTGCGCCGCCCGCGTTGTTTTCGTGTTTATGCGCCTCGGCACGATATTCGATCATATCGGCCAGCTCGTCATAGGCGCGCCCGCCCGCACCATACAAATGATCGAGTGCAGCATTCATCGCCGCCTCGTCATTGGCATCCAACAAACGATCAACCACCTCCGCCAAACGCCGTTCCCAGAAGGCATCTTCAAGGCGGTTGCCTGACAGGCTGAGGTCCGTGGCAAGGCGGATCAATTCTTCGGTATCGGGGGTTTGCTTGGTACGACGGGAAAAGCGCGAACGTTTCATGGGCAAAAGGATCTCGTAGCCAGGTCAGTAACTTGTTAAGCGGAGATTCTAACAGTTGCCCACCCCGGTGCCGGATACACGCCATCCCTCAATACACGCCATCCATCAGGGACATCAAGCGCGATCCGACGCTCGATGATCTATGCTTTTCGTTTAAGCTGTTCTGAAAAGTCGACGCTGGCGAGACGGCACTTGCGGCCTCACGCCAGACAAACCATCCCGCTAACCACCACCAGCGCCACGGGTACCAGCGACTCGCCGACGCAATCGCCGCTTTCGCAATAGCCATCTGCCCAGCGAAAACGTGCGTAGTGGGTATTGCAACTGACGCTTACATGTGGTTTCAGGATCAGTTGATCGTCACGCGCAGCAAGGGGGATGCCGAAGTGAGGACAACGGTTTTCGTAACCAAAGCAGGTTTCGCCACTACGCAATACCAACAGACGAAACTCGCCCTGCGCCAGCGGAAAGGAGAACATGCGCCCCTGACCATCGAGCAGATCAGCCAGCGGACAAACCACCAAACCCGTGAGGGAATCAGCCGGCGTCGAGTCCACGCCGCAAATCGGCTTCGATATCGTCCACCGCTTCCAGGCCGACCGCAATCCGCAGCAGCCCTTCGGTAATACCGGCTTCAGCCCTCGCCTCCGGCGAGACACGACCGTGGGTGGTACTGGCCGGATGCGTAATGGTGGTTTTCGTATCGCCGAGGTTGGCGGTGATCGAGAGCAGTTTGCAATGATCCACCACACGCCAGGCTTCGGCTCGCCCGCCCTTGACCTCAAACGCCACAATCGCCCCGCCCGTCAGTTGCTGGCGCATCGCCAGCGCATGCTGCGGATGGGAGGGCAACCCCGGGTAGAACACGCGCGCCACCTGTGGATGTGCTTCGAGGCGGCGGGCCAGATCAAGCGCATTCGCCGACTGGGCCTGCATGCGAATCTTGAGGGTTTCGATTCCCTTGAGAATCACCCAGGCGTTGAAGGCTGACAGGGTCGGCCCCGCCGTGCGCAGATACATAAAGACCGCTTCGACCAGCGCCTTGCTGCCACACACGGCACCACCCAGCACACGCCCCTGGCCGTCCAGATACTTCGTCGCGGAATGAATGACCAGATCGGCGCCCAGCGTCAAGGGCCGCTGCAAAGCAGGCGAACAGAAACAGTTATCGACCACCAGCAAAACGCCTGCCGCATGCGCAACCTCGGCCAGTGCCGGGATGTCATACACCTCGGTCAAGGGATTCGAGGGCGTTTCGATAAACAACAGTTTGGTATTCGGTTTTAAGGCCGCACGATATGCGGCGGGATCATTGCCCGCCACGAAGGTCGTTTCGACGGCAAAGCGCGGCATGATGGTGCCGAGCATCTGCTGTGTCGCGCCGAATATGCCGCGTGCGGCGACAATATGATCGCCCGCCTTGAGCAAGGCCATGACGGTCGCCAGGATCGCCGCCATGCCGCTGGCGGTCGCCACGCAGGCATCCGCACCTTCCAAAGCCGCCAGCCGTTCCTGCAGCATGGTGACGGTCGGGTTGGTAAAGCGCGAGTAAACATTGCCGGCTTCCGCGCCGGAAAAACGCGCCGCCGCCTGGGCCGCGCTTTCAAACACGTAGCTTGAGGTCAGGTATAGCGCCTCGGCATGCTCGCCGAACTGGCTGCGCTCCTGCCCTGCCCTGACCGCCAGCGTATCGAGTTGCCAATTCTGGTTTGTGCTCATTCGGATGTCACCAGATTAAGATCAAGTTGCCCGGCATCGGGTTCCTCACGTGAGCTTTTGCCGCGTGCATCCTCCACACTGGCCAGGTAGTCGGCACTAATATCACCCGTGATGTACTTGCCATCAAAGCACGAGGTATCGAATTGCGTCAGGGCCGGATTGAGATCACGCACAGCCTGCTTCAAGGCGGGAAGATCCTGATAGACCAAGCCATCGGCACCGATTTCGCGACAGATTTCCTCATCGTTGCGATAGGCGGCGATCAGTTCGTCACGCGTCGGCATGTCGATGCCATACACGTTGGCATGGCGCACGGGGGGGCTGGCTGAGGCGAAGTAAACCTTTTTGGCGCCCGCTTCGCGCGCCATCATGATGATCTCGCGGCTGGTCGTCCCACGCACGATCGAATCATCCACCAGCATCACATTCTTGCCCTTGAACTCCTGGGTGATCGCGTTCAGTTTCTGACGCACGGATTTGCGACGCGAGGCCTGCCCCGGCATGATGAAGGTACGGCCGATATAGCGATTCTTCACGAAGCCTTCGCGGAACGGTACGCCAAGACGATTCGCCAATTCCAGCGCCGAGGGACGGCTTGAATCGGGAATCGGGATCACCGCATCAATCTGCAGGTGCGGCAAGGTATGGCGAATCTTCTCGGCAAGAAATTCGCCCATCTTGACGCGTGCCGCATACACCGACACACCGTCGATCAAGGAATCCGGACGGGCCAGATAGACATACTCGAACATGCACGGCGCATGGAGTGTTTTTTCGGCACACTGGCGGCTCACCAACTGGCCGCGCATATCGATCAGCACAGCCTCGCCGGGTTCGACATCGCGCAGGAACTGGAAGCCCAGCGTGTCGATCGCAACGCTTTCCGAGGCCACGAGATACTCCGTGCCCAGCGGCGTTTCGTTCTTGCCGATCACCAGCGGGCGAATGCCATAGGGATCGCGGAAGGCCAGCAAGCCATAGCCGGCAATCATCGCCACGACGGCATAGGCGCCCTTGACACGTTTATGTACGCCAGCCACCGCCTTGAAAATGGTTTCAGCCTCGACCTGATACTTGGAAGAAGCAGCCTGCAGTTCATGGGCCAGCACGTTCAGCAGCACTTCGGAATCCGAGTTGGTGTTCATGTGCCGCAAATCCTGCAGGAACATGTCACGCTTCAACTGTTCGGAATTGGTGAGGTTGCCGTTATGCGCCAGCATCAGGCCGAAAGGCGAGTTGACGTAGAACGGCTGCGCTTCCGCCACGTTGTAAGCCGAGCCTGCCGTAGGATAACGGCAATGGGCGATGCCCCAGTTACCCACCAGCGCGCGCATGTTGCGGGTGCGGAAGACATCGCGCACCAGCCCCGGCCCCTTGTGCATGTGAAAACGCCCGCCCTCGGCCGTCGCAATGCCGGCGGCATCCTGACCGCGATGCTGCAATACCTGCAGGCCATCGTAGAGCAACTGATTAACCGGGGTCGTGGCAACCACGCCGAGAATGCCGCACATTGTTTAATTCATCCTCTCATTGACATCTATCGGTAGCGAATTCGTTTTGCCAAATCGGGTGGCAACCAGGGCTTGCTCGCCAGTACCGCCGTTTCGAAAGGTGGCGCCAGCATCGCCGTCTGCCACCAGGGCTGAGCGGGCAAGGCGGTCAGCCCCGCCAGCAGGACGCCTAACCATACCAGCAATACCCCACGCGCAATACCGAACAGCGCGCCGAGCAAACGATCGAGCGACCCAAGCCCGACGGCCTTGATCAAGCGCGAGACCAGCCAGCGCGCCAGGGAAAAACCAACCAGCACTCCGACAAACACCAACAAAAACCCGGCAATCTGTCGCCAGTGGGGCGCCACATCGGCGGCCATCAGCACATCGCCAACCGGCTCCGCCCAGAGCCTCGCGCACAGAAAAGCGGCAATCCAGGCCAGCAGGGCCAGAATCTCGCTGACCACGCCGCGCCACACGCCGATCAGCAGCGAGAGGGCTATCACCGCCAGTACCACGTAATCGAATGGGGTCACCCCGATATCCTTGCTTGCATGTCGCGCTCAGGCCGGCCATCATGGCTTCTTGGCCACGGGCCCATCCACACCGACGATCTTGACGCGCGCACGCGCCTTTTCGGCGGCCTCCTGCGTCGGGAAGGGGCCGGCGCGCACCCGGGTACGCGGCCCATTCGGTGTATCAACTTTCTCGGTGTAAACCGGGATACCGAGTTCCTTGATCTTCCCCGTCAGCAGTTTGACGCGACCGGGCTCCTGATAGGCGCCCAACTGGACTTCCCAGGCTTCGGCCTTCTCGGCTTTTTCCTGCACGGATGCCGCCGCTTTCTCGACCACCGGCTTTTCGACCACCTTGGATTCGGGTTTGGGTTCCGGCTTTGGTTCAGGTTTGACCTCGACCTTCGGTTCCGGCTTTGGCTGCACTTCCGGTTTCGGCTCCAGCTTGACTTCAGCCGGCGGCTCTGCCTTGGCAATCGGCTTAGCCACTTCACGCGGCAGTTTCGCCTCAACCGGTGATGCCACCCGCTGGGTAACGCCTTCATCGGGACTGGGAATGCGGACTTGAATGTCTTTGAGCGGCGGCGCGGGCTGGTGATCCATCACCATGGGCAACACAATCGCAGCAAACAAGGCTAATGCTGCCGCGCCGATCAGGCGGCGACGGGCGCGTTTTTTCAACAGGAGCGCTGCATCGCCTGTCAGATCATCATTCCGCGTTTCGTCGTGCTTGTTTTCTTGTGCCATGTCACGCCCATCAGCCTGTTTTACAGCCCAGCGAACGCATCACATCCGCTACCGTCAGGAACGATCCGAAGGCGAGAATTCTATCATCGCCATTCGCGTTCTCCTGCGCAAAAGCCAGCGCGGCAGCAGGCGATGCGAAAGTCGTTGCCGTCTCGCCAGCGCCGACTTTTTCGAGCGCTTCCCGCAAGACTTCTGCCGAGGCCGCACGCGCCCCCGGCAAATCGCAGCATAACCAGCGGTCCACCCGTGGTTTCAGCGCCAAAACCACCGCTTCGATATCCTTGTCTGCCATCATGCCGAACACCGCCCAGGTTGTTCGCGCAAAGCCCATGCCGCCCAGACTGCTGGTCAGCGCTGCCGCAGCCTGCGGGTTATGCGCGACATCGAGTACGATCTGCGGCTGGCCCGGCAAGACCTGACAACGCCCGGCCACCTCGACCTCGGCCAAACCGCGACGAATATCCTGAGCGGCCACCGGCAAACGATCGCGTAAGGCTTCAAGCGCCATCAGGGCACAACTGGCATTGTGCAGTTGGTAATCGCCGCGCAAGGCGGGAAACGCCAAGCCGCCCAGCTTGCGATCCGCTCCGTGCCACAATTGCCACCACTGCCACTGTCCTTCCTGACGCAGAAAGCCGAAATCTCGACCGATTTGCAAAAAGTCGGCGCTGGCGAGACGGCAGGTTCCCGCCAGGCTTTGCGGCGGATTGGCATCGCCGCAAACGAGCGGTCGCCCGGTACGGCAAATCCCTGCCTTTTCCCGACCGATAGCCTCGCGCGTCGGCCCGAGGTAATCCATGTGATCAAGATCAATCGTCGTGACGACCGCGCAGTCGGTATCGTAGCTGTTGGTGGCATCAAGGCGCCCCCCCAGCCCGACTTCGAGAATGACGACGTCGACGGCAGCCGCAGCAAACACCTCCCAGGCCGCCAGCGTGCCAAACTCGAAATAGGTCAGTGCCTCTGTACCTCGTGCGCTTTCAACACGCGCAAAGGCCTCGCACAGCCGCTCATCGGCAACTGGCTGACCATCGATGCGGACACGTTCGTTGTATTGCAGCAGATGGGGGGAGGTATAGAGACCGGTACGATAGCCTGCGCTGCGCAGGATACGTTCGAGCATGGCGCAGGTGGAACCCTTGCCATTAGTGCCCGCCACGGTAATGACCGGGCAGGTCTGGCGTTGCGCCAACCGATCCTTGACGACGCGCACCCGGTCAAGGCCGAGTTCGATGCCGGCCTGTCCGCGGGGATGCAGGCTTTCGAGGTGGGTGAGCCAGTCGCTGAGTGTCTTCAGCGCCTTCACCGGCGCAACCGACATCAGGGGGCCGGAATACGCAGCAGCAGGGCCAGTACAGCCGCCAGACGGTCACGCATTTCGCGCCGATCGACAATCATGTCGATCGCACCTTTTTCCAGCAGGAATTCGGAACGCTGGAAGCCTTCCGGCAGCGTCTCGCGCACCGTTTGCTCGATCACGCGAGGACCGGCAAAGCCGATCAGCGCACCCGGTTCGGCCATCACCACGTCGCCCACAAAAGCGAAGGACGCCGATACGCCACCCATGGTCGGGTCGGTCAGCACGGTGATGAACGGCAGCTTGTGACGGGCCAGGCGCGTGGTCGCGGCCGTGGTCTTGCTCATCTGCATCAGCGACAGCAGGCCTTCCTGCATGCGTGCGCCACCCGAGGCGGTGATACAGATGAAGGGCAACTGATGTTCGACAGCGGCATTCACGCCCCGTACAAAGCGTTCACCCACCACCGAACCCATCGAACCGCCCATGAAATCGAACTCGAAACAGGCCACGACCACCGGCAACGTCTTGATGGCGCCCTGCATGACCACCATGGCGTCGCTCTCACCCGTTTCCTCATTGGCGGCCGCGAGACGATCAGGATAACGCTTGCTGTCCTTGAACTTGAGCGCATCGAGCGGCAACACATCGGCGCCGATCTCGTCACGTCCTTCGGGATCGAGCAGCACATCCAGACGCTCGCGCGCCTTGAGTCGATGATGATGGCCGCACTTCGGGCAGACATTCAGGTTTTGCGCCAAGTCGGTGGCATACAAAACCGCCTCGCAGGACGGGCACTTGCGCCACAGTCCTTCGGGAATCGATTTCTTCGCCCCTTCGGCACGCTTGATCTTCGGGGGGAGCAGTTTCTGGAGCCAGCTCACGATCGTGTCTCCTTATCCATGGCCGTGCGCACCTGACGCAGAAAGGCCGTCACACGCTCGGCGGCCATGCCGGCCGGCGCCTGTTCGATGGTTTCGATGATCTTGCTGCCAATCACCACGGCATCGGCCACCTTGGCAATGCTTGCGGCACTGGCCGCATCGCGGATGCCAAAGCCGACACCGACTGGCATACCGACCTTGGCGCGAATCGCCGGGATGCGTTGCGCCACCTCGTCGGTGTCGATGGTCGCCGCACCGGTCACGCCCTTGAGCGAGACGTAATAGATATAGCCGCTGCCAAGCCGTGCCACGTCGGCAAAACGCGACTCAACCGAGGTCGGCGCCAGCAGGAAGATGGGATCGAGGTCGTTCTCGCGCATCACACGCGCAAAGGTCTCGCATTCCTCGGGCGGATAATCGACCACCAGCACGCCATCGACACCTGACGCATGGGCATCGCGGGCAAAATCCGCTATCCCATAGGCCTCGATCGGGTTGGCATAGCCCATCAACACCACCGGCGTCGTCGTATCCGACTTGCGAAACTCGCGCACCATGCCCAGCACGATCTTCAGGCTGATACCGTAGGCCAGTGCCCGTTCCGAAGCGCGCTGGATGGTCGGGCCATCCGCCATCGGATCGGAAAATGGCACGCCCAGTTCGATGATATCGGCGCCACCGTCGACCAGCGCGCGCATCAGCGGCAGCGTTTGGCCCGGCTCCGGGTCACCGGCGGTAATGAAGGGAATCAGCGCCTTGCGCTGTTGCGACTGAAGTTCGGCGAACTTGGCTGGAATTCTGCTCATGATTAGAACTGGATGCCGGATTTTTCGGCAACGGTATGCATGTCCTTGTCGCCGCGCCCGGAAAGATTGACGAGCAGGAGCTTGTCTTTGGTCAACGTGGGTGCCAGACGCGCGGCATAAGCCAGCGCATGGCTCGACTCAAGCGCCGGAATAATGCCTTCGAAGCGGCACAGATCGTGGAAAGCCTGCAGCGCTTCATCGTCGGTCACGGTCACATACTCGGCCCGCCCTGAATCCTTGAGCCACGCATGCTCGGGACCGACGCCGGGATAATCCAGGCCAGCCGAAATCGAGTGCGTCTCGATGATCTGGCCATTGGCATCCTGCAGCAGATAGGTACGGTTGCCGTGCAACACACCGGGACGCCCGGCCGTCAGGGAAGCGGCATGCTTGCCGCTGTCGATGCCGTGTCCGGCCGCTTCAACGCCCACCAACTTCACATCGGCATGCGGAATGTAGTCGTAGAAGATGCCCATCGCGTTCGAACCGCCGCCGACACAGGCGATCACCTGATCGGGTTGCCGTCCTGCCAGCGCCGACATTTGCGGAATGCACTCGCGCCCGATCACCGACTGGAAGTCGCGCACCATCATCGGATACGGATGCGGCCCCGCCACCGTGCCGATGATGTAGAAGGTATTGCCGATATTGGTCACCCAGTCGCGCATCGCCTCGTTGAGGGCATCCTTGAGGGTTTTCGAACCGGACTCGACGGGCACCACGGTAGCGCCCAGCACTTTCATGCGATAAACGTTGGCCGCCTGGCGCTTGACGTCCTCGCTGCCCATGTAAACCACGCACTCCATGCCATAGCGTGCGGCGACGGTCGCAGTGGCCACCCCATGCATGCCGGCACCCGTTTCCGCGATCACGCGGGGCTTGCCCATGCGCCGGGCCAACAGGGCCTGACCGATGCCGTTATTGATCTTGTGGGCACCGGTATGGTTGAGGTCTTCGCGCTTCAGGTAAATCTGCGCGCCGCCCAGCAGTTCCGACCAGCGTTTCGCATGATAAATCGGGCTGGGGCGACCCACGAAGTGGGCCAGTTCGTATTCGAATTCGGCGCGAAACCCGGGATCGGCCTTGGCCACCGCATAGGCCTCATTCAACTCGGCAAGCGCCGGAATCAGGGTTTCTGCTACGAAAATACCGCCAAACTGACCGAAATGACCGCGATCATCTGGCAAATTGTATTGATCAACAGGCATCAGCCGTCCTCACTGCCGTAATAAATGTGGCGATCTTGCCGGCATCCTTGATGCCCTTTGCGCTCTCGACGCCGCTGCTCACATCCACCGCCCATGGCTTGATTTTCATGACAGCTTCACCGACGTTATCTACATGAAGCCCGCCAGATAGGACCATGGGGACGGGCAAATTCGAGGGAATCAACGACCAATCGAACGATTGCCCCACACCTCCGTAAGCTTCAACCCAAGCATCGAGCAAGATTCCCTGAGCAGTCGCATAAGTGCGGGCGAATTCTAACAGATCGACCCCGGGCCGCACCCGGGCCGCCTTGAGGTAAGGCAAGCCAAACTGGGCACAATAGCCAGCATCTTCTTCGCCATGAAACTGCAGCAAATCCAGCGGAACCTCAGACAAGGTTTCGTGAACCTGCTGCGAATCGGCATTCACGAACAAACCGACCCGAGTCACAAAAGGCGGTACGCGCAATGCCAGTTCGCGCGCCAGAACCGGACTTAGATAGCGCGGACTGGGCGGATAAAACACAAAACCGACCGCATCCGCCCCCAGGCGAATGGCAGCCTCCAGGTCCTGTGGACGCGTCAGGCCACAAATCTTGATACGGGTACGCGGCATGAGTCAAAAATGTAAGTTCTGGGGAACCAGCATCATACCTGTGGCAACGGGCAATCCCCAATGGGCTTCATAGTCCACGCCGGACAGGTACAAACCATCCGGCGCAAAGGTCGGTGCGGCACGACGACGATCGCACGCGGCCAGCAATTCCGGTAGCCAATCCGGTGCTTGTCGGCCCATGCCTACATAAATCAGCGCCCCAACTATATTCCGCACCATGTGATGCAGGAATGCGTTGGCATGAAAATCGAACAGCAAGCAATCGCCCTCTCGCGTCAGATGCAACCGATACAAGGTCTTGACGGGCGACTTTGCCTGACATTGGGCATCGCGGAAGGAGGAAAAGTCATGCTCGCCGAGCAGGCAAACCGCCGCCTTTCGCATGGCCTCCTCATCCAGCGGCTGATGACACCAACCCACCTTCCCCGCCAAAATGCCCGGACGCTCTGGCCGATTCAGCAGGATGTATCGATAACGCCGTGATTGGGCTGAAAAACGCGCGTGGAATTCGTCTGGCACCACCTTGGCCCACCTCACGGCCACCGCAGAGGGCAACAGCGCGTTAACGCCGCGCACCCACGCCGACAGCGGACGCTGCACCGCCACATCGAAATGCACCACTTGCGCCAGCGCATGCACGCCGGCGTCGGTTCGTCCGGCGCAATGAGTGCGCACTGTGCCGCAGGCAATCTGGCTCAGGGCCAATTCCAGTGCATCCTGTACGGTCGGGCAGTCGGGTTGCGATTGCCAGCCGGAAAATGCCTTGCCATCGTATTCAAGGCCCAGCGCGATCCTCATGTGCTGCTCCATAGCGCGAACATGACGGCACCCAATGCCAGCATCAGCAATCTATCCGGCCAGGCGATCGGCTGCTGCATCAGGCGACAAGTGGCACCATCCACGACCACGGGCAAATTAGCTTCTTCAGCAAACCACTGGCGCCACGCCACTACCGAAGATTTTTGTTCCGCATATTCCAGCACGAGCATGAGGCGCACCACCGTGACATCGCGCCAGACAAACGGTTGCAATAGCCAGTAAAGCCCGGTCATCAGCCCCTGATTACCCAGATGTTCATGCAGCAAAGCAAGACTCAACAGCAGGATCAGCAGGCGGCCGATTTGCTCCCCTCCTTGCACCAAGCCTTCAAGGGTAATCCCCATCTGCCCCAGCAGTCCCGGCAAATATTCCCCTGGGGTGGCGAACAGGAAAAGCAGCAGCAGGGAGAGTAACAGCCAGCGGGTACGCCAAAGCAGTTGCCGGCTACGGCGCGTCGCCAACCAAAAGGCCAGCGAGGACGTGATGAACAGCAACGGCACCAGCCACATCCAACGACACCACTGGAGTGCAAGCGCATACCCGGCCCAGGAGAGCAAAAGCGAAGCCGGGTGAAACATGGGTCAGCAGTATGGCGCTACGACAGATGTCGTAGCGCATCGATCATGCGTCGAGTTGATCCAGACGGGCGCGCGCCGCAGCTTGCTGGGCTGCGCTCCCCTCGGTCAGCACTTCATTAAGCAACTCGCGCGCACCCTCGCGATCTCCCATTTCCTCGTACGCCTGAGCCAGTTCAAGCTTGGTCGCCACTTCAGGATCATCAGGAATACTGTTGGCATCGGCGGCGTCCGTGGCTGCCACATCCGGCAGATCCTCAACTTCCGACAGCCCGGCGGCTGGCTCTTCGAAGGCAATATCCATCGAAGCCGGCTGAACGGCTTCCTCCAGAGAAATATCGATTGCCGGCGCAGACAATTCGAGATCAGGCAATTCAATCTCGCCAATGCCTCCGGCAACCCCGGCAACTTCGGGTACCTCAACGGGATCAACTGAAACCGCCGGCAAGGTCAGGTCGCTACCCAGCGACAAATCCATATCCAGATCGCTACTCGCCTCGGCTGCCAGCGGCGCAGCCTCAACTTCAGCCTCGGCAGGCAGATCAATTTCAATCGCATCGGCGGAAGGCTCTGCCTCGGCAGCCAGCGCACCGGCATCCAGATCCAGATCAAAATCGATATTCAAATCGGACAATGCACCGCCTGCGGGGGCGCTTTCAACCGGCGCAGGCGCCGCAGCCACATCAGGCTCACCCAGATCGACATCAAAGTCCATCGCATTGCCGGGGGCTGCTGCCGGCAACTCGACTGACTCGGCAACCGGTGCCTCATCAACTACTGGTGCAGCTGCCTCTGCCGCAGCCGGGGCATCCAGGTCAAACGAAAAGTCAATCGCGTTGTCATCGGCAGGTGCAGGCACCTCAGCTTCGGCTTCAACGGCAGCGACCGGCGCTTCAACAGGAACATCGGCTGCAGCACTCGTTTCGGGCGTGCCAAGATCAAAATCAAAGTCCAGACTCATGACTTCTTCAGCCGCAGGCTGCGCAGCAGCAGCCTGCTCAGCCGCTGCCTGGGCAGAGCCACTGGTGGTGCCGAGGTCAAGATCAAAATCGAGCGAGTCGCCCGGGGCTGGCGCCGGAGCGGGTGCCTCAGCAGGCACCTCGACGACGGGAGAATCGGACAAAATCACCGTCTCGCTCGAACCATCCGCTTCTGGTGCAGCAGGCGGAGCAAGCTCATCGGCCATCACGGCAGCCACCTCACGGGCAGGTGCCACAGTATCTTCGGCAAGGCTGACGCCCATGCCAGCGGCCAGCACAAGAACCTTGTCCCAATCCGGACCGGCTTCGCCACTCAACTTGCGAACATCAATCGCAACCGCTTCGAATCGTGCCGCATCCTTGCGATTGGCATACAGCTCAAGCAATTTAACGTGGATGGCACTACGCTCAGGATCGCTCTTCAATCCTTCCAGCAGAATTTCCTCAGCTTGGTCATCACGGCCGTAGGCCATCAAGACATCGGCCTCTGCAACCGGGTCGACATTTTCTTCACTGGTTAGCCCACCGCTTTCGCTGAAATCGCCGAGGATCGATACGTCATCGGCCAATACGGCTGGCGCCGCTGCGACTGGCGCCAGCGCTGGTTCAACCATTGAACCTGGCGTTTCTTCGGCAAAATCTACGGACTGCTCTTTGGCCTGTTTCTTCCTCCGCCAAGCGGAGAAACCGAAATATCCTAGTAGCAACGCAAGGATGCCGCCGCCACCTAACACCAGTTCGGGATTATCCTCAATGAAACTCGGTTCTGGCTCTGGGGGGGGAGGTGGAGGAGCCGGCCTCTTCGCGACAGGCTTGGGAGGCTCAACGGCCGCGGGGGGCGGCGCAGGCTCTGCGCTCGCGGCAGGCGTTGCCGCCACGGGGGCGGAGGTCGAATCGACCTTGGGTTCGGGTGCTGGCGCAGCAGCAGGTGTTGCAAGTACCGGGACTGACGCAGGAACTGCAGCAGGCACTGGCGCAGCAGACTTTGCGGGCACCGGCTCAGGCTTTGCAGGCGCAGCCGCTTGTTGCTGCAGTTGCGCGCCGGCCTGGCTCTTCAGCTCAACCAACTTCTTGAGGTTTTCAAGATTTTTTTCAAGCTGAGCAATCCGCTCCGAAGCTTCGCGCAATGACTTGTCGCGTGCGACCAATTCCTCTTCCAGTCGCGCCTTGGCAGCGGCATCGCCCTTGCCATCTTCCTTAGTCGCCTTGCCGGTCTCGGTACGCGAAACTTCCAGCTTGTCGGCCCGAGAAGAGGGCGCTGCCTTTTCCTCGACCTGGGGTCTGATCTTGCCGGCTACCTGCTGTCCGGTGGCTACATCGCTAGGCGCAGCACTACCTGTCGCCGCTGCCAAACGACGACGGTAGGCATTGAAATCGGCACCTTGGCTGAGTACCACTTTGCGTGCTTCTGTCGGTGTCGCTTTGGTCGCTTCGCCAGCATCGGGTACGCGCAAAATCTTGCCGGCGCGAAGGCGGTTCATGTTGTCGCCATCGAAGGCGTCGCGGTTCTTATTGAACAGCGCCACGAGCATCTGATCGAGGCTAATCGTAGCCGGTAGATTTTCGCGCGCAATCTTGAAGAGCGTATCCCCTTGCTTGACATGCACTTCGCTCGCGACTGGTTCCTTGGCAACCGGTGCAGCCGCAGGCGGCGCCAACTCAACCCGCACCGGCGCAAGCGGCGGAGTAACCGGTTTCGCCGCAGGTTTGACGACAGGCTCTGCCATAGCCGGCGTAACCGTTGCAGCCGGTTTTGCCACCTTGAGCATCTCGGGCGGATCGAGCAGGAAGGTGTACTCGCGCACCATCCGCCCGGACGTCCAGTTCAGTTCGACGAGGAAGTGCAGGAAGGGCTCATTGAGTGGCGCATCCGTGGTCAGGCGCAACATTGGCTGCCCGCTCGCCGACTTGACCACACTGAAGCGCAATCCGGTCAGGGCCGGCATGAACTCGATCCCGGCTTCCTTGAAGGCATCATGCGAGGCAATCCGCGCCGACAAGGAACTGAGTTCCTCAGGTGTTGCCGTGACCGCCACCTCAGCATTCAGTGGCTGACCAATCGCAGAGTACACCGTCAGCTTGCCAAGCCCGGCCGCATGCGCGCTGAATGAACCAACGAGCAATGCCGCCATCAAGGACGACTTAAACAGATAGGATTTGTCCGCTTTATTCACAATGACACCCCGCCGGGGATTTGTTAGACGGTAATCAAAATAACATCATGAGGTTAAAGGCGCAAGCTCAACCTTTGTCTTACCTCATAATTTCGCTTATCCGAGCAAAATCCGCAACATCCGGCGCAAAGGCTCCGCCGCACCCCAAAGGAGCTGGTCGCCACAGGTGAAGGCACCGAGGTAATCCGGCCCCATCGCCAGCTTGTGCAGGCGTCCGACGGGCACGGTCAAAGTTCCGGTAATGGCAGCCGGCGTCAATTCACGCTCAGAAATCTCGCGCTCGTTCGGCACCACCTTCACCCAGTCATTGGCTTTGGCCAGAATGTCGCTGACCTCATCCAGGGGAACATCCTTCTTGAGCTTGATGGTCAGGCCCTGCGAATGGCAGCGCATGGCACCGACGCGCACGCAGATGCCATCGATCGGGATGCTGCCCGGCGAGCGAAACGCCGGCTTGCCAAGAATCTTGTTGCATTCGGCGCCGCCCTTCCACTCCTCCTTGGATTGGCCGTGCTCAACGGGCACATCGATCCAGGGAATCACGCTGCCGGCGAGCGGCATGCCACGGAAGTTCTTGGTCGGGAAAGACGATGCCCGCATCGTCTCGGCCACCTTGCGGTCGATCTCGAGAATCGCAGAGGAAGGATCGGCCAGTTCGGCCTTCACCGCATCGTGCAATACCCCCATCTGGGCCAGCAGTTCGCGCATGTTCTGCGCGCCGGCACCCGAGGCCGCCTGATAGGTCATCGCCGACACCCACTCGACGAGATCTGCGCGGAACAGGCCACCGAGACCCATCAGCATCAGCGAAACCGTACAGTTGCCGCCGATGTAGTTCTTGGTGCCCTTCGACAAGCCCGCCTTGATGACATCGAGGTTGACCGGGTCGAGGATGATGATCGCGTCGTCGACCATGCGCAGCGTGGAAGCCGCATCGATCCAGTAGCCGTTCCAGCCGGCGCCGCGCAGCTTGGGAAAGACTTCTTTCGTGTAGTCGCCACCCTGGCAGGTAATGATGATATCGAGCGCCTTCAGCGCGTCGATATCCATCGCGTCCTTGAGTGGCGCACCGCCCCCCTCGGCCGGACCTTTACCACCGACATTCGATGTGGTGAAAAACACCGGTTCGATGAGCGCAAAATCGCCTTCGTCACGCATGCGCTGCATCAGCACCGAACCGACCATGCCACGCCATCCGACCAGACCAACCTTCTTCATTTTCTCGTTTTCCTATTGATTGATTACAGCGCCGCCAGAACCGCGTCGCCCATTGCCTTCGTGCCAACCTTCTTCGTGCCCGACTCGTAGATGTCGCCTGTGCGGAAGCCTTGTGCCAGCACTTTCTTGACGGCATTCTCGATACGCGCTGCGGCGGCTTCGTTGGCGAAGGTGTAGCGCAGCATCATGGCGGCAGAGAGGATCGTGGCCAGCGGATTGGCCACGCCCTTGCCGGCGATGTCCGGCGCCGAGCCGTGGCAGGGCTCGTAGAGACCCTTGTTCTTTTCATCCAGCGAGGCCGAAGGCAGCATGCCGATCGAACCGGTCAGCATCGAGGCCTCGTCCGAAAGAATGTCGCCGAACATGTTGCCGGTCACCATCACATCGAACTGCTTGGGGTTGCGCACCAGCTGCATTGCCGCATTGTCGACCAGCATGTGCGAGAGTTCGACATCCGGGTAATCCTTGGCCACTTCGATGATGACATCGCGCCAGAGCTGCGTGCACTCCAGCACATTCATCTTGTCGACCGAGCAGACCTTCTTGTTGCGCTTACGGGCCGACTCGAAGGCGACACGACCGATACGACGAATCTCGCTCTCGCTGTAGATCATGGTGTTGAAGCCGACGCGCTCACCGTCGCGAGTCTCGATGCCGCGCGGCTGGCCAAAGTAGATGTCGCCCGTCAGTTCGCGAATGATCAGGATGTCGAGACCGGATACCACCTCGGGCTTCAGCGTCGAGGCATTCGCCAGTTCGGCATAAAGAATCGCCGGACGCAGGTTGGCGAACAGCCCCAGATCCTTGCGGATGCCGAGCAGGCCGCGCTCGGGTCGCTGCTCGCGCGGCAGCGTGTCGTATTGCGGCCCGCCAACCGCGCCAAGCAGCACCGCATCGGCCGCACGCGCCAGCTTCTGCGTTGCCTCTGGGTACGGGTTACCGGTCGCATCGACCGCGCAGCCGCCGAGCAGCGCTTCTTCCATCTCGAACTTGAGGTCGAGCGCCTTCAGGACACGTACCGCTTCGGCGGTAATTTCGGGACCAATGCCGTCGCCGGGCAACACACAAATTTTCATGATTGATTCCTACGTAATCCGGATTACTTGACGCTCTTCTGAATGGCTTCGCCACCCTTTTCAATATCCTTGCCAATGCCCTGCACGGTGTTGCACCCCGCCAGCACAGCCACAGCGACAATCGCGAACAGCAGTTTCTTCATGGTTGCCTCCAAATCCAACACAATGACTTAATAAGGGGGAAATTATCGCATAGCCTCACGGCTGGGAACGCCCGGCAGCCAGCGCCAGAGCAAGATTCCGCCACAGGCCGCAAAAAATGCCGCAAGGGTATAGGTCATGCCGCCCCCCAGGCTCCCCCAGGTTTGGCCGCTCAAGAGCCCGCCTACCAGGCCGCCCGCCCCAAAGGACAGGCTGCCATACAGGCCCTGCATGCGCGCCTGCTGGCGCGGCGCAAACCAGTGCGTCAGCACCGCCACTGCGCCGGCGTGGTGGGCGCCAAAGGTTGCGCCATGCAGCACCTGGGCGATGAACAGCAGTACGGGCGAATCGGCCATCCAGCCGATCATCAGGAAGCGCAACACCGCCAGCGCAAAGCTGGCCAGCAAAATATTGCGCAAGCTGAAGTGGCGCATCAATCGCGCCATGACGAGAAACACCACGATTTCCGCGACAACGCCCAGCGACCAATAGAGGCCGATCGCCGTCTTGCCATAACCATGCTCGACCAGATGGATCGAGAAAAACACGTACAAGGGCCCGTGGGCGACCGACATGAAAAAGCACGAAGCCAGCAGGGCCAGTACCGCCGGACGGCGTAGCAGCGGGCCGAGCGCTTCAGCCGTCTCGCCAGCGCCGACTTTTGCTTCCGGCAGCGTCAGCGCACTGGCAAACACGCAAGCAAGGATGGCGATGCAGGCCCACAGCACGGCGGCGATCGGCCAATGGTCAAGGATGACCCCCAAGCCCAACACGCTGACGATGAAACCGACCGACCCCCAGACGCGGACCCGCCCGTAGCGCTCTGTTTTTCCGGCCAACTGGTTCAGGGTCATGGTCTCGACCAGCGGCAGGGCTGCACTCCAGAAAAACCAGACGAGCGCCATCGCTACCAGCATCCAGACATAGTCTCGGGAAAACAGGAACCCGGCAAAGCCCAGTGCGGACAGCAGGGCAGCGGAGCGCACGATCAGTGCGGGTTGCCCCAAGTGATCGGCCAGCCAACCCCACAGGTTGGGGGCCAGCAGCCGCATCACCTGCGGCACGGACATCAACACCCCGATTTCCCAAGGAGTCTGGCCGATGTCCTGCAGGTAAAGCGTGAAATACGGCGCAAAAGCGCCGACGAAGGCGAAGTAAAAAAAATACCAGCCAGCTAGCCGGCCGAGAATTCCCGGCACGGCAGCAGGGCTTGCCTGACTCAAGCCTGGCTTTTCTGGCCGAGGCGGAATGCCATCAGCAACTGATAGATCTCGTCCTTGAGCTTGACGCGCGCTTTTTTCATGTCTTCCAGGGTGAAGTCGGCAACCGGCATATCGTGCTCTTCCAGATCTTCGACCTTGCCGGTCAAGCGGTTGTAACGGGAAAACAAACCGGAGAAATAGCCGCTGCCGGCTTTCATGGTATCGATCGCGTCGCGCATATCTGGAAATTCGGTGTAAAGGTCGTGGTGTTCGACTTGCATGATGGCTTCCCTAGTTTGGTTTGTTATTGACTGACTTTATCGAATTCTACGCGCCGGGAGCCCGGGCGGGAATGATCGGCGTGGGGCACGACACATCGGCGCACTGGGCACGATGCAGCAAGGCCGCATCCATCAGCACCAGCGCCAGCATGGCCTCGGCAATGGGCGTGGCGCGGATACCCACACAGGGATCGTGACGTCCTTCGGTGGATACCGTCGTCGGCTGGCCGGCGAGGTCGATGGAGCGGCGCGGCAGACGGATGCTGGAGGTCGGCTTGATGGCGATTGAAACGGTGACATCCTGCCCCGAGGAAATGCCGCCCAGAATGCCGCCGGCATGATTGCTCAGAAATCCTTGCGGCGTCAGTTCGTCCCCATGCTCGCTGCCACGCTGTGCCACGCAGCCAAAACCGGCGCCGATCTCGACGCCTTTCACGGCATTGATGCCCATCATGGCATGCGCAATCTTCGCATCCAGGCGCTCATAAACGGGGTCACCCCAACCCGGCGGCAAACCGCTGGCCATGACATCGATGCGCGCCCCGACCGAATCGCCATCCTTGCGCAAGCTGTCCATATAGGCCTCAAGCTCCGGCACGATGGCCGCATTGGGGGCGAAGAACGGATTGGTATCGATGACCGTCGCGTCGACGAAGGGAATCTCGATCGGTCCCAACTGGCTCATCCAGCCGCGGATCGTCACGCCATAGCGCTCGTTCAACCACTTGCGGGCAATCGCCCCGGCGGCCACGCGCACGGCCGTCTCGCGCGCCGACGAGCGCCCGCCGCCACGATAGTCGCGAATACCGTATTTCTGCCAATAGGTGTAATCGGCATGACCGGGGCGGAAGCTCTGGGCGATATTGCCGTAATCCTTGCTGCGCTGGTCGGTGTTGCGGATCAGTAGCGCAATCGGGGTGCCCGTCGTCTTGCCCTCGAACACGCCGGAGAGAATTTCAACCGCATCGTCCTCGCGCCGTTGCGTGACATGGCGCGACGTACCGGGCTTGCGTCGATCCAGTTCGACCTGAATTTCTTCTGCGCTGATCGACAACCCAGGCGGGCAACCATCGACCACACAGCCGATCGCCGGGCCGTGCGACTCACCAAACGAGGACACCCGGAACAGGGTACCGAAACTGCTGCCGGACATTTACGCCTTGGCTCCCTGATTGGCGCCCGCATTGCCTCCCTCGGGTTCCTGACCATCGGGCCAGTCGCGGATATAGGCTTTCAGCATGCGATTCTCGAAGTTTTGTTCCTCCAGCACCGCCTTGGCCACGTCGTGGAAGGAAATCACACCCAACAGCGTATAGCCATCCATCACCGGCAGGTAGCGCATGTGCTCGCTGACCATCAGGGCGCGCAACTGATCGACCTCCATGAAAGGATCGGCAGTACGCGGATGGGTGTGCATCACTTCGCGAACCGTCAGGCCACCCCAGGCCGCGCCATGATCGTGAAGAGCCCGCATCACCTCGCGAAAGGTCAGCATGCCGACCATGCGTCCGCCCTCGAAGCAGACCAGCGAGCCGACATCCTGCTCGCTCATGATGGCGATGGCTTCGGACAATTTCTTGTCGGGCGCAATGGTGTAGAGCACCGTCCCCTTGATATCGAGAATCTGCCTGACTTGCATATTTTCCCCTCCTCCGGTTTATCGTTCCAGCAACCCACGCTTGCCGGGTTTACCTCGCCACGCATCGGCATCCGCCGGCGGCTCCTTGCGTTCGATGATGGCAGGCCACTGCTTGGCCAACTCGGCATTCAGCGCAATCATCTCACGTTGTTCGAGCGGCACGTCATCCTCGGCAAAAATCGCCTCGGCGGGACACTCGGGCACGCACAGGGTGCAATCAATGCATTCATCCGGGTCAATGACGAGAAAGTTGGGGCCTTCGCGAAAGCAGTCGACCGGGCACACATCCACGCAATCCGTGTATTTGCACTTGATGCAGTTCTCGGTCACCACATAGGTCATTGCCACTCTCCTCGCTGCTTACGTTTCAAGTATATGCCGTCCCGCCAGCGTCGACTTTTCAAAAACAGCACCTCGCTTCAAATGCTCGCAGACTCGCCGACGATCTTCGCAACATGCCGCAACAACACGTCCACAGCATCGACAGTCTCCTGGCGGTCCAGTCGGTCGGCAGGCGTGACGATGCCCTCTTCGTAGCGCGCCTGGACAGCGAAGATGGTAAGTTCGGCGAAATGCTCAAAACCGTCAATCTTCGCTCCAGCATCGCGCAACATATTGGAGCAGTCTTACGAGATCGTGTGTAGCAGGATACGGAATATCCCGAATCTGCAGCCAAGCCTTCAATGCCTTCTCAACAGCCTGCTGGGCATGAAATCCGAAAATGCTGTCGGCCACCAACGGAAGATCGACCGTCGCCCGCATGGCATCGTGATCCACGCCCGCCAGTCGCAGCAGCGAACGGGCCTTTTCAATGTCGATCACGCAACACCCGGCCCTCGCGCAGTGCCCGCCCTACAACATGGTGCGGCGAGCTCTTCCAGCGATCGAACTCCTCCCTGCTATACAACAAAATATCTTTCGCCAGCGGAATATCCATGAGCGCAAGATACAGCCGCCCCGACTCCTTGCGCCGACTTTTCAGGGCTCCGAACGGTTCCTTTTCCACAATCAACAAGTCGACATCCGAATCTGGCCGCGCATCGCCTCGCGCGTGCGAACCGAACAGAATGATCGTCTCGGCATCGACCTCGCGTACGATGATGTCAACCATGCGTTGAAACACTGCGTCGTCAAGAGTGGCGGTATTCATGTCGTCACTTTATACCATCCCGAAGCGCGATAACCATTGCGCGCGGCGCATCAGGCAAGCCGAATGCCGTCCCGCCAGCGTCGACTTTTCAATCCTCAATCCTTATTGACGTAAGGGTTCTTGGTGATCTTGAACTGGATGCGCAAGGGGGTGCCCTGCAGCTTGAAGGTTTCCAGAAAAACGTGTTCGAGGTAACGGACATAGGCCGGCGGCACATGTTCCAGCGCATTGCCATGCACCACCACGATGGGCGGATTGCTGCCGCCCTGGTGGGCGTAACGCAGCTTGGGCCGCACGTTGCCATGGCGCGGCGGCGCCTGCTTTTGCACCGCGTCGAGCAGCACGCGCGTCAGCTTCGGCGTGGTCAGCTTGACCATCGCCGCCGCATAGGCCTTGTCGACCGACTGCAGCACACTGGCCACGCCCTGTCCTTTCAAGGCCGAGATGTAATGCACGCGCGCGAAGCCAAGGAAATTCAGCTTGCGCATGATGTCCTGCTTGATCTGCTCGCGGCGATACTGATCAATCGCATCCCACTTGTTCACTGCCAGCACCAGCGCCCGCCCGGCCTCGATGCAGAAGCCGGCGATATGCGCGTCCTGATCGGAAATATCCTGGCTGGCATCGACCATCAGCACCACCACGTTCGCCGCCTCGACCGCCTGCAGCGTCTTGATCACCGAAAACTTCTCGATCGTCTCGAAAACCTTGCCCTTGCGGCGCAGGCCGGCAGTGTCGATCAGGGTGTAATGCTTGCCATTGCGCTCAAACGGTGTCGAGATCGCATCGCGCGTCGTACCCGGCATGTCGAAGGCAATCATGCGCTCTTCGCCCAGCAGGGTGTTGATCAGCGTGCTCTTACCGACGTTGGGGCGCCCCACCACAGCCACGCGCGGCCCGCTCTCGGCGTCCATGTCTTCCGGCTCTTCCGGAAAATCGGTCAGGGCGAATTCCAGCAACTCACGCACGCCCTCGCCGTGGGCGGAGGAAATCACGCGCGGCTCGCCGCAACCCAGTTCATGGAACTCGGCCGCCACCACATCGCGGTTCATGCCCTCGGCTTTGTTTACGACCAGATGCAGGGGACGCCCGCTTTTGCGCAGTCGTTCGGCGATCACCTTGTCCTGCGGCGCCAGGCCGGTACGGCAATCAACCAGAAACAGCAGGACATCCGCCTCGGCAATCGCCGCCTCGGCCTGACGGGCCATTTCATGGACGATGCCCTCTTTCGCCTGCGGTTCGAAACCGCCGGTATCGACAACCAGGAAGGGGCGCTTGCCAAGCCTGCCATGGCCATAGTGACGGTCCCGCGTCAGGCCAGGCTGATCGGCCACCAGCGCATCGCGCGACTTGGTCAGGCGATTGAACAGGGTGGATTTGCCGACATTCGGCCGGCCGACAATGGCCAAGGTAGGCAGCATAGTTATTGTGTGTTATTGAGTACTCATTGAGTACTAAGGACATGCAGCGCACCATTGCGCGTCTGCACGACAAATCCGCCGGGAATGCGCTGCGGAGCCGCAGAGATTGCCGAACCATCGGTGGCATAGCGGCCGACGAAGGCGCCATCCTCCCCCGCCAGGAGATGCACAAAACCCTGATAGTCGGCGATGACGGCACGGGTTCCCAGCGCCAGCGGGCGCGTCAGGCCGCGCATGAAGAGTTTGTCCTGCTTCCACAGGGTGGCTCCGCTGTTGCGGTCGAAGGCATGCACTGCGCCCTTTTCATCCGCTACGAACAAAGCCCGCGATCCGATATCGAGACCGCTGATCGATGACACATCGCGTGCCCATTGCTGCCGCCCGTTATCGGCATCGAAGCAGGCGACGCGCCCCTGGTAGGCGACGGCACAAACGCTACCGCCATCCACCACCGGATCGCTCGCCACATCGGCAATGCGCTCCAGTTCGGTCGCACCGCGCGGCAGTGCCACGGCGGCTTCCCACAGGGCCGCACCATTATTGAGGGCAATCGCCGTCAGCTTGCCGCCGGGAAAGCCGGCATAGAGTGCCTTGGACGTCAGCGTGACGCTGACGTTCGAACGCAGGGCCAGTGCCGGCGTAGTGCGCTGATAAACCCAGCGGCGTTTGCCATCTGCCGCTTCAAATCCAAAAATGCGCGCATCGCCGCTGCGCACTACCACCAGATCGCCCGCAACCGCGGGGGCTGCCAGAATTTCTGAGCTAACGCGTGCCTGCCAGGCCGGGCTGCCGTCGGTCGCCTTGAAGGCCAGCACTTCGCCCTTGGACGTACCCACCACCACCAGTTTATCATCCGCCCCGACACCGCCAGACAGCTTTTGTCCGGCATGAATGCGCCAGACCTGACGACCGCCCTCAAAACGTGCCAGCGAACCATCGTGGGCAGCGGCAAAGACCGCGTTGCCTACCACGGCGGGCGTGAACGCAAACTCACCCACGGCCCCGATGCTGGCCTGCCATTGGCTCTTGATGTCTACGCTCGCCTGAAGCGACGAGAGTTCGGCGGGCTTGACCTTGGGCACGGACTTGCTGAACGGGTTCAGGGTATCCATGGTCGAACTGACGGTCGAGCAACCCGTCATCGCAAAGATCAGGACATAGAGGAGTCGCTTCACGAAGCCGCTCCAAGGCTGTCGCGCTTCACCTGCAGGATCTCGCGGTAAGGCCCGGATGACTGATCTTCACCCTTCTTGGCATCCGCCAGCGCCTTGAGTGCATTTTCATAAGCCTGGCGCGCATCGCCCGCCTTGCCTTGGGCGACCAGGATGTCGCCGCGCACTTCCTGATAACGCGCCGTAAAAGTCGGCGCTGGCGAGACGGCAAGCAGCTTGAGCGCCTCGTCCAGTTGCTTGTCTTCGACGAGCACGATCGCCTGCCGCAGACGGGCCAGGTCGCGCAGGCCGGCATCCTTGGCCTTCTCGGCTGCCCATCCAAATTGCGCCTGGGCCGACTTGAGGTCGCCCGACTCGGCCAGCACCTTGCCCGACAGCATGGCCGCCATGCCGGCATAGGCGGTACCGGAATACTTGTCGATCAGTTCCCCAGCCAGCAGACGGACACGCTTGACGTCCTGCTGCACCAGCGCCTGCTGCATGCCACCGAACAACTGTGACGCCTGGGTGGCCTGGCTTTTCTGCCACCACTGCCAGCCCTGCCAGCCAACCACGGCCACGGACAGTGCTGTCACGATAGCAGTCACCACCGCGCCGTGCAGCTTCCACCAAGTCTTCAGTTCTTCGAGCTGTTCCTGTTCTTCCAGATCATAGGTTGCCATATTCAATCCTCATCAAAATTCTCATCTGCGCCGTAAAGCCAGTCGCCCACCCGCTCGGCCATCTCATCCAGCGGCACGCGCTGCTGCTCGGCTTCGACGCGCAGCGGCTTGATCGTCACCGCATTGTTAGCCGCCTCGTCATCGCCGACAATCAGCGCCAGTTGCGCACCGGACGCATCCGCCCGCTTGAATTGCGACTTGAAGCTGCCGCCGCCCATGTGCGTCACCACCCGGCAGCCGGTATCGCGCAACATCTCGGCCGCGCGGAAAGCCAGACGCCCCGCAGCTTCACCCAGATGCACCACATACACATCGGGCGCAGCGCCTTCGAGCAAGCCGCCCCGCGCTTCCAGCAAGGCCATCAGCCGTTCGATGCCCATCGCGAAACCGCAGGCCGGCGCCGGCTTGCCGCCCAACTGGGCGACGAGGCCATCGTAACGGCCGCCGGCACATACCGTACCCTGCGCGCCCAGTGCCTCGGTCACCCATTCAAACACGGTCAGGTTGTAATAGTCGAGTCCGCGCACCAGACGCGGGTTGATGCGATAGGGAATCGCCGCATCCTTGAGCAACTGCTGCACGCCCTCGAAATGCTTGAGCGAGGCTTCGCCGAGATAATCGATCAGCTTCGGCGCCGCCTCGACGATGGACTGCAGCGCCGGATTCTTGGTGTCGAGGATGCGCAGCGGGTTGGTATGCAAGCGCCGTTTGCCGTCCTCATCGAGTTGATCGACATGCTTTTCCAGATAGGCGATCAGGTCGGCACGATGCTTCGCGCGTTCCTCGGCCTCGCCCAGCGAATTGATCTCCAGCTTGATGCCCCCGTCACCATTGAGCCCGAGATCGTCCCACAGGCGCGCGCACATGATGATCTGCTCGGCATCGATATCCGGCCCCGGCAGACCAAGCGCCTCGATACCGAACTGGTGGAACTGGCGATAGCGGCCCTTTTGCGGACGTTCGTGACGGAACATCGGCCCCGCGTACCACAAACGCTTCGGGCCATCGTAGAGCAGGTTGTGCTGCAGCACGGCACGCACACAGGAGGCGGTGCCTTCGGGGCGCAGCGTCAGTTGCTCGCCGTTGAGGCTGTCGGTGAAGGAATACATTTCCTTCTCGACGATATCGGTCACGGCGCCAATGGCGCGGGCGAACAGCGGCGTCGGCTCGACCAGCGGCATGCGGATCGGCCGATAGCCGTAGGCGGCCAACCAGTCGCGCACGAGTTCCTCGAAGGCTTCCCAGCGTTCGGCCTCGTTGGGCAGGATGTCGTTCATCCCGCGGATGGCTTGCAATGTCTGACTCATGAATGTTTGGGGTATGTCTTATCGACGTAGGCGTCGATGATGTTACGGAATTCGGCGGCAATGTTTTCACCACGCAGCGTCGTCATGCGTTCGCCGTCGGCATAGACCGGGGCGACGGGTTCCTCGCCGGTGCCCGGCAGCGAAATGCCCAGATTGGCGTGCTTGCTCTCGCCGGGGCCATTCACCACACAGCCCATCACGGCCAGCGTCATGTTCTCCACGCCTTGGTGACGCAGTTGCCACTCCGGCATGCGCGCCCGCACGTAGGTCTGGATATCCTGCGCCAATTCCTGAAAGACGGTGCTGGTGGTGCGGCCACAACCGGGGCAGGCCACGACCATCGGTACAAAAGCACGCAGCCCCATGGTCTGCAGGATTTCCTGCGCGACCACGACCTCGCGCGTGCGATCGCCGCCCGGCTCGGGTGTCAGGGAAATCCGAATCGTGTCGCCGATGCCCTCTTGCAACAGCACCGCCAGCGCCGCTGTCGAAGCGACGATGCCCTTGCTGCCCATACCGGCCTCGGTCAGACCAAGGTGCAAGGGATAGTCGCTGCGTGCGGACAGATCGCGATAGATGGCGATCAGATCCTGTACGCCGGATACCTTGCAGGAAAGGATGATGGCATCGCCCGGCAGGCCGAGCGCTTCGGCCTGTGCCGCCGATTCGAGCGCCGACGTCACCATCGCTTCGCGCATCAGGCCGGTGGCATCTTTCGGTTCGGATCGCTTGGCATTCTCATCCATCAGGCGCGCCAGCAGGCTTTGATCGAGGCTGCCCCAGTTCACGCCGATGCGCACCGGCTTCCGGTACTTGCAGGCCATCTCGATCAGGCTGGCGAACTGCTCGTCGCGCCGTGCACCCTTGCCGACATTGCCGGGATTGATGCGCAGCTTGTCAAGCGCGGCGGCACACTCCGGCACGTCGGTCAGCAGCTTGTGGCCGTTGAAGTGGAAGTCGCCGACCAGCGGCACATCCAGATTCAGTTGCGCCAGCCGTTCCTTGATCTTCGGCACGGCCGCTGCGGCTTCGCGCGTATTCACAGTGACGCGCACGATCTCGGAACCGGCGCGATACAACTCGGCCGCCTGCTGCGCCGTGCCGAATACATCGGCCGTATCGGTGTTGGTCATCGACTGAATAACGACCGGAGATGGCAAACCATCGGGCGCCGTCCCGCCAACGCCGACTTTTCCAACCATCACACGGCGCGTCGCCCGACGCGCAGGAGCACCTGCCGTCATCACTCGACTTTCAGCCGGGCAACATCCGCACGGATATAGGGCAGCAGGTCGATCACGCGTTCGCCATACATCAGCTTCACCTTGGTGGCATTGCCAATGACGATATCGAAAGGCGGCTTGCCCGATAGGGACAACTGCGTGCCGGCCGGGTTTTCTGCGCTATGCAGCACCTTGGCATCGGCATCGACGACCTCAAGCCAGGAGCGATCTGCAAACGCAAATGTCAGCATGGGAGCCGACGCTGCAGGCGGTAAAGCAGCGGGGACTGCCTCGGATCGATCGGGCTGCGGCTGCGTAGCCTCCGGCATGGGCACAATCGTCGCAGGCGCAGCAGTAACCGCAGGATGATGGGTCGTCACGGGCTTGGGACCGAAGAAATGCCAACCCGCCAGCATCAGTGCCGCCAACAAAACCACAATCGCCATCGACACTAAGGGCCCCATTTGTTGCCGTTCCCCCTCGACCCCCGCCAATCCCATATTCTCGGGCGGTCGCACCTCGGCCATCACCACAGGCGAAGCCGCATCCAGCATTTTCAACAAAGCATCCGTATCCAGTTTAAGCAAGCGCGAATAGCTGCGCACGAAACCGCGGACGATCGTCATACCCGGCAATGCGGCATGATCGTCCTGCTCCAGCAGCTCAATCTGGCGCGTGCTGAACTTTAGCGCTTGGGCCACATCCGTGACGGACAGTTTTGCTTCCAGTCGTGCGGTCCGCAATTGTTGTCCAACCGAAGCAGGCTGAACAAGCAGACCGTCAGCCGACGCCTCAATCGCAGCGCTTGGCTCCGCTTGCACTTCCAACATATTGTTGCTATCGCTCAATCAAACTCTCCACGCGACAACTTTTGATATTCAGGCGAATCGCGATATTTGCGCCGCATGATACCCATCATGCGCGCCTCCTCATCGCGATCCCCCATCCTGCGCGCCAGGCGTAAGGCCAGCCAAGCCGACTGCGCCACCGGCTCCATCACATTGTGCAAATCCTTCAAGCGCTTCTGAGCATCGGCGAAGCGACTCGCACGGTAAGCGATATCTGCAAGCCAGAACAAAGCCGCCGTGTGCCTTGAGTCGAGACGCAAAGCCCTCAGGAAATACTCCTCGGCCTGACGATCCTCGGCCTGACGATCTTCCCGAATCGACAGCAAGCATGCGCCCGCATTGGTCAAGGCTCTGACCGGCATCTGAAAGAGCGGATTATTGATCGCAACTTTAAAGTGATCGAGGGACGCCTTAGCCCGACCGCTTTGACAGAGGAACAAGCCATAGTCGTTATTGATTTCCGGATCGTTCCTGGCCAGTCCGAGCGCACGACGGAAACTGTCCTCCGCGAGTTCGCTCTTGTTAATGGCCATGTAGACCAGGCCTCGCAAGCTGTGCGCAGGGGCGTAGCCACCATCTGCCTCTAGCGCAATCTTTGCCTCTTCCAGCGCAACTTCATAGCGACCATCCAGCAGATAAAGACGACCGAGATCGGTATGTACCTTCGCCCGCTGCTGTTCGGAGCTACCCGATGTTTGACGCGATACGGCCACTTCCACGTTAGCCAGCTCGCTGCTATCCGGGCGGGGCATGGAGGAACCGCAACCAGCCACCAGTACGGCTGCAAGCGCGGCTGCGAGCACAGCCCCGTAGATCGTCATACCCTGCTTCATGGACTCACCTCGACCAGATCTTGAACCGTTCCCACCAACGATACCTTGTCCGAACGCCGCGTCCGATCCTTCACCTGCCCGGCCAATTGTCCGCATGCCGCATCGATATCATCGCCGCGGGTTTTCCTGACAGTCGTCACGATATCGGCCTGCATGAGAATTTCCTGAAAACGCCGCACCTGATCTGCCGCGGGTTTGCGATACGTCGAGCCCGGAAAGGGATTGAACGGGATCAGGTTGAACTTGCAAGGCACATCGCGAACCAGCTTGAGCAAGGCGCGCGCATCGGCCTCGCTGTCATTGACACCGGCAATCAACACATATTCGAAAGTGATGAAATCGCGCGGCGCCTTGTCGAGATAACGCCGGCACGCCGCCAGCAATTCCTTGAGCGGATACTTGCGATTGAGCGGCACCAGTTCGTCGCGCAGCGCATCGGTCGGGGCATGCAGCGAAACGGCCAACGCCACCGGCACATCCTCGCGCAAACGGTCGATGGCCGGCACCATGCCCGCCGTCGACACCGTCACGCGCCGCCGCGACAAGCCATAGGCATTGTCGTCGAGCATCAGGCGCAAGGCGGCGACCGTATTGTCGTAGTTGGCCAGCGGCTCGCCCATGCCCATCATCACGACATTGCTGATCACCCGCTCGCCACTGTCGCCCACGCCCGGCTGTTTCACGGCCCCCAGCACGCGATTGGCGTGCCACAACTGGCCGATGATCTCGGCCGTCGTCAGGTTGCGGTTAAAGCCCTGCTTGCCGGTCGAGCAAAACGCACACTCCAGCGCACAACCCACCTGACTGGAAATGCACAAGGTGCCCCGATTCGCCTCGGGAATAAAAACGGTTTCGACCGCGTTGCGGTTGCCACCGTCCTGATCCACGTCCAGCAGCCACTTGCGCGTGCCATCGGCTGCCGTGCTATCGCGGATCGCCACCGGACCGCGAATCTCGGCATCGGTAGCCAGGCTCGCCCGCAAGGATTTGGCCACATCGCTCATCTGCTCGAAATCGTCGACGCCAAAACGATGCATCCAGCGCAACACCTGGCGCGCGCGAAAAGGCTTTTCGCCCCTCGCGGCAAACCAGGCCGTCAGGCTGTCGGCATCGAAGTCGAGCAGGTTAAGCATTGATCAGAATACGTTCAGTGCCGGGAAGAAATAGGCGATCTCGACCTTGGCGGTATCCGGGCCATCGGAGCCATGCACGGCATTGGCATCGATACTTTCGGCGAAATCGGCACGGATGGTGCCCTTTTCGGCCTTCTTTGGGTCGGTCGCGCCCATCAGATCACGGTTCTTGGCGATGGCGTTCTCGCCTTCCAGCACCTGAATCATCACCGGGCCGGAGCTCATGAACTGCACCAGATCCTTGAAGAAGGGACGCTCCTTATGCACGGCATAGAAGCCGCCGGCTTCACGCTCGGACAACCAGGCCATGCGGGAAGCGACGATCTTCAGACCATTGCTCTCAAAACGGGAATAAATCTTGCCGATCACATTCTTGGCAACGGCATCGGGTTTGATAATCGACAGGGTACGTTCAACGGCCATGCTTTTCTCCAGCAGATTGATAAGTAAAACAAAGGACTGCGGATTTTATCGCAGAAAGCTCCTGCGTTCCCGGCAAAAGCGGGAAAAACCCCCGTGCGCCAAATGTCGGCGCTGGGGCCACGGCCCGGCTTGCGTCGGCCATGACAGGCAGGTATGCTGGCGGCACTCGGCGACCAACGCTGCTGACAGGGAGAGCAACACCATGGAAAGCACCACCGGACCGGCGGCCAATTTCGGGGGACGCAGCACCGTCATCAAGAAACTATCCCCGGCAACCCCCGGCGCCAAGCGTTACGCCAACCGCTACGGCAATGCCCTCGTCTGCGTTCGCTATCGCGACGACCCCGTCAGCCAACGCCGCCTTACCACCATTGAACTGGTCGTCGAGGAAAGGCCGCTACCGCCGCCTGTCGGCATACGTATCGCCTACGGCGAAACCGAACTGCGCCAGCGCGTCAAGGCTGCCGGCGGCATCTGGGACGCAGCACACAAGCTCTGGCGCCTGCCGATCACATCGGTGCGCCAGTTGAAACTGACCAAACGCATCGTGACGGAAAGCGCCTAAATATGGATAGCACGACACACCCACATCTAGCCATTTCTATCCAGATATGGAAAGAAACCTCCATATTTAGGCATTTCATCAAGGTGTTCACTTTACGTTGGGCGAGAGCAAGCGAGCTACGCAGCGGACGAACGGATGCCAACCAGATATGATAATGCCAAAGTGGGGGCTTCATGAAACAGGAAATAGATGCTATTTAGTGAAGCGTTGATTACGCTGTCGCATAACTGACTTCGTTGATGCGAACAGCTGATCACACGCTTCACCAGAGAAGCAACTGGCGTCAGGGAGAATTGCCACATTGAGGGATGAAGAGATGATTGACGCGACATGGCCGCTCGCACTCACGCCCAACGTCCGTTCGAGCGGACACCGTTCGCTAGCGCTCACGGCTGCGCCCCACTGGCGAGGGCGAACGCCAGCCCTGAAGCCGGCTGGCGTAGGCATACCCTCGCTGCGGGGGTGCCGCTCAACTTTTTCTCGTTAGCCATATCACATATCGCGCAGGAGTCATCGTGGAATCACAGTTTGTCCTGAACGTTCGCAGGTCCGCCGAAGACTCTTTCGCTTCCGGTCTCTATTGCGCGGAAAGTGTTGTCCTCGCCATCGCCGACGAATTGGGCGTCGAGTCGGAGTTTCTGCCCAAGGTTGCCACCGCCTTTTGCAGTGGCATGGGCCGCATGTGCGGCACCTGTGGCGCACTCACTGGCGCAATCATGGGTGTCAGTCTCGCTCTCGGACGCTCTGAGCCCAGCGAATCCGTCCAGCCGTCATACTCTGCCACCCAGCGCCTCGTCAGAGAGTTCGAGCAAGAGTTTGGCTCCCGTGATTGTCATGTCCTGCTGGGCTGCGATCTCAACACTCCGGAAGGCCAGGCAATGTTCAAGGAAAAGAAGTTGGGTGCGCACTGCGCCAAATTCACGGGTAAAGCCGCTGAAATTGCCGCTCGCATCGTCGAAGAAATGGCTAACCCTGCGGTGCAGGGGACGCTGCGCGATAAAGCCGCGCAGCGTCCCTGACCTTGAACGTTGGGCGAGAGCAAGCGAGCTACGCAGCGGACGAACGGATGCCAACCAGATATGATAATGCCAAAGTGGGGGCTTCATGAAACAGGAAATAGATGCTATTTAGTGAAGCGTTGATTACGCTGTCGCATAACTGACTTCGTTGATGCGAACAGCTGATCACACGCTTCACCAGAGAAGCAACTGGCGTCAGGGAGAATTGCCACATTGAGGGATGAAGAGATGATTGACGCGACATGGCCGCTCGCACTCACGCCCAACGTCCGTTCGAGCGGACACCGTTCGCTAGCGCTCACGGCTGCGCCCCACTGGCGAGGGCGAACGCCAGCCCTGAAGCCGGCTGGCGTAGGCATACCCTCGCTGCGGGGGTGCCGCTCAACTTTTTCTCGTTAGGCCCTTTTACAAACCTTGAGACCAACATGGCATCACCACTCTCCGACCTTGACGAACTAGTGCTGAGTTGTCGCGACGACAAAGCAAAAGCATATCTATCTGAGGCGGTGGCCAGCTACAAGGCTGGTGCCTTTCGAGCGGCAATTGTCGGAACTTGGATCGCCGTTTGCTTTGACTTTATCGACAAACTTCGCGAGCTATCCCTTTCCGGTGACAAGGAGGCAGACCGCCAGGTTGAGGAACTCGAAAAAACGCGAAAGTCCGGTGACATAGCAAAGGCACTAAAGTTCGAGAAGGAAATGCTTGGGCTTGCACGTGACAAGTTTGAGCTAATTTCTCATCTGGAATACATTGACTTAGAACGTCTTCAGGCTGATCGAAACAGGTGCGCCCACCCGTCATTGGTTTCAGAAGAACAAGCGTATTTACCTTCAGCGGAACTTGCACGCGCACACATTCACGCCGCAGTAACGCACCTGCTTCAGCATCCGCCTGCGCAAGGAAAGTACGCCCTTGACCGGCTTTTGAAGGAGATAGACTCAGAGTTCTTCCCGATTGACCCTGCCAAAGCTGTAACCGCGTTTACCTCTGGCCCCCTCAGAAAGCCGAGGAATTCGCTTACACGGAATTTCACTTTACTTCTGGTAAAGCGGCTACTCAAGGAGGACATTCAATTCAAGCCACGGCAACGGATCGTAGCTGCTCTGCGTGCCGTCGGGACTATGCATCCATCCGACTACAACATTACGCTTGAGGAGAAATTGTCTCCGATCATGCGGACGCTTGAGGATGTTGAACTGATTAGAGCCACTCAGTTCATTGAGCGCATACCGGACTGCTGGCAATTCATTGATGTAGATGTGCGACATCGGCTCGAAGGTTTTGTTAGGGAATTCCCGGCCGACCAACTGGATGATCTGGAGTTTTTGCTCAAGTTTTCGCCTTTGCGCGGTTCCGCCGAAAGTCGCGTGCAATCTGCCTCTCGCGATGAGTTAACGGGTTTGATTTACTTTGATCTTCCAGTAAAAATCGCCGACCGCCTAATTGATTTGTACTTGGACTCGAAGAACTTTGATCAAGCAAATGACATGGGCAAGCAACTACTTTTCAACGCCAGCGACCTATCCGCCAATCACGTACAGCGCATCATTACTCAGGCGCAGAAGAACGATCAAGTTTTGTACAGCTTTGAACTGGGTTCTCTCCTGAATTCACTTCGGGCACGGAAAAAACTTCCTGAAGAACAATTTGACTCCCTTCTTCGCGAAAATGGATTGTCAAAGTATGCGCCGGCGCCCCATCAGCCGGCCTAACCCGGCAGTCCACACGGACGCTGCGCGATAAAGCCGCGCAGCGCCGGTGACTTCTACGTTGAAGCTGTAGAAAAACCCCATTTTCACCCGCCGCGAGGCGTAAAAAAGGC
>CAYZEA010000010.1:0-146675 GCA_964477575.1 uncultured Methyloversatilis sp.
CTGCGCGCCGACCGCCAGCCCGAATTCACCCAGGTCGATATCGAGACCTCGTTCATGGACGAGACCGCGATCACCGGCGTCATCGAGGAACTGATCCGCTACGTCTTCAAGGATGCCATCGACGTCGAGCTGCCCAACCCCTTTCCCCGCATGACCTACGCCGAAGCCATGCGCCGCTTCGGTTCGGACAAGCCCGACCTGCGTGTGACACTGGAACTCACCGAAGTCACCGACGCCGTCGCCGACGTCGCCTTCAAAGTGTTCAGTGGTCCAGCCACCACCGGCGGCCGCGTCGCCGCCCTGCGCATCCCCGGCGGCGCCAGCCTGACACGCGGCGAGATCGACGGTTACACCGAATTCGTCAAGATCTACGGCGCCAAGGGCCTCGCCTACATCAAGGTCAACGACGCGACCAAGCTGAACGAGGAAGGCCTGCAATCGCCCATCGTCAAGAACATCCACGAAGTCGCGCTCAAGACCATCGTCGAGCGCACCGGTGCGCAAAGCGGCGACCTGATCTTCTTCGGCGCCGACAAGACCAAGATCGTCAACGACGCTCTGGGCGCACTGCGCAGCAAGATCGGTCACGAGAAGAATTATCTCAATGGCAAGGCTTGGGAACCGCTGTGGGTCGTCGACTTCCCGATGTTCGAATACGACGAGGAAGACAAGCGCTGGACCGCCTGCCACCACCCCTTCACTTCGCCGAAGGACGGCCACGACGAGCTGATGAAGACCAACCCGGGCGAGTGCCTCGCCAAGGCCTACGATTTGGCGCTGAACGGCTGGGAGATTGGCGGCGGCTCGGTGCGGATCCACAAGGCCGACGTGCAGGCGCGCGTCTTCGAGGCGCTCGGCATCGGCGAAGAAGAGCAGCGTGCCAAGTTCGGCTTCCTGCTCGACGCGCTCAAGTACGGCGCGCCACCGCATGGCGGCCTCGCGTTCGGCCTCGACCGCATCGTTACCATGATGACCGGCGCCGAATCGATCCGCGACGTGATCGCCTTCCCGAAGACCCAGCGCGCCCAGTGCCTGCTCACCGATGCCCCCTCGGATGTCGACGAGAAGCAGTTGCGCGAACTGCACATCCGCCTGCGCCAGAAGGTCGAAACGCAGGTCGAAGTCAGCAAGGCCTGACGTGCGGCGGCTCTTTCTGCTTCTGTGGCTGGCCCTGGCTTGCGGGCTGCTACAGGCGCAGGAAATCGCCCGAGCCGACCTGCCGCCCGAAGGTCAGGAAACGTTAACCCTCATCGCCCAGAGTGGCCCGTTTCCACACAAGCGCGACGGCATCGAATTCCGCAACTTTGAAAAGCGACTGCCGCTCAAACCGCGCGCTTACTATCGCGAGTACACGGTACGCACACCGGGCGTAAGACATCGCGGCGCACGGCGCATCGTCTGTGGCGGCCAGCCACCGACACGCCCAGAAGCCTGCTGGTATACCGCCGATCATTACCAGAGCTTCCGAAAAATCACGCCATGAACTACGCCAAAATACTCACCCGCCTCGACCACGCAAGCGTTTATCACATGCCCCTCAATGGCGAGGAAGCCCTGATCGTGGCGGCCGAGCAAAATGGCTTCTTTGTCTTCCGCGTCGACCTCGCGGGCGCTCAGGACAAGACGGAGATGCTCGACATCATCGGCAAGGCCATGGCCTTCCCCGAATGGTTCGGCCACAACTGGGATGCACTCCTCGACTGTCTGGCCGACCTGGGCTGGCGCCCCGCGGAAGGCTATCTGGTCATCCTCGAACATTGCGACGGCATTCACGGTCGCGCCGAAGCCGACTTCGTCGAAGCCCTGCAGGTCTTCGAAGCGGCTACTAACGAATGGCGCGAGCAAGGCATACCCTTCTGGTGCTTCGTCGACATGCACGCCGACGGCATCAACTGGCTATCGGATATCGCGTAACGCAATGCCGGGCACCGGGGAAACCAAGCGCCCTGTTTCTGTACTGGTCGTCATTCACGACCCCGACCTCAACATCCTGTTGTTGGAGCGCGCCGCGCATCCCGACTATTGGCAATCGGTTACGGGCAGTCAGGAAGGCGATGAAACCATTGCCGCCACAGCCCTCCGGGAAGTCGCCGAGGAAACTGGCATCCAGGCCAGTGCCGATCGATTACGCGACTGGCGCCTTACCAACTGTTTCGAAATTTTCTCGGAGTGGCGCGACCGCTATCCGTCAGGCGTCACCCATAACATCGAACACGTTTTTAGCCTCTGCGTTCCCACGGAAACCCCCGTCAGGACAGCGCCCGGCGAGCATCGGGCTTGGCGCTGGCTACCTTGGCGTACTGCGGCGGCGGCCTGTTTCTCCTGGACCAACCGCGATGCCATCTTATTGCTTGCACTTGCAGACAATTAGCAACGCAGCATCATGTTGTTGGACAGATTTTGATTGATTTACTATTTTTCTTTCTTCGCGGGTATATTATTGTTGTCATTCAATAGTCAAGGGGGTTTGTCATGAGAAGTTACTTCATGTTGGGCGTCGCGTTTTCCTTATTGGCAGGATGCGCACCCTTCTTGCATACAGAAGCGCCACTCGCTACCAATTTCGATACGACCAAGCAGAAAAAGCTGCAAGCTGCGCATCATTGGCAGGTAATTGCCAACGATATGGCCGACACTATGGCAGAGGCTCTGGCGAAGGGAACTCTATGTGTTGCGCCTAGCGGAGCCTGCCCCGCGATTCATGTAAAACAAACTCTGCCAAACAGTGCTTTTGGCAAAGCCTTTCATTCGCAATTTCTTTCCCGGCTTGTCAACAAAGGTCAAAATGTTTCTGTTCGAGGCCCTGGAGACATTGCCGTGACAGTCGAAGCTCAGACTGTCAAGTTCAGTCCGGATCGCGATCAGTACCTTGGCGTCGGCAAATTTACCATGCTGGCAACAGGCATCTGGGCTTTGCGCGGCATTAACGTGCAAAGTGGCATCGCGCATGGGGCTGGTCATTCAATGGTGGCTGGTGCAGTGGCCGCAGACATTTATCAATGGAACATGTCTGAATTCGCCTCAGGTCCCACGCCGCAGATCGAGTTGATTCTGACCACCTCCGCGACAAGGGACGGAAAGTTTGTGGCCAGGACCACAAACGTGTATTACGTCGCGGACAGCGATGCCTCCTTGTATTGCTGGAAACCTGAAGGTTGCGACCTGTCTCCAGCCGCCCCACCTCCCCCTCCCCCGCCGACAATCCGCGTGGTGGGCGACTGTGGCCCCGCTCCCTGCACATCGACTGGCCAAGCCGCATCGGGAGGCCCCGCAAAATGAATCCTGTCCGTACAAAATCCATGGCCTTGGCCGCTTTTGCAGCAGTCGCACTGACAGGCGCAGGGTGTGCTACGCCGACGAAAAAGGAACCCACATTCGAGACTGCCGCGCAGAATCCCTTTATCCCGACCAATCAGGCTGCGGCTACGGCCCTATTAGGGCAACTCAAAGGAAAACTGCAAGCCAATCAACCATTAATCATGGCCACGCTCGTGGATATTAATGTCTTGGAAAAGTCTTCAACCATGGGGCGCATGGTCTCCGAGCAGATTTCCGCAATCTTTTCTCAAGCTGGCTATCGGATGATCGAGATGAAGTTTCGCGACAGCGTTTACATGAAGCGAAATGAAGGGGAAATGTTGCTGACTCGGGAAATTACAGAGGTTGCAAAGCAGCACAATGCCCAGGCGGTTGTCGTTGGAACTTATGGTAGCGCCTCGGACACCATATTTATTAATCTTAAAGTTGTCCAACCGGGTACCAACCTAGTACTGGCAGCACACGATTACGCTTTGCCCATGGACAATAATATTCGCGCCATGCTGAGTTCGCCTCGCTGATTCCTTTTCAAATTGCCCCCCGGCTACCTCCGGGGGGCTTTTTTTTAGGTATTGCTCCATGACTTCCCAAGCCATCGATATCCTCCCCGCCCTAACCAAGGCCAAGATCCTCGGCGAAGCCCTGCCCTACATCAAGCGCTTCTTCGACAAAACCATCGTCATCAAGTACGGCGGCAACGCCATGACCGAGCCGAAGCTGAAGGACTGCTTTGCGCGCGACGTGGTGCTGCTCAAGCTGGTCGGCATGAACCCGGTGGTCGTGCATGGCGGCGGCCCACAGATTGAAGACCTGCTCAAGCGCGTCGGCAAGCAGGGCCAGTTCATCCAGGGCATGCGCGTCACCGACGAGGAGACCATGGATATCGTCGAGATGGTACTCGGCGGCCAGGTGAACAAAGAGATCGTCAATCTCATCAACCAGCACGGCGGCAAGGCTGTCGGCCTGACCGGCCAGGACGGCAACTTCATCCGCGCCAAGAAGTTGATGCTGCCCAACAAGGACAATCCCGAGGAACTGATCGACATTGGCTCGGTCGGCGAAATCACCTCCATCGACCCGACGCTGATCGCCTTCCTCGATACCGGCGACTTCATTCCGGTGATCGCCCCGATCGGTGTCGGCCCGCAGGGCGAGACCTACAACATCAACGCCGACGTCGTCGCCGGCAAGATCGCGGAAGTGTTGCGTGCCGAAAAACTGGTGATGATGACCAACACGCCCGGCGTGCTCGATCAATCCGGCAATTTGCTGACCGGGATCACGCCCAGAGAAATCGACGCCATGGTCGCGGACGGCACGCTCTCCGGCGGCATGCTGCCGAAGATCGGCTCGGCGCTCGATGCGGCGCGTAGCGGCGTACGCAGCGTGCACATCATCGACGGCCGCGTCGAACACGCGCTGCTGCTGGAAATCCTGACGGACGAAGGCGTCGGCACGCTGATTAAATCGAAGTAATGGTCCAGCGTCACGTCTGGCTGTTCGACCTAGACAATACGCTCCACGACGCCAACCCGCACATCTTTCCTGCCATCAGCCGCGCCATGGGCGAGTATGTGGCGCAAAAAGTCGGCGTTGGCGAGACGGCGGCTAAGGAACTGCGCGACCACTACTGGCGCCGCTACGGCGCCACGCTAACCGGGCTGGTGCGCCATCACGGCGTCGATCCGCATCACTTCCTCGCCGCAACGCACGACTTTCTGCCTCAGTTGCCGCGCATGGTCATGCACGACAAGGCGCTGCGCCACATGCTGCGCCGGCTGCCCGGCCGCAAGATTCTTTTCTCCAACGCCCCACGTGCCTATGTCGAAGCCGTGCTGGACCTAATCGGCATCCGCCGGCAGATCGACAGCATCTGGACGATCGAACGGTTGCGCTTCACCCCCAAGCCGCATCGGGCCGCTTTTCGCCGCCTGCTCCGGCACGAACGTCTCGACCCGCGCCGCTGCATCTTCGTCGAAGACACGGCGGCCAACCTGCGCGCCGCCAAGCAATTGGGCATGAAAACCGTGCTTGTCTCGCCGACTGCGCAAGCACCCACTTACGTGGATGTACTCATAAAATCAGTACTCGAACTTCCACGACTGGGATTGACCAAATGACGCAAGCCGCCCAACCTGGCGAACGCAAGTTACAGATTCTGCAAACCATTGCCACCATGCTGGAAAATCCGGCCGGTGAGAAAATCACCACGGCGGCACTGGCGGCGCGCCTCGATGTTTCCGAAGCAGCGCTTTACCGGCATTTCCCGAGCAAGGCGCGCATGTTCGAGGGTTTGATCGAATTCATCGAAAGCGCCCTGTTCTCGGTCGTCGGCCAGATTGCCGCCGACGAGGAAAGCGGCCTGAAGCAGGCGGAGCTGATGCTTGCGGCGAGTCTGCGCTTCGCGGCAAAGAACCGTGGTCTCGGCCGCGTGATGGTGGGCGATGCCCTCGTGCATGAAAATCCGCGCCTGCAGGCGCGCATCAATCAGCTTTTCGAACGGCTGGAATCTTCGCTGAAGCAGGCACTGAAAATTGCGGTGGCCCAAAACGCCTTGCCGGCCGAGCGCGATTGTGCTGCGCAGGCAGAATTGCTGGTTGATTACCTACTGGGCCGCCTGCAGCGCTTCGTCAAAAGCGGCTTCAAGGACGACCCGCTCGCCCTCTGGCCGGTACAGAAAACCCTACTGCTTGGCTAACAGCTTCGCTGCCTAAGCCATTACGATCGAAGCAGCTTTGCTGCTTCCAGTGCCGCATAGGTCAGGATGCCATCGGCTCCGGCGCGCTTGAAACATAGCAGCGACTCCATCATCACCGCGTCGTGGTTGATCCAGCCATTGGCTGCGGCGGCCTTCAGCATCGCGTATTCGCCGCTGACCTGATAGGCATAGGTCGGCACGCCGAACTCGTCCTTCACGCGGCGCACGATGTCGAGGTAGGGCATGCCGGGCTTGACCATCACCATGTCGGCGCCTTCCTGGAGGTCGAGCGCGACTTCGCGCAAGGCTTCGTCGGAGTTCGCCGGGTCCATCTGGTAGGTAGTTTTGTTGCCCTTGCCGAGATTGCCGGCCGAACCCACCGCGTCGCGGAAAGGACCGTAGAAGCTTGACGCATACTTGGCCGAATAGGCCAGGATGCGCGTGTAAATGTGCTGCTCGGCATCCAGCGCGGTACGGATCGCACCGATGCGGCCATCCATCATGTCCGACGGCGCCACTACATCGGCTCCGGCTTGCGCATGTGTGAGTGCCTGCTTCACTAAGGCTGCGATGGTTTCATCGTTCATCACATAGCCGGTCGGATCGGCCGGGTCGATCAGGCCGTCCTGACCATGACTGGTGTAGGGATCGAGGGCGATATCGGTGATGATGCCCAATTCCGGAAACTCTTTTTTGAGCTTGGCCACCACGGTGGGTACTAGGCCCTTCGGGTTCCAGGCTTCTTCGGCGCCGGGCGTTTTCTTGCTGCCGTCGATCACCGGGAACAGGGCCAGCGCCGGAATACCCAGTTTCAGGGCTTTTTCGGCCACGGGGAGCAGACGGTCGAGCGTCATGCGCTCAACGCCAGGCATCGACGCCACTTTCTCGACCTTTTTCTTGCCCTCCAGGACAAAGACCGGGTAGATGAAATCGGCTGCTGTCAGCGTATTTTCACGCATCAAACGGCGCGAAAAATCGTCCCGGCGCATCCGGCGCATCCGGGTACCAGGAAATACACCTTTAATAATCATGGCCTTATCTTTCGAAAATTACTTGAACTTTTTTATCGAATACCTATCATAAAGTACGGAGGGCGACCTCCCCCGCTTTTCCTCCCTGAGCGGGTGCCCCGGTACTCATCGCGGGGCATTTGACCCCTGGCTTCTCCCCTTTGGCCAGGGGTCATTTCTTTTCCAGCCCTTCCAGCCAGCTGCCAATCACTTTCTCTGCCTCCTCGATGCCCGTCTTCTTCAGGCTCGAAAACAACTGCAAGGTAAATGGTACGCCGGGGAAGTCGGCGCTGGCGAGACGGCGTGCTTCCGCCAAGGTCTTGGCCTGCTCCTGACGCGTCAGCTTGTCGGCCTTGGTCAGCAGGCAATGGATCGGCTTGCCGGTCTCGCCGAACCAGCCGACCATTTTACGGTCAAGTTCGGTAAAGGGACGGCGCGCATCCATGATCAGCACCAAGCCGACCAGCGCCGCGCGGCGCGTCAGATAATGTTCCAGCAGGCCCTGCCACTGGCGACGCACGGTTTCAGGCACTTCGGCATAGCCATAACCGGGCAGATCGACCATCGCGGCGCCACCCTTCAGGCGGAACAGATTGATCAGTTGGGTGCGCCCCGGCGTCTTGGACACATAGGCGAGGCGCGTATGGCCGGCCAGGGTATTGATGGCCGATGACTTGCCGGCATTGGATCGTCCGGCAAAGGCAATCTCCGCCCCGCCGGCCTGAGGCAGCATGTAGGGGTCGGCGACGGAAATCTCGAATTCGGCATGGCGGAACAGGTTGGAGGTCATGAAAAGTGGGCGACAACATGAATGGAAGCTGATATAGAATAGCGCGTTTGCAAATCCTGCTGTTCTTCAGGAGCCTCACGATGACCCGTTTTTCGCTCATGACGATGTTTTCTGTCGCCGCTCTGGCCTTCTCGGCAACTGCCCAGGCAAGCGACGCTGCCAAGCCCGCCGCCCCCTATCAGGGCGATGCCGCCAAAGGTCAACCGCTCGCGTCAGCGGTCTGCGGTGCCTGCCATGCTCCCGATGGCAACAGCCAGACTTCGGCCAACCCCAAATTGGCTGGTCAACATGCCCAATATCTGCTCAAACAGATGAAGAACTTCAAGGCCAACGCCGAAGGCAAGTCCGAGCGCGTCAATGCCATCATGAACGGCATGATCGCCCCCTACACCGAAGAACAGATGAAAGACTTTGCGGCCTACTTTGCCGCTCAGAAGCAAACCGGCGGCGAAATGAAGGATCGCGAGGCGCTTGCACTCGGCCAGAAAATCTGGCGCGCTGGCGACGCCGGCAAGGGCCTACCTGCCTGTGCCGCCTGCCACGGCCCCGCCGGTGCCGGCCTGCCCGCTCAGTATCCCCGTTTAGCAGGGCAATTCTCCGAATACACCGAAGCGCAGTTGAAGGCCTTCCGCGTCAGCGAGCGCGCCAACGATCCGAACAAGATGATGCAAATGGTCGCCGTCAAGATGACGGATGCCGAGATCAAGGCGGTGGCCGACTACATCGCTGGGCTGCATTGAGCGACACGCAATTCACGTTTCACGCCGAAAGGGGTGGCTGACGGCCACCCCTTTTTGTTCTGTGCGCGGTTAGTTAGCCCCGGTATGATGCGCACATGAGGCATCTTGGCATTCGCGACCGCATCCTGTTAGCAGCACTGGCACCCGCCGTGCTGGTCGCCCTGCTGGTCGCCGGCGTGCTGGTGGCCGGCCAGTGGCAATACGCCATCGAATCGCAACATCGACGCATTGCGGCCATGGCCCGCCAGATCGCCGCCATTTCCGAACTCAACCTGTTCGCCGGCAACATCGGGGGGCTGCAGCGCCAGCTCGAACTGGCCCTGAGCGAGCCGGATATCCTTGCTGCCGCGTTCCTCTCGCCCGAAGGCATAGCGATCGCCAGCACCGTCCCGATTTCGGCGATTCCCGAAGCAAACCAGATCTACGCCGGTTTCTCGCCGCCCGAAACTCAATACGGCAATGCCCCGCACTGGTATGCCCAGCCGATCCGCTCGACGCAGACCGGCGAATCTGATCTGTTCTCGATGCCGGAGCAGGGGGTCCCCGTCATCGGCCACTTGATCGTGCAGGTGTCCACAGCCAGCGTTCAGGCACAGGTACGCAATTACGCTTTACAGGCCATCGGCATAGCAACGGGTATGCTGATCCTCGGTATTCTGCTGGCCTTGGGCCTGGCGCGCGGCCTGATCGTTTCTCTTAGCGAAATCAGCGCCGTTGTCGAGAGTATTGGCCGCAATCGCCCCCGCCATCGGGCACTGCATATCGGCCCAGACGAACTGGGCCAGCTGGCGCAGGGCATCAACAGCATGGCTGACGCCGTCGCGCAAACCCAGGATGACTTGGTCCGTCGTATCAACGAAGCCACTATCTCCTTGCGCAAAGAGCGCGACGCAGCGGCAATAGCCGCCGAATCGCGCAGCCGCTTCTTCGCCGCCGCCAGCCATGACCTACGCCAACCGGCGCACGCCCTCGGGCTATTTGTCGCCCGACTGGAGCGCGATGCACGCCATAGCCCACTGCTACCGCGCATCGAACAGCTTGCCAACACAGTCAAGAATCTGCAACAGATGCTGGATGAACTGCTCGACTACTCGCGCCTATCCGGAGGCGTCTATCAAAGCAGCCGTCGCCCCCTGCTGGCCAGCGAAGCGGTCGGCGCCCTGGCCAACGAATTCGATCCGGTTGCCCGTAGCAAGCATCTGGCATTACGTCTGCGCGTCAACGATTGCTGGCTATACACCGACCCGTCCTTGCTCAATCGCATCCTCATCAATCTGGTCAGCAATGCCTTGCGTTATACGCAGCAGGGCGGCGTACTGATTGCCTGCCGGCGTGGCACAACCCATGCACACATCGAGGTCTGGGATACCGGTATCGGTATCCCAGAGGGTCAGCAGGCGGTCATCTTCGAAGAACTCATGCAACTCGGCAACCCGGAGCGCGATCCAACCAAGGGGCTGGGGCTAGGCCTCGCCATCGTGCAGCGCACGGCCGACCTGCTCGATCACCCGCTGAGCCTGCGCTCGCGCGTAGGTCGCGGCTCTTGCTTCAGGCTGACGATTCCTCTCGCCATTCCTCCTGCCGTCCAGCCCAAGACCTTCGACGTCGAGCAATACTGGATTCTCCTCCTGGCCACCGATGAGGCCACCAACGAGCAAATCGATGCCTGGGGACTTTCGCCGACACTGGCCCCCAGGATCGATACCGCATTGGCTTTGATTGCCCATCTCGGCGCACCCGCGCTAGTGATTGTCGACACGATGGGCCTAGGCGACCTTGCGCAATGCCTCGCCGCACTGGATCGTCTCGATGCCGCCGCCGGCCAGCCGTTGCCTACCCTACTGA
Organism: uncultured Methyloversatilis sp.; assembly: GCA_964477575.1. Classification (GTDB taxonomy): domain Bacteria; phylum Pseudomonadota; class Gammaproteobacteria; order Burkholderiales; family Rhodocyclaceae; genus Sulfuricystis. The sequence continues at coordinate 10,402 of CAYZEA010000010.1, forward strand.
TTCATCCGGGGCCCGCACCCGACGCGGTACTCAACGACTCGCGCCACCTGCTGTCCAGTCCCTACCGTCCAGCACGCCTACGGGCGCTTATTGACCACCTGCTTGAAACAGTCGGCGATGGGGATGAAACCGTATCGCCGTCTGTGTCTCCGACCGGGTAGCCGGATCGGGTGCGGCCAGTTTCCAGGCATGGCCATAAATAATCTCGAAGCGCGCGGGTAACACCGCATCTTCCCCTTGCACCCGCGGCCAGGACGCCAACACCTGACGCCAGCGTTGCCAGGAAAGCTGGCCCAGCAGGGCATTGCGCACGCCCAGGTGGCGTTGGTCGGCAAGGAAGGCGCGCGGACTGCGATAGGTCAGCGTCAGCATCTCCATTTCCATCACCGGGTCTGAAAACCCGGCGGCCACCAGCAGGTCGCCGATGTCGTGCATGTCCTGGAAATCGCGAATCGGCGCACCGGCCAAGCGCAGTTCTTTCAAAGTATCGGGACCAAGCAAGGCAAACTGCAGCAACCCGCCCGGCGCCAACACGCGCTGCAATTCACCAAAGGCCGCCGGCAAACCCTCCGACCCCAGCCAGTGCAGCATCAGGTTGGACCACACCAGATCGAGGCTGCCGCTCGCCAAGGGCAAGGCCCGCACATCGCCATTGACCAGCCGCACCTGTCGCCTCCGCAGCCGCGATAACCAACCGCTGCGCGCCCGCACGGCCGCCAGCATCGGCTGGGCATAATCCAGCGCCAGCGGCAGCGCGGTCGGATAACGTCGCTGCAGATCGGCAATGCCATCGCCGGTCGCACAGCCGATATCCGCCATGCGTTGCGGTGCCAGCCGTACGCAATCGAGCCGTTCGCCCAAGCGTCGCCCCACTTCGCGCGCCAGCACGGCTGCGCTGTCGTAGGATGCTGCTGCTTGGGCAAACTTATTTTGCAATGTCATGGGTCGATCATCCGTAATGCCGTCGCACTTGTCAATTCTCCATGCGCTCTGGCCGCATGCCTGTCTGTTGTGCGGTATGACGATCGGGAATTCCGAGATTTGCCCAGGCTGCCAGGATGACCTGCCGTGTCTCGCTGCACCACGCTGCCCGATCTGCGCCACACCGCTTTCCGTCCCGGCGCCTGCCTGCGGTGCCTGCCTGAGCCAGCCGCCCGCCTACGACGCCACGCATGCGGTCTGGCGTTACGGTTACCCGCTCGACGCCCTGATCCAACTGCTGAAATTCGGCGGTGGGCCAGCCCTACGCCGTTTCGCCAGCGTCGACTTTTTGGCCCGCAGCATGCAGGTCGCCCCCCCACAGGGCGGGACGATCATCCTGCCGGTGCCCCTCTCGTACCAACGCCTGCGCGAACGCGGTTTCAATCAGGCGCTCGAACTGGCCAAACCGCTAGCCCGAATCCTCAAGCTACCGCTTGATGACACCAGCCTGACGCGCGCGCGCGATACGCCGCCGCAAAGCCTGCTGCCCTGGCGAGCGCGCAAAAATAATATGCGCCATGCCTTCTCCTGTTCCAGCGACTTTTCCGGGCAAGCCGTCATTGTCGTCGACGACGTAATGACCACGGGCGCCACGCTCGATGCCGTCGCCCGCACACTTAAGGATCGCGGTGCGGCACGCGTAAGCAACTGGGTGATTGCTCGTGCGGTTAAAAAAACTGCTACCTAAGCTTCTGCTCGACCGTCGAGACCATGTCAGGCGGCAGATTGCCCACGCTTTTGGCCTTGGCGTAGGCCTCTTTCGCCCCGGCGGTGTTGCCGGCCTGCTCCAGCGATAGACCGAGACCAAACCACCAGCGGCCTTCGTTAGGCCGTACCTGCAAGGCGGCCCTGAAACGCTCGGCGGCCTCGGCAGGGCGCTGTTGTTTCTGTAAAAGGTAGGCAAACAGTCCCAGAAAATCTGCATCGTGCGAGGCATGGACGACAAAGCGTTCGAGCGTTTGCACGGCGCCCGCCGCATCGCCCTGCTCGAACTGCAGGCGCGCCACGATATTGGCCCAGCCGCTCTGGGTCGGATCAAGGGCCAGGCCCTGCTCGGCGACCTGGCGCGCCATCTCCCAGCGCTTGGCCGCCACCAACACGGACAGATAGCCCTGGCGTGCCCGTGCCAGTTCGGGATCCAGTTCCAGTGCGCGTTTAAACGAGGGCAGCGCCGCCTCGTTGTCGCCGCGCTTGACCGCCTGCATGGCCTTGCGATATTCCGTCTCGGCAAGTTCGCGCCCCTGCCCCCCCTTGCTGCGCTTGTCGATTTGCGCTTCTTCGGCCATCGTCTGCGGTGCGGGCGCCGGGGTAGGCACATAGGCAGATACCGACTTGGGCACCACCGCAGGTATCACAGCGGCAGGCTTCTCGACCGGCGGCGGCGGCGGCGGTGGCTGCGGTTGAGGCGGTGGCGCATAGGATGAGGATGACGCTGGCTCGGGAGCGACGGGCGGCTTTAGCAGCGCCTGCCCCACCAGCATCGAGAGCTTCATCTCGCTCACATCGGCTGGCGCGACCGGAATCGCAGGAGTCGGCGCTGGCGGGACGGCGGCAGGCGTTGCAGGCACCACTGGCGTTGGCGTTGGCGTCGTCGATACCTCGGGCGGCGAAGCGCGGAACATTAGCAACACGCCGGCCATCAGAATAGCTCCTGCGCCCATGCCGATCACCAGCATGCGCAAGTTCTGCCGCCGCACCTGCCCGCCCGGCGGCAAGGTGCGTATACGCGACGGCAGGCCGGCACGTTCCTGATCGCTCGCCGCACGGGTATCGAGATCGCGCAGCATCTGGTTGATGACGCTCATCGCCGCATGCTCACCATGACCACCAGCGTTTTTTCTGAGTCGCGCCTTCCGTGTCTTCGACCGCCGCCCGGACATGATGGGCCATCACTTGCGCCTGTCCTTCGCCAAAGGCCGCCAGCAGGGACTTGTGTCCGAGAATATTGATCAGGCGCGGTGTGCCGCCCGACGCATGCGACATGATTTTGACGGCGGCAGGCTGAAAAACCGGGTCGCCGCTGTGGCCGGCAATGCGCAAGCGCTGTTCGATATAGTTCCCAACCTCGTCGGCATCGAAGCATAGCAGTTGATGACTGAAGGCAATCCGCTGCTTCAACTGGCGTGCAGAGTGCGCATTGAGCATCTCGTCCAACTCGGGCTGGCCAAACAGGACGATGTGCAGCAATTTTCGTTTCTCTGTTTCGAGGTTGGACAGGAGGCGCAGACTCTCCAGCGTCAGGCGCGGCATGGTTTGCGCTTCGTCAATACAGATCGCCACCTTCTTGCCGGCCCGCGCCAGATCGAGCAAGCGACGGTTGAGGCGCTTGATCACATGCGCCGCATCGGGCTCGCCATCGGCCGTCCCCAGATCGTCGGCCACTTCGCCCAGGAAGGCGCGCGGCTCCATTTGCGGGTTTGGAAAGTATGCGGCTTTCCATTCGGGCCCGAGCTCGGCGAGGAAATTGCGGCATAACAATGTCTTGCCGGTACCGACTTCACCGACCACCTTGATGAAGCCCTCGCCGCTCTCCAGCGCAAAATGCAGCAGGTTGAGGCCATCGAGGTGACTGCGACTCGGATAAACGAATTCCGTATCGGGCGTGATCCCGAACGGAATTTGCGTCAAGCCGAAGTGGGCAAGATACATGGGGCTTACTGGACCGGAACGTCCAGCGGCGGCAAGTTGAAGTTGCGCACGCGCTCGGCACTTTGTTCGATGTCTTTTAACCAAGCACGATCATCGCCAATAATGGTCGGCTTCAGCAGAATGACCATCTCGGACTTGACGCTTTCCGATCCGCGCTGGCCCAGCAATGTGCCAGAGGGAGAATGGAGCGTACCGGGCAGACCGGAGCGGTCCGAAGCGTAATACTGGTTCATCATGCCGCCAATGGCGACAATATTGCCATCCTGAATACGCACGATGCTGTCCGTCTCGTTGACCTCGCGCGAGGCCAGCGGCAGCGTCACAATCCCGGCCGTCCCCAGGTTGAAGGTTTTCTGTACTTCCCGAACCGTACTGATGGCCGGGTGAACATGCAGGACAATGTTACCCTCTTCGTCAATCTGCGGCGTCACATCCAGGGAAATGCCGGAGAAAAGTCGTGCCGTTTGCGGACTCGGCACCGAGGTCGTCGTTGTCGTCGTTGTTCCGCTGTTGACAGCCCCGGAGGCATTCATGGTAAATCCGGATACATAAACCTCATCCGTGCCCACCTTGAGAACCGCCTTTTGATTGTTGAGCGTGGCGACGCGGGGGCTTGAAAGCACCGATACCGAGCCCTGCGTCTCAAGGAAATTCAGCAAGGCGGCAAAGTTCGCTGCCTGAAAAGCCAGGCCGACAAACCCTTTCCCCAGTGCCGAAGCGGCCAGCAGACCCGACTTGCCGGCAATGAATGTGCCGCTGTTCGAATAAAGATCGTCATATCGATAGGCCGCATCGACAGCGGGTTGCGCACTGCTGGTCAGGGGAATGCCCGATGAAGTTCGCAACACCGCACCCGGCTGGGCAACGCCCGCCGTCAAGCGATTATTGGTCCCGCCAAACAAACTCCAATTAATACCTGCCTGGGTTCCTTCCTTCAGGCGAACCTCGATAATTTTCGCCTCCAGCATGACTTGGCGCTGAACAAACATCTTCGAAGAATTCAGATACTCCTCCACCAGACGTAAGTCGCGCGGACGGGCGCGGACGACGACGGTACCCGACACCTTGTTGACAACCACTTTCGGGCCTTCCCCCTCGGTTGCCGCCGCAGGATTGCCGTCTTTGACCAGCGTTTCGAGCGTGTTCTTTAGCTCAATCCAGAAATCGATGTTGTTGTCTGTCCTGACGTTACTACCCGATGGGTCATACGAGTTTTGTGTCTGCTGCCCCCCAATGCCTTGCGACGACTGCCCGGTAGACCCGCCCTGACTCTGGTTGGTGCTCTGCGCGCCAGACCCCACTGTCAGCGTCGAGTCTCCCTTGCGCTGCATCGCCAAATAATTCACCTGAAATACGCGCGTTTGCAGCGTATTCGGCTGGATGGAAATACGGTTGCCCTTGATGGCGAACTCGTAGCCGTAAAGTTCGCGAATCGCCTCCAGCGCTTCCTTGACGTTGACATCCTTGAGGCTCACCGTGATGGTACCCGTCACTTCCGGGCCGACCAGCATGTTGTATTTGGTGCCCGTAACAATCGCCATGAACACCTGCACGGCCGGCGCATTGACGACCGACAGATCGAAGCGGTTTTCCCCGTGGCCATTCTCCTGCTGCGGCATCTCGACCGTCAGCGGCATCAACATGCTGGCTTCGGCCGCCTTGTGGGCCTTCCGGTGGGTCGCGGCATCGGCAAGCTCAGCATCGATGCGCTCGCGCACGAGATCGGGACGCGGCAGGGGGGCGTTGCAGGCAGTAAGCAGCGCCGCCAAGAAAAGCAGGATGAGATGTTTCACTTTTTCTTCTCTCCCTTGACGGCATTCATGCCGATCGACGCTGCCGCCCCACCTGCCTTGCCAGCACCGACTTTCATCACCTTCTCTGCCGCCGGCATCAGCCGCAGGGTTTCGCGGCCCTCGCCACTGAGTAGCACCACATGATCCTCTTCCACCTTGACGAGACGCGCCTCGCCAAGTTTTCCACCCAACTGAACCACTTCGCCGTTGATTACGGCAGCCGGTCGCCCCTTGCCATGGCGACTGAGGATGATTGACTGCAACCCGGTGGCTACCGGGACGGCTGCGGCACCTGCGGCATCGCCCGTTGGCGCTGTTGCCTGGGCAGGCGGTCGGGTCGGATCCGCCAGTTGCGCCCAAGCCGGGCCGGCAAGCATGAGCGAAAGGGCCGGCATCAGGCGCAACATTAGACAGCGAGCCATATCGACTCCAGGCTCAGGGTGTAAACCGTCAGGGTGAGTTCGCTGAAAGGGTATTGGCTGCTCAGGTTCATGCCGCCCCAAAGCAGTTTTTGCGAGCCGCTTTCCAACGCAGCCACAAAGGCAAGCAGGTCGTTATAGCTGCCGGCAATTTTGATCTCGATGCCATGCTTGAAAATATTGCTGCCTGCGGCGGCGGGAGCCTCGGGAGCCGACTTCGCTTCTGCCGGTTTGCCCTCGGGCGGTTTTTTCTCGGGCGGCGGGGCAATCAAGAGCTGCGGGGGCAGGGTCGCGAAACTGATCAGCGTCAGGCCGCGATGACGGCCAAGCAAGGATTGCAACAACAGCGGTGCCTGGCGGGGCGAAACCAGCGCGCCGTCGAAGCCATGAATATCGCGATCGGCATCGACCAACGCCTGTTGCACTTGCGCCAGCGCTGCGCGACTGGCGGCATCGGGATCGCTATCCTGTTTGACCAGCGTCAACAACTGCTCCTGCAATGTAGCGATCTCGCTTTGCTGTTGGGCAATCGCTTTGCCCAGGCGGGCCTTCTGCAACTGGGCCGGCTCAATCCAGAAAGTATAGCCGCCAAACAGCACGGCAAACAGTACGGCGCCGATGACCAGATATTTCTCGCGCGGCTGCAAGGCAGCAAAGCGCTGCGCCCAGCCCTGCCAGGTTTGTTGCAATTGCTTGAGTCCCTGCACGCTCGCCATCAGCCGGCCCCTCCGCCGGCATTCGCCGCAAAAGTCGGCGCCGACGGGGCGGCGGCTTGTGTCGCTGCCTTGCTATCGAGCGACGGAATCAACATGAATTCATGCCACTGCGGTGCGGCAGCCGTTCCTTTTGCCGGCGGCCGCTCGAGTTTGAGCGCCGCGAATGTCTGCCCCTGAAATACGGCTTCCGTGTTGAGGCGACGGATGTATTCGGGAATCAGCGCCGGGTCGGTGGTATTGCCGCGGATCTCCATGCCGCTGCCTGCGCTCTTGACCGTAACCCCGGTCAGCCACAGACCGCTCACGGTCTGACGAGAAAAACCGCGCAGATATTCCGCATAGGACTGTGCGTCTTTGCCCACGCTGCTACGCAGGACGGCGAGCACCTCGCTGCTCAGTGAAAGCTGTTGGCGCTTGGCCGTCAGTTCCTGCTCAAGGCGCGGATCTGGCCTGCGATTGGCAGCCCGTTGGCCCAACGCCGTCAACTGATCGCGCATCGCCGTCAACTGCGTTTCGGCCGTCGCGGACTGAGCCGTCAGGACCGGCAGGGTACTGCGCTCGGCCATGCCGAGGGCACCTACCGCCGTAGCAAGGATCACCCCACCCACCGCCACGTTCCCGAGTACGAGCCAGTCGCGCTTTCTTTCCAGGGCGGGATCGTAGAGGTTGATCTGCTGGGCCATCGTTCAATCTCTCAGCGCGGCGCCCAGCGCACGCCAGTTTTCATATTGCGCCGACACCTCCGCCAGCCCCGGCACCGCATCGAAATCAAGCACCTCGGCCAGGTTGGCACTCGCCACCGGCAGCGACAGGTTGGTGGCGAGATAATCGACGAAACGCTCGCCACCGGGCAACGGGCCGACCAGCAGGCGACTCAGGGAAATGGCGCTGTAGTTGCGATCGAAGTTGTCCAGCGTGCGCTGGATATCGAGCAGGACCCGTTCGTATTGCGCCTCTGCTTGCGCGCTGGCCAGGTCGCGGCCGCTGACATCGAGATAACGCACCGTGTACAGTTCGCCCTGATAGCTGATCGTCAGTCGGCCACCCTTACTGTCGAAGGCCACCACCGCCAAACCGCGATTGGGCTCCTCGAACAAGGCGGCAATATTGCGCTGCGCCAGTTCGGGAATATCGATTGCCGCCAGGGAAATTTTTGCGTCCTGAAACAGATGCACGCGCGACTGCAGGGCCTCGCGATTGGCCACCACGACCCACAATTGCGGACTGCGTGCGCCCACGGTCGGCAGCATAATCACATCGATACCGGCCGTTTCGATGGGAAAATCGACCACCTCTTTGATCCGCCAGCGCATCGCCTCGCGCAACTCCTCGCGGGGCATATCCTTGGCGCTGTCGGGCGCATCGACCTGCAGAAACTGGTACTGGCCATGCCAGAGCAGCGTGGTGCAGCGATTGCGGGCCAGTCGCTTGGCATTCTTCAGGCGCTTCAGGGCATCCAGTTCGCCGCCCTCGCGGGCAAAACTGTCGCAGGCGCGCACCTGCGGCCGCGCATCCGTACGCCGCAGCACATCGGCAACGACGATGCGATCGGTGCCGAAAATCACCGATGTCCATCCGTCGCTTGCTGCCTGTTTTTTCCAAAACGCCATTTTCCGGGCCTACATTACCGTGTGCCCGGAGTCTAACGATGGTCTTATAGAGGGAGTTGCCTGAAAAGGGCGGGAAACCCCGCCCAGATAACGGAAAAGTCGGCGCTGGACAGACGCCACTCTGGCGGCCAGCGCCGAGAATTGGCGTTATTTAAACGAGATAATCGGCTGATCGACCGACAGGCTCTCGCCCGCCTTGGCCAAAATCGCATCGACCACGCAGTCGCGTTCCGCCTTCAGCACGTTTTCCATCTTCATCGCCTCGATCTTGGCCAGCACCTCACCCGCCTTGACCTCCTGACCTGGGGCGACGGCCACCTGCGTGAGCAGGCCGGGCATCGGCGAAAGCAGGAACTTGCTGGTATCCGGCGGCGCCTTGTGCGGCATCAGCGACTGCAGATGGGCCGCGCGTGCCGTCATGACCATGATGTCGGCCTGCGTGCCCCAGTGGAACAGGCGATACTTGAGGCCGCGCCGCTCCACCTGCATGCAGAAGGGTTCGTTGTTGATGGTGCCCTGGTAGAGCGGCTGGCCGAACTGCCAGTCGGTGCGGATGGCGTAATGCTCGCCGCCAAACGTCACATCCCAGCCGCCGTCCTTGGCGACCACGATCACTTCATGGTCGGTGCCATCCTCCAGACGCACGACGAAGTCCGCACCCGGCTTGTACTCATGGCCCGGCATCTGACCGCTGATCGCCGCATTGCGCGCCAGATACTGGCGGTGCATGGCCGCCGCGACCGCCACCAGCAGGGCCGGATCGTCGTGCGGCACCATCGAGGCATCGAAGCCCTTGGGATACGACTCGGCGATCAGGCCGGTATTGAAGTTACCCGAGAGGAAGCGCGGATGCTGCATCAGCGCGGCCTGGAAGGAGATGTTCGACGCCACGCCACGGATCACGAAGCCGTTCAGCGCATCGCGCATGCGGGCGATGGCGCTATCGCGCGTCGGGCCATGCACAATCAGCTTGGCAATCATCGAATCGTAGAACATCGAAATCTCGCCGCCCTCATAGACGCCGGTATCGACGCGCACATGGCCGGCCCCGGACAATGCGGCGGCCGGCGGCACAAACCTGACGAGACGACCAGTGGAGGGCAGGAAGCCGCGGAACGGGTCTTCCGCATTGATGCGGCATTCCATCGCCCAGCCGTTCATCGCAATCTCTTCCTGCTTGAACGGCAACTTCTCGCCGGCCGCAACGCGGATCATCAGCTCGACAAGGTCGAGACCGGTGATGCACTCCGTGACCGGATGCTCGACCTGCAGGCGCGTATTCATTTCAAGGAAGTAGAAGCGCTTGTCCTTGCCGCCCACAACGAACTCGACCGTACCGGCCGACTGGTAATTCACCGCCCTGGCCAGCGCCACGGCCTGCTCACCCATCGCCTGGCGCGTGGCCGGATCGAGGAAGGGGCTCGGCGCCTCTTCGATCACTTTTTGATGGCGGCGCTGGATCGAACACTCGCGCTCGTGCAGATAGACGCAGTTGCCGTGACCATCGCCGAGCACCTGAATCTCGATGTGGCGCGGCTCCTCGACGAACTTCTCGATGAACACGCGGTCGTCGCCGAAGGCATTCTTCGCCTCGGTCTTGCACGACGCGAAGCCTTCGAAGGCTTCCTGGTCGTTGAAAGCCACGCGCAGGCCCTTGCCACCGCCGCCCGCCGAGGCCTTGATCATCACCGGGTAGCCGATGCCCTTGGCGATCTCTACCGCCTGCTCGGACGTGTCGATGGCATCGTTGTAGCCGGGAATCGTGTTGACCTTGGCCGCCAGCGCCAGCTTCTTCGATTCGATCTTGTCGCCCATCTTGGCCACTGAGTAATGCTTGGGGCCAATGAAGACGATGCCTTCCTCTTCGAGTCGGCGCGAGAAGGTGGCGTTCTCGGAAAGGAAGCCATAGCCCGGATGCACCGCTTCGGCACCGGTCTGCTTGCAGGCGGCGATGATCTTGTCCATCACCAGATAACTTTCCTTCGAGGGTGCCGGGCCGATGCAGACGGCTTCATCGGCCATCTCGACATGCAGGGCATCCCGGTCGGCATCGGAATAAACGGCAACCGTCTTGATGCCCATCTTCTTCGCGGTTTTCATCACACGACAAGCGATCTCGCCGCGGTTGGCAATCAGCATTTTCTTGAACATGGCCTGTTTCCTTACAGCGGGATGTTGCCGTGCTTGCGCCACGGGTTACTGATGGATTTGTTTCGCAGCATCACCAGCGAGCGGCAGATGCGCTTGCGGGTCTCGTGCGGCTGGATGACGTCGTCGATGAAACCGCGTGCGCCCGCCACGAAGGGGTTGGCGAACTTGGCCTTGTACTCGGCCTCGCGGGCGGCGAGTTTTTCCGGATCGTTCTTGTCCTCGCGGAAGATGATCTCGACCGCGCCCTTCGGCCCCATCACCGCAATCTCGGCCGACGGCCAGGCGAAGTTCACGTCGCCGCGCAGATGCTTCGAGGCCATCACGTCGTAGGCGCCACCGTAGGCCTTGCGCGTGATCACGGTGACTTTCGGCACGGTGCACTCGGCGTAGGCGTAGAGCAGCTTGGCGCCGTGCTTGATGATGCCGCCGTACTCCTGCGCGGTGCCCGGCATGAAACCCGGCACATCGACGAAGGTGATGAGCGGGATATTGAAGGCGTCGCAGAAACGGACAAATCGACCGGCCTTGATCGACGACTTGATATCGAGACAGCCGGCCATCACCATCGGCTGGTTGGCGACGACGCCGACCGTCTGGCCTTCCATGCGCGCAAAGCCGATCACGATATTCTTGGCATGATCGGGCTGGATCTCGAAGAAATCCGCGTCATCCACCGTCTTGATGATCAGTTCCTTGATGTCGTAGGGCTTGTTGGCGTTGTCCGGCACCAGCGTATCGAGCGAAAAGTCGAGGCGCTCGGCCGGATCCTGCGTCGGGCGAATGGGCGGTTTCTCTTTATTGTTGAGCGGCAGGTAGTTGAAGAAGCGGCGCAGCAGGATCAGCGCATCGACATCGTTCTCGAAGGCCAGGTCGGCGACGCCCGACTTGCTGGTGTGCGTCACCGCACCACCCAGTTCTTCGGCCGTCACTTCCTCGTGGGTCACGGTCTTCACCACTTCCGGACCGGTGACGAACATGTAGGAGGTATCTTTCACCATGAAGATGAAATCGGTCATCGCCGGCGAATACACCGCGCCGCCGGCGCAGGGGCCCATGATCAGCGAAATCTGCGGGATCACGCCGCTCGCCATCACGTTGCGCTGGAATACATCGGCATAGCCGCCAAGCGCCGCCACGCCTTCCTGGATGCGCGCGCCGCCCGAGTCGTTAAGGCCGATCACCGGGCAGCCGACCTGCATCGCCTTGTCCATGATCTTGCAGATCTTCTCGGCATGCGCCTCGGAGAGCGCACCGCCGAACACCGTAAAGTCCTGCGAGAAGACGAACACCATGCGGCCGTTGATGGTGCCGTAACCCGTCACCACGCCGTCGCTGGGAATCTTGGTATCCGCCATGCCGAAATCGGTGCAACGGTGCTCCTTGAACATGTCCCACTCTTCGAAGGTGCCGTCATCGAGCAGCAGTTCGATACGCTCGCGCGCCGTCAGCTTGCCTTTCTTGTGCTGGGCGTCGATGCGCTTTTGCCCGCCACCCAGACGCGCCTGTTCGCGCTTCTGGTCGAGTTGTTCGATGATTTCATGCATGGGTTAGTTCTCCTACAAAAATTCAGAAATACCGGTTCATCAGATTCAAGAGGCGATGAGCCGCAACGGTGGGCGTCATGTCCCCATCGGCCACCGCCTGGGTTGTGTTCGGCAGCGCAGTCTTGACGGCAGGATGATCGCGGAAGCGGTGGCGCAGGCCACTGTCGATCAGCTGCCACATCCAGTCCAACGACTGGCGACGCCGCTTGTCGGCCAGTTCGCCACTCGCCGTCAGCGTCTCGCGATAATTCAACAGGGTCTGCCACACCTTATCGATACCCTGACCGTGCAAGGCACTGGTCTGCAGCACCGGCGGCTGCCAGTGGGGCGAGACCGGATGCAGCAGGCCAAGTGCCGAACGCATCTGCAGCGCGGCGCGCTCGGCAGCGGTGGCATCGAAATCGGCCTTGTTGTAGATCACCACATCGGCCAGTTCCATGATGCCCTTCTTGATCGCCTGCAGGTCATCACCGCTGTTCGGCAGTTGCAGCAGAACGAAGACATCGGTCATGCCGGCCACCACGGTCTCGGACTGGCCAACGCCAACGGTCTCGACAATCACCACATCAAAGCCGGCCGCCTCGCAGACCAGCAGCGCCTCGCGCGTCTTTTCGGCGACGCCACCGAGGGTGCCGGCGGAGGGCGAGGGGCGGATAAACGCAGCCTCGTTCTGGCACAACCGCTCCATGCGCGTCTTGTCGCCAAGGATGGAACCACCGCTGCGACTGGAAGACGGATCAATCGCCAGCACCGCCACTTTGAGGCCCTGATCGATCAGGTGCAGACCGAAGGCTTCGATGAAGGTCGACTTGCCCGCGCCCGGCACGCCGGTAAGGCCAATGCGCAGCGCTTGGCCGGTATGCGGCAGCAGGGCATCGAGTACGGCCGCAGCACGTTCCTGATGATCTGCACGACTCGATTCGACCAGCGTGATGGCCTTGGCCAGCGCACGGCGACGCCCGGCGATCACGCCCTCGACGAGATCGCAATCCTCCGGGGTCAAACTCAGTTCGGCCATGCCTGCCATTGCCCCTCTTGCCGTCCTTCCAGCGCCGACTTTTACGCCGAGCCCGGCAGATGCGAGGCGCGGATCGCCCGCAGCACTTCATGGGCACACTGCGGGATCGGCGTACCCGGCCCGAAGATGCCCTTGGCGCCCGCAGCAAATAGCGCTTCGTAGTCCTGCGCCGGGATCACGCCGCCGACAAACACGACGATATCGTCCGCGCCCTGATCCTTGAGCGCCTTGACCAGTTGCGGCACCAGCGTCTTGTGGCCGGCAGCCAGCGTCGACACGCCAATCGCATGCACGTCGTTTTCGATGGCCTGACGTGCGGCCTCCTCGGGCGTCTGGAATAGCGGGCCGATATCGACATCGAAACCGAGATCGGCGAAGGCCGTCGCCACCACCTTGGCGCCACGATCATGGCCATCCTGTCCCAGCTTGGCGATCATGATGCGCGGGCGGCGGCCTTCGGCGGCGGCAAACTCCTCGATCAAGTCGCGCAGCTCGTCGATGCCGGGACTGGCCCCGAAGGCAGCGGAATAGACGCCGGAAACGACCTGATTGGTGGCGCGATGGCGACCCCAAACTTTTTCCAGCGCGTCGGAGATTTCGCCGACTGTTGCTCTTAGTCTTGTTGCCTTGATGGCGAGATCGAGCAGGTTGCCATCACCGGATTTCGCTGCTGCCGTTAGCGCATCCAAAGCGGCGCTCACTTCGCTTTGATTCCGACTGGCACGGATTTCCTTGAGACGGGCGATCTGCGCTTCGCGCACGGCATGGTTATCGACATCGAGGAACTCAATGGGGTCTTCCTTGGTCAGCTTGTACTTGTTCACGCCGACGATCACGTCCTGCTTCGAGTCGATGCGCGCCTGCTTCTCGGCGGCGCACTTCTCGATCTGCAACTTGGCCCAGCCAGTCTCGACGGCGTGCGTCATGCCGCCCATCCTCTCGACTTCCTGAATCGTATTCCAGGCCATGTCGGCCATGTCCTGCGTGAGCTTCTCCATCATGTACGAGCCAGCCCAGGGATCAACCACATGGGTGATATGCGTCTCCTCCTGAATCAGAATCTGCGTGTTGCGCGCGATGCGCGACGAGAACTCGGTCGGCAGGGCAATCGCCTCATCGAGCGCATTCGTATGCAGCGATTGCGTGCCGCCGAACACCGCTGCCATCGCCTCGATGGTGGTACGCACGACGTTGTTGTAGGGGTCCTGCTCGGTCAGCGACCAACCCGAGGTCTGGCAGTGGGTACGCAGCATCATCGACTTCGGGTTCTTGGCGCCGAATTCTTTCATGATGCGCCACCACAGCAGGCGTGCGGCGCGCAGCTTGGCGACTTCGAGATAGAAGTTCATGCCGATGGCGAAGAAAAAGGACAGGCGGCCGGCGAAGGCGTCGATGTCCATGCCGCGCTTCATCGCCGTGCGCACGTACTCCATGCCGTCGGCGAGAGTGAAGGCCAGTTCCAGCGCCTGCGTCGCCCCGGCTTCCTGGATGTGGTAGCCGGAGATCGAGATCGAGTTGAACTTCGGCATGTTCTGCGCCGTGTAGCCGATGATGTCGGCGATGATGCGCATCGACGGCTCGGGCGGATAGATGTAGGTGTTGCGGACCATGAACTCCTTGAGGATGTCGTTCTGGATCGTGCCCGAGAGCTGGTCCTGACTGACCCCCTGCTCCTCGGCGGCGATCACGTAGCCCGCCAGCACCGGCAGCACGGCGCCGTTCATGGTCATTGACACCGACACCTTGTCGAGCGGGATGCCGTCGAAGAGGATCTTCATGTCCGCCACCGAGTCGATCGCCACGCCGGCCTTGCCGACATCGCCGACCACGCGCGGGTGGTCGGAATCGTAGCCACGGTGGGTGGCCAGATCGAAGGCCACCGAGACGCCCTGCGCGCCGGCGGCCAGCGCGTTACGGTAAAAAGCATTGGACGCTTCGGCGGTGGAGAAGCCGGCGTACTGGCGGATCGTCCACGGCCGTGCCGCGTACATGGTGGCTTGCGGGCCACGCAGGAAGGGCTCGAAGCCCGGCAGCGTATCGGCGTAGGGCAGATCGACCACATCGGCCTTGGTGTACAGCGGCTTGACCGTCAGCCCCTCGGGCGTCGTCCAGTTCAGCTTGCCGATATCGCCGTCCGGTACCGACTTGGCGGCGGCCTTGGCCCAGGCATCGAGGCCGGGAACCGTCACATCGGGATATTTGCTCATGGCTTCACTCCTTGTGGCGAATGATGCTTGACATTCGCGACCCCAGATAATACTGTATCCATAATTATGAATGCAAGACAGCCCACCAACAGCCTTGGCGCACCCGCCCTCTACGAACAGGTCGCGGAACGCCTGCGCGCCCGCATCTACGCCCACGAACTGCCGCCGGGCGCCTGGGTCGACGAGCAGGCACTGGCGGATGAATTCGGTATCTCGCGCACCCCCATGCGCGAAGCGCTCAAGGTGCTGGCGTCCGAAGGCTTGGTGGTACTCAAGCCGCGACGCGGCTGTTATGTGGCCGAAATGTCGGAACGCGACATCGACGAAATCTTCCCCATCCTCGCCCTGCTCGAAGGTCGCGTGGTGGAAGAAGCCACGGGCCGTCTCACCAGCGCCGACATTTCACGCCTTGAGCTCATCCACGCCGAACTGGAGCGCCATGGCACCGCCAACGATGCCAACCAGTTTTTCGAAGCCAATCAGGCCTTCCACAACGCCTTGCAGGAACTGGCCGGCAACCGCTGGCTCTCGCAGTTGATCGACGACACGCGCAAGTTCCTCAAGCTGACGCGCCGCGATTCCCTGCGCCTCGACGGCCGCATCAGCCAGTCGCTGGCCGAACACCGCGCCATCATGGCGGCGCTCAAGGCCCAGGATGCTGGCGCCGCCGCGCGGCAGATGCACGACCACATTCTTTCGGGTCGAGCGGCGCTCGCAAAATTACACACTCGCCCCTGACCATTCGGTATCAGGCTTTAAAGTAATCGCGATACCATGCCACGAAATTGGCCACCCCCTGCGCCACCGGGGTCGCCGGCTTGTAGTGGAATTGTTCGACCAAGTCGCTGACGTCGGCATAGGTATCCGGCACATCGCCAGGCTGCAAGGGCAGCATGTCCATCTCGGCTTTCCTGCCCAGCGCGTTTTCCAGCGCGGCAATGTAGTCCATCAACTCCACCGGCTGATTGTTGCCGATGTTGTAGACGCGCCACGGCGCCTGACTGGTGGCCGAATCGGGCTCGGCACTGCTCCAGTCAGGATTCGCTTGGGCAGGCTTATCAAGCACGCGGATGACCCCCTCGACGATGTCGTCGATATAGGTGAAGTCGCGCCGATGCTTGCCGTAGTTGAACACCGGAATCTTCTCGCCGGCGAGAATCGCCTTGGTGAATTTGAACAAGGCCATGTCCGGGCGCCCCCAGGGGCCGTAGACGGTGAAGAATCGCAGGCCGGTGGTCGGCAGCTTGAAGAGATGGCTGTAGGTGTGCGCCATCAACTCGTTGCTCTTCTTGCTGGCGGCATACAGCGAAAGCGGATGATCGACGTTGTGATGCACCGAAAAGGGCATCGTCGTGTTGGCGCCATAGACGCTGGAACTGCTGGCATAGACCAGATGCTCGACGCCGTTATGCCGGCAGCCTTCGAGGAGGTGGGCAAAGCCGACGATATTGCTGTCGATGTAGGCAAGCGGGTTCTCGATGGAGTAACGCACGCCGGCCTGAGCCGCGAGATTCACGACGCGTTGCGGCTTGTGGGTGACGAAGGCTTCCTCTATCGCCTTGCGGTCGGCCAGATCGATACGCAGATGGGTGTAGCTCGGATGCCTGGCATGCCGCGCCAGGCGCGCTTCCTTGATGGCCGGATCGTAGTAATCGTTATGGTTGTCGATGCCGATGACGGTGTCGCCGCGCTCCAAAAGGCGCAGGGCCAGGGCAGAGCCGATGAATCCGGCTGCGCCGGTGATCAGAACTTTCATGAGTCGCTCCCAAACAAGTCGCGCGTATAAACTTTGTCGGCCACATCGGCCAAAGCATCGGTTCTGCGGTTGGCAATAATGATGTCCGCCTCGCGTTTGAACGCATCGAGGTCTTTGACGACCGCCGAGTTGTAGAACTCGGCTTGCTTCAGGACCGGTTCATAGACAATCACCCGAATGCCTTTGGCCTTGATGCGCTTCATGATGCCCTGGATACTCGATGCGCGGAAGTTGTCCGACCCCGCCTTCATGATCAAGCGATAGACGCCAACGACTTTGGGATGCCTGCGGAGGATTTCATCCGCGATGAAATCCTTGCGCGTGGTATTCGAGTCGACAATGGCATGGATCAGGTTTTGCGGTACATCGCTGTAGTTGGCCAGAAGTTGCTTGGTGTCTTTGGGAAGGCAGTATCCGCCGTAGCCGAAGCTGGGATTGTTGTAGTGCGCGCCGATGCGTGGGTCGAGGCAAACGCCATCGATGATCTGGCGGGTATCCAGGCCATGTCGGGCGGCGTAAGTATCGAGTTCGTTGAAGTAAGCGACGCGCATGGCCAAGTAGGTATTGGCAAAGAGCTTGACGGCCTCGGCCTCGGTGCTGCCGGTAAAGAGGGTGGGGATGTCCTGTTTGATGGCGCCTTGTTGCAATAGCTTGGCAAAGGTCTCGGCACGAGCGGAGCGCTCACCGACGACGATGCGCGAGGGATGCAGGTTGTCGTAAAGCGCACGGCCCTCGCGCAGGAATTCCGGAGAGAAGATCAGGTTCTCGGTGCCCAGCGCCTCGCGCGTTCGCACGGTATAGCCGACCGGAACGGTCGATTTGATGACCATCGCGGCTTGCGGATTGATCACCGCGACATCGCGAATCACCGCCTCGATGGACTGGGTATTGAAGTAATTTGTCTCCGGGTCGTAGTCGGTGGGCGTGGCGATAATGACGTAATCGGCGCCCGCATAGGCCTCTTGCTTATCCAGCGTCGCCCGAAAATTCAGAGGCTTGTGGCGCAGGTATTCCTCGATCTCGGCGTCTTCGATCGGCGATTGCTTGCGACTGAGCATCGCCACCTTCTCGGGCGCGATATCCAACGCAACCACTTCGTTATGCTGTGCAAGCAGGACGGCATTCGACAAGCCGACATACCCGGTCCCGGCAATGGCGATTTTCATTTGTGGTCCATTGAGCTGATTTGGTAAGCGAGCATTTTTGCATGCTTGGCAAAGCTGGCATAGCAACCGACGAGAATATGCACCAAGCCGGGCAAACCATCGCGGAATCCGCCCCGCAACCAATAGAACTTGATGAAACGGAGCAGCGGCGAAATCAACAGGCGCGGCGCCGAACTGCGCCTGCCGTCCTCGATGGCCGCTTCGGCTGCCAGGGAGGAATAGCGGTTCTGTTTGTCCAGATAGCGTTCCAGCGATTCGGCGGAGTCATGCAGCAGGTCTCCGGCCAGGGTGCCGACCTCGTCGCTCGTCGTCACCCGCTCATGCACCGCATCTTCGGACCAGCGGGCATGACGGCGATCGAACAGGCGCAAGCTCCAGTCTGGATAGCCCTCGCCATGTCGTAGATAGCGCCCCATGAAACGGTTGCAGCGGGGAAAACGATAGGCGCGAAAAGTCGGCGCCGGCAGGACGGCGCCAATACTCGCCGCCAACTCGACGCTCACGCGTTCATCGGCATCAATGCACAACACCCAGTCATACGCAGCCTGCTCGACGGCAAACTGCTTCTGCGGGCCGAAACCGCGCCAGTGCGTTTCGACCACGCGGGCACCGCGTTGCAGCGCAATCGCGACGGTCCGATCCGCGCTGCCGGAATCGACAACCACAATTTCCGCGCAAAAGGACAGCGAATCGAGGCAGGCCGCGAGATGCCCGGCGGCATTGCAAGTAATCAGAACGGCAGATAACGGGAGCATGGGGCGATTCTAGTCTGAGGGTTTGCCGGTCGGCTCTGGCAAAATGCCGCTCATGCTCAAAGATGCCATCCCGACCGCCGAAATATCCCGTGTGCTGGTGATCAAGCTGCGCCATCACGGCGATGTGCTGCTTGCCACCCCCGCACTGACCACGCTCAAGCATGCGCTGCCCCACGCCGAAATCGATGCTTTGGTCTATCGGGATACGGCGCCGATGCTCGATGACCATCCGGCGCTTGCCAATCTGTACTGCATCGATCGCGCATGGAAACATCGGGGGATCGCGGCGCAGGCCGCGGCCGAGTGGGGCTTGCTCCAGCGCTTGCGCGCGCGCCGTTACGACCTGATCGTGCATCTGACCGAACACCAGCGCGGCGCCTGGCTGACGCGCCTGCTCGCACCGCGTTGGGCGGTGGCGCCGAAGCGGCCGGGACGCTTCTGGGCCGGCAGTTTCAGCCACCAGACGCTGCGCGCGCCGACGCGCCGCCACACGGTTGAAGTCAACCTGGACGCTTTGCGCCGCATCGGCATCCATCCGACCGCAGCGGACAAGCGCGTCACGCTCGTCCCCGGCGCGGCCGCCGAAGCGCGCGTGGCGGAGTTGCTGGCCGCAAACAAACTGGCGCCGGGAAAGTTCATCCACCTGCACCCGACCTCGCGCTGGCTGTTCAAGTGCTGGCCGGCCGCGAGCTTCGCCGCACTGTGCCGGGCGCTTGGCGAACAAGGCTGGCCCATCGTGCTGACCACCGCGCCCGACGCCGCCGAAATGGCGCTGGTCGCGGCAATCAAGGCACAATGCGCCTGGCCGGTCGTCGATCTGTCCGGTCAGCTCGCGCTCAAGGAACTCGCCGCGCTGACCGCGCAAGCGCGGCTTTTCGTCGGCGTCGATTCCGCACCCATGCACATCGCGGCTGCGATGGGCACGCCGACGGTCGCGCTGTTCGGGCCCTCGGGAGATATCGAATGGGGACCTTGGCAATCGCCAAGCCGCATCGTAACCAGCACGAGCCATCCCTGCCGCCCTTGCGGGCTCGACGGCTGCGGCGGCGGCAAGCTTAGCGAATGCCTCGCCGAACTGCCGGTCGAGCATGTGCTGGCAGCCTGCGAGGCATTGCTCGCTTGAGCTTGAAAATCGCGCTGATCCGCCAGAAATACACCCCCTTCGGCGGGGCCGAACGTTTCGTCGAACGGGCGTTGGCGACGCTGGCGGGTCGCGGTTTGGAAGTCACCCTGCTGTGCCGCGAATGGGCGGGCGGTCAGGAAGGCGGTTTTCCGGTGGAGATCGTCGCGCCGGCCTATTCCCGCTTTGGCGGCCGCAAGGCGCGCGACGCCAGCTTTGCGCGCGCCATCCAGGCCATCGTCGCTGGCGGGCGTTTCGACCTGGTGCAATCGCACGAGCGCATCCCCGGCTGCCATATCTACCGCGCCGGCGACGGCGTGCATGCCACCTGGCTCGAACTGCGCGGGCGCCAGCAGAACGCGGCGCAGCGTTTCGCCACCCGCCACCATCCCTGGCATCGCTACGTGCTGGCGCAAGAGGCCGCCATGTTTCGCCACCCCGATCTGCGCGCCGTCATCTGCAATTCAGCCATGGTGCGCGACGACATTGCCGCACGCTTTGGCGTCGCGCCGGACAAGCTGCGCCTGATTCGCAACGGCGTGGATATCGACGCTTTCCACCCCAGCTTGCGCGACGTACACCGCACCGCCCTGCGCGCAAAAGTCGACGCTGGCGGGACGGCGCCCAATTTGACCCCAGTAGTGCTCTACGTCGGCTCGGGCTTCGCGCGCAAGGGCGTGGCCACACTACTGGACGCACTGGCGCAGATGGCCACGCGCGACGCGGAGGTCTGGATCGTCGGTCGCGACAAGCACGCAGCACGCTATGTGCAGCAGGCGCAACGACTCGGTATCGCCGCGCGCGTGCGCTTCTTCGGCGCACAAACCGACGTCAAGCCCTTCTATGGCGCAGCGGATGTGTTTTGTCTGCCGACACTCTACGATCCGATGCCCAATGCCGCACTGGAGGCTCTGGCCTGCGGCCTGCCGCTGGTCACCACCGCCACCTGCGGCGCGGCGGAACTGGTAACACCGGGCGCCAATGGCATCGTCGTGCCGCCGCTCGATCCGCTCGCGCTGGCGCACGCGCTCGACGCCATGCTCGCCGCCGGCCCCGCCGCGCGGGAAGCCGCGCGCAGCAGTGCAACGACCTGGACGTTGGCCGCGACGGGGGCGGCCCTGTTCGATCTTTATACCGAACTGGGTGCGAAACTGGGCGCCGAACCGGCCGCGCGGCCGCACACATACGCCCCGTTATAATCCGCACCTTCCCTTCCTGGCGGTGCCAGCCAGCTTTCCAGTCCATGGTCTCGTCGAGCGACTCTTTACCATCCAAGCACGGCAGCATCCGGATGTACGCGCGCCTCCTGGCCTATGTGCGTCCCTACTGGAAACCGTTTGCACTCGCCATTTTCGCCATGGCGCTCCTGGCGGCCACCGAGCCGCTGTTCCCGGCCTTGATGAGGCCGCTGCTCGACAAGGGATTTTCCGGCCAGCCGCGCGACGATCTGTGGCTTGCACCGCTGGCCATTGTCGGCATTTTCGTGCTGCGCGGCATCCTCTCCTTTACCGGCGGCTACCTGATGGCCTGGGTGGCCAACCGGCTGGTGATGGATCTGCGCGTCGCCCTGTTCGAGCGCGCCCTCGCGCTGCCGACGCGCTATTACGACAACCAGAGCACCGGCGTGCTGCTCTCGCGCATCACCAACGACGTCGCCAACGTCACCGGCGCGGCGACATCGGCGCTGACCGTGCTGGTGCGCGATTCGCTGGCCATCGTCGGCCTGCTCGCCTGGCTGCTCTACCTGAACTGGCAACTGACCCTGGTGGCGCTCGCCGTCGGCCCGCTGATTGCCATCGTCGTGCGCGCCTTCAGCGGCCGGCTGCGGCGCGCCAGCCGGCGCTCGCAACGGGCGATGGGCGACATCGCGCGCATCCTCGAAGAAGCTTTCGGCGGGCAAAAGATCGTGCGCATCTTCGGCGGCCAAGCCTACGAGGCGCAGCGCTTCCTCCAGGCCAACCAGGAGCTGCGCGGCCAGAGCATGCGCCAGGCGGTGGCGGCGGCGGCGACCGTGCCCATCGTCCAGTTCTTCACCGCCATTGCGCTCGCCATCGTCATCTACGTCGCGCTGCTGCAATCGGCCGAGACGCAAACCACCGTCGGCGGTTTCGTCTCTTTCATCACGGCGATGCTGATGCTGCTGGCGCCGATCAAGCATCTCGCCGATGTGAACGCGCCGCTGCAGCGCGGCCTGGCCGCCGCCGAAAGCGTCTTTGCCCTGCTCGACGAAGCGGTCGAGCAGGACATGGGACAGACGACGCTGCCGCGCGCCGTCGGGGCGATCCATTTCGACCATGTCGTCTTCCGCTATCCGGGCGCCGAGCGCGCGGCGCTCGACGGCATCGACCTCGCCATCCAGCCCGGCGAAACCGTGGCGCTGGTGGGCGCCTCGGGCAGCGGCAAGACCACGCTGGCCAACCTGCTGCCGCGCTTCTACCCGCTCGACGGCGGTCGCGTGCTCATCGACGGCCAGCCGGTTGAAACGCTCACCCTCGCCAGCCTGCGCGCCAACATCGCCCTGGTCAGCCAGGAGGTGGTGCTGTTCAACGACACGGTGGCAGCCAATATCGCTTACGGCGCGCTGGCCGCCACGCCGCCGGCGGCCATCGAGGCGGCGGCGCGCGCCGCTTACGCCCACGACTTCATCGTCGCCATGCCGCAGGGCTACGCCACGCCGGTCGGCGAAAAGGGCGTCAAGCTCTCCGGCGGTCAGCGCCAGCGCCTCGCCATCGCGCGCGCCCTGCTGAAGGACGCACCCATCCTGATTCTCGACGAAGCCACTTCGGCGCTCGACAACGAATCCGAACGCCAGGTGCAGGCCGCCCTGGAGGCACTGATGAAACACCGCACCACGCTGGTAGTGGCGCATCGCCTGTCCACCATCGAGCATGCCGACCGCATCGTCGTGCTGGAACGCGGGCGCATTGCCGAAAGCGGTCGCCACGCCGAACTGCTCGCGGCCAACGGCGCCTATGCGCGCCTGCACGCCCTGCAATTCCGCGAGGAGCCGGCATGAGGATCGTGCACACCGAATCCTCCTGCGGCTGGGGCGGCCAGGAGATCCGCATCCTGAGCGAAGCGCGCGGCATGATCGAGCGCGGTCACGAGGTCGTCGTCGTCTGCCCGCCGACTTCGGGCATCTTCCGCGCGGCGCCGGCGCGCGGCGTGCCGACTATCGCGCTGCCGATTTACAAGAAACGCCCGGCCGACTTCCTCGCGCTGCGGCGCTGGCTGAAACAGGCCGGCCGCATCGACATCATCAACACTCATAGCTCCACCGACAGTTGGCTCGCCGCGCTGGCCTGCGCCACGCTGCCCGCCGCGCCGCCCATCGTACGCACGCGCCACGTCTCGGCGCCGATCGCGCAAAACCGCGCGACGCGCTGGCTCTACGCACGTGCGGCTCACATCGTCACCACCGGCGAAAGTCTGCGGCGCGACGCGATGGCAGCCACCGGCCTGCCGCCGGAACGCGTCACCTCGGTGCCGACCGGCATCGACACCGCGCTTTACGCACCGGGCGAGCGGGCCGCCGCGCGCGCGCAACTCGACCTTGACGGTACGGCGCCGCTGCTCGGTATCGTCGCCACCCTGCGCAGTTGGAAGGGCCACCGCCACTTGGTCGAGGCGCTCGCCGGCCTCGCCCCGGAAGTGCGGCTCGCCATCGTCGGCGACGGTCCGCAACGCGCAGCGCTGAAAACCCAGGCGGAGGAACTCGGCCTGGCCGAGCGCGTCGTCTTCGCCGGCAACCGCGAGGATGTGCCGCTCTGGCTGCAAGCCTTCGACGTCTTTGCCCTGCCGTCCTACGCCAACGAGGGCGTGCCGCAGGCGCTGATGCAGGCGATGTCCGCCGCCCTGCCCTGCGTCACCACGACGGCCGGGGCCATCGGCGAACTCGCGCGCCACGAAAAAACCGCGCTAATCGTCCCCGGCCAGGATGTCGCCGCCCTGCGTACCGCACTGCAAACCCTGCTCGCCGATGCCGCCCTGCGCGCGCGGCTGGGCGCCGCTGCGCGCGTCCATGTCGTCGCGCACCACGGCCGCGCCGCCATGCTCGACCGCATGGAAGCGATTTTCCGGGACGTGCAGGCATGAGTCGTTTGCGGGCACGCGCCGCGACCGTCGCGGGCGCGTTGCTGCGCCGCGCCGCGTCCGCGCCGCGTCTACCCGAGAGCACCCCCAAGCGCATCCTGCTCGCCCACCATCTGTTGCTTGGCGACACACTGCTCCTCGCCCCCTTGATGGCCAAACTCGCCGCGCGCTATCCGCAGGCCGAACGCATCGTGCTGGCACGGCCGGCGGTAGCGCCACTGTTCGCCGGTCGGCCCTGGGGCTGGCGCGCCGAGTCCTTCGATGTGCGCGATGCCGGGCTAGCGGCGCGCCTGCGCACCGATGCCGGTTTCGACCTTGCCTATGTGCTTGGCGACAACCGCTACGCCTGGCTCGCGCGCGCAGCCGGCGCGCGCTGGATCGTCGGTTTCGGCGGCGACCGGCCAGCCTGGAAGAACTGGATGCTCGATGAGGCCTGTGCCCATGCCACTACGCCCATGGCCTGGGCGGATATGGCGGCAACGCTGGCAGAGGGCGGCCCGCCACCCGCCTACCGGCGCGGCGACTGGCCGATGCCGCCGACGGCCGATTTCCCCCGGCCGGCCGGCGACTACGCCGTGCTGCACGTCGGCGCCTCGTCACCGCTGAAAGCCTGGCCGGCGGAACGCTGGGCCGCCCTGGCCGCCGCGCTCGCCGCGCGTGGACTGGCTATCGTCTGGAGCGCCGGACACGGCGAGGCGGCACTGGTCACGGCCGCCGATCCGGACGAACGCTGGCCGCGCCATTGCGGCAGCCTCGACCTGCCGCAACTGTGGCAGCTGATCGACGGCGCGCGTCTGCTGGTCTGCCCGGACACCGGCATCGCCCACCTCGGCCGCGTCGTCGGCACGCCGACCGTGACGCTGTTCGGCCCCGGTTCGGCACAAATCCACGGCGCGGGCGCGTTCTGGCGCGACAGCCCCTTCGTCGCCGCGACGGTCGATCCCTTTCCCTGCCGCGACCAGGACATCCTGTTCCGCCGCCGCATCGCCTGGGTGCGGCGCTGTGGTCGCCCACCGGGCCACAATAGTGGTCAGTGCCCCGAACCGGCTTGCATGACGGCGCTGGAACCGGAAACCGTGCAACAATCAATTGCCGAACTTCTCTCCCTTGGCCCCGCAGTATGAATGACGTAGCAGGTTTCGTTTTATTCAACTTTGGCGGTCGCCATCCCGGATTGGCGGAGGGCTTTTCCTCCATAGGCATACCGCTGCGTTGCGACGACTGGGCGCCAGCCCCCCAAACCTTGGAAACCTGCCGACTGGCACTCGTCGATGCCCACGCTGCCGTGCGCCAACCGTGGCGCTGCCGCTCGCTACGGCTACGCTTGCGGCGATCCGGCATACCCATGATTCTGCTCGATCGCGATGCTCCCTGGCACAAAGGTCTGCGATCACACCGACTGGCGCTTTTTCGAGCCGTAGCAGGCGCCGAAGCGTATGCGACCCATTCATTGCAAGGTTGCCCCAACTTTCCTTACCCTGCGTTGTATTTGCCCAATGCAGTCCGTCCCGCTCTTTACCACTTACATGGTGCTGCACTAAGCGAAATGCGCACAGCCAACTGGTATCGCTGGGATGTTGCATTCATTGGCAATCTGGATGCCGTACGCTACCCCGAACACCGGACTCGCGCGGCGTACTTGGCAGATTTAGCTACGCAACTGGCGACCGCTGGCCATCGCGTGCGTTTTGCCGATGTCGCCCAGTTGGCCCCGGGAGAGGACATCGAAATCATTCAGCGTAGCCGCATCAATTTGCAGTGGGGTGCTGCAGCCGACGATGCCGGAGTAGTCAGTTGGGGATTGCCGGAACGCTGCTATGGCATACCTGCCTGCGGCGGTTTTCTGCTCTCGGATAGGCGGCTGCACGCAATAGATGATTTTCGGCCCGACTTGGAATGGGCCGAATTCGACCCGGTCCGCGATCCTCATTCGCTCATGCGGCAGATATCGTTTTTCCTTGCCAACCTTCCCGCTGCACGTGCCATCGCCGAAGCTGCTCACCTCCGCGTCAAGGCCGACCATACCTATGCGCAGCGGGCTGGCCGGCTGCTGGCTTACGCCGACGCCATAAGAATGCCCTATGCGCCTGAATCTTTCCTCTGACCGCGAACAAGCCCACACCCTTGGGCGTAGCGAAGTATGGGCGCTTGCCGGACTGCTGTTTTTCCTGCCCTTGCTGGAAGCCCCCAAGAATTTGCTCTGGCTTGCCTTCGTCCTGCTCTGGCTGGGGCGGGCGATGTTTGCCCATGCTGGCTTGGGCGGCGGCTGGCAGCACGGGCGCGACCTGCCCTTTGCGCTACTGCAAGCGGCGTCCGTTCTTGCCTGCCTTTTGGCGCCCCCTTTTCCGCGCGATTGGGGCGAGGTTGCTAACGTTCTCAGCTATACCACCCTCGGCTGGCTGCTGGCGCGCAGCCGCATGACCGACAAACAGATATTCATGACGTTGGCGGCACTTCTAGCCGGCACGCTTGCTGCAGCAGCGCAAGGGTGGTGGCAATGGCAGATCGTCGGGGAAAAGAAACTGTTTGAATTGCATTCTGTTGGTCACACGAATCATTCGGCAATCTATTTGACGATGGTGGGACTCGGCACGCTCGGCGCGCTCATGGCCCTGTGGCCCCGCTTGTCAGCCGGATGGCGTTTCGCCTTGACGTTGGCATGGGCGGGACAGTCCTGGTTGATCGCCACCGGCGAGAGTCGCGGCGCCATGCTGGCTTACATCTTTGGCACGACCATCCTGCTCTTTGTGCTCCCGCCGCCGCGTTGGCGCAGACAGTTGCTGGTTTTTATGGCCGCGTTGTTGGCGATAATCCTAGCCTGGGACTCGTATCTTATCGACAAGACCTTGAATCAAATGCGCGCCCCAGCGGTCGCGACAACGACCTCCTACAGGCTCGAACTTGCGCAAACGGCCCTCGCGACAACTCGGCAACACCCGTTCGCCGGCATCGGGCCGGGAAATTTCCGCTTGGCGACGGCAGAACAAGTGGCGACTTGGCTGGCAGCACGCCACGAACGCTACGACCCGGCGCGCTATTTTCATTCGAACCATGCCCACAACCTGTATTTCAATACGCTGGCAGAGCGCGGTCTACTTGGTGCCGCCGCCTTGCTGTTTCTGGCATGGGTATGGCTGCGTCTACTCGTGTCGCGCAGCGACACCTCATCGCAGAACGCACACCGGACAATGCTCGTCTGGGCGGTCGGCATGGCAGGATTCGTTGGCGTTTTCGTTGCCGGCTTGTTCAACACCACCTTGCATCACGAACACGGTTCGCTTGCGATGTTTGCTTTTGGTCTGATGATGACGCAAATATCCACCTCGAGACAGGTGCCGCCGACGCTGGCCCGCCGACGCATGCTTGGGGGGTGCCTTGGCTGCTCATGAACGTCTGATGGAGCGTATCGAACCACACCTATAATCCGCCGCTCATGCGCATCCTGCTCGTCAAAACTTCCTCGCTCGGCGACGTCATCCACAACCTGCCGGTGGCCAGCGACATCCGACGATGTTTTCCGGAGGCCAACATCGACTGGCTGGTCGAGGAAAGTTTCGCGGAAATCCCCCGTCTGCACCCCGCCATCCATCAGGTCATCCCGGTCGCCATGCGCCGTTGGCGCAAGTCGCTGCTGTCCCGCACCGCCTGGCGCGAGGTCGGCCAGTTCCGCCGTCTGGTCGGCGCCGACTTTTACGATGCGGTCATCGACACGCAAGGCCTCATCAAGAGCGCCTTGCTCGCCGCGCAGGCGCGCGGCCCGAAATTCGGTCAGGATGCTCGCTCGGCCCGCGAGCCGCTGGCTGCCCGGTTTTATGATCGCCGCTTCGCCATTGCGCGCCGGCAGAACGCCGTCCAGCGCAACCGCCAGTTGGCCGCCGCCGCCCTCGGCTATGCGCTCGACGATTTGCCGCTCGACTACGGCATTGCCGTGCCCGCGCTGCAAGCCGACTGGCTGGCAACGGGGCCCCATGCCGTGCTGCTCACGGCCACCAGCCGCGCCGACAAGGAGTGGCCGGAAGCGCACTGGCACGCGCTGGGCGCTGCCTTGAACGCTGCCGGGCTGCAATGCGCGCTGCCCGGGGGCAATGCAGCGGAACGTGCGCGGGCGGCGCGCATCGCGGGAACATTGCAGCACGCGGTGGCGGCTCCCGCAATGAACCTGACCGAACTGGCCGGCCTGATGGCGGGTGCTGCGCTGGTCGTCGGCGTCGATACCGGGCTGGTGCATCTGGCGGCGGCCCTGCAGCGGCCCACCGTGGCGATTTATGGCGGCTCGGACCCGGCGCTCACCGGGGTGCTCGGCACTGCCCCTTATCGCAATCTCGGCGGCATCGGACAAACGCCCGCGCCGGCCGAGGTAGTCGACGCCGCTTTGCGACTCGTCGCCGCATGAGCCATCCGCTCTATACGCTCGCGATCGTCGCCCTGCTGCCCTGGGCCCTGCTGCACCTGCTCTGGCGCGCGCGCCGGCAGCCGGCCTACCTGCGCCATTGGGCGGAACGTTTCGGTTTCTATCCCGCCGTCCCGCCGGCGTCGGCTTTTCCTTTGATCTGGATTCATGTCGTTTCCGTCGGCGAAACCCGCGCCGCGCAGCCCTTGGTGGTCGCCCTCAAGGCACGCTATCCCGATCACCGCATCCTGCTCACCCACATGACGCCGACCGGGCGGGCCACCAGCGAAGATCTGTTCGGCGACACGGTGACGCGGGTTTATCTGCCCTACGACACGCCCTGGGGCGTGCGCCGTTTCCTGCGCCATTTCCGACCAAGGATCGGCCTGATCATGGAAACCGAACTATGGCCTAACCTCATCGCGATCTGCCATGAACAGGGCTTGCCGCTCTTGCTCGTCAATGCCCGGCTGTCGGAACGGTCTGCGCGGCGCTATGGCCGCTTTCCGAGACTCGCACGGACGGCGCTGACGCAGTTGGCGGCGATTTCGGCGATTGGCAGGGGCGATGCCGCGCGCCTGTCCGCGCTGGGCGCCCCTACAGTCTCCGTGTTCGGCAGCGTGAAGTTCGACATTTCGCCGCCCGACGATCTTCTCGACTTCCGTGTGCAGATCGGTCGGCGACCGGTGTTCCTCTGCGCCAGCACCCGCGAAGGCGAAGAAGCCCTGATTCTCGATGCCTGGCAAAAAGTCGACGCCGACAGGACGGCGTTGCTCGCCATCGTGCCGCGCCATCCGCAACGTTTCGACGAAGTCGCCAGCCTCGTCGCGGCGCGCGGCCTCAGGTTGCAACGGCGCTCGGACGGACAGGCCGTCGCGGCCGACACCCAGGTCTGGCTCGGCGACAGCATGGGCGAAATGTTTGCCTACCATGCCGCCGCCGATGTCGTTTTCGTCGGCGGCAGCCTGCTCGATTTCGGCTGCCAGAATCTCATCGAGCCCTGTGCCGTCGGCACCCCCGTGCTGATCGGACCCTCGACCTACAATTTTGCCGAGGCGGCGCGCGGTGCGATCCAGGCCGGAGCGGCCCTTCAGGCAGACAGCGCGGCCGCACTGGTCGCGCAAGCGCTTGCCTTATTGGCCGACGACACCCGGAAAAAGTCGATGGCGGCCGCCGGCCGCCGCTTTGCCGCGCAGCATCGCGGGGCAACCGAGCGCACCATGGCGCTCATTGAGCGCTTTATTCCAATAGCGCGTTGATCGCGGCGAGATCGTCTTCGCTCAGGCTACCCATGGCAGACTTGAGCTTCAGTTGGGCGATCAGGGTGTCGAGACGCGCCTTGGCCAATTTCTGGCGCGTGTCGAACAACTGACTTTGCGCGTTCAACACATCGATGTTGATGCGCACGCCGACTTCGTAACCCAGCTTGTTCGACTCCACCGCAAGTTGCGACG
This sequence comes from uncultured Methyloversatilis sp., assembly GCA_964477575.1. Lineage (GTDB taxonomy): Bacteria > Pseudomonadota > Gammaproteobacteria > Burkholderiales > Rhodocyclaceae > Sulfuricystis. Next base: position 40,223 of record CAYZEA010000010.1, read on the forward strand.
AGGCCACGCCGGCCTCGAAGGCACCAATCTGCGCCAAGCCCGAGGTCACGCCGAGGTAGGCCTGGCGCGCCGCCAGCGCTGCCTGACGGCGCGCATTGTCGAGATCGGCACGCGCCTTTTCCTGCAAGGCCACCGCTTCGCGCTCGCGCGACACGGTGGCGCCGCCCGAGTAAATCGGCACGGCCAGTTGCAGACCGAGCGTACTGGTCTTGCTGTCGGCGCCGCCGCCGCCCGCGCTGCTGAATCCCGTCCCCGCCTTGCCATGGGTTGCGACCAGATCCAGCGTCGGATAGTGGCCGGCACGCTGCTTCTCGACTTCGCGCCCGGCGATTTCGAAACCTGTTTGCGCCAGCTGCACGCCGATATTGCCACCCTCGGCCGAAGCAACCCATTGGCCGATGTCGTCCGGTTGCGGGCGCCCGATCTGCAGCTTGTTTTTCAGACCCTTGAGGATGTCCGCTTCCTTGCCGGTCATGGTTCTCAACACCTGGCGCTTGACGGTCAAGTCGTTATCGGCCGCAATCTCCTGCGCCACAATCAGGTCATAGCGAGCTTGCGCTTCATGCGTGTCGGTAATGGTTGTCGTACCCACTTCGAAATTGCGTTTGGCCGACTCCAGTTGTTCTGCCGTCGCCTTTTTCTGCGCACGCGCCGTTGCCAGGGTTTCCTGTGCCAGCAGCACATCGAAGTAAGCCTGGGCAACGCGGACGATCAGATCCTGGCTGGCCAGGCGCAACTGGGCTTCGGCGCTGACTGCAGCCAGCTCTCCCTGCTTGTAGCCCGCCCAGTTCTGCCAGCGAAACAGGGGTTGCGTCAGGGTCAGCGACCAGGCATTGCTGTTGTAATCGACATCGGTCTTGGCACCCGTCGCCCGCGCCGTCGAGTCCAGATCGTTGCGGATTCGGTTGGCGCTCAGTCCCAGGGTCGGCAGCAGCCCGGCACGGCCCTGCGGCAATTTCTCAAGTCCGGCATCGCGGCTGGCACGTGCCGCCGCATATTGCGCATCGAAACCCTGTGCGTCGCGATAGACCTGCAGCAGATCGGAACCCCACGCCGGAAGGGCAAATGCGCAGGCAATGGCGAGAGAAAGCGGCAGCTTCATGGGAACACTCCAAATCCTGTTAATACGTTGGGGTGGCGGGATCGGCATCGCGCGACCAAGCGGCCATGCCCCCGTAAAGATTGATGACCTTATCGAAACCCTGATGTTCGAGAAACAGGCCCACCTGGTAGCTGCGCGCGCCATGATGGCAGATCACCACCGTTTCGGCCTCGCGCTGCAACTCCATGTAGCGTGCCGGAATCGCGCGCATCGGCACCAGCTTGGCACCTGGAATGCGCGCCGCGTCGAATTCCCAGGGTTCGCGCACATCGAGCAGAAGCGGCGCGACGCGCTTGCCTTCCTTGACTTCGTCGAGCCACTCCTTGAGCTGAACAGCGCTGATCTGCTTCATCTCAAAAAGAAAACTTCGCCTTGGCGGGCTGCTGCAACATGGCCACGCGGGTTTCCATCAAGTCATCAGTGATCAGCGTTTTTGCCTCGACGCGAGTCAGGCGCAGCAGGTTCATGACCGGACCGGAACCCACGAAGGCAAGCAGGCGGCCACCGTCTGCCAGTTGCTCCAGCAAAGCTGCCGGAATCTCCGTCACCCCTCCCGACACCACGATGACATCGAAAGGCGCCTGAGCGGTAAGGCCGACCAGACCATCGCCCACCTCGACCTGCACATTGCGGACGCCGGCCTGGGCCAAATTGCGGCGTGCCTGCTCAGCCAGGGTCGGATCAATCTCGACACTCCAGACTGCCTGGCTACGCGCCGCCAGCAAAGCGGCCATGTGGCCGGAACCGGCGCCAACTTCCAGAACGCGGTTGGTCGGCTGCAGGCCCGCGGCTTCGAAAATGCGCGTTTCCAGCTTCGGGGTAAACATCGACACGCCCGCTTCCAATGGAATCTCGATGTCGGCATAAGCCAGTGCGCGACGGGCCGGCGGCACGAAGTGCTCGCGTCGGTCGGCATACAGCAATTCGACGGTGTCCGGCGACATGCGCTCGCAGGTACGCAACTGCTGCTGGATCATATGATGGCGGGCAAGTTCGGTATTCATGGCACGTTCCGGAGGATAAGGATGAAATAACGATAGTTCGGCATTTTACGCCGGCTCCTTGACCCGATACCAGGCGGCGTAGAGCGCCGGCAGGAACAGCAGCGTCAGCACGGTGGCAACGATCAGGCCGCCCATGATGGCGACGGCCATCGGCCCCCAGAAAATCTGGCGCGTCAGCGGGATCATCGCCAGCACCGCCGCCGCCGCCGTCAGCATGATCGGCCGGAAGCGCCGTACCGCCGCACCGACGATGGCCTCCCAGCGGTGCTTGCCGGCCTGCTCGTCCTGGTCGATCTGGTCGAGCAGGATCACCGAATTGCGCAGGATCATGCCGAGCAGGGCGATCACCCCCAGATTGGCAACGAAGCCGAACGGCGCGGCCAGGGCAAACAGCGCCAGCGCCACACCGACCAGCCCGAGCGGCGCGGTCAGCAGCGCCATAACCGTCCGCCGCATGCTCTGCAGCTGAATCATCAGCAGGGTGATGACGGCGACGATCATCAGCGGCATCACCGCCTTGAGGGCACTCTCGTTCTTCGCCGACTCCTCGATGGTGCCGCCGATGTCGATGCGGTAGCCGGGCGGCAAACGCTCGCGCAGCGCCTCCAGTTGCGGGTCGATCTGCTGCGTCACGGTCGGCGCGGTCACCCGGTCGTTGGCCAGGTCGGCGCGCACCTGGATCGACGGCAGGCGGTCGCGGCGCCAGATGATGCCTTCTTCGAGTACCGGTTCGAGCTTCGCCACCTGGGCCAGCGGCAGCCACTTGCCGGAAGCGGTCGGCACCGGCAGGTCTTCGAGGCGGTCGAGCCGGCCGCGTTCCGAGGCATCGGCACGCCAGACGATGTCGATCAACTGATCCCCTTCCCGGTACTGCGTCAGGGCGATACCCTGCTGTTGCGCCTGCAAGGCCTGCGCCACCTCCTGGCTGGTGACGCCGAGCAGGCGGGCGCGGTCCTGGTCGATTTTCACGCGCACGCTTTTCGCCTTCTCGTTCCAGTCGAGATGGACATTGGTCACGTTCGCGTTGGCGCGCATCGTCGTCGCCACGTCCTGGGCGATCTCGCGCAGCGTCTCGACACTCTCGCCACTGACGCGGAACACCACCGGATAGCCGACCGGCGGGCCGTTCTCCAGCCGCTGCACGCGCGTGCGCACATGGCTCCACGACCCGTCCGGGGCAGCAAAGGCGCGCTGCAGATGTGTTTTCACCGCCTCGCGCGCGGCCAGGTCGTTGGTCGCAACGACCAGTTGGCCGAAGTTGTCGTTGAACAACTGCTGGTCGAGCGGCAGGTAGAAGCGCGGTGCGCCGTAGCCGATGTAGGCCGACACATTGGCCAGCTTGTCCTTGATCTCCGGCATGACCAGCAGCGCTTCGACGCGCTTCACTTCCGCCTCGGTCGCCTTCAGCGCCGCACCCTGCGGCAACCACAAATCGACGACCAGTTCGCTGCGGTTCGACGGCGGGAAAAACTGGTACTGCACGCCCGTCTTGAACAGTACCATGCCGCCGATGAAGGCGAGCACAGTCAGGCCGATAACCGTCCAGCGGTGGCGCAGGCACCATTCGACCAGCGCCTTGAAGCGACGGTAGAAAGGCGTGTCATAGACATCGCCGTGGTGTTCCTCGCCGTACTTGCGCAGCGCCTTTTCGTCGAGCAACCGGTAGCCGATGTAGGGCGTGAAGATCACCGCCACCACCCACGACACCAGCAGCGCAATAGTCGTCACCGAGAAGATCGCGCCCGCGTATTCGCCGGCGCCCGACTTGGCGAATCCCACCGGCGTGAACGCGGCCGCCGTGATCAGCGTGCCGGTCAGCATCGGAAAGGCGGTGCTGGTGTAGGCAAACGTCCCGGCCTTGAATTTGTCCCAGCCTTGCTCGATTTTCACCACCATCATTTCGGCGGCAATGATCGCGTCGTCCACCAGCAGGCCGAGCGCGATGATCAGCGCACCGAGCGAGATCCGGTGCAGGTCGATGCCGAGCACCTTCATCGTCAGGAAGGTGACGGCAAGCACCAGCGGGATCGACAGCGCCACCACCATACCGGTGCGCACGCCCAGGGACAGGAAGCTCACCGCCAGCACGATGATCACCGCCTCGGCCAGCGTCTTGAGGAACAGGTCGAGCGAGACGCGCACGACCATGGGCTGGTCGGCCACCGTGGTCACCGCCAGTCCGAGCGGCAAGACTTTCTGCTGCTGCGCGATCTCGGCTTCGAGCGCACGCCCGAGGTGGATCACGTCGCCCCCCCGGGCCATCACCACCGCAATGCCGATCGCATCCTTGCCATCGACGCGCATGCGCGGGTTGGGCGGGTCGGCGAAGCCGCGCGACACCTCGGCGACATCGCCCAAGCGGAAGTGCCGTCCGCCGACGACCAGATCGGTGGCGCGGATCTGCTCGACCGTATCGAAGGCGCCGCTGACGCGCAGGCGCACCCGATCACTGTCGGTTTCGACGAAACCCGCCGACTGTACCGCGTTCTGCTGCGCCAGCGCAGCGGCGACGAGGGCCGGCGTTAGGCCGAGGCGGGCGAGTCGCTGCGGCGCCATATCGAGGTAGATCTTCTCATCCTGCACGCCCAGCAAATCCACTTTCCTAACATCCGCCACGTTGCGCAGCCCGCGCTGGATGCGCACCGCCGCACGACGCAATTCGGCGTAGTCGTAACCGCTGCCGGTCAGCGCATAGATATTGACATAGACATCGCCGAACTCGTCGTTGGGAAAGGGGCCCTGCACGCCGGCCGGCAGCGTGTGGCGGATGTCGTCGAGCTTCTTGCGCACCTGCCGCCAGGCTTCCGGCACCTCGGCCTTCGGCGTGTAATCCTTGAGGATCAGGAACACCAGAGACTCGCCGGCGCGCGAGGCCGACTTGATGACATCGACGTAGGGCGTTTCCTGCAACTTCTTCTCGATGCGCTCGGTCAGTTCCGTCTCCACTTCGCGCGCGGTGGCGCCCGCCCACATGCTGCGCACCACCATCACTTTGAAGGTGAAGTCGGGATCTTCGGCGCGGCCGAGCTTGAAGAAGGCCAGCGTGCCGCCGACCATCAGCACGATCATCAGGTAGAGCACCATCGACGGGTGCTGCAGCGCCCACTCGGAAAGATTCGGGCCTTTCATGGTTGGGCGACTTTCACTTTCTCGCCCGCCGCCAGCTTGAAGGCACCCGCCGCGACAATCGTCTCGCCCGCCGTCAGGCCGGCGCCGACTTCTGCGCCGGCATCGCCATAGCGCGTCACCGCGATAGCGCGCTGGCTGACCGAACCATCCGCCGCGATCACCCACACGGCCGCCCCTTGGTTCCCTTGGCCCTGCTGCAGAATCGCCGCCAGCGGCACAACCAGCGCAGCGGTTTTTTCCTGCGCAAAGCGCACCGTCGCGGTCATGCCCAGTGCCGAGTCGGCATCGGCATCGACGATCCTGACGCGGGCGGCGAAGGTGCGCGTCGCCGCATCCGCCGCCGGCGCCAGTTCGCGCAGCACACCCTGGTAAGTCTTGCCAGACCATAAAGTCACCGTCCCGCCAGCGCCGACTTTCAGGCTGGCGAGGCGCGATTCGGGAATAGCAATCGCCACCTCGCGCTCGCCGTCGCGCGCCAGCCGCAGCACGCCCTGCCCGGCCGCGACCACCTGTCCCGGCTCGGCCAGCACGGCAGCGATGACGCCCGGCGCATCGGCCACCAGCGTCGTATAGGCGGTCTGGTTCTGCGCCAGCCGCGCCTGGGTTTCCGCCACCTGCGCGGCGGTATGCTTGACATCGAGCGCAGCGGCGCTGATGAAGTTCTTCTGTTGCAGTTCCTGGCTGCGGCGCAACTCCGCCGCCGCCAGGCTGCGGTTGGCCTCTGCCTGCACCGCCGCGAGCTGCTGGTCGGCAGGGTCGAGGCGCGCCAGCGGCTGGCCGGCCTTGACGCGAGCGCCGGCATCGACCAGGCGCGCCGCGATCTTGCCGGGAACACGGAAGCCGAGGATGGTCTCGACCCGCGCGCGCACCTCGCCGCTGTAGGTCGCTTCGGCCGCCGTCCCGGCAGCGCCGACTTTTATTGCCTTGACCAGTTTCGGGCCGGTATCGATTTTCTCGGCGGGGGGTACTTTCTCACCGCAGGCGGCGAGCAAGGCGAGGGGAAGCAGCAGGTAGCTCGGTCTCACTGGAGGGCTCCGGTAAATAGTTTGCCTAGCGCGGCAATGGCGTCGTCCACATAGGTGAACACGACAGGAATCACCAGCAGGCTAAGGAAGGTCGAGGTAATCAAACCACCGATGACGACGATCGCCATCGGTGCGCGGAAGCTCGGGTCGGTACCCAGGCCAATGGCGATCGGCAGCATGCCGGCGCCCATCGCCACGGTCGTCATGACGATCGGCCGGGCGCGCTTGCGGCAGGCGTCGAGCAGGGCATGCCAGCGGTCCAGGCCGTGCTCCCGGCGGGCCAGCACCACGTAGTCGATCAGCAGAATGGAGTTCTTCGTGGCGATGCCCATCAGCATGATAAGGCCGATCATCGACGGCATCGACAGCGCCGTCTGCGTGACGAACAGCGCGAGGAAGGCACCGGGAATCGACAGCACCAGCGCCGCCAGGATCGTGACCGGCTGCACGAAATCGTGGAACAGCAGGACGAGAACGATATAGATGCACAGCACACCGGTCAGCATGGCCAGGCCGAAACTTTCGAAGAGTTCGCCCATTGCCTCGGCATCGCCCACCGTCGTCTGCAGGATGCCCGGCGGCAGGTGCCGCAGGCTGGGCAGCGCCAGGGCCTGCTTTTCCACTTCTCCGAGCGGCTGGCCGTTCAGTTCGATTTCGAAATTGACGTTGCGCAGGCGGTCGTAGCGGTCGATCTCGGCCGGCCCGCCGGTCAAGCTCAGGCTGGCGACGACGCCGATCATGACCGGGCCATGGCGGCCCGGCACCGTCAACCGTTCGAGCAGCGCCAAATCCTGGCGTGCGGCTTCCGGCAGCTTGACGACAATCGGTATCTGGCGCTGCGACAAATTCAGTTTTGCGATGCTCTGGTCGTAGTCCCCGGCAGTGGCGATGCGCAGCACATCCGCCAGCGCGGCCGAGGTCACGCCCAGGTCGGCCATGCGCGCGAAGTCGGGCCGCACCACCAGCTCGGGCCGGGTCAGGCTGGCCGTCGTGGTCACGGCCCCGATGCCGGGCAGGCTGCGCAGCTCGCGTTCGACCGCCAGGGCATGTTCGGCCAGCAGTTGGCCGTTTTCGCTCGCCAGCACGAGAATGTACTTTTCGTTCGCGCCGGCCATGCCAACCTTGACCTGAACCCCCGGCAGATCGGCCAGCGCTTCGCGCAACTGGCTTTCGACTGTCTGCTTCGTAACGCCGCCGCGTTCGCGGCGCGGTGTCAGGTTGAGGGTCAGGGTCGCCTTGCGCGCCTCAGCCGCGCCGCGCGGCGCAAAGGGATCGCTGCCGGCCGCGCCGCCGCCGATGGCGGTGTAGACCATCTTGACATGCGCATTTTGCGCCACGATATGGCGAGCGGCCTCGGCCGCCGCATGCGTCTGCTTGAAGGTGCTGCCCGGCGGCAGGGACAGGTAGACCTGGGTCTGCGACAAATCGTCCGGCGGCAGGAAGCCGGTCGGCAGCAACGGCACCAGCGCGAAGGAACCGATAAAGAACGCGGCGGCGGCGAGCAGCGTCGCGATCCGATGTTCGAGGCAACGGGTTGCCCAGCGGGTGTAGCGCACCAGCCACGCAGGCTCGCGATACGTCGCGGACGGCGGACGCAGGAGATAGGCGGCCATCATCGGCGTCAGCATGCGCGCCACGACCAGCGAGAAAAACACGGCGATGGCGGCGGTCCAGCCGAACTGGACGAAGAACTTGCCGGCCACCCCGCCCATGAAGGCCGTCGGCAGGAACACGGCGATCAGCGTGAAGGTCGTGGCGATCACCGCCAGCCCGATTTCGTCCGCCGCTTCCATCGCCGCCTGGTAGGGCGTCTTGCCCATGCGCAGGTGGCGCATGATGTTCTCGATCTCGACGATGGCGTCATCCACCAGAATGCCGACGACCAGCGACAGCGACAGCAGCGTCACGACATTCAGGCTGAAGCCCATCAGGTACATCGCGCCGAAGGTCGGAATGGCGGAGAGCGGCAGAGCGGCGGCCGACACGAAGGTGGCGCGCCCGTCGCGCAAGAACAGCCAGACGACGAGCACCGCCAGCGCGGCCCCCTCGATCAGCAGCGCCATCGAACCCTCGAAATTCTCGATGACCGGATCGACGAAATTGAAAGCCTCGGTGATGCCGATGTCGGGATGATCCGCCTGCAACTGGACGAGCACCCGCTGCACGCCCTCGGCCACGTCCACCTCGCCGGCACTGCGGCTCCTGGTAATCTCGAAGCCGACCACGGGACGGCCGTTCAGCAGGGCGGCCGAACGCTGCTCTCCCACGGTGTCGCGAATCGTCGCTAGGGCATCTAGCCTAATTCGGCGTCCGTCCGCCAGCGCAATTTCCAGCGCACCGATTTCCGCCGCCGTGCGCACCGTCGCAATCGTGCGCACCGATTGCTCGACGCCGCCCACGTCGACCCGCCCGCCGGAGGCCTCCTGCTGGACCAGGCGCAACTGGCGCGACACATCCGCCGCCGTCGCGCGCAACGCCAGCAGGCGCGCCGGATCGAGTTCGACGCGCACTTCCCGCGTCACGCCGCCGACCCGCGCCACCGCGCCCACGCCGCGTACGCTGAGGATGGCCTTGGTGACGGTGTTGTCGACAAACCAGGACAGGGCTTCGTCGTCCATGCGCGACGACGCCACGGTATAGGTCAGGATCGGCGCCCCGGCCACATTAACCTTGGCGATGACCGGATCCTTGAGGTCCCCCGGCAGGTCGGCGCGGATGCGCGAGATTGCGTCGCGCACGTCGTCCACCGCCTCCTGCGTCGGCTTTTCGAGGCGAAACTCCACCGCGACCGTCGCCGTGCCGTCCTGCACCTTGGTGTAGATGTGCTTGATGCCCTGCAGGGTGGCGACGGCATTCTCGATCTTGCGTGCCACCTCGGTTTCCATCTGCGCCGGCGCGGCCCCGGGCAGGCTGGCGGTCACTGTCACGTTCGGCAGGTCGATGTCCATGAACTGCTGAATCTTCATGCTCCTGAAGGCATAGAGGCCGAACAGCGTCAGCATGATGAACAGCAACACCGCAGGAATCGGGTTGCGGATGGACCAGGCGGAAACATTCATGGCTTGGCGGCCGCACCCACGGCACTCACGAGGCGCACCGCGTCCCCGTCGGCCAGGAAGCCTGCCCCGCTGGCGACGACCGGCGTGCCCGGTTCGACGCCGACGACTTCAACCGCCTCGCCCTGACGCCGACCGGTCGTCACCTTGAGCATTGCCACTTTGCCGCCCTCGACGCGGAAGACATAGGCAAAGCCCTCGCGCATTAGCACCGCCGAGACCGGCAGGACCAGCGCGGCCTGCGTGCCGAGCAACAATTCGCCGCGCGCGAACATGCCTGCGGAAATCAGGGGCGACGCGGACGCCGGCAGGTCGACATACACCAGCGCCGTGTGCGTTTGCGGGTTCACGCTCGGCGCCACCGCGCGCACGTTGCCCTCGATGCTGGCGCCGGCGGGCGACATCAGGCGCGCCGTCAGCCCCGGTTTGACCCGCCCGAGGTCGGCGGCGCTGACTTCAGCACGCCATTCGAGACGCCCGCCGCGGATCAGGCGGAACAACTCCTGGCCCGGTTGCGTCAGCGTGCCGACGGTGGCCGTCCGCGCCGAAATCACGCCCTCGTCGGGCGCCAGCACGGCCGCTTTCGAACGCCGGATCGCGGCGGTCTGCTGGCGTGCCTGCGCCGCCTGCAGGCGCGCCAGCGCGGTATCCACCGCCGTTTGCGTCTGAGTGATCTGCTGCGGGCTGTAGAAGCCCTTCTCGCGCAATTGCCGTGCGCGTTCGAGGTTGGCACGGGCTTCGGCCAGCATCGCCTCTGCCTCGGCCGCGCTGGCCTGCGTCTCGGCGTATTCGCTGTCCACCTGGTCCGGGGCGATACGCGCCAGCACCTGGCCGCGACGCACCGTGTCGCCCACATTCACCTTCACCTCGGCAATTCGGTAGTTGCCGATTTCCGCGCCGATCACCGCTTCCTGCCAGGCCGCGACATTGCCGCTGGCCGCCAGCGTTTCCGACCAATCGACGGCTTGGGGCGTCGTCATCGTCACCGTCAGCGCCGGCTTGGTGGTCAGCGCCTGCTGCTGTGCGGAATCGCCGCAACCCGCCAGCAAAACCAGCCCTACCGAAAAAACCGCTGCCTTCATCGCGTTGTCCCCGTTCCGCCTTCTGCCCGCAGGCCGCGCAGCATGATCTCGAAGTATTCCGCAAAGTAAGCCTCGTCGTCGATGCCGGTAGCGGTGCAGACATCCAGCGAGTGGCGCCAGATCATGCGCATCAGCACCGGCCCGATGACCAGATACACGGCGGCATCGACATTGGTCTTGCGAAACTCCTTGCGCTTGATGCCGCGCTCGATCACCGAGCGGATCAGCGCGCTGCCGCGCAGAATCACCTCTTCATGATAGAAGCGCGCGATTTCAGGAAAATTGCGCGCTTCCGCGAAAATCAGTTTCGGGATGCCGCCGATGCGCTGGGAACCGATCAGCCGCCACATGCCGGTGACGACTTCGCGCAGCAAGGCTTCGCTGTCCCCCTTGAAACTCGCCACCAGCGCCTCGCCTTCCGCCAGTGCCGGCAGCAGGCCTTCGCGCACCACCGCCTTGAACAGCGCTTCCTTGCAGTCGAAATAGAGGTAGAGCGTGCCTTTCGAAACGCCGGCACGCGCCGCCACGTCTTCAAGCCGGGTCGCGGCATAGCCTTTCTCGACGAAAACGTCGAGGGCAGCGGCGGTCAGCTCGGTCGGGCGAGCTTCCTTGCGGCGGCGGCGCGGGGTCGTAACTATGGTGGCGGGTGAAGTAGACACGGTGCGAATAAATTAATGACTGAACGGTCATTAATTTATTCGCACCGAGCGGGAATGTCAAACTTCAACTTGCCTTTACTATGCCGTGTGGCGACTTACTCAGCGGACAGGCTAACCAAAACCGGTTTCAACGATGGCGGAACTGCAGGCTGATACTCCACGACCCAGCGACGCAGATCCCGTCTGACCTCGGCATCCGCACGGGGGGCAGTCGATTTAACCCAGTCAAGCAATTCGCTTAGCCAGCCCTCGGGAACCGGACGCGCCTTGGCAATACGAACTTTTGGATGATGGGTCGGACGCGTCAGTTCCTCGCGCGACAGCAGCTCCTCAAAAAGCTTTTCGCCAGGGCGCAAGCCGGTAAAGACGATCGGGATTTCCTCTTCGCGGCGACCGGACAGGTGAATCATCTGGCGTGCCAAGTCGGCAATCTTGATCGCCTGCCCCATGTCGAGAACGAATATTTCGCCCCCCTCGCCCATGGCAGCCGCCTGCAACACCAGTTGAGTCGCCTCCGGGATCGACATGAAAAATCTTGTGATTTCAGGGTGCGTCACGGTGACGGGACCGCCCTTCTTGATTTGGGCCTGGAACTTGGGAATCACGCTTCCTGTACTGCCAAGGACATTGCCAAAACGGACGATCTCAAATCGCGTATCGCTCTGACCATGCTGCAAAGCCTGGCAAATCATTTCCGCCAATCGCTTGGTGGCCCCCATCACATTGGTGGGATTCACCGCTTTGTCGGTGGAAACCAGGACGAACTTCGGAACTTTCGCCCGCAAAGCCGCCATCGCCACGACATAAGTTCCCAGCACATTGTTCCTGACGGCCTGCCAGGCGTTATTCTCTTCCATCAGGGGAACGTGCTTATAGGCAGCCGCATGGAAAATTACCGCCGGCGCATAGCGTCGCAAAACCTCCCCGAGCCATGCAGCATCCTTGACATCCCCCGCCAGCGGCACGATGTCCACGTGAGGAAAGTATTCCACCAATTTCTGGTGCAGCTCATAAAGGCCATATTCATTGTTTTCAAACAAAATCAACTGGGCCGGGCTCAAATGCGCAATCTGGCGACACAGTTCGCTGCCGATGGAGCCCCCGGCACCGGTCACCATGACCACGCGCCCCGACAACAAGGTCATGACTTCAGGCGTATCGATATCGACAGGACGACGCCCCAGCAGGTCGTCCAGATTGATTGGGCGGACATGATCCAGGCTGTCCTGCCCGGACAGAAGCTGCTCCGTAGAGGGAACCGTATAGCCTGTGACGCCTGCCTCCAGGCAAAGCTTGCTGATCCGCCTGCGTTCCTCCTCTCCTGCGGAAGGAATCGCAATAATGGCATGACGTACGCCCAGCGTCTTCGAGAGTTTCCCTAGCGCGGCAATTGCCCCCAGCACACGCACGCCGACGATCTCCCGCTTGTATTTCGTCGAGTCATCGTCCAGAAACCCGAGGACCCGCCACTCGGCCGAGCATGCGAGCTCCTTGGCCAACCGCGCCCCGGCCTGCCCCGCGCCCAGAATGAACACCGGCTTGCCCATAGCATCCATGCGGCCATAAGCGTAATACTCTTTCCAGATACGCAGCGCGGCCCTTCCCCCTGCCATCACAAAAAACAGGATCAGCGGATACAAAATTAAAACGGCAGAAGGAATGTGGTTTCCAGCAGGGAAAACCGGAATAGCTGCCGCCAGGCAGATTGCCGACAGACCGATCGCATTGGCGATTCGAATCAGGTCGGGCAGGCTGGAGAAAAACCAGATGCCGCGGTATAGGCCGGCCAGTTTGAAGATCAGTGCCTGAACAGGCAACAGAATCACCAACCCATTCAGCATCGGATCAACCAAACCGTCGGGCAGCGCCAGATTCTGCGACAGGTAAAAAGCAGACACCCACCCCACCGTCACACCGACCAAGTCATGGAGAAAAACGATGACCGAACGCCAATCTCTCCTGATGGAATGAAGTATCGAATCGAGCATAAAGGCTGTTCTTAGTTTCCTGGCGCTTGGAGAGAGACAAATCGGCGCCATTTTATTTCCACCCAGGCAATAAGGCAAAGAAAAGCAAAAAACATAAATATCAACAAATCGGCCTCGCCAACAACAATAGGCATGACATGTGCACTTGCCAACATCGGCATCGCCATCAACAACAGATACAGAAACAATACCTTGCGATGACTCCATCCCATTCTCACCAAGCGCTGGTAACAGTGTTTATTGTGTGCGCGCCACACCGCTTCTCGATTCGCCGCTCTTCTTATCAGCGTATAGGTGCTGTCCGCGATAAACGGGAAAAACGCTAACAACGGAAATTCTGCAGACCAGACGCCTGCATGCCACCCTGCCAAACCCAGGCTTCCGGCCAGAAAACCAAGCGGGACCGATCCGGCATCCCCCATGAAGATTCTTGCGGGCGGGAAGTTGAATATAAGGAAGCCCGCTGCCGCCGCCGCCAGCATGGCACTCGCCAACGCAATGTCGGGTGCCAGCGGCCAAGCGGCCAAGGCATAGGTCATGAATCCAAGCAAAGCCATACTGCCGGCAAGACCATCCGACCCGTCCATGAAGTTATAAAGATTGGCCATCCATACCAGAAGCAGTACGACAACGATGACCGTCATAACCGGCAGGTCGGACATGGCGGCCACCCACCCCGCCGCTGTCATATGCGCGCACAACCGCAAAACAACCGGTAGCGGTTTGAAATCGTCCGCCAATGAAACCAGAGAAAGCGCCAAGGCTGCGCCTGCAGCGATATAAAGCTGCGCGGAACCGGCAGCGACTTGTAGCAAATAGATCGCCATGACCGTCCCGGCCCCCAGCAGCATTCCCAAACCGCCGATACGCGGCGTTCCCACCCAGTGCAAGGAACGGGCATTGGGCACATCGACAGGTAAATGACGCCGCAAGCGCAACAGGCCAAGCAGTACCAGAAAGGTGGCAAGGCCCGAGGCCAAGGGCCAGATCCATAGCTGGGCCTCGGGTATCACGCCACCCGCCCCTGCGGCCTCAAAGTCCGCTCGATGCCCTCGGTCAATCCCACTTGAGCATGCCAACCAATTTCCCTGCCAATTCTTTCAGGAGAAAACCATGCCGAATCCAGCAAACGGGAAACTGCTGCCGAATTCAATGGCGATGCCAATTGGAGACACGATCCAAGCAGATCGCCCATCTGCCCCGCTGTGCGCAATAACCGCCGGGGTATCTGCCAGCGCCGCGGGGGCATTCCCAGTGCCGCACGGATTTGATCGTATATCTGTCGCCCGGAGTAGGCGATTGGATCCGCCACGATATAAGTCTGGCCATTCGCGCGCGGATCGGTCGCGACCTGCCTGATGGCGGATACCACATCATCCACATGAACCAGGGAGCGCCTGTTGCCCGTTTCAGGCAGGGGTGGGAACCAGCCTGCGCGGATGCCATCGATCATGCGCGCCAAATTACCGCGCCCGCCACGGCCATAGACCATCGCCAGGCGTAAATTGACGACATGCAAGCCATGCTTGGCCCCCGCCTCGAGCACAGCATGTTCGGCCGCCCGCTTGGCCTGTCCATAGGCAGAATCCGGCTCGCCAGGCCAGCTTTCGTCGATGCAGGCTTGTCCCGATTCTGCCATCGCTTTGACGCTCGATAAAAAGATGAAGCTGCGTACCCCTTTGGCTATCGCTGCGAGCAAGATATTCTGCGTACCTTGAAAGTTGATTTGCCAGTGCCGTTCCGATTGCAGTCCTGCAGCCTCATGCGCAAATCCGGCGCAATGAATCACCGTGGATATATCCGTACATGCCTGCTCAAGAGAGCGAACATCGTCGAGATCGCCTACGACCGCATGCGGATACAGCCCGGCAATCCGGACCAGCGCGCGATCTTCCGGGCGCAACAAATGCCGGCCAATGAAACCGTTGGCGCCTGTCACCAGAACCCTGTCAGGAATCAACCCAGCGCCCCGCTTTCTAAGCCTTGAAAACACCGTCAATCTGCAAAACGTCTCCGCCTTGTCGATCTGGATGATGGAGAAGGATGTTGCTACAGGCTGCGCAGTCTATCGCCGATCGGCTTGCGAGCGCTTTAAAATTGCCGCTTTGAATTTCAGGATCGCATCATGTCTTTCATTTTTCGCCTGACCTTGGCCCTAATCCTTGCCCTATCGATCTTTCCTGCCACTGCCGAACCAAAAGTCGGCGCTGGCAAGACGGCAAGCGCATCGAAGAACCGCATCGTCATTCAGATCAATGAAGACGATGCCAAGAAGTGGATCGCGGTGCTGGCCAATATCCGCAACATTCAAGCCGAGTTGGGAAAGAAAGACGTGAGTATCGCCGTAGTCGCCATCGGCTTTGGCCTCGGCATGCTGACAGCCGAATCGCTCGCCGCCAACGACGTTCGGGATGCCCTGGCCGCCGGTGTCGAGTTTGTCGCCTGCGGCAACTCGATGCTGACGCAGAAAGTGGCAAAGGACGATCTCGTCGATGGCGTAACGATAGCCAAGGCCGGCTATGTCGAGATCATGAAGCGCCAGCAGCAGGGCTGGTCCTACCTTAGGCCGTAAATGCGATCCATGATCGACTGGCAACAAATCGACACCGTCCTGCTCGACATGGACGGTACGCTCCTCGACCTCCACTTCGACAACCATTTCTGGCAGGCGCACGTGCCGCTGCGCTACGCCGAGGCCAAGGGACTACCACATGGCATCGCCCGCGACGAACTGATGGCGCGTTACCACGCTCGCGCCGGGACGCTCGAATGGTATTCGGTAGATTTCTGGGAAACCGAGTTGGAACTCGACATCATGGCGCTCAAAGAAGAAGTGGCGCATTTGATCGCCGTCCATCCGGCCGTGGTCGACTTCCTCGCCGCCACGCGCGCGGCCGGCAAGCGCATCGTGATGGCCACCAACGCGCACCACAAAAGCCTGACCCTGAAGATGGCCAAAACCGGCCTCGAACCGCATTTCGATGCGCTCGTCAGCTCGCACGAGCTCGGTTTTGCCAAAGAGGCGCGCGGCTTCTGGGAGAAGCTGCGCGAGATCGAACCCTTCGACCTGGAACGCACCGTGCTGGTCGATGACAGCCTGCCCGTACTCGACGCCGCACGCGCCTTCGGCATCCGTCATCTGATTGCCGTGCGCACCCCCGATACCCGCCAGCCGCCGAAAGATACGCGCGGCTACCTGACCATCGACAGCTTTGCCGAACTGATGCCCACCTGACCCATGACCGCCACGCACATCTTTCCGCTAACCGGCCCGCTGTTGCGCGGTTCGCGCTGCCCGCGCGTCGCGCTAATCGGCCAGCCGCGCGCCGGCAAGAGCCGCATTTTTCGGGCCGCATCGAGCACGGTGGTGCATCACGAGCGCCTTGCCGGCGTCGGTCCGGCCTATGCGGAATGTCAGGTCGAGGTCGGCCTCGAACAGATATCGCTGGTTGACCTGCCACCCTTCGACACCTTGCACACGCTATCCGGCGACATGCCCGTGGTTCTGAAATACCTGCTATGGGGCGACCGTTGGCCGACCATCGCACGCCACGAATCGCATCAACCGGAAACCGCTTTTGCCGCGCCCGATGTGCTGCTGCTGGTGATGGACGCCACCGCGCTGGAGCGCGACCTCGAACTGGCGCTGGAACTCGCGCAGATCGGCAAGCCGCTGGTGATCGCCCTCAACCGCATGGACGAGGCACGCAGCAAGCGGCTGTTCATCAACGTGCGGGCGCTGTCGGACAAACTTGGCGCCCCGGTGGTGCCGACCGTGGCCCACATGGGCATCGGCCTCGCCGACCTGTTCAGTACCGTCATCCGTGCCGCGCACGAGAAGCGCGCGCCCAAGCCGCAGCCCCCCAGTCCCCACATCGTCGAGCATCTCGCACCGATCACCGACATCGTCACGCAGGCTGCGGTGGCCAGCGCTTTTGACGTACCCGCCACCTTCTTTGCCCTGCAACTGGCCGAGAACGACGATTACTTCTTCCAGGAATTGCGTTGCCATTTTCCGACCGATGCCGCCACACTGCTGAATGCGCGCGATGCCGCCAGCGCTGTCCTGCCGCGCCCGCTCGGCGAAGAAATCCATGCCGACCGTCATCACCGCGCGGCGGTGCTTTACGAAGCCATTACCCGCCCCGGCGGCGGCGCCATGCAGCCGCGCTGGCAACGCTGGGCGGACGAGGTCTTTCTGCACCCGCGCTGGGGCTTCGCCGGCACGCTGGCGATCTTCGCGCTGGTGCTGTTTTTCGTTTTCGAGGTCAGCGCCTTCCTCGACAGCCTCACCGTCGCGCGCCTGATCGCCTGGGCAGAACCCTGGCAGCCGACCGATCTCGCCGGCGTCCTCGCCCGCGCCGTGCTCGATGGCGGCATCGGCCTGCTCGGCATCGTCATTCCCTACATGATCCCGCTGGTGGTATTGCTGGTACTGCTCGAAGAATCGGGCATCATGCACCGCGTCGCCTTCGTGGTCGACCGCGGCTTCCACCAGCTCGGCCTGCACGGCGGCGTCGCCCTGCCCTTCCTGATGGGCCTCGGCTGCAACGTGCCGGCGCTCGCCGCTACGGCTGCCGTCACCCATGGCCGCGACAAGACCGTCGCCGCATTGCTGATCACCTTCCTGCCCTGCTCGGCACGTTCGGCCATCCTGCTCGCGCTCGGCGGCAAATATCTCGGCGGCTTCGGCGTGTTCTGCCTGTTCATGCTGACGCCGATTGTCGTCAGCCTGGTCGGCAAGCTGCTCAAGCGCCGCTACCCCGAAACCACACCGGGCATGATTCAGGAGATCCCACCCTACGCCGTGCCGACCCTGCGCGCATTGCTGTGGAACACCTGGGAGCGCAGCCGCGACATCGTCACCATCGTGCTGCCGCTGCTGGTAGCTGGCAGCGTCGTGCTCGCGCTGCTCGCGCACTTTGGCGCCGATGCCTGGATCAACCTCGCGCTGACGCCGATCACCGTCTGGTGGCTGGGCCTACCGGTCGTGCTCGGCGTGCCGATCCTGTTCGGCGTGCTGCGCAAGGAACTTTCGCTGCTGATGGTCTTTCAAGCCCTCGGCACGCAGGAACTCGTTGGTGTACTGAGTACCGCGCAGATCGCCACCTTCCTCGTCTTCCTGACCTTCTACGTCCCCTGCGTCTCCACCTTTGCGATGATGCTCAAGCTGCTCGGCAAACGCGAAGCCGCTTTCTCGGTGGTGCTCTCGGTGGGCGCCGCGCTAGCGGTTGCTGCTGCGGTGCGCTGGCCGCTGGAACTGCTATTTTGATGCCTGAGCGCTCAAGGAGATGAGCGCATCAGGCGGACGGCGATGCGGATGCCGTACATCAGGTTCCCCAGCGCAAAACCCGCCAGCACCAAGGCAATGGGCAAAGGGAACGCCTGTGTCTGCAGAAGATGGGAAATCACCGCCGATAAGCCGTTCAACAAAGCAAATAGCCAGAACAGCGGATTGCACGGTTGAATCAGCTTAGCGAGCCGCATCGGGTTTTTCCTGCGTCATTGTCGCAAGCTCGCGGTGAAGCGTTAGCAACCAGGCTTCCTTGCTGACGGGACCGGCAGCGAAGCGAATCCGCATGGCCTTGCCGTTCAGCAAGGCATCGGCACCAAAGGCGTCGCTGCCCCGCAACTGGCAATCCCGATGGCCTGCGTTCTCATACCGTGCCAACAGTTCCGATTCATCGTTCAACGCAATGACCGGTGCTTCGATCAGGCGACCGCCTTCAAGCCAGTTGGCTTTGGCGAAACCGCCCACCGTCAGCACACGGACAGGCTCAAAACGGTGGAAGCGAAAATCCCCGAGTTGCAGAAAACGTTCGGCATGCGGGTGATAGCGCAGATAACGCGCAACCAGCAGCGGATCGGCTTCGATGGGGTGAACTTCGCCCATCAAAGAGACACGCGCCATCTCGCCCTCCCCCAGCGTCTTGGCGATCATCAAACTGGCGCGGGGATTGGCTTGCAGATTGCGGCTGTGCTCGGCCAGACCGGAAATCAACATGATCGGCCGGTGATGCGCGTCGGTCACGAAAGGCACCGCACTGGCGAAGGGAAAGCCGTCGAGGGTCGTGGAATGGGTGGCTAGTGCCGCTTCGGGAACGGAATGCAACAGATCGATCAGCAGTTCGAGACGCGAAAGCATCGGGCAATTCTAATAAGCGCCGGCGGTCAGCGCCAGCACCAGCGGAGTCGTCACTGACGACAGCAACGTCGACAACACCATGCCGGCCGCCACCGGCCCCTGCAGGCTGCGAAACTGTTGCGCCATCATGTAAACATTGATGCCCATGGCCAGCGAGGCAAGCAGCGTGACCACCTGCGTTTCCAGCGGCGGCAGACCGAGCGCCCGCGCCAGCAACCAGACGACCAGCGGCTGCACACCCAGCTTGATCGTGCAGATCGCCACGCTTTGGCCAAGCCCTTCACGAATCCGATACGCGGCGAGTCCCATGCCGAGCGCCACCAGCGAGAACGGTACGGCGCCCTGGCCAAGCATCGCCAGAGGTACATCGATGAAAGCCGGCAACGGCGTATTGGCAAAACCCCACAGCGTACCGGCGAGGATCGAGGCGACGATCGGGTTGGTCAACACGCCACGCGCGGTCTTGCCGAAGCCGCGCGCCGAAAATTCGCCATGGCGCGCCCACTCGACCGAGACGGTGACCAGCGTCCACAAGATCAGCGCATTGAAGACGATCACCATCGAGACCGCCGGCAAGGCGCTATCGCCCAGCGTGGTGCGGGCGATCGCCACGCCGAGCATGACGTTGTTGGAGAACACGCCGCCCAGTGCGAACACCGACTGGGCCACGCCATCAAGCCGGAACAGGCTGTGCGCAACGAGCCGGCCGATCACGAAGACGATCAGGCAGCCGCCAAAAAACGCCAGCAGCAGGCGCACATCCACCGCCGGCATGCGCGAGAAGTCGCTCATCATGCGGAACAGCATCGCCGGCATCGCCACCGCATAGGCAAAGCGGCCCAGCGCTTCGGATACCGTCTCGGGCCAGCGCCCGGAGCGCGCCAGCGCATAGCCCAGCAGCACCAGCAGGAACAGCGGGCTCGCGAGCGAGAAGTGGTAGATGAAGCCGCTCATGGCATCTGAGATTGTCGCCTGCCGAACATCGATGTTTCAGGATTCTGTTACTTGGGATGGTCTCTTGAAAGTGGTTCGGAAATCGATTTACGAAAGCCCTTGTGAGATGGCGCGCAGCCACATTCGCTCCACTTGCTTTGTCATGTTCTTCGGCAATAACTCAACGTCGGGATGACTGTTCCCATAGACTCGAAACAGTTCATCTGCGAAAGCTTGGCCTATCTCCTGAACATCGTCGAAATCGAGAATTACACTCTTGAAACGGTCAAACCTTGCAATTAGCCGTTTGGCCTGCGAGCGGGAAACAAGTTGTTCGTCTCCGAAGGTTGCCAATTTCATTGGAACGATGGTCTTTGAAAAGTCGAAATCTTCCGGGGCATTCGTAAATTGCTCGTAAACATCAGCGGCATTACGTTCGCTATTTAGTGCAATCTGCATTAAGACAGAAGTGCCCTCTGGGAATATTCCTTTTGCTTCGTGCAACCAGTCTCTGGGTGAGTCATCGCGATGCCTAAACCGTAGACCGTTGGCGCTGATTTCAAACGAATCGAACATCCTGGACGTAAAAAACACGCCCTCTCCAGTGTGCTTACTAGGATCTGTCGTAAGCTTGCCTTTTGACAACTCAAATAGTGCCTGCCTCATGTCAGGTAGTTCGAGCGCTGTTTTGATTTTTTCAAAAATTCCTATGCCATCATCTGAAATGACAAGGAAGAACTGATTTTCGTCTTGGCTTGCCCAAATAAAAGCCTCTTTGCCCTCAGAGTGGTCTATCGCGTTATTCAACATCTCTGTAAATCCATGACTGACGATGTTTTGCACGTTTGGCGTGAGGTTGAAGTAGGGTTTGAAGTCTCGCTCCCACGCCACATGCTCTTCCAGTCCCGATAATGCATAAAGATGTGTCACGCGACGCTTGTAGCCCGGACTAAACACAGGATGGGTCGAGGGGCCACTACGAGCAATCCACCCCCCAGTTTCGAGTTTTTGGATATACCGGTTGGCCGCTACCCTGGAAATTCCCAAACGCTCTGCATATTGCCGAGTAAGGTCGCGTGGATGTTGTGCAACATCCCTAGTAACTGTTCGAATTAGCTCATCAAACTTTGAGGGTTTCGCCATAGTTGAGAACTTAAGTCCCGCATGTTGTTAACTTAACAGAGGCTTATTGTAAACACATCTGAATTGTGTTGCATCTCCCGTCCTGCCAGCGTCGACTTTTAACTTAGCGCGGCGATCACTTCCGGCGGCGCCTGCACCAGTTCGATCAGCACGCCTTCGCCGGCAATCGGAAACTCGTCGTTCGATTTCGGATGGAGGAAGCAGATGTCGTAGCCCGCCGCGCCCTTGCGGATGCCGCCCGGCGCAAAGCGCACGCCCTGCGCGGTCAGCCATTCGACCGCTTGCGGCAGATCGTCGATCCACAGGCCGACGTGGTTGAGCGGCGTGGCGTGGACGGCCGGCTTCTTCTCGGGATCGACCGGCTGCATCAGGTCGACCTCGACCTTGAAGGCGCCCTTGCCCATCGCGCAGATGTCCTCGTCGACATTTTCGCGCTCGGAAACGAAGTTGCCGGTGACTTCGAGGCCCAGCTTGTCGACCCACAGCGTGCGCAGCTTGTCTTTCGACGGGCCGCCGATGGCGATCTGCTGGATGCCCAATACCCTGAATGGCCTGCTCATATTGTTTTTTTCCCTCGGGCAAAAATAAGAATGCCGATGACGATCATCGGCAGCGACAGCCACTGCCCCATGCTGACGACGTAGGAGACGCCGAAGATGCCATGATCCGGCTCGCGGAAATATTCGCCGACCCAGCGCGCGACGCCATAGCCGATCAGAAACAAGGCCGAGATCTGCATGCGCGGCCGCTCTTTTGACGAGAACCACCACAACAGCACAAACAGCAGCAGGCCCTCACCCAGCGCCTGATACAACTGTGAGGCATGGCGCGGCAGACTATCGACGTAAGGGAATACCATTGCCAACGAAAAGTCGGCGCTGGCCGGACGGCCCCACAGTTCGCCATTGATAAAGTTGCCGATGCGCCCCAAGCCCAAGCCAATCGGCACCAGCGGCGCGATGAAGTCGGTGAGCTGCCAGAACGTCAGGCCATGCTTTTTCGCATACAGCCCCATCGCCACCAGCACGCCAAGGAAGCCGCCATGAAAACTCATGCCGCCCTTCCACACCGCGAGGATTTCGAGCGGATGCTGCAGGTAATAACCCGGCTCGTAGAACAACACCTGGCCGAGCCGGCCGCCGAGCACCACGCCAAGCACGCCGTAGAACAGCAGATCATCGACATGCAGGGCTGACAGGCCATGCCAGGGCTGTGTGGCGGCGCGCCGCTTGCCGAGCCAGATAAAGGCCAGAAAGGCCAGCAGGTACATCAGGCCATACCAGCGAATCGCCAGCGGGCCGAGTGAAATTGCGACGGGGTCGAATTGTGGATGGATGAGCATGGCGGCATTTTGCCGCATTAAGGGGTCATTGGGCCTGGACTGAAAATCCGGGATATTATTCATTATCTATTCATTTATTCATTCATATTTCAATTCAAGTTAATGTCGTCCCACCTTGACCATCTCCGCCTTTGCCTCGGGCAAGGCTTGCTAACGGCACGCCAACTTGTTGAAAAGATGCAAGTCAGCCAGCCGACGGTATCGCGTGCCCTTGCCGCGCTTGGCGCTGAGGTCTTGCGGATCGGATCGGGCCGATCCATTCAATACGCCCTGCGCGATAGCGGGCGTGGGCTGGGCGATATCCCCGTCTATCGCGTCGCGGTCGACGGCACGATTCGCCGACTGGGCATTCTGGTCCCCGTGCGTCCCGAGGGTTTCGTGATGCAACAGGAAGACGGCGTACGCCTGCACAGCGACAGCCTGCCCTGGTGGCTGCTCGACATGCGCCCGCAAGGTTTCCTCGGGCGCGCCTATGCGGAATACCACGCGACCGCCTTCGGCTTGCCGCCACGGCTGGACGAATGGACCGACACGCACGCGCTGCGTGCGCTGCTCGCGCATGGTCACGATGTTGTCGGCAATCTCCTGCTCGGCGACATTGCCCGCGAACGCTTCATCGATGCCCCGCCGCCCGTGTCTGTCGATCCTGCCGACCACCCCGCCCATGCGGCAGCGGCCGAACGCGGCGACCCGCCCGGCTCATCTGCCGGCGGCGAGCAGCCGAAATTTGCAGCATTCACCGACCGGCATGTCCTGGTGAAATTCTCCTCGGCCGAAGACAACCCGGTGGCGCGTCGCTGGCGCGACCTGTTGGCGGCGGAACATCTCGCCGCACAGGTGTTACGCGACGCCGGCATCCCCGCCAGCCCTTCCCGGCTGCTCGATGTCGCCGGCAGGCGCTTCCTCGAAGTCGAACGTTTCGACCGCGTCGGGCAAAGCGGGCGCCGCAGCGTTTACTCCCTGGCATCGGTCGAAGCCGAATTCGTCGGCGCCGCCGCCGCGCCGTGGCCGACCGTCACGCAACGCCTGGCAAGCCAAGGCATCGTCACCGCCGAGGCCGCCGTTGGCGCCGCGCTGCTGCACGCCTTCGGCACGCTAATCGGCAACACCGACATGCATAACGGCAACTTGTCTTTTGTCAGCGAGCACGGCCGGCCGTATCAACTTGCGCCGGCCTACGACATGCTGCCCATGGCCTTCCGGCCACTCGGCAATGGCGCGCTGCCCGACAGCCTGCCGCCGGTGCGCCTGCACCCAGACGTACCCGCGCAAACCTGGCACCAGGCGCATGCCCTCGCCGACGCATTCCTCCGCCGTATGCACGGCGATGACCGATTTTCCGCCGACTGGCAACCCTGCGCCGCCGCACTGGCGCGACACGTCGAGGATGCCCACGCGAAGATCGGGCGTTTGGGGTAATCAGCGCGCTTTCCCGTAATACTCAAAAGTCGGCGCTGGCAGGACGGCAACTGGCGACCCTGAGCCGCCGTATAAGTCACCGACAAGCCTATGGCGGGTTTCTACAATCAAGCCGCCGATGATCAGTTACCGCGCTTCTCCAACCACGCCAGCAAGGTTTCATACAGCTTCTGCGGGTCTACCGGCTTGGCGATGTGATCGTTCATGCCGGCATCAAGGCAGCGCTGGCGATCCTCGTTGAGGGCATTGGCGGTCATCGCCAGAATCGGTGTTTGCGCATAGGCCGGGAGCGCCCGGATCGCCATGGTGGCGTCGACGCCGTTCAGGTTTGGCATCTGCATGTCCATCAGGATCAGAGCGTAGGTGTTTTGTTTGGCCAGGGCCAGCGCCTGCAGGCCATCCTCGGCCAGATCAACGACGAGGCCGGCATCTTCCAGCAAGCCACGCGAGACTTCCTGATTGATCGGCTCGTCTTCGGCAAGGAGGATGCGGGTGCCGGCATATTCGTCGAGCAGACGCTCATCGGCAGATTTCCCGGTGAAAGTCGGCGCTGGCGGGACGGCGTCCGTCGATTTGACGAGCCGCACGGTGAACCAGAAGGTGCTGCCTTGCCCGGGGGTGCTCTCCACGCCGATCTCGCCGCCCATCAGATGCACCAGGCGCTTGGTGATGGCCAGGCCCAGGCCGGTGCCACCGTACTTGCGGGTCATCGACCCATCGGCCTGTTCGAAGGCGGTGAAGAGACGCTTTTGATCTTCCGGGGCAATGCCGATGCCGGTGTCGGCCACTTCGATGCGCAGCAGAACACCCTCCGGCCCGTCCTCCAGCCGTCGGGCACGCACGGTGATCGAACCATGATCGGTGAATTTGAGGGCGTTGCCGCCTAGATTGAGCAGTATCTGCCCGAGGCGCAGCGGGTCGCCCAGGAAAGCCATGCGGGGAATTTCGGGACCCAGATCGACCAGCAGCTTGAGCTGCTTTTCCTCGGCCTTGTGACCGAGCAGGCTCAGGAGGTTTTCCAGCACTTCGCCGAACTGAAAGTGGATGGTTTCGAGCGTCAGGCGATCGGCTTCGATCTTGGAGATGTCGAGGATGTCGTTAATGACGGCAAGCAGGTGCTGCGCGGAGCTCTTGCTTTTGTTCAGCCAGTCGATCTGTTGCGGATCGGTGGCACGACGCAGCGCCATGTCGACCATGCCCATGACGCCGTTCATCGGCGTGCGCAGTTCGTGGCTCATGTTGGCAAGGAAGGCGCTCTTGGCTCGGTTGGAGGCTTCGGCGGCAAGTTTGGCTTCGGTCAGCGCTTCCGTGCGCTCCAGCACCAGTTCTTCAAGGTGCAGGCGGTGGTGCTCCAACTCCTCGCCGATGCGTTTTTTCTCGGTGATGTCCTCCTTCACCGCGACGTAATGGGTGATCTTGCCGTCGGCCTGGCGTAGTGGCGCGAGGATGACGAATTCGATGTATTCGCTACCATCCTTGCGCTTGTTGTGAAATTCGCCTTTCCAGGATTCGCCTGCCGTCAGGGCCTGCCACAGCGCCTCGAAGGTGGCGGGCGGCGTCCGACCCGATTGCAGGATGCGCGGGTTCTGGCCGATGACCTCTTCGCGCGAGTAGCCTGTGTGTGCCATGAAGGCGGCGTTGACATATTCGATCTCGGCATCGAGGTTGGTGATGACGATGCTCTCCGGACTTTGTTCGATGGCCAGGGAGAACTGGCGCAGGTCGTCCTGCGTTGTTTCCAAAGTTGCTGCCATATGGTTGAAGCGCAGAATCAAATGGCGGAATTCCGGGCTGCCGAACGGGGCGATGCGCACGTCCAGCCGGCCTGCGGCGATCTCATCGACCGCCTGGCCCAGTCGTTTGAGCGGTCGCAGGCCGAAATGCAGCAAGAGCCAGATGCCGGCGAAATCCAGCGACACCGCCAAGAGCAGGATCGTCAGATGGTTTTTCAGTCGAAGCCAGGCGCGCGCGGCCAGCTGGTGCGGGCTCAGGGCCAGTTTTAGATCGCCGTAGCTGCGCCCGCCGACGATCACCGGCGCCGTGCCGCCGACCGGTGCATAACCAAACAGGTCGAGGAACCAGGCCGGCGCCGGTGCGCCGCTGTCGGCATCGTGGCTGGACAATACCGCACCGCCCGTGTCGCGGTATTCGACGTGGGCGATCAGCGACCGCGCGACATAACGGTCGAGCGTCTGTTGCAAAGTGGAAAAATCGCCGATCACCACGATTTCGGCCAGTACCTGCGGCAGGGTTTCGAGTTCCTGCGCCAGCACGGCAGTGAGATCGGCGCGCGCATCCTGCGCCTCGTGCTGCGCCGAGATGCCAAGTATCGCTGCGCCAGCGACGATGAGAGCGACACTCGCGGCAACCAGAAGCCGCGAAGCGAAGGGCAGGCGATCCCAAAAACTGTGCATCGGCCTACTTGATGTCCTTTACCAGCGTGTGCTTGTAGAAATCGATGTAGCTTTGGTAGTCGGCCTGCGTGGCAGCGCGGAGGCCGAAGGGCGGTTTCTGGCCGATGATCTGGGCGCTGGCCTCGAGCACTTTCAGGCTTGCGGGTTCGCTGTCCATGCCATCGAGGGCGGCGCGCACCGCCGCCACGACCGCCGGCGGCACGCGCGGATGCGCGGCGACCGGCAGGTTGAGGAAGGACGGCGATTCCCACAGCACGCGGTAACGCACGTTCTCGCGCGAGGCGAAGGCTTTCATCGCCTGGTTGTTCACCCCGGCGGCGATCACGCGGCCGGCTTTGAGCTGGCCCATGATGCCTTCCTGATTGCCGCCGAACACCGGGGTCACGGTCACGCCCTGCCGCAGCAGGCCATCCATTGGTACCGCATAGCCGACGAAAGCCGCTAGCGAAGGAAAGCCGACCTCTTTGCCATCGAGATCCTTGATCGAGCGGAGCGACGAGTCTTCCAGCGTG
This sequence comes from uncultured Methyloversatilis sp., assembly GCA_964477575.1. GTDB lineage: Bacteria > Pseudomonadota > Gammaproteobacteria > Burkholderiales > Rhodocyclaceae > Sulfuricystis. The sequence goes on from CAYZEA010000010.1 coordinate 67,176, forward strand.
ACGATCTGCCCCGTGATCGCCTCGTCGAGCGGGCGCAGGATCACCTGGTAGTTCGCCTGCGCCATCTTCGACTGGAAGATTGTGTTGGAATAGACGAAATCGTATTCGCCGCGCTCGGTGGCCTCGTTCGATTCGGGCGCCGTGCGCGCTACCTTGAGGTTGAGGCGTACGCCGGCCTTCTTCTCGACGTAATCGAGAATCGGGTTCCAGTATTGCGCGGTGAGCACCGCGCTGCGCTGCGAGAGCACGCCGAAGGAATAAGCTTGGGGTTGGGTCTGGGCGAGCGCGCCGCCCATGGCGCCGGCCAGTGCGGCAACGGCCAGCACGAGATTGCGCATTAAAAGGTTCACAACATCTCCTCCTGATAGCACCGCAGACCACGGTGGCGGTGCGTATCTTACCCCCCCATTGGTAAACACCATGGCGATGATGGGCGACGTTATCTGTCCGTCAAGTTACAGATGTGAAGCAGCTATTTGACGGTCAGCTATCCGGTGAGGGCGAACTTCTGCTCCTGGCCGGCTCCTGACCGTTGGACAAGCGCCGACTTTGGTCAGGCAACTATAAACCCCGGCAACTTGGCAGCCTTCGCATCGAAGGTCGCGGTTGCTCGGCATCCAAGTCGCCGGTTTTTGGCACCGATCAGGCAGTCGGCAAAATCGGCCGCCATATCTTTCCATGTGAAAAGCGCTTCCTCGATAGCCGGCTCATCCTCGAACTGGACATCGGCAGTATCAAGCAGGCTGGAGATGGTTTCAATAATCTGACTCTTCGACAGACCGTAGCGGCTGCGCAGCACCCATTCGGTTTCCAGAAGCACTAACTGACTGATGAAAACGCGACGTCCCGCCACGACTTCGCGCTTAATCAGCTTGCGTGCCTTCTCAAATTGAGCCTCAACGTCTCTCACCAAAAACCGGACGAGAACATTGGTATCGACCCCCAGCATCACCGCGACAACTGCTCGACCGGAACGGGTTTGCGCCCCTTCTTGTGCAACACACCCGCCAGTGTGGCGATACTCTTGCTCTTCACCCGCATGACGACTGTGGCATCCGGCATCAGCGTGAACGTCATCCGGTCTCCGGCCTTCATGGCGAGGCTATCCCGAATTTCCTTGGGAATGGTTGTTTGGCCCTTGCTGGTCAGTGTGGCTTCGCTCGACATTTCAATCTCCATCATTCCTTACGATCATCATTCTAGTAAGGCAACGAACTGCTGGCAACCTGTTGGCGATTTAATATCCGGGCGGCTGCTATTCGGCGACAACCCCGACGGTGCGCTTCTGGCCGAACACGGGAGTTCAGGCCGATATGCCGTCCGGCCAGCGCCGACTTTTGTCCCGATGTCCATTCCGGCGCTGGTTAGAATCACCGCATGCTGTCCATCGCCACCTGGAACATCCACAAGGGTTTCTCGCAGTTCAATCGCCGCATGATGGTGCATGAGCTGCGCGAGCGGCTGCGTGCGCTGAATGCCGATATCGTCTTCTTGCAGGAAGTGCAGGGGCGCCACGAACGCCATGCGCTCAATCACGCCGACTGGCCGGCCGAGCCGCAGCATGAGTTTCTCGCCGAAGGGGTATGGGCCAACCACGCCTACGGCCACAACATGGTCTATGACCACGGCCACCACGGCAATGCCATCCTCTCGCGCTTTCCGATCCTCGCCTCGCACAATCAGGATGTCACCCGCCTGCGCTTTGAGAAGCGTGGCTTGCTCCACAGTACCGTGGCCGTGCCCGGCCTTGCCACGCCGCTGCATTGCGTCTGCGCCCATCTCTCGCTGTTCGGCCGTTCGCGCCGCCATCAGTTGCATGCGCTGGCGACGCACATTGAGGCGCATGTCCCGCCCGATGCGCCGCTGATCATCGCCGGCGACTTCAACGACTGGCGCGGTCGCGCCTGCGAGCTGATTGCTCCGCGCCTCGGCCTCACCGAAGTATTTTCCGGCCAGGAAGCGCGTCCCTCGCGCAGCTTCCCGGCCGCGCTGCCGATCTTCCGCCTCGACCGCATCTACGCGCGCGGCCTGCGGATGGAAGCCTGTGCCGTACATCACGGCCCGCCCTGGTCGTCGATCTCCGATCACGCCGCGCTGTCGGCACGCTTTTCCTTCACCGCTCCCGCCGTCCCATGAGCGTCGACTTTTTGCCCGGCAACCAGATCGACCTGCTCGAATCGGGCCGCGATTTCTTTCCCGCACTCGAAGCCGCCATTGCCGGCGCCGCGTGCGAGGTTCGCCTTGAAACCTACATCTTCGCGGATGACGAAGCCGGGCAGCGCATCGTCGCGGCCCTCATGGGCGCGGCGCAACGCGGCGTGTCTGTCAGGGTGCTGGTCGACGGCTTCGGCGCCCGCGAATTTCCGGCCGGCCTTGGCCGCCAACTCGTCGCCGCAGGCGTGCAACTGGAAGTCTATCGACCCGAAGTCGCCCGCCTGCGCCTGCGTCGCCACCGTCTGCGCCGTCTGCACCGCAAGCTCGCCGCGATCGACGGTCGCATCGCTTTCGTTGGCGGCATCAACATCATCGACGATGCCGACACATCCGATCTTGGCCTGCGCTTCGACTACGCCATACGCCTTACCGGCCCACTCGTTGCCCAGGTGCATGCAAGCATGGCGCACTTATGGCGCTTGGTCGGTTGGGCCAGGCTGCAACGGCGCCCCCCACCCCTGCCGCTGCCGTCCTGCGCCGCAGCTGCGGCCACCGGCACCATGACCACCGCCTTCATCATCCGCGACAACCTGCGTCACCGGCACGACATCGAACAGGCTTATCTGGACGCCATCGGCAATGCACGCAGCGAGATCGTCCTCGCCAGCGCCTATTTCCTGCCGGGCCGCCGCTTTCGCCGTGCCCTGATCGACGCCCGTGCGCGCGGTGTGAGCATTACCCTCTTGCTGCAGGGTCAGGTGGAATATGCCCTGCTGCACTACGCCACCCAGGCGCTCTACGGCAAATTGCTGGAGAGCGGCGTGCGCCTGTTCGAATACCGCAGCGGCTTCCTGCACGCCAAGGTGGCTGTGGTCGATGAAGTCTGGGCAACGGTTGGCTCCTCCAACATCGACCCATTCAGTTTGTTATTGGCCCGCGAGGCAAATGTCGCCATCCAGGATGCGGACTTCGCCGACCGGCTGCGCGCCAGTCTGCAACGTGCCATGGCACAAGATGCCGTCGAGATTACCCGCACCGACTTCAAGCGCACCGGCTGGCCGGCCCGGGCATTGCGCTGGGTTGCCTACGGCCTGGTGCGGACGATGCTGGGCATTTCGCGCTATGGCGGCAAAGACTACCGGGAATAGGCTCCACGGTCTCAGGGCTGGTTTCGACCGAGGCTGTGTAGAAACGCAAAAAACTCAGCGGTGTTCTAAAAAAGGCGGATGCTATCGACAAGGCAATGGTGCCTCTCCATCAGGCGATCGATGAGCACATTGAGGCGGAGACGAAAAACACACTGACGATGGTCGACGCCATCATACTGATCCTTGGCCTGCTGCTAGCGGCGACCTTCATCTGGCTTTATCGCCAGATCACCGTACCGATCAGTGAGATGCAGATGACGATGGACCAGATTGAACGGGAAAAAGATTTGCGCCTGCGCGTTAAAAATACCAGCCGCAGCGAAGTCGGGTTGGCTTCAATGGCATTCAACGGCATGGTCGACTCGTTCCAGCAGGTACTGGGCAATGTCAGCCGTAGCGTAGACCATCTCAGCAGCTCCGCAATCCAGGTCTCGGTTGCATCACCACATGTTCGCAAGCTCGCCGACGACGCCAACAGCGCCATCACCGAGATCAATTCCGGTATCCGGCAAACTGTCGCGGTTGTCAGCGGCATTTCCACCGCTTCCGCCCAGCACGCCAGTACAAGCGATGAAATTAGTGGTTCGGTAGCCAAAATTTCACGTCTGGCCGTTGAAAATATGCAGGCAGTGGATGAAACCAGCCGCTTGGCCAAAGATATGGAAAAACTTGCCTGCGAATTTCAGGACATGGTCGGCGTCTTCAAGATATGACATGACAATGTTTCATGTTGCTGTAGAGCAAACGCTCGTGACTAACTGGGATCCGGTGTAGCCGAACTGCACTCTGCTGATTTTCGGCAGCTTCTTGATGCGCTTGCCCACTGAAGCGCTATCCACCGCTACGAGCTTTGCGGCAGGACGACCGTTACGGGCGATGGTGATCTCGCGTTCCCGCCCCTGCTAATCGCATCGACCAGGCGAGACAGCGACGACTTTGCTTGCAGCATGTTGACGGATTGCATCAGCGATTCTTCTTGGCTAGCGCTTAGCTTAGTCTGGCTAGCTACGAACATCAAGCTAATCGCTGCCGCTGGCAGGGCGGCCCTATTTACGGATCAGGCGCGCTTTTTCTGCTTTGCCGGCTGGCGCGCCCGCTCCAGCGCATCGAACAAGCGGGTGAATTCGTCGGTCAGCTTGTGGCCCTTGTCGAGATGGATCATCGGCTTGGCTTGCTGGTGCGATTCCTTGATCTTCACCGAGGCCGACAGGAAGGGTTCGAGCACGGGCAGCTTTTCGGCACGCAATTCGTCAATGATCTGCTGCGGCAAGGTGGCGCGTGACTGGAACTGGTTAACGACAATGCCCTCAACAGCCAACGCCTGGTTATGGTCGGCGCGAATTTCAGCGACGTTGTCGAGCAGCGTATAGAGCGCGCGGCGGGCGAATTCATCGCAGTCGAAGGGGATCAGGCAACTGTCGGCGGCAATCAGTGCCGAGCGCGTGTAGAAGTGCAGCGCAGGCGGCGTGTCGATCCAGATCTGGTCGAAATCCAGCGCATCGAGCGATTCCTTCAGCTTGTAGATCTTGTAGCGCGACTCCAGCTTGGCCTGCAGTTCTTCGAGTGCCGCATCGGCCGGCATCACAAACAAGTTCTCGAAAGGCGTGGCGTGGATGAAGTCTTCGGTGGCCTTCGGCCGCAACTTGAAGTTGAGCATCTGATCGAAGAACTCGGTAATGCTTGACTCGAGTCCCTCCGCACCCGATCCCAACAGGTAGCGGGTCGAGTTGGCCTGCGGGTCCAGGTCGACCACCAGCGTGCGTACGCCGCGCGCAGCGGCAATCGCGGCCAGGTTGCAGGTAATGGTGCTCTTGCCAACACCGCCCTTTTGATTGAAGACGACGCGTTTCATATGACCCTGCTCCCGAATTTGAAGCGGCATTTTCTCACAGGCACATTGCGGTTTCTTCACAGACGTGAAGAGTAAGATTACGCCTCAAAAGCGGAGTGTAGAAACCCATGACCACTGACCACAACGAAACCAGCGTTGACCTGACGGCGGCAGCACTGGATTATCACGCCTACCCAACCCCCGGCAAGATTTCCGTCGTCCCGACCAAGGGCCTGACCAATCAGCGCGATCTCGCACTGGCCTATTCGCCCGGCGTCGCCGCCGCTTGCAACGCCATCGTCGCCGATCCGCGCGAAGCCAGTCGCATGACCGCGCGCGCCAACCTGGTCGGTGTCGTCACCAACGGCACCGCCGTGTTGGGCCTGGGCAACATCGGCCCGCTGGCCGCCAAGCCGGTGATGGAAGGCAAGGGCGTACTGTTCAAGAAATTCGCCGGCATCGACGTCTTCGACATTGAGCTGGATCAGCCGGATGCCGACAAGCTAATCGACATCATCGCCGCGATGGAGCCGACCTTCGGCGGCATCAACCTCGAAGACATCAAGGCGCCCGAGTGCTTCTACATTGAGGCCAAGCTGCGCGAGCGCATGAAGATACCGGTATTCCACGACGACCAGCACGGTACCGCCATCGTCGTCGGCGCCTTCATTCTCAATGGCTTGAAGCTCGTCGGCAAGAAAATCGACGAGATCAAGCTGGTCACTTCCGGCGCCGGTGCCGCCGCGCTCGCCTGCCTCGACTTGCTCGTCAATCTCGGCGTCAAGATCGAGAACATCTGGGTCACCGACATCAAGGGCCTGGCCTATGAGGGCCGCAAGGAGGACATGGAGCCGATCAAGGCGCGCTATGCCAAGAAGACCGACCTGCGCACGCTCGGCGAGGTGATCGTGGACGCCGACATCTTCCTTGGCTTGTCGGCCGGCGGTGTGCTGAAGAAGGAGATGGCCGCAAAGATGGCGGCGCGGCCGCTGATCCTCGCGCTCGCCAACCCGACGCCGGAAATCCTGCCCGAGGAAGTCAAGGCGGTGCGCGACGATGCGATCATCGCCACCGGCCGCTCGGACTATCCGAACCAGGTCAACAATGTGCTGTGCTTCCCCTTCATCTTCCGCGGCGCGCTCGATGCCGGCGCGACGACGATCACCGAGCAGATGAAGCTCGCCGCCGTACGGGCTATTGCCGAACTAGCGCAGGCCGAGGCCTCGGATATCGTAGCAACGGCCTATGGCGGTGAAGCAACGGCCTTTGGCCCCGACTATCTGATTCCCAAGCCTTTTGATCCGCGCCTGATCGTTAAGATCGCGCCGGCCGTGGCGCAGGCGGCCGCCGACTCGGGCGTTGCAACGTGCCCGGTTACCGACATGGCGGCATACCGGGACAAGCTGGATGCCTTTGTCTATCACTCCGGCTTCGTCATGAAGCCGGTATTTGCTGCGGCCAAGCAGGCACCGCGCAAAGTCATCTACTGCGAAGGCGAGGATGAACGTGTGCTGCGGGCCGTACAGGCCGTCAAGGATGAAGGGCTTGCCCACCCCGTGCTGATTGGCCGACCCGAGGTCATTGAGCATCGTCTGCTGCGCGCCGGCCTGCGCATCCGTGCCGGCGTCGATTTCGAGATCGTCAATCCGCTCTCCGACCCGCGCTACCGCGATCTGTGCAACGAATACCACGGGCTGCTCGGGCGCCAGGGCATCACCCCGGAAATGGCCAAGCAGGCCTTGCGTTCGGATACGACCTTGATCGGTGCGATGCTGCTGCGCCGTGGCGACGTCGATGCGATGATCTGCGGCACCGTCGGCCGGCATGCCCAGCATTTGCGCCATGTTGAGGATGTCATCGGCCTCAAGCCGCGCGCCCACTGCTTTGCAGCCATGAACCTGCTGCTGCTACCGCGCCACACCCTGTTCGTCTGCGACACCTACGTCAACGAAGACCCCGATGCCGGCCTGCTTGCCGACCTGACGCTGATGGCCGCCGACGAAGTGCGCCGCTTCGGCGTCGCGCCCAAGGTCGCGCTGCTCTCACACTCCAACTTCGGCAGCGTGCCGACCGACGCGACGCGCAAGATGGCGCGCGCGCTGGAGATCATCCGCGCCCGTGCGCCCGAGCTGGAAGTCGATGGCGAGATGCACGGCGACGCCGCGCTCAACGAAAAGATCCGCAACCGCCTCTACCCCGGCTCCCGCCTCAAGGGTGAGGCCAATCTGATGATCATGCCCAACGTCGATGCCGCCAACATTGCCTTCAATCTCCTCAAGGAGACTAACGGCGACGGCATCACGGTCGGCCCGATTCTGCTCGGCGCCGCCAAACCGGTGCATATCCTGACCTCGACGGCGACCGTGCGCCGCCTGGTCAATATGACGGCACTGGCGGTGGTGGACGCCAACTTTCTGGGGAACTGATCATGCACATTAGAATCTCCAGCAGCTTCTTGATCATGGGCTTGCTGATGACACTAGCGGCAATACAAAGCCACGCCCAGATCAGCCTCGACTTGAGCAAAAGCTATTTATGGGCGCCTGTGGATACAACCGACAAGATCGGCATCAGTCATGTCAAAGTTCCTGGCTTGGGCAGCTACGATGCATTTCTCAGATTTAACCCGACGACCAACAAGTTCGACATCGATAGCGTCTCGCCCAGTCAAACCGACACCAACACCGAAACATTTGCCGGGGTTTATACCTGCCGACTCTACAATGGTTCCTTGCCGATCTTCACGACGACCATCAAACCGGTGGGCCAGGACTTGATGTTCGGCGCGGGATTGCAATACAGGTTGCTTGGCACCAGCGGCAGTAACGTTTGGAAATACACGGTCAGTTTTAGCGATGGCGGAAAGTATCTGCTATCGATGGTGAAAGAAAGCACCACCTCCCTCTATGCAGTCTTGGGTTACCTGTCGCCCGGTACCTCCGAGCTCGATTTGACCAACAGCCTCAAGTGCAGCAAGATAGAATAGCCTGAAGATGGCTGCACTACTTGTCAGCTTCGAGCCCTTTACCGGCCACCACATCATCGAGATCGTCGCTATCGAACAGCTGGTCTATCCGGATTACCCCTTGAGCTATGGCGATCTCATCGGTCACTTAGGCAAGGGCGCAAAAGGGTGGGTGATCAAGTCGGACGGCAAGATCGTGGCCTATGTCCTGGTGACGATCAACGGCCAACAGGCCCATCTGCTGAAACTGAGCGTGGTGCCGGACTATCGCAGCAAAGGCCTAGGCAAAAAGCTGCTCGATCGGGTAATAGCCCTGGCACGGGAAAAGGGGGCCAGCAAACTCATGCTCGAGGTGGCCCAATCCAATGCGCCAGCAATCCGCTTCTACCAGCGCCTGGGCTTGAGTCAGGAAGGTACTGTATTGGGTTATTACCCCGGCAAAGGTGGGCGGGAGGATGCGCTGACGATGGGTATGACCTTATAAATGGCCTACCTACGTTGCCTGCCCTTCCGGAAGCCCGTTACAGCTTGCTTGCAGTGCCAGGAGCCAACCAGCGATTGACGTCGGCAATATCCTGCTCTGCAAGCGCACCAGCGGCAGATTTGAGTTTAAGCCGGCTGATCGAATAATGGGCGCGTGCCTCGGCTAGCTGGAACTGAGTGGCTGCAAGCTGCTGCAAGGCATTCAGAACATCGATACTATTGCGAGTACCGGCCTGTACCCCCTTGCGGGTGGAGTGCAGGGCCTGCTGGGAAGATTTCAGGGCCTGTTCGAGCGCTTTCACGCGTGCGATGCCTTGTTCGACAGCACCGAACTCCCTTGCAACGACCACGTTGATCTGCCGACGTCCTGCTTCATGCTGCTGCCGCGCCTTGTCCAGGTTGGCATGGGCCTGTCGAATCACGGAGTTAACTTGCCCACCGGAATAAATCGGGATAGTTAATTGCACGCCAACGCTGGAGGTCAGATATTGGTTGCCGATGGTATTGTTGCTGTCGCTGTCACTCTTGCTTCGGCTGGCGACGAGGTCCAGGGTGGGCAAATGCGCCGCCCGCCCCTTGTCCAACTCGCGTTCAGCGACCTCGATCGAGTGTCGAATGGCGCGCAATTCCGGGTTGTTCTCTTCCGCACGGCTGATCCATGCCTCCAGGTTGTCGGGTTGGGGCATCTCCAGCTGCAGGCGCATATCATCGATGCGTGCGAGTTGCTCTGCCTGTATACGCTGGTTGACAACTCCCGCCAAGGTTTTTTCCATGACCCTGACCTGTAGCCTTGCCTCGATTTCCTGGGCAGCCGCCATGTCAAGGCGTGCTTGGGCATCATCGATATCCGTCCGTGTGCCAAAACCGGCCTGGAGTGCGCGCTCGGCAGCGGCAAGTTGGCCGGCATAGGCCTCTTTCTGAATACGGATGCTTTCGAGTTTCTCGCGGGCTACCAACGTATCGAAGTAATTGCCTGCAACTTTCAGGGCAAGCATCTGGGTATCGTTTTCCAGGGTAGCCTCAGCGGCGGCGACTTGTGCTTCCGCTTGGTAGTAGTGGGCAAGATTGCCGAAGCGAATAAGCGGTTGGCGTAGGTTGATCGAGGCATTCTTGGCAAAATAATCATAATTTCGACTGACATCCTCCCCCAAGAGATTCGGTGATGTCTGCTCAGTGCTATTCCTGCTCCTGCTGGCCGATGCTGAGATTTGTGGCAGCAACCCCGCGCGCGCTTGGGGCACGGCCTCTCTGGCCGCTGCCGCCGTGGCGCGTGCAGCCTGGAAGGTGGCATCGCCGGAAATAGCCAATCGGTAGGCTTCCATTAGGTCAAGCGCCTGCACGCTGCTGCAGATTAGCATTCCAAAGCAGAGCGCCAGGTTGGCACGCAAGGCCCTGAATGGGAGAGGCTGTTTCATGATCATTCTTCCTTCATCGAGGCAGCCATGCGCTTGAGCAGCGGATGCAGCAAGTAGGTCAGTACGGAACGTTCGCCCGTCTTGATGATCACCTCGACGGGCATGCCGGGCTGCAACTGACGGTTGCCAAGTTTTTTCAGGCCCTCGGGCGTCAGAGACACGCGGGCAAGGTAGTAAGGCAATTGGTTCGGCTCCATGATCAGGTCGTTGGAAATCGACGCAATTTTTCCTTCCACGACCAACTCGGGCGAATGCGCAAAGCTGGAAAAACGCACATCCGTGAGCGCGCCGGGTTTGACCCTGTCGATCAGATGCGGTTGCACCTTGGATTCCAATAGCAGAGGCTCATCATCCGGAACAATGTCCATCAACTTTTGGCCGGGACCCACAACGCCCCCAACCGTCTGGGTGACAAGCCCGACCACTTGGCCTTCGGCCGGCGCGCGAATGATCGTGCGTGCAAGCTCGTTCGCAATGGCCTTGTACTTTTCGCTCTCGGCTTGCACCTGACGGCGTACATCGGCCAACTGGGTATCGACCTCCTTGCGATATTCCTGAGTGCGCAAGATGGAACGCATCTTCAGTTCGGCGATGGCACTGCGCGCACGCTGGAGGTTGCCCTGAATATCGGCAATCGAAGCCATGGCATCGGCTGCCATGCGTTCCAGTTCCAGCAGCCGATTGCGCGGGGCATAGCCCTCCTTGACCAGGTCGCGCATGCCTTTAAGATCTTCCTGCAGATATTCGAGCTGGGATTTTCGAGCGCTTAACATGCCCTCAAAACCTTGTATCGACGCTTCCTGGCCCTGAATCGACTCACGAATAGCCTGGATTTCGGCATTTAGGGACATCCTGCGCGACTGGAAGAGTTGCCGCTGGTTATCGATGGTTTGAAGGATATAGGGGGCATTTTCGTTTTCCTTCAGGTCGGGATGAAAGCTGATCTGCTGCTGCCCGCCTTGTTCGGCTAACAGGCGTCCCTCCATGGCGCGAAGCGTGAGGTAATTTTGCCGAGTGGCTTCGTGGGAAGCCTGCGTTACAGCATCATCCAGATGGATCAGGGGTTCGCCTGCCTTGACGGCTTGCCCTTCCCTGACCAGGACCTGTCGCACAATGCCCCCCGTCTGATGCTGCACCGCCTTGCGTTTTGTATCGATGGCCACCATCCCCTGCGTGGGGACGCCCTCGTCGAGCGGGGCCAGTCCAGCCCAGAGGAGAAAACCGCCAAAACCGATACCGAGGGTCCATAGGCCAATACGTATCGGGCGGCGCGTATCGGTGGGCAGCACCAACTCTCCTTCAAGGGTGGTTTCCGAGTTGGCGGTCTTGGGTGTCTGCAGATTCTGCGGCATGGATTGCATCTTCATATCGTAAGCCCTGATGGTCGGTCTGATTCGGTCTCGAATTGGTCTGAACGTGTTAAGCGGGTCAAGCAGGTTGTGGGGTAGCGCCTGGCGCAGCTTGGGTTGACGTGGGTGCCTGCAGTGCCGCAGTCACTTCCGCGCGTGGTCCGTAAAGTCGGATCTGTCCCTCTACCAGCAACAAAATCCGGTCAACGGCACCGATGATGTTCATGCGGTGGGTAATCAGAAATACGGTCTTGCCCATGCACTTGAGGTAGCGCAATGCTTCGATCAAGGCGGCCTCGCCGGCATCGTCAAGATTGGCATTCGGCTCATCCAGGACGATCAGTGCCGGATGGCCGTAGAGTGCCCGCGCCAGACCGATGCGCTGGCGTTGTCCGCCCGACAGCATGTTGCCGGCTTCGCCCATCGGCGTATCGTAGCCCTTGGGGAAACGCAGGATCATGTCGTGAATCCCGCTACGTTTCGCGGCATCGATGACCTTTTCCGGGTCGACTGCGCCGAAGCGGGCAATGTTCTCGGCAATGCTGCCTTCGAGCAGTTCGATGTCCTGCGGCAGATAGCCGATGTGCGGACCAAGTTCGCTACGCTCCCAGCTATCGAGCGGCTCGCCATCGAGCAGTACGCGCCCCTGGCATTGGGGCCAGATGCCCACCAGCGCACGCGCCAGCGTCGATTTCCCGGAGCCTGAAGGTCCAATGATGGCGATGATGTCACCTGCCGGAAAATCTGCCGTCAGGTTGCGCAATATTGGCTGCTCGCGACCGGTGACGGTCGCCACCAGGTTTTCGATGGCGACATGACCCTGCGGTACCGCATGAATGGCGCGGGCATGGCGCGCCGGATTGGTACGCAACAGCGCCTCAAGCGCCTCGAAGGCAGTGCGTGCTGTGACGAAGCTGCGCCAGCTGTTCTGGATCAGATCGATCGGTGCCAAGGCACGTCCCATCAGCACGTTGGCCGCAATCATGCCGCCCATGGTCAATTCGCCTTGGATGGCAAGCAGGGCGCCGGCACCCAGCATCAGGGACTGCATGCTGTAGCGGACGAACTTGCTGAACGACTGCATGCGCCGGTTGATTTCCTGAGAGGCTGCGGCTGCCTGCAAGTGCTGGTTTTGACGGTTTTTCCAGCGGCGGCGCAGGTGATCCAGCATACCGAGCGCCTCGATCACCTCGGCATTGCGTAGCTTGCTATGGACATAGGTATTCACATCGGCGGTGGTTTGCAGCACGCCCTTGGTTGAGGCTTCGGTAATCCGATGACTCACATAGGTCAGACCCGCCAGGATGACGACAAACGCCAGGGCCAGCCAGCCGAGGAGTGGATGCAGCAGGAACACCACCGCAAGGTAGATGGGCGTCCAGGGCGCATCGAAAAAAGCAAAAATGCCATTGCCAGTGAGAAACTGGCGAATGTTGGTCAGGTCGGTGAAGGCCTGCAGCGGATTACGCCCTGTTTGATTGAGCGCAGCCTCGAAACTGGCATTGAAGACACGCGAATTCAGTTCCTCGTCGAGCCGGACGCCAGCACGCACCAGCAGGCGCGAACGTGCCCACTCGGCAAAGGCCATCACGCCAAACAAAAACAGCGTAATCAACGAGAGCGCCACCAGGGTCAAGCCGTTTTGGCTGATCATGACGCGGTCGAAAACTTGCAGCATGTACAGCGTCGGGGTGAGCATGAGCAGGTTGGCGACCATGCTGAACAGGCCGACCACCATGAATTCGCGACGGAACAGCCAAAGGGTGGCGGTCAACTCGCTACGCTGGAAAAAGGCAGGGGTTTTCATTTGAGCGTTATGCCTTAGGCCGCCGCAGCGGCAACAGGTTGGGTGATCGCGGGTGGCGCGGGTTTTTGTGCCTTGGCCAGCGCAGCGAGCACTTCGTCGCGTGGTCCGTAAGCGGCAACCTGACCATCGCGCAAGATCAGCATGGCATCGGCAATCGGCAGGATGCTGGTGCGATGGGTAATGATGATCAGCGTGGTACCACGTGCCTTGAGAGCCTGCAGGGTTTGCAGCAAGGCGTGCTCGCCGGCCTCGTCGAGGCTGGAATTGGGTTCATCGAGTACGACAAATTTGGGGTCGCCATAGATCGCCCGCGCCAGGCCAACCCGCTGGCGTTGCCCGCCGGATAGAAAGCAGCCCTCATCGCCGATGCGGCTATCGTAACCGGCCGGCATGGCCGCGATAATTTCATGCAGACCGACAGCACGGACGGCTGCTTCGACCTTGTCCATATCCACCTCGCCGAAGCGTGCGATGTTTTCTGCGATGGTGCCATCGAACAGTTCGATACCCTGTGGCAGATAGCCGATATGCGGCCCAAGTTCCGCCTTGTTCCAGGGAAAAATATCGGCGCCGTCAAGCCGGACCTTGCCACTTTGCGCTGGCCAGATACCCACCAGCAGCCGTGCCAACGTGGATTTGCCGGCGGCAGACGGGCCGACCATCACGAGCGCCTTGCCAGCAGGCAGTGCAAACGACACGCCGCGCAAAATGGCTACCTGGGTACCCGGTGCTGCGGCTATCACACCCTCGACGCTCAGCGCCCCCTGCGGTGGCGGCAATGACATGCCAGGTTCGCGTTCCGGAATCGCCAGTAACAACTTGTCAAGCCGCTGGTAGGCATCGCGGGCATTGACGATGTTTTTCCAGGTAGCGATCACCTGCACCAGGGGGGCGAGTACTTTGCCGCCAAGAATGCTGGAAATGATCATCATGCTGCCGCCGCCCGCCAGTTCGTTCTGCAACAGTAACCAGCAGCTCAGACCGAGCAGGCCAGAGGCCAGGATGTTCTGCATTACTTTCGCCGCAGCACTTTTGCCGCCAGCATGATCGGAGGCCTCCGCCTGCAACTGCAGGAAGCGCCGCTGCTTGTTCATCCAACGTTTGTGGATATCGCCCAGCATGCCCATCGATTCAATCACCTGCGCATTGCGCAAGGTGCTGCCAGCGTAATTTTGGGCTGCAATCGCTTCCCGGTTGGCGGCGGTCAGCGGTTGTTGTGTGGTGCGTTCCGTCAGGTAGGCGATATAGACCTGAATGATGGCAATGACTACGGAGAACCAGCCGAGCACCGGGCTGATGAGGAAGATCAGCACCAGGAATAACAGCGCCATGGGCGCATCCATGAGTGCGGTAACGGCAGGGCTAGGCAGGAACTCCCGCAGCGTGCGCATATCGTTGAGTGCCTGATTCGAGCCACCCATACGCCGCAAATTGGCTTCAAACACGGCGTTGAAGACGCGCTCGCCCAGCTTGGTTTCGAGCACCAAGCCGGCGTTATGCAGAATCTGACCGCGCACCCATTCCAGAATCTCCATCAGCACATACATGCCGAGCACCAGGACGGTAAGCATCAGCAAGGTATGGGCATTGCGGCTGGTGACCACGCGGTCGTAGACCTCCAGCATGTAAAGCGAGGGCGCCAGGGACAGCAGGTTGATCAAAACGCCAAACCATGCCACCTTTTTGAGAATGGGCATAATCGGCTCAAAGGCTTCCCGCAACGGCGAAGCGGATGTATGAATGTTGGCCATAAGATTCTTGGGAGGGACGGGCTAGCCGAGCGCAGCGGCGGGCAATTGGGAATTCGGGGTAAGCGGCATACCGAGGGGTGGGTTTCCTGCCTCCTGCGAATCCAGGATGATCAGATATTCGGGCAGTTCGCCAGACGGCATCTGGGCAGATGGACTCATGCCATCTGCCGGGTCTTCTGTGGGTGAAAAGTGGAAGGTCAAGACATACGCCTCGGCATTGCGCGCCAGAACAACCTCACGCAACTTCCCCTGATGAAATTGCGCCTCGTTGCTATCCGAAAGATTGAGGTCGAAATGCATACGACCATCCAGGGTGTACATCGACAAGCGATTGTTTTTAATACTCAGTGTGTGGCGATCGAAATACACCGGGGCCGTCGAAGAGAACTGCAACCTGGGTAACGGCCGCTCCCCAAGCTTGGCCACATTCCAAGGACTTCCAGGGTGCTGGAAGACGATCCGACACATTCGCGATACGGAATAGATGGCATTGCAAACCATCTGCGAGCCCATGTTCGGGAAACGCTCGCGCAGACTACGATAGGCGAGGTGATGAAGCGCCACACGGTTCCAGCAGCGCGTCTCCTGCACCACAGGCGCCAAGGCATTACATACCTCGGCAAAGGCATTTTGCAGTTCCCGAAGACGACCGATCTGTTCAGCCGTCGTGTGGAGCGCAATGGTCATTGATGAATTCATATAGGACATTCTATGTGAATTCATATAGGAGATCAACTCCTGTGCACAACACCCTCAAAATCTTTGTACAACCGTGATCTTCAGCGCAGGATCAATACAGAGTGAGAGTGCGCTTACCACCCTATAACAGGCGGCGGGCTTGACTTATGGCTGTCATCGCCCGCCAATCCCTAGTGCATTAGCGGACTTTCTTGAAGACTTCGCTGGCGCTGCGCTGGAAAGCAGGCACGGTTTCAGCGGTTGCATCGGAGCCTTTTTTGGTCGATCCGGCAGTGCTGAAAACGGCAGTGCCATCATTGCTGACGGCGACCTTGAGTTCATATTCGCCAACGGCCAAACTGGAAAGGCTGGCGGTGTATTTGCCATCGCCTGCCTTCTTGTCCGGCGCCACACCGTCATCCTTAAAGGTCAGCGTCGCGCCTACCTTCTGACCACTGCTTGCGGAATGGACATCCCCCGACACGCTGGCTCCCTTGACCGGCAGGGGACCGCTGAGCTCGACTTCGGCGAACATGGCCCGTGTATCCTCGTCCGAACCGCCAAATAAGTCCAGCGTAGCGGACAAATTCGACTTCACCATCACCTCCTGGAAAACTTCCTCATCCGTCGCCGCAGAGGCGGTAATGGTGCTGGCCCAATTTCCGGCACGGCCACTGAAACTATCGCTAACGGTAAACGACGCTTCGCCCTCACCGGCATTGCGTGTATAGGTAACGCCGGCCGGCAAGGTGGTCGGCGTGATCACGGTGCCGCTCGGCGTCGTGATCGAGAAGGACAATTTGCTATCGTCATCCTCGCTCCAGTAGGCCTGGAATGTCACTTCGCCATCCAGCGGAGCAGCAGCAATCTTTGCCGTCAGGCTGTGTTTTCCGCCTGCCGCAAGAACATCGGGGGATTCGCCATCCGTCACGACCTCGACGTTGTCGCCTTCAGCGGCATTCGCCACCTTTCCGGCTGATCTGGCCAGATCGCCTGCCTTGGCGGCCTCCTCATATTTCCCGAGCGTCCCTTTCGCGAGATCGAACAAGGAAGACTTTCCGGGAGCACGAGACGTCATGCGGGTCTGCGATCGCGTGCTTGCGCTCACCAGCGCCACCGGGTTAATCGAAACCCGCGCGTCTCTGAAGGCAGTCATCAAAGCGCTATCGACGGTAGCGGATGCATTTGTAAACAATGTCACGCTAGGCGTGTCCGCATCCGTTCTCACTGCCTTGATGCTGTCCAGCGCTTTTTGCAGGGTTGCGGTTAACTCAAGCTTGGCTTGCGATACATACTGACTGGCCGCACCAAGGTTCTTGATGTTTTCCAATCCGCCGCCGGGCAAATAAAAGATTTCGCCGCCCTTGATACCCAGCGCCTGTCCGTTCGAATAAAAGCGATAGTAGTACCCTTCAGCCGTGCCGGCTTGGGCAACCGAGGGGAACAGGCTTGGAAACTGCGCTTGCGCCCAATCGAAAAGCCGATCGCCGACCACGGTATCTTCTGCGGCCGTATCCAAACCAATCTTGGATAGGGTTGTTTTGATGGAACTCTTCGTCGTGTCCGTCAATACCGTCAGGGGAACAACGGGCGTACTGGAGAATGGGTGTGCATAAACGATGACCCGTCCATTCGTACTGGTGGCATCGATCGCCTGAACAGCCGCGTTGATTTGCGCATCGAGGTGAGCCTTGGTAGTGGCCGTATCGATAATGATGGCATTGATTGTGCCGCTCGCGACCCCTGTGCTGCCCGAACCACCGCTTGGCGTTTGGGTTCCGCTTGGGTTGCTGCTGCCCATATAGACCACTTGGAAATCGTTCTCCCATCCTGTGGCGGGGCGGGTCAAACTCGCCGCCGTGGGCGCTTGAATGTTCTTGAACGGGTCGAATTGCGTCCTGCCTACTTGGGTCTGATCGCTCGCCGGATCGGAAACCAGCACCTCCCACGCCGACTTGCCATAAGTCCGGAAGTGCGCCGTTTTTTGTACCGACGCATCGGGATAGTCGCTGGCCGTCGAGAGATTGACATAACCCAAATGGTTATGCATGATCGAGTCTCGCGGCGTATCGCCATCCTGCGGCGATCCCGGTTCGGTCGAGGTACCGCCTACTTCACGATACTCGTCATAGAGCGCCAATACATAGTGGCCGAATTCGTGTGCTAATGTTTTTCCATGTTGCTCTGCAGTTTCGCCCGTGCCTGCAAACATCTGGTTCCGGCAGCTTTGGCAGTTAAAGATTCCGCCAATATGCGCATTAGCCCGACCGTCTTTCTGCAGATACTGGATATCCGTGTTATTCATGAACTGCCCGTTCTTGTACACGAACACCTTGCCCAGCATCTGACGACCTTCGGTCATGGTGTACAGGCTTTGCGACGACTGCTTGAGGATATTCTCGATAAAGGTTCTTTCCAAACCAGCAGGCGGACTGTCGAAATCCCAGTCGATGCTCATGACCATGTCAATCACATTGACATTGCGGGAGGCGTCATAATTTACCTTGGTATTGGGGTGTTCTGCTGCTTGCAAGCCTCCCGATAACAGGGCCGCAACGACCGCAGAAGAAATTGCAGTTTGTCTAAAGCTAAGTTTGCGAAGTTTTCCAATAATGGCCATGTCAATCATCCTTTCTCTTAACGAGAATGCATTGTCAATTCGGTTGGATGGTGCGGTGCGTGACTTTACATCAAATCAGCGCTTGCGCATCGGCGGCAGATCGGTACAGGAACCATGCGCCACTTCCGCCGCCATGCCGATGCTCTCGCCCAGCGTTGGGTGCGGATGAATGGTCTTGCCGATATCGACGGCATCGGCGCCCATCTCGATCGCTAGGCAGATCTCGCCGATCATGTCGCCCGCGCTCGGGCCGACGATGGTGCCGCCGACAATGCGGTGCGTTTCCGCATCGAAGATCAATTTGGTGAAGCCGTAATCCGCGCCGTTGGCGATAGCACGGCCTGAGGCCGCCCAGGGGAACTTGGCCACCTCGATCTGGCGACCGGTTTCTTTCGCCTGCGCTTCGGTGAGGCCTACCCAGGCGACTTCGGGATGGGTGTAGGCGACGCTCGGGATCACGGTGGCATCGAAATGCGCCTCCTGCCCCGCAGCCGCTTCGGCCGCGACATGCGCCTCATGCACGGCCTTGTGCGCCAGCATGGGATTACCGACGATGTCGCCGATGGCGAAGATGTGCGCGACATTAGTGCGCATCTGGCTGTCGACCGAGATGAAGCCGCGTTCATTCACGTTCACGCCGGCCTTGTCAGCAGCGATTTGCTTGCCGTTCGGGCTGCGGCCGGCGGCTTGCAGGATCAGGTCGTAGCGCTGCGGCTCTTTCGGTGCAGCTTCGCCTTCGAAGGTGACCCAAAGGCCATCGGGCTTGGCTTCGACGGCGGTGGTCTTCGTCTTCAGCATGATCTTGTCGAAGCGCTGACTGTTCTGCTTTTCCCAGACTTTCACGGCATCGCGATCCGGCCCCTGCATCAGACCGTCGAGCATTTCGACCACATCGACTTTGGCGCCGAGCGTCGAATACACCGTTGCCATTTCCAGGCCGATGATGCCGCCACCGATGACCAGCATCTTTGCCGGCCGGGTGCGCAGTTCGAGTGCTCCGGTGGAATCGATAATGCGCGGATCGTCGGGCAGGAAAGGCAAATGCACCGCCTGCGAACCCGCAGCGATGATGCACTGCGCGAAGCGGATGGTCTTTGTGCCATCCGCCGTTGCGACGGCCATGTGGTGGGCGTCGACAAACTGGCCCACGCCCTGCACCACCTCGACCTTGCGGGCTTTGGCCATGCCAGCCAATCCGCTCGTCAGCTTGCCGACAACTTTCTCCTTGTGCGCGCGCAGCTTGTCGATATCCACTTGCGGCGCGGCAAACGTAACGCCCGCAGCACCGAGATGCTGCGCTTCGTCCATCACGGCCGTGACATGCAGCAGCGCCTTTGAAGGAATGCAACCGACGTTGAGGCAAACCCCGCCGAGGGTCGCATAGCGTTCAACCAAGACGGTCTTCATGCCAAGATCGGCACTGCGGAAGGCGGCCGAGTAGCCGCCAGGGCCGGCGCCGAGGACAAGCATTTCACATTCGATGTCGGGGGTTGAAGAAGTCGACGCTGACAGGACGGCGGCAGGCGTAGCTGCAGCAGGCTGCTGAGCTGACGCGGTCGCACCCGTCTCCAGCACGACAATCAAGCTGCCCTCGGCGACTTTGTCGCCCAACGCGACTTTGATTTCCTTCACCGTCCCTGCGGCCGGACTGGGCACATCCATCGTCGCCTTGTCCGATTCCAGCGTGACGAGCGAATCGTCCGCCTTCACCATATCGCCCGGCTTGATGTGAATCTCGATCACCGGCACGTCCTTGAAGTCGCCGATGTCCGGCACTTTGACTTCGAGCGTCATAGCATGACCCTCCGGAAGTCGCCGAGCAACTGGGCGAGGTAAGCGTTGAAGCGCGTGGCCAGCGCACCGTCGATGACGCGGTGATCGGCCGAAAGCGACAGCGGCACGATCAGGCGCGGCACGAATTCCTTGCCGTTCCACACCGGCTTCATGCTCGACTTGCTGATGCCGAGAATCGCCACTTCCGGCGCA
Source organism: uncultured Methyloversatilis sp. (assembly GCA_964477575.1). Taxonomy (GTDB): domain Bacteria; phylum Pseudomonadota; class Gammaproteobacteria; order Burkholderiales; family Rhodocyclaceae; genus Sulfuricystis. Next base: position 87,363 of record CAYZEA010000010.1, read on the forward strand.
TTGACGATGGGCGAGAACGAAGTTCCCCCGATGCCGCCGACGCTGGAGATGGTGAAGGTCGCCCCCTGCATGTCGGCGGGCGGCAGTTTGCCTTCGCGCGCCTTCTTCGCCAGTTCCGAGGTTTCCTGCGCGATCTCGAACACGCCCTTCTGGTCGGCGTTCTTCAACACCGGCACCATCAGGCCATTCGGCGTGTCGGCCGCAAAGCCGATGTGCCAGTAGTTCTTGAAGACCTGATTTTCCCCGTCAAGGGAGGAATTGAGATCGGGGTATTTCTTCAGCGCCGCCACGACCGCCCTGATCATGAAGGCCAGCATGGTCACCTTGGTACCCGACTTTTCATTTTCCTTGTTCAACTGCACACGCAGCGCTTCGAGTTCGGTGATGTCGGCATCCTCATGGTAGGTCACCGCCGGGATCATCGCCCAGTTGCGCGCGAGGTTGGGGCCGCTGATCTTCTTGATGCGCGACAACGGCTTGACCTCGATGGGGCCGAACTTGGCGAAGTCGACCTGCGGCCAGGGCAACAGATTCAAGCCGGAGCCGGAAGAAGTCGGCGCCGCAATTGCCAAACCTTGGACGGCACTCGCACCCGACATGACGCCTTTGACGAAGGCCTGCACGTCCTGCTGGGTGATGCGCCCCTTCGGCCCGCTGCCTTTCACCTTCGCTACATCGACGCCCAACTCGCGGGCGAAGCGACGCACGGAGGGCGAGGCATGCGGCTTGATGCCGTCCAGCTCGGCGATGATTTCAGCGGGCGTGGGAATATGCACGGCCGGCGGCAGGATGGCGATACTTGCCGTCGGTGGCGCGGCACCTGTCGATGACGCAACGGCAACTGGCGGGACGGCGGCCGGCGCAGGGGCGGCTTGCACAGGCGCAGGGGCGACAGCCGGCGCAGCTTCAGTCGCCGTCCCAGCTTCGAGCAGCACAATGACGCTGCCTTCCGCCACCTTGTCGCCAATCGCAACTTTGATTTCCTTCACCGTGCCGGCCACCGGGGCCGGCACATCCATCGTGGCCTTGTCCGATTCCAGCGTCACCAGCGAGTCGTCAGCCTTGACCGTATCGCCCGGCTTGACGTGAATTTCGATGACCGGCACATCCTTGAAATCGCCGATGTCGGGTACCTTGATGTCCATCATGATCACACCCCCACCGGATTCGGCTTGCTCGGATCGAGGCCGTATTTCGCAATCGCCTCGGCCACGACTTTCGCCTCAATGGCGCCATCATCCGCCAGCGAGGACAGGGCTGCCACCGTCACGTAATAACGATCCACTTCGAAGAAGCGCCGCAACTGCGCGCGCGAATCCGAACGGCCGAAACCGTCCGTGCCCAGTACCGTGTAACGCCGACCGCCTTCGGTAATGAAGGGACGGATCTGCTCCGCATACATGCGCGTGTAGTCGGTGGCTGCGACAATCGGGCCACGCGTATCCGCCAGCAAGCCCTTGGCATGGCAGACAGGGCGCGTCTCGCCCGGATGCAGCAGGTGGAAGCGGGTGCAGTTGTGGCCATCGCGTGCCAGCTCGTTGAAGCTGGTCGCGGACCACAAATCGGCCGCTACACCCCAGTCGTTCTGCAGCAGATCGGCGGCGGCGATCACCTCGCGGAAGATGGTGCCCGAGCCAAGCAGTTGCACGCGCGAACCGTTGGTCGCGGCACCCTTCTTGAACAGGTACATGCCCTTGAGGATGTCCTGCTCGACGCTCCCATTGTCAGATGAGGGCATGGCCGGATGCTCGTAGTTCTCGTTCATCACCGTGAGGTAATAGAACACGTCTTCCTGCTCGGTCACCATGCGGCGCAGACCATCCTGCACGATCACCGCCACTTCATAGCTGAAAGTCGGGTCGTAGGAAATGCAGTTCGGAATCGTCGCGGCAAGGATGTGCGAATGACCATCCTCGTGCTGCAGGCCTTCGCCGTTGAGCGTCGTCCGCCCGGCGGTACCGCCGACGAGGAAGCCGCGCGCGCGCGAATCGCCCGCCGCCCAGCACAGGTCCATGGTGCGCTGCAGACCGAACATCGAGTAGAAGATGTAGACGGGAATCATCTGCACGCCGTGCGTCGAATACGACGTCGCCGCAGCGATCCAGTCGGCCATTGCGCCGGCCTCGTTGATGCCTTCCTGCAGGATCTGGCCGTCCTTCGATTCCTTGTAGAACATCAACTGGTCGGCGTCCTGCGGCACATACTTCTGGCCTTCCTGGTTCCAGATGCCCACCTGGCGGAACAGGCCCTCCATGCCGAAGGTGCGCGATTCGTCCGGCACGATGGGCACGATGCGCTTGCCGATCTGCTTGTCCTTGATCAGCATGTTGAGGATGCGCACGAAGGCCATCGTCGTCGACACCTCGCGCCCTTCGCCACTGGCTTTCAGCAGTGCATCGAAGGCTGACAGCGCCGGCACCGGCATTGGTTCGACACGGCGGCGGCGCTGCGGCAGATAGCCGCCGAGCGCCATGCGGTGACCGCGCATGTATTCCAATTCGGGCGAACCGTCGGGGAACTTCAGGTAGGGCAGCGTCTCCAGCTCCTCGTCGGTGATCGGCAAGCGGAAGCGGTTGCGGAAAGCCTTGAGCGAGGTCGTGCCCATCTTCTTCTGCTGATGGGTGATGTTCTGCGCTTCGCCCGATTCGCCCATGCCGTAGCCCTTGATGGTCTTGGCGAGAATCACGGTCGGCTGGCCGGTGTGATTCACGGCAGCCTGATAGGCGGCAAAGACCTTGTGCGGATCGTGGCCGCCGCGATTGAGGCGCCAAATATCCTCGTCCGACCAGTTGGCGACCATCGCCTTGAGTTCCGGCGTATTGAAGAAATGCTCGCGCACATAGGCGCCATCCTTCGACTTAAAGGTCTGGTAGTCGCCATCAACGCATTCCATCATACGATTTCTGAGCAGACCCTTCTTGTCCTGCGCCAGCAGGGCGTCCCAGTAGCTGCCCCAGACCACCTTGATGACGTTCCAGCCGGCGCCGCGGAAATCGGCTTCCAGTTCCTGGATGATCTTGCCGTTGCCGCGCACCGGGCCGTCAAGGCGCTGCAGGTTGCAGTTGATGACGAAGATCAGGTTGTCGAGCTTCTCGCGCCCGGCCATGCCGATCGCGCCAAGGCTCTCGACTTCGTCGGTCTCACCGTCGCCCATGAAAGCCCATACCTTGCGGCCGGCGGTCTGCGCAAGGCCCCGGTCGTGGATGTATTTCATGAAGCGCGCCTGATAGATCGCCTGCAAGGGACCAAGGCCCATCGAGACGGTCGGAAACTGCCAGAAATCCGGCATCAGCCACGGATGCGGATAGGAGGTGATGCCCTTGCCATCGACGTCCTGACGGAAGCCGTCCAACTGCGCTTCCGTGAAACGGCCGAGCAGAAAGGCGCGAGCATAAATGCCCGGGGCCGAGTGGCCCTGCACGAAGATCAGGTCGCCACCGTGGTTCTCGGTGGGGGCATGCCAGAAGTGCTGAAAGCCGACATCGTACAGGGTGGCGGCAGAGGCAAAGCTGGCAATGTGGCCGCCGAGGTTCGATTCGCCTTTGTTGGCGCGCAGCACCATCGCCAGCGCGTTCCAGCGCACATAGGAGCGGATGCGATTCTCGATGGCGTAGTCGCCGGGGGCCAGGGGCTGGCGGTCGACGGGAATCGTATTGACGTAATCGGTATTGGCCGAATAGGGAATGTTGATACCAGCACGGTGGCCCAGTTCGATCAACTTTTCGATCAGGAAATGGGCGCGTTCGGGGCCGACTTCTTCGATCACCGCTTCGAGGGCATCGAGCCACTCGCGGGTTTCCTGCGGGTCTGCATCAAGGACATGCGCGCCAAAAACGTTGGCTGCGCCAGGGTGAATCTCGGACATGTCTCCTCCTGATGGAGTTGTTATGGGGGCGCGGCACGGGTGACATGCAACACGCGGAGTGCGTCTGCCGGGTAGGCAAACGGAACGCATGGTAAAGGGTTACACAGTTGCTCGCAATCGGGCACTGCAACATATCCGCAGCATTTCAGAGGCATTACAGGTAATCGCAGATCGAAAGCGGACTGCCAACCCACTACTGCCATTCAGCTTTTCCGACTTACCGTCGGCAGTGCAGCGCTTTCTGCCGTTTGGAATAAATGACTGGGCATACGTTCCGCACGCTGCCAGCGGGCAGCCCGACGGGCGGGAGTTGCATTCATGGACGACGCGGCTAACATAGGCGCAATTGCCAGCAAGGAGAAACGATCATGAGCGCGCACGAGAACAAGACCAAGGTAACGATCCTGACTGATGCCTACCGCATCAAGGGCTACATCGACCTGCTGCCCAGCGCGCGAGTGACCGACTTCATGCACGAGGCACGCGAGTTCATCGCGGTCATGGACGCGGAAGTCTACGAGATCGAGCTCGGCGGCCGACAGGTACTGGCCGCGCCTTTCATCGACGTGAACCGCAACCACATCCAGATCGTCACCACGAGCTGAACGGCAGCCTCGCCAAGAGGCTACTTCTGAATGTCCGCTCCGGGTCGGGGACGGTTAGGGGGCTTTGAAGCCTGACCGACTGCAATCAGTCTTGGATTCAACCAGCCGAAGCCATCGCAGAACCGTATCCACCGGAGATACGCTTGTGCCATGACTCCGGCGATTGCTTGGCGGTCTTCGCCAGGGTTTGCTTTTCCTCCCGGCGCAGGGATTTTGCCGGCTTTTCGTGTGCGCCCGCCTTGCGGAACTTGGCGAGGGCCACGAAGGGGTTTCGTGGCTTGATTATTGGTTTCATCGTATGACTCCTTTGACTCATGTCGGCACGAAGACGTCCGGATCGATGTTGAAGAATTTTGTCATGACGCCGTCCCGCCAGCGTCGACTTTTGCGGCGCACCGCGCAGCGATTCGCCAAAGCGTTACACTGTGACCCGCAATCAAGCGCATGCGACATGCGCAATGGTACATGGCGCATGTCGGCCAGAATGACCCGAAACATAAAAGGAGGAAGCAATGTTCCAGGTCCGTATTCACGGTCGGGGCGGTCAGGGTGTCGTTACGGCGACCGAGATGCTGTCCATCGCCGCCTTCGACGAAGGCCGTCATGCCCAGGCTTTTCCGAGCTTCGGTTCCGAACGCACCGGCGCACCCGTAGTGGCTTTCTGTCGCATCGACGACAAAGAGATTCGCCTGCGCGAACCGATCATGGCGCCCGATGCGCTGATCATTCAGGATCCGACGCTGCTGCATCAGGTCGATTGCTTCGCCGGCCTCAAGCCCGACGGCTATATTCTCATCAACACCAATAAAACCTTCGAGGAACTGGGCCTTGCCGACTTCGTCAAGAGCTATCGTACCGAACGGCTGTGTACCGTATCCGCCACCGATATCGCCCTCAAGCATGTCGGCCGGCCGGTGCCCAACGTGCCATTGCTCGGCGGGTTTGCCGCAGTTTCCGGCATCCTCAAGCTCGAATCGGTCATCAGGGCGATCGAGGACAAATTCTCCGGCAAGGTCGCCGCCGGCAACATCGCCGCCGCGCGCGAAGCCTACGACATCGTCAAGGCTGAATTGCAGGAGGCCGCTCATGCTTAAACAGATGGAAGGAAGCCGCGCCGTCGCCGAGGCCGTCGCCCTGTGCCGGCCGGAAGTCATCTGCGCCTACCCAATTTCGCCGCAGACCCATATCGTCGAAGGGCTCGGCGAGATGGTCAAGGACGGTTCGCTGCAGGATTGCGAATTCATCAATGTCGAATCCGAATTTGCCGCGATGAGCGTCGCCATCGGCTCCTCGGCCGCCGGCGCACGCAGCTATACCGCGACGGCCTCGCAAGGTCTGCTCTACATGGTCGAGGCGGTCTATAACGCCTCCGGTCTGGGCCTGCCGATCATCATGACGGTCGCCAACCGTGCCATCGGCGCACCGATCAACATCTGGAACGATCATTCGGACTCGCTCTCGCAGCGCGACTCCGGCTGGCTGCAACTGTTCGCCGAGACCAACCAGGAAGCGCTCGACCTGCACATCCAGGCCTTCAAACTGGCCGAGGAATTGAGTCTGCCGATCATGGTCTGCATGGACGGTTTTATCCTCACCCACGCCTACGAGCGTGTCGACATGCCGACGCAGGCACAGGTCGACCAGTATTTGCCGCCCTATGAGCCGCGTCAGGTGCTTGACCCTGCCGAGCCGGTGTCGATCGGGGCGATGGTCGGCCCCGAGGCCTTCATGGAAGTGCGTTACCTCGCTCACGCCCGGCAGATGCAGGCGCTCGAACGCATCCCCGAACTGGCCGCCGAGTTCAAGCAAGTGTTTGGCCGCGAATCGGGAGGGCTGATCCGTACCTATCGCGCCGAAGATGCCGAGACCATCGTCATCGCCATGGGCTCTGTGCTCGGTACGGTCAAGGACACTGTCGATGCGATGCGCGAGCAAGGACACAAGATTGGCGTCCTGGGGATCACCAGCTTCCGCCCCTTCCCGCATACCGCCGTGGCTGCGGCACTGAAGCACTGCAAGCGTTTCGTCGTGCTGGAAAAGAGCCTGGCCGTAGGCGGCGGCGGCATTGTCGCCACCGATGTGCGCATGGCCGTCACCGGCATGGGCCTGAAAGGACACACGGTCATTGCCGGCCTTGGCGGCCGCGCCATCACCATGAAATCGCTGACCGCGCTGTTCGAAAAAGCCTGCAGCGGCGAGCTTGAACTGATGACCTTTCTCGACCTCGACTGGAAGGCCGTCAACAAGCAACTCGAACGCGAGAAGGCGCAGCGCCGTTCCGGTCCCATTGCCGAAAACCTGCTGCGCGATGCCGGTGTCGTCGCCGCGCGCAACTACTGATCGGGGAGAACACGACATGTCCTTCCAACCCGTCAAGTTCTACCAGACCGGCACCTTCACCGTCGGCAACCGTCTGCTCGCCCCCGAAGAGCGCAGCGTGCAGGCCAGCGGCAAACGCTTCAACTCGATCAACTCCGGTCACCGTGCCTGTCAGGGCTGCGGCGAGGCACTCGGGGCGCGCTATGCCATCGACGCCGCGATGGAAGCCACCCAGGGTCGCCTGATCGCCGCCAACGCTACCGGCTGTCTCGAAGTCTTCTCCACGCCCTATCCGGAAACCAGTTGGCAGATTCCGTGGATCCACTCGCTGTTCGGCAATACCGCGGCGGTCGCCACCGGCATCGCCGCCGCCATCAAGGTCAAACAGAAGAAGGGCGAGCGGCGCAACATCCGCGTCGTCGCCCAGGGCGGCGACGGCGGCACCACGGACATCGGCTTCGGCTGTCTCTCCGGCATGTTCGAGCGCAACGACGACGTGCTCTACATCTGCTACGACAACGGCGGCTACATGAACACCGGCGTGCAGCGTTCCAGCGCCACGCCGCCGGCGGCACGTACCGCGACAACGATGGCCGTCGGGCCGGAACCTGGCAACGGCTTCGGTCAGGGCAAATTTGTACCGGCGATTGCGATGGCCCACGAGATTCCCTATGTCGCCACCGCCACCGTCGCCGACCTGCGCGACCTCGAGGCCAAGGTGCGCCGTGCCATGGAGATTCGCGGCGCACGCTACATCCACATCCTCGTGCCCTGCCCGCTCGGCTGGGGAACCAATTCGAGCGAGACCATCAAGATGGCGCGACTGGCCAAGGAGACCGGGATATTCCCGGTGTTCGAGGCCGAACATGGCGAGATAAAGTCGGCGCTGGCGATACGGCGACCGCTCCCTGTGGAAGAGTATCTCAGGCCGCAGAAACGCTATGCCCACCTGTTCGGCAAACAACCGAATGTCACTGTCATCGCCAAGCTGCAAGCGCTCGCCGACCGCAATATCCGTAAATACAAGCTGCTCGAAGGAATGTGACATGGACAAGCCCTTCGCCATTACCCTTGACCCCGGTTCCTCGCTCGCCAACCGCACCGGTTCCTGGCGTACCTACAAACCGGTCTATCTCGATCGCCTGCCGCCCTGCAATGCCACCTGCCCGGCCGGCGAGAACATTCAGGGCTGGCTGTTCCACGCCGAATCCGGCGACTACGAAGCCGCGTGGCGTTCGCTCACCGAGAACAATCCGCTGCCCGCGATCATGGGCCGCGTTTGCTATCACCCCTGCGAAGGCGCCTGCAACCGCCAGCATGTGGATTCGGCCGTCGGCATCAACTCGATCGAACGCTTCCTCGGCGACGAGGCGATCAAGCGCAACTGGCAATTCGTCAAGCCGGCCACGCAATCCGGCAAGCGCGTGCTGGTTGTCGGCGCAGGTCCCTCGGGGCTTTCCGCCGCCTACCACCTCGCCCGCCTCGGCCACACGGTCGAGATTCAGGAAGCCGGCCCGTTTGCCGGTGGCATGATGCGCTTCGGCATTCCCAAGTATCGTCTGCCGCGCGAAGTAATCGAGGCCGAAGTGCAGCGCATCGCGAATCTCGGCGTCACCATCACGCTCAATGCCAAGGTATCGGACATCGCAGCGTCCATGAAGGAAGGCCCGTTCGACGCCGCCTTCCTCGCCGTCGGCGCCCACATCGGCAAGCGCGCCTACATTCCCGCCGGCACGGCGGCAAAGATGGTCGACGCGATTTCCGTGCTGCGTTCGATGGAAGGCGAAGAGAAACCGATGCTCGGTCGCCGCGTGGTCGTCTATGGTGGCGGCAACACGGCTATCGACGTGGCGCGCACCGTCAAGCGCATGGGCGCCGAGCCGATCATCGTCTATCGCCGCACGCGCGACAAGGCGCCGGCCCATGACTTCGAGATCGAGGAAGCGCTGCAGGAAGGCGTGATGGTCAAGTGGCTGTCCACCATCAAGCAGGCGGAGGAAGGCGAGATCACCATCGAGAAGATGGCGCTCGACGACAAGGGCTTCCCGCAGCCGACCGGCGAATTCGAAACCCTCGCCGCCGATTCGGTGGTGCTGGCACTCGGCCAGGACGTCGACCTCGGCCTGCTCGACGGCGTGCCCGGCCTCGACGTCAAGGATGGCACCGTGCAGGTCGGTCCCAACATGATGACCGGCCACGCCGGCATCTTCGCCGGCGGCGACATGGTGCCTTCCGAGCGTACCGTCACTGTCGCGGTCGGCCATGGCAAAAAGGCCGCACGTCACATCGACGCCTGGCTGAAAGGACAAACCTACGCCCCGCCGCCCAAGCACGAACTGGCCGGCATCGAAAAGCTCAACACCTGGTACTACTCCGAAGCGCCCCATGTCGTGCGCCCGACGCTCGACATCCTGCGCCGCCAATCGACCTTCGATGAAGTGGTTGGCGGCCTGGACGAAAGCAATGCCCAGTTCGAGGCACGCCGTTGTTTGAGTTGCGGCAACTGCTTCGAATGCGACAACTGCTACGGCGTCTGTCCCGATAACGCGGTGATCAAGCTTGGCCCCGGCAGGCGTTTCGAGTTCAACTACGACTATTGCAAGGGTTGCGGCGTCTGCTCGGCCGAGTGTCCCTGCGGCGCAATCAAGATGATTCCCGAGGAAAACTGAGCTAAGTTGTTGCATTTGCCCGTGGCGGGTCATTTGCCGTTCCGGGCGGACTGACTATTGCGAAATTCCGCTGTATTAGGGGTTGTGTGCAATGCCAACCCGAGGAGAGGCGCATCGAGACGGTAGGGAGCCATTGCGTTGCCCCTCCTGCCTGTTCGCACTACATGATCAAATTCACGGATAATTCACTCTGAATAGTGCCCCGTGCTCAATGTGCCAGTAACCACACTACACCGGATCCTTTCCGCTTTATCCCTCTTCTTGGTCTGTCTCTCGCCGACCTTTGCGGCCCCGCTTTGTCCTGGCAATGCGGGCGAACCCTTGCCTGCCCCTGCCGAATTGTCGGCAAGAGCAGAACAACTCGCCAACCTGGAATCGGTATGCGCTAACGACCCCGGCTATTTGGCCTACCGCGGGGCCGTTCTTTTAGAGCTTAACCAAGCCGAAACAGCAGGCAACTTTCTCGAAAAGGCGCTCATGATTGCCCCTCACCATGCGGGGGCACAGGCGGATTATGCGCGAGCACTTGCCATCCTTGGCGATACAAAGGCTGCACAAGCCTTGCTTGAGAACTTGTTGGAACGAACGGATGTTCCTGAGGGATTGCGAGTGCAACTGCAAGCGTGGCAACAGCGGCTGGGAGAAAGCGAGATAAGCTCAAAGTGGCAGACGAAAGGCAGCCTGGGGTGGCGCTTTGGTCACGATACCAACCTAAGCAGTGCGCCAAGCAGCAGTAGCCTAGACCTTACCATGCCGGATGGCATCGTTACTCTGCCACTCGCATCCGGTTCCCGTAGCGGTGCGGCCACCCTGCTGGAAGCAAATCTACAAGCCGGCCGCAATTTGCCTTCTGGAGGTCGGTTACAACTGCTCGCCGATCTGCGCAGCCGCCAGTCATCTGCGGTCAGTGAGACAAATTATCTGCAATACGAAGCCTCGGCAGTTTTGACATTGCCCGCCGAGAGAACATCGGGGATTTCACCGCCTGCGGCCAATCAGATCAGCCTGGGGCTGGGGCGACTCGATTATGGCAGCTTACAGCTCTACGAAACGGGACACCTGGGTCTCGCAAGATTTTTTCAAGCGGGATCCTGTCTGGCCGGGGGAAGCTTCGAGGCAGGCGTTCGGCATTATCGCGTCACGCCGATCCTGGATAGTCGCTTTGCCGGTGCAGGTGCCAACCTGCGCTGCCCGCTTGGCAGCGGACGGATCGGTTTCGTCGGTCGTCTTGGCATTGAAAAGGCAAAAGACCCTCTCAGACCCGGCGGAGATCAACATCGCTGGGACATGCAATTCACTTATAGCCACCCAATGGGTAAGGGCAGACTCAATACGGAAATCAATCTCGGTCGCCAACAAGACCGGGCGTCCTACAGCGAGCTCTTGGCCGACGGTGCGTTGCGCAGTACCCAGAGAATAGGCTTTCGCGCCGAATGGGTGCGCCCCGTAACCCGACAGATCGATGCTATCGTCGTGTTCGAAACCAATCGACAAAACAGCAACCTGTCCCTCTTTGAAATCCAGAGTAGCGCCCTTTGGCTTGGTGCCCGCTGGAACTTTGGCGACAAATAAACCGCTGAAGAAGCGCATCAGCTAGCAACAACTACCGCGCACCTCCTGTAACTGCCTCAAACGACGACGGCGATCTGCCAGAAATTAGTTCCACGCAGCACGGATAGCGGCAATGCCGTGCGCGCCGGCGGCGCCGGCCGATGCGATATCCACTGGCCCCAGCCCGCCGATAGCATAGACCGGCAGCGGCAGACCGGCCACATGCTCGCCGAAAGCGGACCAGCCCATGCCGAGCTGTCCCGGATGACTGGCGGTTCGATGGACCGATCCGAGCACGGCAAAGTCGCAGCCGATGCGGGCGGCGTGCTCCAGTTCATGGCGATCATGACAGGAGGCGGCCACCAGCGGGAAGGGCGGTCGCCGATCCAGCGTCAGCAACTGCCGGGCCGGCAGGTGCAAGCCGTCGGCACCGCAGGCACGCGCCAGTTGCGCATCGCCATTGACGAGGACGCGCGCACCGTGTTGCTGACAGCGCGGCACGGCCGCCGCGACAAAGGATTCACGCTGCCCTTCCGGCAAGGCGCCTTCGCGCAACTGCACCAGCTTCAGGCCGCCAGCCAGCGCCCGATCTAGGGCGGCCAGTTGCGCGGCAATGCCGACCTGCCAGGCGTGGCTGATGCCATATATGGGCGGCAACTGCAGGGCAGCGAGTACCAGTGCATTGGCCGGCAGCATCGGTGAAACGGTCAGCGCATCAGCCTGTTGCCATGCCAGTGCCGCATGCACATGGTCGTGCAATTCACCGCGCCACTGCGTCACCCTGAAAAAGTGCAGGCGCACATGGGCATGCTCATAGACATGTTCGCGGACGATCCACGGGCTGGCTTCGAACACTTCGATTTCCAGTTCTTCATGCAACTCGCGACACAGCGCCTGATACGGCGTTTCCCCCGACTCGACTTTGCCGCCGGGAAATTCCCAGTAGCCGGGGTAAAAGGTATCGGGCGCCCGCTGGCCAAGGAGAAAACTGCCATCCGGCCGCAGGATGACTGCCGCAGCGACCTGAGTAATTCTCACTTTTGCCTTCCAGCGAAATCACGGGCGAATTGCCAGGCGACGCGACCCGAACGACTGCCGCGCTGGAGCGCCCACTGCAACGCTTCCTGCCGTGCCACCAGCGCCGACTTTTCATCGACGCCCAGTTGATGCAGCCAGTGGACGCAGATATCGAGGTAGTCCTCCTGGCTGAACGGGTAGAAGGACAGCCACAGGCCGAAGCGTTCCGAGAGCGAAATTTTCTCCTCGGTGGTTTCGCCCGGATGGATCTCGCCGTCGTCGCCATTCACGGTCTCGCGGTTCTCGGCAAAACGCTCGGGCATCAGGTGGCGACGGTTCGAGGTGGCATAGATCAGCAGGTTTTCCGGCGTGCCGGCGATCGAGCCATCCAGTGCGCTCTTGAGCGCCTTGTAGCCCGGCTCCGCAGCTTCGAAGGAAAGGTCGTCGCAGAAGACGATGAAACGCTCCAGCCGACCGGCGACGAGGTCGATGATCTCCGGCAGGTTGACAAGGTCGTTGCGGTCCACCTCGATCAGGCGCAGGCCGCGCTTGGCGTATTTGGTCAGCACACCCTTGATCAGCGAGGATTTGCCGGTGCCGCGCGCGCCCGTCAGCAACACGTTGTTGGCCGGCTTGCCGCTGACGAACTGGCGCGTGTTGCGCTCGATGGCGGTTTTTTGCGCGTTGACACCTTGCAGATCGTCGAGGCGGATCTGGTGCGGGTGGCGTACCGGCTCCAAGCGACCGCGCCAGCGGAAGGCCAGGGCGTTCCAGTCGGGTGCGGGCGGCGGTGCCGGCAACAGCGCTTCGGCACGGGCCAGCAGCGTTTCGAAACGCGCCAGCAATGTTTCCAGTCCTTGCATCGGGTAAGCTCCGGGCGACGATGAAGCGCAATTTAACACTCCCGACGTTTTTGTTCGCGCTGGTCGCACTGGTTCTGGGCGGCTGCGCGGCCATCCCGCCAGCGTCGACTTCTCAGCCGGCCTGTCCGCCCTGCGCCGAAGTGGAAAAGCCCAAACCCGCCGCCAAGCCGCTGCAGCCCGCCGAATGGCAAGAATTGCCCGGCTGGGAAGTCGACGACCACGCGGCTGTCCTCGACCTGTTCCGCCAGCAATGCGCCAGTCTCGCCAAACGCCCACTGTGGCTCGCCACTTGCGAGTCGGCCTCAAAAGTCGACGCTGGCGGGACGGCAAGGGCATGGTTCGAAGCGCAGTTCCGCCCCTGGGCACTGGTCAACCCGGACGACACGCGCGAAGGCATGGTGACCGGCTATTACGAACCCATCGTGCGCGGCAGCCGCAGCGCCAAGCCGCCTTATACGATACCGGTGTTCGGCCCGCCGGACGATCTGATCGTTATCGACCTCGGCGAACTTTACCCGGAACTCAAACACATGCGCCTGCGCGGCAAACTCGACGGGCGCAAGCTGGTTCCCTATTTCAGCCGCGCCGAATGGTCGGCCGAAGAGACGCGGCGCAGCCAGCAGGCGCTGCTCTGGCTCGACGATCCGCTCGACTTCTTCTTCCTGCAGATTCAGGGTTCCGGGCAGGTCGCGCTCGATGATGGCAGCCGGGTGCGCATCGGTTATGCCGACCAGAACGGCCATCCCTACAAGTCCATTGGCAAATGGCTGATCGAGCAGGACGAGTTGAAATCCCACGAAGCGTCGATGCAGGGCATCAAGGCCTGGGCAGCAGCCAATCCGCGCCGCCTGCAGGAACTGCTCAACGCCAATCCGAGTCTGGTATTCTTCCGCGAGTTGAAAGCCGACGGCAGTGGCCCGCCGGGCGCCTTGGGCATCCCGCTGACGCCGGAGCGCTCGATTGCCGTCGACCCGCGCCATACGCCGCTCGGCGCGCCGGTCTGGCTGGCGACGACACGGCCGAACAGCGAGAAAACCTTGCAACGCCTGATGTTGGCACAGGACACTGGTGGGGCGATCCGCGACCCGGTGCGCGCCGATTTCTACTGGGGCAGTGGCGCATCTGCAGGCGCCCACGCCGGCAAGATGAAACAAAGCGGCCGCATGTGGGTCTTGCTGCCGCGCGGGCACACCCCCTGATTTTCAGTACGCAATGCCCCTTTATTGGCATGGTTTTGTTAGGATTCGCCGTTCCCGGAAGAAGGTGAAATATGAAACTAAAAGATAAAACGCTGGTGTTCTTCATCAGCATTATGGCGCTCCTGATCGTGGTGCTGACGGCGCTGTCTGCCTACAGTTTTCGCGGCTTTTCGCTCTACACCGCCGAACGCCATGCGCTCTCGGTCGCCGAGACCATCAAGGTCGGCCTCACCGAAAGCATGATCAACGGCACTATCGACAAGCGCCAGCAATTCCTCGCGCGCCTGTCCACAGTGCCCGGCGTGCAGCAGGTTCGCGTCGTTCGCGGCCAAGCCGTCATCAACCAGTTCGGCCCCGGTTTTGCCCACGAGACCGCGCAACAACTGTTGGCCGACGACGTGATGAAGAATGGCAAGAGCAATTTCGAACTGGTTACGACGGATAGCGGCTTGGTATTCCGCTCCGTCATTCCCTACATCGCCAACGACCAGGGGGTGCCCAACTGCCTCCAGTGCCATACGGTTGCCTCGGGCACCGTACTCGGTGCCGTCATGATCGATATATCGCTCGACGAAGTAAAGCGTCAGGGCATCACTGCCGTGGCGCTCGTCACGCTGGCGGTGGTCGGCGCGGCCCTGCTTTCGCTGGTACTGTTGCGCCGCATGCTCAAACCGTTGAGCGAAACGGCCCAGGAAGTCCAGCAGGTCACCGCGCGCGCCGTCGATGGCGATTTCTCGAAACGCATCAAGCAGAGCAGCACCGACGAAGTAGGCAACATCGCCAACAACATCAACCGCTTGATGGACTTCCTCGAACGCGAGATCAGTACCATCCGCAGCCGCGTCGGGCAACTGCTCGGCCACCAGTCGAGCGACGGGCGCAATCAGTTAACGCTAACCACCGAGATGGTCGATAGCCTCGTCGAGGCCTCGCGGTTCAAGCAGGCCATCGAAGAAGACCAGACCAAGCAGGAAATCTATCAGCGCCTCATCGACATGCTGAAGCACAAGTACTTCGTCAAGCGCTTCTCGGTGTATGAAGTGGCGAACAGCAAGAACAAGATGACCCCGGTCTATGTTTCCTGCGACGAAAGCGACCACTGCCGCTACTGCGATCCGCTCATCGCCATCGATGCGGATGCCTGCCGCGCCAAGCGCACCGGCCATGCGGTCAATGCCCTCGACTTTCCGGGCCTGTGCACGATGTTCCGTTCGGAAGCCGACGGCGACAGCCACATCTGCCTGCCGATCATCCAGTCTGGCTCGACCGGCTGCGTCGTCCAGTTGGTAGTCAGCGCCGAAGACATACCGTTCATGCGTATGGCGCTGCCCTTCATCGCCGTCTATCTGCGCGAAGCCGGCCCGGTGCTCGAAGCCAAGCGCCTCATGGAGCACCTGCGCGAGAGTGCGCTGCGCGACGCGATGACCGGCCTCTATAACCGGCGCTTCCTCGAAGAATACGTCGGTACGCTGATCGCCGGCAGCCAGCGCCGCAAGTCGTCGTTCGCCGTGCTGATGCTCGACCTCGACTACTTCAAGCAGGTCAACGACACTCACGGCCACGAGGCTGGCGACAAGGTTATCAAGACGCTCGCCGACATTCTGCAACGCAACGTGCGCAACTCCGACATGGCCGTGCGCTACGGCGGCGAGGAGTTCCTGATCGTCCTGGTCGACAGCGACGCCGATGCAGCGATGCGCGTTGCCGAGAAGATCCGCAGCGATGTCGAGGGCACCAAAGTCCCCATCGGCAGCACCATGCTGCAAAAGACGATTTCGATCGGCGTCGCCGAATTTCCGAAGGATTCCGACACCTTCTGGCATGTGGTCAAGTTCGCCGACGTCGCACTCTATCAAGCCAAGTCGACAGGCCGCAACCGTGTGGTGCGCTTCACACCCGAAATGTGGGATTCGGACGCCCACTACTGATAGTCATGCACTTTTTTCGTGCCTGATGCGAACCATATTGGTGCATAAGATGTCTGCACCTAGAAGTAACCCAATGTTCTATAAGGGGTAACTGCCGGGAATAGTTGTTGCTCATGTGCTGCCCATTCCTGAACCACAGGGCACCAATATGGACAACTTCAAAACCTCGGCCGACGTGCTGTTCATTCTGCTCGGCGCCATCATGATTCTGGCGATGCATGCTGGTTTCGCTTTTCTCGAACTAGGCACCGTACGCCGCAAGAACCAAGTCAATGCGCTGGTCAAAATTCTCTGCGACTTCGCCGTCTCGACCCTCGCCTACTTCTTCATTGGTTATGGCATCGCCTACGGCGTGAACTTCTTCGCCGGCGCCGAAACCCTAGTGGCGAAGAGCGGCTACGACCTCGTCAAGTTCTTCTTCCTGCTGACTTTTGCTGCCGCGATTCCGGCCATCGTCTCCGGCGGCATCGCCGAACGCGCCCGCTTCAACCCGCAACTGGCCGCCACCTTTCTGCTCGTCGGCTTCGTCTATCCCTTTTTCGAGGGCATTGCCTGGAATCAGGCTTACGGCATCCAGGCCTGGCTGCTCGCCAGCTTTGGTGCCGAATTCCACGACTTCGCCGGCTCCGTCGTCGTCCATGCGGTGGGCGGTTGGATCGGGCTGGCCGCCGTGCTGATGTTAGGCGCTCGCCGCGGGCGCTATCACAAGGATGGCGGCATAGCGGGCAACCACCCGCCCTCCAGCATCCCCTTTCTTGCCCTCGGCGCCTGGATTCTTATTGTCGGCTGGTTCGGCTTCAACGTCATGAGCGCCCAGACACTGGAAAAAGTCTCCGGCCTCGTCGCAATGAATTCGCTAATGGCGATGGTCGGCGGTACCCTCGTCGCCCTCGTCATGGGCAAGAACGACCCAGGCTTCGCGCATAACGGCCCGCTCGCCGGCCTCGTCGCCGTCTGCGCCGGTTCCGACCTGATGCACCCGCTCGGTGCGCTCGTTACCGGCGGCGTGGCCGGCGGCCTGTTCGTCGCGATGTTCACCATCACCCAGAACCGCTGGAAGATCGACGACGTACTCGGCGTCTGGCCGCTGCATGGCCTGTGCGGTGCCTGGGGCGGCATTGCCGCCGGTATCTTCGGGGCACAAGCACTGGGCGGTATGGGCGGTGTAAGCTTCATGAGCCAACTGATCGGTACCGGACTGGGCATCGCGATTGCCCTGGCTGGCGGTTTTGCGGTCTATGGCGGGCTGAAGAAAACCGTCGGCATCCGTCTCGATGCCGAAGAGGAATACAACGGTGCCGACTTGACCATCCACCATATCTCGGCAAGCCCGGAGCGGGAAACGCTCTGGTGACAGCGATAGCAAGCAGTGGGTAAAATCATTTAGCGTGAATTTATCAAGGCGGCTTTTCAAGCGAACCGTTACGGAAAATGGCATGATGCAAAAAGTGGCAGTCGTTTCTGGTTAATGAGCATCGGTACGCCTGATTCGTTCTGCTGGTCTCATCCTTACATCTGGTCATCATGCAACACACTGAATGTACGGTCAGGTTGGCACAATCCGCTGGCCCGGCTATCCCTAGTAACTGCCATTCCTACGGCTTTACCCTGATAGAAGTCCTCGTAGCAATTACCCTACTTGCCATTGCCGGCGGGATCCTTCTTGCCACTCAGGGTAGTGGTAGTCGCCTAACCAGAAAGGCGCTCGAACGTGAAACGGCAATCTGGCTCGCGCAAGCGCGTTTAACCGAGGCATCGGCTTTCCCGGATCATCCCCCCCCTGAAGATGCGCTGGACGAACATTTTGCCGGGGTGAAATACGAAACGCGGATTGAGTATCGTCATATCTCCCCTGTTCCGGAAATTGAGTCCTCAAGCCTGCCCGATCACTTGCGCTTAATCGAACTGCGCGCCATTGTCCGCTGGGGAACCTCAAAAACTGAAACGGTTCAGTTAACGGCCTACCGCTCGGTGGCCACACCCCCGAAAACCGTTCCGGGAAGCGGGAGCAAATTGCCGGGCAATAAATCGTGAGACAACTTTGCGGCGGTATTACATTAATCGAGCTGCTCATCGCTATTACACTCGCGGCCGGTGTAACGGTTGCTAGTACGCTCTTAGTGCGATTGGCGCTTGAGTATCAAAACAGACATACCGAACGCTGGGCCATGCAAGCGGATATTCGTCACAGCCGACGATTACTTCAACATTATTGGCCAAAACTTGTGCAAGACAAATTCATGTTCGGCTCACAAAGTCTGCTGCTCTACCTTAGCGAGCGCGGAAGCGCTTATTTCATCGGCTTCGCCTGCGAGGGCATGGATAGTGGTCATGGGAATCTCGCCTTTTATCGATGGCTTGCCACTTCTGAGGAGGTAATGCGGATTCGAGATGGGGGAACATGGCCAATCTCAGCTCGCCAAACCCTAATCGATGACCTTGATCAATGCAGGTTTTCATTGATGCAGCCCCCCCCGGCAGATGATCGCGAAGCTAGCCCTATCTGGGTAGATGGGTGGTCGCTCCGCGACAAACCCAGCGTACTGCGTTTTGACGCCATCGGCGCAAGCGGATGGGTAACCCCGCCCACGATTGTGAATGCCACTGCACAATGATGCCGTCCCGCCAGCGTCGACTTTTCACACAAAGAGGATATGTTGCTGTTTACGTAATCGCCATCATTTTTCTCATGACAGGCATCGTGCTGGAAGGTACGCGTTTTACCCGGGAACAATCTGCGCTGGCACGACTATCGTCCGAGCGTATCGCTGCGACAACAAGGGTAATCGCTGCGCAACAACTGCTCAAGGCCCGTCTGGAGACTCACTGGTCACAGGGTTTCCTTCCGCGCCCCAGTCTTCTTGAGCTTGCTTCTCTCCAGCAAGCCGTTATGCACATCGATAACGCCGAAATTTTGGTCAGTGCCGAGGATGCCGAACTTCGGGCAGATGCAAACCTACTGAACAGTGAGGAATGGCATCGCCTATTGGTTGTTTACGGCGTCCCGAACGCCGAAGCTGCAGAATTGGCGCAACGGCTACTGCTTCTAAAAAGCTCGCTTGCGGCGGGAAAGTTCTCGCGATTGACTGAGCTGGTCGATTTCCCGTTTCTGCCTACGACAGTTGTCAGCGGAAATGGGGACTTGCCGCCTTGGCGGGATTTATTAGCTATCGGACACGGCAGCAAACGTCTACACGTGCGGGATGCCCCGTTGCCCCTTTTTCAAGCCATATTGGCTGCGGGCCCTGAGCAAATCGAGCGCTGGAAAAATATCCGTGCAAGCCGTATTCCAACCGTAGCCGATGCTGAACTTATTTTTGGCGCCGAGGCACGCAAATCTTGCTATGAGGGGGATATGCAACAGCTACGACTGCGCATAACGACCGGTATCGAGGGCACCGAACGCGATGTTCTCGTACGTAGCGACAAAGGTAATCATCTGACCATAGAACTCTTATGACTCTACAGCATCCACCCCTATCGCAATACTCTGCTCTGGCCAAAGCCGGACTCGCCCGGTAACGGGATCAACAGCTAAAAGAAGTGGCGAGCCTTCACTTCCTAAGCGCAACAGCATTGAGCAACCGCTGCCATCTGGCCCGAAACGACAGGGTAGCAAAGGCGCCGGAGCGCCATCCAAAGCTTCCAGTTGCATATTGATCGGCAACTGCACCAGCACCTCACCGTCGGCGTTCTCAAAGCGCTTTTCGTCAATATTCAAAAAACCGCGAAAAGATTGTTGATGCAGAATGGCATCGTCCCTCGCCTTGGCAATGCCCTTCATAAGCCGATCTGCAGGCGGTAACGTTGCTTTTGGCTGGAAAAAGCGGCCCAGCGCAGGACTTGCCAGCATCGCACTGACCGCCAAGATGGCCATCACCACCAAGAGCTCAATGAGCGTAAAGCCTCGCATAGGCTTCAGAACTATTCCCAACTATTGATATCGGCGTCTTCCCCTTCGCCCCCTACTTGCCCATCGGCACCCAGCGAACTCAGATCGTACTCGCCGTGTTGCCCAGGAAATACATAAACATAGGCATTCCCCCAAGGATCCTTATCCAGCTTCTTTTTTAGATATGGGCCATGCCAACTCGCTGCTCGTACCTCATCGGATGGTTTTGCGGAAAGGGCACTCAGCCCCTCCTCTGAGGCGGGATATCGACCCAGATCAAGCCTGTACATATCGAGAGCCGCTCCAACAAGCTCGATTTGCGTCCGCGCCGCTTTGGTCTTTGAAGAGGCCAAGTGGCCGAACAATCGCGGCCCAACCAAAGCAGATAACAAGCCGAGGATTACCATCACAATGAGTAACTCGACTAGCGTAAAACCGGTCTTTTTAAGTATCGGCTTTCTATTTGAAGGCATATGAGGTCTCGACATTCGCTTAATTTCGGTAGATAGCGGTAAGTATAAGCCATGTAAAAAACTCAGCCCTTGTCCGCCTTGGGGGGCTCGATTTTTCCCGTGGCCACATCCGCTAGATATTCTGGGTCTGCCACGACAAGAGCGTCTCCTTCACGCCGGATGATCCCGCGCGCCTGCAATACTTGGAAAACACGTGTGACCGTTTCACGGCTGGTATTGATCATAATGGCGATCTCCTGATGCGTCGGGGGCCGCGGTATTTGAGCTATACCTTTTTCCAAAGATTCCGTAAGTATGGCCAACTGGGCGCATACCCGCTGGGCCGGATTCGTCAGCCCCAATAAGGTGCGCTGCGCGGCCACTTGACGCAATCGAGTGGCCAGACGCAACATCATCTTCTCCGCGACGCTTGGTGCCGACAGCATCAAGGCACGTGCTTCCTGTCGAGGCAGAATGGCGATTTTTGACTTGGCGACTGAGATCATGAACTCAGGTTGAGGTTTTGCATCGATAACGGCAAGTTCGCCGAAATAGTCCCCAGAATCAACGAAATAAAACCCAACCTCGCGGCCATCGACCGTAAAATCTACCGCCTGAAGCCGCCCCTCGAGTAAAAAATACAGGGCGAGTCCAGGTTCGCCTTTATTAAAAGCCACCTCTCTCCGGGCTAGATCGCGCAGCGTCATCTGATCCCCGAGTCGTACCAAATCTTCGCGAGGCAAACCGCGAAGTAGGGCGAGTTCTTGAAGAAGAATTGGCGAAAGGGGCATAGGATGGCATCGAATTCTGTGTCTGTCAGCACAATTAAATTGTGATCGGAAACACATTCAGCGGGACAACAAAACCGCATAATTACACTAGCCCGTTCTAGCATGGGGATAGACAAATGATACTGCGAAATAAAACTTGGATTAAAGCGCTACTAGCTAGCTGCCTAGTCTGGATGGCGGGGTTTGCTTTGGCTGCAGTTCCGGTTGCCGAAGTTACGCTGGTCATAGGGTCGTCGCGTGTTATAGGCACTACTGGTAATAGTGCCATTGTGCAGCGTGGCTTGCCGGTATTCGCCGGAGACCGTATCGAAACAGATGAAGGGGGTCATGTTCATCTGCGCTTTGTCGATGGCGCCATGGTCAGCGTTCGACCCGGTAGTCGTTTGCATATCGAAACCTATCGATACGATCCTGCTAACCCGCAAGACAGTGCGATTCGACTTCAGTTGGAAAATGGCGTAGCGCGTTCCATTACTGGCAAGGGAGGGGAAGCTGCACGCGAGCGCTTCCGTCTTAATACCCCAATTGCGGCAATTGGCATCAAAGGTACCGACTTTGTTGTGCAGGCCAGCAGCGATGACGTGCGTGTCGCCGTCCGCTCGGGAGCCATTGTCATGGCGCCCATGGGCGGAGGGTGTAGCCTGGACGCTTTTGGGCCATGCCAGACCGATGCGGCACGTACCCTTACGGCAGACATGGGGCGGGTTATG
The DNA here is from genome assembly GCA_964477575.1 of uncultured Methyloversatilis sp. Taxonomy (GTDB): domain Bacteria; phylum Pseudomonadota; class Gammaproteobacteria; order Burkholderiales; family Rhodocyclaceae; genus Sulfuricystis. Next base: position 109,224 of record CAYZEA010000010.1, read on the forward strand.
CTTGAATTTAACCGTCATCAGGGTACTACGCATGTCGTACCGGTGAGCCCGCAACTGCAGGTTGAGCGTTTGCCACAGAATGAGCGTCTGCCGCAATCCGGTAACAACGGTAACAATACTGAAGTAAAGCACTTTCCCGCTTCGCATCGCGAAGAAGCGGCTACTGAAACATTGGCCGCCAAGACCGTCGAATTAGGGCGTAGCCTTGACGTAGGAGTAGCCCCGCCTCTCGAAGTAGTAACCCCACCTGTACAAACTGCCCCACCACCACCACCACCACCACCACCACCACCACCACCACCGCCGCCGCCACCACCGGCTACGGATGTCCCTGACGTAGTTGTCCTTCCCCCGCTGCCACCAACCCACGTTGTTCCTGTCTTACCATCTACGCTTGTTTGGGGTCACTGGCCCTGGAGTACTCCCCTGAAAGGCGATTCTCTCAGCATCTCATATGCTGCTGGGTCCGATAATGGCGGACGTGAGATGGTGGCCGGCAACGAGTACTACCTGCTATTTCGTCCGGTGAGCGGTTCTAACGCAACTCTACCGACAAATCTGGGCCAAGCTAACTTCAGTTTGCGCGATACACAGGTTCACTTCGTGCAGAAGGATGGCACAGCCCTCCTGGGTAGCGGTCAGGAGGGATGGTTGAAAGTAAATTTTGGTACGCGCCAGTTCGATACCGGCATGACCCTTAGCCACAATCAGGCGACCGTCAGCACACAACTCAATGCATCCGGTTCTATCGATAGCCAAGGCAAGTTCATCCACAATGCTGCAGGGACCAAGCTTGCCGGGGCGCTCACCCTTGATGGACAGGAAGCGGGATACACTTTTGTGCGTGACATCGCCACTGGAAAATATGTCGGCATCACCCGCTGGGTTCGCTAACAACCCTCAATTTCAATGATAAGCGCCCTACGTCTTCGGTCGGTTCTAACGCCATGGCGAGGCCGTATGATTGCTATTGCGGTAGCACTGTTGCTGACTGTCCTACTCGAAGGGTTAGCGCCGCGCCTGTTCCAAAATGTCGATGAGCGCAGTGGCGAATGGGTTTGGCGACTTGCATCCAGTGTGGAAACCCGTCCCGAACGCCGTCTCGTCATCGTCGACATCGACGAAGAAAGCCTAGCGCGGATAGGCTCTTGGCCTTGGTCGCGAAAACAATTGGCCGATCTGTTAAATAAACTGTCAGCCATAGGCGCTGGCCCGGTCGCATTCGACGTCGTTTTTCCAGATGCACGCCCTGATGATCGACACTTGGCCGATGCCCTCAAGAGTCATCCCGCGGTTCTTGCACAAATCTTTTCTATAAATACCGTTACCCCTGTTGCAGGTCAATTGCAAGGTGGCCTCCCGGCAATCGACTGTGCGAGTCCCATCGCCGAAGCTGCAGGTTACATAGGCAATACGGCTACCCTAAATGCGCCAGCCGGCCACATCACTCCTCGGATCGACCCCGATGGCGCCGTACGGAAAATTCCGGCGCTACTCTGTTACCAGGGTCAAGCCTATCCAGCGCTTGGTTTAGTCACCTTGCTTCGAGCTGCAGGCAGTGAAGACGGTTATCAGTTGAGCCCATCCGCCAAGCTGCTTTCTCCGCCCTGGTATTTGAGTCACCCAATGCTGCCCGGCACGATTCCGCTTGACGAGAACGGGGATATTCGTCTCTCGTATAGACTTCCGCGCGAAGCCTTCACTGCAATCTCTGCGGCCGACATACTCGAAGATCGGGCGCCGGCACATTTGCTGCGCGGTGCGGTCGTCCTTGTGGGGGCAACTGCCTTTGGTCTTGGCGACGTAGTCCCCACCCCACACGGCGGTGCCGTCGGTGGCGTAGAAGTTCATGCCCAGTTCATTGCTGCACTCCTGGATGATCGGTTGCCCTACCGACCCAATGGTGCCACCCGGCTGAGTAGTCTCGCTGCCCTTCTGGGGTTAAGTCTATTGCTGGCTATCAGCGCAGCCGCGCGCAAGGCGCCTGACGGCACGATGTCCGCGATCCCTGCCTGGGCATTGCCACTTGCCGCTTTAATCCTGGGTAGCCTCTTCCTGGCCTCCCATGCCACTTTGCTGCTAACCCACCACCTGTGGTTCGGCTGGGCAATGCCGGCCAGCTTCATCCTACTGACAGGTCTGCTCCTGGCAACTGTCGAACATGCCCGTACCCGATTCGAGCGGGAAAGGCTCTATGGCAACTTGTCGGCTTACCTGCCGGCCACAGTCGCACGCGAAATCGCCTTCAATAAAGTCAGTGGCGCTATTGAAGCCGAGCGCCGTGAAATCAGCGTCCTTTTTGCCGATATCCGAAACTTCTCTGCTTACTGCGAGGGGCGCCCGCCAGACGAAACCGCCGCTCTGCTTCAGGCTTTTTTCACTACCTCCTCTCGCGTCATCAAGGCCTACGATGGAGTCATTGAGGAGTTTGTCGGCGATGCTGTCATGGCCGTCTGGAATGCCCCCTCCGCCTGCCCTGACCATCCGGTTCGAGCTTATGCAGCTGCCAATGCCCTGCTGAAGGAATGCAGCAAAATCTTTCCTGAAATACCCCCGCCTGGCCTTGAACCACTTGCCGTAGGCATCGGTCTGGAGGTAGGCGACGCGCTGGTTGGCTCCTTTGGCCCAGCCGAACGTCGGACCCATGCTGCCTTGGGTGAAACAGTGACCGTAGCATCGCGCCTTACCTCCATGACCAGCGAACTTGCCTATCCTCTCCTCGTGGGCGAAAAGGCAGCCGAACGACTGGCCAGTTTGCCAGCAGTTCCCGGCCTATCGCGCCCTATATCGCTGGGCAGTTTTCTCCTTGAAGGCCTGCGACGTCCCCGGCAGGTATTTGGCTTGGCAACCCAGCAAGAGAACTCAGCGGAAATCATTCCACTCAGAAGTCTGAGAAGGTAGTCTTGGCCGTCCGTTTAGCGAGACGAATTTAAGGGGTTGAATACCTCTGATTTCCTTCGTCCGCTCGACCACTCCCCCCATGCCCACATTCGCCCAACGCCTCATCGACTGGCAGCGCCATTATGGTCGCCACGATCTACCGTGGCAAGGTACAGACGATCCCTATCGCGTCTGGCTCTCCGAAATCATGCTGCAGCAAACGCAAGTGATTACAGTCACCCCCTACTATGCACGCTTCCTAGCACGCTTTCCGACGCTGGCCGATCTGGCCGCAGCTCCTGTCGAGGAAACAATGGCCCTATGGAGTGGGCTAGGCTACTATGCCCGCGCACGGAATCTGCACAAATGTGCGCAGGAAATCGTCGCGAAATATGCCGGACACTTCCCGCAAACGCCGGCAGAAATCGCCCGCCTGCCGGGGATCGGCCCGTCGACCGCACATGCCATCGCAGTGTTCTGTTTTGGCGCACGCGCCGCAATTCTCGACGGCAACGTCAAACGGCTGTTATGTCGTTGCTTCGGCATCGCAGGTACGGGGGCCAAGGTAGACAACCAACTCTGGCAGCTCGCCGAATCTCTACTTCCCAGAAAGCGAGTGGCCACTTACATTCAGGCGCAGATGGACATAGGCGCGACGATCTGCACTCGCACGAAGCCAAGCTGTACGGCTTGCCCAGTCGCTACACTGTGCGTGGCGTATAAAGAAGATCGCATTAGCGAATTGCCGACGCCGAAACCGCGCCGCGCCATCCCGCAACAGGCTCTGGTCTTGCTGGTCGTCAGGAACGGCGAATGCGTGCTGCTGGAGCAACGCCAACCCACGGGCATCTGGGGCGGACTGCTGTCCTTGCCGGAGCTTCCCGAGGGGGAGGATGCTGCACTTTATTGTCTACAGCAACTAAAGCTACGGATTAGCGCCGTCTCTCCAGCGTCGACTTTTCAGCACAGCTTCACGCACTTCAGGCTCAGCATCCGGCCACTGATTTGCATCGCCAAAGAGGGCGCTGAACTGCAGGCTGGCTATCGCTGGCTCAGCACGGCTGATTGGGCGGGGGCGGCCCTGCCCAATCCTATCCGCAAGATACTTGCTGGACTTAGCGTGTCACCTTGATCAGACGATCATGCGTGGGCTGCACCGGGCGTGCATTGTTGGGATACAGTCTGGAGAAGATGCCGATCTGCTCGGGCGACACCTGCACCGGGTTCTTGAACACCATCCACAGCACGTTTTCTGTGCAAGGCGGCGTCGTCAGGGAACCCATGTAGGTAAAGTAGTCCCGTTTTTCGGGCAGCAGACGATTGAGGTCGATCACGACATTGGGTGGCTGAGACTCCATGCCAACCTCAAGCGGCATGTAGTTCCACAGGGTCTGGATAATTGGATGCTCCATGCCTTTTTCCATCAGCACGGCAATCACTGCGAGGCTGTTGTCGTAATCCTTGTGCACCAAGTGGACGACCATGTCGTAAGTCTTGCCATTGATACGCTCTTCCGACGGGCGGTGGAAATGAAATTGCACTAGCGGATAACTACGGCCCATGACCATAATGCTATTGCCCTCGCCGACCTCGACCTGCACGGTGTGACCATTGTCGATGATGCGGAATTCGGTCGGCCTGTAATCGAACTTGATTGGTTCAAGATCGACCTTGATGCCGCCACGAATGTCGATCGGCGACTGGCGCTTGCCGGTGCCGCACAAGGAATAGCCCGGCTTGATCTTCGACCAGTTTTCCGGAGCGCCAAGCCCTGCATAAGCCCAATGCACATGGGAATAGTCCGGCTCGGCAGGTGCCGCTTCCACTTTCTTCTTCGGCGCTACCTTGCGCGGGCCTGAAGTTGCCAGCATCAACTCGCGTTCCTGGCGGCTCAGCTCCTGTACGGGCGGTGGTGCCTTAGTAGTCACTGCGGCAGTCGAATAAGCCGGTGCCGGCGGTTTGGCTGCTGCCGGTGCCGCTGGTGCAGCATGCGGGGCGGCAGCCCCGGCATACGGGTCGACAGCCTTGGATTTGTCGATCAGCGGCATGTCGAACATGCGCGGCTTGGCACCACCCGCCTCGGCAGCGGGTGCCGGGGCGTGGGCATCGGCCACTTTCATGCCGCGTACCTGTGCTAGATCGCCGGCGCTGACCATTTCGGCATGCATGGCACGCGGGCGTTCTGCAACCGCTTCTGCCGCCACTGCCGCCGCACGTGCGGCGGTCTGCTGCATTTCGCCCGCGGTACGCGGCTTGCAGGCTTCCTGCAGCAGGCGCGCGTCCAGGCTATCCGCCTGAACGGCAATATGCGGACCCTTGACCTTTTCGGACTTGACTTCGCGGCCATCAAGCAAATAGGTACGCTGTTGGGTGGCAAAACTGCCCTGCGTGCAATCGTAGTGATTCAGCGCCTGCACAGCGGTATAACGCACCTTGTTTTCGAAATCGAGCAGGGGATGGTCGAGCGACAGGCGCGTCCAGGCAGAAGTCTTGCCATTCTTGAGACGACTGATGCGGTTTTTGTCGATCTCGACCGTGCTGCCGGAACTGCTTGCCACCGCCAGCCACTGGGAGCTTGCGGGCGCGGCAATGACGGCACTGGTTGCACTGATGCCAAGCCAGGCAATGGCAAACAGAGACAGGGCGCTTCTGCTAGACATGGGATTCCCCTTCTTCTTTACGTCTGCGAATTAACGGTGAAATTTTTGCGCACTTTAGCCCTTTTTAGCCCGTGGTTGCTTTCCCACGCCGATTCCAGTACTTTCAGGAGCTAACCAACGGAGTCTCATTGCATGAATGCCCATGAAAAGTTTGTCGCCGCCCAGGCCCAGGTCGATGGCGCGGCGATCCAGCCCCTGCCCAATTCCCGCAAGATTTATATCGCCGGCAGCCGGCCCGATATTCGCGTCCCGATGCGTGAAATCGCGCAAGCCGATACCCCCACCGAGATGGGCGGCGAAAAGAATCCCCCGATTACCGTCTACGACTGCTCTGGCCCCTATACCGATCCGGCTGCCCGGATCGACATTCGCCAGGGTCTGCCCGCCCTGCGCGCGCAGTGGATTGAGGAGCGCGGCGATACAGAACGATTGACCGAGCAGTCCTCCACCTACGGCCGCACGCGCTTGGCTGATCCCGAACTGGCTGCCCTGCGTCTCGCCCACGTGCAGCAACCGCGTCGTGCCAAGCCCGGGATGAACGTGACCCAGATGCACTATGCAAGGAAGGGCATCATCACCCCGGAAATGGAGTTTGTCGCCATTCGCGAAAATCAACGGCTGGAGGGAATGAACGAACAACTCCGCCGTCAGCATCCTGGCCAGAGTTTCGGTGCCGCCATCCCAAAAGTCATCACGCCAGAATTCGTACGCGACGAAGTCGCCCGTGGCCGCGCCATCATTCCCAACAACATCAACCACCCGGAAAGCGAACCGATGATCATCGGTCGCAACTTCCTCACCAAGATCAACTGCAACATCGGCAACAGCCCCATCGTTTCCTCCATCCAGGAGGAAGTCGACAAGATGACCTGGTCGATCCGTTGGGGCGGCGATACGGTCATGGATCTGTCGACCGGAAAAAACATCCACGAGACGCGCGAATGGATCGTGCGCAACTCGCCGGTCCCGATCGGCACCGTGCCGATCTACCAAGCGCTGGAGAAAGTGGACGGCAAGGCCGAGGATCTGACCTGGGAACTGTTCAGGGACACCTTGATCGAGCAGGCCGAGCAGGGCGTCGATTACTTCACCATCCACGCCGGCGTGCTGCTGCGCTACATCCCGATGACGGCGAAACGCATGACCGGCATCGTCAGCCGCGGCGGCGCCATCCTCGCCAAGTGGTGTCTCGCCCACCACCATGAGAACTTCCTCTACACGCACTTTGAAGATGTCTGCGAGATCATGAAGGCCTACGATGTCGGCTTCTCGCTCGGCGATGGACTGCGTCCCGGCTCGATCTACGACGCCAACGACGAAGCGCAACTGGCCGAACTGAAAACCCTCGGCGAACTGACCGACATTGCCTGGAAACACGACGTGCAGGTGATGATCGAAGGCCCCGGCCATGTACCCCTGCACATGATCAAGGAGAACATGGATCTGCAACTGCAATGGTGCAAGGAAGCGCCGTTCTACACGCTCGGCCCCCTGACCACCGACATCGCGCCCGGCTACGATCACATCACATCAGCAATTGGCGCGGCGATGATCGGCTGGTATGGCACGGCAATGCTCTGCTACGTCACCCCGAAGGAACACCTCGGCCTGCCCGACAAGAACGACGTCAAGGACGGCATCATGGCCTACAAGATTGCCGCCCACGCCGCCGATCTGGCCAAGGGCCACCCCGGCGCGCAGGCGCGCGACAACGCGCTATCGAAGGCGCGCTTCGAGTTCCGCTGGGAAGACCAGTTCAACCTCGGCCTCGACCCGGACAAGGCACGCGAGTTCCACGACGAAACGCTGCCGGCACAGGGCGCCAAGCTGGCCCACTTCTGCTCGATGTGCGGCCCGCATTTCTGCTCGATGAAGATCACGCAGGACGTGCGCGAGTATGCCGAAAAGGGCATGCAGGAAAAATCCATCGAATTCGTTCAACAGGGGAGCGAAGTTTATCGGCGCACCTGATAATCGCACACCGCCCGACGAGGGCTTGGGCGAACACTTTTTGAGTCTGCTCGGCCCCAAGCGCCGGCGCATCGCACTCTCGCAGTTCTGGCTCGGTCGCCTGATCATCTGGGGTGGTGCGGCGCTTGTCGGTTTGCTGGCCGTCCTGTTTGCCGAGCTTTCCGAAGCGGCTGTCCAGGCTTTTCGCGACATTTCCGAGAATGCCTGGTGGTGGCCCTTCCTGATCTGCCCTGCGGGTGGCGCACTGGTCGTCTGGGCCACGCGTCGTTACTTCCCCGGTGCCGAAGGCAGCGGCATCCCGCAAACGATTGCCGAAATTCACCGTGACACACATCCACTGGCGGATCGCCCCGCACTGCTGTCGCTGAGAATCGTGATGGGCAAGATCGGCCTCGGTGCCGCCGCCTTGTTTGCCGGCTTTTCGACGGGACGCGAAGGACCCACCGTGCAGGTCGGCGCAGCAATCATGAACAGCCTGCATGGTCGATTACCAAGGCGGCTTAACATCCAGCGCCGGCATCTGATCATCGCCGGCGGTGCAGCGGGCATTGCCGCAGCCTTCAACACCCCGCTGGCCGGCATCATGTTCGCCATCGAAGAATTGCATCGCGGCCTGGAACAACGACTCAGCGGCATGCTGATCGTCGCCATCGTCCTTGCCGGTATCGTCTCGCAAGCCCTGCTCGGCAATACCACCTATTTCGGCTGGGTCAGCTTCACCGGGCTAAAAAGCCCATTACAACTCGTCTGGGTACTGCTCATGGCAATTGCCTGCGGCCTTGCCGGTGGCGTTTTCTCACGCCTCATGCTGCTGGTCACCGACCGCAATGGCCCTATCTTCAGTGCCTTCCGCAACACCCACCCGATTCGCTACGCTGCCCTATGCGGCCTGATCATCGCCCTCATCGGGCTTATTGCAGACGGCAGCACCTTCGGCACCGGCTATGTCGAAACGCGCAACCTGCTCGAACGCGATGCCATGGTTCCCTGGCATTACGGCATCGACAAGTTTCTCGCCACCCTCGTTTCCTATGCGGCCGGTGTTCCCGGCGGCATTTTCGCCCCTTCGCTCGCCATCGGCGCCGGCATCGGCAATAACCTTGCCGTCCTGTTGGCGGATCAACTCAGCACCGGAACCGTGTTGGTGCTGTGTGCGGCCGGTTTCCTCGCGGCCGTCACGCAGGCGCCAATCACGGCCTTCGTGATCGTCATCGAGATGGTCAGCGGCTATGGCCTGGTGATCGATCTGATGGTAGTTTCGCTGCTGGCTTCGGTGGTTTCGCGGGCGCTTTGCCCGCCGTTGTATCGGACGCTGGCGCAGCGCTTAGTGTAGTTCGCCCCCGTCTCTGTTAGGCTACTCCACTCCCATACCGGACAAACAATCTCACCAACCAAATAGTTGTTGCTCACATGCTCACCCTCAACCCCAGCGAAACGATTCATGCATTCATTGCCGGCGCTTTCCGCGCAAGCATGAATCAGTCGTTATATGAAGCTTTTGCCGGTTGGCATGCAGGGGGAGGAGCTTTGCCTGCCCTGATGGAATGGCTTGCGCAAACCGAGGAATTTGCAAAGCTCTATACAGTGGGAAGCAGGACTGCCTTTGCGAATGAACTGACGACCAGCCTACTGAGTTTGCCATCCACCTATGATTTTGCAGCCGCCGATGCAGTGCCCGAGTTTCTCTCTGCCCGAGACTGGGTAGTCAGCCTGCTCAATGAAGGGCAATCTCCCGGAGGAGCTGCTTACACCGCGATTTCCGCCCTGCTGGCAAGCACCAATGGAGCTTTCTTGGATGCGCAACTACGCCTTCAACATCAGTCGATCGTCTCCCAATACTATGTGGCATCGGGCGGGAACGCCGATTCTCTTGAAGATCGGCAGGCAGTCTTGCATGGTGTTACGGCAGACAGCCGTAGTCTGAACCAAGCCTTGGCGGCTATCGACCTCAACTCGACTCAGGTTGCACCGACTGAGCCTTTTCCCGGTAGATTCAGCGTAAAGGAAAGCTTGACGGACGGGGGGAAGGTTGCATGGATCGGTGTCGCCCTCGTCGCCAACCATAGCTATGTCATACAAGCTTCCGCCGCGCCTGGGGCGACACTGGACCCGGCCATATTTGCAATCCTTGGTCAAGATGGAAACCCAGTCGAAGCTTGGGCAAACGACAACTATGCGGGCCATGCTGCCCAACTGACCATCACGCCCGCCAGCAGCGGAACCTATCAAATTGGCATCAAAGGGGAAAATGGTACTGTAGGGTTGGCGTCTGTAACCTTACGAGATGTGACGGAGACTCAGCATTTCCCCCAATGGCATGAGCTTGCGCTAAACACGGTCCAGGAAGCAATGATTGACGAACCATTTTCTCGTCATGAACTTTCTCTAAATCTAGCATCCCATCAAAAAATCGCTGTCACCATTTCCAGTCTGATTACGGCTGCTGATCCTTTGATGCGGCCCAAGGTAATGGCGGTTCGCGACCCGGAAGGCAGCATCATTTCCGATGCCTCTATTGTGGCTAGCGCATTCGGCAGTGCAACACTGCAATTGACAGCCAACATTGCCGGAACTTACAAGCTCACTATTGGCGACAGTTACAACGACATGGGAGCCTACCGAATCGAAGCTGTCGCACAAACTCCGATTCCCCCGGCAGCCAGCCCCTCAAAAGGCAACTATCTCACCGGCATATTGACTACCGTTACCGAATTGCCTTCCAACCTGCTCACACCCGCGCAGATCGCCCCCGGCGACCATCTCGCCGGAAAGATTGACACGGTCGGGGACATAGACTGGATTCGTGTCAGCCTGACGGAAAATCACCGGTACGATTTCGCGATGCAAGGGCTTGCGAGCGGCAAGGGGACGCTTGCAGACCCCTTTATCGCAGGCATCTTTGACAGCAAAGGCGAGGCATTCCGCAGTACTTCCGACGATGACTCGGGTACAGGTCAGGATGCAAAGATCGGCTTCGTCGCTCCTGAGAATGGCGACTACTATATCGCTGTGCAGGGGTATGGGCGCCAGACCGGCTCATATACCATGAGCCTGGACGATCAGGGTCTAGCCAATCAAGGATCCACGGTTACCCGCCCAGTATCCCCCGAGGACGTTGTTAACTGGACGATCATGGTTTACATGGCCGCAGACAACGATCTTGAACCCTTTGCAATTCTGGATTTGAACGAAATGGAAGCGGCTACCCTGCCCTTCGAGGCGAGCGTTCTAGTTGGGGTAGACCGCATACCAGGCTACGATACCAGCAATGGAAACTGGACCGACAGCCGCGTTGGCGTTATTGACCACGACGCAAACAATAGCCAGGTCGGCAGCAAGCTATCCTCCGTTGGCGAACTCAATATGGGCAACCCGGCAACCCTTACGGCGTTTATCGACTGGGCGGTACAGGAGCGTCCGGCCCAGCACTATGCCCTGGTCATTTGGAACCATGGGGATGGCGTCGATGGGGTTGCTTTTGATGAGTCTTCGGGAAACGATTCCCTAAGTTTTCGCGAGATTCGGGATGCAATTGCAGCTTCCATCCCAGGTTCGCTCGACTTCGTTGGATTTGACACCTGCTCGATGGCCTTTATTGAACAAGCCGATGCCCTCGCCGATGTTGCGGGCTTTATGGTCGCCTCTCAAGAGCTCGAACCAGGAGAAGGGTGGGATTACGAATCATGGTTAAGTACCGCATTTGCGGACGGAGCCGCCATAGATGCGCAGACACTGGCCGATGCCGCCGTAAATAACTTCCAAGATACCTATAGCGACCAGCACGATGTCACCCTTTCTGCGTTGGCGCTTGAGCAGATTCCGTCCGTTACGCAGGCGCTAGAACAATTCATCGACGCCAGCCATCGCGCAACCCCGCAAGACTGGGCAGCAATCAAGAAAGCCTATTTTCAAGCAGCCTACTTTTCCTCTTCGAAGAGTGTCGATCTCGGGGACTTTGCCAACATTCTTGAGTTGCAAGGCAATCTCTCTCCCGAGATAAGCACAGCAGTTACAGCCTTAAGTTCGTCGGCAGATGCCTCGGTGATCGCTGCCACGAAGAATATGGATCATGCTTCCGGTCTTTCGATATTCTGGCCCAGTTACCGTCCCAATGACTTCTTGGAAACCTACGCTGCCCAGGATATTCCCATGTTGGATACCGTTCGGTGGGATGCGTTTTTGCAAAACTACTGGGGGTTTGCCTGAGACTGACAGAACATAGCCCTACTGTCTCAACCTACGCCGCCTCGGTAGCAAGCGCCTGAACCCAGGCAATCGAATCGGCAAGGCATCGGTTCATCACTTCCAGCGAGAGCGACGGCCCGATCATTTCCAACGCCGCCTGGATAGCCGCCACATCTTCGTTATCGAAGCACTCGGTCAGCGACAGCAATTTGCCGAGATCGCCCTCTTGTGTCAGCAGGGCTTCGCGCAAAGGGGCGGCAATATCGATTTGCTCTAGGATCGCCTCGATCGACATACCCAGTGCGGCGGGCATGAGCGACATCATGCCAACAAGAAAGGCCTGCTCGGCCAGATCCGCGTTGCGCGGCTGCGCATACCCGGCCAACGATTCCATGAAACGACCCTTGAGCGCGGCCAGTTGCATCAGCGGATTGCGCTCGAAAGTATCGCTGGCGCCATGACTGCTGTAGAGCAGCAGTTGCAGCCAGCGCTGGATGTGGCGTCGACCGATCACGTTGATGGCCTGCCTGACCGAGCCGATGCGCACGCGCAGCCCGACGCCGACCGAGTTGGTCAGGCGCAGCAGCTTGACGGTCAGCGCCGTTTCGCTCTTGAAGGCCTGTTCGATCTCGCTGCTGTCGGCATCGGCATGGATCAGGTTGATGATGCGGATCAGGCCCTGGGTGGCCGGGTCGAGCTTTTTGCCCTCGACCAGCGTCGGCTCGGCGAAGTAATAGCCCTGGAAGAACTGAAAGCCGAGCGCTTTGGCGTGCGCATGATCGGCGGCAGTTTCGACATGGCTGGCAATGGCCAGCGGGCGGAAGTCAGCCGGCAGATTAAGGAGCTGGGTCAGCGCTTCTTCCGGTAGCCCCTTGATGTTCAGCTTCATGAACGTGGACTGACGCAGGAACAGCAGCGTGGCTTCGTCGAGTTCGGCCGGGTCGCGCAGGCAGAAGACGTAGCCGCGCTCATTGAGCATCAGGCAGCGCTCCATCAGCACGGCATCGTGCAGTTGCTCGGCAATCACCTCGAAGACCACCTGCTCGGGCGGCAGGGCTTCGACCGCTTCGTGCTGCAGAAAAGCGGCATCGGCAATCAGGAAGGCCTTGTTGCCGCCCAGCGCATCGGCCAGTCCCAGTTCGGCAAACGCCTTGCAGACGACATCGGCAGTCGCGACACCGGGGGTGACGGTGCCGGCGCGGTTGACCTGCGAATCGCGAAACAGCAATTCGTAGCCGATCAATGCGCCGGAAGGGTCGAGAATGGGCTGGCGCCCAAGAAACAGTTGGTCCAAGGTGGTGGTCGAGGAGTGGCTTGCGCTCATGGGCAGGATGTTAGCGCAGAAAAAAAAGTAGCTGCCAGGCAATATGCCGGGCAGCTACCTTGATGGGTTCCCCGCCGTGTCGTTTGGCCGGCATCCTGAACCTGGGTTCAGAGTGGCCGCTTTCCTGCCGCTTCAGGTGCGTTCAGCGTGGAACGCTCACAACGGCGGCGTCCATGGGCTGCGACCGATGCCAATTAGCATTGGTTCAAGGAATGTATGGCCTAGGCGAACACCGCAGGGAATTCGGGTCAGCACGACAGGAGGCGGCCAGCCCGGCAGTAGGTTTAGAACAACTCGTTCTGCCGGGCGAGCGCTGCATCCAGACGCACTTCAATGGCTTCGATTCTACGCAGCGACTCCGCATCGTCAATGGGCGCAGCGATGGAATTTTCCGATGCTGAAGCGGTGTGCGATTGCGGAATCGTTGCAACCTTCGCTGCATCGACTTCATGCGCTAGATTCAGCGCGGTCATGATCGCCAGACGTTCGCCCGTGCTCTTCGTGGCCTTGGCGATCTCGTCCAGACGCGCATTCAGCAGTTCGGCTGCCGACTGGAGCGATTCCACCTCTTCCGGCGGACAGGCGACGCGATACTCGCGGCCCTGAATTTTGATGTCGAGCGTGGTACTCATGCGGCGGGGAGCTTTTCCATCAGGCCTTCGAGGCGGCTGCGCGCTTCGGTCATGCGCTCGGCGAGATCCTGCTTTTCCTCCTCGAGGACACTGACGCGATCGCGCAGGCGATGGTTCTCGGCGCGCAGGGCATCGCACAGGGCGATGACCTGTTCGACTTTGCCTTCGAGACGTCCGAGATGTTCGTTCATGGCCGCGCAGTTTGTTTGAAAATTGGTTTCCGGTCAAGCAGTTCGCGGCGGTTTTGAAGGTTCGTTCGAGTACGGTGCAGAAAAAGTCGGCGCTGACGGGACGGCGCATGCCTATAATTCAACCGCTTCATTCGAGGTGCCCGAGCTTGCTCGGGTGAAACGGGAAATAGGTGCGATACCTATGCTGCCCCCGCAACGGTAAGAAAGTGCGGAACCATCCAAATGCCACTGGGACTCTTCCCGGGAAGGCGGTGGTTCAAGACTTTCAAGCCCGGAGACCGGCCACGGATGATCCAGTTGAATGCGCTGCGGGGTGCGGTGCGTCGGCGGGTTTCGTTTCTGCCGTCGTTGCTTCTCCCCTGTGCATTCGTATACGTCAATCGGCCTGCGGGGACGTTGGCCGCACAGGGAGATTTACCATGGTTTTCCGCCACACACGCACGGCCATCGCCTTCGCGCTTTCACTCGCTTTCCAACCCGTATTTGCCGTGCCCGATGACGAGGCGGCAGTCGTTGTGACGGCGACCCGCATTCCGACCCGCATCAACGAGCTTATCGCCGATGTCGCCGCGATCGATCGCGCGACCATCGAGCAGGCCGGGCCGACTACCCTGCCGGAATTGCTGGCGCGCCAGCCGGGCCTGCACGTCGTCGATAACGGCGGGCGCGGCAAGACCGCCAGCGTCTTCATGCGCGGCACTGCCTCCACGCATGCGCTGCTGCTCGTCGACGGCGTGCCGCTGGGCTCGGCCACGACCGGCCAAGCTTCCCTCCACAACCTGCCGCTGTCGCAAATCGAGCGCATCGAGATTCTGCGCGGTCCGGCGTCGAGCCTCTACGGATCGGACGCCATCGGCGGCGTGATCCAGATCTTCACCAAACGCGGCGCAGGGCCGGCGCATCTGAGCGCCTATGCCGGCATCGGCAGCCACGGCACCCGCGAAGCCCAAGCCGGCGTTTCGGGCAGCAGCGGGGCACTGTCTTACAACTTCTCGGCATCGCACTACACCACCGACGGCTTCAACGTCGCCGCCGATCCGCAACGCTTCAACACCGTCAACTTCTCGCTGCCCAACCCCGACGACGACAGTTACCGCAACACCGCAATCGCAGGCAGGCTCGTCTATGAAATCGCGCGGGGTCACGAGATCGGGGCAACCGTGCTGGAAGCCAGGAGCCGGAACCGCTTCGACCGCGGCGGACCGACAGTCGACGCCTACAACGACGACGAGACGCGCACTTACGGGGCCTACCTGCGCAACCGCATCAACGACGTCTGGACGTCCGAGTTGCGCTGGGGTTCGAGCGAAGACGGGTCGGAGAGTTTCGCGCCCGAACGTTCGCTGTTCGCCACCACCCAGACCCAATGGACCTGGCAGAACGACTTGCGCCTGCCGGTCGGCAAGCTGATGCTCGCCTTTGAAAACACCCAGCAGTCGGTCGACAGCACGGTCAACTACGCCGCGAAGCGGCGGGATGTCGATTCCGCGGTACTCGGCTACCAGGGCAACGTCGGCGCCCACAGTTGGCAGGCCGCGCTGCGGCACGACGACAATTCCCAGTTCGGCGGGCACACCACCGGCTCGCTCGGCTACGGCTACCGCTTCGCCGATGCCTGGCAGGCACGGGCGTCGGCCGGCACCGCCTTCAAGGCGCCCAGCTTCAACCAGCTCTACTATCCGAGTTATGGCAATGCCAACCTGAAACCGGAGAAGGCGCGCAACCGGGAGATCGGCCTGCACTGGCAGGCCGCCGGCCAGCATGCCGGCGCGACCTGGTTCGACAACCGCATCGCCGACCTGATCGAAGGTTTCCCGGTGACCAACGTCGGCAAGGCGCGCATCCAGGGCATCAGTCTCGCCTACGGCTTCCTGCGCGGGGCCTGGACGGTCGATGCCGGCATCGACCTGATGCGGCCGCGCAACGAGACCAGCGGCGCCCGCCTGCAGCGCCGCCCTGCGGAAATGCTGAAGCTGGCCGTCGCCTACGCGCCGGGGGACTGGAAGATCGGCGGCGAAACCAGCGCAGTCGGCCGCCGCTACGACACCACCGCCGAAGGCCGGCCGATGCATGGTTACGGCTTGGTCAATCTGTTCGCCAGCAAGGCGCTGGATCGGGAATGGTCGCTGGAAGGCCGCATCAACAATCTGTTCGACCGTATCTACGAAAACGCCTGGGCCTATGCCGTCCCCGGCCGAGAAATTTTCATCGGCCTGCGCTATCGGCCAAAATAGTCCATGCCCGCCCGCCATCGCGCCCTGCTGGTCCTCGCCTTCCTCGCCCTGTTGAGCGCGGCGAGCGTCGCCGTGGCGCTCGCGGCCGGCAGCGTGGCGGTACCGGTCGGCGAAGTGCTGACGGCGCTGACCGGCGGCGAGACAGCCAACGGTGCCATCGTGATGAATCTGCGCCTACCGCGCGCACTGGCGGGTTTTGCCTGCGGCGGCTTGCTGGCACTGGCCGGCGCGCTGATGCAGGTGCTGTTGCGCAACCCGCTCGCCGATCCCTATGTGCTGGGCATCTCGGGCGGCGCCGGCGTCGGTGCGCTGTCCGCCATGCTGCTCGGACTGGCGGGGGTCGGCATTACAGGACTGTCGTTCCTTGGCGCGCTGGCCGCGATGCTGCTGGTCTTCGGCCTCGCCCACGGCGACGGCAGTTGGACGCAGACGCGATTGCTGCTCACCGGCGTGGTGGTCGCCGCCGGCTGTGGCGCCGTCATCGCACTGATGCTCACGGTGGCCCCCGAGCAGAAGATCCACGGCATGCTGTTCTGGCTGATGGGCGATTTGTCGCAAGTGGCGGATGCGCGCCCGGCGCTGGTGGTACTGGTCGTCGGCATCGTGGGCGCCTTGCCCTTTGCCCGCGAACTCAACCTACTGGCGCGCGGCGCCGAACAGGCCGCAGCGCTCGGCGTCGCCGTGCCGGTCTTGCGTCGCATTGTCTATGTCGTCGCCTCGCTGACGACGGCCGTGGCCGTCACCACGGCCGGCTCGATCGGCTTCGTCGGCCTGATCGTGCCGCACCTCGTACGGCTGACCATCGGCAACGACCAGCGCCTGTTGCTGCCGGCATCGGTGCTCGCCGGCGGCAGCCTGCTGGTACTCGCCGACACGCTGGCGCGCACCATCGTCGCGCCGATCCAGTTGCCGGTCGGCGTACTCACCGCGCTGATCGGCGTGCCGGTGTTCCTCTATCTCCTCGGCAGAAAATGATCCTGTCCGCCCGCGACCTTTCCGTCAGCATCGGCCTGCACAAGGTCTGCCTCGGCCTCGACCTCGATCTCGCGCCGGGCAGCCGGCTGGCCATCCTCGGCCGCAACGGCGCGGGCAAGTCGACGCTGCTCGCCACGCTGGCCGGCTTACGCGCGGCCGATGCCGGCAAGCTGCTGCTGGATGGCAAGACCTACGACGCACACGGGCTGCGCCAGGCGGCGTGTTTGCGCGGCTGGCTCGGCCAGGACCGCAGCGACCCCTTCGCCAGTACCGTACTCGAAGCGGTGCTGACCGGCCGCCATCCGCACCTCGACCGCTGGTCGTGGGAATCGCCTGCGGATACGGACATCGCCCGCGCCGCGCTGACGGCGATGGGGCTGGCCGGCTTCGCGGAGCGCGAGGTGCACACCCTGTCCGGCGGCGAGCGCCAGCGCGTCGCCATCGCCGCGCTGCTGGCGCAGGCACCGCGCCTCGCCCTGCTTGACGAGCCGCTCGCGCACCTCGATCTCAACCACCAGATCGCCACCCTCGAACTGCTGACGCGCCGCGCTCGCGCAGACGGCATCGCCGTTGCGATGGTGCTGCACGACCCGAATTTCGCGTTGCGTTACTGCGACCAGTCGCTGCTGCTCTACGGCGACAGCCGGCACGTCATCGGCCCGACCGACCAGGTGCTCGATGCCGCAACACTTTCCGATCTCTACGGCCATCCGCTGCGGCGCGTCGAGAATTTCTTCCTCCCGGAGTAAGCCATGCGCTTTCTGCTCATTGTCTTCATGCTGCTGGCCGGCCCGACCTGGGCCAACGACTGCCCGCGTATCGTCAGCCAGTCGCCCTACATCACGCGTGCGTTAGACTGGTTCGGTTTGACGCGCTGCATCGTCGGCGTCAGCCGCTATGATGAACTCGACCGGCCGCGCACCGGCGGCGTCATCGACCCCGACGTCGATGCCATCGCCCTGCTCGATCCGCAACTGATGATTACCTCGAACTGGACGAAGGCCGAGGTCTGGCAGGCTGCTGCGCCGAAGGGTGCCGTGGCGTTGCGCGTCGACGGTTTTCGCGGCATAACCGGCGTCGAAGCCATGCTGCACGACATCGGCCACGCGGCGGGCCTCAAGGACAGCGATGCGCGTGTCGACGCGTTCGCCACCGACTGGCGCGCGGCGGCAGGGCAAGTGGGCGGCAAAGGGCGGCGCGTGCTGATCCTGTCCGCCTGCTCTCACAAGCCTTATTCCTTCGGTCGTGGCACGACATTGCACGAACTCTTCACGGCCGCCGGTTTCGACGTGGTTGCCGACCACGACAGCATCCGCAATTTCGATCCCGACAAACCAGACGGCGATGTGGCCGCGTGGATCACCACGAGGAAGCCCGACTACCTCTTCGCCCTGAAAAACCGCCGTGACGAAGCGTGCAACGTCGCCATCGCCATGCCGGGTATTCCCATCCTGCCGCTCGACGGCCCGCTCTTCACCCATCCCGGCCCCGACTTGCTCAAGGGACTGGAACAACTGCGCCAGACCATGCTGGAGGTTAACAAGCCATGAATCCGCCGAACGATAGAGACGAACGCCACGCCCGTCACGTTGGCCGCATGCAGCGCAAGAAGGAAATCATCGACGCCAATGTCGGCGCTGCGACGACGGCGCGCGGCCTCTTCCTCATCCACACCGGCAACGGCAAGGGCAAGTCGTCGGCCGCCTTTGGCGTGCTGGCACGCGCGCTGGGCCACGGTCTGACGGCCGCCGTCGTCCAGTTCATCAAGAGCCGCTCCGATACCGGCGAGGAAGCCTTCTTCCGCGCGCAGCCGCAGGTACAGTGGCATGTGATGGGCGCCGGCTTTACCTGGGATACGCAGGACGACGCGAAAGACGCCGCCGCCGCGCGCGCCGCTTGGGCCGTGGCGCAGCAGGCGCTGGCCGACCCGGTCGTCGATCTGGTGATCCTCGACGAATTCACCTACGCGCTCAAATACCGCTGGCTCGACACGGCCGAGGTGCTCGCCGCCTTCGCCGCCCGCCCGCCGATGCAGCACCTGATCGTCACCGGGCGCGCTGCGCCACCGGAACTGATTGAGGCCGCCGACACCGTGACCGACATGACGCTGGTGAAACATGCTTTTCAGGCTGGCGTGCAGGCGATGCCGGGGATCGAATGGTAGCCACCCCCGCACTTCTCGTTGCCGCGCCGGCCTCGGGCCACGGCAAGACCACCGTGGTCGCCGCGCTGGCGCGCCTGCACACGCGGCTGGGCCGCAAGGTGCGCGTCTTCAAGTGCGGGCCGGATTTTCTTGATCCGCAGATTCACGTACTCGCCAGTGGCCAGCCCTGCGAGAACATCGACTTCCGCATGGGCGGCGAGAATGACGCACGCTGGCGGCTGGCGCGTGCGGCAGCCGATGCCGACCTGATCCTCGTCGAAGGCGTGATGGGCCTGAACGACGGCGCGCCAAACTCGGCCGAACTCGCCCGCCGCCTGGGCTTGCCGGTATTGCTGGTCATCGACGCCAGCGCGATGGCCGGCAGCTTCGGCGCCGTGGCCTGGGGTCTCAAGCATTACAAAGACGGTGCGCCGATCACGCACGTACTCGCCAACCGCGTCGGCAGCGACTATCACGCCGATCTGTGCCGCGAGACGCTGCCGCCGGACATCGCCTGGGCCGGTGCGCTGCCGCGCGATGTCGATGCTGCGCTCCCCGAGCGGCATCTGGGCCTGCTGCCTGCCGCCGAGATTGCCGACCTCGATGCGCGTATCGAGCGCATGGCTGACCTGCTCAGCGTCACGGCCGCCGCCGAACTGCCCCCGCCGGTGGAATTCGCCGTCCTGCCAGTGCCGACATTTGCGCCGCACCTCGCGGGCAAGACCATTGCGGTCGCGCGCGACGCGGCCTTCTGCTTTTTGTATCCCGCCAATCTCGAATGTCTGGCAATGCTCGGCGCGCGGCTCGCCTTCTTCTCGCCGCTGGCCGACGCCGCGCTGCCGAAGTGCGACGCCGTCTGGCTGCCCGGCGGCTACCCCGAACTGCACGGCCCGACACTCGCCGCCAACGCGGGCATGCGCACAGCGCTGCATGAGCATATCGCTACCGGCAAACCGCTGCTCGCCGAATGCGGCGGCATGATGGCCTGCTTCGACAGCCTGGATGCCCACCCGATGTTCGGCCTCCTGCCCGGCACGGTGCGCATGCAGATGAAGCTCGCCGGCCTCGGCATGCTGTCCGTCGATCTGCCCGAAGGCACGCTGACCGGCCACACCTTCCACTATTCGACGGCCGAGACCGCGCTCGTCCCCATCGCGCAAGCCGCCAAGACGGCGGGCAAGGACGGCGAAGCGATCTATCGCACCGGCCGCCTCACGGCGAGCTACATGCACTTCTACTTTCCGTCAAACCCGACCGCCACCGCGAGGCTATTTATGGAATCGCGCGGGACGACGCGCTCAGTCCCATGAGCGATCATCGTTATTCCGACGCCGAAATTGCCGCCGTCAAGCGTGCCATCCGCGAGCGGCGCGATATGCGCCACTTCCTGCCCGATCCATTGCCGGCGGGGCTTGTCGAGCGTCTGGTCGAAGCCGCGCACCTCGCGCCCTCGGTCGGCTACATGCAGCCCTGGCGCTTCGTCCGCGTCCGCGATGCCGAGCGGCGCGCGCGCATCCACGCCCTCGTTGAGCAGGAACGTCTCGCCACCGCAGCGGCACTACCCTCGCGCAACGAAGAATTCATGCAGGTAAAGATCGAAGGCATCCGCGATTGCGCCGAGCTGCTGGTCGTCGCGCTGATGCCCGGGTGCGAGCGCCACATCATCGGTCGCCGCACACTGCCCGAGATGGACATCGCTTCCGTCGGCTGCGCCATCCAGAACATGTGGCTGCTGGCGCGCGCCGAAGGCGTCGGCCTCGGCTGGGTATCGTTCTTCGAGCCGCAGGCGCTGGCCGACCTGCTGGAGATGCCGGCCGGTGCCCGCCCGCTCGCCATCCTCTGCATCGGCAAAGTGCCGGTCTTCTATCCAAGGCCGATGTTCGAGGATGCCGGCTGGGGCCAGCGTCTGCCGCTGGAAGACGTGCTGTTCGAGGAACGCTGGAAAGTCGGCGCTGGCGGGACGGCACCGAGTTACTGACGCTACGCATACGCCGGAACGTTATGTTCCAGTCACCAGTTCAGTGTGCGTCGTCATCATGAAATTAAAAAAGCCGGTGGCCATCACCGACTTTGCCTTTAGTGGCTGATATTAGATCAGGCCATGAGCCAGTCGTAAGTGTAAGCGGCGTCAATGGCATTCGTCGGTTGTTCGGTCAAGTTGCCGACCAGATCGAAACCAATGCCATAAGGCAGTTCATCTGCTGCATCCCCGTTGGTATTGTGATCGCCATAGGCGTAATACTGAGTGGTTTGCAGACCGCCCTTAATCACCAAGCCTAAAAGGTCGGACTCTGCAGTTACGTTGGCATCTTTAGTAGCCAGGGTAGCCAGAATGGACGCAATGGAAACATCCATGTCATCGTTAAATGCTCCATCGACGTCGATCTTGACCGTGTAATAGCCATCACCTTCCGTGCGCGGCTTGGTATCACCGAGGGTCTGGTCGAAGACCAGTGTGAAGTGAGAGATATCCTGTCCCCAGGTCGGGAAGTCATTGCCACCAGACGTGGGCGGCGGCGGGGGCGGTTCGACCGTGCCACTACCATTGACCCGGAAGGTCACAGTGGCCATATCCGAAGCACCGTGGTTATCAGTCATCGCATACTGGAAGGACAGCTCGACGCTCTCGCCGTCGTTTAGTAAGTCATAGGCACTCTGTGCATCA
The DNA here is from genome assembly GCA_964477575.1 of uncultured Methyloversatilis sp. Classification (GTDB taxonomy): domain Bacteria; phylum Pseudomonadota; class Gammaproteobacteria; order Burkholderiales; family Rhodocyclaceae; genus Sulfuricystis. The sequence goes on from CAYZEA010000010.1 coordinate 131,084, forward strand.
TAGGACCACGTACCGTCCGCATTAAATGTCAGCTTGCCCTGACCGGAGAACGAGTCTTGGACCAGAGACCAGGTGTGAGTATCAAGGCGATCGACATCACTGTCGTTGGCCGTGACATTGCCCGACAGGGTTTCATTTTCAGCGACGCTGCCCGCAGCATCATCATTCGCCACCGGGCCATCGTTGGCACCAACGATCCTCACCGTGAGATTTGCACCGTCGTCAAACCAGGACGTGGCTTCCGTTTGGTTACGCATTGCATACGCGAACTCGTAAGTGATGACCTCTCCCTCCGACAGCGAGTCCGCAAGACTCGCATCCGCCGCCCAAGTGCCGTCAGCGTTTAATACGAGCGAACCAATCTGCTCATCGTCACTGTTGAGCGCAATCTCCTCGCCAAGGTTGTACTCCTGTTCGCCATCCAGACTCTGCAAACTGGTCACGGAGGTCGTGCCGCTCGTGGCGCCATCATTCGCAAGCACATTGCCAGAAACGGTACCGTTTTCGGCTGCAGCGCCCACGTCGTATGTGGCGTTAGCGGCCATCGAAAGAATCTCAAGAATTTTTGAGGAGTCAGCACGGGTACCATCCACTTGACCAACGGAGGTCAGCCGGGCGGCGAAGTCTTGGCCAGAGAAATCCTGCAGCGTCAGGTTGCGCGCCGTGCTGTCAAGCGTGAAGCTGTAGCTGCGGACGTCGTCCTTGCCGATCCCCGAGGTGCCGATCTCGATGCCAACATCGTAGCCCTTGTCAGAACCAGTCAGGCCACTCATGTTAGCGCCATCGCCCAGATCCTTGATCGAATCGTTGCCGATGCGGATATCGGTGGAAGCGGCGGTGACAACCAATGAGTTAAGAATGCTTTCGTCGGCCACATCAAAAAACAGGCCGCGCAGATCGCCAATAATGCCCCCTTCTTGCGTAACATTAAACATCAGCGTTCCGTCGGCGTTTTCAGTGATCGTGACCCAGACTGCGGGGTTGGTGCTGCCGGTCGAGGCATCGTTAATCTGGAAGGTCATTGTGGTCATGGTTATCTCCGATAAAGGTAATCTAAGAAGCACTAAAGGACTTAGTGCATGAATTCCATGGAGCGCAGAATACCCGACCAAAATGATCAACTGTTGCATGAATGTAAAATATCGCTACCTGCTCTTGGTCCAGTTGTTTGCCCTCTCTACCGCGTAGCCAGCGACAGCTAACCTAATGATAAAAATAGGCTTCCTAGAAGACGACCGAGCAACCGCTCTTCTTTACATGGAGTGCTTCAAAAGGCTTGGCTATACGGTTTCTGGCTTTGGCACCGTTGAGAGCTTCATTTCAGCGGCACCCCGCGAGAAGTTTGATCTTCTCTTGCTCGACTGGACATTACCCGATGGCACTGCGGATACCGCGATCAAATGGATACGCAGTAACCTTGACTGGCTAATCCCCGTTATTGTGGTAAGCGCGACAGACAACGAAGAGAACATCGTTCATGCGCTCTGGCTGGGTGCTGATGACTACATCGTAAAGCCCGTTCGCCTCAATGAACTGGTCGCCAGGGTTAACGCATTAATTCGCCGTTCAAGCAAGCAACCGCCACGTAATGCAATCTCATACCCGCCATACGAACTGGATATCAAGGAAGGCACTATCACACTGCATGGAAAACCCATCGCCCTTACTCAGAAAGAATTTGACTTGACTTACTTTCTGTTCGAGAACGCAGGAAAGTTAGTCTCAAGAGTACAGATCCTTCACAAGGTCTGGGGCCAGTCCGGGGACATCGAAACACGAACAATTGATGCTCACGTCAGCAAGGTCAAAAAGAAACTGCAGCTTGTCTCAGAAAATGGATGGAAGATTTCTATGGTTTATGGTTACGGTTATCGCCTCGAAAGTTGCGTGAAGTAGCGACGGTAGATTTTGGTGACCGCTTTTAAGCAGATACCAGCATCTGATTCTTCGAGATTCTGAAGGACGGCAACGGGTCGCCCTGAGACATTCCGCCGAAATGTCGGCGCTGTGCCGACGCTCCCGGCTTACCGAGCGCGTTTGCCTCTTGCCGTTTCGATCTGCGTGCAGAGCCGCGCGGCGCCTTCGGCGAGGCGCGGGGTGTGACGCTGGATCAGGTCGGGCGGGATGAAGTAGAGGTTATCGCGTTTCACGGCGGTCATGCTCTGCCACTGCCGCCAGTCGTCCACCCAATCGGGGCGGGCCTCGCCCATGCCGCTGGCGACGATGACTTCGGGGTCGGCGGCCAGCACCGCCTCGATGCTCACCTTGGGCGCGAGCGGCTTCAGGTCGGCGAAGACGTTTTCGCCGCCGCACAGGCGGATGGCATCGCTGATGACCTGCCCGCCGCCGACGGTCATCAGCGGCTGTTTCCAGATCTGGTAGAAGACGCGCACCTTCGGCCGCGTTTCGTATTTCGTCCGCAGGTCGGCGAGGCGGTTGCGGAAATTCGTTGCGGCGGCGCGCGCGACGGCTGGCGTGCCGGCGAGTTCGCCGTAGCGTTCGAGGTTCGCCGCCACGTCGTCGATGCGTTCGGGCTGCGCGAGATAGACGGGGATGCCGAGCGCGCGCAGTTTCTCGATGTGCGCCGGGCTGTTGCCGCTGGCCCAGCCGACGGCGAGGTCGGGTTTCAGCACGGCGATGGCTTCGAGGTCGAGCTTCGAATAGCCGCCGATGCGCGCCACCTTCTTCGCCACATCGGGGTAGTCGCTGTACTCGACCGCGCCGACGATGCGCTCGCCCGTGCCGGCGGCGAACAGCGTTTCGGTGACGTGCGGCGCGAGGCTGACGATGCGCCGTGCCGGCTCCTTGAGACGCAGAGTTACGCCCGTGTCGTCGGTGACGACAATTTCCGCATGCGCGGCGCGCACGGAAAAAGCGAGCAGCAGCGCCAGCAGGCCCAGCGTTTTTTTCATCAACGCAAATACCCCCAGGCCTTGAGTTGCGCGCGAGCGTGATTGGCCGGCTTGCCCTGCGCACCAGCTTGCAGGAAGCGGGCGTAGTGTTCGGCCGCGCCCTTGCGGTTGCCGCCTGCTTCGAGGCTGACGCCCTTGAGGAAGGCGATGCCGGGGTCGCCCGGCAGCAGCCGGTCGAAACGGTCGAAGGCCTGGAAGGCGCCGGCCGGATCGCGCTGGCCGAGCTTGAGCGAGCCGGCGAGCTTGTGGGCCTGCGCCTCCTGCGGATAGACGGTACGGGCGGTTTCGACATAACGCAGCGCCTCGCCGGGTTTGCCGAGCGCGTTCAGGCAGCGCGCCATCAGCAGGTTGGCCGGGTAGTCCTGCGGCGTCAGGTCGAGCGCCTTGTCGAACTGCTCCTGCGCTTCGGGCAAGTCCTTCTTCGTTAGCGCCGTTTCGCCCTGCTTGCAGGCGTCGATGGTCGGCTTGAGCTTGCGCAGCCCTGCCGTATGGTCCATGAAGCGCTCGCGCTGCGGGTTGGCCTTGAGGCTGGCGGCGTATTGCGATTCGGCCTGCCGCTGTGCCGCCTGGTAGCGCTCGGCGTTCATCGGATGCGAAGAAAACATCGTCGCAAGCAGCGAAGGCTGCTCTTTCGCTTCGCGCACCAGGATGCCATGCAAGGCGGTCATGCCGCTGGCCGGATAGCCGGCGCGCACCATGTATTCCTGCCCCAGCGCATCGGCCTCGCGCTCGTTGTCGCGCGAGTAGGAGGCCAGCAGCGCGCTGGCGCCGACCTGGCTGGCGATGTGGGTCACCATGCCCCACTGCGAATCGGACGTGGCGATGCCGATGCCGGCCACCGCCACCTGCGCGAGCAGGCTCTGGCCCTGGCGCTGGGCGGCGTGGCGCGCATTGACGTGGCCCATTTCGTGACCGAGCAGCGCGGCCAGCTCGGCCTCGTTGCCCAGATCGACCATGATGCCGCGCGTCACGCCCATCGCGCCACCGGGGAAGGTGTAGGCATTGAGGTAGTTGGCGTTGAGCACGCGATAGGAATAGGGCATGTCGGGACGGTGCGTGCGCGCGTGCATGCCGGCGCCCACGCCGGACACGTACTGGTTCAGCGCGCCATCCTGCACCGGCCCCATGTCCTGCGAAAACTGGTGCGGCGCGACTTCCTTGTCCACCTCGCGCTCCTGCGCCTCGCTCATGCCGACGAGGATGCGCTTGCCGTTGATCGGCGAGGTGGCGCAGCCCGACAGCGCACTGGCTGCCGTGCTGGCGCCGAACAGCCAGAGCACGTCGCGGCGGGTGAGACGATTCTGGGCAAGGCGGCGGGCGAAACTATCGGTCATGTCAGGCTCCCTAGCGTTGATTCCAGGCGCTGCCAGTCGGCCTCCGCGACGGGCAAACCGAAGCGGAGAGCGGACGGCGCATCGAACAGGCGGACCAGGATACCGCGCTGCGCCAGCGCCTCGAACAACGCAGCGGCGCGCGGCGCGCTGACATATTGGAACAGCGCAGACCCCGTTATTTCTGCGGGCTCGCCAAGCGGCGCCAGCAAGCCGGCGAGGCGCGCCGCAGCGGCTTGCAGCCGTTCGCGCTGCGCGGCCTGCCAGTCGCGGTCGGCCAGCGCCAGTCGTGCGGCCCAGCGCGCCGGATGTGCGACGGCCCACGGGCCGAGGGCTTCCTGCAAACGGTCGAGCAAGTCGGGCGCGCCGCAGGCGAAACCGACGCGTGCACCGGCGAGGCCAAAGAACTTGCCGAGCGAGCGCAGCACCATGACATTGTCGGCGCCGCAACCGATCAGTGACTCGCCCGGCGTCGCATCGAGGAAGGCTTCGTCGATCGCCAGCAGTTGCACGCGGGCGGCGCGGTCAAGCAGTTCGTCGCGACCGTAGCGCCGCCCGGTCGGGTTGTTCGGATTGCAGACCACCGCGTAATTGGCCGGCGCATCCCAGGCAACCGGCGTATGGCCGGCAGCCAGCCAGGCGGCCGGATGCTCGGCGTAGAGCGGCATCGGCATGGCGACGCGGCCGGCGGGGAAAAGGCAGGGCAGCGCCTGGATCGCGGCCTGCGAACCGGGCAGCGCGAGCAAGTGGTCGGTGCCGTAGTAGGCGCGCGCGGCGGCTTCCAGTCCATCATCGTCTTCGGGCAGGCGCTGCCAGACTTCGGCCGGTACGGGCGGCACGGGATAGGGCCAGGGCGAGATGCCGGTCGACAGATCGAGCCAGTCGGCGCGCGGGATGCCCCAACGCCGCACCGCTTCCCCGAGACGTCCGCCGTGTTCAAGCAAGGATCAGACTCCCGACGATGAAGACGCCCAGCCACAGCCATTGGCCGCGTTCGACCAGCGCCACGGCGCGGCCGATGTCGGCAGCGGTCGGGGCGGCCCCTGTACCGAGCGGCGGGCGTTGCTCAATTGCGCCGCGATAGATCGCCGTCCCGCCAACACCGACTTTTAGCGCCCCGGCCCCCGCCGCCATCACCGGCCCGGCATTCGGGCTGCTCCAGGCACTGGCCTGCACCCGCCAGCAGGCGAGAGCGGTTTGCGTGTTGCCCAGCAGGGCGTAGGTCAACGCCGTCAGCCGCGCGGGGATGAAGTTGAGCGCATCGTCAATACGCGCCGCCGCCCAGCCGAAGTAAATGCGCCGCGCGTCCTTGTAGCCCCACATCGCATCGAGCGTGTTGGCGAGGCGGAACAGCACCGCCCCCGCACCACCCGCGATAAAGAACCAGAACAACGCACCGAACACGGCATCGTTGCCGTTTTCCAGCACCGATTCGACGGTGGCCTTGGTAACGCCGGCCTCGTCGAGTTGCGCCGTGTCGCGCGAGACGATCATGCCGACGGCCGTGCGCGCCGCCTCAAGATCGCCGGCCGCCAATGGCGCGGCAATGGCGCGCGCGTGTTCGCCAAGACTGCGGCCGCCGAGCGCCAGCCAGAGCAGTAGCGCATCGACGAGCGGATGAGTCCACCACGCCGCCAGTGCGACAAACGGAAGGACGATAGCGCACCAAGCAACGAGACCGCGCAGCCGATTGCCGGCGGCATGCCCCGGCGCACCCTGGCGCAACAGGCGTTCCGCTGCGTCGGCCAGGCGGCCGAAGCCGACGAGCGGATGCCAGCGGCGCGGCTCGCCGAGCAGGCGATCGAGCAAAACGCCGGCAAGGGCGGTGAAAGCGGTGGGAGAATAGGACATATGAAGGCACTGATGATACAAGGCTGCACCTCCGACGCCGGCAAGAGCACGCTGGTGGCGGCGCTGTGCCGCATCCTGCGCCGGCGCGGCGTGAAGGTGGCGCCGTTCAAGCCGCAGAACATGGCGCTCAACTCGGCGGTCACCGTCGACGGCGGCGAGATCGGCCGCGCGCAGGCGCTGCAGGCGCAGGCCGCCGGCTTAGACCCGCGCATCGACTTCAATCCGGTGTTGCTCAAGCCGAATACCGACAAGCGCGCGCAGGTGATCATCCACGGCAAGGCGGTGGCCGATCATGGCGGCAACATGAGTGCGCGCGCCTACCACGACTACAAACGCACCGCGATGGCGGCGGTGCTCGAATCCTGGACGCGCTTGCAGCAGGAATTTGACTGCGTGATCGTCGAGGGCGCCGGCAGCCCGGCGGAGGTGAATCTGCGCGACCGCGATATCGCCAACATGGGTTTTGCCGAGGCAGTCGATATTCCGGTGATCCTGATCGGCGACATCGACCGCGGCGGCGTGCTCGCCCATCTGGCCGGCACGCTCGACCTGCTCTCGCCCACCGAGCGGGCGCGCACGCAAGGTCTGGTGATCAACCGCTTTCGTGGCGACATCGGCTTGTTGCAGCCCGGCCTCGACTGGCTGGCGCAGCACACGGGCAAACCGGTGCTGGGCACGCTGTCCTATCTGCACGGCCTGTTTCTCGATGCCGAGGATGCGCTGGCGCACCATTCGGAGCGCGGCGGTGAAACGAAGCTGCGCGTAGTCGCTCCCGTTTTCCCGCGTATCTCCAATGCCAACGACCTCGATCCGCTGCGCCTGCATCCCGAGATCGATTTCCGCTGGATCGGTCCCGGCCAGCCGCTGCCACCATGCGACCTGATCGTGCTGCCCGGCTCGAAGTCGGTGCAGGCCGATCTGCTGTGGCTGCGCGCGCAGGGGCACGAGGAAGCGATCAAGCGCCATCTGCGTTACGGCGGCAAGCTCATCGGCCTGTGCGGCGGCTACCAGATGCTTGGCCGCATGCTGCACGATCCGCTCGGCATCGAAGGGCAAGGCGGGCCGGGCTTGGGGCTGCTCGATTGCGAGACGACGCTGGCGGCCGAGAAGCAATTGAAAAACGTCAGCGGCGCATTAAAAGTCGACGCTGGGGGGGCGGCGGCGGCGATGCAGGGCTACGAAATCCACATGGGCGTGACGCGCGGCCCGGCATTGGCCCGCCGCCCGGCTATCTTGCTCGACGACGGCCGCACCGATGGTGCGATTTCGGACGACAACCAGATTCTCGGCACCTACTGCCATGGCCTGTTCGACCATCCGCAGGCGCTCGCCGCGCTGCTCGCCTGGGCGGGCGCCAAGGACATCGCACCGGTCGATCTGGCGGCGCGGCGCGAAGCGGACATCGACCGGCTGGCCGATGCCACCGAGGCCGCCCTTAACTGGCAACTGCTGAATCGCTGGATTTGATTACGCCGTGGGTGGCGGGGGCGTATGCTTGAGTACGAGCGGCAGGCCGGCCGCGACGAGCGTGACGTTATCGGCCAGCGCGGCGATGCGCTGATTGAGCCGTCCCTGTTCGTCGCGGAAGCGCCGCGCCAGCGCGTTTTCCGGCACGATGCCCCAGCCCACTTCGTTGCTGACCAGGATGACCCTGCCCGGCAGCGTCGGCAGGGTTTCGGGCAGTGGGTCGATTTCCGCTTCGCGCTCGGCGAGCAGCACGTTGGTCAGCCACAGTGTCAGGCAGTCGACCAGCACACAGGTATCGCGGCGCGCTTCGCGGACGAGGGCGGCGGCGAGGTCCAGCGGTTCCTCGACAGTGCGCCAGCCGGTCGGCCGACGCGCGCGGTGGTGGGCGATGCGCTCGCGCATTTCGGCGTCGCGCGCCTCGGCGGTGGCAACGTAGATGACGGGCCGGTCGGAATTCAGCGCCTGTCGTTCCGCAAAGCAGCTCTTGCCCGAACGGGCGCCGCCGATAATCAATTCAAGCATGCGGCGAGCTTATCACGCCCGCCGTTGCGGCTTGCTAGCGCAGCGCGCCGACCGCCGCAGGCAGAATCTTCGCCCAGACATGGTAGATCGTGCCGTCGGCGACGAAAGTGACCAGCGAGGTAAACGTCTTGCTCGTCACGCGACTGGGCAGTATCAGCGTGGTGCGCTTGGGCTCGGCGCCATTGCCACGCTCTCCGTTCTTATGGGCGATCTCGACCTTTACGTTGGCGTCGGTTTCGTCTATCCAGGTGGACAGCGTCTCGATTTCCACCTTCATATTGCGCTCGCTGTACGAGATCTTCTGACCGGAGCGCGCCGTCATCCGCGGTTCGGCAAAACGTGTGCAGTTTTGCTGGTCGCAAGCGACGACCAGCAACTGGTACTCGGTATCGGCCGCCGCAACCGGCAGGCTGAGCAACATTGATGCGGCAAACCATGGCAGGTGTTGAAACAAGCCAAGCGAGCGTGAAGATTGCATGAAATACTCCTTTGAAACATCCTGTTAGGTTCTGCGCGGCAGTTGTTTGCGACAGAGCGGTGCAGGCTAGCCGGCCAGTATGACTTCACCATGACGAATATGTTGCAGCGCACCAACCGGGTACTTCTGGCCTACCCGCCCGATATAATCGCGCCATGCACTCATCGGACTATGCGGTTGCCCCGGTCGACCGCTGCCTTGACGCGGCGCTGCGCCGCAAGATCGACGGCAAAACCAAGCCGCCGGGCGCCCTCGGTCGCCTCGAAACGCTGGCGCTTCAGATCGGCCGGGTGCGCGGCGCGCTGACGCCGAGCTTGAAGCGCCCGCACATCGTCGTCTTTGCCGGCGACCATGGCGCGGCGGCCAACAAAAATGGGGCCGGCATCTCCGCCTATCCGCAGGAGGTGACCTGGCAGATGGTCGAAAACTTCCTCGCCGGCGGGGCGGCGATCAATGTGTTTGCGCGCGCCAATGGCATCGAACTGGTGATCGTCGACGCGGGCGTGGCGCATGACTTTGGCGAGCGTCCCAATCTCGTCAATGCAAAAGTCGACGCCGGCGGGACGGTGAGTTATTGGGATGGCGCGGCGATGACGGCAGCGCAGTGCGCCGATGCGCTGGCGCGTGGCGCAAAGATTGCGGAACAGCTTGCCGCCGCCGGCTGCGAGGTTATCGGCTTTGGCGAGATGGGCATCGGCAACACAGCATCGGCGGCGTTGCTGACGCACTGTTTGACCGCAGCGCCGCTCGCGGCCTGCGTCGGGCGCGGCACCGGGCTGGACGATGCCGGGCTGGCGCGCAAGCAGGCGCTGTTGCAGCAGGCGCTGGACATCTGGCCCGAACGACCACATTGCAACGACGACCCGTTGGCGGTGTTGGCGCGCTACGGCGGCTTTGAAATCGCCATGATGGTCGGCGCCATGCTGGCTGCCGCGCAACAACGGATGCTGGTGCTGGTCGATGGCTTCATCTGCGGTGCGGCAGCGCTGGTGGCGACCCGTCTCGCGCCGGCCTTCCTCGACTATGCGGTGTTCTGCCACGCCTCGGCCGAGGCCGGCCATCGCACGCAGTTGCAGGCGCTGGGCGTCGAGCCATTGGTTTCGCTCGACCTGCGCCTCGGCGAAGGCACGGGTGCCGCGCTGGCCTGGCCGCTGGTGCGCGCCGCCTGCGCCTTCCTCAACGAGATGGCGAGCTTCGAGTCGGCGGGCGTTTCCGAAAAGCTGTGAAAGAACTCGCGTATTTCTTTGCCGCGCTGCGCTTCTTCACGCGCCTGCCGGTGCCGGCCTGGGTGGGCCATTCCGCCGAACAGTTGAACCACGCAGCGCGCTACTTTCCGCTGGTTGGTCTCATCGTCGGCGCATTGGGCGCCATGGCGAGCATCGCCGCACTGTATGTCTGGCCGCCGCTGATTGCCGTGCTGCTCGGCATGGCGACCACCTTGCGGGTCACCGGCGCCTTCCATGAAGACGGGCTGGCCGACAGCATCGACGGTTTCGGCGGCGGCTGGACGCGCGAGGATGTGTTGCGCATCATGAAGGATTCGCGCATCGGCAGTTACGGCGCCATCGGCATTTGCATGGCGCTGCTGGCCAAGATGGCCGCATTGACGGAGCTGCTTGCCGTCCTGCCGGCGCCGACTTTTTTTGCGCTGCTGGTGGCCGGCCACGGCGTGTCACGCTTCGCATCGACCACGCTGATCTATGCGCTGGACTATGCCCGCGACGACGATTCCTCGAAATCGAAGCCGCTCGCCACGCGCCTGGGCAAGGGCGGGTTGGCGGTTGCCGCCGTGTTCGGTCTTGCGCCCTGCCTGTGGCTGCCGCCCTTGCAAGTCGGGATCGCGCTGGGGCTGGTGGCGCTGACCACGCTGCTGGCAGCTCGCCATTTCGTCCGACGCATTGGCGGCTATACCGGCGACTGCCTCGGCGCGACGCAGCAGTTGACGGAAATCGCGTTCTACCTGGGCATGCTGTGCGCCGGGCCGACCCAAGCACAGCTCGCCCCCCTGTGGGGGGCAGCGAGCGCTTTTGCGAGCGTGGGGGGCTGATACGGTGCGTCTTTTCCTGATCCGCCATCCGCTGCCGGCGGTGGCAACGGGCACTTGCTACGGCGCCACCGACTTGCCGCTGGCGGAACATCCCGCTGAACTGGCCGCGCACTTGCGGACGCTGCTGCCCGACCACCTGCCGCTCTATTCCAGCCCGCTGCAACGTTGCCGACTGCTCGCCGAGCAACTGCACGCACAACCGCGCTTCGACGAACGGCTGCGCGAGATCGACTTCGGCGATTGGGAGATGCAGCCCTGGGATGCGCTGGATCGCACCCTGCTGGATGCCTGGGCCGCCGATCCGTTCCACTTTGTGCCGCCCGGTGGCGAAGGGGTAGCCGCCCTGCGGGCGCGCGTGCGGGCTTTTCTCGACGAACGACGGCAGGATGCGGTGCTGGTGGCGCACGCCGGCGTCATCAAGGTGTGCGTTGCCGAACTGACGGGTGAAACAGACTGGTTCGGCCTGCGCTTCGACTACGGCAGCGTCACGCTGATCGAGAACGGCGCGATGCGAGCGATTTGCGCTGTTCGAAGTAGCGCAACGCATGATAGGTGCCGTAACCCAGCAGCCCCATCGCAATAATGAAGGCTCCGTAGGAAAGCGGCCAGGGCACGCCCTCGGTCATCATCGAGAACTCCGACATGCCGCCGATGCCGGCAATGATGTTCATCGGCACGAACACGATCGAGATCGCCGTCAGCTTCGACACGCGCTTGTTCTGGTTGATGTTGATGAAGCCGACCGTGGCATCCATCAGGAAGTTGATCTTGTTGAAGAGGAAGGATGTGTGGCCGTCGAGCGAATCGATGTCGCGGAAAATCTGCCGCGCTTCCTCGTGCTGGTCGGACGAAAGCAGGCGGCCGCGCATTAAAAAAGACAGCGCGCGGCGCGTGTCCAGCACGTTGCGGCGAATGCGCCCGTTCAAGTCCTCGCTCTGGGCAATCTCGGCAAGAATTTCGGCGGCCTCGTCGTCGGTCACCTTCGGCGACAATACCTGGCGGCCGATCCGTTCGAGTTCGGCATAAATATCTTCAAGCGCATCGGCGGAGTATTCGACATCGGCGCCATACAGGTCGAGTAGCACGTCCTTGCCGTCCGAGACATAGCCGGGCTGGGTGCGCGCGCGCAGGCGCTGCAGGCGGAATACCGGCAGTTCCTCGTTGCGCACCGAGAACAGGATGTTCCGATGCAGGATGAAGGCCACCGCGACGTTGCGCGCATCGCCCTGTTTGTCGAGCAGGAAGTCCGAGCTCAAGTGCACCGCATCGTTGTCGTCGATGTAGAAACGCGCGCTTTCCTCGATGTCGGTGACATCCTCCGGGTCCGGCAGATAGAGCTGGAAATGTTCGCCGACCCAGGCGCGCACGCTCGCCGTCGGGGCGACCAAGTCGATCCAGATCGGATTGACATTGGCCAGATCGGCGCGATTGTCGATGCGCACCTGCGCCAGACGGCCATTCTTCAGTTCGAAGGCGGAGAGCATGTTGCGGGCGCTGCTGAACGAACGGGATTCGACCAACTCGGCGCGCACATCGTCGTTGACCAGTTCGAGTACCAGCTCGCAACGGCTTTCTTCCACCTCGCGCCAGGCGGCGAGTCGATCCTCCTCCGGCAGCGCCTCCATGACACGCGCGATTTCGCCGGCCGACAGGCGGCGCAGCAGGTTGTGCAACTCAACCAGATGCTGGCGATGCACCAGCCCCTCGACCAGTTCATGGCGCGGCATGTCCTGTTTCTGCACCACCGCCTCGACGCGCCGCTGACGGGCGAGCAACAACTGCACATCGGACAGATGTTGCTCAAGCAGCGTCTGGGCGCGCGGACGGGGATCGAGGTGATCGCTCATGGCGGCGGATTCTACGCTCAGGGTCAGGGAATATCAGGGAACCGAGGCATGCGGCATGCGCGCGAGGATCAGTTGCGTGCGCTGGTTCAGGTAGCCGGAATAGGGATTCTTCTCGAACTTACGCGGCGCCGGCAGCATCACGGCCAGCCGCGCCGCCTGCTCGGCCGAGAGTTGCCCGGCGCCAACGCCGAAGTAACGCTGGGCCGCCGCCTCGGCGCCGAACACCCCCTCGCCCCACTCGACCACATTGAGATACACCTCGAGGATGCGCCGCTTGTCCCACAGCAGTTCGAGCCAGACCGTGATCAGCGCCTCCTGCGCCTTGCGCCAGGGCGTTTTGTCGGCCGAAAGAAACAGGTTCTTCGCCAGTTGCTGGCTGATGGTCGAGCCGCCGGCTACCACCTTGCCCTTCTTCTGGTTCTTTTCGAGCGCCTTCTGGATGCCCTCCCAGTCGAAGCCCTCGTGGTCGATGAACTTGTCGTCCTCGGCGGCAACGACGGCGCGCTTGAGGCCGACGGCAATCTTCGCGTAGTCCTGCCAGCGATGTTTGAGCGCGGCCTTGGGGTTCTTTTCCTGAAGCACTTCCAGACGATGCGCCATGAAGTTCGTCTCGCCCGGATCGACATAACGCCACCACACCACCCAACCCAGATACCAGCCCTGCCACAGCAGCAGCGCCAGAAAAAGCCCCAGCAGCGTGCGCCTCAGCCAGCGACTTGCCGTCCCGCCAGCGCCGACTTTTGCGCTCACAAGCGATCCAGCGGGCTGGTCACCCCGCGCCCGCCCTTGTTCAGCACATGCGTGTAGATCATCGTCGTCGAGACATCGCTGTGGCCCAGCAGCTCCTGCACCGTGCGAATATCCGAGCCGCCCTCCAGCAAGTGCGTGGCGAAGGAATGGCGCAGCGTGTGCGGCGTCGCCGGCTTGGCCAAGCGCGCGGCCGTCACCGCCTTTTTCATCGCCCGCTGCAACAGCTTTTCATCCACATGATGCCGCCGCACCCGGCCGCTGCGCGGGTCGGTCGAATGGCTGCCCGAGCAAAACACGAACTGCCAGGCCCATTCCGTCGGTGCGTTGGGATATTTCTTCGCCAGCGCATCGGGCAGCCAGACCGCCGCCTTGCCATCGCGCAGATCGTCCTCGTAAATCACCCGCCGCCGCGCCAGATGATCCTGCAGCGGCACCGCCAGCGCCGCCGGCAACATCGTCACACGATCTTTCGCGCCCTTGCCGTCACGGATCAAAATCTCGTTGCGGCCGAAATCCACATCCTTCACCCGTAGCCGCACGCCCTCCATCAGCCGCATGCCCGTCCCATAGAGCAGCCGCGCCATCAGGCCATACGTCCCATCCATGCGATCCAGCACCGCACGCACCTCGGCCGGCGTCAGCACCACCGGCAAGCGCCGCGACGGCTTGGCGCGCGTCACGTTGTCCAGCCACGGCAGCGTGACCTCCAGCACCTCGCGATAAAGAAACAGCAACGCCGACAACGCCTGATTCTGCGTCGAAGCGGAAACCCCGCCGGTCACAGCCAGATCACTCAAAAACGCCTCGACCTCGCCAGCACCCATGTCGTGCGGATGACGCTTGTCATGAAAATAAATGTAGCGTTTTATCCACTGAACATATTGATCTTCGGTGCGGATGGAGTAATGTTTGACCCTGATGCGCGCACGGACTTGGTCAAGCAGCCTCGGCGCAGCGGGGTCGGGTGCCTGTAGAGGTGTCATAATTTGAAAAATATCAATTGAATGTTTGAAATTCAGTGAGTTACAAATTAATAAACAAGCATATACACACATCGATCCGGAAATATACACCGATCTGTGTGTTCACTAAACGTTGGGCGAGAGCAAGCGAGCTACGCAGCGGACGAACGGATGCCAACCAGATATGATAATGCCAAAGTGGGGGCTTCATGAAACAGGAAATAGATGCTATTTAGTGAAGCGTTGATTACGCTGTCGCATAACTGACTTCGTTGATGCGAACAGCTGATCACACGCTTCACCAGAGAAGCAACTGGCGTCAGGGAGAATTGCCACATTGAGGGATGAAGAGATGATTGACGCGACATGGCCGCTCGCACTCACGCCCAACGTCCGTTCGAGCGGACACCGTTCGCTAGCGCTCACGGCTGCGCCCCACTGGCGAGGGCGAACGCCAGCCCTGAAGCCGGCTGGCGTAGGCATACCCTCGCTGCGGGGGTGCCGCTCAACTTTTTCTCGTTGGGCGAGAGCAAGCGAGCTACGCAGCGGACGAACGGATGCCAACCAGATATGATAATGCCAAAGTGGGGGCTTCATGAAACAGGAAATAGATGCTATTTAGTGAAGCGTTGATTACGCTGTCGCATAACTGACTTCGTTGATGCGAACAGCTGATCACACGCTTCACCAGAGAAGCAACTGGCGTCAGGGAGAATTGCCACATTGAGGGATGAAGAGATGATTGACGCGACATGGCCGCTCGCACTCACGCCCAACGTCCGTTCGAGCGGACACCGTTCGCTAGCGCTCACGGCTGCGCCCCACTGGCGAGGGCGAACGCCAGCCCTGAAGCCGGCTGGCGTAGGCATACCCTCGCTGCGGGGGTGCCGCTCAACTTTTTCTCGTTGGGCGCCATGATCTATTTCTTCCAAGGCGAGATCACCCGCCGCATAAAGATCGGATTTACGACGCGGTTCATTCACAGCAGGATGGGCGCTCTTCAAATCGGTTCGCCCGATAAATTAGTCTTTCTTGGTGCGCGTCCAGGAGATGAACGAGTTGAATACGAGCTTCACAACAAATTCCGAGAAGTCTATTCGCACGGGGAATGGTTTAACGAAACGCAAGAACTGACTCAGTACATAGAGCAGTACTGCATTCACGATATGGAGGTTGCCCATAGCGTCGATTCGTTGGTTTCAGCCGGTGTAGCACCGTATGAAGCCCTACTGCAACTCGACTACAAAGAGATCAATGAGCGCTACATGTCATACCTTGCGGATAAGCTGGGATAGGCATGTGTTACTACATGGCGCCCAACCCATCATTCGAGCGGACCTTGCGCGAAAGGCCGCGCAAGGCCGCTCAATTCAAACGTTGAAGCTGTAGAAAAACCCATTTCCCACCCGGAAATGGCCGTAAAAA
>CAYZEA010000011.1:0-137623 GCA_964477575.1 uncultured Methyloversatilis sp.
TGCCGGGTGGTGTGGGAGGGGCTTGGTCAGGTATCCTGATCGCCCCTATCCCGATTCTTTGCACAACTTACCCACAGCATTTTCACAGCTTGTTCTCTCGCGTTGCGAGAAGGTGGCGAGTAGACTTCCACCGCTTGGAAAGAAAATAACGAGGAGTCTTGCGTGGCGCAGCTTTATCCTGTCTTTAACCAGAATACCTACTCAACCGATGCGCAGGTCGCGGCGCTCAAGTTGCCGCCGCACTCCATAGAAGCCGAGCAGTCGCTGATCGGCGGGTTGTTGCTCGACAACCAGGCATGGGATCGGATTGCCGATATCGTTAGCGAGTCCGATTTTTATCGCGATGATCATCGGCGCATTTTCGGGCATATCCGCAAGTTGATCGAAACCGGCCGACCGGCTGACGTGGTTACGGTTTTCGAGTCGATCGAGAACGCCAATCAGGCCGATCAGACGGGCGGTTTGGCCTATCTAGGCGAAATTGCAAATGCCACGCCATCGGCAGCCAACATCCGTCGCTATGCGGAAATCGTCCATGAGCGTGCCGTCTTGCGCAAGCTGGTAACAGTGGGCGATGAGATTGCAGGTGCCGCACTGAATCCCTCTGGACGGGACGTCAAGCAGTTGCTCGACATGGCCGAGCAGAAGGTGTTTGAAATTGCCGAGACCGGCAACCGTTCGGTGCAGGGCTTCGATCAGATCGACAATTTGCTGGGCCAAGTGGTCGATCGCATCGAGGTGCTTTATAACCGCGAGAATCCTTCCGATATCACGGGGACGGCAACGGGTTTTCATGATCTCGATCACATGACTTCCGGTTTGCAACCCGGCGACATGATCGTTGTGGCTGGACGTCCTTCAATGGGCAAAACGGCCTTTGCGCTGAATATTGCCGAACACGTCGGCATGGAGCTGAAAAAGCCTGTGGCGATCTTCAGTCTGGAAATGTCGGGGCCGCAGTTGGCGATGCGTTTTCTGTCGTCTGCCGGGCGACTCGATCAGACCAAGATCCGTACCGGGCGCCTGACCGACGAAGATTGGGAAAAAATGTCGGTAGCGCTTGGGAAACTGCATGAGGCACCGATTCATATCGATGAAACCGGCGCGATCAATGCCTCCGACTTGCGTGCCCGTGCTCGGCGTTTGCATCGTCAATGTGGGCAACTCGGCTTGATTGTCATCGACTATCTGCAGTTGATGACTTCGGTCAAGGACAATGAGAACCGTGCTACCGAAATCTCCGAGATTTCGCGCTCGATCAAGGCGTTGGCCAAGGAATTGCAAGTGCCGGTGATAGCGCTCTCGCAGCTCTCTCGTAAAGTGGAAGAGCGCAACGACAAGCGGCCCTTGATGTCCGACCTACGCGAATCCGGCGCCATCGAGCAGGATGCCGATATTATTCTGATGATGTATCGCGAGGAGTACTATAAACCGGACACGACCGAGAAGGGCATTGCCGAAGTGATCATCGGTAAACACCGGAATGGCCCGACTGGCACGGTGAAACTCACCTTCCTCGGTGAGTTCACCAAGTTTGAGAACTTTGCCTCGCCCGGTTCGTACTGATTAAAGAACTTCAGCAGCGTGATCAGCGAGGCGTGAGCGCTCGCCACGCTGCAGGGTGATGTGCCCCGAATGTGGCCAGCCCTTGAAGCGGTCGACGACATAGGTTAAACCGGAACTGCCCTCGGTCAGGTAGGGCGTATCGATTTGCGCGATGTTGCCGAGACAGACCACTTTTGTGCCAGGACCGGCGCGTGTGATCAAGGTCTTCATCTGTTTTGGCGTCAGGTTCTGCGCCTCATCGATAATCAGGAACTTGTTGAGGAAGGTGCGGCCGCGCATGAAATTGAGCGATTTGACCTTGATGCGACTCCTGATCAGGTCCATCGTCGCGGCGCGTCCCCAGTCGCCGGTGTAGCCGCCGGCCGCTTTATCGCCTTCCTCGGCGGGCTTGTTGAGCACATCGAGGTTGTCTTCCAGTGCGCCCATCCATGGTGTCATTTTTTCTTCCTCGGTGCCGGGCAGGAAGCCGATGTCTTCGCCGACGGGAACGGTGACGCGTGTGATGATGATTTCCGAGAAGTGTTTGCGTTCCAGCGTTTGGGTCAGCGCGGCGGCGAGAGTCAATAAGGTTTTGCCAGTGCCGGCTTGGCCGAGCAGAGTGACGAAATCGATATCCGGATTCATCAGCAGGTTGAGGGCGAAGTTCTGTTCGCGATTGCGTGCGGTGATGCCCCAAACGGCATTCTTGGTGTGGCTGAAGTCGATCAGAGTTTCAAGTTCCGCCGTCTTGCCAGCGCCGACTTTTACCCAGGCCTGCAAGGGTTGCGGACCATCCTGCCAGAGGAACTGGTTTACCAGCAGATCTGGGCAAAGCGGCCCCTGAACGCGGTAATAGGTGCGGCCTTCTTTCTTCCAAGACTCAAGTCCTTTTGAGTGGGTATCCCAAAAATTGGCCGGTAGTTCCATGCTACCGGTGTAGAGCAGGTCAGTGTCCTCCAACACTTTGTCATTGAAGTAGTCCTGCGCATCAAGGCCCAGTGCGCGGGCCTTGATGCGCATGTTGATGTCCTTGGTAACGAGGATGACCGGGCGCTTGGAAAACTGCTGATGCAGATGTAGGGCGACCGCGATGATCTGGTTGTCGGCGCGTGCGGTGGGCAGAGAGGAGGGTAATACCCCATTGATGGCCTCGGTTTGCAGGAACAGCCGACCGGTCGCCAGTTCGTGGGAGGGGACGGTCAGGTCGATGCCATGCTTAATGGCCTCCTCGCTGCCGCTGACAATTTCGTCCAGCGTGCGACTGGCCTGACGGGCATTGCGCGCCACTTCCGACATGCCTTTTTTGTTGGCGTCGAGTTCCTCGAGCGTCATCATTGGCACGTAAATGTCGTGCTCCTCGAAGCGGAATAGGCTTGTGGGATCGTGCATCAGCACGTTGGTATCGAGAACAAATAACTTGGTGATCTTGCTTGTTTTGCTGGATTTGGCGGGGCTACGCTTGGCACTGGGTTTGGCGTTCATGAGACTCCGATCGAATCGCGGTTAAAGAGATTTCACGGCATCGAGAACCGCAGCAGCATGGCCCTCGACCTTGACGCCACGCCACTCTTGCACAAGTCGTCCGGTACGATCGATCAAAAAGCTGCTGCGTTCGATGCCTTTTACCTGTTTACCGTACATATTCTTCATCTTGATGACATCAAACAGTTGGCAGGCCAGTTCGTCGGCATCGCAAAGCAGTTCGAAGGGCAGACCGAGCTTGGCTTTGAAATTTTCGTGCGACTTAAGGCTGTCGCGCGAGACCCCCCAGATGCTGGCGCCGGCCTTGACGAATTCGTCGTGCAGGTCGCGAAACTGACCGGCCTCGGTGGTGCAACCGGGGGTGCTGTCCTTCGGGTAAAAGTAGATGATCAACGCTTGGCCGTGCAGTGCTATTAGCTGAAAGGTTTTGCCGCTGGTGGCGGGCAGGGAAAAGTCCGGGACTTCGAGGCCCACAGCGGAAGGGGCCGATGGGGTGGGTTTCATTGCGTGGTTATCCTTTCGATAATGAGAGCAGCACAGACCAGACGGCTTTCTGCAACGAGCAGATTGTAAGTTCGGCAGGCCGCCGCTGTATCCATGATCTCGATGCCGCGTCCGGTTTCGTAGATCGGTCGTAGCAGCTCCATGGGCGGAAAGTGCTGGCGCTGCCCAGTGCCGAGCAGCAGCACGTCGCACGAGGTGCGGGCGAGCGTCTCGATGTGTGCCTGTGTCAGAGATGCAAAACAGTTCGGCCCCCAATCTTCGTCGAGATGCTCGGGCAGCAGTAGCAGGCTGCGCTGCAGCATGCGTCCATTCACGGCGACGCGGCCGACGCCGCAGGCGGTGATGGTCAGATAAGGTGTGCGCAAATCAGCTTGAAGTTTCACGGTAACATTATAGGCTTCGACTTTTAAGCGATTGATTGCCATGCAGCCCATCCTGAAATCCGCCAAGCTCGCCAACGTTTGCTACGACATTCGTGGACCGGTCATGCAGCGTGCTAAGCAGATGGAGGAAGATGGTCACCGCATCATCAAACTCAACATCGGCAACCTGGCGCCTTTCGGTTTTGCGCCGCCGGATGAAATTGTCCATGACATGATCGTCAATCTGCCTGCGGCGGCGGCCTACTGCGACTCCAAGGGACTCTTTTCGGCGCGCAAGGCGGTGATGCACTACACGCAGCAGAAGGGCATCAAGGATGTTCAGTTAGACGATATCTACATCGGCAACGGCGCCTCCGAACTGATCGTGATGGCGATGAACGCCTTGCTGAATGTCGGCGACGAAGTCCTCGTGCCGGCGCCGGACTATCCGTTGTGGACCGCAGCGGTGAGTCTCTCCGGCGGTACGCCGCGTCATTACCTGTGCGACGAGGGGGCCGGCTGGATTCCCGACTTGGCGGATATTCGCGCCAAGATCACGCCGAATACGCGCGCTATCGTCATCATCAATCCGAACAATCCGACCGGTGCGCTCTATCCCGACGATCTGCTCAAGGCAATCATCGAGATCGCGCGGCAGAACGATCTGATCATCTATGCCGACGAGATCTACGACAAGGTGCTTTACGAGGGTGCCACGCATACTTCAATTGCTTCGCTGGCCGAGGATGTGCTGTTCATCACATTCAATGGCTTGTCGAAGAACTACCGCTCTTGCGGTTTTCGTGCCGGCTGGATGATCGTTTCCGGCGAGAAGCGCCATGCCCGCGACTATATCGAGGGGCTGACCATGTTGGCCTCAATGCGTCTGTGCGCCAATGTGCCGGCGCAAAATGGTATCCAGACCGCTTTGGGCGGCTATCAAAGCATCAACGACCTTGTCGGGGATGGCGGTCGTCTCAGGCGTCAGCGCGACCTGGCCTACGACATGATTACGGCCATTCCCGGTGTGACCTGCCACAAGCCGCAGGCGGCACTCTACCTGTTTCCGCGCCTTGATCCGAAGATCTATCCGATTGCGAACGATCAGGAATTCGTACTTGAGTTGCTGCAAGAAGAGAAAGTGCTACTGGTGCAAGGGACCGGCTTCAACTGGCCGCATCCCGATCACTTCCGTATCGTCTTTCTGCCCCACGAAGATGACTTGAAAGAGGCTTTCGGCCGCGTCGCTCGCTTCCTCGAAAATTTCCGCAAACGCTACAATACTTAATTCAAAGAAACCCTATGAAACCCATTAATGTTGGTTTGCTCGGCATCGGCACGGTCGGTGGCGGCACATTTACAGTCCTGTCCCGCAACGAAGCTGAAATTACACGGCGAGCCGGTCGGCCGATTCGCATCGTGCAGGTAGCCGACAAGAACATTGAGCTGGCAAAGCAGGTTACCGGGGGCAGCGTGGCTGTCACGGACGATGCCTTTGCTGTCGTCAACAATCCCGAGATCGACATTGTCGTGGAGTTGATTGGCGGCTATGGTGTGGCCAAGGATCTGGTCATGAAAGCCATCGAGAATGGCAAGCATGTCGTGACCGCCAACAAGGCCCTGCTGGCCGTGCATGGCAACGAGATCTTTGCCGCTGCCCAGAAGCATGGCGTGATGGTGGGATTCGAGGCAGCCGTGGCTGGCGGCATCCCGATCATCAAGGCGCTGCGCGAAGGCTTGACGGCCAACCGCATCCAGTGGATTGCCGGCATCATCAATGGTACGACCAACTTCATCCTTTCCGAGATGCGCGACAAGGGGCTCTCGTTCGATACCGTGCTCAAGGAGGCGCAGCGTCTGGGTTATGCCGAGGCCGATCCGACGTTTGATGTCGAAGGGGTCGATGCCGCCCACAAACTAACCATCATGTCGGCGATTGCCTTCGGTATCCCGATGCAGTTCGACCGAGCGCACATCGAGGGGATTAGCAAGCTCGAGGCGGCCGATATCAAGTATGCCGAGCAACTGGGCTACCGCATCAAACTGCTCGGCATTACCAAGCGCCGCAGCAAGGGTTTTGAACTCCGCGTGCATCCGACGCTGATTCCCGCCAAGCGACTGATCGCTAACGTCGAAGGGGCGATGAATGCCGTGCTGGTGCAGGGTGATGCTGTCGGCTCGACACTTTATTACGGCAAGGGCGCCGGTGCCGAGCCGACGGCTTCTGCCGTGATCGCGGATCTGGTCGATGTGACGCGCATGGAGACCGCCGATCCCGAGAATCGTGTGCCGCATCTTGCCTTCCAGCCGGATGCTGTTGCCGACATGCCGATCCTGCCGATGGCCGAGGTCGAGTGTGGCTACTACTTGCGCATGCATGTCGAGGACAAGCCGGGCGTGCTGGCTGACATCACACGCATCCTGGCCGATCAGCAGATTTCCATCGATGCGATGATTCAGCGCGAGCCCGCCGAAGGCGAGCAGCAGACCGATATCATCATGCTGACTCATGTGGTGCGAGAGCGGCAGGTTGATACGGCTATTGTCAAGATTGAAGCCTTGCCGGTCGTGACGGGCAAGATCATCCGCCTGCGCTTGGAAAACCTGAGCTGATCATGAAGTACATCTCAACGCGTGGTGGCGGTACGCCGCAGTCTTTTTCCGACATTCTGCTCGGCGGTCTGGCGCCTGATGGCGGCTTGTATTTGCCTGAACAGTATCCGCAAGTCTCGGCGGCCGAGCTTACCGAGTGGCGCGAACTGCCCTACCATGCACTCGCCTTGCGCATCCTGCAGAAATACATCGACGACATCCCCGCCTGCGATCTCAAGACGCTGACGGATCGCACCTACACCGAGCATACCTATCGCTGGTGCCGGTCGGGCCGCGATGCAGCGGATATCACGCCACTGACGACGATTTCTCCGGGTTTCCATCTGCTCGAACTTTCCAATGGACCAACGCTTGCCTTCAAGGACATGGCGATGCAGTTGCTCGGCAATTTGTTCGAGTATGTGTTGGCCAAGCGTGGCGAGACAATCAACATTCTCGGCGCAACCTCTGGGGACACAGGCTCGGCAGCGGAATATGCCATGTGCGGCAAGCGCGGCGTGCGCGTCTTCATGTTGTCACCCCACGGCAAGATGTCCGCCTTTCAGCGTGCGCAGATGTATTCGCTGCAAGACGAGAATATTGTCAATATTGCTATCGAGGGCATGTTTGACGATTGCCAGGACATCGTCAAGGCGGTATCCAACGACGCCGAATTCAAGGCGCGCTACAAGATTGGTGCGGTCAATTCGATCAACTGGGCGCGTGTGCTGGCCCAAATCGTGTACTACTTCAAGGGCTACTTTGCTGCTACGCGCAGCAACGATGAGCAAGTCGCGTTCAGCGTGCCTTCCGGTAATTTCGGCAACATCTGCGCCGGCCATATCGCGCGCATGATGGGCTTGCCGATTGCCCGTCTGGTACTGGCAACCAACGAAAACGACGTACTCGACGAGTTTTTCCGCACCGGTGTCTATCGTCCGCGCGGTACGGCCGATACTTATGTCACCTCCAGTCCGTCGATGGATATTTCCAAGGCATCTAACTTTGAGCGCTTCGTCTTCGATCTGGTTGGCCGCGATCCGGCGGTCGTGCGCGAGCTGTGGTCGAAAGTGGATGCTGGTGGCAGTTTCGATCTGCGCGGTACGCCGTATATGGCGAAGCTGGCATCGTTCGGTTTCGTTTCAGGCAAGAGTACGCATGCTGATCGCTTGATGACTATTCGTGATGTCTGGCAACGGCATCAGGTGATGATCGATACCCATACGGCGGATGCCGTCAAGGTGGCGCGTGAACATATGCAAGCGAACGTGCCCATGGTTGTGCTGGAAACTGCGCAACCGGTGAAGTTTGCCGAAACGATTCAGGAAGCACTCGGCTGTGAGCCGGGGCGGCCGAAGGAACTGGAGGGGATCGAGTTGTTGCCGCAGCGCGTGGAAGTTATGCCGGCCGATGTAGGCCGCGTCAAGGCGCTGATTGCCGCACGCTGCTGATCGGCGTGCGGGCTGGCGGTGGTGTGCTACAGGTAGATGACCGCAGGAAATACGGTAACAGCAAGTGCCAGAACCAGCCATTCAAGGTTGTAACGAGCCAAGACGCCGGTGAAGTGCAGCACCAGCACGATGATGGCGATAACGTAGTACAGGATGAACAGCATGGTGTGAGTCTCCAGAGAGAATGGGGTGCTCGCAATTGTGTCATGGTGCATCGCGCTTGGGACAATTATAGGGGCAGCCGGACTTGTTGGTCACCGGCCAAGCCTTGGAATAACGGGGTGCTCAAGAGAAAAAACGCGCTGGCCCCTTGACGCCATGCGTCATTACCCAGTTAGAATGAGAGTAGGCAATTGGGCCTTTCAATAATAGTGAGGAGCAGATCGAAATGAATAAAGGGGATCTCATTGAAATCGCCGCCAAGGAAGCTGCCATTTCCAAGGCTGCTGCCGGCAAGGCGCTGGACGGCATGATCGACGCTATCATCAAGTCTGTCGCCAAAGGAAATCCTGTGACGCTTGTCGGTTTCGGTACATTCAAGTCATCCAAGCGTGCGGCGCGTACCGGCGTGAATCCCAAGACTGGTGAGCAGATCAAGATTGCCGCGACGACCGTTGCCCGCTTTACTGCGGGTGCAGGCTTCAAGACTGCGGTTGCAGGTAAGAAAAAAACCGTCAAGAAGTAATCCTGTCTGGTTTTCAATTCCCTAGAAAGCACAGTCCTAGACTGTGCTTTTTAATTGGTGCGCCCGGCAGAGCGCACCAAAAACCCCCGCCATAGCGGGGTTCCAAGGCTGCATGGGATGTTGTTTGGTGGGCGGTACTGGGATCGAACCAGTGACTTCCACCGTGTGAAGGTGGCACTCTACCGCTGAGTTAACCGCCCGGTTAACGCATCGGACGGTATTATCCGCCCGATAAAGTGGCGCGGATTATAGCCTTACTTGATCACTGCGGCGATGGCTTTGGCCACGTAGTCGATGTTCTTGGTGTTCAGCGCAGCAACACAAATGCGGCCGGTGCCGACGGCGTAGATACCGTACTCGGCACGCATCTTCTCGACCTGGGCGGCCGTGAGGCCGGTGTAGGAGAACATGCCGCGCTGCACGTTGATGAACTCGAAGCCGGCGGCGCCGTTGGCGGCGAGCTTCTCGACCAGGCTGGTGCGCATGGCGCGGATGCGGTCGCGCATGCCGGACAACTCGTCTTCCCACATCTGGCGCAGTTCGGGGCTGGAGAGCACGGCCGCGACGACGGCGCCGCCGTGGGTGGGCGGGTTGGAGTAGTTGGTGCGGATCACGCGCTTGACTTGCGACATGACGCGGGCCGACTCGTCCTTGCTGGCGGTGACGATGGTCAGCGCGCCGACGCGCTCGCCGTAGAGCGAGAAGGACTTGGAG
This sequence comes from uncultured Methyloversatilis sp., assembly GCA_964477575.1. Lineage (GTDB taxonomy): Bacteria > Pseudomonadota > Gammaproteobacteria > Burkholderiales > Rhodocyclaceae > Sulfuricystis. The sequence goes on from CAYZEA010000011.1 coordinate 9,336, forward strand.
AAGGAGCTGGAAACGAAGAACTGCAGGCCCGAGGCGGCAAACAGGTCAAGCGCGACGGCGTCTTGCTTGATGCCGTCGGCGAAGCCCTGATAGGCCATGTCGATAAAGGCGACGAGGTTCTTTTCCTTGACGGCAGCAACCACCTCGGCCCACTGTGCAGCGGTGATGTCGGCGCCGGTGGGGTTGTGGCAGCAGGCGTGCAGCACGACGATGCTCTTGGCGGGCATCGCGGCCAGGGCGGCCTTCATGCCGGCGAAATCGACGCCGCGCGTGGCGGCATCGTAGTAGGCGTAGTCGGCCACCGGGAAGCCGGCGGATTCGAACAGCGCGCGGTGGTTTTCCCAGCTCGGGTTGCTGATGTATACGGTGGCGTCGGGCAGCAGGCGCTTCAGATAGTCAGCACCGACCTTGAGGGCGCCGGTGCCGCCGAGGCACTGGGCGGTGATGGCGCGGCCGGCGGCCAAGAGTTCGCTATCCTTGCCGAACAGCAGATTTTGCACGGCGCCGTTGTAGGCGGGCGTGCCCTCGATGGGCTGGTAGCCGCGTGGCGGCTGGGTTTCGAGGCGGACCTTCTCGGCCTGCTTGACGGCGGCCAGCAGCGGAATCTTGCCGTCGTCGCCGAAGTAGACGCCGACGCCGAGGTTCACTTTGGCGGGATTGGTTTCGGCGTTATAGGCTTCATTCAGGCCCAGGATCGGGTCGCGGGGGGCCATTTCGACGGCGGCGAAGAGGGAAGTGCTCATGGCGGCAAAAGCTCCAAAAATGGGGAAGGAATCAAACGCGTAATAATACCGGACTGTGCCGCTTATCGCCGTCTTCCCAGCGCCGACTTTTATAGAAATTTCCGATGAATGAAGAAGTTGTAACGTTTCCCGGCAGCCCCTTCCGCCTGCACGAGCCATTTGCGCCGGCCGGCGACCAGCCCGAGGCGATCCGCCTGCTGACCGAAGGCGTGAATGACGGCCTGAGCTTCCAGACGCTGCTGGGGGTGACCGGCTCGGGCAAGACCTACACGATGGCCAACGTCATCGCCCGGCTTGGCCGGCCGGCGCTGGTGCTGGCGCATAACAAGACGCTGGCGGCGCAGTTGTATTCCGAATTCCGCGAGTTTTTCCCCGAGAACGCCGTCGAGTACTTCGTCTCCTACTACGACTACTATCAGCCCGAGGCCTACGTGCCTTCTCGCGATCTGTTCATCGAGAAGGACTCGGCGATCAACGAGCACATCGAGCAGATGCGCCTGTCGGCCACCAAGTCGCTGCTGGAGCGGCGCGACGTGGTGATCGTGTGCACCGTATCGGCCATCTACGGTATCGGCGACCCGGTCGATTACCACGCGATGATTCTGCATCTGCGTGAGGGCGAAAAGATCGGCCAGCGCGAGATCATTCGACGATTGAGCGAAATGCAGTATGAGCGCAACGAGATGGATTTTCACCGCGGCACTTTTCGCGTACGCGGCGATGTGATCGACATCTTCCCGGCGGAAAATGCCGAGAGTGCGCTGCGACTGTCCCTGTTCGACGACGAGATCGAAGCGCTGACGCTGTTCGATCCGCTCACCGGCCATACCAAGCAGAAGCTGGGGCGCTTCACCGTGTTTCCGTCCAGCCATTACGTCACGCCGCGCGGCACGGTGTTGCGCGCCATCGAGAAGATCAAGACGGAGTTGCGTGACCGTACTGAACAGTTCTACGCCGAGCAGAAACTGGTCGAGGCCCAGCGCATCGAGCAGCGCACGCGCTTTGACCTCGAAATGCTCGACCAGCTTGGCTTCTGCAAGGGCATCGAAAACTACTCGCGCCATCTTTCCGGCAGGAAACCGGGGGAGCCGCCGCCGACACTTTACGACTACCTGCCCCAGGATGCGATCATGTTTGTCGATGAATCACACGTGACGATTCCGCAGGTCGGCGCCATGTACAAGGGCGATCGCTCGCGCAAAGAGAATCTGGTGAATTACGGCTTCCGCCTGCCGTCCGCCCTCGACAACCGGCCCTTGAAATTCGAAGAGTTCGAAGGCCTGATGCCGCAAACCATCTTCGTTTCGGCGACGCCGGCCAACTATGAGCAGGAACACCAGGGCCAGGTGGTCGAGCAGGTGGTGCGGCCGACCGGCCTCGTCGATCCGCTGCTGGAGGTGCGGCCGGCAAGTACCCAGGTCGACGACCTGCTCGCCGAGATCAAGAAACGTACAGCGAATGAGGAGCGGGTGCTGGTCACGACGCTGACCAAACGCTTGTCCGAGCAACTGACCGAATTTCTCGCCGACAACGGCATCAAGGTGCGCTACCTGCACTCCGACATCGATACCGTCGAGCGCGTCGAAATCATTCGCGATTTACGTCTCGGTATCTTCGACGTGCTGATCGGCATCAACCTGCTGCGCGAGGGTCTCGACATCCCCGAGGTGTCGTTGGTGGCGATCCTCGACGCCGATAAGGAGGGCTTCCTGCGCTCCGAGCGCTCGTTGATCCAGACCATCGGCCGCGCCGCGCGCCACCTCAACGGCAAGGCGATTCTCTACGCCGACCGCATCACCGACTCGATGAAGCGTGCCATGGCCGAAACCGAGCGGTGCCGGCAGAAACAACTGGCCCATAACGCCGAGCACGGCATCACGCCGGTGGGCGTGAAAAAGCGCATCAAGGACATCATCGACGGCGTTTACGACAGAGAAGGGCTGCAGCGCGAGATGACGGTGGCGCAGGAAGCGGCCAAGTACGAGGCGATGAGCGAAAAGGCGCTGGCGCGCGAAATCAAGCGCCTCGAAAAGGCCATGCAGGAACACGCGAAGAATCTGGAATTCGAACAGGCAGCCGCGGCGCGCGACGAACTTTTCCGGCTCAAGCAGATGGTGTTCGGCGATAGTGGACATGACGCTGTTGGCGTCACCGGCCCCGATGCACCCGTGGCCTGAGTACGACTTACTTCTTGCGCGCTTTTCTTTCCAGCGCGGCGGCGGCCTGCTTCTTGTTCTTCGGGGCGGGCTTGCGGCGCCGGCGGGGCGTCGCGGCTTCTTCGCCTTCGGGCTTGGGGCGCCAGAGGATGAGGATATTGCCGATGTTCTGCACCGGGGCGCAGGCCAGTTCGGCGCAGATCTGGTCGAGAAGTGGGGCGCGGTCGTCGCGCTCGATGCCGTGGAGTTTGACCTTGATCAGCTCGTGGGCTTTAAGGCAAACATCAATTTCCTTCAATACGGCGGGCGTCAGGCCGTTACCGGCAATGGCGACCACGGGTTGGAGGTGGTGTGCACTGGCGCGCAGGGCGCGGCACTCGGCGGGTGATAATGGGGGCATTGATTCATTCATGGGCGGATTTTAGATGAGCTGGACCACGAAGCAAAAGAAAAAGAGCAAGCAGTGGATGCAGGAGCATGTCAATGATCCTTATGTGCAGCAGGCGCAGAAGGAAGGCTGGCGCGCGCGCGCCGTCTTCAAACTCAAGGAAATCGACGAAAAGGACCATTTGCTCAAGCCGGGCATGACGGTGGTGGACCTCGGGGCAACCCCCGGGAGCTGGTGCCAGTATGCCGTCAAGCGCATCCAGCCGGGCGGGCGGCTGGTGGCGCTCGATCTGCTCAATTTCGAGCCGGTGCCCGGGGTGGACTTCATTCAGGGCGATTTTCGCGAGGATAGTGTGCTGGCGCGTCTGAAGTCAGCGCTGGGTAGCGGACGAAATGCGCGGCAGGTTGACCTTGTTTTGTCGGACATGGCGCCCAATATGACCGGTATTGCATCCACCGACAGTGCCCAGGTGATCTATCTGGCCGAGTTGACGCTCGATTTTGCCCGCGAAAATTTGAAACCCGGCGGCGATTTGCTGGTCAAAGTGTTCCAGGGCGCCGGCTTCATGGAGTTGCGCAAGGCGATGCAGGCCGAGTTCGAAACCCTGGCGACCCGCAAGCCGGCCGCATCGCGGGATCGCAGTGCCGAGTTGTATTTGCTGGCGAGGAAAAAGCGCTTGTCTTAGAATCAATAGATTGAAGTCATTGAAAAGCAGTGAAAGTGAGGCGATAGCTTGAACAATTTCGTGAAAAACATGGCGGTTTGGCTGGTGATCGGTGTCGTGCTGATGACGGTGTTCAACCAGTTCAATACCCGTCAGTCGGCGCAAAACACCATGGATTACTCCGCTTTCCTCGACGAGGTGAAGCAGGGGCGGATCAGCAAGGTGGTGATCCAGGGCCGCACGCTCGATGCGACGACGCAAGAGGGCAAGAAGATTGTGACCTATGCCCCGGCCGACCTGTGGATGGTGTCCGACCTGCTCAAGTACAACGTCAAGGTGGTCGCCAAGCCCGAGGAGGAGCAATCCTTCCTGATGAGTCTGTTTGTGTCGTGGTTCCCGATGCTGCTGCTGATCGGCGTGTGGGTGTTTTTCATGCGCCAGATGCAGGGCGGTGGCAAGGGCGGTGCCTTTTCCTTCGGCAAGAGTCGCGCACGCGTGATGGACGAGAACAACAACACGGTCACTTTTGCCGATGTCGCGGGTTGCGATGAAGCCAAGGAGGAGGTGTCCGAGTTTGTCGATTTTCTGCGTGATCCGTCCAAGTTCCAGAAGCTCGGCGGCCGTATCCCGCGCGGTGCGCTGATGGTGGGTAGCCCCGGTACCGGCAAGACATTGTTGGCAAGAGCTATCGCCGGTGAGGCAAAAGTGCCATTCTTCTCGATCTCCGGTTCCGACTTCGTCGAGATGTTCGTCGGCGTCGGTGCCGCGCGCGTGCGCGACATGTTCGAGCAGGCCAAGAAGGCCTCGCCTTGCATCATCTTCATCGACGAGATCGACGCGGTCGGTCGCCAGCGCGGTGCCGGTCTTGGGGGTGGCAATGACGAACGCGAACAGACCCTGAATGCCTTGCTGGTCGAGATGGATGGCTTCGAGGCCAGCGTCGGCGTGATCGTGATCGCCGCGACCAACCGTCCCGACGTGCTTGACCCCGCGCTGCTGCGCCCCGGTCGTTTCGACCGTCAGGTGGTGGTGCCGCTGCCCGACATTCGCGGTCGCGAGCAGATACTCAAGGTGCATATGCGCAAGGTGCCGCTGTCGACCGACGTCGAGGCGTCCATTCTGGCGCGCGGCTGCCCCGGTTTCTCGGGTGCCGACCTTGCTAATCTGGTGAACGAAGCCGCACTGTTCGCAGCGCGCGCCAACAAGCGTCTTGTCGACATGGAAGACTTCGAGCGTGCCAAGGACAAGATCATGATGGGCGCCGAGCGCCGCTCGATGATCATGCCCGAGGAAGAACGCAAGAACACTGCCTACCACGAGTCCGGCCATGCCGTCGTCGCCAGGCTGCTGCCGAAGACCGATCCGGTGCACAAAGTCACCATCATTCCGCGTGGCCGCGCGCTGGGTGTGACGATGCAGTTGCCCACCGAAGATCGCTACAGCCAGGATCGCACGCGCCTGCTCAGCACCATTTCGGTGTTGTTCGGCGGCCGCATCGCCGAAGAGTTGTTCATGGATCAGATGACCACCGGTGCCTCGAACGACTTTCAGCGCGCCACCGATCTGGCGCGCCGCATGGTGACGCAGTGGGGTATGTCGGATGTGCTTGGGCCGATGGTTTATGGCGAGGAGGAGGGCGAAGTATTTCTTGGCCGTTCGGTGACGACGCACAAGAACATGTCCGAAGCTTCATTGCAGACGGTCGATGCCGAGATTCGCCGCATCATCGACGAGCAATACGCGCTGGCGCGCCGCCTGCTGGAAGAGAATCGCGACAAGGTTGAAGCGATGACGGCCGCTTTGCTCGAATGGGAAACCATCGACGCCGACCAGATCAACGACATCATGGAAGGCAAGCCGCCGCGTGCGCCGAAACCTTCGTCGGCGCCGATCAAGCCCACGTCGGGAGGCGACAACGCCGGCCCGGCGCCCAATGCAGCGGCACCTGCGTAAGCTGGCGCTTGAGCAGGAATCAACGGGAGCCACGGCTCCCGTTTTTCATCGATAGCGTACTTTCGCGCCCGAGCGCGCGTCTTCGGAGCAAGCACACAATGCAATACACATTCCGCTGGTCGTCCCATGTCCCTGGCAGCAAAAAGGCTTCAACCGAGGAAGCCATTCGTGAAGGCCAGGAGAGCGGCGACTCGCCCATCTCGTTCTGTCATGATGGACCGGCCGTCGTGGTGTTGGAGTTATCCAAGGCATTTCCCTCCCGGTTCGACGGCACCATGGCGTGCAGTTGCGGAAAGACCCGGGGGATTCTTCAGGGCAAGTGCAACGGGTCGAGCGTCACCTTCGAGGCCGTGAACGCTTAAATAGGAACGTTTGTGATCGGGCAGGAGGGGCGTCATGGTATGGTTTGACCATTGTTTTGGGTGTACTCCGCTTCAATGGTAAATTTGACGCCTGTTGATTGACATCGGCATTGCCATGAATCCACAACTTACCATTCCGCAGGCTGACCTTCAGGCATTCTGCCGCACCCATGCCGTGCGCGGGGATTTCGGGGCAGACAGTGACTCGATGTGCTGATCGATATTGCGCCCGAAGCTCGGGTCGACCTGCTCACCTAGAACGGTATCAACCGCCCTATCCGCGACGATATCCTCCGCGAAGCCCAGGTCGTTTATGCGGAGTGACGCGTTGTAACTGGCCGACATCCTCGATGCCATTGAACGCTTTGTGACAGGTTTCGATGTGGATTGGTGCATCGTGTTCGTCACCATGGTGGACTACCTGCCGGTACTGAAGCAGTTTGTCGTCCCGCAAGTGAAGCCATAAAAGTCGGCGCTGGCAGGACGGCGACAATGGCCACCGCTGGTCATCGTTGCATCCTGCGTCTGCCGTCTGCCACTCTTCCGTCAAACGGTTTGCCTTCTGTTCTTCTCGACGCTGCAAGCTTGCAGCTTGCAGCGCAAAACTTAAAGTGGCCTGATTCATTTGTCCGGTTGCCACCTGCGGCAGGTTGCCGCCGGGCAAGGCCTCGCGCATGGCGGTTTCTTCACGCTGGCTGCGCGCACGGTCCTGTGGTGAGGCGCCTTCCTCTTGTCGAGCCAAGCGCCCGGCAGCAGCGCGTCCCTGCCGTTCGGTGTCGGAAAGCCCCTGGCGCACCTCACGCTCACTCAAAGCATTCAGGCTTTCGGTCACTTGTTCAAGATGTCACTCGTCGTGCTCGATGGCCTGCTCCATCGCATATCAAGCCGGGGTTCGATCTCGCGGCGATACCGCTACGTGTCCGCCACGGTGGCTGGCGGCGATGGCATTTGTTTGACCAAGTCCGGGAGTCTTATACTAGCGCACAAACATTTCGCTCTGCTGACCAACCCAACCGAGAGCTTCATAGCCACGCTCATAGTCACGTCGCCAAAAGGAGAGACTGATGAAATACCGGAACAGCTTGATGTTGACCAGTGCCATGTTGGTTTTTAGCGTTAACGCATTGGCACAGCAGCCCAAGGACAACCCGAAATGCAAACCCAATCCGGTATTCAATCGTTTCGCCGGGGAAGTGATGAACAATTGTGACCAGTTGCGTTTCAATGGTATCGAACTTCAACGATGGAAGAAGGCTGGCGACCCTAAGTCGGGTACCGAAACGTTTAAGGTGGAGGGCGAATACTGGTACTACTACAGTGGCATTGGAAAAGACGCCGAAGGTCGCTATTCCAGCGAGTTGGAGGTAGTGCGAAATTTTGAGAATGCCGTGCGGCAAGGTAAAGGCGAGGTGCTCAAGGTCGACGACCGTTATGTGTACTACCATGTGCAAAAAGGGAATGACGAATTTTGGGGTCAGGCAGGCTGCGGGTCGGGTGGCAATGGTTGCTCGGCGATTATGCACAAGATCATTCGCATAGCCGGCATGGAGCAATCCGTAGTAGTTTCGTCCGAGCAGATCGCCAAGGCGATGGGCGATGAAGGCAAAGTGGTTTTCTACGGCATTTACTTCGATACCGACAAGGCAACGCTGAAAGTCGAATCGGCTCCGACGCTGGCCGAGATGGCGAAGTGGCTCAAGGCCAATGCCAGCGCGAAAGTCTTTATCGTCGGCCACACCGATATGCAGGGTTCAGTCGAACGTAACCAGAAACTGTCGCGTGATCGGGCTGCCGCGGTGATCGCCGCATTGATCAAGGATCATGGCATCAGTGCCGACCGGCTGGGTGCCGAAGGTGTCGGGCCGCTGGCGCCGGTGGCGAGCAATACCGGCGAAGCCGGGCGGGCGAAAAACCGTCGAGTCGAAATGGTGCTGCGTTGATTTGAGGCAGGTGCCTATTTGACGCAAGGGGAAGCCATGGAGCAGTCTCTGACGGTGTTGTTATACGAATACTGGCCAGCTCTGCTGTTCCTGTGGTTCGGCGGTTCTCTGGTGATGCGCGGGGCAAAAAAGCGACGTGAAGCTCTGGTCTCCCGCAACACGGCAGCGGCTCGGCAGCAGGGAATGGATTACGCCCCACCGGCAGGTGATGACGTCAACGGTGGCGCAATACAAGGCACGCACCGTTTCAGCGGGTCTACCCGCGGCGTGGCGTGGACCGCCGAGGTCACCCTTCTCACCTCCGAGGTCGATGACGGCCTTGCCACCCGGCGCCATGGCTCGGTACGCTATACGCGGTGGACGGCACCCAAGGCGGGGACGGGTGGCGGCGAACTGTTGCTGATGGCGCTTCCGGAAGGCGTGCATCCCCATCCGGCCAAACCTGATCCAGGCGGTTTTTTCGGCGGACTGCTTGCCAAGGCCGCCCTGGCTGCAACTCAGCTGTATATCCGGACGAACTTTGGCAACGCCCGCAGCGATTCCCTATCGATCACACCCGAAAGCCACCTGCCGCTTGCGGCCGATGCGTTTGGGCTGGCTTTCACTGCCTTCGGCAACCGCCCGGACCTGCTCCAGCGCCTATCGCCAGACGCCCGTGACTGGCTGCTCAAGGGCTGCGATGGAAGGGCGGCGTTCTTGTGGGACTCGCAAGGACTCTCGCTGACATGGCCGATCGCGCATGTGAAGCCGGAGCAAGTTGCCGCGTGCGCCAAATATGGAGCGGAGCTCGCGAGCATGCTCGGTGCAGCGGTTGAAACACCTGAAGCGGAAGCAAAACCATGACTTCTTGAAATCGTGGGGAGCAGCCATTGCTCAACGGCCTGTTCGAAACAGCACACGAAATCAATACCGCAATGGAGTAGACAGGCCAGCGTTCGTTGATGGCCGATTGCCCGCGTGGGAATCCCTACTCAATAGCAGTCAATCCCACGAAGACCGATGACATGACTCCGATCAACAGCCTATGAGTCAGAGGCCAGCGTGTTGATGGGATGCGCCCTCTAGAACTTCTGAGGGGTCTGTAGAGAAACTGTAGTCCGTGCCCCTCCAATCAGCTAGACTTCGCACCCCTATGGTGTGCAAGTTGGCACTATAAAGGTGCAAGATCTGCGGAATGGTAAATCGCACCAAATTCGTGCCAAATCTTATACGTTACAAGGGGGGAATTGATGTGGGCGCGCTTTCTGTAAAAGCCAAACTCGGACTGTTAATAGTAATCGCCGTCGCCGCACTGCTCGGTACGGGCCTGGCCGGCTGGCTCGGCATCCGCGGTACGACCGCATCGATCCATGAAATCGGCGACGTGCGCCTGCCTTCCGTCCAGGGCCTGCTGACCATGAGCGAGGGCCAGACGGCGGTGCGCGCCGCCAACCGCTGGGCGCTGACCTGGGAAACCGATTACAAGGCCCAGGCGAACTTCGACAGAGTGCTCAAGGCGCTCGACGTGGCCTGGAAGAACATTGACGCCGGCTGGAAAATCTACGAACCGCTGCCGCAGACGCCCGAGGAGGAAGTGCTCTGGAAACAGTTCCTCAAGGAATGGGACGCCTGGAAAGCGGCTAGCGCCCGAATCGCCATCACCATCGGCAACTTGGGCAAGAACACCTCGGAGGACGGACAGAAGGCGCTGTTCGTCCGGCTGTTCAAGGAACTCGACGAAGCCGCCCCGCTCTTCGTCGCCGCCGAGAGCACGCTGAACAAAATCACCGAACTCAATGTCGCCCTCGGCAACGATGCCGTCAAACAGGGCAACGCCGAGGCCGGACGCGCCCAGATGCTCATGATCGGCGCGATGCTGGTTTCCACCCTGTTGCTGATCCTCGCGGGCGTTTTCATCCTGCGCAGCCTGCTCAGGCAACTTGGCGGTGAGCCGGCCTACGTCGCCGACGTGGTGCGCGAAGTCGCGGAAGGCAACATGGCTGTTCGCATCGATACAGCGGCGGGCGACACGACGAGCATGCTGGCAGCCGTCAAGGGCATGGTCGGCAAGCTCTCGCAGATCATCTCCGAAGTGAATACCGCCTCGGAGGCGCTCAACAACGCCGCCGGCCAGGTCTCGGCCACGGCCCAGTCGCTGTCGCAGTCGAGTTCCGAACAGGCCGCCTCGGTCGAGGAGACCACCGCCAGCATCGAGCAGATGACCGCCTCGATCTCGCAGAACACCGAGAACGCCAAGGTCACCGACGGCATGGCTTCCACCGCCTCGCAGCAGGCCCAGGAAGGCGGCGCCGCCGTCAATGAGACCGTCGACGCCATGAAGCAGATCGCCCAGAAGATCGGCATCATCGACGACATCGCCTACCAGACCAACCTGCTGGCGCTCAACGCCGCCATCGAAGCCGCCCGTGCCGGCGAACACGGCAAGGGCTTTGCGGTCGTCGCTGCCGAAGTGCGCAAGCTGGCCGAACGTTCGCAGGTTGCCGCCCAGGAAATCGGCCAGGTCGCCGGCTCTTCCGTGAAACTCGCTGAAAAGGCCGGTTCGCTGCTCAACCAAATGGTGCCTTCGATTCAGAAGACTTCCGATCTGGTGCAGGAAATCGCCGCTGCTTCGCAGGAGCAAAGCTCCGGCGTCGGCCAGATCAATGGCGCGATGGGCCAGTTGAACAAGGCCACGCAGCAGAACGCCTCCGCTTCCGAAGAGTTGGCGGCCACCGCCGAGGAAATGGGTGGTCAGTCGGCACAGTTGCAGGAACTGATGAGCTTCTTCCGCCTCGACAACAGCGCCGCCCGAAAAGTCGGCGCTGGCGGGACGGCAAAGAAGGCAGCCATGGCAGCTCCCAAGCCGACCAAGCGCAGCTTCCAGACGGCCGCTGCCGACGAGCAAGATTTCGAGCGCTTCTAAGGAGCACGCCATGAGCGATCTGGTCAAAGCCCCCAATCAGGCAGTCGCCACCGCCAAGAAGGGTGCTGGCGGCGGCGACACCCATCAATACCTGACCTTTACCCTCGGCAGCGAGATGTTCGCCGTCGGCATTCTCAACGTGAAGGAAATCATCGAGTACGGCAATCTGACCGAGATTCCGATGATGCCCGGCTTCATTCGCGGCGTGATCAACCTGCGCGGCGCGGTGGTGCCGGTGGTCGATCTGGCCGCCCGCTTCAGCCACGGCAAGATCAGTCAAGTGCAGCGCCGCACCTGCATCGTCATCGTCGAGGTCACGCAGGAGGACGCCAAGCACGATATCGGCATCATGGTCGATGCGGTCTCCGAGGTGCTGGAGATTCAGGCCAACGAGATCGAGCCGCCACCCTCCTTCGGCGCCAAGATCCGCGCCGACTTCATCGCCGGCATGGGCAAGATCAATAGCAAGTTTGTCATCATCCTGCAGATCGACCGCGTCCTCTCCGTCGATGAGATGGCTGTGCTCGCCAATATCAGTGAAACCGGCCCGGAGGCCGTTGCCGTCACGTAAATCTTTGTCGTGCCCCTCAACGCGCACAGCGCCGCATAGCATTGTGCTGCGAAAGAGCCGTTCGTGTGAGGGTATTGCGGCCGCCACGACGAACGGCCTTTTTCACTCTCGGGGCTTGCCGAGAAGGTCTGCTTCAATTTTCTGTGACTGTCTTCAATGGGTCGCCTGCCGCCGTCCCGCCAGCGTCGACTTTTACTCCTTGAAGGTATCGCGCAACACACCCAGGAGCGCGGAACCAGCCCGGCTAGGCCAGCGCGACGGCCTTGGTCGGGCAGGGGGCAACGCAGACGCCGCAGCCGGTGCAGGTGGCGGTATCAATCACGGGCAGCGGTTGGGCGTTGAGTCGGGGCGGAAAACGAATCGCCTCGGCCTCGCAGTGTTCGCCGCAGATGCGGCATTCCACGCCGCGCTGGGCCAGACACTTTTCATTCACGCCGGCCTTGATTGACCAGGGGGTGGCGCCTTCGTCGCGCCGCAGCGCGGCGGGGGTACAGACGCGCACGCACTCGCCACAGAAGGTGCAGGCGGCAAGCGCGAAGTCGATGCGCGGATAGCCGTCCTGCATGACGATGATCTTCGTTGGGCAGATGATCGCGCAGTTGTTGCAGCGCGTGCAGCGGGCGAGAAACTCGGCTTCCGGCAGCGCCCAGGGCGGACGCTGCGGGGCCGGCGTTGCCGACTTGAAGCGGCCGCGCAGGAAGCCTCGGCGCGCATGGTTGATTGAATCGTCTGCCATGCCGCCGATTATGCCGCCGGCCACTGCGCCGTGGCGATGCCCTGGCCGAGATCGGCCTCGACGAGGCGGCGACGCACTTCCAGCAGCCTTTCGATCAGCCCCGGTTCGGCGGCGCCGTAGGCGTCGGCATCGGGGCGACGATTGACGACGACGCCGAGCAGTTCGGTAATCGCATTGCCGATCGAGTTCTGGCTGATGGTCACGATCAGCTTGCCCTGGTCGTTGCGGTAGATGAGTTGCTTGAAGGCCGGTTGCCAGCGAATTGAATTGGCATACTTGGCGTCCTTGATGCACTGGTCGCGTACCATCTTGGCGGTGGTCAGGAAATCGTTGTTGAACTGCAGGCGCGCTTCGACCAGCGCCGGGAAATAGATGTCGCGCGGCAGCGGCGAGTTGCGCGTCGACACCTGGCCGAAGAAACTGCGGTAGAAGTCGATGAAGCCCTTGAGGATGGTGTCGTACTCCTTCCAGAACTGCACTTCGCTGAGAGCCGCCGCGCCGCCCTGGATTTCCCAGCTCGGCAGGCCTTGAGGATAGCCGGTGAGGCCGATGCGGCATTCGCCCAGGATGCAGGGCTTGAGGATTTTGAGATCGAGTTCGGCGAAGAAGGCGCGATAGACATCGCGCAGATAGGCCTGGAACAGCGAATGCTGGCCACCATCGGTCAGGTTCGGGTTGTTGGTGTCGGCCAGCGGCGCAGCCGCCAGTTCGGTCTTGTCGAAAACAATGAAGTGGTTGTGCAGCATGCGAATGCTGGGCACGCCGGGCGAGGTCAGCGGCCAGGTGGCATCCAGACTCGCTTCGCCCGCCAGCACCAGATGCGCCGCCGGATCGGGATACATCTCCAGCATGGTGGCGATGATGATCTGGTTCATGCGGTTCCAGATGTTCTTCACGTCCTCGGGCACTTGGGTGCGCCGCACCGGGCGGCCGAGCGGATCGAGGATCTTCTGCGAGGTGTTGTAGATGATCGAACAGTCGAACAGGTTGCTGTGTCCAAGCGCCTTGCGATACAACAGCAGCCCCTCCGGGTTGAGCAGCAGGCCGTTGTTATGCACGAGGTCGTTGAGGTTTTCCGTGCTGTTGAAAAACTCGTTCGGCTTCATGCCTTCCGGCACGTCGAGCGGGATAGGGCGAAACGGGGTAACGATCTCGCGCGGTCCGATGGTCATAGGTTCCTCCTGAGGCTTTTTTATTGGTGGCAGATCATAGCCGAGGATGCTTCCTGGCTCGCTTGATTACGGACAAGCCGTCTTGCGAGCGCCGACTTTTCGGCGTCGTCCCGCCGAATAGCTGTTTTCCGGCAGAATGCGGGTATGACACTGGACGAGAAAATTCTGTGACGGCTCCGCAAAATGACCAATAAGCTGATATTTCGCAAACACGCCTTGCAGCGCATGTTTCAGCGCAGCATTGCCGTTGAGGATGTTCGTTCTGTGCTTGCGGATGGCAAAACCATTATCGACTATCCCAATGATCATCCCTATCCGAGTCGTTTGATGTTGGGTTGGCGTGGAATTCGACCGATTCATGTGGTTGCCGCTGATACCAAAGATAGTGAGACAATCGTCATCACAGTCTACGAACCCGATCCGGCATTGTGGGCGCCGGGGTTTGAAAGGAAGAAATCATGATCTGCCCGATCTGCAAGTGCGGCCACACCAAGCCGGGATTCGCCAGCGTGACGCTTGAACGCGACGCGATGACGCTGCTGGTGAAGCAAGTGCCGGCGGAGATTTGCGAGAACTGCGGCGAGGAGTTCATCGACGAGGCCGCCAGCGTTCAGTTGTTGAGCACTGCCGAGGCAGCGATGCGCGATGGCGTTCAGGTCGAACTGCGCCAGTTCGCCGCCGCCTGAGACTTTCATGCCGTCCTGCCAGCGCCGACTTTTATAGTGGGGGAGTGACGTTCATGACTATCGTCGAACAAATCGCCCAAATCGCCGGAACTCTGCCCGAGCCGCTGGCCCGCGAGGCGCTTGATTTCGTCCGCTTCCTGCAGGCCCGCGAGTGCGGCGAGTGGAAAGACTGGCAGGGTGCGCAGGCGGCTTCGCTTGCGCATGTCTGGGACAACCCGGCTGACGAGGTCTGGAATGACGTTCCGCTGCGGTGATATCGTCCTGCTGCCATTTCCATTCACCGATCTGTCGGCGGCAAAGCGCCGCCCTGCATTGTTGCTGAAAAGCCTTGGGGAGTTTGGCGACTGGCTGTGCCTGCCGGTGACGACGCAGGGCGCACATGTGGCGAGCCTGTCGCTGCGCGAGACCGATTTTGCCGATAACGGCTTACCGCACGCCAGTTGGGGGTGCGCCTGAATCGGCCGACCGTGTTGAGCGAGTCGATCATGCTGGGCCGCATCGGCGCGCTTCGGGCGGATGCGATGGCGGCCATTCATCTGTCAATGTGCAAGGCGCTGGAGTGTGCTGGGCATCAGTTGATGGAGCCAACTGCCGCTGCATATTGAGCCTTTCACGCCGTCCCGCAAGCGCCGACTTTTTCCGTCAATTTTTATTGGCGACAGCCATGAGCAAGCCTTCGTCCAGCAGCGATTGCACGATATCGGCCTGTCGCCGGTCGCGGCGTCGTTTTTGTTCCGGGCGGTCGGGGGCCTTGTCGGCCATCCAGCGTTTGAAATCGACAAAGACCTTGGGGTCGATGGTGCGCATCTTTGTCATGCGTCCGGTGGCGGAAATGACGACATGCTCGAAGCGTGGTGCGTTGGTGAGCACCGAGGCGCGGCGGGCCTGCACGGGCCACAAATCGTCTTCGTCTGCGGAAAAACGGAACGGGTGGGGATCGTCGCCTTCCGGCTGTCGCCGCAGAAAGTCGACCTCGAAACCCTTGGCGTTGATGGCGGTTTCGTTCTGCCCGTGCTTGCGCTGGAAACTGGCGTCCGCTGTTTGCAGTAGCCGCAGGATCGAGGTGTCGAGTTTCGCCAGGTCGGTGACAAAACGCAGGCGTTGGCGGGCATCCCAGAGCGGATCGATATCCTGCGTTGCCAGCGCGCCTTGCACGATACGCACGCCGGCGGCCGTTTCGTAGGCATACAGGGCATGCGTGCCGACAACGGTGAAATGTTCGCCCAAGCCGGCATCCTCGATGGCTTGCAGTACCGCGACGACCATGGCGGGAACGCGTCCGGCCTTGAGTGCCTTGTTGAGCCGCTCCGCTTCGACGAGCGCTTGCTTCAGCGATTTGAGCTGTGCTTCGAGCGCCGATTTGGCGGCGGTGAATTCGTCATGGATGCGTTCGGTTTCCGCAGAGCGTGCCCCGAGCCGATGCTGACGATTGTCGGGGGTGGTCTTGACGAGATACTGATATTTGTCTTGCTGCTTCCAATACATGCCCCCCGCGTACTTTCGCGCGATGGTCTGCGTTCGGTTGAACTCGTCGAACAGCGTCGTGGCGTCGATGATTTGCCGAGCGGTATTGTCGGAAAGCGGAAGGTAGTCCATTGGCCGTATTTTCTATGATTTTTAATAATATACGGCCAATCTTATTAAATCAATTAGATATACTTTAGTTTCGCCTCAATCCTCCAGCGCGCGCACCTTCACCGTCTTGCCCTTGAGTTTCCCCGCCGCCAGTTTGCGCACCGCATCGCGGGCAATTTCGCGGGCGACGGCAACAAAGGTGACCTGATCGGTGACGGTGATCTTGCCGACCTGCTCGGGTTTGAATCCTGCCGTGCCGGTCAGCGCGCCCAGCACGTCGCCGGGGCGGATCTTGTCCTTGCGTCCGCCGAGTATCAGCAGTGTCACCATCGGCGGCACTAGTGGAGAAGCATCAGCGCCTTGCAGGTTGCCGAGGCTGTGCCATTCCGGCTCGCTGCCCATCATTGCGGCGATGGGAGCGATGCGTTTCTTGTCGGTCGGACTGCACAGGCTGAGGGCCCAGCCATCGGCATCGGCGCGGCCGGTGCGGCCGATGCGGTGGATGTGGATTTCCGGATCAGGGGTGATGTCGACGTTGATGACCGCTTCGAGTTGGGCGATGTCGAGGCCGCGCGCGGCGACGTCGGTGGCGACCAGCACCGAGCAACTGCGGTTGGCGAACTGGATCAGCACCTGATCGCGCTCGCGCTGTTCCAGGTCGCCATGCAGCGCCATTGCTTGAAATCCTTCTGCGCGCAGTTCGTCGAGCAGGGCGTTGCATTGCACCTTGGTGTTGCAGAAGGCGAGGGTGCTGATCGGGCGATAGTGCTTGAGCAATTGGCCGACGGCCTGCAGGCGTTCGGTTTGCTTGACCTCGTAGAAACGCTGGCGGATCTTGTGGTCGGCATGTTGTTCCGTCAGTTTTACTTCCTGCGGACGGCGCAGGAAACGACGCGCCAGCGCGGCGATGCCCTCGGGGTAGGTGGCGGAAAACAGCAGGGTCTGGCGTGAGGTGGGGCAGCGCTTGGCAATGTAGGCAATATCGTCGTTGAAGCCCATGTCGAGCATGCGATCGGCCTCGTCGAGCACCAGCGTGTTGAGCGCGGAGAGGTTGAGGCTTTCGCGCTGCAGGTGATCCATGATGCGGCCGGGGGTGCCGACGACGATGTGGGCGCCATGCGCGAGGCTGGCCATTTGCGGACGCATGATCGAGCCGCCGACCAGTGCCAGCACCTTGACGTTGTCTTCGAAGCGCGCTAGGCGGCGGATTTCCTGCGTCACCTGTTCGGCCAGTTCGCGTGTCGGACACAGCACCATCGCCTGTACAGCGAAGTAGCGCGGATTGAGGTTGGTCAGCAAGGGCAGGGCAAAGGCGACGGTCTTGCCGCTACCCGTCTTGGCCTGGGCGATCAGGTCGTGGCCGGCCAGCGCGACGGGCAGCGCGGCGGCCTGGATCGGCGTCATCGTCAGGTAGCCGAGTTGTTGCAGGACGGCGCGCAGGGCGGGAGAAAGCGGCTGGGTGGCGAAGCTGCCGTCAGCGTTTATGGAGGTCGCGGGAGAAATTGTGGTGTTCATGGCGGGATTATCGCGTGTGCCGTCCCACCAGCGCCGACTTTTGTACTGTGCGGTATCCATAATTCCTATTACAGAGGTAATATGCTCATAATCTGGAGGATGGCGCCGACATGAAATCAAACATAACGCCGACCGGGACCGAGCGGACTTTGGGGGACGAAGATTTTATCGTCACCAAGACCGATCCCAAGGGAAGGATACTTTACGCAAACCGCATCTTCATTGCCTTGTCGGGATATGAAGAGACGGAGTTGCTGGGCAGTCAGCACAACATCATCCGTCATCCCGACATGCCGCGCAGTGTTTTCAAACTGTTGTGGGACACCATCGCTGCGGGCCAGGAATTCATGGGCTATGTGAAGAACATGATGAAGGATGGCAGTTTCTACTGGGTACTCGCGACCGTTACGCCCGACAAGGATCCGGCGGGCAGCATCGTTGGCTACACCTCGGTGCGGCGCAAACCCAAGCCCGATTCGGTGCGTACGGCGGCCGAGCTTTACCGCCGCATGCTGGCGGCAGAAAAATCTGCGGGGGCGCGCGATGCCATTGCAGCAGGTGCTGCCGTTCTTCAGTCGGCGATGAACGGAAAGAGCTATGAACAATTCGTCCTTGCAATCTAAATTCTCACGGCTGTTCTGGAGCCAGTCGGGGCTATTGTTCCTGGCTTTGCTTACGATCGGCTTGCTGATGGGCTTTCATTGGGCGATGGTCATTTTCCTGGTGCCTGGTATGGTGCTGGCGATCCATGGGCAACATGCCTTGAAAAAATCTCTGGCGCCGTTGGGATCTGCAGTCAATCTTGCTACCCATGTGAGTCAGGGCAATTTTCATGAACGTATTACTGGCGTTGGTGACGATAACGAAGTTGGCAAACTGGTCTGGGCACTCAACGATATGCTCGACCAGCTTGAGGCCTATTTCCGCGAAGCGGATAGTTCCCTTCGTGCCCAGATGGATGGACGTTATGCCCGGGTGGCGCAGTCGCAAGGCCTGCACGGACGTTTCCAACAGTCGGCGGATGCGCATAATGCCCTGTTGGCCAACATGGCCGGTTTTACCCAATCGCAGATGAAAAACATGCTGCTTTCCATGGCCAGTCAGCTCAATTCGACCAACCTGATCGGCAACATGACGGGCACCCAGGCAGATCTGATCAATATCACGGAGCGGATGCGCAGGGCCGCAGCCTCGGCAACGCAAACGGCTCAGGATGCGACGCGCAACCAGACGGTCGTGACCGAAGTCGAGTCCCACTTAAGCAGTATTGCCACGCGGATTCATGATGTGGCGGATGCGATTACCCAGCTCAATGCGCGCAGCCAGGAAATCAATCAGGCCGTTACGCTGATTACCGAGATTTCCGATCAGACCAATCTGCTGGCCCTGAATGCCGCCATCGAAGCGGCGCGTGCCGGTGAGTCGGGGCGGGGTTTTGCGGTCGTGGCCGACGAGGTACGCAAGCTGGCGGAAAAGACCCGTTCGGCGTCGCAATCAATTGGCCAGATCATGCGCCTGCTGACGCAGGATGGCGCAGCGATGCAGGACAATGCCCAGGAGATGCGTAACATGGCCGAAAGTTCGGCTAACGTGGTCAGTTCGCTGGCCGCAACCTTCGGCAGCTTTGCGGCCTCGGCAGTGTCGACCGAGCGTGAATCCGTGCTGGTCCATGACAAGAGCTTCACGACGTTGGTCAAAATGGATCACATGATCTACAAGCAGCGTGCCTATCTGTCGCTCAACTCCAGCGGGGATGAGCAGTACGCCAAACCGATTGGCGTGAATCACCAGCAGTGCCGTTTGGGTAAATGGTATCTCGGTGAGGGCCAGGAACTGTTTGGCAAGGTGCCAGCTTACCGCGCGCTTGATGTGCCTCATGCCAAGGTACACAATGGCGCTCACCGCATGCTGGGGGTGATGTCGGGCGATTGGGAAAACAATACCGAGAGCCAGATGGCCATCATGGCTGCCTTGCAGGAGATGGAAGAGGGTAGTCAGGGTGTGATGGAGAATCTCGATCGCATGGTGGCCGAGAAGCATCCCGAGCAATAGCGCTTGCTCGCGTAAAATCCCGTCGCAATGAAGCCACTCCATTGCGGCCCTTTCCGTCTTTCCCTGTCACGCCCATTGATCATGGGCATCGTCAATCTGACGGCGGATTCCTTTTCCGGCGACGGCGTGGGAATGGATGTCGCCAGGGCCATCGCCCATGCCGAGATGCAGCGCGATGCCGGGGCGGACATGCTCGACCTTGGCGCAGAGTCCACCCGTCCGGGCGCCCAGCCGGTGGCGGCGGCGGACGAGTTGGCACGACTGCTCCCTGTGCTCAAGGTGGTATGCGAGTGGGGCCTGCCGATTTCGGTCGATACCCATAAACCCGAAGTGATGCGTGCGGCGATCGATGCGGGCGCTGCGATGATCAATGATATTGCCGCCCTGCGGTCGCCGGGTGCGCTTGAAGTCGCAGCGGCCAGCGATGTCGGTGTGTGCCTGATGCACATGCAGGGCGAGCCGCGCACCATGCAGACACAGCCGGTCTATGGCGATGTGGTAAGCGAGGTGCGTGCCTTTCTGGAAGGGCGTATGGCTGCCTGCGTGGCTGCGGGTATTGCCGTGGAGCGGCTGACGGTCGATCCCGGTTTCGGCTTCGGGAAGACGGTGGAACACAACTATGCCTTGTTGCGCGAACTGGCCGTGTTTGGCAGCTTGGGCGTGCCGGTGCTGGCCGGGCTGTCGCGCAAGTCGATGCTCGGGGTCGTGACCGGCCAGCCGAATGGGGGGGCGCGTATGCCGGCCAGTGTGGCGGCTGCGGCGCTGGCGGTGGAACGTGGTGCATCCATCGTGCGGGTGCATGACGTGGCGGCGACAAAAGATGCGTTGGCCGTTTGGGCCGCGATAGAAGGGAGAATGCAGCAATGACAAGAAAATACTTCGGTACCGATGGGGTGCGCGGGCGCGTCGGCCAGTCGCCGATTACGCCGGATTTTGCGCTGCGCCTCGGTTTCGCCGCGGGCGAAACGCTGGTGGCGCATGCGAAGGCGCTGGGCCATACAAAAGAGGGCGAGCGCCCGGCGGTACTGATCGGCAAGGACACGCGCATCTCCGGCTACATGCTCGAAGCGGCGCTGGAATCCGGCTTTGCGGCGGCGGGTGTCGATGTGATGTTGTGCGGCCCGATGCCGACGCCGGCGGTGGCCTATCTGACGCGGGCTTTAAGGCTGGCCGCCGGCGTGGTGATCTCGGCCTCGCACAATCCCTTCGACGACAATGGCATCAAGTTCTTTGCTGCAGGCGGCTACAAGCTGCCGGATGCCGTGGAAAGCGAAATCGAAGCGCGCCTGGAACAGCCGATGGGCTGCCGGGCGTCGGCCGAACTGGGCAAGGCGCGGCGCGTTGACGATGCTGCCGGGCGCTATATCGAATTCTGCAAAAGCACTTTCCCGAACGAACTGGACTTGCGCGGCCTCAAGCTGGTGGTCGACTGCGCGCACGGCGCGGCCTACAGTGTCGCGCCCAAGGTCTTCCATGAGCTGGGCGCCGAGGTGATCGCCGTTGGGGCGGCACCGGACGGTCTCAACATCAATGCCGGCGTGGGTGCCACGGCGACGAAATTCATTCGCGAGCAGGTTGTGCTACATGGTGCCGACATGGGTCTTGCGCTCGATGGCGATGCCGACCGCTTGATGATGGTCGATGCCGGCGGGCGGCTGTACGATGGCGACGAACTGCTCTACGTCATCGCCCGCCATCGTCCGTCGCTGCCGGGCCTTGTAGGAACGCTGATGAGCAATCTTGGCTTCGAGCAGGCGCTCGGTCGTCTCGGGATCGGTTTTGCCCGCGCCAAGGTGGGCGACCGCTATGTGCTCGAACGGATGCAGGAAAAAGGCTGGACGCTGGGGGGCGAGAACTCCGGTCACATCATCTGCCTGGATCGTCATACCACCGGCGATGGCACGGTGGCGGCCCTGCAGGTGCTGGCGGCGCTGCGCGAAAAGGGCGAGACGCTGGCGCAGGCCTGCGCCGATCTCACCATGTTTCCGCAAAAACTGATTAACGTGAAATTTGCCAAGGCCTTCGACTGGAAAGCCGATGCCGGCATTCAGGCCACCCAGGCGGCGGCCGAACAGGCGCTCGGCAATGCCGGACGCGTGCTGCTGCGTCCCTCGGGAACCGAGCCCTTACTACGCGTGATGGTCGAGGGCAGCGACGAGGCGATGGTGCTGGCCCAGGCCGAGGCGATTGCAGCGGCGGTGCGCGCGGCGGCGGATAAAGCTTGAAGCGCTGGTTGCTCGCATTCTGTCTGACGAGCCGGCTGGTCATGGCGGCGGATTGGCGCGATGCGCAGGCCGTGCCGCAACTTGGCATGCGCGGGGTCGAAAGCTATAAAGAATTCCTGGTGACCAGCCGGCATCGCGCCTTCGCGATCGCCCCAGGGGGCACCTGGGGTTGGCAGGCCGAACTGCCTGACCAGAAGCTCGCCGAACAGGCGGCCTTGCAGACTTGCCAGGCCGAGACGCAGCAGCGCTGCGTGCTTTATGCCGTCGATGAGCGCGTGGTCTTCGATGCGCAAGCCTGGCCGCGGCTCTGGGGGCCTTACTTGTCCGCGAGCGCGGCGGCACAGGCACCGGTCGGGGTGCGGCGCGGCGAGCGCTTTCCCGATCTGGTCCTGCGTGATGACGCGGGCAAGACCTTCAAGGTGTCCGATCTGCGCGGCAAGGTGGCGGTGCTGCATTTCTGGGGATCCTGGTGCGGGCCGTGCCGGCGCGAGTTACCCGATTTGCAGAAACTGGTGCACAGCATGGAGAAAACGCGCGATGTCCGCTTCCTCTTCATGCCGGTGCGCGAATCGTTCCAGACGGCGCGCGACTGGGCGACAGCGCAGAAGCTGCGCCTGCCGCTGTTCGATGCGGGCGAGAAGGAATTTGCGCTGGCCGATGGAACGAAGCTGCCGGACCGCCAGGTGGCCGGCAAGTTCCCGACGACCTATGTGCTCGACAAGCATGGCATCGTGGTGTTCGCGCATGTGGGCGATGCCAGTCGCTGGGGCGAATACGCCCCGTTCCTGCAGGATGCGATGCTGCGTTCGGGGAAATAAAAAGACCGCCGTCCTGCCAGCGCCGACTTTTCGGCTTTGGCAAAACGGCGGCGAGGAGGTGACTCTTACTCGACTTCTTCCCAGCCGGTGATCATTGCCTTGATGTGCGCCGTCGGCGTATGGCCGGCGGTCGTCAGGTAGACGTGGGCGATGAGGAAGATCAGCATCATGAAGGCCGCGACCGTATGGAAGAAGGCCACCCATTCAAGGCTCAGGTACTTGTCGAGTCCCCAGTCGATCCACTTGTCGTAGAAGATATAGAACCAGCCGGTAAACCAGATCAGCGGCCCGATGAACAGCATCACGCCGAGATAGGCGAGTCGTTGCAGCGGGTTGTGCTTCTTCAGTTGCGTGGCGCGGAACGGATGCGGCGCATGGGTGAAGATGCCGAGCGCGTAATACTTGATCATCGCGTCGACCTTGGTCAGCGTCGGGATGTACTGCCGCCATTCGCCGGTGGTGAAGTGCCAGAAAATGGCGAAGATCCACAGGCCGACCAGCGTCCAGGCTGCGGTGGTGTGAGTGTTCACCGCCTTCTCGAAGCCGAACCAGTTGTAGCTGCCGTGGATTTCGAAGCCGGTCAGCAGCAGGGTGATGATCAGCGCGGCCTGCGACCAGTGCCAGATGCGCTCGAAGACCTTGAAGACATAAATATTTTGCGACATTTTCTTATCCTTTCCGCGCGATGTAGATACGCAGGCCACCGTGAATGACGACGCCGACGAGCGTGCCGAGCACGGCCAGCCAGCCGATCAGGTCAAGCATGCCGTTGGCGTCGCGACGCGGGATGTAGACGCCGTCGATGCCCTGCAGGCGACCGCTCTTGCTGTGGCACTGCGTGCAGGTCAGCGCGTCGGTCTTGGGGGCGACCATGTGGGTGATCGGCCAGCTCATCTCGGTGGCAACAAAGTCAAACTTGCCGCTGAAGGCTTGGCCCGCTGCTGCTGCGCCTGCCTGGAGAGCGGCATCCCACTTGTAGTTCGCCCAAAAGCCGCTGTCGTCCTTCTCACCGTAGCCGACCGCTGTGTGGGGCACCAGCAGCGACTTGGTTTCGAGGTCGTAGGGCTGTTTGCCGCGGAACACCTTGAGCGGCCAGATGCGCGACTGACCATCGGTTGCGCTGCCGCCGTAGGCGTTGATCTTGGTAACCCCCTCGGTATTGACCGGGTCGCCGAGCAGGGTGTACTTCACCTTGCCATTGATCCAGGCGTACTCGGGCACAACGTCGCTCTCGTAGGTGAAGTTGCCCTTGATCGAGTCGTACTTGTCGTGGTGACCCGAGGCATCCTTGATCTTCATGCGCTTGCCTTCGGGGCTCAGCTTGCCGGCGGTCGACCAGTCCCAGGTCATTTTGGTCGGCTGGGCGCGGGCGAACTGCGGCACGTGGCAGGTCTGGCAGGCGATCTTGTCGGTGTGAGAGTTCAGGCGGTCTGCCCGGGCCACATTTTCCTTGTGGGGCGTGGCGCCATGGCAGGCCTGG
This sequence comes from uncultured Methyloversatilis sp., assembly GCA_964477575.1. Taxonomy (GTDB): domain Bacteria; phylum Pseudomonadota; class Gammaproteobacteria; order Burkholderiales; family Rhodocyclaceae; genus Sulfuricystis. The sequence goes on from CAYZEA010000011.1 coordinate 33,274, forward strand.
CAACTGGCGACATTGCCCTTGTTCTCCCTGCCGCGCATGTGCACCGTGTCTTCCGCCTTGCCGGTCGGGGTGTAGCGGCTACCTGGAATATTGTGGCCCTTGGTGGCGTGGCAGGTGGCGCAGGTGAAATTGAGACCCTTGGCGTCCATGTGCACGTCGAGGTATTTCGCCGGTTTCTTCAGCGAACTGTCGAGATCGCCATGCTTGACTGCGTCACCGCCGCCGCCGTAGAAGTGGCAGGCGCCGCAGGTGTCGCGGCTGGTCTTGCCGACGCTTTGCGCGACCTTGGGCAGGTCGACTGCCTTGGCGGTCTTGCCCGAGCCCGGCGGGAACTCGATGTCCTTGTAGGTCGGGTGACCGGCTAGGCCCGGCAGCTTCTTGTAGCTGCCGGTGGTGTCATGGCAAGCCAGACAATCGACATTCGTCTCGGACGTATAGTCAAAAGTCTTGGCGTTTTCCATGCCATAGCCGATGTGGCAGCCCGCGCAGAACTTCTCGTTCGAGGACGTCGCCGTGCAGAAGTTGTTGATGACGTGCTTCTTGCCAAGCAACTGCTGGTTCTCAGGATTGCGAAACTCCCAGGTCCAGTGCTTGGTCTGGTGGATCTGCTTGGCCGCCTCGGTATGGCAGGACAGGCAGACCTTGGTGACCTCGGGACCGGACTTGAAGGCCTGTTGCAACTCCTTGAGCTTGCTGTGGTCGGTCGTGCTGGTGATAGGTTTGGGCGCCGCCGCCGGGGCGGCAGGTGCCGTCTCGGGTGCGCTGGCCTGGGCCGCGAGGCTCAGGCTGAGGCTCGCCAGAAACGCCAGCAGGGTAGGTGCAAATCTCATGATGATCTCCTGTCTGGGGTTCGCGATCAGCAGCCGCTACCGCCGCCGCCGCCGCCCGCGCCACCGCCGGCCGCCTTCGGATACTGGATCTGCGGCGTCGGGGTGTTGGGATCCATGACCAGGAATTTTTGCTGGTCTGCGGCGACCTGCTTCATGATATCGCCGACCAGCGGGCCGAACATCTGGCCCATGAGGCCGGCGTTCATCGTGCCGATGTAGATCTTGCCGTCGTTCTTTTTGTAGACGGAGATCTTGCAGGGCATCAGGATGGAGAGGAACTTGACGCTGTCCTCGTTGAGGATGGGGCCGGAATACTTGGTCGAGCAGGCCTCGATCATTAGTACCGGCAATGCGTTGCCACCGTCTGCCTTCACTGCGGCAGCCGGGTTGCGCAGGCCCGCGAGTGCCCAGCCCTTACCGGTGGCCTGGATATTCTGCTGGATGCGCGCAACCGTTTCTTCCAGTCCGAACGGGCTAACCCGTTCATTAAACATCAGGCTGCCCATCATGGACCAAGCCAAGACCGCGAGCGTGACGACGCCCGCGAAAAAACCGCCAATAATTCTTAACATGCTGATTCCCCAGTAACGTTTTGAAAAGATTGATACGAAAGTGACAGGTGATAGCCCCCCATCAACTACCGGTCAACTCGACTGGCCCTGTTCGAGGCAAGCCATGGCTGATGTATAGCAAGAGATTAATAATATTCTAATATTTAAAATTTATAACAAGATTGATCTTCTTGTTACTTGCGGTTGATCGCGGCGAATCGCCCAGGTACTTGCCGTCCCGCCAGAGCCGACTTTTCTACTTGAGCAGCTTGTCCAAAACCTTGCGAATGCTGGTGTAGTGGCTGTCGTCAACCGGGACGTAACGGATGGCTTCGATTTCATCCAGCAAGGGACGCAGGCTGGGGGCGTTTTCCAAAAATGCTAGGCGGATTTGCGCCTTCAGCGGTTCGCACAGTTGGCCGCGCATGACAAAAGGGTCGAAGGGAATCTGCTCGGATTTCCATAGCGTCTGAATTTGTGAAGCCTTGATTTTTCCTTCCTGCAGCGCATCATCGAGTTGCGTCGAAGCGATGAAAGCGGCATCGACGTCTCCTTTCAGCAAGGCATCAAGCGATTTGGCATGGCTACCGGAAAAGATCACTGCGTCGAAATATTTTTCCAGGGACATGCCGATCAGGAGCGTGAATTCTTCGCGCGGCAAAAGCGAACCGGAGGTGCTGCCGGGATCGGTGAGCGCCAGTCGTTTGCCTTTCAAACTATTGATGCTGGAAAGCCTGCTTTGTTCCAGGGTAACGAGAAAGGCATGATAGTAAGACCCCGTGACCTGAAAGGTGCCACCGCGTTTTTCCTGGGTGGCGAAGGGCGTGATGCGGGAATCCCCTCTTTTGGCCTGGACGTAGCCGGCCGGACCCAGCTTGGCGATGTCGATGTTGGCCGACAGGAGTCCTTCAACCACCGAAGCGTAGGAACTGGGGCGGACGACGATGACGGGGCGACCGGTGAGCGCTTCGATGCGATCGAAAAGCGGTTGATGGTGGCGGATGTCCCGCTCCACGTTGCCGACAGGGATCATTGAAAAGCGCAACTTGTGGGGGTTTTCACACTTGCCGTTTGCCAAGGCTGCACCGTGCAAGGCGAGCAAGGCGATAGTGCTGGTGAGCAGGGTGGCGAGCTTGCGGGGCATGATGAATATCTTCATAGATCCTTGCCGAGAATGCATTGTTGGGTGAGGAGGGGGGTGATTTCATTGGCGGGGAGCGGACGCGAGAACAGGTATCCCTGGGCCTGGTCGCAACCGGACGCGCGCAGGTGGGCCAGTTGTTCCCGCGTTTCCACGCCTTCGGCGATCGCCAGCAAATGCAGGTTGTGGGCCAGCGAGATGGTGCTGCTGACGATGGTGGCATCGTTGAGGTCGTTGCGGATGTCCTTGATGAAGGAGCGGTCAATCTTGAGGTGCTTGACCGGCAGGGCGCGCAAATGACTGAGGCCGGAAAAACCGGTACCGAAATCGTCGATGGCGAGATGAATGCCCAGCCCGTCGAGGCGGCGCAACTGTTCGACGAGATTGTCATCGGATTCGATCAGTCCGGTTTCGGTAATCTCAATTTCGATATGGCGCGGTGCCAGCCCATGCGCGGCCAGTGCGTTGCTCAGGTAATCGTAGAGGCGCGCACTCCGCAACTGGCGCGGTGACACATTGATCGCCACGGGTACCATGGGAATGTCGGCGCGCTGCCAGATTTCCAGTTGCGCACAGACGCGGTCGATGACATATTCGCCGAGTTCGAGGATCAGGCTGTTTTCTTCCGCAAGCGGCACAAAGTCGGCCGGCGAGACATCGCCCAGTTGCGGCGAATGCCAGCGGGCCAATGCTTCCAGCCCGGTTAGGCTGAAATCCCTGAGCGAGACTTTCGGCTGGTAATGCATGATGATTTCACCATGCTTTAGGGCCAGCGGTAAGGCGGCCTGAATCTGGTTTTTCATGTCGTTGCGGCGATTCAGGCTGGGGTCGGCAAAAACGTAGGTGGCGCGCCCCCGGGACTTGGCCTGGTACATCGCGCCATCGGCCTGACGTACCAGTTGTTCGATGCTGCTTGCATCATCGGGGTATATGGCGATACCGATACTGGGGGTGACGAACAGTTCGTCGGCGACGATGCCGGTGAAGGGGCAGTGCAGGCTTTCGACGATCTTGCCGGCAATGGCGGCGGCGTCGTGGCTACCGTGCAGATCGCCCACCAGTGCCACGAATTCGTCGCCGCCGAGGCGTGCCACCATGTCGGTCTGCCGCACGCAGACCTGTAGTCGCTGAGCCACTTCGATCAGGATCTGGTCGCCGGCCTTGTGGCCATGCGTGTCATTGATCGGCTTGAAACGGTCGAGGTCGATGAACATCACGGCAAAGCGGCCCCGCACGCGTTGCGCCCGGGCAATGTAGCGTTCGGCAATTTCGGCAAACAGCATGCGGTTGGCCAGCCCCGTGAGCTTGTCATGCGTGGCCAGCTTGTAGGCCGCCAGCTTTTCCTCTTCCAACTGGGTGATCAGCCTGGCGTTTTCCTCTTGCGAACGTGCCAGATGCTTCAGGAGCTGGCGCTTGCGGCGCGCGGCGCCGATCCAGCGCAAGGTAAACAGCACCATCAATAGCGTCAGTCCCAGCGTGGTCAGCCAGTAACCGCGTTGGGTCGCCTGATTTTGCAGCAGCACGTCGTAGCGCGTGCGACTGACCAGGACGGCGAGGGGGGTATCGGTAATGCGTCGAAAAGCATATAAGCGCTCATGCGCCCCCTTGACCTGTTCGATGACGGTGCCGGCGGACTCGCTAAATACCCGCCGATAACGGTCAGTCCCGGCAATCGTTTCGACGAAGTCAAGGCGTCCTCGTAGCATGCGCAGAATTTCGCGGCCGCTGTCATCAACAAGGACGATTTCTCCGCTTTTGCCCAGTGCCATGTTGTCGAAGCGCCTGGGAAAACTGCCCAGATCGACGAGGGCAATCATGAATCCAACCGTCGAAGGATTGAGCCGCGAGGGGCTATAGATGATGGGCAGGCTCCATGCCTCGGTGAGGGCTTCGGGTGGCGCACTGCTGCCGATCACGATGTCTTCAGCCGCAGCGTTGCGAAGCTGCATGGCATAGGTTTTCGCCATGTCCCGCAGCCAGGCTTCAGGCTGCGCACCGGTGGTATAGATCAGGCGGCCCTGGGCATCGAAGTGCATCAGACGCAGAAACGAGGAGTCGCGCCCCTTTGCGCTGCGGATCAGTTGGCGGCTTATGTCAGTTGACGTACTCATGGTCAACGTTTGCCCATAAAAGCGCAGTCGATCCAGCATCTGCTCGGTGTGGTTGGCCATGGCAACGGCCACATTTTGGTGGTTGACCAGAGCTTCCTGGATGACCAACTCGTCATCGTGTGCCGCACGCTCATACATCATCGACCAGAGCGTCACCATGACGGCGGTGAACAAGGCCAGCGGCCACCAGTTGGCGTCGGCAATCGACAAGAGAGGCTTGAGAAACCTGAAGGTCGGCATGGGGCAGGCTGGCGTTAGGCAGCGTCATACTATAGCGATAGCGGATTGCACCTTTGTTTCAGTTGTCGCACGCGCCGTGCTGCCAGCGCCGACTTTTGGATTGTCATCAACTTTTCACAATCATGGCCTACAGTCGCGAGCTTCCCAATCGGAGACCAAGACCAACATGCCCGCTACTTCACGCATTTCCCTGATGACCCTTGCCGTATCTGCCGCCTGTCTTTGGAGCGCGACACCGCTGCTGGCTGCCCAGCCGGCGGTCAAAGTGGATTTCACTGCTACCCCGGCGCCGATGAGCGGTGACGATTTGCTCAAGACCTATACGACTTCCGTGGCGAAGGTGACTTTCGCCGACGGCAAGACGCGCGACTATCCGCTCAGCTACGTCTCGCTGTTCAGGAACACCGACAGGATCGCCACGGTGAAAGGCAAAAAAGTTGCTGCCGCCCAGATTTTCGACAAGGACATGAATCCGGTCATGGAGCCGAAGAGTGACCCGGCCATCGCCGAAACGGCCGATGCCAACAGTCTGTTGTCGGTCGGCAACAAACTGTTCCTCATCAACCACTGGGAATACGACGATGTGCTGGCCGACGGTCAGGTCGCCAACAAGGCCAAGGACTGGTATAGCCGCATGCCGATGGGCATGAGCCTTTCGGAAGTGGCTCAGGGCAAGGATGGCAAGCTGAAAGTGAAATCGCAGCAGCCGATCGACTTCTCGTCGGTGAACGGAACATGGATTCTCTGCTTTGGTTCGCAGACGCCGTGGAATACCCACTTCGGTGGTGAGGAAGACTACGACCTCTACTTTGTGCCGGGCGAGATGGCCTTCAAGACCACGGTTGCCGGCCTCAAGGCGATGAGCGAGGTGTATTTCCGCAGCAAGCAGCAGGCCAACCCCTACCACTATGGTTATCACGTTGAAGTGGCCGTCAAGGAGGATGGCAGCCAGGAAATTACCAAGCACTACCAGATGGGGCGCGGCACCTGGGAAATGGCGATTTTCGCCAATGACGGGCGTACCGCTTTCTACGGCGACGACGGTGCCTACGCCGGCCTGTTCATGTTTGTGGCCCACAAGGCCAATCTGCCGAAGGCCGGCGGCACGCTCTATGCCGCCAAGTGGCAGCAGACTTCGGCGGACGGCAGCGACGGCGGCACGGCCGATTTCAAGTGGGTCAAGCTCGGTTCGTCGCATTACAACGAGATCAAGGCGTTGATCGACAAGGGCATCAAGATCGACGACATCTTCGAATTCTCGCTGACGGAGAAGCCCGGTTTCGTGCCGACGCGCGCCGGTTCAGCCGAAACGATCTGGCTCAAGCTCAAGCCGGGCATGGAAACGGCGGCGGCCTTTCTGGAGACGCGTCGCTATGCCGCCTATCTGGGCGCGACCACCGAATTCACCAAGGGCGAGGGCGTGGCGATTAACCATGCCGACAAGAAGCTCTACTACGCGATGAGCTACATCCAGGGCTCAATGAAGGCCAAGGATGGCGGCCCGACCGACGATATCCGCCTCAAGGAAAACAATGCCGGCGCGACCTATACCTTCGATCTGGCCGGCCAGCAGATGGACATGGCCGGCCAGCCGATGGCCTCCGATTTCGTGCCGGTACGGGCCTATGTCGAGCCGGCGCTGCTGGGCAAACCGATCAAGGCCGATGCGCTGGGCAACACCGCCGATCCCGAGTTTGTCGCCAATACCGACAATGTGTTCTTCTCCGAGAAAATGCGCACGCTGTTCATCGGCGAGGATTCGGGCACGCACCAGAACAACTATGTCTGGGCCTACAACGTCGACAGCAAGAAACTGACGCGCATTCTGTCGCTCGCCGCCGGCGCCGAGTCCACCGGCCTGCAGGTGGTCGATAATCTCAACGGCCACGCCTACATCATGAGCAACAACCAGCACCAGGGCGACTGGATCAAATCGACGCCTCAGGCGCTGAAGGAGCAGATGGAAAAACGTGCCGGCGAGTTGTATGGCAAAAATCGCCATGGCACCAATAACTTCCGTCTTGAAGCGCATGTCGGCTATATCGGTGGTATGCCAGCGTTCAAGTAAGGGACTTTTCTGCTGCGGCACGACAGCATCCGGCAGTTTTCCGACAAGTTTTAGGTGAGACTGCCTGGTGCGTTACCATGTCTGCCATGGTGTCCAGAATGACTCAGCGTCGTATCGACTTGATTGGCGTCGCCAGCGGTCTGGGTGCGCTCGACCACGGTTGTCAGGATGGTCCCGAGGTATTGCGCTCCCTCGGTTTTCTCTGCGATCTTGATATGCCCGCCGGGCATTGTTCCTGGCTGGATATTGTCCATGCCTCGCCCGAACCGGCGTGCCATCCGCTCTGGCAGGTTGCCGCCATTGCTCAGGCGCTGGCGGATCGTGTCGCGGCCAGCCTGCGGCGCGGGCACTTTCCTTTGGTCATTGGCGGTGATCACTCCAGTGCCATCGGCACCTGGTCAGGCACGCACCTTGCCCTGCATGAGCAGGGCCGGCTTGGCCTGCTGTGGTTCGATGCCCACATGGACAGCCATACCTTCCAGACGACGCCGTCACAAGCCATCCATGGCATGCCCCTCGCGTGCCTGTTGGGACAGGGCGATGCGTACCTGACGGGTATCGGCGGACAAGGGGCCAAACTGCATCCCGAAGATGTCTGCCTGATCGGCGTGCGCAGCTACGAGAGCGGCGAGGCGACCTTGTTGGGGAAGTTGGGGGTGCGCATCTTTTTCATGGATGAAATACGCCGGCGCGGGTTGGCAGAGGCATTCCGTATGGCGTGGGAACATGTCACCCGTTTCACGCAGCATGTCGGGATCAGTCTTGATCTGGATGTCTTGGATCCTCTGGAGGAGGCGGGCGTTGGTTCGCCGGTGCAGGGTGGCCTGCATCGCGAAGAACTGATCAGTGTGCTTGGCTCGTTGCGAGAGGAACCGCGACTGCGCGTGCTGGAGGTGATGGAGTACAACCCTTATCGGGATCAGCGCTTTGCCACGGCCAAGGCCATCCATGACCTGTGCGCGGTGGTCACAGGCTAGCCATGCGCCACGATCAAACGGCTTCCTGGTCAGCCCTGATCTGTTTCCTGCTACTGCTGCTTTGGCAGCCTGAGGTCAGTGCGCAAACGCTGCACTACCTCGGCCAGCAAACGATTCCTCATGCCCATGCATATGCCGGCACCACCGTCGGCGGCCTGTCCGGCCTGGATTACGATGAAAAAAACAATCGCTTCGCGGCTATTTCGGATGACCGCTCGGAGCGCCAACCGGCGCGCTTCTATACGCTGTCGCTGGATATGGCCGAGTTCAATCTCCGCGCAGACCCTGGTTATGCCGGTGTGCGTTTTCTGAGCGTGACAACGCTGCGCGACGGGACGGGTAAACTGCATGCTGAAGGGTCGGTCGATCCCGAAGCAATCCGCTGGGGCAGCGATAGTCATATCTGGTGGGCCAGCGAAGGCAACGTCAAACGCGGCATTCCGCCTGCCATTGAAAAAGTCGACGCCGACGGAACGGCATTGCAGCGACTCGATGTGCCCCGGCACTATCTGCCCGGCCATGAACGCGGGGTACGCGACAACCTGGCCTTCGAAAGTCTGGCGATAGCGAACGACAAACTCTACGTCGGAACGGAAAATGCACTGGCGCAGGATGGACCGGTCGCCGACCTCGATCGGCAGAGCTTGGCGCGCATCCTGGTCTACGATCTGGTCGGCGGCAAGCGTCTCGCAGAACATGTTTATGTCGTCGATGCCGTGCCGGTGCCGCCGCCGGTGCCCGGCCTGTATCGTACCAACGGGCTGGTCGAACTGCTAGGCGATTCAGGCATGCTGCTGGCGCTGGAACGCAGCTACACGATGGGCGCGGGCAACAGCGTGCGGATTTATCGGCTCGACCTGGCTGGGGCGAGCGATGTGGCCGATCATGAAGGACTGGCCGGCATTCGCTTTGCGGCAGTGCGCAAGACCTTGTTGCTGGATCTGGCTGACCTCGGTATTGCGCTGGACAATCTGGAGGGCATGAGTTGGGGGCCGCGTCTGCCCAATGGCCGTCGCACACTCGTGCTGATTTCCGATAACAACTTCAGCGCCCGTCAGACCACCCAATTGCTGGCATTTGAAGTGCGGCCAGAGTAAGCAACTGCTTTGCGTGCGCTGAAATGAAGCTGTAACGAAAGGCATCGACAATCTTGAGGCTTGTTTTGTCATCAACCCTCTCTACTGGAGACCTCAATGCGTTCACTGTTTGCCGTTGCTGCCGTTGCTGCTGTTGCCCTTTTGTCCGCCTGCGCCAGCCAGGCGCCCGCGCCAGCCCCTGCCAAAGCTGAAGCCGCCCCTGCCCCTGCTCCCAAGAAGGCCCCGCAGTGCTGGAATGGCGATGTCAGCGCGTTCCAGGATGTCGGCACCAAGGCGACGATTTCAGGCGTTGCCGTCGAGTGCAAGCCGACCAGCGACGGCAAGGCAGCTCAGTGGATGGGTGCCAAGCACTAATTCGTACCCTAAGAAAATAAAAACGCCGCACAGCGATGTGCGGCGTTTTTATTTCAGACGATGCGGTTCATTTTGTAGAAGTTGGCGGTGGTCAGTACCTGCTTTACGAAGGGCTGGCAGCTGCCCTCCTCAAGCAGCTTGCGGTAGCCGGCGCGGTGCCTTGTAGGCATCGCGGTTCCAGGATCGTTCCAGTTCAAGAGGCATGGGTCGGTCGTCAGGATGGGGTATGGCAATAGTAATAACTGCTCCGCGATGATAGGCGCGGTTCATGACAAAAACATTAATCCACCAAGTGGATATGATTATTTCTCTGTCACCACAGCTTCATGTTCGACGTCTAGCCTTCGCCTTCGCTTTTGGACATTGGTTAAAAATTGCAATGAAAATTCTGATTGTCGAACATGATGAGCAGCAGCGTGAGCAGATGACGCAGACGCTGGAAACAGATGGTCATGATTTGATTTATGCCTGTTGCTGCAGCGATGCATTAAAGAAGTTTTCCAAGGCCGAGCCCGACCTGGTTTTGATGGACATTGCGCTGGCCGATGGGGATGGCTATCAATGCACGCAACGCATCCGTGCCCTGGCAGGGGAGCGGTTTGCGCCGGTGATCCTGTCGACCTCGATTGCCGATCACATGTCGCTCAAGCGTTTTCTCGACAGTGGTGCGGCTGATTTCATCGACGAGCCGAGCGATGCGCTGGCTCTGCGGGCGAAGATCAGCGGCCATGCTCAAACGCATGCCTTGTATCGGCATCTGGAAGGCATGCGCGAGAAGTTTCATCAGGAGGTGAAGTTCGCCAAGCACATGTTTGACGCCGTGCTGGGCCGCAGTCCGGCCGCCATACCCGGCTTGCAGCACTGGACGATCACGGCCGGCCACTTTTGCGGCGACATGATGATTCATGAAAAGACGCCGGACGGCCGACTCAATATCATGCTTGGTGATTTCACCGGTCACGGGCTGGCGGCCGCGGTCGGCGCCTTGCCGGCGTCGGATGCCTTTTTCGCCATGAGTCGCAAGGGATTGCCTATCGGCGAGATTGCCGTAGAGATCAATAACAAGCTACATCTCTTGTTACCCACCGGCCACTTCTGTGCAGCGACGCTGGTTTCGCTGGATGTGGCCGGACGTCAGCTTGAAGCCTGGATCGGTGGACAGCCCCCACTGCTGCTGATCGACAATGACCATCAGGTGGCTGCGCAACTGATTTCAGCCAACTATCCGCTGGGGGTAGTCGGTGGTAAGCGTTTCGATGCCACCACCGAAACCGTGTCCCTCGCGGAATTCAGTCATTTGCTGCTGTACAGCGATGGTTTGCTGGAAGCGCGCAATGCCGACGGCGAAATGTTTGGCGCAGCGCGACTGGAAAAAGCGATGGGCAGGCGTGCGCGCAAGGTTGGTTTGATGCAAGGCATCAAGAGCCGTCTGGTGGCTTTTCTGGATGGCCTGGAGCCGCATGATGACGTCTCCGTACTGTCGGTCGAATTGCCTCCTGTTGCCTGATCGTGTGATTGGGGGAGGAATGTATGGATCGCAACCTGAAATCATTTGTTGCCGGTGCTGATGCCGGTGCTAGACCGTTACCCAAGAGAAGTACCGCCAGTTTGCTGGTCGATAATGAAGGGCTGATTCTGCAGGCCAGTCCGGCGGCAGAAAAGCTGTTTTTTGCCGAGTCTGGGGGCTTGGTAGGTCGACATTACGGGTTTTTATATCGTCCCGGCGAGGCAACGGCCATCGAGATTCTGCAGCCAAACGGCGAGAGACTGACGGTTGCTACTTACGCTCACTTGACCGAGTGGCATGGCCGGGTGGCCTACAAGATCGAGATCGATACTGCCAGCCATGTTCATCCGCCGGTCGCCAAGTCGGGCAACGATCTGTTACGTGCCCTAGTCGCGTATTCGCCTTTGGCGATCATCGTCGCCGACCTGTCCGGTTGCGTGACGCTGTGGAACCATGCGGCGGTTCAATTGCTCGGTCGTAGCGATGTCGAGATGCGCGGCCAGAAGCTGCCGGAAAACTCTGCCCAGGAAGAGGATTCCCTGCTGGGGCTGTTCAAGCGAGCGCTCGATGGCGAGACATTTCATGGCTATGGGGTCAATGGCATGCAGGGGGAGTTGGATACCCTGCTCGATGTCGAGGTCTGGGCGACGCGCATGAACAATGCACGGGGTCTGCCGGCCGGCGTGTTGCTGATGCTGGCCGATATCACCAGCCGCAAGAAAATCGAGGCGCATATCCGGCGTGTCGTGGGCCATGATCTGCTGACCGGCTTGCCGAATCGCCATCAGTTTCGCAAGCAGTTGCAGCGTCTGCTGCAGCACAAGAGGCACCATGAAATGACGCCGGTGCTGGTCATGCAACTCGGCCTGGATCGCTTTCGTGCCATCAACAAGTCGCTGGGCCCCCACCTGGGGGATCTGTTGCTGCGCGATGTCAGTCGGCGTTTGACAGCAGCGCTTTACGAGACCGACTTGTTGGCGCGTACGGGGGGCGACGAATTTTCCATCTTGCTGCGCGGCACGCATCATCTTCAGGATGGCGTCCGGGTCGCGGAACGTCTGCGCCAACGACTGGCTGAACCCATCATGCTGGGCGGGCAGGAAATTTTCGTGACGGCGAGCGTTGGTATGGCGGTAGGGCCGGATGATGGCGCCAAGGCCGAGGATTTGATTCGCGCGGCCGACAGCGCCATGGCGCGGGCCAAGGAGCAGGGGGGCGATGTCTGCCAGTTCTTCACCCCCGAACTCGATGTCCAGGCGCGCAACAGTTTGGTGTTGGAGAATGCCCTGCGCCATGCCATCGAACGCAATGAGTTGTTCCTCGAATATCAGCCGCAGGTCGATATCGCCAAACGCAAGATCGTCGGGGTCGAGGCCTTGCTGCGCTGGCGGCATCCCGACATGGGCTTGATTTCACCCGCCAGTTTTATCCCGCTGGCGGAAAACAATGGGTTGATCGAGCCGATCGGTCACTGGGTGTTGAATGAAGCCTGCCGCCAGTTGCATGTCTGGGATCGAGCCGGATTGCCGCCTTTGCGCATGGCGGTCAATGTGTCGGCAAGGCAGTTTCGCAACAACAAGTTTCGCGACCACATCGTGACGGCGCTGCTCTGTAACCATCTGGCGCCCGAACGTCTGGAGCTTGAACTTACCGAATCCATGCTGATGCGCAACACCAGGGATGCCATCCGCATGCTGGAGCGGTTGAAAGCTTTGCGGGTTCATCTGGCCATCGACGATTTCGGGACGGGATTTTCGAGTATGTCCTATCTGGCGGAGTTTCCCATCGACACGCTGAAGATCGACCAGTCCTTCGTGCGCGGCCCGGATGGCCAGATTCGCAATGGCCCGATTGTGCGCGCCATCTGCACGCTGGCAGCGGGTCTCGGTATGCGCACGATTGCGGAGGGCGTGGAATCGGCGCAGCAGCTAGCGTTTATTGTGCAACATGGCGGCGACGAGGTGCAGGGATTTCTGATGGCCAAGCCGCTGTCGCCGGAACGCCTGGTCGAGTTGATGCGCAGTTCCGAATCGATCTGGCCCGATTGATTTATCCCCAGCGAATCGCCACCGCTCCCAGCGCGACCAATAGTGCACCTGCAATGCGCCAACGCCCCATGCGTTCCTTGAGGAGCCAGGCACCGAGGATCGCGGCGAAGATGACGGAGGTTTCGCGCAGGGCGGCGACGGCGGGAATGGAGGCGACGGTCATGGCCCACAGCACGATACCGTAGGAGCCGATGGTGAGGACCGAGCCGAGCAGGGACAATAACCAGCGCCGTTGCAGATGGATGAATGCGGCCTGTCCGCGCCGCCAGGCGAGCAGGACGAGGATCAGGCCGGCATTGAGAAAAAATAGCCACATTGTATAGGCCACAGCGTGCCCGGAGTGGCGCGCACCGATGCCGTCGAGCATCGTATAGAGCGCAATGACGCCCGCCGTGGCGAAGCCGTAGCCAAGTCCGGTGTGGCTCACGCCGCCGCGCCGGATGCCGATGCCGACCGGCAGTGCGATGCCGGCCGCGACCAGGGCGATGCCCAGTATCAGCCCGGGCGTGACCATATCGCCGGCCAGCGGGGCCACTAGCGCGACCATCACGGGGGCCGAGCCGCGCATCAGCGGATAGGCAATCGACAGGTCGGCATGTTGGTAGGCTTGCATCAACAGCAGGTAATAGCCCACGTGAATGAAGGTTGTCGCTGCCAGCCAGGGCCAACTGGCCGGGGCGGGGGTGGGGAGCCAGGGCAGGGTACAGGCGGCCACAAGACCGCCAGCGAGTACGACGCCGGTGAAGTCGAGAAAGCGGTCCTCGCTGGCCTTGACGATAAAGTTCCAACCGGCGTGCATGGCCGCCGACAGCAGCACCAGCAGGGCAACGGCGGTGGAAATCACGCCGCTGTGGGCCAGGGCAGCGAGTACGTTTTGATGTTGGTAAAACTCTTCATCGCCTCCAGTACGCCTTCCTTGTAGCCGAGACCGGAATCCTTGATGCCGCCGAAGGGCGTGAGTTCGAGACGATAGCCCGGCACCTCGCGCACATTGACGCTACCGACGTGCAGTTCATTGACACAGCGCGTGATGACGTCGAGGCGGTTGGTGCACAAGCCCGAGGAGAGGCCGAAGGCCGTGCTATTGACGATGGCGATGGCTTCGTCGAGCGTCTTGAAACGAATGACTGGCGAAACCGGGCCGAAGGTTTCTTCCTTGACCAGCGTCATCTCGGGACGCACATGGTCGAGGACGGTGGGAGCGTACAGCGCGCCGCGTCGCTCGTTGCCGAGCAGGAGCTTTGCGCCCTGGCCAACGGCTTCATTGACGCGGGCTTCGAACAGTTTGGCGGCCGCTTCGTCGATGACGGTGCCCATGTCCATGCTTTCGTTGATCGGGTTGCCGTACTGCCAGCGCCGACTTTTCTCCAATAGCAGTTCGACGAAGCGATCGGCGACGTTGTCCTGCACGATCATGCGTTTGACGGCGGTGCAGCGCTGGCCGGAGTTCTTGTAGGAACCGGCGACGGCAAGGCTGGTGGTTTCTTCGAGGTCGGCATCATCCATGACGATCAGCGGATCGTTGCCGCCCAGTTCCAGCACCGTACGGCGATAACCGATTTTCGAGGCGATATATTTGCCAATCGGCGCGCCGCCGGTGAAGGTGACCAGATCGACATTGGGGTTGGTCAGCATTTCGTCGGCGATCTCGGCCGGGTCGCCGGTGACGACCTGGAACATGGCCGGCGGCAGGCCGGCTTCGTAAAGGATGTCGGCCAGCAGCAGTGCGGAGAAGGGTACTTTTTCCGATGGCTTCAGCACCATGCGGTTGTTGGTGGCGATGGCCGGCACGATCTTGTGGGCCACCTGGTTCATCGGATGGTTGAACGGTGTGATCGCCGAGATGACGCCCAGCAGCGGATCGCGCTGGGTATAGACGCGGCGTGCGCGGCCGTGCGGGGTGATGTCGCAACTGAAGATCTGGCCGTCGTCGTCGAGCGCGGCATTGGCGCCGAACACCAGTACATCGCGCACGCGGCCGGCTTCGTAGCGGCTGTCTTTCTTGCACAAGCCGGCTTCGTCGGTGATCAGGTCGCTGATTTCCTCGGCGCGGGCGACAACGATGTCGGCGGCCTTGAGCAGGATGCGGTGACGCTCGTAACGGGTCAGCGTCGGTCGGTAGGCGCGGGCAATCTCGAAGGCACGGCGCACATCCTCGACCGTAGCCTTGGGCACCGTGCCGATGCAGTCATCGGTGTAGGGGTTGAAAACCTCGATAACGCGCTCGCGGGCGACGCGTTCGCCGCCGATGCGCAGCGCCTCGCGGCGAAATTTCAACGTGGCATTCATGTTTTCTTAATCCCTTTGAAATATTGGCGGACAACAATCTCTGGCTGAACTGTCCGAACAGGCTGCGAATGATGCCGCCGAAATGTTGCAGCTTTATATACATTCCCCCTCAATCCCAGAAGAGCGCATGAGTCCAGTCATCGAAATCATCCATCTCCACAAGACCTTCCCGTGCTGCAAGGCGCTGGACGATGTCTCGCTGTTGATCGGCGAGGGCGAGATGGTGGCCTTGATCGGCGCCTCCGGCTCGGGCAAGTCAACCTTGCTGCGCCACCTCTCCGGCTTCGTGGTGGCGGATCAGGGCGAGGTGAGGGTCAGTGGCAATACGATTCAAAAAGACGGGCGTGTGGTGACCAATATCCGCCGTCTGCGTGCACAGATCGGGTTTGTTTTCCAGCAGTTCAATCTGGTGGGTCGCCTGTCGGTCATGACCAATGTCCTGACCGGCCTGCTGTATCGCACCAGTCTGTTTCGTTCCTTGTTGATGCGCTTTTCAACGCCGGAGCGTCAGCAGGCGCTGGAAGCGCTGGCGGCGGTGGGCATTGAACAGTTTGCCTGGCAGCGTGCCGCCACCCTGTCGGGCGGCCAGCAGCAGCGTGCGGCGCTGGCGCGTTGCCTGGTGCAAAAGGCGAAGATCGTGCTGGCCGACGAACCGATTGCTTCGCTCGATCCCGAATCGGCACGCAATGTCATGGAATTGCTGGCGCAGATGAATCGCGAGCGCGGCTGTACGGTGGTGGTGTCGCTGCATCAGGTCGAGTTCGCCATCAAGTATTGCCCGCGCACCGTGGCCTTGCATCGCGGCAAGGTGGTCTATGACGGCCCATCGTCCGCACTGACGCCGCAGTTGCTGGGCGAGCTGTATGGCGCCGATGTCGAAGAACTGTTCGACATGATGCTCGACAGCCCGAGCCTGAAGATGCATGCCGACAAGAATGCGAATGCCCTGCTGGCGGCTTGTTGAGATTCCCGATTGACCCCATCACTATTTACCCCAAAGGAGAACCCATGATTCGCTCGATCAAAGCTTTGCTGGCCGCCGCGG
Organism: uncultured Methyloversatilis sp.; assembly: GCA_964477575.1. GTDB lineage: Bacteria > Pseudomonadota > Gammaproteobacteria > Burkholderiales > Rhodocyclaceae > Sulfuricystis. The sequence continues at coordinate 49,532 of CAYZEA010000011.1, forward strand.
CCATTACCCTGGGCGGCGTTGCCCAGGCACAGGAAGTAAAAGAACTTAATTTCGGCATCATCGCCACCGAGAAGGCGGGTGCCCTCAAGCAGATGTGGGAGCCCTTCCTGGAGGACATGAGCAAGGCGGTGGGCGTCAAGGTCAATGGTTTCTATGCTACCGACTACGCCGGCATCATTGAAGCGCAGCGTTTCAACAAGGTGCAGATCGCCTGGTACGGCAACAAGTCGGCGATCGAGGCGGTCGATCGCGCCAACGGCGAAGTGTTTGTCCAGTTCGTCGACCTCGACGGTACGCCCGGCTACTACTCCTACCTCATCACCCACAAGGACAGCGGCATCGCCTCGCTCGACCAGGTGCTGAAGAACGGCAAGGACATGAGCTTCGGTATTGGCGATCCTTCCTCCACCTCCGGTACGCTGGTGCCTTCCTACTATGTATTCACCCTCAACAACCTGGATCCCAAGACGCACTTCAAGGTGATGCGTTCGTCGAACCATGAAGGCAACTTCCTGGCGGTGCTGAACAAGCAGGTCGATGTGGCCACCAGCAATAGCGAGATGACGCAGAAGATGAAGGAGAAGTCGCCCGAGAAGCTTGACCAGATCCGCATTCTCTGGACCTCGCCGCTGATTCCGCGCGATCCGCTGGTGTATCGCAAGGATCTGCCGGCCAGCCTGAAGAAGAAGATCCAGGACTTCACCGTTGCTTATGGCAAGGATGAGCGCGAGAAGGAAATCCTCAAGAACATGTATCGCCTCGCCGGCTTCAAGGCCTCGACCGATGCGCAACTGCTGCCGATTCGCCAGCTCGAACTGTTCAAGGATCGCAAGAAGTTCGAGAACGACGCCCACATGAGCGAGGCCGACAAGAAGGCCAAGCTGGCCGAAATCGATGCCAAGCTGGCCGATCTGGCCAAGCAGATGAAGTAATCCTGTTGATCCTCCCCCTTTGACGGGCGGCTGCTGCCGTCCGTCTTTTTTGGTATTGGGTAATTTGCCATGATGAAAACGGCGCCAACGATTCGCGATGTGCCGCTGCGGCCCCCGTCCTCGAACCTGACGACGACGCTGGCGTGGGGCTTCCTGTTCATCGCCCTGGTCTGGTCCTGGGAGGGGGCGGATATGCGTCCGCTCGACCTGTGGAAAGATTCCGGCAACATGGGCACCTTTGCCCGCGAATTCTTCCCGCCGGATTTCCATGAATGGCGCATCTACCTGGAAGAGATGATCATCACGGTGCATATCGCGATCTGGGGCACCGTGCTGGCCATCGTTTGCGCGATCCCGTTTGGTTTGATGTCCGCCGAGAACCTCGTGCCCAGTTGGGTCTATCAGCCGGTGCGCCGCCTTATGGACGCCTGCCGAGCGATCAACGAGATGGTGTTTGCCATGCTGTTCATCGTCGCGGTCGGCCTCGGACCGTTCGCCGGCGTGCTCGCCCTTTGGGTGCATACCACGGGGGTGCTGGCCAAGCTGTTTGCCGAGGCGGTGGAGGCCATCGATCCGCGCCCCGTTGAGGGCGTGCGCGCGACCGGGGCCAATCCGCTGGAGGAAATCCTTTACGGCGTAATTCCGCAGGTCTTGCCGCTGTGGATTTCGTACTCCCTCTACCGCTTTGAGTCGAATGTGCGTTCGGCCTCGGTGCTTGGCATCGTCGGCGCCGGCGGCATCGGCGTCATTTTGCATGAGGCGATTCGCGGCTTCGAATATGCACAAACCGCCGCCGTGCTGATCATCATCATCGTTTCCGTCACGCTGCTTGATCTTGCCTCGGCGCGCATTCGCCAATCGGCCATCTGAATCGAACATGAAAACAATCCAACTGAATGGCATTACCTATCGCTGGCCGCGCCAGCCGGTCGTCGTCGTTTGCATCGACGGCGGCGATCCGGCCTATATCGAACAAGGCTTGCAGGACGGCATCATCCCCAACATCGCGCGCTTCATGCGCGACGGCTTCTCTGCCGTGGCCGATGGCACGGTGCCAAGTTTCACCTGCCCCAACAACATGTCGCTGATCACCGGTTCGCCGCCGGCAGTGCATGGCATTTCCGGCAATTTCTATCTGAACGATGCCGGCGAGGCGGTGGTGATGACCGGCCCCGAGCTGCTGCGCAGTCGTACCATCCTGGCCGAATTCGCCGATGCCGGGGCGAAGGTGGTGTCGATCACGGCCAAGGACAAGCTGCGCAAGCAACTGGGCAAGGATCTCGACCTGACGCGCGGCAATATCAGCTTTTCTTCCGAGTTCGCCGATCGCTGCACGTTGGTCGAAAACGGCATCGAAAACGTACTGGAACTGGTCGGCATGCCGCAGCCGGATATGTATTCGATGGACTTGTCGCTGTTCGTCCTTGAGGCCGGCATCAAGCTGCTCGAACGCGAGCATCGCGACTTGATGTTCCTCTCGCTGACCGATTACATCCAGCACAAGCATGCGCCGGGCGATCCGGTCGCCAACGAGTTCTATCGGCGCATCGACGATTGCTTCGGACGTCTCGAAGCGCTGGGCGCGGTCGTGGCGCTGACGGCCGACCATGGCATGAACGACAAGTCCACGGTCGAGGGGCAGCCCAAGGTGATCTTCCTGCAGGACATTCTCGACCGCGAGTTTGGTGCGGGCGATACCAAGGTGATCTGCCCGATTACCGATGCCTTCGTCAAGCACCATGGGGCGCTGGGCGGTTTCGTGCGCGTCTGGTGCCGGGGCGGCAAGGCGACGCCTGCGGCCATCATCGCCTTGATCAAGGATCTGCCGGGTATCGCCATGGCGCTGACCAAGGAAGAAGTTTGCCGTCAGTTCCGCTTGCCGCCGGACCGCGAGGGGGATGTGGCGGTGATTGGCGATATCGGTACCGTTATCGGTGCGGCGGCGGCCGAGCATGACCTGTCGAATCTGGCCGATGCCCGGTTGCGCAGCCATGGTGCGGTGACCGAGGCGCGCGTGCCCTTCATCGTGAGCCGTCCCGTCAGCGCCGACTTTTTGCAGCGGGCAAGCCAGGGACTCGATAGTTACCGGATATTTGAGTATGCGATCCATGGGGTCGCCGCATGAGCCTGCCCGATAGCGGCCGCATGGCCGTCTACGACGCGCCGAACGGTCCGTTCCGGCTCGTCGACTACCCGTTGCGCCCACCGGAGACCGGCGAGGCGCTCGTCCGGAACCGCATGGCGACGATCTGCCGTTCCGACATCCATACCTGGCAGGGGCACCGCCCCGGCCCGTGTCCCGGGCTGCTCGGCCACGAGATCATCGGCGATATCGTGGCCCTGGGCGCAGGTGTGACGCACGACATGCGCGGCGATCTGCTGCAGGTCGGCGACCGCATCACCTGGAGCGAATACTTCATCCCCGGCGACAGCTATTTCACCGAGGTACTCGATCTGCCGCAGAAATCCCGCGGCGTTGATAAATACGGCCACATGGCGGCGACCACCGCACCGCATCATCACGGCGGCTTCGGCGAATATTGCTACATCGTGCCGCGCTCGTGGATCCTACGCTTGCCGGACATTCTGACCGATGCCGAGGCGACGCCACTCAATTGCGGCGTGGCGACGATGATCGCCGTCACCGAGGCGGCCGGCATTCGCATCGGGCAAACCGTGGTGATTCAGGGCCTGGGGCTGCTCGGTCTGTATGGTGCCGCCATCGCCAAGGCGCGCGGTGCGCGCGCGGTGATCGGTCTCGATGGCAATGCGACACGGCGTGAGCGGTCCTATCGTTTTGGCATCGACCTTGCCCTCGATCCGGGTATGGATCAGGCCGACCTGATGCAGGAGCTTCTGGCCCAGTGCCGCCCCGAAGGCCCCGATGTGGCCATCGAGGTCTGCGGTGCGCCGCAGGCCATTGCGCAGGGCATCGACCTGTTGCGCACCGGCGGCACCTATGTATTGGGCGGCGTGGTGACCCCGCAGGCGATGGTCACGCTGGATGCCAACCTGATCCTGAAAAAGATGCTGACCCTGCGCGGCATCCACAACTATCACCCGCGTAACCTGATCGAGGCGCTCGACTTCGTCGTCGCCAACCGCTCGCGTTACCCTTTCCACGAACTGGTCGATGGCCAGTATCCGCTCGATCGCGTCGGCGATGCGATGGCGGATGCCGCCGCACAACGCGTGTTGCGCGCGGCCATCGTCCCTGCCTCCGGAGTCAAGTCATGACCGAACCGATCCTGCTCACCCCCGGTCCCCTCACCACGACCCGCGCCACCAAAGAGGCGATGCTGGTCGACTGGGGGTCGTGGGACAGCGCCTTCAATGCGCTCACCGCTTCCCTGTGCCGCGACATCGTGGCCATTGCCAACGGTGGCGACAGCCATGTCTGCGTGCCCTTGCAGGGCAGCGGCACCTTCTCGGTCGAGGCGGCGCTGGGCACGCTGGTGCCGAAAAACGGCAAGGTGCTGGTGCCGAACAATGGCGCCTATTGCCAACGCATCGTGCGCATCCTCGGTTACCTGGGACGGGCCACTGTGGTGCTCGACATTGCCGAAGACCAAGCGGCCGATCCCGAGCAGATCGATGCCGCGCTGCTCGCCGACTCGGCCATCACCCACGTTGCCCAGGTGCATTGCGAGACCGGCACCGGCATCCTCAACCCCTTGCCCGAGATTGCCACCGTCGTCGAGGCGCATGGCCGCCGCCTGATTGTCGATGCGATGAGTTCCTTCGGCGCGATTCCGGTCGACCTGCAGGCGATGCCGATGGATGCCCTTATTGCGGCCTCCGGAAAATGCCTTGAGGGCGTGCCCGGCATGGGTTTCGTCATTGCGCGCCGCAGCGCGCTGGAGGCGTCCGCAGGGCAATGTCATTCGCTGGCGATGGACCTGTACGACCAGTGGGCTTACATGCAGAAGACCGGCCAGTGGCGTTTTACGCCGCCCACCCACGTTGTTGCGGCGCTACGCGCGGCGGTCGACCAATTCCTGGCCGAAGGCGGCCAACCGGCCCGCCTAGCGCGTTATGCCGAGAACTGCGCGACGCTGGTCTGCGGCATGCGCCGGCTTGGATTCGGCACCTTCCTCGACGATACGGTGCAGGCGCCGATCATCATCACCTTCCATGCCCCCGACGATCCGGCCTACGATTTCAGCGAGTTTTACCGGCGCGTGCGCGACAAGGGTTTCATCCTCTATCCCGGCAAACTCACTGCCATCGAGACTTTCCGCGTCGGCTGTATCGGGGCGATCGAATCCGATGCCATGCGCCGTGCCGTGGCCGCCATCGAGGATGCCTTGCGCAGCATGGGATTGCAGAAGCTAGCCCCGCGTATACTGGCCCGAGCCGCCTGAGGGGAAGCAAACGCCATGTCATGCTGTCCCTCCCTCTTCCGCCAGGCTTCATCAGGAACTGTCAGAAATTTACGGCGTACGCGCCCACGGCCGCTACGGACTGTCGCTGATCAACCAGTTGATGCACACGGTGCAATCCGGTGCGTTGGCCCGCGCTCTCCCTTTGCGAGCTTCCGCGACGACATTGATCTCGCCTTCGTGATGAGCCCCGCGCTGTGTAGCATTTATCCGGCGAAGTCGATTCTGGACACCGCAGACAAGACAAGGTAGGTGCTTTCAACGGCACGATAGATGCCGTTTCCCGAAAGTGATAAATTCCGCCTCCATGAAAAAAATATTGATCGCGAATCCTAAAGGCGGGGTCGGAAAATCGACACTAGCGACCAATCTGGCGGGCTGGTTCGCCAAAAATGGCAAACGCGTGATGCTCGGCGATACCGATCGCCAGCAGTCTTCGCGGGCCTGGCTCAGCATTCGCTCACCGGCACTCCCCTTTATTACCTCATGGGATATTCAGTCTGGTCAACCGGCGCGTCCGCCCAAAGAAACGACACATATCGTCCTCGACACGCCGGCGGGTCTGCATGGCAAGAAACTTACCCAGTTGCTGAAGATGGTCGATAACGTCATCGTACCGCTCCAGCCTTCGCTGTTCGACATCTTTGCGACCAGCGTCTTCCTTGATGAACTGGTGGCAACCAAGCAGTACCGCAAGGAAGGGATTCGTATTGCGGTGGTCGGCATGCGTGTGGATCAGCACACCCGTGCCTCCGGGGAACTGGAGCGCTTCCTTGAAAAAACCGGCTTACCGGTGGTGGCGCATCTGCGCAATGCTCAGTCCTATGTCCAGGCTACAGCGCATGGCATGACGATCTTCGATCTGCCGGAGTCCAAGGCCGGCAAGGACTGGGTGCAGTGGCAACCCCTGTTGCGCTGGGTCGATCCGGTCTAGGAACGCGCTTGGCGCGCTGACTTTTTCCTGTAACAGGGGCGGGTTAATCTCGCCCTCATGAACGCCACCGAACTCGCCTCACTGGCCATACCGGCTACCACGCTGACCCTCAAGGATCGTATCGACCAGCGGGTCTTTAATGCACTGTATGCCCGTTCGCTGGTCTACAACACCTGCTGGGAGGATCCGGCGGTGGATCGCCAGGCCCTGGCACTCGGACCGCAAGACCATGTGATGGTCATCACCAGTGCCGGTTGCAATGCTCTCGATTACGCCTTGCAGGGGCCGGCCTCGATTCACGCCGTCGATGTCAACCCACGTCAGAATGCTTTGCTGGAACTCAAGCTGGCCGCAATTCGGCATCTCGAATTCGAGGATTTCTTCGCCATTTTTGGTGACGGTTTCCATCCGCGTTTTCGCGAGTTGTATCGCAAGCATTTGCGAGCCGGGATGTCTACGTTCTCCCGCGATTACTGGGATCGATACGGCAAATGGTTTAGCAGCCGCCACGGCAGTTTCTATTTCCACGGCCTGTCGGGATTCGTGGCACGTAGTTTCCGCAGCTATTTCCGCATGCGTCCCCAGCTGGCGCGCGACGTTCAGGATCTGCTGGCCTGTCAGGACCTGGAAACGCAACGGGGAATCTACGACACGCGTATCGCCGCAGAACTCTGGACGCCGACGATCAAGTGGATTCTGAACCGCCAGTTGACCATGAGTCTGCTGGGCGTGCCGCATCCGCAACGTCGCCTGGTGCAGGCGCAACATCCGGGCGGCGTGGCGGGTTTCATCCGCGACGCCATCGAATACGTCTTCCGCCATCTGCTGGTCAAGGACAACTATTTCTGGCGCGTCTATCTGAATGGCCACTACACGCTGGAATGTTGCCCGGAATACCTCAAGCGCGACAGCTTCCTGGCCCTCAAGCAGGGTCTGGCGGACAGTATCCAGTTGCATACCTGTACGGTGACGGCGTTCCTGCAGGATCACGACGGGTCCATCTCGCGTTTTGTGTTGCTCGATCACATGGACTGGATGAGCAGCTACCATCCAGCCGCCCTGATTGAGGAGTGGGATGCGATCCTCCAACGGGCAACGCCGGATGCACGTGTCCTTCTGCGCAGTGCCCATGCCAGCCCGCCTTTCCTGGACTGGGTGAAGGCGGGCCCGCACCATCTACCGCTCGCGGCGTCGGTGCGCTTCGACCGCGATTTGGCTGCGCGTCTGCATCCTGAAGATCGCGTGCATACCTATGCCGGTTTTCACATTGGGACGATGCGCGCGTGAGGGGGTTAGCCAATGTCGCCGGCGATGCGCGGGTTCTGTTGCATCTGCTGAAGGGACGGTCGCGTAACGCGGACCATGCTGCCAGTCTGGAAGCTTTCTATGCCCCACAGGTAGCCAATTACGATGCTTTTCGCGCACGCCTGTTACATGGCCGCGAAGAGATGATTGATCGTCTGGGGATTGCCCCAGGAATGCGCGTCGTCGAGCTGGGCTGCGGTACTGGCAGCAGCCTGCAGATCGTGGGGCCGCAATTGGCCGCGCTGGCGCGATTCGATATGGTGGACCTGTGCGAATCCCTGCTATCCGTGGCGAGGGAACGTGCGGCTGGACAGGGCAATGTCGTGGTGCATCGGGCCGACGCCACGAGCTGGCAGCCCGAGCGGCAGGTCGACCGGGTATTTATCTCTTATGCCCTGACAATGATTCCTGACTGGCGCCAAGTGATCGCGAATGCTGCAGCCATGCTTAAACCCGAGGGTCGTATCGGTGTGGTCGACTTTCACCAGCCCGCCGGCGGTATGCTCAATGGCTTCTGGCGCCGCTGGTTCGCACATGACGGGGTGCATCTTGATGCTGGGCATTTGGCAGCGTTGCGGGAGCATTTCCCCGACAGTTGGTCTGAGGAGCGACGTGCGACCTTGCCCTACCTGCCGTTCATCAAGGCGCCATATTATTTGTTTGTCGGTGGTTGCCCCACCCACCAAGGCGCTGAATAAGAGACTGCGCGAGATCGGCATTCGCGAAGCAATGCCGCGGCGCTTTGCAGGCCAGTTGCAGGCGGTGGCCGTTTGCATTCGACAATGTGTAAAGAAATCGGAGTTGCGGATTTTCTGTGCCGAAAGACAGTTTGCCGTTGATGCGGTCGATCAACAGCGGCACCAGGAGCGGGCTGCCTCGGTATTCGCTGTCCGGCCCGATGTAGCGGTTCTTGAAAGCGCCCCAAACCAGACTGGTGATTTCGCCGAGCAGGCTGTTGGCGGCGCGGCTACTACCCTGATGGTCAGCTGTCGCGGCTTCGCCGCGCAGGCCAAGCAGGGGGGGCACAATCGGTTTGCAGCATCATGTAGCCTCGACACCAGGTGCTCTCCAGTGCAATCAGGCTGACCACCTCGCCAGTCATGCGGCAATCGACGATCGCCTGCGGCAGAGAGACTGCGTAGTGCCAGTCGGGAAACAGGGCGGCGATAACGCCTTGCGTCAATTCCGGTATTCCCTTGAGGAAAGGGGCTGGATATTCTTGCAGGGATGGATCGGTCAGTTCAGCGTCGCTTGGGTTCTTCATGCAGGGTGGTTTATTGCAGTTGGCATGTGAATGCGCGCGGTAACCAGGATCAGGCCACCAGTTTCTTCAGGGACTCGATCACCGCAGGACCGTTGAAAGGCTTGACAATCCAGCCCTTGATGCCGGCCGCCTTGCCACGTTCCTTCATGCTGGGGCTGCTTTCCGTGGTCAGCATGATGACGTTGATTGTCTTGTTGCCGAGTTCACTGCGAATCTTCTCTACCATCGTCAGGCCATCCATGTTCGGCATGTTGACGTCGCTGATCACCAGTTTGAGGCCAGGGTCTGCCTTGACCTTGCTGAGGCCATCCTTCCCATCGACTGCGGTGGCAACGTCAATACCATTGCCTTTCAAAAAGCCGGCCACCTCGTCACGTACCGTGCTGGAATCATCAACGATCAAAATCTTAGCCATATACATTCTCCAATAGTGAGTTAAAACAGTTCGAGTTCGCCAGAGGCCATCAGATCACCCGAGTCGTGGGCAATTTCCCTGAAATCATCTGGAGACCAATTCAGGTTGAAGACGAAACGTTGGTAGAGCTTGACGCGCTTGCCGGTCGCCGCATCGGTCATCGTATAGAAGAAGCACAACTGGGGATTCTCGGTACCGAACGAGATGTACTTGTGCTTGTGGTTGACGATCATCGGCACTTGGATCTGGTTGGCCGCAACGGCGCTGGCATCACCGATGAAGCGGTTCTTGAAGCCACCCCAGATCAGATTGGTGATTTCACCAAGCAGGCTATTGACATCCCGGAAGCCTGCCGGCGGAAACATTGGATCGCTGTTCAGGATGTCTAGAATGGTATCTTCTTCGGTTTGCAGCATCATATAGCCGCGGCACCAGTTGCTTTCGATCGGAATCAGGCTGAATACTTCGCCGAAAATCACCCGGTCGCGAACGATGTAGGGAGTATCCCAGTGCAGGGTCAGATTCTTGAACTGGCGGGACAGGATGCTTTCGGTAATTGCTGAAATGCCGCGTACCAGTGCGTTGGGGTACACCAGACTAAAGATGTATTCGTCGATCACCTTTTTGAAGCCTGCCGTATCTTCCGTCGTGTAGGCGGCGCAGAAGACCCGCTTGATCGCTTCATCTATGCCATCCAGGCTGGGTTGATGCGTCCGGCGCAGGATGATCGGCAATTCGGGGCGGATGGCATGAATGCGCAGTGCAATGTCCGCATTGTCTTCGGGCGTATCGCCATAGTCTTCGGAATAGAGAATGGCGCCGAGGTCAATCTGCGACTTGAGAACATCCATCAGTCGACTTTTTTGTACCTTCAGTCCGACCAGGTTGTTGTCCTCGCAGAATTGCTTGATGACCATCGATGCAGCGGTACAGTCATCAAGAATGAGCACTTTGCTAACCAGTTTATCTGTCATGGTGGATTCCACAGGAAGCGTGGGTCAGAGAAGTTCAAGGGTGCCTGCGGACGCTTCGGTATGGCTGGCGGTTTCCGCATGCAGTCGAGCGTCAAACTCAAAATTGAAATCGGCATAGGCGCACAAACACAGGCTGGCGTGCAGTGTGATGTGGTCGTTGATGGCAATCTCGTGCTGCGATACCAGCGCAGGCTTGAGGACATCGAGGAAGGGGAGACATTTGTTGCTCAGCGTAAAGGGGGTGGATAGACCAAGATGCAGAAAATGATGGCCCATATCCCGTTTCATGGCACCGCAGCAGAGGTTACCGATCTCGCCAAAGCGGTTGTCAAAATTCTGCTTGTCGCCTTCTGGATTGAAGTAATCGTTGGTTTCGGCTGTGACGGAGTAGTGAATCATTGTCAGCAGTCGAAAGGTGTAAGACGAAATGGTCAGAACGAGGAACTTCTGTTCCTGAGGTTCAATGAGCTTGCCCACCGGCAAGGGTGTGATGTCGATTCGGTCTGCAGCGTTGATGACCAGCGCGGTTCTGGCAGCACGTGTGAAAATGAGATCCAGGTTCTTCCTGGCGGAGGGGCTGATCATGGAGCCTACATCAGTCGCGACTTTATTTTGCCGATCAGTGCCTCCAGACTGCTGATGGCACTAATGATCATCTTGCCGTCAGCCTGAATTTCCTGGAACGTGGCCGTGGTGGTCAGGTCGTTCTTGTGGAGGCTCTTGCTGTATTCCTTGGACAGTGCTTCAGACCGCACCGCGAGTACCTGCACCTCGTCGGCGACAACCGCGAAGCCTCGGCCGGCTTCGCCGGCGCGGGCAGCTTCGATGGCGGCGTTAAGCGAAAGGAGCACGACGTGTTTGACGATGGAGGCGAACTCGTTGTTCTGCTTGTGCATCTCGCGGTTCTGCTCCATCAGGGTATTCATCTCCTCATGCCAGTGTTCGAAGGTCAGCGCGATTTGGTGGAGTTGTGCGGTCTCGGTGAATAGGTGATCGACGTGATCCTGCAGGTCATTTCTGAGACCTTGATTGGCGCGGCGCAGCTCGTTCATTTCGGCTTGCGATTGTTCATGACTTTCGAGTTGCCCGCTCAAACGGTCGATTTCGTTTTTCAGGCGGTCGATTTCGCTATGCGCTTCAACGAGTTGTTGTTCAGACTGCGGTTTCTCATTGTCCAGGCTGTCGATCGTACGAACCGCCTCTGCCAATCGGTTCTCGCAGTCGGCCAGGGTGCCTGCATGCGATGACTCGATGCGGGCTAATTTCACGCTGTGCGCGGACATGAGTTGCCTATGGGTGGCAAACCAGGCTATTGCTGCCGCCAGGCTGGCGGCCATGAGGTAATAAAGAGCATCCATAAGGCAGGTCAGGCAGGTTGTGCGGCCACACCCCAAAGCGAGGCACTCGCTTTTCTCAGCTCAGTAGAGGAGGTATGGAGCGTGTGAATTTCCGCAAAGGCTGAATCCGGTGTGCCATCGACGGCAAATTTGCCAGGCAGGGCAATGATGGTCTGGAATGACCTGAAGTCCTCACCTTGGCGATTGTCGGTCAGTTCGATGCGGATGCTGCCACCCTCGCGGCGAATGAAATCCTGCACCGCATCCATGCCGACTCCGCGGCCGGAAACCTCGGTCACTGCAGTCGCTGTGGAAAAACCTGCGGCGAAAATGAGTTTGGCCACTTCTGCATCGTTATGGGCAAGTTCCGGCGTCAGCGTGCCCTTGTCGAGTCCCTTGCGGCGGATATGCCCCAGGGCGAGTCCCTTGCCATCGTCCTTCAAGCGCATTTCCAGCATGCCTCCGTTTTGGGATAGATCCATCTGAATCGTGCCGGCTGCCGGTTTGCCTTTGGCGATTCGTTCATCGGGTTTCTCGATGCCATGATCCATGGCATTGCGATAAAGGTGCATGAAGGCATTGCGCAAGAGATCGGAAATCTGGTTGCGGATATGAATCCCGTGATCGTGGACCAGCAACTGCGGGGCTTCCTTGCCCAACTCCCTGGCGAGCGAGGGCAGGGATTCGAAAACACCATCCAGAATGCTATGCACCGGTTCGGTACCGATCAGGCGCAGATCAAGCATGACTTGCCTGAGCAATGCCGCCAGGGTTTCCTGGCGTGTAGCCTGCAGGTCATAGGCATTGAGGATGCCGAGCAACTCATCAACCCGGGCACGCGGCACCATGGCATATTTTTCGGCACTGCCGCGTCGGCCCGGCCCCTTGCGCCCGAGGGTGACGTCGTTGAGGGATGCGTATTCATAGATCAACTCTGCTACCTCGCCCAGCTGCAAAAGCAGAACCTCCTTGTCGAAGATCGCGTCAGGATTCTTGCGCAACTCGTCATAGGCCTGTTCGGCTTCATGGACGATGTTGGTCAGATGCAGAAAGCCATAAGTACGGGCATTACCCTTGATCGTATGCATATTGCGGAACAGTTGCGTGACGAGATCGAGGTTTTTGTCTTCTGCCTCTTTCAACAGCTTTGCGTTGGCCCTTATGAAGCCTTGGGCGCTGTCGATAAAGTCGTGAAATTTCTCCTGACTGATCTTGAGAATTTGACCGATCATGTCCAGTTCGCGCTTCTGATGCTCGGCTTCGGCCTCGAGTTCGCGCAGTTCGGTGACATCGCGGACACAGACCATGATCTTTTCGACGATGTCATTTTCGTCGCAGATCGTCGACCAGCTCAGGTCGAGAATTTTTTTGCGACCATCGGGAAATGCGCGGGAGATTTCATTGACCAGCAGATGGGCATTGAAATCGAAATTCATGGCGTCCTCGCCGATGCAGGCACCCAAGGTAGCTTCCACCTGCGAGAGTGCATCGGTGCCGACATTGGCAGCGGCAAACAGGAAAGCCATTGCCGGCTTGCCGGCCACATCCTTGATCTCGAAGATGGTCTCGAGATAGGCCGAATACTCAGGGTGGATGGTGCCGTCCGCGACGATGGTCAGGATGCCCTGCGGCATGTTCTGTAGCATGCCTTGGATATCCTGGGTTTTCTCGTTAAGTTGTTCGGTGCGCAGTGCGAGGCTTTCCGCCATCGTGTTGAATTGCACCGCCAGCTTGCCGATTTCGTCTTTGCTATGAACCTCGGCGCGTGCATCCAAATCGCCCGCTGCCATGGTGTCGACCGCATCGGAGAGGCCGTCGAGGCCACGCATGATCGAGGTGTAGGCGGCAATAAAGCCGAGAACAATCAGGGCGAAACCGACGAGCAGGAGTGCTGCAAGGGCATTGCGCTGGAGCGATAGCGTATCGAGGCGCGTGGTCAGCATGGCATCCGCTTCGTCAGCAATGTTACGGGCGACGGTCATGGTGTCCGCGAATGCCTTGGCGGTCAGACCAAGAAACGCCTCCGGCGCCATGTCATAGTCCATGGTGTCGAGCATCTTGGTGGTCATCGCTTCCTGAATGCCAAGGAATGCAGCATTCAGCGTCTGGCTGGCGTCCTCCAACTTGCGCGCACTGGCAGGATTCTCCGTGGCGACTTTTTGCATGCCATCCATGCTCCACTGCACGAGGGCATCGAAGTTGCCGCGCTGTACGGTCAGTTCGTTGCGCTTGGTGCCGCGGATGCTCTTTTTGACCAGGACGACACTGCCGATCTGAGCAGCACGGCCATTGGTCTCGATCAGGCCGGGTATGTGGGTGGTAATGATGTCGAGCAATCGGCTGTTGGTGGCATCCGCGTCGATGAGAAGGCCGGCAACCTCGTTTAGCTTCTCCATTTCGTTACGCAAGGCGATCGCCAGTTCGGCGGTGTCTTGCGGGGAGGCGCCATCGATCTGTTTGCCCAACGCTTGCCACTGCCCCAGCCATTTGGTGCGCTTATCTTTCAGGGCAGTCGACAGACCGGTTTCCTCGAAAACCTTGGATAGCGTGCCTAGCGACTGTTTGACCTGCGATTGCTGCTTGTCAATCAATTGACCTGCTGCCTCGGCACCTTCGTCGTGTGCCAGTCGGATGGCCGCGTACTGATGCAGGTCGACGATAAGCGAAAAGGCAGGTACCTGCAGTGTCAATGCCGCCTTCTCCGTTTTCAATGCACTGACCTGAGCCTGCAGGGAGTAGAAGAGTGCGCCAGCGATCAGCAGGAGTGGAAGCCCAAAGGTCAGGGCGGTGACACGCAGCTTGTTGCTGAACGAGAGTTTTCCGATGTAAATAACAAGGGGTTCAAGAATTTTCATGGCGGCAAGCACGAATAGGTCGGCCTGCCAGCTTATAGGCGGCAGATTGCAGCCGCGTTAAACTTTGGTAACAACGATATGCAAGAACTCCGCAGGCGATAGCGCTCAAAGTTGGCGCGAAAGACCGTGGTGACGGCAGAAAAGTCGGTGCTGGCGAGACGGCGACATTACGCCAGGCCTAGCCCCTCGTTGATGCCAAGACGCAGGTTCATGCTTTGCACTGCCGCGCCCGAAGCGCCCTTGCCAAGGTTGTCCAGACGGGCGACTACCAGCATGCGCTCCTCGCTGCCGAAGACGAAGAGATCGACACAGTTGGTGTCGTTGCTGCCCTCGACATTGAAGAAGCCGTCGTCGGTGTTGCCGTCGATGCCAGCCGGTGCGACGCGGATGAAGCGTTCGCCGGCATAGTAGTCGGCCAGCAGTTGCTGCAGGTCGGCCGGCGTCACGCGTTTCGTGAATTGGGCCGGGTGCAGGAACACGGTCACGGCCAGGCCCTTGTAGTAGGGGCCGACAATCGGCTGGAAGATCGGTGTCTGCGTCAGGCCCGTGTAATAGCCCATTTCCGGCAGGTGCTTGTGGATCAGCGTCAGCGCATAAGGGCGCGGTGCGTCGATGCGCTGCGGGCTCTGGTACTGCTCAATCATCTTCTTGCCGCCGCCGGAATAGCCGGTGATCGAGTTGCAGGCCAGTTGCGTATCCGCTGGCAGCAGACCAGAGGCGACCAGCGGCTTGACCGCGAGGATAAAGGCGGTGGCATGGCAGCCGGGGTTGGAGATGCGCTTGGCGGTGCGGATCTGGTCGCGCTGGCCCTTGACCATTTCGGGCAGGCCGAAGGTCCAGTCGGGGTTCACCCGGTGGGCGGTCGAGGCGTCGATCAGGCAAGTCTTGGGGTTATCCACCAGCGCGGCCGACTCCTTGGCGGCCTCGTCGGGTAGGCACAGGAAGGTGATGTCGGAAGCGTTGATCAGGCGCTTGCGTTCGGCGAGATCCTTGCGCTTGTCGGCGTCGATCTTGATGAGTTCGACATCGCTGCGCTGGGCCAGCAATTCATTGATCTGCAGGCCGGTGGTGCCTTCCTGGCCATCGACGAAAATGGTGTAGGTCATGTGATCGGGTCTTTCGCAAATAAAACGGCACGGCAGGGGTGCCGTGCCGCCGGTGCCGACATTGTAATTACTTGGCGATGCCGTGGGCGTAGCAGAGGCCGCCGGTGATTTCCAGCGTCGTGGCGTTGATCGCTTCGTTTTCGACGCAATGGCCGATCAGCTTGGCGATCTCTTCCGGCTCGACGAGGCGACCCAGATGCACGTCGGCGAGAATCGCCTTCAGCGCGTCCTGGTTCATGCCGGTGAGCATCGGCGTGGCGGTGTAGCCCGGCGCGATGCCGACGCAACGGATGTTCTTGATGCCGCGCATCATGAATTCGCCGATGATGATCTTCGGCATCAGCGCATCGGCCACCTTGGTCGAGGAATAGTTGAGCTGGCCCACCTGACCGGCCTTATTGACCGACGAGATGGTGACCAGCAGGCCCGGCCAGCCGCCATTGACCATCGCCTCGGCAGAATCGCGCAGGGTCAGGAAAGTGCCGGTGAGGTTGACGTCGAGCACCGGCTGCCACTTGTCGAGGCCCAGTTTGCGCGAGACCTTGCCGGTTTCCTTGTCGAGCGTCAGCATCGTGCCGTCCTTGATGATGCCGGCGCAGGCCACGGTGATGTTGAGCTGGCCGAAGGCGGCCAGCGTGGCCTGGATGAACTTGGCCGTTTCGGCCTCGCTCGTCACGTTGGCCTGCACGCCGATGGCTTCGCCGCCCATTGCCTTGACGTCGGCGACGACGCGGTCGATGTTCTTCTGTACCATGTCGACCACCGCGACCTTGGCGCCATTTTTGGCAAAATATTTGACGACCTGCTCGCCGATGCCGTTGCCACCACCGGTGACGAGAACCACACTCCCTTTGATTTCCATGACTTGATTCCTTTCAGAGTTACTGGGGGCAGGACACGCTGTCCTTGTCCCAGTAGATGAAGTTCGGGTGGGTGACATCCGGGCCGACGATCTTGAGGTCGCCGATCATCGTCGGATGCGCGACATCCGGGCCGACAATGCGGACACCGACGGGATAGATCGCCTTGACCAGCATTAGCGCTTTGGGGCCGGCATCGTTGGCGGCCGTGCCGGGAAATACGCCGGTGGCCACGATGGCCTCGCCGCCGCCGGGCAGCTTGCGCTTGATGTCCCAACCCGAACTGGACTTGGCGAGGGAAAATTCGGTGTCGTTGTAGGTGAATTGATCCATGGCGATCTCCTTAGAGTTTGCGCAGCACCGTCACGCAGTTGGTCACGGCCGAACCGCCGACATTGAAAGCCACGGCGATGTCCGCTTTTTTGGCGGCAACACCGATCGGTTCGCCGATCAGCTGTTTGTGCAGCAATACGTGCATCGAGGCACCGGTGGCACCGACCGGATGGCCCTTCGACTTGAGGCCACCGGAGAGGTTGACGGCGATCTTGTCGTCGCGCGTGAAGCGGCCGTCGAGGTACTCATGGCCGGCGCGGCCATCGGCAGCGAAACCGAGTGCCTCGGTGGACAGGATCTGGTTGATGGTGAAGCAGTCATGCACTTCGCACAGGTCGACGTCGCTGGCCTTGATGCCGGCCTCCTGGTAAGCCTTGGCGGCGGCGTCCTTGCCGGCCATCAGTTCGTGCATATTGGGACGCACGTTCTCGGCCAGGCGCTCGACCGAATGACCTATGCCGGCGATCTCGGAGGCGCGTGCCTTGTTGCTGACGTTGCTGGTGGCAGTGATCACCAGCGCGGCGGCGCCGTCGGAAACCAGCGAGCAGTCATGCAGGCGCAGCGGGGCGGCGATCATCATGTTCTTGCACTTGCCGCGGGCGTCGAGTTCGTTCAGCGCCATGATTTCGGCGACCGATTGCGGGCCGCTGCGGTTATGGGCCAACGGATTCTCGGCACCGTTCTTGTAGCACAGCGCGCCGGCCGTCCACAGCATCTTCTCCAAATCTTCGTTGCTGATCTTGTATTGCGCCTGGTAGCCCTTGGCATACTGGGCGAACAGCATCGGGAAGGACCAGCCCTGCGCACCTTCGGTCGGCCAGTGCGAGCAGCAGGCCAGCACATGGGTCATCTGCGGCGTCGGCAGCAGGTTCATTTTCTCGACGCCGATCACCAGCACATGCTTGGCGCGGCCGGCTTCGACGGCGTAGATCGCGTCGTACAGCGCGACAGACGACGAGGCGCAGGCGCACTCGGTGCGCGTCATCGGTTTGAAGCGCAGCGCCGGATCGATCTCGGCCGCGAGCGGGGCGACGTGTTCCTGGTTGATGAAGGATCCCGGCGAACACGAGCCGACGTAGATGGCGTCGATGTCTTTGGCCTCCAGTCCGGCATCGGCAATGGCGCCACGGCCGGCTTCGATCAGCAGGTCGTAGTAGGTTTTGGTATCGGTGACGAGGCCGGTGGCCTTGTCCTTTTTGACGAAGGCGCCAAACGCCGTGTTGTAGGCGCCGATGATGCTTGCCTTGCTCATGAGGGACTCCCTTCTGGATAGTTGGATTACTGGCGCTGAATCGCGTCCTTGGGCGTTAATTGGTGCAGTGCAATAATAATCCTCTTTTATCAATTACAGGATGATGACAACGGGTCGCGCTCCGCCATGCCGACCAATCAGTGATGCAGAGGGCGTCCGATGCCCAAGCGCGTGGCTGTTCTCAGCCGAGCCGGTTGAGCCTCGGGCGTGAGGTGTTTCATGGTCTGTCGTTGGCTCAGACAGAAGTTTTGGGCAGCAATACGTCGGCCCGGCGTAGCCGGTCGGCCAAAACCTGCATCACGTCGATGGCGAAATAGGGCGCTTCTGAGACCAGGTATTTGAAGCGTTTGGCGTTCAGTTCGGCGAACCGGCAGCCCGTCAGGGCCAGGATCGATGCACTGCGTTGCTCGTTGGGATGGGTGATGCCCATTTCGCCGACAATGGTGCCAACGCCAGCCTCCTCAACCACTTGATCGCCGACCAGAATATTGGCTTTGCCGGCAATCAGGACATACATGACTTCCTTGCTGGCGTCACTCTCGCGAAAGAGATAGTTGCCGGCGGCGACATCGACAAAGGTAGGTTCGTGGCGGAACAGGTCAAATATCAGGGGCATGGCAGACTCCGTAACGGTAAGAAACGGGAAGTTTAGGCAGGCGAAGATGAAGATTCCGTGACGGTTTGATGAAGCTTGGCGGGGATGTCGGCCTTGATGAACAGGGTGAGCAGATCGGCGTCCAGATGCTGGCCGCGCCATGTCGGCCATGATGTCGAACGCTTCCGACGCACTTTTGCCGACCTTGTAGGGGCGGTCGGTGGCCGTCAATGCCTCGAAGACATCGGCGATGGCGATGATGCGGGTGGCCAGCCAGCAATTGTTGCTTTTCGAAGGTGATGGCGAGGGCGGCGACGAAATCGATGTTCTCGCGCACATAGACCGATTCGTCGTGCGGACGTACCAGTAGCAGGAGGCCAAGGCGTTCGCCATTGCGGTCGATCCGTGCCTCCCAGCGTTGATCTTCGAAAGCGAGCGTCAGCATCTGATGTTGCGTGGCTTGAGAGAGGATTGCGTCGATCAGCGGCAGGCCCATGCTGGTCGGCGTCGGCGATCCCGGATCCGTGCTCCAACTGCCATAGGAACTGCCAGCAATTTTTTCTCGGTATCGAGGATGATGCCGGCAGCTGAGATGAGGTCAAGCCGGTAAATCGCATCGCGGGGAGCGCCTGCGCGCCGACGGGCATCGGCATGGGTAAGCGGTCTGAGTGAAAGCGTCAAGCCATTGGGCGCATGCCTATGAATGGATGATAACGATGGATTGGTTTCCAGGGTCTTGGCCATAGCTGCCAGCCAGCCAATGGCGCTACTAATCGTCAGCGTGAGCAGAAAAAAGACCAGGCTGGCGATCAGGTGAAAGGGCAGCGGAAACTTGAGCATTTTGCCAATCGTAAGCAACTTGAGTTGCAGGTTCATGAACCTGCAATATCAGCAAGCAAGAATGCTCCTATGCCACAAAGTAATATGGCGCAGGCCGCCCCCCCCGGTTGCGAAAGTTGCCAGCAGGAACTTGATGAACTGTTTCTGACGGCTTCCTGCAGCAAATATTCCGATGTCGGGTTGATGGCGCGTTTTCGCCCGGTGGCAAATCTTGACTCAGGTGGCATCTTTGGTCATCTAGCCAGCATTCACTGTCCGCCTGAGCGCTTTCTAAATTCCGCTGCGCGGCTATTGCGTGTAGCACGTCGGCAGGGCCGTCTGGACGAGTTCTATCGACTTTATTTTCGGCTGATCCTTGATCAGTTCGTTCTCAATCAGGGGGCGGGGCTTTTGCTCATGCCTTTGGCGGATAGTCCGTCACTCCTTGGGCCGGCATGTACGGAGATGCTCGCAGAGGCGCTGCGCAAGTCGGCGCTGCCAGCTGATCGGTTGGTGACGATCCATGCCGGGTTGGGCGGGTTGGATGCAGTTGCTCAGGAGAGCGCGATCAGCGTGGTGGCGTCGATGCGTAGCTTGGGGGTGCGTGTGGCTGCTGGAACCTTGCATTGTCCCCGCTCCGAGAGCTTGCTCTGGTCACAGCAAGTACCCGAATTTTTCATGATCGAAGAGGGCGTACTGGACGTTTTTGAGCCCAATATTCTGCAAGTCAGCCGCCTGGGCGAGCTGATTCGTCAACAGACCGAAACTGGGCGGCGGATTGTCGCCACAGAGGTGGATTCGCTGGCGATGCTCAAGGTGCTGCAAGGTAACGGCGTGAGCTTGGTGTGCGGCCATCTCATCGGCAAACCCGTCGCCGTACCGACCCGGACGGTTTCGGCTGCGGCGCACAAGTTCATTGCCGCGAAAGTTCCCGGACAGGCCGAGCAAGTTCCCAAGGGGGCGCATATTCTCGAAAAAATGTTGCAGGTTGTACCGCCGGTGGCGCCCGATATCATGGCCGATGAGGTATTCAATATCTTCGAGCGCAATCCAGAATTGCACGCCGTTGCCGTGGTCAAGCAGAACACGCCAATCGGCTTGATTGCCCGCTATGACATGATCGATAACATGGCGCGGCCCTATCGGCATGAGTTGTATGGCCGAAAACCCTGCAAGCGCTTCATGGACGAGGATCCCCTGATTGTGGAAATGCGTCTGCCGCTGTCGGAATTGTCGGAAATTCTGGTGTGCGCTCATCCGCGTCATTTAATCGGCGGTTTCATCATCACCGATGACGGTCACTATTTGGGCATTGGTTCAGTGCAGGATTTGGTACGCGAGGTGACGACGATGCAGATGGAGGCGGCAAAGTACGCCAATCCGCTGAGCCAATTGCCCGGCAATGTGCCGATCAACCAGCATATCGATAACCTGCTGGCGGCACGCGGGCCATTTATCATTGCCTATTGCGATCTCGATCATTTCAAGCCGTTCAACGACGTCTATGGCTATGCGCGCGGCGACGATGTGATTCGCCTGACAGCGCGGGTGCTGACTGAAGCCTGCGATCCGGAAAGGGATTTCATCGGCCACATCGGTGGCGATGACTTCGTGCTGGTGCTGCGCAGCGAGGACTGGCAAGAACGTTGCGAACGGGTATTGCGCTTGTTCGGTGAAGAGGTTCTTGGTTTCTTTTCGCGCGACGATATCGATCGCGGCGGTTATGTGACCGAGAATCGCAAAGGAATCATGGAGTTCCATGCATTGGTGTCGCTGTCGATCGGTGTGGTCGAGGCCAGCCCGGGTATGTTCCGTTCGCACTTGGAAATTTCGGTGGTGGCTGCCGAAGTGAAGAAGAAAGCCAAAGGTATCAAGGGCAACAGCTTTTACGCTAACAAACGCGTGTATTGATGAGCGACGAACCTTGGCAATGGCGTACCCAGAATGGCCCGTGGCTGACGCTACGGCCGATTACCTTGGAGGACCGAGCCCGTTATGCAACCTATGTCGATGGGCTGTCATACGGCACCCGCTATTTTCGCTTTGGTCATGGCAATCTACATCTGACCGAATCAGAACTCGATTTGGTATGCCTGATTAGTCCGGCCGAGGGGCGCCACTATGTGGTCGTCACGGCCGAAAGTGAAGAGGACATTATCGTGGCAGCGGGGGGCTTTTCCCGGCATGCTGACGGCGAGTCCTGCGAAATGACCATGGCCGTTACCGATGCCTGGCAGGGTACGCAAATCGCCCATCGACTGATGACGAAGCTGATTGAGCGTGCCGCTGCAGACCGGCTTAAGTGCATGATGGCGCAAGTGCTGGCCACCAACCGGAAGATGTTGCGTTTTACCCAGCGCCACGGCTTCGGGTTGCTGCCTAGTCAGAGTCACGAAGCCATTAAGGAATGCTGCTTGCGCCTTGACGGTGGGGTTTGTCAGTGTCAAACGAACTCGATTATTCGATCATGCGGTCAGCGCGCTGCTGTAGTCGGTCAGCCAGCTCACGCATGACTTCGCGGGCAATTCGGTGCTTGCAATCTCGCTGTAATTGTTCTGTAAGATAATTTGCCAATTAATATGTAGCGGTTCTGTTCAATGGCCTTGCCTAGTCCCGGTTTTTCCTTTCTGCGCACGCTGATAACGGCGTTGTGCCTGACGCTGCTGCTGAGTGCCTGTTCGCCCCGTCAGTTAATTATCGATGGGGTGGCCAATGAACTGGCCAGCCAGGGGGCAGCGCCCGAGGACGATTTGGAATTGGCGCGCGAAGCGAGTGCCTTCTATCTCAAACTGTCGGAATCCCTGTTGCGCTCCTCGCCCGGCAATCTGCGGCTCGCCGAGTCGGTGACGGCCGGCTTTACGCAATATGCGTATGTGTTCGTCGCTTTTGAAGCTGAGAAGATTGAGAGCCGCGATATCCGCAAGGCCAAGACGCTGCGCGAGCGGGCGGCACGACTCTACGCAAGGGCGCAAAGGCATGGGCTTACGGCGCTTGAGCAGCGCGTTCCGGAATTGCGTGCCGCACTAGGTACAAGTGCCCCGGCAAACCATTCGCTGCTGCCATCCGAGGCGGTTGGACTGGCCTATTGGACGGTTGCGGCCTGGGGCAGTTGGATCGCCCTTTCCAAACACGATCCGGAGATCGTCGCCCAACTGCCGCAGGTGATACGGCTTGCACAGATGGCATGGCAGCTTGATCCTGACTGGGGGCAGGGATCGCTGGCAAGCCTGATGGGGAGTCTCGAACTGTTGCGGCCGGGCGGTTCGCGTGCCGAGGCGCTGCGCCATTTCGACCGGGCCATCGTTCTGGCCGGGGACCGACTGGCCGGACCGTTGGTGGCCAAGGCGGAAGCGATTACATTGGTTGCCGGCGATCGTCCGGGTTTCGAACAGTTGTTGCAACGGGCCGTAGCGATCGCCATGCGCACGCCGAACTTGCAGAACGAGGCCATGCTAGCGCGCGCGCGCTGGTTGCTGGCCAACGCCGACGATCTATTCTGAACCATCAAGAAAGCACTTCATGTCATCATTTCTGCGTACCTTTATGGCGGCTTTTTGCCTGTCTCTTGCCGCTACGGCGACCGTAATGGCGGCCGATCCGCAGTTGCGCATCGGCACGCTGGCACCCAAAAACTCGGTGTACCACCAACAGTTGATGGAACTGGGCGAGGCGTGGCGGACGGCGCAGGGCGGCGAGGCCAAGTATCGCGTTTATCCGGATGGCAGCCAGGGCGGCGAGACCGACATGGCGCGACGTATGCGTATTGGCCAGTTGCAGGGTGCCCTGCTGTCGGTCGTCGGGTTGCGCGAGATTGAGCCGTCGATCAAGGCGCTGCAGACGATGCCGCTGATGTTCAAGACCTGGGAAGAAATCGACTACGTCCGCGAGAAGATGCGCGCCGGCATGGAGAAGAAGTTCCTCGACAAGGGATTTATCGTGCTGGCCTGGGGCGATGCCGGTTGGGTGCGCTTTTTCACCAAGACACCGGCCTTTCGCCCCGAAGACTTCAAGGGCATGAAGTTCTTTGCCTGGGGGGGCGAAAGCGAGCAGCAGGAGATCATGAAGAGTCTCGGGTATACGCCGGTGCCGCTTGAAACCAGCGATATCCTCCCGGCAATCCAGACCGGCATGATCAACGCTGTGCCCTCGACGCCGTACTTTGCGCTGGCGACGCAGATATTCAACACCGCACCGAACATGCTCGAGATCAACTGGGCGCCTGTGGTTGGCGCGCTGGTGGTGACGCAGAAGGCGTGGAACGAGATGTCGCCTGCGGCGCAAAAGGTGCTGCGCGAGGCGGGCGAGAAGGCTGGCGTTAATATGCGCCTGCAGGCGCGGCGCGAGGTGGATGAGTCGGTGGCAGCGATGGTCAAGCGCGGTCTGGTGGTGAACAAGCCATCCGCCGAGCAACTGAAGGAATGGCAGGCGTTGGCCGATGCGCTATATCCGCGCATTCGCGGTGCGATGGTCCCGGCCGATACCTTCGACGAGGTGGTGGGTCACCTGAAGACCTATCGCAGCAAGGCAAAATGAGTCTTCCCCTGCTGCGGCGGGTGTTGAACCTCGATACCTGGCTGGCGTCGGCGGCGCTCGTGCTGATGGTGCTGGTTCCGCTGATCGAGATCGCCCTGCGCCCAATGCTCGGAAAGGGCGTCGAGAATGCGCCGGTGTTGGTGCAGCATTTCGGTCTGGTGCTGGCCATGCTCGGTGCGGTGGCAGCCGAGCGCCACGGCCACTTGACCACGCTCGGTGGCGGCCTCGCGGTCTTCGGCGGACTACGCCTACAGGCCGGCATCCTCATTTTTGCCAAGGCCAGCGCGGCGCTGATCTGCGGAACGCTGGCGCTGGCCAGCTGGCGTTTTGTGGCCAGCGAGACGGAGGGGGCGCACCTGCTGGCCTATAGCGTGCCCGTATGGGTAGTGCAGGCGACTATGCCGCTTGGCTTCCTGCTGCTCGGCGGCCGGCTTGCTTCCCGTTGCGCCGAGGTTACGGCGCTGCGGTTTGCATTGGCGCTGATCGTGCCGGGCCTCGGTTTCTGGTTCGGCGCTGCATTCGATGGCGCGGTGCTGCCGCTGTGGCCGATCATGTTGTGGCTGCTGGTCGCACTGTTGGCCGGCGCACCAATTTTCGCGATACTGGGCGCACTGGCGTTGGCCCTGTTTTGGCAGGAAGGGCAGCCGCTCGCCTCAGTGCCGCTGTCGCACTACCAGATTACCGTTAACCCGTCGCTACCGGCTCTACCGCTGTTCACTCTCGCCGGCCTCGTGTTCGCGCGCACTGGCGCGGCACAGCGCCTCGGCGCAGTTTTCTTGGCCGCCTTCGGCGAAGGCGTCATCGGTACGGTCGTGGCTGCCGCCGTGCTGTGCTCTTGCTTTACCGCTTTCACCGGCGGTAGCGGCGTCACTATTCTCGCTTTGGGTGGTTTGTTGCTGCCGCTGTTGCGCAATGCCGGCTACCCGGAGCAGCGCGGCATCGGTTTGGTCACCAGTGCCAGTGCGCTCGGTGTTTTGCTGGCGCCATCGGTGCCCCTGATCATGTACGCGATCATCGCCCGCGTGCCGATCAACACCATGTTCCTCGCCGGACTCGTGCCGGCGGCCGTGATGGTGGCCTTCCTGCTGGTGATCGGCGGCTATTTGCGGCGGCAGGGGATCGACATTGCAAAAGTCGACGCTGGCGGGACGGCGGGGCATCTGCCCGGTACGCTAAAGGCGGCGCTATGGGCGGCCAAATGGGAGATTTTTGCACCGGTGGTCGCCATTGCCTCGTTGGTGAGTGGCCTGGCGACGCCGACGGAAAGTGCCGCTCTGACGGCGACCTATGCCATCCTGACGCAGTCGCTTGCGCATCGCGAACTCGATGCACGCTTGCTTGGCAAGGCGCTGGCCGATTGTGCCCAGATCATCGGCGGCGTCATGCTGATCTTGGGCATGGCGCTGGGCCTGACCAATTACCTGGTCGACGCCGGTATTCCCGATGCGGCCATCGAGTGGGTGCAAAGTGTCATCCCCAACAAGTTCGTCTTCCTGCTGGTGCTGGTCAGCTTCCTGTGCGTGGCGGGCGCCCTGATGGAGATTTTCGCCGCCATCGTCGTGTTGGTGCCCTTGCTGCTGCCGGTGGCGATGAGCTATGGCATCGATCCGGTGCATTTCGGCATCATCTTTCTGGCCGCCATGGAGATGGGCTTCCTGTGCCCGCCGGCCGGCATGAATATCTATTTTGCCTCGGCGATGTTCCGCAAGCCGATCCGCTATGTGGCCGCCTCGGTCCTGCCCGCCCTACTGGCGATCTTCCTCGGCACGCTGCTGATTGCGCTATTGCCGGTGTTGGCGACCGGACTGCCGAACCTGCTGGCCAAATGAGCTACAGCGCCGACAGGTTGGTGATTCTCGATGCGGATGGCACGCTGGTCGATGCCTTCCATGCCATGGAAATGGCCTTCGCGCTGCATGAGATGGACATCGGCGATCTCGAACGCTTCCAGAAGCGCCGCAAGCTGTTCAAGTATTTGGGCGGGCTGCGCGAGTTTCCCAAGAATCTGCGCAAACAATTCGGCAAGCAAAGTCGCAAACGATTGTTGGACAGCCTGACCGAGATCTACCGCCATGAAGCCAAGCTTTATCCGGGCTTTGCCGCCTTGTTGAATGTCTTGATTGCCGCATCGCATATCCGCGTGGGTATCGTGTCGCGCAATATCACCCATGAGCCGGAAGAAACCTTTCGCCTCTTATTGGCGCGTCATGACGTCGATGCCGCCGGGCTCGATTTCATGCGTTGCTTGCCGCTGCGGGAGGAGAAGCGCGAGACTTTTCAAGCGATCCGGCGCGAGTTGGCGATCAATCCGGCCTGTTGTTTCGTTTGTGGCGACGAGTATCGCGATTTTGCAGCGGCGACTGGAGCAGGCATGCACCCCTTTATTGCTTCATATGGTTTCGAGGACTATGAGCGCCTGAGTGCTGGTTTCGACGTGCCGGTCGAAGTGATTTCGCGTACGCCGGCCGAGTTGATCGGGCGTTTGTGCCACGCGCTGAATATTGCGCTGCCCGAGGTGTCGCCAGCGGCGCCTAGTCCGGCAACAGTAGCAGATAACGCTCCTCTGGCCAGTATTGTTCCATGAGCGCCTTGTCGCGCAGGGCAGTCTCGTAGCTGTCGAGGGCGCGCTCCCAGTTCAAATGGGCAATGCTGGCAGGCCCGGCATTGCGCCAGCGGGGATGGTTAGGCAGATCGCGGGCGAGGGCTACGGCAGCGGCAATAAAGCCGGCATTGTCGCCGCGCTCAATGCGTTGGCCGTTGATACCGTTCTTGATCAAGCTGCTGGCGGCGGCGTAGTCGAAGGCAACCACGGGCAGGCCGCTGGCAAGGGCCTCGCTGACGACATTGCCGAAGGTTTCGGTCAGACTGGGAAATAGGAAAAGGTCGGCGCTGGCATAATGACGCGCCAATTCGACATCGTGTTTGGTGCCGACGAAGCGTACCTCGGGATGGCGGCGCATCAAGGCTTCGCGGATCGGACCGTCGCCGACGCAGACCATACGCGCTGTGGGTTGGTTTGCCAGGATGCGTTCGTAGGCCTCGATCGCCAATCCCAGATTCTTTTCCGGCGCAACGCGGCTGACGACCATGACGACCAGATCTTGTTCGCGAGCGCCCCATTCGCTACGCAGGCCGGGATCGCGCCGACCCGGATTGAACAACTGGACATCGACGCCGCGCGACAGTACGCCGACATCGTGGAATCCGTATTGTTGCAGTTCTGCGGCCAAGGACGCGGTGGGCACCAACGTGGTCGCCGTGCGGTTATGGAACCAGCGCAGATAGCGTGCGATGCTGCCCTGTAGCCAGCCGATGCCATAGTGGCGGCTGTAGCTATGGAAATTGGTGTGGAAGGTGGAGATCGCCGGAATGCCCAGCTTGCGGGCGGCGCTCAGGGCGGAAAAACCCAGAGGACCTTCGGTGGCGATATGCACGACATCGGGTGTTTGCTTGCGCCAGTGTTGCCAGAGGCTGTTAGCTGCGGGTAGGCCAAAGCGCAGTTCGGGATAGCCGGGAATCGGCAGGCCCGGCGTCAGCAACTGACCATCGGACTGCAGGCCGGTGTTTTCATTCTTTTGGCGGGGACGCACTATCCGCAGGCGGTGGCCGCGGGCTGTCAGGCCGGCGACCAGTTTTCCAAGCGTCATGGCGACGCCATTGACTTCGGGCGGATAGGTTTCCGTAACCAGACTGATATGTAGGGGGTGCGTGCTTTTCATCATGTCAAGCTCAAGCGGCCGCTCGGATCGGGACGACCGGGGTAGTGGGAAGCGCTCCCTGCATACTTTGTGAGCGCCATTCGATTAGTTCGAGGTGACCATCGGGGTGTTCGACAATTGCCGTACAGCTGTCGACCCAGTCGCCACAGTTAATGTAGGAGATGTCGTCCGCCGTACGAATCGTTGCGCTGTGGATATGCCCACAGACGATCCCGTCGAGGCCGCGTTCGCGTACGGTATGAATGACGGCATCTTCGAAATCGAAGATGTAGGTGACGGCACTTTTGACGCGCCGCTTGGCAAACCCGGCCAGCGACCAGTAGCCCGAAATGTGCAGGGTGCGGCGTACCCACGAGATCCAGGCATTGATGCGCACCAAGGTGTTGTAGGCGATGTCGCCGAGCATGGCCACCCAGCGATGATGGCGCGTGACCTGATCGAATTCGTCGCCGTGGATCAGCAGCAGGCGCTTGCCATCCGCCGTTTCATGCACATATTCGGCTGCGACTTCGATGTCGCCGAAGGAGGTGCCGACGAATTCGCGCAGGGCTTCGTCGTGATTGCCGGGAACCAATACGACCTTTTCGCCATGCCGGGCACGGCGCAGGACTTTTTGTACCACGGTATTCTGCGCCGGCGTCCAGTGAATGGAGCGGTTCATCGCCCAGAAGTCGATGATGTCGCCGAGCAGGAAGAGGTGTTCGGCTTCGTATTCGCGTAGAAACGTCAGGAGACTGTCGGCCTGGCAACCGCGTGTGCCGAGGTGAATGTCGGAGAGAAAGATGCTGCGTACTTTCATGACGGCATATTGCCGTCCGGGGGCTACGCAGGTGTGACGTTTAGATGAAGAATCTGTGAATGTCTGTCAGTTAAGCAGTACCAGCGTCCAGACCACCAGCACGTTGAGCAGCGAGATCAGCACGGCTGCGCTGCCAATGTCCTTGGCACGCTTGGCGAGCAGGTGATGATCCAGCGAGACGCGGTCGACCACGGCCTCGACTGCAGAGTTGAGCAATTCGACGACCAACACCAGCAGTACGCTGCCGACCATCAGGGCTTTACCGATAGCGCTGACCGGCATGAAGAAGGCGGTTGGAATCAGAATCAGGGCCAGCCATGATTCCTGGCGAAAGGCGTCCTCGTGGCGGTAGGCGGCTTTGAGTCCGTCAATCGAATAATGCAAGGCATTCCAGACGCGCCTGAGACCGGTCTTGCCCTTGAACGGGCTTTCGGCATGAGGCGTTGCCAGGTTTTCCTGGGGGGGGGGAGTATTCATGGGGCTGGGATATTACGCCAGGTCGGCAGATTTTGAGGTCAAAGAATGATAGACCGTGGCCATGCGTTGCGCGCAGGCATCGGTCGTCCATTCGTCGGCAAAGGCGATCGCTTCGGCTGCCATCTGCTGGCGTCGAACCGGGTCGTTAGCCAAACTGGCAAGGGCTTGACCGAAAGCCTCAACGGTTTGCGGGGCAGGGAGAGCGCCACGTTGGGGTTCGACAATTTCGCGGGTGCCGAGGTAGGCAAAAGCCAGCACCGGCAGGCCGGCGGCCATGGCTTCGAGCAGTACCAGTCCCTGGGTTTCGGTGCGCGAGGCGAAAGCGAAGATGTCGGCTGCGGCATAACACTCGGTAAGTTCGGTCTGGCGGTCGAGATATCCCAGAAAAAAGACCTGTTCGCCAATGCCGAGCCGTTCGGCCTGGCGCTTCAATGCGGGCAGCGCCGGACCTTCGCCTGCGATGGTCATGACCAGTTTGGGGCAGTCCTGCAAGGCATGAGGCATGGCGTCGAGCAGAAAACCGATGTTCTTTTCATGGGCGGCGCGACCGACGAAGAGTGCCATTGGCGCATCGCTTGGGATGCCGTGGCGCAGGCGAAAAGCATTCGAAAAGTCGACGCTGGCGGGACGGCGAAAGTGTGCGACGGGAATGCCGGTAGGCACCCGGTGCATCGGGGCAGTTACACCATAGGCGGTTAGCGTGTCCTCCATGGCGCGCGATGGCACGATCACGGCATCGAGCGCATTGCACTGGCGCTGGGCAAGTTGCCGCGCCATGCTGCGCAACATCCCCTTGGGCACGATCGGCACATAGTTGTAGAGGTATTCCTCGAAGTGCGTGTGGTAGGTAGCCACGCAGGGCAGGCGCTGGCTGCGGGCGAACTTGAGGCCGGCATAGTGGGCGGCAAACGGGGTTTGCACATGCACCAGATCGTAGTTGTTGCTGACGGCCTGTTGCAGCGCTTGCTTGAGCGGTCCCCGGTGCATCAGGCGGTCTTCGGGGTCGAAGGGCACACGCTGCGAGGGCACGCGGATGACTCGGTCGTCTGGAGGATGGGGCGCCGGATAGTGGGGGGCAAGGACGTGGACATCGACATCCAGGTTGGATAGTGCGTGACGGAAGGATTCGATCGAGGTGGAGACGCCGTTGATCCTGGGGAAATAGACGTCGGAGATCATCAGTACTTTCATGGATGAATAGCTTGCCTGACATTTGTTATAGGTATATTTCATTTAAAAATATAATGTTAGCGATGATTCCTGGTTTGTCACGGAAGTGTCACATTCGACTGTTACAGTCGCTGCGCTTATTAACCATTACCAACAGGAGTTGATCGATGAAATTTTCCAAGCTGGTTTCCTATTCGTTGATGGCTGCAGCATTTGCGGCGAGCGGTTTGGTGTTTGCCCAGGCGACTGTCAAGATCGACGGTTCCTCGACGGTGTTCCCGATTACTGAGGCCGTGGCCGAAGAGTTCCAGAAGGCCAAGAAGAATGCGGTGCGCGTGACGGTCGGCATTTCCGGCACGGGTGGTGGTTTCAAGAAGTTCTGCCGCGGCGAAATCGATATTTCCGATGCGTCCCGTCCAATTACCAAGTCCGAAATGGAAGCTTGCGCCAAGGCCGGCATCAAGTACGTCGAAATGCCGGTGGCCTTCGATGCGCTGACCGTCGTGATTCACCCAACCAATACCTGGGCGGCGAACCTGAAGCCGGAGCAACTCAAGATGATGTGGGAGCCGGGTGCGCAAGGCAAGATCAACAACTGGAAGCAGGTTGATCCCAGCTTCCCCGATCTGCCGTTGAAGTTGTATGGCCCGGGTGCGGATTCCGGCACTTTCGAGTACTTTACTGAAGCGACGGTTGGCAAGGCCAAATCCTCGCGTGGTGACTTTACCGCTTCTGAAGACGACAACGTGCTGGTTCAGGGCGTGTCGCGCGACAAGGGTGGTCTGGGCTACTTCGGTTTTGCCTACTACATCGAGAACCAGGGCAAGCTGAAGGCGGCGAATATCTGGAACGGCAAGGCGTTTGTCGGTCCCTCAGCAGCTGCGGTTGAAGATGGCTCGTATGTGCCGCTGGCCCGTCCGATCTTCATCTATGTGAATGCCGACTCCATCAAGAAGCCGGAAATCAAGGAGTTTGTCGAGTTCTACATGCAGCACGGCGCCAAGTTGACCAAGGAAGTCAAGTATGTGCCGCTGCCAGCCGCCATCTACAAGGCTAACGTGGATCACATGAACAAGATGAAAGTGGGCACGGTGTTTGGCGGCGTGAACGAGGTGGGCGTCAAGATCGACGAACTCGTTAAGCGTGAAACAAAGCAGTAATCGTCGCGCGGTATAAATTGATCGCCCC
Organism: uncultured Methyloversatilis sp.; assembly: GCA_964477575.1. Classification (GTDB taxonomy): domain Bacteria; phylum Pseudomonadota; class Gammaproteobacteria; order Burkholderiales; family Rhodocyclaceae; genus Sulfuricystis. The sequence goes on from CAYZEA010000011.1 coordinate 80,781, forward strand.
TCACTGTCTCTGGCAGTGAGGGGCGGTTGCTGCCAGTTGTTTAGGTAGGTCTAAAATCCCGACATCTTAATAATTATGAGTGCTGCTCTCATCATGTCTGCAAATACGGTTCCGGTGGTTAGCGAGCGATTGAGGAAGAAGGCTTCGCGCCACATGAAAGAGCGCTTCATCGAGTCGCTCCTTTTTGGGGCAGCCTTGGTGTCGGTGTTTACGACGCTGGCCATTGTCTATATTTTGTTTACCGAGTCGCTCAAGTTTTTCGAGCATGTGCCACTCAAGGATTTTTTGTTCGACACCCAATGGACGCCGCTATTCGACGATGCGCACTTCGGGATTGTTGTGCTCCTGTCCGGCACCATTACCAGTTCGGCGGTAGCGCTCGCGGTTGCAATTCCGCTAGGTACCATCATCGCCATTTATCTTTCCGAATTCGCCCCGTTCAAGGTGCGCGAAATTGCCAAGCCCTTTCTGGAACTGCTCGGCGGTGTGCCGACCATCATCTACGGCTATTTCGCCTTGGTGTTTCTGACGCCGCTCCTGCAGAAAATCTTCCCCGGCTTGCCTGGCTTCAACCTGCTGTCGGCAGGTCTGGTGATGGGCGTCATGATTATTCCCTATGTGGCCTCGCTTTCTGAGGACGCCATGCGCGCCGTGCCGATGGCGCTACGTGAGGGCTCCTATGCCATGGGTGCCACACGCCTGCAAACCGCGCTGAGGGTGGTGGTACCCGCCGCCACTTCCGGTATTGCATCGGCTTACATCCTTGGCATCTCGCGTGCGGTAGGGGAAACGATGATTCTGGCGGTTGCTGCAGGCATGCAGCCAAACCTGACGTTTAATCCGACCGAGTCCGGGGCGACGATTACCTCCTTCATCGTTCAAGTGGCCCTGGGCGACCTGCCGCATGGCTCAATCGGGTATCAGACCATTTTTGCTGCCGGTCTCACGCTGATGTTGATGACGCTCTGCTTCAACATGCTGGGTTACTGGATGCGCAAGCGCTTCCGCGAGGTGTATTGATCATGCTGAAATCACAAGATCTGGAGTCGATGCGCGTACTGATTTCGCGCGCCAAGCGCTGGGATGCCTTTTTTGGCGTGCTGGGCATTTTCGCGCTGATGATCGGCCTGCTGACATTTATGGCCTTGTTTGTCGATATGGCCATCCGCGGCATTCCGCGCATTGATTATGAGTTTCTGACTTCCTTCCCGTCGCGTCGTGCGGAGGGCGCCGGCATTTTGTCAGCCTGGGTGGGCACCACGCTGGTGATGATCGTGACGGCCCTTGTGGCCGTGCCGATGGGTGTTGCGGCGGGTGTTTATCTGGAAGAGTATGCGCCGAAGAACTGGATGACCGATATCATCGAGATCAATATCACCAATCTGGCGGGTGTTCCCTCTATTGTGTATGGCCTGCTGGCGCTCGGCTTGTTTGTCTATCACTTCGGGTTTGGCCAGAGCATTCTGTCAGCGGGATTGACACTGGCCCTGCTGATCTTGCCAGTGGTGATTGTGGCAACCCGTGAGTCGATCCGTGCGATTCCGCAGATGATTCGGGAGGGGGCGTATGCCTGCGGTGCCACCACCTGGCAGACGGTTCGCGATCACATCGTGCCTTATTCCAGCGCGGGCATTCTGACTGGCGTCATCATCGGCATGGCGCGCGCTATTGGCGAAACCGCACCGATCATCACCATCGGTGCACTGACCTTCATCGCCTTCCTTCCCAGCGCACCTGGTACTGGCGATCCGCCGGCGGGTTTGTTCGATTGGCTGTTCGCGCCCTTTACCGTGATGCCGATTCAGATGTTCAACTGGACTTCGCGTCCCGAAGCGGCATTTGAGGTCAATGCGGCAGCGGCTGGTTTCATCCTGGTGCTGATGACGCTGGTCATGAATGGTGCGGCCATCTGGTTGCGTTATCGCCTGCGCAAGAATATCAACTGGTAATTCGACTTTCTGAGAGACTGACATGAGCTACGAAACAACCATCAACATGGATCCGGATGCCAGTCTGGCCATCAAGGCCGAGTGCCGCAATTTCAACTTTCACTATGGCGATTTTCAAGCCTTGAAGAACATCAATATGCCGGTGTTTGACAAGAAGGTGACTTCGCTGATCGGTCCTTCCGGTTGTGGCAAGTCGACGCTGCTGCGCTCCTTCAATCGCATGCACGATCTTTATGCTGGCAACCGCTATGGCGGCGAAATTATCATGCACCCGGACAACACCAACATCCTGGCCAAGGAAGTGGATCCGATTGAAGTACGCATGCGCATTTCAATGGTGTTCCAGAAGCCGAACCCGTTTCCCAAGTCGGTCTTCGAGAACGTGGCTTATAGCCTGCGCGTCCGTGGCATGACCAATAAAACCGAGATCGAGGATCGTGTTCAGCATTCGCTCAAGGGCGCGGCGATCTGGGATGAGGTCAAGGACCGGCTGAACGATCTGGGCGCCAACCTTTCAGGCGGACAGCAGCAGCGTCTGTGTATTGCACGCGCATTGGCGTCCGATCCCGAAATCATTCTTTTCGATGAGCCGACATCGGCCCTGGATCCGATTGCGACAGCCAGTATCGAGGAGTTGGTGGTCGAGCTGCGAGACAAGGTGACGATTATTATCGTGACCCATAACATGCAACAGGCCGCTCGGATATCGGACTACACCGCCTATATGTACATTGGCGAACTGATTGAGTATGGGGTGACCGATCAGGTGTTCATCAAGCCAAAAAACAAGCAGACCGAAGACTACATTACCGGTCGTTTTGGCTGATTCGTCTGTTTTGTGGTTTGACCGGCCGACCGGCTGGTCGCTATAATCCGCCGCTTTACGAATAACGACAAACGGACGGAGATCATGCGCAAAAAACTGGTGGCAGGAAACTGGAAGATGCACGGCAGCCTTGCCGTCAACGCGGATTTGTTGTCTGGTGTCAAGGCCGGCGTGGCCGGCATGGGGGCCGAGGTGGCGGTTTGCGTTCCCTATCCCTATCTCGATCAAGCACGTCAGGCGCTCTCCGGCAGTAATGTCGCTTGGGGGGCACAGGATGTCTCCGAGCATGTGCAGGGTGCCTACACCGGCGAAGTCAGTGCGGGCATGCTCAAGGATTTCGCCTGCCGCTACGTCATCATTGGTCATTCCGAGCGCCGCTCCTACTACGGCGACACGGATGCCGTCGTTGCCGCAAAGTTCGAGGCTGCGCTGAAGGCGGGGCTGGTGCCGATCCTGTGTGTTGGCGAAACGCTCGATGAGCGCGAGAAAAATATCACGACCGATGTGGTGACCCGTCAACTGGATGCGGTCATTGTCCGCTGCGGTTGTGCCGCACTGGGTGCTGCTGTGGTGGCTTACGAGCCTGTCTGGGCGATTGGGACCGGACGTACGGCAACCCCGGAGCAGGCGCAGGAAGTGCATGCCACGATTCGTGCGCGCATTCGTCGCGACGATGCGGCCGTGGCTGACAAGCTGCAGATTCTCTATGGTGGCAGCATGAAGCCGAACAATGCCAAGGAGTTGATGGCGCAGCCGGATATCGATGGCGGCCTGATTGGCGGAGCAGCACTGGTGGTGGCTGATTTCGTGGCCATTTGTGCCGCAGCGGCCTGATTTTCAAAGATAGGTAAAACAATGGATGTTTATTACTCGATTACCTTGACCGTCCATATTCTGGTTGGCTTGGGCGTGATTGGTCTGGTGTTGCTGCAGCATGGCAAGGGGGCCGACATGGGGGCGGCTTTCGGTAGCGGTTCCTCCGGCAGCCTTTTTGGTGCGACAGGATCGGCAAACTTCCTTTCGCGGACAACGGCTGTTTTGGCTACGGTCTTTTTTATCACCAGCCTGACCCTTGCCTACATGGCAGGTTCGCGTCCGGCAGCTTCCAGCAGCAGCGTGATGGATGCGGTGAAGGTTGAAACGACAGCACCAGCAACAGTGCCTGTAGATGATTCGAAGGCCAGGGACATTCCGAAATAAGTCGATTTTTTGGTGATAAATTTATTCGTGGGGCGCATAGATAATGTATGATGCGCGCCGCTGATCTGGTAATTGCTTTACAAGCAGTATTTGGCAAGCCGACGTGGTGAAATTGGTAGACACGCTATCTTGAGGGGGTAGTGGCGAAAGCTGTGCGAGTTCGAGTCTCGCCGTCGGCACCAAGGCATAAAACGGCGTCTGCCCAGTTGATCGGGCGGGCGGAATCAGGGAAGTGGTAGGGCGCGTCGGTGAAATCCGATGTGACTGAGAGCTTAGGTTATGCTGGAAAATTATTTTCCGATTCTGGTGTTTGTGCTCGTCGCGCTTGTCTTCGGGTGCATGCCTATCCTGATAGGATGGTTGCTTGGCCCCAATCGTCCGGACAGCGCGAAGCTCTCTCCTTTCGAGTGCGGCTTCGAGGCCTTCGAGGATGCGCGCATCAAGTTCGATGTGCGCTACTACTTGGTTGCGATTACCTTCATCATTTTTGACTTGGAAGTGGCCTTCATGTTCCCGTGGGCAGCCATTTTCAAAGAGTTCGTGGTCGTGGAAGCTGAGGCCGTGAAATGGTTCGGTTTCATTGAGATGTTCGTCTTCATGGGCATCCTTATCGTCGGTTTTGTGTACGCCTGGCTCAAGGGCGCGCTGGATTGGGAATAAGCACATGAGCATCGAAGGCGTACTGCAGGAAGGTTTTGTTACCACCTCGCTCGACAAGCTGATCAACTGGACGCGGACCGGTTCCTTGTGGCCGGTGACTTTCGGTTTAGCCTGCTGTGCGGTCGAGATGATTCATGCTGGTTGCTCGCGTTATGACCTCGATCGCTTTGGCGTGGTGTTTCGGCCCAGTCCGCGTCAGTCCGACGTGATGATCGTTGCCGGCACGCTGACCAACAAGATGGCCCCGGCGCTGCGCAAGGTCTATGACCAGATGGCCGAGCCACGCTGGGTAATCTCGATGGGTTCTTGCGCCAATGGCGGTGGCTATTACCACTACTCCTATTCTGTTGTGCGTGGCTGCGATCGCATCGTACCGGTCGATATCTACGTACCGGGTTGTCCGCCGACGGCCGAGGCACTGCTTTACGGCATCATCCAGTTGCAGAACAAGATCACTCGCACCAACACGATTGCCCGTGTCTAATCCATGAGCGCCAAACTCGAAAAACTGTCACAGACGTTGGCCGAAATCCTCGGTGCCCGCATCGCCTCATCCGTGCTGCGTCTGGGCGAACTGACTATTGAAGTGGCGGCTGTCGATTATCGTGAGGTGGCAAAAACGCTGCGTGATCATCCCGAGTTGCAATTTGCTCAGTTGATCGATCTGTCCGGCGTCGATTATTCGACCTATACCGGTTGGCAGGGCAGGCGCTTTGCATCCGTTTGCCATCTGACGTCGCTGCATCTGAATTGCCGCCTGCGCCTGCGCACCTTTGCGGAAGATGCGGGCTTCCCGGTGTTGCCGACGGTGACCGCTATCTGGAATGCGGCCAACTGGTACGAGCGCGAGGCCTTCGACATGTACGGCATTCTGTTCGAGGGGCATGACGATCTGCGGCGTATCCTGACCGACTATGGTTTTGTGGGCCACCCCTTCCGCAAGGACTTCCCGGTTTCTGGTTATGTCGAGATGCGTTACGACCCTGAGAAGCAGCGTGTTGTCTATCAGCCCGTAACGATCGAGCCGCGTGAGGTCACACCGCGCATTGTCCGAGAGGAAAATTACGGCCGTGGCTGAAATCAAGAACTACACACTGAACTTCGGTCCGCAGCATCCGGCCGCACACGGCGTGCTACGTCTGATCCTGGAACTGGATGGCGAAGTGATCGTGCGTGCCGATCCGCATATCGGTTTGCTGCATCGGGGTACCGAGAAGTTGGCCGAGACGCGTACCTGGCTGCAAAATGTGCCTTATCTTGATCGCCTCGACTATGTGTCGATGATGTGCAACGAGCATGCCTATTGCCTTGCGGTGGAGCGTCTGCTGGGCATCGAAGTGCCGATCCGCAGCCAGTACATTCGCGTCATGATGGACGAGGTGACGCGCATCTTGAATCACCTGCTCAACATCGGTACGCATGCCCTCGATATCGGTGCGATGGCGATGGTGCTGTATACCTTCCGCGAACGCGAAGATCTGCTTGACGTTTATGAAGCAGTTTCCGGTGCGCGCTTGCATGCTGCTTACTATCGTCCGGGTGGTGTTTATCGCGACCTGCCGGACAGCATGCCGAAGTATGAAGTTTCGAAGTGGAAGAATGCGGCCGATGTAGCGCGTCTGAACGAACCACGTCAAGGTTCGTTGCTCGACTTCCTTGAGGATTTCACCGACCGTTTCCCGGCCATTCTCGACGAATACGAAACGCTGCTGACCGAGAACCGCATCTGGAAGCAGCGTACCGTCAACGTCGGCGTGGTATCTCCCGAGCGTGCGCAACAGCTGGGCTTTACCGGTCCGATGCTGCGTGGCTCAGGCATCGAGTGGGATCTGCGCAAGAAGATGCCTTACGAGGTTTATGATCGCGTCGATTTCGATATTCCGGTGGGTGTGAATGGCGACTGCTATGATCGTTATCTGGTGCGCATGGAAGAAATGCGCCAGGCCAACCGCATCATCCGTCAGTGCATTGACTGGCTGCGCCAGAATCCTGGTTTGGTGATCAGTGACAACCACAAGGTGGCGCCACCGGCACGCGAAAAGATGAAGTCCAATATGGAAGAGTTGATTCATCACTTCAAGCTCTTCTCCGAGGGCATCCATGTGCCGCCGGGCGAGGTTTATGCAGGCATCGAACATCCCAAGGGCGAGTTCGGCGTGTATGCGATTTCCGATGGCGCCAACAAGCCTTATCGCTTCAAGTTGCGTTCGCCGGGTTTCCCGCATCTGGCGGCGATGAACGAGATGTCGAAGGGCCACATGATTGCCGATGCCACAGCCATTATCGGTACCATCGATCTGGTGCTGGGCGATACGGATAGATAAGCGGATAGATGAGCATGCTGAGTCAGGAATCCCTGCAAAAAATCGATCGCGAAGTCGCCAAGTATCCGGCGGATCAGAAGCAATCGGCCGTCATGGCTGCCCTGCATATTGCTCAGGTAGAGAAGGGCTGGCTGGCGCGCGAGACCATCGCGGAAGTTGCGAGCTATCTCGATATGCCCGAGATGGCTGCCTATGAGGTGGCTTCGTTCTACAACATGTACGATCTTGAGCCGGTTGGCCGGCACAAGATTACGGTCTGCACGAACCTGCCCTGCGCTCTGTCGGGGGGGGTGCATGCCGCCGATTACGTCAAACAGAAGCTCGGCATCGAATTCGGTGAAACGACCGCCGATGGCAAGTTCACCCTCAAGGAAGGTGAGTGCATGGGGGCTTGCGGCGATGCGCCGGTGATGCTGGTCAATAACGTGCATATGCGCTGCTTCATGACCCCGGAAGAGATCGACAAGCTGCTTGATGAGTGCAACCGAAGCGATAGCGGAGTCAACAGCTGATGGCCATCCTCGAAGCAATCAATCCTTCGCTAACCGCTGGTTGGCAGCAGCCCGATGTGCGTGACCTGAACAAGGATGGCGGCTGGCGTCTCAAGGACTATGAAGCGCGCGGCGGCTATCAGGCGCTGAAGAAGCTGTTTGCCGACAAGCTGACGCAGGATCAGGTGATTGCCGAGGTGAAGACCTCTGTGCTACGCGGACGTGGCGGCGCCGGCTTTCCGACCGGTCTTAAGTGGAGCTTCATGCCGCGCGCCTTCCCCGGCGACAAGTATGTGGTGTGCAACACCGACGAGGGCGAGCCCGGTACCTTCAAGGATCGCGACCTTATGCGCCTTGATCCGCACTCGGTCATCGAGGGCATGATCATTGCTGGCTTTGCGATGGGTGCGGCACGCGGTTACAACTACATTCACGGCGAAGTGTTCGAACTGTATCAGCGCTTCGAGGAAGCATTGGCCGAGGCGCGTGCGGTCGGTTATCTCGGCAAGAATATTCTCGGCGGCGGCTTTGATTTTGATCTGTTTGCCCACCACGGCTATGGTGCCTATATCTGCGGCGAAGAAACCGGCCTGCTGGAATCGATCGAAGGCAAGAAGGGCCAACCGCGTTTCAAGCCGCCGTTTCCGGCCAGCTTTGGTCTCTACGGCAAGCCGACCACGATCAACAATACCGAGACGTTTGCGTCAATTCCCTACATTCTTCGTCAGGGTGGTCAAGCTTTTCTGGATCTCGGCAAGGCCAACAACGGCGGCACCAAGCTGTTCTCGGTGTCCGGGCACGTCAACAAGCCAGGCAATTTTGAAGTGCCGATGGGAACGCCGTTCGCCAAGCTGCTTGAAATGGCGGGTGGCATGCGCGGTGGCCGCAAGTTGAAGGCGGTGATTCCCGGCGGTTCCTCTGCCCCGGTGTTGCCGGCCGATGTCATCATGGAATGCACCATGGACTACGACTCGATCGCCAAGGCCGGGTCGATGCTCGGCTCCGGCGCCGTGATCGTCATGGACGAAACCGTTTGCATGGTCAAGGCGCTGGAGCGTCTGTCCTGGTTCTACTACGAAGAGTCGTGCGGCCAGTGCACGCCCTGCCGCGAGGGCACGGGTTGGCTCTACAAAATGGTGCATCGCATCGAGCATGGCGAAGGACGTCCCGAGGATCTCGATCTGCTCGACGAAATCGCCGGCAATATCATGGGCCGCACGATCTGTGCGCTCGGCGATGCGGCCGCACTGCCGGTGCGCAGCTTCGTCAAGCATTTCCGCGACGAGTTCGCTTATCACATCGAAAACAAGAAGTGTCTCGTGCCGCCGGATGTACAAAAGGCGGGCAGCACGTTCCACACGCGACTCATGGCAGGTGCCACATGCTAGAGATCGAGATCGACGGCAAAGCCCTGCAGGTCGAAGACGGTGTCACCGTCATCGAAGCCGCACACAGCGCAGGTATCTACATTCCGCACTTCTGCTATCACAAGAAGCTGTCCATCGCTGCCAACTGCCGCATGTGTCTGGTGCAGGTCGAAAAGGCGCCCAAGCCGATGCCGGCCTGCGCGACGCCTGTGACCAACGGCATGAAGGTGTTCACGCACTCGAACATCGCCGCCAAAGCGCAGAAGGATGTGATGGAGTTCCTGCTCATCAACCATCCGCTCGATTGCCCGATCTGCGATCAGGGGGGCGAATGCCAGTTGCAGGATCTCGCCGTGGGTTATGGCGGTTCGGCTTCGCGTTATCAGGAAGAAAAGCGCGTGGTGGCCAACAAGAACCTCGGTTCGCTGGTCAGCACCGACATGACCCGGTGCATCAACTGCACCCGCTGTGTGCGTTTTACACAGGAAATTGCCGGCAACATGGAACTGGGCCAGGCCTTCCGTGGTGATCGCGCCGAGATCATGTCTTTCCTCGACAAGACCGTCGATTCGGAACTGTCGGGCAACATCATCGACCTTTGTCCGGTCGGCGCCCTGACCTCCAAGCCCTTCCGTTTCTCGGCGCGGACCTGGGAAATGTCGCGCCGCAAGTCGGTCAGTCCGCATGACGGCCTCGGCAGCAACCTGATTGTCCAGACCAAGCATGATCGCGTACTGCGCGTGCTGCCGCTGGAAAACGAAGCGATTAACGAGTGCTGGCTTTCGGACAAGGAGCGTTTCTCCTACGAGGCATTGAATTCTGCCGAGCGCCTGACCAAGCCGATGGTAAAGCAGGGCGGCGAGTGGAAGGAAGTCGAGTGGAATGTCGCCCTTGATTACGCCAGTCATGCCTTGCGTGACGTGGCGAAGAATCAGGGCGCGGACCAGATCGGCGCGCTGGTCAGCCCGCATGCCACGCTCGAAGAGATGGCGCTGGCGGCCAAGCTGTTGCGCGGCATCGGTTCGGACAATATCGATTTCCGTTTGCGCCAGAGCGATTTCAGTCTGGATGGCCAGCGTGGTGGTATCCCATTCCTCGGCATGAAACTCGCTGAGATCAGTGAGCTGGATCGCGTGCTGGTGGTTGGCAGTTTCCTGCGCAAGGATCATCCGCTGATTGCACAGCGCCTGCGCCAGTCGGCCAAGTGCGGCACCAAGGTTTCCGTGGTTCATTCATCAGACGATGATTTGCTGATCAAGCTGTTTGCCAAGGCGATTGCTGCGCCTGCCCAGTTGCCCGGTGTGCTGGCCGAAGTGGTCAAGGCGGTGGCGCAGATCAAGAGTGCCACGCTCGGTGCTGAGTTTGAAAAAGTCGGCGCTGGCGAGACGGCACAAGCTATCGCCAATAGCCTGACCTCTGGCCACAACGCCGGGATCCTGCTCGGCAACTTTGCCCAACAGCATCCACAGGCCGCTACGCTGCAGCGTCTGGCACAACAACTGACCACGCTGCTCGGTGCGAAGTTCGGCATCCTCGGCGAGGCGGCCAACAGCGTCGGTGCTTATGTTGCCAAGGTTTGCCCGCAGGCCAATGGCTTGAACGCCGCCCGTCTGCTTGCTGAACCGCGCAAGGCCTACGTGCTGTTGAACGTTGAACCCGAACTCGACTGTGCCGATGGCGCACAGGCGTTAGTGGCGCTGCGACAGGCAGCCAGCGTGATTGTCCTGTCGCCCTTCAAGTCGGCGGCTGCGCTTGAGTACGCCGATGTATTGCTGCCCGTCTCGCCCTTCAGCGAAACTTCCGGTACCTTCGTCAATACCGAAGGCCGTGTGCAGAGTTTCTACGCTGTCACCAAGCCGCAGGGTGAAGCACGTCCGGCCTGGAAGGTGTTGCGCGTACTGGGCAATCTGTTGGAAGTGGCCGGTTTCGATTACGAAAGTTCCGAGCAGGTACGTGATGAGGTTCTGGGTGGCCAGCCAGAGTTTGTTTCTGGACTGGACAACGAGGTCAAGTCAGGCGCGCTAAATCTGTCCGCTGAAGCGAGCGGCGTGCAGCGTGTGGCCGATGTGCCGATCCATTTTGCCGATTCGCTGGTGCGTCGTGCGCCCAGCCTGCAGGCCACCAAGGATGCGGCGTCCCCGACGGCGCGCATGAATGCCGCCATGCTGTTCAAACTGGGTGTGGCTGCGGGTGACAATGTAAAAGTCGGCGCTGGCAAGGCGGCACTGACGGTGATGCTTGATGCTGGTCTTCCGGATGATTGCGTGCGTATCGCTGCTGCACACGCAAGCACCGTTGCCCTCGGCCCGATGTTTGGTTCGCTTACCGTGGAAAAAGCCTGATGGAAGCGCTGATCCTCAATTTCTTCCAGTGGTTCTGGAACCTGTTCGGTCTCTGGGATGCCATCTGGCCTTGGTTCCAGCATATCTGGCCGCTGGTCTGGTCGATCATGCGCATTGTCGCGATTCTGGTGCCGCTGATTCTCGGCGTGGCCTACTTGCCCTATTTTGAGCGCAAGGTCATCGCCTACATGCACGTGCGGATCGGTCCGAACCGCGTCGGTCCGTTCGGCCTGCTCCAGCCGATTGCCGATAGTCTGAAGTTGATGTTCAAGGAAGTGCTGTTTCCAGCCAAGGCAAGCACCAAGCTCTTCATCTTCGGCCCGATTGTCGCCCTGGCGCCGGCGCTGGTGGCCTGGGCGGTGGTGCCCTTCGCCGATGGCTGGGTGCTGGCGGATATCGATGCGGGTGTGTTGTTCCTGCTGGCGGTCACTTCTATTGGGGTCTACGGCATCATCATCTCGGGCTGGGCCTCGAACTCCAAATATCCTTTCCTTGGTGCGATGCGTGCCACGGCGCAGATGATCTCCTACGAAATCGCCATGGGCATGGCGCTGGTCGCAGTGATCATGGTGTCCAATAGTCTCAACATCTCCGATATCGTGCGGGTGCAGGATCAGGGGCGCTTTGCCGACATGGGGCTGTCGATCCTCTCGTGGAACTTCATTCCGCTGCTGCCCTTGTTCCTCGTCTATCTGATTTCCGGCGTGGCCGAGACCAACCGCGCACCGTTCGACGTGGTGGAAGGCGAGTCGGAGATTGTGGCCGGCCACATGATCGAATACTCGGGCATGGCCTTCGCGCTGTTCTTCCTGGCCGAATACGCCAACATGATCCTGGTTTCCTTCCTGACCGCGATCTTCTTCCTCGGGGGCTGGTTGTCGCCGGTGGGTTTCCTGCCGGATGGCCATCACTGGCTGGCGGCCAAGGTTTCCTTCCTGCTGTTCTGCTTCCTGTGGTTCCGCGCGACTTTCCCGCGTTACCGCTACGACCAGATCATGCGTCTGGGCTGGAAGGTGTTCATTCCCATCTGCATCGCTTGGATCCTCGTTGTCGGGGTCTGGATGATGTCGCCGTTCAACATCTGGAAGTGAGGAACTGAGCATGGGCGCCAAAGATTTCATCGGCAGCTTGTTCCTCAAGGAACTGCTGCAAGGCATGGCAGTGACGGCGAGCTACTTCTTCAAGCCGAAGATTACCGTCCAGTACCCGGAAGAAAAAACGCCGATGTCGCCGCGCTTCCGCGGCCTGCACGCCCTGCGTCGCTACCCGAATGGCGAAGAGCGTTGCATCTCGTGCAAGTTGTGTGAAGCGGTTTGCCCGGCGATGGCCATCACCATTGAAGGTGCCGAGCGCGACGACGGCAGTCGCCGTACCACGCGTTACGACATCGATTTGACCAAGTGCATCTTCTGCGGTTTCTGCGAGGAAGCCTGCCCGGTGGATGCCATCGTCGAGACGCATATTTTCGAATACCACGGCGAGACGCGCGGCGATCTCTATTACACCAAGCAGATGTTGCTGGCCAATGGCGATCGCTATGAAGCCGAGATCGCCAAGAATCGCGAACTGGACGCTAAATACCGATAATGGAATTCAAGACCTTCGTCTTCTATGTGGTTGCGGCGATCCTGGTGTTCGCTGCCCTGCGCACGATCACGGCGCGCAACCCCGTGCATGCCGCCCTGTTTCTGGTGCTGGCCTTCTTTTCGACGGCCGCCATCTGGATGCTGTTGCAGGCCGAGTTTCTCGCCATCATCCTGATCATGGTGTATGTCGGGGCAGTGATGGTGCTGTTCCTGTTCGTCGTGATGATGCTCGACATCGACATCGCGCGCTTGCGCCATCGCTTCTGGAGTTATCTGCCGCTGGGTGCCATGATCGGTTTGCTGATGGTGGCCGAAATGGCGCTGGTGCTCTCCGGAAAGTATTTCAGTGTGGCTGCGCTGCCGGGGCAGACCATGCCCGAGGGCTACAGCAATACCAAGGAACTGGGGCGTCTGCTCTATACCGAGTTTGTCTATCCGTTTGAGTTGGCGTCGGTCATTCTGCTGGTGGGCGTGATCGCCGCCGTGATGCTGACCCTGCGTCAGCGCAAGGACACCAAATACCAGAATCCGTCCGAACAACTGGCCGTCAAGCGCAACGATCGCGTCCGTCTGGTGAAGATGGCGACGGAAAAGGATCTGCCTGCCGAGCCTGAAGTGAAGGAGGGGGGGCAATAACATGCTGACGACACTCTCTTTGTCCCATTACCTGATCCTGTCGGCAATACTCTTTGCCATCAGCGTCGTGGGCATTTTCCTCAACCGCAAGAACCTGATCGTGTTGCTGATGGCCATCGAACTGATGCTGCTGTCGGTCAACCTGAACTTTGTGGCCTTCTCGCATTACCTCAACGATCTGGCGGGCCAGTTGATGGTCTTCTTTGTGCTGACGGTGGCGGCGGCCGAAGCGGCCATTGGCCTGGCGATTCTGGTGGTGCTATTCCGCAACCTCTCGACGATCCATGTCGATGATCTCGATAGTCTGAAGGGATAAGGCGACATGAAGACCCTCTATCTCCTCGTGCCGCTGGCCCCGCTGTTCGGGGCGATCATCGCCGGACTGTTCGGCAAGGCCATCGGCCGTGCCGGTGCGCATGTCGTCACCATTCTGGGCGTCAGCATTTCACTGCTGGCCTCCCTGATCATTTTCAAGGATGTGATGGCCGGCAATCTGTTCTATGGCGACGTCTATACCTGGCTTGAATCCGGTGGTCTCAAGTTCGCGATTGGTTTCCAGATTGATCCGCTTACCGCCGTGATGATGCTGGTGGTGACCTTCGTCTCGCTGATGGTGCACATCTACACCATCGGCTACATGGCGCATGACGAGGAAAACTGGCCGTCCGACAGTCTGGCCGGCACCAACAGCTATCAACGTTTCTTCAGCTACATTTCCCTGTTCACCTTCTCGATGCTGATGCTCGTGATGAGCAACAACTTCGTTCAGCTTTTCTTCGGCTGGGAGGCGGTGGGTCTGGTCTCCTATCTGCTGATCGGCTTCTGGTCGAGCCGCCCTACCGCGATCTACGCCAACCTGAAAGCCTTCCTCGTTAACCGCGTCGGTGACTTTGGTTTCCTGCTCGGTATCGGTTTGGTGGCGGCTTACGCCGGCAGCCTTGACTACGCCACCGTGTTTGGCAAGGCGAAGGAACTGGCCACGATGACGGAAGCCACAACCGGCTGGCCGCTGATTACCGCGATCTGTATCGGCCTGTTCATCGGCGCGATGGGCAAGTCAGCGCAGTTTCCGCTACATGTCTGGCTTCCGGATTCGATGGAAGGCCCGACGCCGATTTCCGCGCTGATCCACGCCGCAACCATGGTGACAGCGGGTATCTTCATGGTGTCGCGCATGTCGCCGCTGTTCGAGCTCTCCGATACGGCGCTGTCTCTCGTCATTGTCGTCGGCGCGATCACCACGCTGTTCATGGCGTTGATCGCCATCGTGCAGACCGACATCAAGCGCGTCGTCGCTTACTCGACGCTGTCGCAGCTTGGCTACATGACCATGGCACTGGGCGCATCGGCCTATTCGGTCGCGATCTTCCATCTGATGACGCATGCCTTTTTCAAGGCCGCCCTGTTCCTCGGCGCCGGCTCGGTGATCATCGCCATGCACCACGAACAGGACATGCGCAAGATGGGCGGCCTGCGCAAGTACATGCCGATTACTTACGTTGTTATGTTGATCGGCGCCATCGCCAACGCCGGCCTGCCCCCCTTCGCTGGTTTCTTCTCGAAGGATTCGATCATCATGGCGGTGCAGGCCTCGCAGATTTCGGGTGCCGGCTTTGCCTACGTTTGTGCACTGGCTGCCGTGTTTATTGGTGGTCTGTATTCCTTCCGCCTCGTCTTCTTTGCTTTCCACGGCAAGGAGCGTTTCCGTGACGCGGCGCATGATGCACATGGACATGATGATCATGGCCACGACAGTCACCATGGGGGGGGCCATGAACCGCACGAGTCACCCAAGGTCGTGACGGTGCCGCTGATCCTGTTGTCGATCCCGGCGATTGCTTCCGGCTGGCTGATTGGTTCCTTCCTTTATGGCAACTGGTTCGGTGACGCGATCTATATCGATACAGTAGCGCATCCGGCGATGGCACAGTTGAAGGAAGGCTTCCATGGCATTTTCGGCATGATGGCCCACGGCGTCGTGACCCTACCGTTCTGGCTGGCGCTGTCCGGTGCCGCCACGGCCTGGTTCCTCTACATCAAGCGTCCCGATCTGCCGGCGGTGATCCGCGAAAAGATGGCCTTGCCCGTGAAAATTCTGGAAAACAAGTACGGCCTTGATCAATTCAACGAGTGGTTCTTTGCGGGTGGTGCGCGCGGTGTCGGGCACGGTCTGTGGAAAGCGGGCGATCAGACGATCATCGATGGCGTGGTGGTCAATGGTTCCGCCCGTCTGGTCGGCTGGTTTTCCAGTGTCGTGCGCCTGATCCAGTCCGGCCACATCTACCAATATGCGTTCTCCATGATCATCGGCGTCTTTGTGCTGCTGACGCTGTGGATGAACCGCGCCTGACGGATGCGATGAGATGAGTTTCCTGCCATGAGTTCACTGCTGAGTCTCGCAATCTGGATACCCATTCTCGGTGCCCTGGTCGTCTTTGCGGCCGGCAACGACAAGAAGCTCGCGCGCTGGGCGGCGCTGGCGGTGGCCATCGCCGGGTTTCTGGTGACCCTGCCGCTGTACTTCAACTTCGATGCGACCCAGGCCGGCATGCAGTTCGTCGAGCAGCGTTCATGGATTCCGCGCTTCAATATCGAATATTTGCTGGGCGTTGATGGCATTTCGATGCTGTTCATCCTGCTCAACAGCTTTGTCACCATTATTGTTGTCATCGCCGGCTGGGAAGTGATCGAAGACAAGGTGGCCCAATACATGGGCGCCTTCCTGATCATGTCCGGCCTGATGAACGGCATTTTCAGCGCGCTCGATGGCGTGTTGTTCTACGTGTTCTTCGAAGCCTCGCTGATCCCGATGTACATCATTATTGGCGTCTGGGGCGGTCCGAACCGTGTCTATGCTGCGTTCAAGTTCTTCCTCTATACGTTGCTTGGCTCGCTGCTGATGCTGATCGCGCTGATCTGGTTGTTCCTGGCCTCTGGCGGCAGCTTTAATCTGCTCGAATGGCACCAGTTGCGTATCGACATGACGCCGCAGATCCTGCTGTTCCTCGCCTTCATGGTGGCATTTGCCGTCAAGGTGCCGATGTGGCCGGTGCATACCTGGCTGCCGGATGCCCACGTCGAGGCACCCACCGGCGGTTCGGTGGTGCTGGCGGCGATCATGCTGAAGCTCGGTGCCTACGGCTTCCTACGGTTCTCGCTGCCGATTGCGCCGGATGCCAGCCAGTATCTTGCGCCAATGGTGATTACCCTGTCGCTGATTGCGGTGGTGTATATCGGTTTCGTGGCGCTGGTGCAGGCGGACATGAAGAAGCTGATCGCCTACTCGTCGATCTCGCACATGGGCTTCGTCACCCTGGGCTTCTTCATCTTCAACCAGTTGGGTGTTGAGGGCGCACTGGTACAGATGATTTCTCACGGATTCATCTCCGCCGCGATGTTCCTCTGTGTCGGTGTCATGTATGACCGCATGCATTCACGTCAGATTGCCGACTACGGGGGTGTGGTGCATACCATGCCGAAGTTTGCCGGCTTCATGGTGCTGTTTGCCATGGCTAACTCGGGCTTGCCGGCCACCTCCGGCTTCGTCGGCGAGTTCATGGTGATTCTCGGGGCGGTCAAGTACAACTTCTGGATCGGTTTCCTGGCCGCGACCACGCTGATCCTGGGGGCTGCCTATACCTTGTGGATGGTCAAGCGCGTGCTCTTCGGCGCCGTCGCCAATAGCCATGTGGCCGAACTGACCGACATCAATTCCCGCGAATTTCTGTTCCTCGCCGTGCTGGCGCTCTGCGTCCTGGCGATGGGCATTTACCCGTATCCCTTCACCGACGTGATGCATGCTTCGGTGGATAACCTGCTCAAGCATGTCGCGGTGAGCAAGCTCTAATCACCCGGCAAAGACGAGACGACGATGCTCAAGAATTTCATTCCGCCCGATCTCTTCCCGGCCATGCCGGAGATTTTCCTGGTGCTGATGGCGTGCGTCATCTTGCTCGTGGATGCCTTCCTGGGGCGCACCCAACGCTGGATTGTCTCTGCCCTGACGATCGTTTCTCTGGTCGGTTGCGCGCTGATTACCTACCAGACCATGGATGGTCAGGTCGTGTTGACGTTCAGCAACATGTTCGTCGATGACCTGCTGGCCGACTTCCTCAAGTTGATGCTCTATCTGGCTGTGATCGTGGTGGTGATTTACAGCCGCGACTACCTTGTGGCCCGCCAACTCGACAAGGGCGAGTATTACGTCCTGGTGCTGTTCGCCACCGTCGGCATGATGGTGATGATCTCGGCAGCCCATTTCCTGACCATCTATCTCGGCCTGGAACTGCTGTCGCTGTCTTTGTATGCCCTGGTCGCCATCGACCGCGACAGCCCGCGGGCGACGGAAGCGGCGATGAAGTATTTCGTCTTGGGCGCGCTGGCTTCCGGCCTACTGCTGTATGGCATGTCGATGGTGTATGGCGCCACGGGGACGCTCGAAATCGGCGGTGTGGCCCAGGCCCTGCATCTGGGCGTGGCGAACAAGACCGTGCTGGTGTTCGGTCTCGTCTTCATCGTCTCCGGCGTTGCCTTCAAGCTCGGCGCCGTGCCCTTCCACATGTGGGTGCCCGACGTTTATCAGGGCGCGCCGACGCCGATTACCCTGCTGATCGCCTCGGCCCCCAAGCTGGCTGCCTACGCCATCGCGATGCGCATGCTGGTGTATGGCCTGTTCGAACTGGCCGAACACTGGCAGTCGATGCTGATGATCCTGGCCGTGCTCTCGATTGCCCTCGGTAACCTGGCGGCCATCGCGCAAACCAATATCAAGCGCATGCTGGCCTACTCGACCATCTCGCACATGGGCTTCATGTTGCTGGCCCTGATGAGCGGTGTGGTCGGCCCGGACAAGCACTTTGCCCTGAATGCCTACAGTTCGGCGATGTACTATGCCGTGGCCTACGTGATCATGTCGCTGGGTGCCTTTGGCATGATCCTGCTGTTATCCCGCGCGGGTTACGAAGCCGAGCATTTGGAGGATTTTAGGGGCTTGAACCAGCGCAGCCCGTGGTTCGCCGCCGTGATGATGGCGATTATGTTCTCGATGGCGGGTGTGCCGTTCTTTGTCGGCTTCTTCGCCAAGTTCTCGGTGCTGCTTGCCGCCGTCGATGCCGGTCATATCGCCGTGGCCGTGTTCGCCGTGATGTTCTCCCTGATCGGTGCCTTCTACTACCTGCGCGTCGTCAAACTGATGTATTTCGATGCGCCGGTAGACAACGCCCCGATTCAGGCCTCACTCGACATGCGCTTCCTGCTGTCGCTGAACGGTGCTGCCGTCGCCCTGTTCGGGGTGTTCCCGGATACGCTGATCTCGCTCTGCACCTACGCGCTGATGCGCTCCTTGTAAAAGTCGGCGATGGCAGGACGGCTTATTCCGCCGTATTTGCTCAAGTTTATGCGTTTCGGGTCGTAAAACCGGGAATGTACGACAACCTGCAAATTGAAAATCTTACGCTGCGGCATCAGCTTGAGTCGCTATTGCAGGAAGCCCGCCAGAACGAAGACAAGCTGCGCCGCTTTGACGTGCTTGAGCGGCGCATCATCGGCGCCGGTTCGTTTATCGAACTGATTCAGTTGCTGCTCGCCGACTATCGGCAGGTGTTCGGTATCGAGCATGTCACTTTGACGCTGGTCGACCAGGAATACGAAATTCCCCGCCTGCTCGGCGAAGCGGGTCTTGGGCAGGAAATCCCCGGTTTGTGCCTGATGCCCGATGACGAGTGGCTGAAATTCTGCCTTTCCGGGGACTACAAGACACGGCTGACGCGCTTTGATCCAGTCTGTCATGGGCGTCTCTTCCCCGATGGCGACGAGGTGCCGGCATCCGTTGCCTTGCTACCGCTGGTGCGCCAAAACTGCCTGATCGGCAGCCTGAATCTCGGCAGTGCGGACGTTGCGCGCTATACCGAAGGTGCCGGCACCGAGTTTCTCGATCGTCTGGCCGCAGTGGCCGCCGTGTGTGTCGAAAGTACCCTGTCCCGCGAACGCCTTAAGCGCGCCGGGGTGATCGATGCCCTGACCGGTGTGCATAACCGTGGCTATTTCGACCATCGTTGCCCGGCCGAAACGAGTCAGGCAGCGCGCCAGCATCAACCGCTGGCCTGCATGTTTCTCGATATCGACCGTTTCAAACGCATCAACGATACCTACGGTCATCAGGTCGGCGATCTGGTCCTGCAGGGGGTTTCCAGTACGATCAAAGCGCAGTTGCGCACCAGCGATACACTGGCCCGTTATGGCGGTGAGGAGTTCGTTGCCCTGTTGCCGCAAACCGCGCAGATGCATGCGCTGGAAATTGCCGAGCGGATCCGTGCGGCCATCGAGATGCAAGTCCTGACGACCCCGCATGGCGAGCGCGTACCGGTGACGATTTCAATTGGCCTGTCGATGGCCGTGCTCGACAGCTCGTGCGAACATAAAGACGCCGCAACTGCCATGGTGGCGGCGGCCGATCATGCCCTCTATGAAGCCAAGCATGGTGGGCGCAATCGGGTGGTCTGCGCGACATCCCAGCCCCCTTGCAGCCGGACATCACCCCTCCAGAACTTCTGGATACAGGCGCGGCAATATGTGGTGAGCCTCCTGCACAAGCTCGTCAGCCTGACACGCTTTCAGCGCACCTGATCCCCGCACGGGACAACGGCCGGCATCTGCCGCAGATCGGCCCAGCGACGGGGCATCGCCGATGACCGTCTGGCGTGTTAACCTTCGCGCCCATCATGCCTATCCCACCGGATATCGACCGTATTTTTGCCGCTGACGGCCCGCTGGCCCGGACGATTCCCGGCTATCGCCTGCGGGCTCAGCAGATGGCCATGGCGCGCGAGGTGCAATCGGCCATCGAGGCCAACCGGCGGCTGGTCGCCGAAGCCGGTACCGGTACGGGCAAGACCTTCGCCTATCTGGCGCCGGCGCTCCTGTCCGGCGGCAAGGTGATCGTTTCCACCGGCACCAAGACCCTACAGGATCAGCTCTTCAATCGCGACCTGCCGATGGTGCGCGATGCGCTCGGCATCCCGGTGACCATTGCCCTGTTGAAGGGGCGCGGCAACTACGTCTGCCCGCACCACCTTGATCGCGCGCTAACGGGTGGCAAACTCAATTCGCGTGCCGAAGTCGTGCATCTGCATGCCATCGCACGCTTTGCCAGAAGCACGGCCAGCGGCGACAAGGCGGAATGCAGCGATGTCCCCGAAGATTCCGGCGCCTGGTATCTGGCCACCTCGACGCGCGAGAACTGTCTCGGCCAGGAGTGCGCGCACGTCAAGGACTGCTTTGTCCTTGCCGCGCGGCGCGAAGCGCTGGTGGCGGACGTGGTGGTGGTCAATCACCATCTCTTCTTCGCCGACGTCATGCTCAAGGATGACGGCATGGGGGAGCTGCTGCCAAGCTGCAATACCATCGTTTTTGACGAGGCGCACCAGCTGCCTGAAGTAGCGGGCCTGTTTTTTGGCGAGTCGGTCGGCACCGGGCAGTTGCTCGATCTGGTGCGCGATACCAAGCTCGAAGGCATCGCCGCCGCCAAGGACTATGCGCCCTTGCAGGATGCGGTGAAAGCACTCGAAAAAGCCGCCAAGGATTTGCGCCTCGCCTTCCGCCACGAGGGCCGGCTGGCCACTGCACAGTGGTTGCAGCATCCGCAGGCCATAGAGGCGCTGGCGCATGTGCAGACGATGCTCGATGACATGGGCAAGCATCTGGAAAGCCAAGCCGGGCGTTCGGAGGGCTTGGCGAATTGTCTGCGCCGTTGCGGCGAACTGGTGCTGCTGTTGCGCCACTGGCAATCTCAAAAAGTCGACGCCGGCGAGACGGCGCAGCCGGATCGCGCCAACTTGGGGACGGCAGAAGATGAAGCTCCGCCAGTACGTTGGGTCGAGGTAACGGCTTACGGTGTCAGTTTCAACCTCACGCCGCTCTCCGTGGCACCCATCTTCAAGAAACAACTCGAAGGCCATCCTCGCGCCTGGATATTTACCTCGGCGACACTCGCGGTGGGCAGCGACTTCACCCACTATCGCGAGGCGCTCGGTCTCGTCGATGCCGCCACCGGCCGCTGGGACAGCCCCTTCGACTATCCGGCCAATGCCTTGCTCTATTGCCCGACCGGCATGCCCGATCCCAATCATCCCGATTATTCCGAAGCGGTTGTCGAGGCGGCATGGCCGGCGATTCGGGCATCCAACGGCCGAGCCTTCGTGCTGTGTACCTCGCTGCGCGCCATGCGGCGCATTCACGAACTGATTGAGGAACGCATCGCCCGCGCCGGGCTGGAGATGCCGTTGATGATGCAAGGGCAAGGCTCGAAGACCGAACTGCTCGATCGTTTTCGTCAACTGGGCAACGCCGTGCTGGTGGCGAGTCAGAGTTTCTGGGAGGGCGTCGACGTGCGTGGTGAAGCGCTCTCGCTGGTCGTCATCGACAAGCTGCCCTTCGCGCCGCCCGACGATCCCGTGCTGGCGGCACGTATCGATACCCTGAAGAAGCAAGGCCGCAATGCCTTCTTCGAAGTGCAACTGCCGCGCGCCGTGATCAGCATGAAGCAGGGCGCCGGACGCCTGATTCGCGACGAGGCCGACCGCGGCGTGCTGATGGTCTGCGATCCGCGCATGGTCGACAAGCCCTATGGCCGACGCATCTGGCAGAGCCTGCCGCCGATGCGCCGCACCCGCGAGATCGGCGAGGTGGAAGCGTTTTTCGAGACATGAAATGGGGGAGCAAATGCAAAAAGGTTACTGGATTGCGCGCGTCGATGTCGATGATCTGGAACAGTACAAACGTTACGTCGCTGCCAATGCGGCCCCCTTCAAGAAGTTCGGTGCCCGCTTTCTGGTGCGCGCCGGCCGCTTCGAGAATCCCGAGGGCACCAGCCGCTCGCGCAATGTCGTGCTGGAGTTTCCTTCCTATCAGGCGGCGCTGGATTGCTGGCACTCGCCCGAGTATCAGGAAGCGCTCAAGTTGCGCCAGCCCGTGGCGACCACCGACCTTGTCATCATTGAGGGCTACGACGGGCCGCAACCGGGCTGATGTTTGTCGGCGTGAAAAGTCGGCGCTGGCGGGACGGCGGTTAGGCTCAGGCGCACGTTGTATTCGCAATGGGGTTCGCCTATGATGCCGCCATGCCAACGATCAGCACATTTTTCGGCATCCTTATTCAGATGTTTTGGCGCGAACATGCGCCACCGCACTTTCACGCCATTTATGCGGAGTTCGAGGCCGAAATCGATATTCGGACACTCGAAGTTATCCGAGGCAGTTTGCCGAAGCGGGCTTTGGCGCTGGTGCTGGAGTGGGCAGCGGAACATCGCACAGAGTTGATGGAGGATTGGACGCTATGTCAGGCGAAACAATTGCCCAAGAAAATTCAGCCACTCGAATAACCCCAGCCCCCGTTCCGGCCGCACCGTGGCGCATCAAGGCTGTGACGGTATTACCGGAATATCGGCTGGCGCTGACCTTCATGGATGGAACAAGCGGCGTGGCAGATTGCGCAGCGATCCTGACAGCACGCGACCCCGGAGTTTTTGCCCCGTTGAAGGAGCCAGAGTTTTTCGGCAAAGTGCGGCTGGAATTGGGCGCATTGACATGGCCGAATGGCGCCGATCTTGATCCTGCTTGGCTTTACGATAACCTAAAAAGCGGGATATCGTGGTCTGTCCCCTTTTAACGCTTTCTTTTAACGCTTTTAACGTGCCCTTTTAACGTGGGCATGGCTAAGGCAGCGGTGAGGTGTGCATGAGGCTTATTGAATCAACAGGCAGGATGTCGGGACGCCGCTGGCGTGGGCTGTGTGCATTCGCCCTGCTTTTTATGGGCTTGTTTGGCTTTTCGGTGCTGGCGGCTACCCCCGAACCCTTCATCATGGGCACCGATGCCGACGAAACGACGCTGACGGGAAAATGGTATGGGCGGATTTACGGCGAAGCGTTCAAGCGCATGGGCGTACCGGTGACGGTGGTCGCCGTGCCGACCGCGCGGGGGACGATCCTCGCCGATCAAGGGGAGATTCATGGCCAGTGCAGTCGTGTGTTCGCTTACGCCGATGCCCATCCCAATCAGTTGCGGGTGGAGGAGTCGGTGCATGACGTGCGGCTTGCTCTCCACGCCTTCGGACCGGAAACGCCCACCAATCGGCTCAAGCGGATCGAGGAACTGCCGGCGGGCAAGTCGCTGGTGGAGTATCGCCGCGGCGTCGCCATTTGCGAACAGAAGCTCAAGCCCCTGCTGCCCCCCGAAAGACTTTCCGACGTGACCAGCATCGAGCAGGGGTTGAAAAAACTCAAGGCCGGCCGTACCGACCTCTACTGCGATTTCGATCTTGCGGTACGGAACGGGCTGGCGAACCCAGAATTCAAAGGCATTAGCGGCTATCGCCAAGTACTCGATCTGGACGCGAGCCTGCCGCTCTATCCCTATGTGCATAAGAGTCGCGCCGAGTTGGCGCCCCGGCTGGCCGAGACCCTGAAAAAGATGAAGGCCGAAGGCCTCATCGAACGGTACCAGCGCGAGGCGGAACGTGAGCTGGGGGTGTCGGCACCTTAAACGGGTTCGAAGTGCTCGATGACCAGTTGCACCTTTGATTCGCCCTGCCACTCGTTGATGTCGACGCGGAAGGCGGCGCGGATGCGGTCGGGGGCGGACTCGGCGTGGTTGAAGCGGATGGCGTCGATTTTTCCCTTGCCGTGCTTGAGCGAGAGCTTGAGGTGTTTGTCCTTGAGCAGGCGTTGTTGGACGACGGTGAACTCGTCGGCGAACAACGGGGCGGGAAAGCCTTGTCCCCAGACCGCTTCCTGCAACATGCGCGCGGGCATCAGGCTGAGGTAGCCGGATTCGAGGGCGCCGTCGGTTTCCAGGGTGCGGGTGAGTTGGGCCGGGGCGAGTAGTTCGCGGGCCACGGCTTCGAAGGCTTGTTCGAAGATCGGCAGGTCGCGCTCCAGCAGGGTCAGGCCGGCGGCGGCGGCGTGGCCGCCGAATTTTTTCAGCAGGGTGGGGTGACGCTTGGCGACGAGGTCGAGGGCATCGCGCAGGTGCAGGCCGGGGATGGAGCGGCCGGAACCCCTCAGTTCCCTACCTTGATCGCCATCGGCATCCGCTTCCTGACTGCGCGCGAATACCACGGTGGGGCGGTGCAACTGCTCCTTGACGCGGCCGGCGAGGATGCCGATGACGCCCTGATGCCAGGCCGGATCGAACAGGGTCAGGCTGGCATGTGCACTGGCGTCGATGCTGTCGAGTTGGACATCGGCGGCTTCGCGCATGTCGGCCTCGATGGCGCGGCGCTCGTGGTTGATGGCGTCGAGTTCCTGCGCGATGTTGAGGGCGCGGGCGCGGTCGTCGGTGATCAGGCATTCGATGCCGATGCTCATGTCGGCCAGACGGCCGGCGGCGTTCAGGCGCGGACCGACGGCAAAGCCGAGGTCGAAGGTGCCGGCGCGGGCGGGTTCGCGTCCGGCCACCTGCAACAGCGCGGCGATACCCGGCTGCATGCGGCGCTGGCGGATGCGCGCGAGTCCTTGCGCGACGAAGATGCGGTTGTTGCGGTCGAGCGCGACGACATCGGCGACGGTGCCGAGTGCGACCAGATCGAGCAGTTCGGCGAGGTTCGGTTCCGCGCGATCAGCAAAAGCGCCGCGCTGGCGCAACTCGGCGCGCAGGGCCAGCATGACATAGAACATCACGCCGACGCCGGCGATACTCGTGCTCGGGAAGGCGCAGCCCGGCTGGTTGGGATTGACGATGGCCGCCGCGGCAGGCAGTTCATCACCGGGCAGGTGATGGTCGGTGACGATGACCTGCATGCCGAGCTTGTTGGCTTCGGCGACGCCGGCGACGCTGGCAATGCCGTTGTCGACGGTGACGAGCAAATCCGGCTGCATGGCGGCAGCGAGTCGGGCAACCTCGGGCGAAAGGCCGTAGCCGGTTTCGAAACGGTTCGGTACAAGGTAGTCGACGCTGGCACCAAAGGCGCGCAGGGCGCGGATGCCGACGGCACAAGCAGTGGCGCCGTCGCAGTCGTAATCGGCGACGATCAGGATGCGCTGCTGCGCCGCGATGGCATCGGCCAGCAGTCGCGCGGCCTTGGCGATGTCCTTGAGTCCAGCCGGCGGCAGCAGGGTGGTCAGTTGCGTATCGAGTTCGTCGGCACGCTGGATGCCGCGCGCGGCATAGAGGCGGGCGAGGAGGGGATGCACGCCCGCCTGTTCGAGCATCAGCCGGGCGCGTTGCGGCACGGCGCGGACGGCAATGTGCGTCATACCAGATCGGTCAGTGGGCCGTTACGACGCCAGAAGCGCCAGAGGTTGCCGCGCACCAGCGAGAAAACCGTGGCATGCGCTTCGCCATTCAGGCGCGTGCCGACGAGGCGCAGGGCGCGACACTCGCCACGCCGGAGGGCGGCGATGGCCGGGATGATCCAGCGCTCGTCGAGTTCCAGTAGAGCAAGGCGCCAGGTTATGGCGTTAAGGTTGCGTGCCGGATCGGCCAGTTGGTCGAAGTGACACAGGACGCTGCCGGTGGCCGGTTGGTAGCAATCGGGCGGCGGAATGCAGGCGATGTTGCATTGGGCTGCGAGGCCGGCGAGCAGCGCATCCGTACTCCAGATCGCCTGGTAGTCGCAGCGAGGTGCCGTGCTCGGTAGGGCACCCAGACCCCAGGGCCACAGGCTGTTGATGGCGGGGCGCATGGTTGCCTCACGATGGCGGTTGACCGGATGGGCATGCAGAATCGTTTGCGCCTCGGCAATCAGGCGGCGCCATGCCGGGCCATCCAGGCCGCCCGGCAGGGCCGGATCGACCGGTTGGCCGATGCTGTCGGGCAGGCTGCGCGTTTCCAGCAGCAGCGAGCGCGACAGCTGCAGGTGCCAGTGGGTCGGCTGGGTGGCCGAGAGCGTGCCCCAGTCGGCGAAAACCGGCTGAATGGCCTCAATCAGTGCGGTGGCTTCATCCGCATCGAGCGCGGCGCTTGCGAGGGTGACGCCCTCGCGGGAAACCTGCCAATGCACGGGGTCGAGGCACAGCCATTGACCGGATGCCATCTCGCCAGCGCCGACTTTGCGCAAGGCGGCTGCCGGCAGCGGCTTGGGGATTCCGAAGGCCTGAGCCAGCCAGTCCCTGTCCTCGCGATGGTGTTGTCCGCGCCCTAGCAACAGCGGCAATGCTTCCGTAGACAGGTCGAAAACGATATCGGCCTGCACGGAAGCAGGCAACAGCAAACCAGGGGCGTAAATCGTCAATTCCATACGGCGATGCTATCACGGCAAAAAATTGTCATGGAGTTGTGGTCTGATGTGGTTCTGACGCGGCAATCAACTGCTGCAATGCAGCAAAAATCATCAAGCTGTGCCATACTTATCAGTAACAACTAATGTTGCGAGGCAATTAATGACACCCGTTGAAATCAAGCAATTTATGCTTGAAAAAGTGAAGCTTATCGAAGGCTTTCCCGATGAGAAGCTTGATTCGATCGTTGCCGGCAGCGTCGTGCGCAGTTTCGAGGGCAAGGAAGCGATTCGGTCGAGCGGCGATCCTGGTGTGAATTTTGGCGTGATGCTGTCTGGACGGGCCGAGGTCTCTGTGGCCGGCGCTTTCGGCGATCGCACCGTCATCAGCGAGCTGAACGATGGCGACGTTTTTGGCGAGATGTCGCTACTGACCGGCGACCGTACGGTCACCGATATCATTGCCAGCAACCGCTGCTTCGTTTTGATGATTCCGCAAGTCGTTTTCAATCGCGACATCGTGACGCACCCCAAGGCGGTCATGTTCCTGTCGCGCCTGCTGGCCGAGCGCGTCAAACAGAATGCGGCGCAGGCGATCGACCTCAACAGCAGCCAGATCAAGTCGCAGGCGCTGGCGAATGCCGCCGACCCGTATGCCCTGAGCTTCAAGACCGAAACGCCCGGGCGCATCCTCGCGCTCAACATCGGTCATGCGCAGATCCGCTTCGGCGTCTATGACACCGAGGACGAGAGCCGCAATGTGCATGGCATCTTCGATCACCTCAACAACGGCGAAGTGGGCGTGCGACTTGTTTTCGGCGGCGAAGTCGTCGAGCGCAGTCGTCCGCATCTGGAACTGGCCGATCTGTTTGCTGCAATCTTCGACGAGTTGGGCAAGTTGGGCGGTCGTTATGCCCTCATGCCGCAGGAAGTCGTGGTGGTTGGCCATCGTGTCGTGCATGGCGGCAGCAAGTATTCGAGCTCGACCGTGATTACTCCCGAGGTGATGAAGGACATCGAGCAGTTGGCCGTGTTTGCCCCCTATCACAATCCGGTGAACCTCGACGGCATCAAGGCGGCGATGACGTATTTCCCGGCCGTACCGCATGTCGCCGTGTTCGATACCGCCTTCCATCAGACGCTGCCGACTTATGCCTACATGTACGGTCTGCCCTACGACTACTACAAGAAGGATGGCATTCGTCGCTATGGTTTCCATGGCACTTCGCATCGTTATGTGTCGCTGAAGTCTGCCGAGGTAACGAAGCGGCCGCTGTCAGAGCTGGAAATCGTCTCCTGCCATCTCGGCATCGGCTCCTCGATGTGCGCCATCGATCATGGTCGCTCGGTCGATACGACGATGGGCCTGACGCCATCGGAAGGTCTGATCATGTCGAATCGTGCCGGCAACCTCGACCCGGCGGTGATGATCCATCTGATGGAGCATTACAAGATGTCGCCCGACGAGTTGTCCAAACTCATCAACTCGGACAGCGGCCTCAAGGGTATTTCCGGCATTTCCGGCGACATCCGCGAGATCGAGGCGGCTGCCGACGAGGGGCAGCACCGCGCCCTGTTGGCGCACCGAGTTTATTGCTATCACATTCGTAAGACCATCGGCGCCTACGTCGCGGCAATGGGCGGCATCGACGTGCTGGCCTTTACCGGTCGCATCGGCGAAACCAGCGCGGCCGTGCGCAGCCTGGCCTGCCAGGGCCTCGAATACATGGGCATCAAGCTCGATGAGGAGAAAAATCGCGACTTGGGTGCCGTTGCTTCACATGCAGTAATTTCGAGCGACGATTCGCGCGTCAAGATCATCGTTATTACCAGTAACGACGAGCGGCTGGTGGCTTGGGAGGCGCTGCGCGCCAGCGAACGCCATCTGATCAAGCGCGGTCGCGAAGCCGAGGAAGAGCCGATTCCGATCGAGATTTCCGCGCATCACCTGCATCTGTCGCAGGAGGATGTTGAAAAACTGTTCGGACCTGGCCATCAACTGACGCCCGAGCATGAGTTGTCCCAGCCCGGCCAGTTTGCCTGTGCCGAAAAGGTGCATCTGGTCGGCCCCAAGGGCAAGATCGCCAATGTGCGCGTGCTTGGCCCGACGCGTAAGGAAACCCAGGTGGAGATCGCCATGACCGAGCAGTTCAAGCTTGGCATTCAGCCGCCGATCCGCGAGTCGGGCGACTTGGCGAATACGCCGGGTATCACCCTGGAAGGTCCGAACGGTACGTCCGTGATCGCGCGCGGCGTGATCTGCGCCCAGCGCCACATCCACATGTCCCCCGAGGATGCGATGCGCCGCGGTCTGCGCGATCGCTACGTCGTGCGCGTGCGCGTCGAAGGCGATCGCGAACTGATCTTCGGCGATGTCGTGGTGCGCGTCAATCCGAATTTCCGGCTGGCCATGCACATCGATACCGACGAGGGCAATGCGGCGAGCATCCGCAGTGGAATGATCGGGTATATCGACGATATCCAGGAGCGTCGGTAATATAAGTATTGGCTTATGTATCCGTGGTTTGATGTGGATCAACTGGTATAGCAAAAGCCAAAGTACGATGCCCCGCTTTCATAGGGGGGAGTATGGCGCATCGCAAGATGGAATGGCAGGCCGAGTATTCGGTCGGTTTGCGCGAAATTGACGATCAACACAAGGAGTTGCTCAGTCTATTCTGTCGGGTGGTGGAGGGTCTTGGCGAGTCGCGGAGGTGGATGGATATCCATTATCGGATTGTCGAATTGCGGACCTTCGCCGCCTATCACTTTGAATTCGAAGAGGCGCTGATGCGCATGTTCGGTTATTCCGAACAAGATCGCCATGGCGACTCTCACAAGCAGTTTTTCATCCAAATGGCCGAATTTGAGAAGCACTCGATACTCGGCGAAGCCAAGCAGGAGATGCTGCAATTCCTGTTCGACTGGTTGTTCTCCCACATCATGAAATCCGACAAAGTCTACGCGCAGCACATCCTCTCGGGGGCGTCTGTTGTCAGGTCGGATCAGACTGAGGGCGGCCTACTGGAAACGGCTTAGGTCGATTTTCCACTTTTCGGCCGTTTCATGGCCGACGATCTTGTCGCCGCCGCCGTGGCCGAGGGGTTTTGAGAGGTCGATATTGGTGGGCGTGAGGTAGGTCTGCTGCTTGCTATCGAAAATGACACGCACCACCGGCTGTAACAGGTTGCCGCCCTCATTCTGGTCATGCACGATGCCGATGCGGCCCGATTCGAGCATCACCAGCGTCCCCACTGGATAAATGCCGATGATGCGGATGAACTGCTGCGCCACTTCCGGCTTGAAGTGGTATTTGCTCCATTCGAGAATCTTGCGCAGCGCCTCGTGGGGGAGCATGCCCTTGTGGTAGCAGCGATCCGAGGTGATGGCGTCATACACGTCGCAGACGGCGGCCATCTGACCAATGCGTGAAATTTCGTCGCCCTTCAGTCCGAGCGGGTAGCCGCTGCCGTCATGGCGTTCATGGTGCTGGTGAGCGACCAGGATCGAGTCGGGGTGGATGCCTGGTGTGACCGAGAGCACTTCCATGCTGGCCACCACGTGGTTTTTCATCTTTAGAAATTCTTCGTCCGTCAGTTTGCCTGCCTTGTTGAGGATGCTGCTAGGCACTTTCATTTTCCCGATGTCGTGGAGCAGGCCGCCAATGCCGATGAGCTGGATTTCGGTAGTGGCCATGCCCACCGCATGGCAAAAGGACACCAGCAGTGCGCAGACCGAGACAGAGTGCAGGAAGGTGTAGTCGTCTGCATCCTTCACCCGGCATAGCGAGGTCAGGGCATTACCGTTGCGCAGGATCGATTCCGTCATTTCCTGCACGACCGGCTCGACCTTCTCGATGGCGACCTGTTTTCCCATGCGCACATCATTGAGTACATCGTGGGTGATGCGGTTGGCTTCATCACGCACCTTGACGGCTTTGGCGACTTCCTCGCGGTAGGAGACATGCACGACCGCTTTGTGTTCGGCGATCACGCGGTGCATGTCTTCGTTGAGCTTGCGTTCCACCTCTTCACGCGTTGGGGCGTGCTGGACGTCATGCCCACGTGTCGTGTCAATGTACACCTCGCGGATGCCGGCATCGATGATCTTTTCGATGACGGTGCCGTCGGTGACGGCGAAGTTGTTGCGCAGGAAGGGATGATCCATCCAGCCGGCACCCAGATCGGCCACATACATGCCGGTCTTCAGGTCGGCGATGTCGATTTTCTTGATGGTGCCGGGCTGGGCTGCCATGGAGGTCATGCAAGGAGGGGCGAAGAGATGGGGTGATGATATAGGGAGTTGCCTTTCGTTGCTTGATCAGTCCGAACAGGGGGCGCAGGTAGAATAAGTCGGGTCATGAGATTGAGAACACGCACCGGGAATTGACGGCCAATGGATAGAGATTCTGAATTACTTGAAGCCATCTTCGACCTCACCGGTAATGTCATTGTTGCTCTCGACCGAGAGGGACGGATTGTTCGATTCAATCAAGCGGCAGAATTGGTGACGGGATATACGCTCACGGAGCTGCTGAGCCAACCCATCTGGGAATATCTGATTCCCGCAGAGCAACGGACGGCCGTCCGCGATGTTTTCAATAAGTTGATGCACGACAGCATTAGTGACCATTTCGAGAACGAATGGGTAATGAAGAATGGTACGCGGCGTCTGTTCGAGTGGAACAACATCGTGGTGCGTGACGCAAAAGGAAAAGTTACGCATGTTGTCGCGCTCGGTAATGACATTACTGCACGAAAACAGACCGAAGTGGTGCTGAGGAACAGTGAAAAACAGTTACGCTTTGTCCTCGACGGTTCGGCACTCGGCTTTTGGGACTGGAACATCGTTACCAGTGAGGTTGATCGGAATGAGCGGTGGGCCGTGATGCTTGGCTATACCCACGATGAAATCAAGCAGACGGCCCAGCAGTGGACGGATTTCATTCATGCGGATGATCGCGACAGAGCTTGGAAATCAATCAGCGACGTCCTTGCGGGCCACTCGAACATCCACAAGATCGAGTATCGGATGCTCCATAAGGATGGCGGCGTTAGATGGATTCTTGATCAAGCTAATGTGATGCAGCGAGATGCGGACGGGAAACCGACCCGTATGTGTGGCACACACACCGATATTACCGAGCGCAAGCAGACCGAAACAGAACTGGAGAACCACCGCCATCATCTTGAGACTTTGGTGCGTGAGCGCACCGCCGAACTGGCGCGTATCAACGCCGGCCTGCAACAGGAAATGGCAGAGCGCAAGCGCCTGGAAAACGCACTAATCCAAGCAGACGAAAGGCAGCAGCGTACGTTGGGGAGGGAATTGCACGATGGACTCGGGCAGCAGCTGACCAGCATCGCCTTTTTTGGCGCCACATTGACACAGCGTCTGGAACGACAGGAGAGGCCGGAAGCGGAGTCGGCACAGCGTATCGTCACCTTGGTGAGTCAGGCCATCGAAATGGTGCGGGCATTGGCGCGTGGGTTGTATCCGGCGGCACTGGAGAGTGCCGGGCTGCGGACGGCCTTGCAGGAACTGGCCGATAACACGCGTGCCTTGAACGGCGTCGATTGCGAACTGTGTGCCACACCGATGGTTACAGGCGACGATCCGTCGCTGGCCATCCATCTCTATCGCATTGCCCAGGAGGCGGTCAATAACGCTCTCAAGCATGGGCAGGCCAAACATATCCGTATCGTGCTGGAAGCCGCCGATGGACAGTACCGGCTGCTCGTCAGCGACAATGGCCATGGTTTCGACCCGGCGCGTCTCGCCGGCAGCCCCGGAATGGGGCTGCATAACATGCGTTACCGGGCCGCATTGCTCGGCGGAGAGTTGCTTCTGGCGAGCAAACCTATGGCCGGCACGACATTGAGTGCCGTCTGCCCGATATTGGAGAAGTCTGCATGAATGGCAATCTTGCCGAGGTGTCGTGCAAAGCCCGCATTCTGATTGTTGACGATCATCCCATCGTGCGCGAAGGCATGGCGCTGTTTCTCAACCTTCAGCAAGGCTTGCATGCCTGCTGCGAGGCGGCCGATGCGGAAGGGGCGCTGGCGGCCATGGCCGCTTGCGAACACCGGCTCGTCATTGTCGATATTTCCCTGGGTGACGATTCCGGGCTGAACCTGATCAAAACCTTGCGCCGCCTCTACCCGGCTGTGGGCTTGCTGGCCCTCAGTATGCACGAGGAGTCCCTGTTCGCCGAACGTGCCTTGCGGGCGGGCGCCAATGGCTATCTGATGAAGCAGGAAGGAACCCAGAGCATCCTGTTCGCCGTGCAGCAGATACTCGCTGGCAAGGTCTATCTCAGCGCTGCCATGCAAAACATGCTGAACCCGCAGCTGCGTACACCGCAGTCAGGCCCGCCGGATATGTTGACAGGCCTAAGTGCACGCGAGTTCGAGGTGCTGCATTTGATTGGTCTGGGCTTCGGTACCCGACAGATCGCCGAAAAACTTCAGCGCAGTATCAAGACCATCGAGGCCCATCGCGCCAGCCTAAAGACCAAGCTGCAACTGGAAAGCGGCCGCGACCTCGATCGCTTTGCCGTGAAGTGGCTGGATGCGGCTTAATCCGCAAGTTGGGGCTTCGTCTCTTCAGAATAGGGGATTCCCCAGTAGCTAATTGCCTTGCTGATGGGGTAAAGTCGGAGTGCGGCAGTTTGCCGCATTGCCACCCCACTCTATTGCACACTAATCCAGTATGGACGCTCCATTACGCAGGGACGAATTTCAATGCACCGAGGTTATTGAGGCGACCGACCAAGGCATGCTTTGGCTAGATGCCGAGTTGTGTGTTGCCGGTCATAACCATGCTTATCGGCAGTTGCTCGACATTGCCGATGAAATAACCTTTATCGGGCGTCCTTACGCAGAACTGCTGAGATTTCTGCTGGAGCGCGGGGAGTTTTTCGGGGCACAGACCGAGTCTTATCTGCAGGAGCGGTTAGCTTCGATGCAGCGCCGCGAGCCGCTGCGTATCGAGCGCGTACGTCCCAATGGCATAGCGCTAACCGTGAGCGCCACGCCTTTGCCTTCCGGTGGTTATCTCTACACCTATACAGACGTAACGCGCGAACGTGCGTTACGCGAGGCGCAGCGGCGTAATGCCAAGGCAAGCGTGATCGCCATGGCCGGCTTTGCCGAGCATCGCGATGTCGATACGGCCGTACATGTCCTGCGCGTCGCGCGCATGGTGGGCCAAACGGCACGCAAACTACAGTCTCATCCCCGGTTTGCGGCGATTATCGACGACGAATACATCGAGCATATTGCCACGGCGTCCATCCTGCACGATGTCGGCAAGATCGCCATATCAGACAGCATCCTGCTGAAGCCCGGTCCGTTGACCAGCGAAGAACGCTCGATGATGAATCTGCATACCGTGCTGGGGGCTGACCTGTTAAAGCAGGCAAAACTGAACATGGGGCAGACTCCTTATTTTGATTTTGGCATCGAGATCGCGCTCAGCCATCATGAGTGGCACGATGGACAGGGTTATCCCCACCGTCTTGCCGGCGATGCCATCCCCTTGTCGGGGCGTATCTGTGCCGTCGTCGATGTTTTCGATGCGCTTGTGTCGCGACGCCCCTACAAGGCGCCTTGGGAGATGGACAGGGTGATTGAGCTGCTTCGCTCCCAGCGTGGCAGGCAGTTTGATCCCGACGTGGTCGATGCCGTTCTTGCTGTGATCGCAGAGCGCGAGACGGTGCAATTGGTGCGCTGGCAAGACGATTTCAGCGTCGGCAACCTGCATATTGACGAGCAGCATGCCGTGCTGATCGATACCATCAACCAGCTCGCCAGTGCCGAAAGCCGGTGCAACCATCATGTGGTGTTGATGATTATCGACGAACTGGCGAGTTATGCCGCCTTTCACTTCGATTACGAGGAGCGCCTCATGGCACAGGCGGCTTACCCTGATCTCGATGACCACAAGATTATTCATCAGGCTTTTGTCCGCTGGATCACCGAGCTGCGCGACGAATACCTGATCTACGGTACGCGCCCGCTCGGCGACAACGTGCTCAACTATCTGCGCGACTGGTTGAGTCACCATATTCTCGGTGAAGATCAGCGTTATCGTTCCTTCATTGCGGAAACGAACTAAGGCGGTACGCCGACTGCCTACGCTCGGTAGGTAGAATGCCGCCTCATGTCCTTCGAAACCTTTATCGGTCTGCGTTACACCACCGCCCGCAAATCCGGTGGCGGCAATCGCTTTATCTCCTTCATCTCGCTGATCTCCATGCTCGGGCTGGCACTCGGCGTGGCGGCGCTGATCGTGGTGCTGTCGGTGATGAACGGTTTCCAGAAAGAGTTGCGCACGCGCATTCTCGGCGTGGCTTCGCATGCGCAGATTTCCGGGGCAGA
Source organism: uncultured Methyloversatilis sp. (assembly GCA_964477575.1). Classification (GTDB taxonomy): domain Bacteria; phylum Pseudomonadota; class Gammaproteobacteria; order Burkholderiales; family Rhodocyclaceae; genus Sulfuricystis. Next base: position 115,756 of record CAYZEA010000011.1, read on the forward strand.
AGGCGAACTGGACAACTGGCCCGCAGCGGTCGAGGCCGTTGCGCGGCATCCGCGCGTGGTCGCCGCCGCCCCCTTTGTGCAGCAGCAGGCGATGCTTTCCTACGACGGCCAGGTCAAGGGCGCACTGATTCGCGGCATCCTGCCGGTTGATGAGGATCGCGTCGCCGATTTTGCCAAGCACATGAAGACCGGCGCGCTCGAACGCCTGCGGCCGGGCGAGTTCGGCATCGTGCTGGGGGCCGAGTTGGCCTACGCCCTGCGCGCCTCCGGCGGCGACAAGGTGACGCTGATTGCCCCGCAGGGCATGGTGACGCCTGCCGCGGTGCTGCCGCGCATGAAGCAATTCACCGTGGTGGGCGTCTTCGAGGTGGGCATGTTCGAGTACGACTCGGGCCTGGCGCTGATTCATCTGGAAGATGCGCAAAAGCTCTACCAGATGGAAGATCGCGTGACGGGGGTGAGGCTGAAACTCGACGACCTGTTCATGGCGCCGCGCGTGGTGCGCGAACTGGCGGGCGTACTCGACCGCGAACTGCGCGTGTCCGACTGGACGCGCAGCCATGCCAACTTTTTTCGCGCCGTGCAGATCGAAAAGAACATGATGTTCCTGATCCTCCTGCTGATCGTCGCCGTGGCGGCCTTCAACATCGTCTCGACGCTGGTGATGACGGTGCAGGACAAGCGCGCCGACATCGCCATCCTGCGCACGCTGGGCGCGAGTCCTGGCAGCATCCTGCGCATCTTCGTCATCCAGGGCGCGCTGATCGGCACCATCGGCCTGCTGCTCGGCATCGTTGGCGGCGTGGCGCTGGCGCTCAATGTCGATGTGGTGGTGCCGGCCCTCGAACGTATTTTGGGCATGCAGTTCCTCGCCAAGGACGTGTATTACATCTCCGACCTGCCCTCCGACCTGCACTGGTCGGATGTCGGCATCATCGGCTCGGTGTCCTTCGTGCTGACGCTATTGGCCACGCTTTATCCGAGCTGGCGCGCGGCGCGCACCAATCCGGCGGAGGCGCTCCGTTATGAGTGAGGTGCTGAGCTGCACGGGCCTGAAAAAATCCTTCCGCCAGGGCGCGGAAGAGGTCCATGTGCTGGCGGGCGTCGATCTAAAAGTCGGCGCTGGCGAGACGGCGGCCATCATCGGTGCCAGCGGGTCGGGCAAGAGCACGCTGCTGCATTTGCTCGGCGGGCTGGATCTGCCGACCGCCGGCACGGTGCAATTGCAGGGGAAAGACCTTGCGCAGGTCTCCGAAACCGAACGCGGTAACTTGCGCAATCGGCAACTCGGTTTCGTTTATCAGTTTCACCACCTGCTGCCGGAATTCTCGGCGCTGGAAAATGTGGCCATGCCCTTGCTGATTCGGCGCATGGCCAAGCCGGCTGCGTATGAACAGGCAAGCGCCATCCTCAACGAAGTCGGGCTGGGCGCACGCCTGACGCATCGCCCCGGCGAACTCTCCGGCGGCGAACGCCAGCGCGCGGCACTGGCGCGGGCGCTGGTGACCAAACCGGCCTGCCTGCTCGCGGATGAACCAACCGGCAACTTGGATCGACACACCGCCGACGAAGTCTTCGCCCTGATGCTGCGCATGAACGCCGCTCATGGCACCAGCCTCGTCATCGTCACGCACGATGCCTCGCTGGCGGCGTCCTGCCAGCGTCAACTGCGCTTGCAGGATGGGCTGTTAGCAGCGGCTTGAAGCAGCGGCGGCGGCGGTGTAGGTAACGGAAGATGACCGTGAGGAGCCGGTGATGAGTGAACTACCCGAAGTGCTGATGCCGTTCGCCGGCGCGGCGGCCAAGGCCGAGATCGTCGCTGCCACGCAGCGCTGGCTGGAACGGGCGGTGATCGGCCTCAACCTGTGCCCCTTCGCCAAGTCGGTGCATGTGAAGAAGCAGATTCGCTATGCCGTCAGCGCCGCCAGCGACGCCGACGCCCTGCTGGCGGAACTCGAACACGAGTTCCAGATACTCACCGACACCGACCCCAAGCAACTCGATACCACACTGCTGATCCATCCGCAGGTCATGGTCGATTTCCTCGATTACCACTTCTTCCTTGCCGAAACCGCAGCACTTCTGCGACGGCTGGAATTGGACGGTATCTACCAGATCGCCAGCCTGCATCCGCAGTATGAATTCGCCGGCACGGCGCCGGACGACATCGACAACGTCACCAATCGCTCGCCCTATCCGACGCTGCACCTGTTGCGCGAATCCAGCATCGACCGCGCCGTGGCCGCTTTTCCCGATGCGGAAAGCATCTACGAACGCAACATCGACACCGTGCGCCGGCTCGGGCACGAAGGATGGAAGAAGCTCTGGGTTGAGTAGGCGCCAGTAGTGAGCGTTGGATAGGTCTAAAAACCCGCGATATCAGTGGCGCTTGCGCTGATGCCAACTGCGCACCAGCCAGTAGCGCCAGCCGACGCGCACGGCCACATAGCCCAGCGCGGCAAACACCGTTGCCAGCAGCAGGACACCGATCACCAGCGGCCAGCCCAGTTGGGCGAGCCAGCTAGCCAGGGCCAGCAGCGAATCGGCCGGGTGGCTGGCTGAAAATTCCGGTGGCGCCGTAAAGAGGCTTTCGCCTCCTAAAATCAGGCTACCGAGCCAGAAGGCGAAAATATAGAGGGGCACAAACGTGAGCGGGTTGGTGTAGAGCGTGGTGAAAATCGCCAGCGGCAGGTTGATGCGGAAGACGACGGCGCAAAGGGCCGCGCTGACCATCTGGAAAGGCGGTGGAAACAGACCGGTAAACAGCCCGACCGCCACCGCACCTGCCGCCGAGCGACGGTTTAAATGCCACAGGCGCGGATGCAGCAGCGTGTTGCGAAACGGCGCCAGCCAGCGATTCTCGTGGATCGCGGTGTGGTCGGGCAGGAATTTGCGGAGCCAATGGCGCATGGGGGCATTCTAAGCATGGCATGGGGGGCGCTGGCTTTTGCGTTGGGTGTATGGCTACTGCAGCAATCTGCCGTTCTGCCAGCACCGACTTTTCTGGCGGCGGGCGGTTTGCTCGGCCTGTTGCTGGTGTTGCAGCGGCACTCTCGCTGGCTGGTCTTGATCGGTTGTCTCTTGCTCGGCTTGGGCTGGGCCGGCGGTTTTGCCCATTGGCGTTTGAGCGATGCGCTTCCTGTCGAGTGGGAAGGACGCGATGTCGAGGTGGTCGGCGTTATTGCCGACCTGCCGCAGCGCTTTGAACGTGGTGTGCGTTTTAATTTTCTGGTGGAGCAAGCGGCGGGGCCGGTGCCGCAGCGCATTGCGCTCTCGTGGTACCGCCACATGGAACCGGAAGTTGAGGAAGAGGGCGACGAGGAAGCCGCACCGGGGATGCTGTCCCTGCCGCGCGCCGGCGAGCGCTGGCGCTTCGTTGTGCGTCTGAAGCGTCCGCACGGCAATCTCAATCCGCACGGTTTCGACTACGAAGGCTGGTTGCTGGAACGCGGCATCCGTGCGACGGGCTATGTCAAAAAGTCGACGCTGGCGGGACGGCTTGAAATGGAGGCGGGCGGCTTCTTCGGAGTCATCAATCGACTGCGCGAAAGCATCCGCGCCCGTATGTTGCGCGCCTTGCCGGATCGGCCCTATGCCGGCGTGCTGGTGGCGCTGGCGATTGGCGACCAGCAGGCGATTGCGTCCGAGTTGTGGCGGCTGTTCGCGGCGACGGGGATTACGCATCTGATGTCGATCTCCGGGCTGCATGTGACGATGATCGGCGGCTTGCTGGCCTTGCTGGTCGGCTGGGCTTGGCGGCGTTCGGCACGCTTGCCTTTGCTCTGGCCGGCGCAAAAGGCCGCTGCCGTGGCGGGTCTGGCAGGGGCGGCGGCGTATGCGCTGCTGGCCGGCTTTGGGATTCCGGCGCAGCGGACGCTGTTCATGTTGGCGATTGTTGTGGCAGCCATGCTTTCCGGTCGTGCGCTGACGGCCGCGCAGGTGTTGGGGACAGCGCTGGTGGCGGTGTTGCTGATCGATCCGTGGGCGGTACTGGCAGCGGGTTTCTGGTTGTCGTTCGCGGCGGTGGCCTTGCTGTTCGGCATCGCGTCGGGCCGCGTGTCACGCCATTGGGCGCTCGAATGGCTGCGCGCGCAATGGGCGATTACGCTTGGTCTGATGCCGGCGCTGCTGGCCCTGTTCCAGCAATTCTCGCTGGTGTCGCCATTGGCCAATGCGCTGGCGATTCCGCTGGTTAGCCTGCTGGCGACGCCGCTGGTGTTGCTCGGCAGTCTGCCGGGGTTTGCCTGGACGCTGGAGATTGCCCATGCGCTGCTGCATGTCCTGATGGGTTTTCTGACCTGGCTTGCAGCGCTGCCCGGCGCGCTTTGGCAACAGCATGCCCCACCGGCATGGGCGGTGCCGCTGGCAGCGCTCGGTGCGCTCTGGTTGTTGTTGCCGCGCGGTTTTCCTGCACGCTGGCTGGGGGCCATTGCCTTTCTACCGCTGTTCTTCATTTTCCCCGAGCGGCCGGGGGCGGGCGAGTTGCATCTCGCCGTACTCGATGTCGGGCAGGGGCAAGCGATTCATGTGCAAACGGCGACGCACGACTTGCTCTACGACAGCGGGCCGGAACTGGGGGGCACGGATGCGGGAGCACGCCATGTGCTGCCTTACCTGCGGGCGGCGAATGTGCGCCAACTCGATATGCTGCTCATCAGCCATGCCGACCGGGATCACGCGGGCGGGATGGACTCGGTGTTGGCCGGGTTGCCGGTGGCCGAGGGGGTTGGTTCCATGCCGAAAAGCCGACGCTGCGAGGACGGCACAAACTGGACATGGGATGGCATCACGTTTCGCTTTCTTCATCCCAAGTCCAGCGATTACGAGCGTAAGCGCACTACCAATGCCATGAGCTGTGTGTTGCTGATCGAAACGCCGCATGGCCGGGTATTGATTCCCGGCGACATCGAAGGCAAGGCCGAAGCCGAGTTGCTGGTGCGCCATGCGGATGCGCTGCGGGCCGACATCCTGATCGCCCCGCATCACGGCGGACGCAAAACCGCCTCGCCCGACTTTGTGGCGGCGGTGGGCGCCCGCGAGGTGATTTTTCCGATTGGTTATCGCAACCGATTTGGTCACCCCGCATCTACCGTGGAGGAACGGTTTGCCGCAACCGGCGCCCGGCTGCATCGCACCGACCGGGCCGGCGCGATCGGTCTGCGGCTGCGTGCGGGTGAAGGGGGGCAGCGCAGCCTTGCCGTGCGACATGAACGCTTGCACAGCCAACGGTATTGGCATGCGCCGTGAGGGGCTGGAGTAGGCGCTCGTCGAAGCGATTCGGCAGATTCCCAACTCTATATTGATTGTCGGCCTGGATGGCAATATCGTCTATGTCAACGATACGCTGTGTCACCTCACCGGTTATGCGCGCGTGTTTGCCTCTGGAAAAACCCCGCTCAAGCATTTCGACGATCTGTGGGCGGCGCTGCGGTCCGGTCACGAATGGGCGGCCGCCTGCGCCGCAGCCCGAGAGGGCAACAACGTTGTTGCCCTCTCGGGCTGAACCCCAATCGTCATTGAACGGCTCGGAGCAGATTTACAGCAAATTTCGGACTTGACTCAGGCGCTGAAGGCATTGTTACGAGGCACCAAGACATGATTGCACAATAATGCTATAAATGAACATCTTCTGTAATTGCTGAACGATGACTGACACAAAGGATACCCCTCATCTGCTGATCGTCGAAGATGAGGAAATTCTTCTCGACATTCTGGTCGATACGCTGACCGAGCAAGGTTATGCCGTCGAAGTTGCGAAGACCGGCGAGGCGGCTAGGCGTTTGCTCAGCCTTCATGCCGATACGCTCGATGCCGTACTGCTCGACCGGCTCCTGCCGGATATGGACAGTCTGCGTCTATTGCCGCAGATCAAGAGCCATCCGCTATTGGCCCATGTGCCCATTATCATCCAGACGTCGCTGACGGCGCCCGAAGATGTGGCGGCTGGCCTGAATGCCGGTGCTTATTACTACCTGACCAAGCCTTTTCCGCCCGAGACCCTGCTCTCGATTGTGCGTGCCGCCTTACGCGATCGGCTTGAGTATCTCACGTTGCAGGAGCGCATTCGCAATGCCGAGTGCATCTTGCGTCATCTGGTGCGCGGGGAATTCATGTTCCGTACCCAGTCCGAGGCGCGCGATCTTGCCGCCCTGATTGCCCAGGCCGCACCTGACCCATCGCGCGTCGTGATGGGTCTGACGGAGTTGATGCTGAATGCGGTCGAGCATGGCAACCTGGCAATTACTTATGAAGAAAAGTCCCGCCTGATCGCCGCCGATGCGCTCGGGACGGAGGTGGAGAGGCGTCTGGCCGAGGAGCCCTATAGCGCACGTTCGGCACGACTGTTGCTGGCTCGAACAAAGGATGAGATCGAGTTTATCGTTCAGGATGAGGGTGCAGGCTTCAACTGGCAGCCCTTCCTCGAGATGGCGCCCGATCGCGCCTTCGATACGCACGGTCGCGGCATTGCCATGTCGCGTATGCTGAGTTTCGATCACATGGAATATCGCGGACAGGGCAATGAGGTCGTTTGCCGCGTTCAGCTTTGCTGAGATCGTATGGAACCCCGTCACGGTAAGGTGCAGTGCCTCAGCGCGGCGGGCTTTCATCGCATGGCCTACCTCGAGTGGGGCGATCCGGCCAACCCGCGCGTGCTGATGTGCGTGCATGGCCTGACCCGTTGCGGCCGCGACTTCAACTTTCTGGCACAGTCGCTGGCGGATCGTTATCGCGTCGTATGTCCGGATGTCGTCGGACGGGGCTTGAGCGACTGGCTGCGCGATCCGAATCACTATGCGATTCCGCAATACGCAGCTGACATGGTGGTGCTGCTGGCGCGTTTGAATGTCGAATCGGTCGATTGGCTGGGAACGTCGATGGGCGGCATGATCGGCATGGTGCTGGCCGCGCAGCCGGAATCCCCGATCCGTCGCCTGATCCTGAATGATGTCGGCCCGGTGATCGCGGCTGCGGCGCTGGCACGCATTAGCGAATACGTGTCGGCGCGGCCGAGCTTTGCCTCGTTGGAACAGGCTGAAGCGTATATTCGTATGGTGGCCGCACCCTTCGGTACCCTGAGCGATGCGCAATGGCGCCACCTGACCGAGAATGTCGTCAAGGTTGGCCCGGCAGGTGGGTTCGCGCTGCGCTACGACCCGGGTATCGCAGCGCCCTTCAATGCGGCCATGGCAGTACAGGGGGGCGCAGATGGGAAACCGAAGGATATCGAATTGTGGCCGCTCTACGATGCGATTCGCTGTCCGACCCTGGTGGTACGCGGCGAAATCTCTGATCTCCTCACGCGCGAGGTTGCCACGCAGATGGCCGCTCGCGGCCCCTGCGCACAGACGGTGGAAGTGCCCGGTGTTGGACATGCGCCCATGTTCCTCAATGATGCCCAGGTAAGCATTGTCAGGAACTTTTTGCAGGACGCCTGATATCGAAGATTATCAACCGCTAACAGGAGCTTGAGGCTCTGGTGGCGGCGTTGTTGGAAAGACTGCTCACTACCGGTAGGACATTGTCGAAAACCACTTACAAAGTGGTTACACAAAGAGGCCGAAAAAGGCCGATAAAGACAAAGGGCTTACGAGGTTGATTTCGTAAGCCCTTGTTTTATTTGGTTGCGGGGGCAAGATTTGAACTTGCGACCTTCGGGTTATGAGCCCGACGAGCTGCCAGACTGCTCCACCCCGCGTCAAGCTCAGTATTATGCACTAATACACCTATCAGCGTCAACAGACAGTGTTGTCCAATGGGGTTTGAGTCTGAATTGGTGGCCGGGATCGCTGTGAGGACTGCTGCGGGGTCAAGTTCAACCAGTTGAAACAGATCGCAGCGACCACGCACGAATTAAGGATTCCCGCCAAAGTTGCGGAAACCTGTCGCCTGAGACGGCGCTAACCGCCCTCCTGCCCCAGCCTAATGCCGGGTATTTTGCCATTATGCACAGCCGCATAGATTCGTATTCAGGAGTAGGATTACGGCTTGTCTTGCACAAGTGTGATCCCATGAATTTCAATATCTCGACAGTAGGCTCAACGGCGACCGTTTATGTGCAGGGGAAATTCGACGGCACTATCCGCAAAGACTTCAATGATGCGATACGAGAGGCGATACGCTACCCCTCGGCCACGCACATTGAGGTGCATCTTGGTTCTGTGCATTACATTGACAGCGCTGCCTGCGGCATGCTGCTGTTACTGAAGGCACAAGCCGAGGCTGTCGGGAAGTCTGTTTTTCTGTCGAATGCGAAAGGCTCTGTCAAACAGGTGCTCGACGTGATGAACTTCCACAAACTATTTCAGATGGCATAAGCCGAGTCGGCCGGGTCGGCAATGCCGGCTTTTACTTGTGCGCCCGGCACGGGCGCACTCTTGGAGGTGGAAGTCCTCCCGTAAGTTGATCACAGCGAGCGAAGCGAAGGGCCGAGCGTGATCTTGTCAGCGACGAAGCGAACAACCCGCGACGGGACACCGAGAGCACAGGGTCGGGCTGCTGCAAGCAGTTGGCGAGAGAGAACCTGCGGCAAGCGTGGAAGCGAGTCAAAGCCAACAAAGGGGCGGCGGGCAACGGAACAGCGATGGCGACATCAAACGGGTGCTGACTATTGCCTACTTCGACAAACTTGGCGTACCCCGTCTCTCATGACCTCAACTTCTCGAACCGCCCGGTGCGGACCCGCATGCCGGGTGGTGTGGGAGGGGCTCGGTCAGGTACACTGACCGCCCCTATCCCGATTAACTTCCAAAATTTGTGAGGCGAAAAACCAGATTTTGTGTGTGTTGTGCATCTGTTATTAACTGGCTTGTTTTGCCGCCGCAGCGCGACGGGCATGGGCCATCACGACGGCGATGGCGGTGGAAGCGGTGCGGGTCTGCGCCGAGTCGGCGCGCGAGGTCAGCACGATCGGCACGCGGGCACCGAGGACGATGCCGGCGGAGAGCGCATCGGCAAGATATTCGAGCTGCTTGGCGAGCATGTTGCCCGATTCGATGTCGGGCACCAGCAGGATGTCGGCCTGACCGGCGACAGCCGACTTGATGCCCTTGGTGCGTGCTGCGACAACCGAAATGGCGTTGTCGAAGGCAAGCGGGCCATCGAGTACGCCGCCCTTGATCTGGCCGCGATCAGCCATCTTGCATAGGGCGGCGGCGTCCAGCGTAGCGATCATCTTCGGGTTGACCGTTTCGACGGCAGCGAGGATCGCTACCTTCGGATCGGCGATGTGCAGCATGCGCGCCAGATCGATGGCGTTTTGCACGATGTCGATCTTGGTGACGAGGTCGGGCGCGACGTTGACCGCCGCATCGGTGATCATCAGCGGCCGCGGATAGGTCGGCACGTCCATCACGAACACATGGCTGATGCGTCGCTCGGTGCGCAGGCCGGTGGCCTTGTCGATGACTTCGCCCATCAGTTCGTCGGTGTGCAGCGAGCCTTTCATCAGTGCTTCGACGGCGCCCTCGCGCGCCAGCGCAACGCCCGATTCGGCCGATGCATGGCTGTGCGGCACGTTGAGGAAGGTGCAGCCATACAGGTCGAGCTTGAATTCCTCGGCGAGGGCGCGAATCTTGTCTTCCGGGCCGACCAGCGTCGGGTCGATCAGGCCACGGTCGCGGGCCAGCAGGGCGCCCTTGAGGGATTCGCCATCGCAGGGATGGATCACGGCCATCGGAATCGGCGACAGGCCGCGCGTGATTTCGAGCAGGTGCTCGTAACGCGAGGATTTGGTGGCCGACAGCTTGAGTTCCGGCAGGGCGACCTTGGCGCGCTTGACCTTTTCGAGCGGGGCAATCACTTCGGCGGTGCCGTGGATGACGCGCTCGTTGTCCTGGTTCTTGCAGTCGCAATCGAAAATGATGTGGTGGTTGTGGTCGAACTTGCGCTTGCAGGTGACGACGACGGTCAGCGTGTCGCCGACGCGCACCGAGCGCTCGAAGTGCAGGCTCTGATCGATATAGACCGTGCCGGGGCCGGGGAACTGGGTGCCGAGCACATTCGAGAACAGCATGCCGCCCCACATGCCATGGGCGACGACTTCGCGAAACTGCGAGGAACGCGCGTATTCGGGATCGACGTGCGTGGGGTTCATGTCGCCCGACAAGATGGCGTACATCTGGATGTCTTCGGGACGCAGGGTACGGATCAGCGTCGCGGTGTCGCCTTCGTTGATTTCGTTGTAGACGCGGTTTTCGATGTATTCGATGAGTTGGGGCGTGCTCATGGGGCGTGTCCTGGCTGGGTTATCCGTCCATTTTTACCAGAGATTTGTTGCGATGCAATAGCGGATCGGCGAGGTAGTTTCCGTGCCGTACCGCCTGCGCCGACCTTTAGAGCGGGCTCTGGCGGTAAAACAGGCACAACTGCGCATAAACCGCAGGATACGACTCGTGCAGCAAGTCGGGGACTTCGAAGAAGACTTCGCTGGCAACCGCGAAGAATTCGGCCGGATGCTCGGCGGCATACGGGTCGATGGCGGTTTCTTCACCCGCATCGACATGTCGGCAGAAATCTTCGTAGGCCGGCGCGAACGCGGCGATCCAGTCTTCAATCGACATATTGGCGTGCAGTGTGGGCATGCCATCTGTCTCGCCGTTACTCATGTCGAGCTTGTGGGCGAACTCGTGGATGACCAGACTGACATCGCCGATATCGTTCAAGTCTTCGAACCACGACAGCAACACCGGGCCGCCCTCCCAGGCCTCGCCGAGCACCGGGTCGTCAAATTCATGGACCACGCCCGATGCATCGACGATCTGGCGCGGAATGACAAAGTCGCCGGGATAGACGACGATGCCCACCCAGCCGTCGTACCAGTCCAGCCCGAGATTGAGGATTGGCAGGCAGGCCTGCAGCGCGATGGAAAGCTGGATGGCCGGGGTGAGTTGCAGACCGCCGGCAGTGCTCCATTCCTTGGTGGCGATGAAGGTGGCGGCGAGGCCACGCAGGCGCTGACGCTCATCTGCCGTGAGCCGGTCGAGAAAGACCAGCGGGTATTCGGCGGCCTGCCATTGTTCCTCGCGGATAGCGATGGGTGGGCGATGCCACCAGTCACGCAACCAGCGGATCATTTTCTTGTGGTGAGGTAAATGCCGCCGAAGATCAGCGCCACGCCGAGGAAATGGAAGCCGAGCAGGCGTTCGCCGAGGAACAGGGCGGCCAGCAGGATGCCGAAGGCCGGCAGCAGGTGGATGAAGTAGCCGGCCCGTGCCGCGCCGACCTGTTCGACGCCCTTGTTCCAGAAGATGTAACCGAGCAGCGCCGGGAAGATGCCGGTGTAGGCGATGGTCAGCCAGGCTTGCGGCGAGGCGACGATGTGTCGGCCGCCGGCGAGTTCGATGGCATAGAGCGGCGCGAGGCCGATGACGCCGATGCTGGCGCAGGCAAACAGCAGCGAGAACGGATGCACGGCAGGGCGCTTGGGCAGCAGCAGCGTGTAGGTGGCCCAGACGAAGACCGAGAGCAGGATCAGCAGGTCGCCGAAATTCAGCGAGAGATGCTGCAGCGTGGTCGCATCGCCGCGCGCCACGATGGTGAGCACGCCAATGAAGGAGGCAGCCATGCCGACACCCTCGATGGCGCGCAGTCTTTTGCCCTGAAAGATCCAGGCCAGTGCGACGATGACCACCGGGATGAAGGAGTTGAGCAGCACGCCGTTGATCGCTTCGGTCTGTTGCAGGCCGGCATAGGTCAGCGCGTTGTAGAGCGCGGTGCCGAACAGGCCGAGGAGGGTCAGCGGACGCCAGGTGCTGCGCAGGGCGGGCCAATCCTTTTTCAGATACGGCCAGGCGAAGGGCAGCAGACAGAGGAGGGCGACGATCCAGCGCCAGAACGATAGCGCCATCGGCGGCACATCGGCGCGCATGCCGCGGCCGATGACCCAGTTGCCGGCCCAGAATAGGTTGGCGAGGATCAGCAGCAGGTAGGGGGAAACCTTCACGGGTATCCTTCAAATGAAACGGGGGCCTTGGCGGCCCCCGATGTCTTGCATGATGCCGTCCCGCCAGCGCCGACTTTTACTCGACCTTGGCCTTGGCGCGCAGGTCGAGGATGTGCTTCTCGACTGCCTGCTGGCGCATACGCTGGATGATCTGCGGTTTTACTTCTTCAAAAGACGGTGCCTTCAGTTCGCGCGTGTCGTCGAGCTGGATGACGTGCCAGCCAAACTGGCTCTTGACTGGGGTATCGGTAAATTTGCCTTTTTCGAGCTTGGTCATGGCTTCGGAGAAGGGAGCCACATAGCTGGCCTTGTTGCCCCAGCCGAGTTCGCCGCCGCGATCTTTGGAACCAGGATCTTTCGATGCCTTGGCGAGGTCTTCGAACTTCGCGCCACCCTTCAGCTTGGCGATAATGTCCTTGGCTTCGCCTTCACTTTCGACGAGGATATGGCGGACTTTATATTCGCTCTTGCCGACAGTGGCATTGATGCTCTCGTATTCCTTCTGCACATCGGCATCCGAAATCTTCACATTGCGGGCGTAATCGTTGAGATAGGCGCCAATCATCACGCCCTGGCGGGCCAGTTCCAGTTGCGCCTGGACATCCGACTTCTTGTCGACGCCCTTTTTGACCGCTTCCTGGGCAAGCACTTCGCGACGTACCAGCTCTTCCTTGACGGCGGCTTCAAGCTCGGGGGTTTTAGCCTGACCCTGGGCGATCTGGTTGGCAATCAGTACTTCGGCGCGGGCGGCGGGGATGGCCTTGCCATTAACCTTGGCAACGGGATCGGCAGCGATAGCAGGGGCGGTAAAAATGGCCAGCAGGGAAAGGGAAAGTAGGGCGTGTTTCATGGTGTCCTTGGGCAGAAATGTAGTTGATTACGATTTGGCGGGCAGTTCGGCGGGTGCCATGGCCTTGATGCTCAGCGCATGAATGCCGACGGTTTTCAGATCGCCGACGGCATCATACACCAGGCGATGGCGCTGCATTGTGGATAGGCCCGCAAAGCGCGACGACACAATCGAAAGCTTGAAATGCCCCCCTTCGCGGGCACCCGCATGACCAGCATGCCGGTGGCTCTCGTCCTCGATCTCGATGTGCATGGGTTCCAGAACGGCCAGTTGCTGGCGCAATGTGTCGACCGCGCTCATGCGGGCAGCACTTTCTTGAAAGGTTTGACCGTCACGCGGGCATAGACGCCGGCGGCGACATAGGGATCGGCATCCGCCCAGGCCTGGGCATCGGTCAGCGCAGGGAACTCGGCGACGATCAGGCTGCCGGAAAAACCGGCCGGGCCGGGATCGGGGCTGTCGATGGCCGGGCAGGGGCCGGCGAGGATCAGGCGTCCGGCGGCCTGCAGCGCTTGCAGGCGCTCCAGATGGGCGGGGCGGGCGGCCAGGCGTTTATCCAGTGTGCCGGGCGTGTCTTCGCCGTGGATCATATAAAGCATCAAGCTTTCTCCTTGTTGTGCATCAAGACTTTTCCTCTGGTTTTTCGTCGGGAATATAGGGGGCCAGCAGCATACCCTGCACGATGATGAAAGCGAACATCAGGCCCATGCCGCCGAACAGCTTGAAATTGACCCAGTCGGACTCGCTGTAGTGGTTGGCAACATAAAGGTTGAGGGCGCCCATCACGGTGAAGAAACCAACCCAGGCGAGGTTGAGCTTCGCCCACAGCGGCTCAGGCAGAGCGACCTGCTGTTCGAGCATGCTGCGAATCAGGTTTTTCTTGAATGCCAAGACAGAAACAAGCAGGGCCGAGGCAAAAATCCAATACAAAATGGTCGGCTTCCACTTGATGAAAGTGGGGTCGCGCAGGATCAGCGTCATGCCGCCGAAGACGACGATCAACCCGAGACTGACCCACAGCATCTTGTCGACCTTGCCATGGCGGAAGCGCACCCAGGCGATCTGGCCGAAAGTGGCGACGATAGCGACGCCTGTAGCGATATAGATGTCGGAAAACTTGTAGGCGGCGAAGAAAAGGATGACCGGGAACAGGTCGAAGAGGAATTTCATGAGGGCTGCCTATAATCGTCGTTCGTTTGCTCGATAGGAATCGGAATGCGTATTGTAGTGCTCGGCGCAGGTTTGATCGGCGTCAGTTCGGCTTGGTTCCTGGCTGAGGATGGTCATGAGCTTGTTGTGGTCGATCGCCAGCCGGGGCCGGCGCGCGAGACCAGCTTTGCCAATGGCGGGCAGATTTCGACCAGCCATGCCGAACCGTGGGCCAACCCAGGCGCGCCCCTGAAGGCGCTCAAATGGCTGGGGCGCGAGGACTCGCCGCTGCTCTGGCGCCTGCGTGCCGATCCGGCGCAATGGGCCTGGGGCCTGCGCTTTCTCATGGAGTGCTGCCCGCAGCGCACACGCGCCAATATTCAGGCCATTCTGGCGCTGGCGCTCGACAGCCGGGCGCGCCTGAAGGTATTGCGCCGCGAACTGGGGCTTGAATACGACTGTCTTGAGCGCGGTATCCTGCATTACTACACCGATCCGGCCGAGTTCGAGCATGCGATTCCGCAAGCTGCCCTGATGCGCGAGTTCGGTTGCGAGCGTATTGTCAAGACGGCGGCCGAGTGTCTGGCCATCGAGCCGGCGCTGGCCCATTCGCGTTCGCCCATCGTCGGCGGTACCTTCACCGCTGGCGACGAGTCGGGCGATGCGCAGCGGTTCTGCACCCTGCTGGCCGAGCGGGCGGCCCAGCGCGGGGTGGTCTTCCGCTATGACACGCCAATCACCGGGCTGGTCGGCGATCGCATGACCGTGTGCGGCGTGCATCTGGCCAATGGTGAGGTGCTGAGCGCGGATGCCGTGGTGGTCGCCCTCGGCAGCTACACGCCGCGCTATCTGGCCCCACTGGGCATTCATGTGCCGGTTTACCCGGCCAAGGGTTACTCGATCAGCATTCCCATTGAGAGCGAGGCGTCCGCCCCCACGGTGAGTCTTACCGACGATGGTGCCAAGATCGTGTTTTCGCGCCTCGGCCAGCGCTTGCGCGTGGCGGGTACCGCCGAGTTCGCGGGTTACGACACGCGGATTGCGCCACAACGCATCGCGCCGCTGCTGCGTCGGGTGCGCGAAGTCTTCCCGCAGCTGAATGTCGACGAAAACACCATTGAGCCGTGGACCGGCCTACGTCCGGCGACGCCCGGCAATGTGCCCTTGATCGGCCGTACGCGCCTGAAGAATCTCTATCTCAATACGGGGCACGGGACGCTGGGCTGGACCATGGCGGCGGGATCGGGGCGCCTGCTGGCGGATCTGGTCGGAGGCCGCGCGCCGGCCTTCGACCCCAGCCCCTACCAGCCTTGAAATTCGCCATCATCATCGGTGCCGGCCCGGCCGGGCTGATGGCTGCCGAGGTGCTGGCTAATGCCGGCGTGGCTGTCGATGTCTATGACGCGATGCCCTCGGCCGGACGCAAGTTCCTCATGGCCGGCAAGAGCGGCCTGAACCTGACGCATGCCGAAGCCTTCGATGTCTTCGTCGGCCGCTATGGTGCGCAAAGCGCGTGGCTGCGGCCGTGGCTGACCGCGTTCGATGCGACTGCCTTGCGCGACTGGGCACGCGGGCTGAGGGTGGAGACCTTCGTCGGTTCGTCGGGTCGGGTCTTTCCTGCGGAGATGAAGGCCGCCCCGCTGCTGCGCGCCTGGCTGCAGCGGCTGCGCAAGGCCGGGGTGCGCTTTCACATGCGCCATCGCTGGCTGGGTTGGGAGGGCGATGCCTTGGTGTTCGATAACGGATCAAAAGTCGGCGCTGGCAGGACGGCAGGCCAGCGGGACGGCGCTGGCCCGGCGGCAGTGGTTTTGGCTTTAGGCGGCGGCAGTTGGGCCAAACTGGGATCGGACGGCGCCTGGGTGCCCCTGCTGCAGCGGCGAGGCGTCGAGGTCGCCAACTTGCGGCCGGCCAACTGCGGTTTTGACGTCGACTGGTCCCTCCACTTCCGCGACAAGTTTGCCGGTCAGCCGGTCAAGACCGTCGTCGCCTCATTTGCGGGGCAGCAACGGCAGGGCGAATTCGTCATTGCCCGGCACGGTGTCGAGGGCAGCCTGATCTATGCGTTCTCGGCGGTGCTAAGAGATGCGCTGGAAGCGGGCGGCGAAGCGGTGCTGTCGCTCGACCTGACGCCGGGCAAGTCGCTTGAACGTTTGACGGAGGAGATTGCCCATCCGCGCGGCGCCCGCTCGATGGCCAGCCATCTGCAGAGCCGGGCGGGGATCGCCGGCGTCAAGGCCGGGCTGCTGCGCGAGTGCGCCGCAAAAGAAGACTATGCCGATCCGCTGCGCCTGGCTACCATGGTCAAGGCTTTGCCGCTGCGGCTGGTCGCACCGCGTCCGCTCGACGAGGCGATCAGCTCGGCGGGTGGGGTAATGGCGGCGGCGCTGGATGAGCGCCTGATGCTGAAAGCGCTGCCCGGCGTGTTTTGCGCCGGGGAGATGCTGGATTGGGAGGCACCAACCGGCGGCTACCTGCTGACCGCCTGTTTTGCCAGCGGGCGCGCGGCGGGGCAGGGCGCGCTGGCGTGGCTCCAGTCGAAGTGCGCCATCAATTCCTCGAACTGAGTTCCCGCCGTCCCGCCAACGTCGACTTTTTCGCCGCTGACGGGGTGTTGGAAGCCAAGCCGAATACAGGCCAGTAGCAGGCGGTGACAGCCGAACGCCTGCTGGAAATAGCGGTTGTGAATGCCCTTGCCATGGGTGGCATCGCCGATGATCGGATGACCGATGTGCTTCATGTGGCGGCGCAACTGGTGCTGGCGACCGGTCTCTGGTTTGAGTTCCACCAGTGCATAGCGGCTGGTCGGGTAGCGATCCACGGCGATCAGCAACTCGACGGTGGCCAGCCGCCGGTAATGCGTCCGCGCCGGCTGGGCTTCGGTGGTGGGGAGCTGGCGGCCATAGTCATCGTATTTGCGTGCCAGCGGGTGGTCGATGGTGCCGGCTTCCGGCGGCCAGCCGCGCACCACGGCGCGATAGGTTTTCTCAACCGTGCCGCTTTCGAACTGCAGGGCCAGCGCCTTGACGATGGCGGGTTCGAAGGCAAACAGCAAGACGCCCGAGGTGCCTTTGTCGAGCCGGTGGGCCGGATAAACGCGCCGCCCCAGTTGGTCGCGCAGGAGCTGTACGGCAAAACGCGTTTCGTGACGGTCGATATCGCTGCGATGAACGAGCAGGCCTGGCGGCTTGTCAATGGCGACGAGATGGTCGTCCTGGTAGAGAATGGGGAGCATGGGGGATAATTATGATCTTTCCTCTCCTGTTATCCCCCATGCCCATCCAGTGGTTCCCCGGTCACATGACCTCGGCGCGCAAAAAAGCCGCCGAGACCATGGCGCGCACCGACGTCGTCATCGAAGTGCTCGACGCCCGCCTGCCCGAGGCAAGCAGCAACCCGATGATTCGCGAACTGCGCGAGTTTCGCCAGCGGCCCTGCCTGAAATTGCTCAACAAGGCGGATCTCGCCGATCCGGTGGTGACGCAGGCCTGGCTCGATTACTACGCCAAGCAGCCCGGCGTGAGGGCCGTCGCGATCTCGTGCAAGAAGCCCGGCGATGCGGCACGCGTGCCGTCCCTGTGCCAGCAACTGGCGCCGCACCGCAATGACAATGTCAAGCCGCTGCGCATGATGATCATGGGCATCCCCAACGTCGGCAAGTCGACACTGATGAATGCGCTGCTCAAGCGGCGCATCGCGGCGGTGGGCGACGAACCGGCGGTGACCAAGTCGCAACAGAGCTTCGACCTGTCGCCGCGCCTCACTATCATCGACACGCCCGGCCTGATGTGGCCAAAAATCGCGCATGACAGCGACGGCTTCATGCTCGCCGCGAGCCATGCTATCGGCCGCAATGCGGTAATCGACGAAGAGGTCGCGACCTTTTTGGCGGGCATCCTGTTGGCACGTTATCCCGCCCTGCTGGCCGCGCGCTACAAGCTCGATCCGGCGGCGCTGGATGCCGTCGGCGTGGTCGAGACGGTGGCCAGAAAACGCGGCTGCCTGATCAAGGGCTCACGTACCCGGGGTGGCGAACTCGACCTGGAAAAGGCGGCGATGATCCTGCTGACCGACTATCGCAGTGGTGCGCTCGGCCGTGTCAGCCTCGAAACGCCCGAGACGCGGGCAACGATGTTGGCGACGTCGATCCCTGCCGCTGTCGAGGTCGAGCCTGAGGAGGACGAATGAGCAAGGATCGTGTTACGGAACTCGAAGTTATTCCGGGAATTCTTATCCTTTTTGTCTTGGCATTGTCCGCAGGCATCGTCAAAGCCGAAACCATCGGCTGCGTCACCACTGCGTGGAAGCTCATCGGTGCCAACCACAAGGTTTGCGTCGAAGCCTTTCATGACCCCAAGGTGCCCGGTATTACCTGCCATGTCAGTCAGGCTCGGACCGGGGGGATTTCCGGTGCGGTGGGTTTGGCTCAAGATCCTTCGCAGTTTTCGCTAGCCTGCCGCCAGACCGGCCCGATCATTCTTCCGGCCAAGATGCCAAAGGATGAAACCGTGTTTTCCGAAGACACCTCGATCCTGTTCAAGGAAACCCGCATCGTGCGCCTGTGGGACGATACCAATCGAACGCTCGTGTATGTCGCGATCAGTCGCAAACTGATCGAAGGTGCCCCTGCGAACAGCATTTCCACCGTTCCGGTCATGCCCTGGGGCGGTCGCTAGGTCTTGCTGAATTATGGCCATCTGGATCGATGCCGATGCCTGTCCGAAACCGATTAAGGAAATTCTTTTTCGGGCGGCGATACGTACGCAGATTGAGTTGACCCTGATCGCCAACCAGATGCTGGCGATCCCCAAGTCGCCCTGGATTCGCTCCATTCAGGTACCCAAGGGTTTCGACGTGGCCGACAACGAAATCGTACGGCGTGTAGCTGCCGACGATCTGGTCGTCACTGCGGATATTCCCCTGGCGTCGGAAGCGATCGCCAAGGGCGCCAAGGTCATCGCCCCGCGTGGCGAAACCTACGATAGCGGCTCGATTGCCGCAGCCCTGACCCTGCGCAACTTCATGGACACCCTGCGTTCTTCGGGCATCGAAACCGGTGGGCCGGCGGCATTTGGCGCCAGCGATCAACGGGAGTTTGCCCGGCAACTCGATAGCTATCTGGCCTTCTGGCGGAAGCGGTGTCCGCCGTACTCAAAATCTATTGTCGTCTAGCATAGTCTGAAACAGTAGGCCGTAACGCCTTGTTTGGTAATGTTTCATGGGTAGAGATAATCTAGCGGCGTCTATCACCGTCCAATCCAATCTTGACAATAAACATGGGTATGTACTATAGGAGGGGTATTGGGGTACATGTATGGGTATGAAATCCAATGCCGAGAACGCTCAACAGACTTTCGCCGCGAACCGTCACATCGCTCAAAGGGCGAGGCTATTACGCTGATGGCGGCGGTCTATACCTCCAGATCAGCGCGCTAGGAACAAAGTCATGGGTGTTCCGGTTCGCCCGTGCCGGTCGGCAGCGGGAAATGGGCTTGGGGCCGGTTCATACCGTTTCGCTTGCTGATGCCAGGGAAAAGGCGCTTGAATGTCGTAAGCAGCTTCTTAGTGGCGTTGATCCTATCGATGCGCGAAAGGAAGCCAAAGCTTCCGAGGTAATTGCCAAGGTCAAGACAATGACGTTCGACCAGTGCGCCGATGCCTATGTAGAGGCCAATCGTGCCGGCTGGAAGAGCGTCAAGCATGCCGATCAATGGGAAAGTACCCTAAAGACCTACGCTAGTCCGGTGATTGGCAATCTGCCTGTCACGTTCGTTGATACTGTCTGCCCAGCAATCGCGGCAAACTCGCCACCATCAAAGCCTTTCTGGACGATGGTCGCGTTCTCGTGCGCTCGATGTTCATGCCGCTCGACACGCTCGACCCCGACACCGGAGAGCCGACCGGCCAAGATATGACCGCAGCTCTGCAGCCAGAAAACCTCTACCGTCGTTCCTGCGACCTTGCGAAAGGTTTCCGCCATGGCTGATCTCGTGAAAGCCGACTACAAGGATTTGGCCGTCACCTTCACCGAAGACGGCTGGTTCAATGCGACCACGGTTGTCGACCGGTTCGGAAAAAAGCCTATTGAGTGGCTGCGGCTGCCAGAAACCGACGTTACCTTGACGCTCTGTGCCGAAGGGTAAAAGTGGGGAAATCCCACTTTTACCGAGCGAAGCGAGGGAAGCACGGCGGCGGCACTTGGTTTCACCCGAAGCTCGGTATTCCGTTCGCACGGTGGCTCGATATGGACTTTGCCGTTTGGTGCGACGAGCAGATTGACGCCTTGATTCGAGGCACCCACCAGCACTACGACTGGAAGCGCCTACGCCACGAAGCGACGGCCAGCTACAAGGTGATGGGACAGATTTTGCAGATGACGCGCCAGCGCCTGGGCAAAACTTGCGCTCCGCACCACTTCAGCAACGAAGCGCGGCTCATCAATTGGGCGCTTACCGGCGAATTCGCAAAGCTCGACCGTGAAGGACTCAGCCCAGGCTGTCACTGCCCCGGCTTCGGCCGGGGTTTTCATTTCATCTTTCATTGCAAAACTGTATTTCATGAATTACACTTGAACCATGTACACCGTAGAGCAATCAGGAACCTTCAAGGCTTGGCTGACGGACTTGCGCGATGCCATGGGCCGGTTGCGGATTGCCGCCCGGTTGAGCATGGCCACCGAGGGAAACCTGGGCGATTGCGAACCTGTTGGTGATGGGGTTCATGAAATGCGCGTGCATTTCGGGCCGGGGTATCGGCTCTATTTCGTGCATCGTGGCAATCGGATCATCTTCCTGCTGATGGGCGGCAGCAAAGGCACCCAGCGCCGGGACATCAAGCGAGCCAAGGAAATGGCGGAAGAACTGGACAAGGAGTGAGTCATGGCAAAGAAAGAAACTTTCACCCGCTGGGATGCGGCAGAGTACCTGAAGACCGAAGAGGACATGGCGCTCTACCTGGATGCGATGATCGAGGAAAGCAATGGAGACCCTCGTATGATTGCCGTGGCACTTGGCGACATCGCCAAGGCCAGGGGCATGACGCAGATTGCCAAGGACACCGGCCTTGCCCGGGAAAACCTCTACAAGGCGTTATCGGCTGATGGGAACCCGGAGTTTTCCACGGTGATGAAGGTCATCACAGCGCTGGGAATCAAGCTGCGGGCGGCACCTTCCGCACCGGTCAAGCCGCGCCGGGCACCACGAAGGAAGCCTGCCGGAGAGCTTGTGGTGGCGTGACCGAGTTTGCCGCCCCTAGTCTGACCAGATGAAAAGCGTTATGAGAATCGATGTACCCCCTTCAGTCTGGCGGAAGCGGTGAGATTCGAACTCACGATGCCTTGCGGCACGCCGGTTTTCAAGACCGGTGCATTCAACCACTCTGCCACGCTTCCGAGCGGGGAATTATAAACTGCTCAAGGGCATCAAACCGCAGCGACGCCGGGCTTCGTCGCAGGCATCGTCGCCGCTGCCGATGGCCGCGAGCGGGGCGAAATCGCGGCAGGCGGCAGGGCGTTGCGCGTAGATTGTGCAATGAACTTCGCTGCCGATTTCACCGGCCAAGGCAATGCAGCGCCCGGGATGGTCGGGGTGTTCGCGCATGCAGGCGGTGGTGGGCGTGTAGGGCTGGGTGAGGCTGGCGGGCACCCATCCTCCCGCGCTGCTATCGAGGTCGACGCGGGGCAGGGTGATGCGGTAGGTGGCGCAGCAGGCGCCGCAGCTTTGACAAACCGAGTCGGCCATGCCTCAGAACAATTCGATCTTTTTCTCGGTCGACACAGTCGTTTTCTTTGGCACGATGAGCGACTTTTCGTAATCGCTCTCGGCCTTGACCATGGCGACGACCTCGGGCTGGTTGATCGGGGTGCGGCGACAGAAGGTGCGTATTTCGCGTGATCGTGACCGGTGATTTCGCCAAAGCGTGACCGGTGTTTC
>CAYZEA010000012.1:0-112751 GCA_964477575.1 uncultured Methyloversatilis sp.
CACCGTCGAATGCCAGACGATCTTGTTCGAGGTCGAGGTGCCGTTGGTGACGAAGTAGAGATGGTCGGCATTGAAGATGCGCGCCGCATTGCGCTCCGAGGCGGCCACCGGGCCGGTATGGTCGAGCAGCTGACCGAGTTCCTCGACGGCATTGCAGACGTCGGCGCGCAGCATGTTCTCGCCGAAAAACTGGTGGAACATCTGGCCGACCGGGCTCTTGAGAAAAGCCACACCGCCGGAGTGGCCGGGGCAATGCCACGAGTACGAGCCGTCCGCCGCGTAGTGCGTCAGGGCGCGGAAGAAGGGCGGCGGCAGCGAATCCAGGTAGGAACGCGCCTCGCGCACGACGTGGCGGGCGATGAACTCGGGCGTGTCCTCGTACATGTGAATAAAACCGTGCAACTCGCGCAGCACATCGTTGGGAATGTGGCGGCTGGTGCGCGTCTCGCCATGCAGGAAGATGGGAATTTCGGCGTTCTTGTGGCGGATTTCCTCGACGAAGGCGCGCAGCTCGGCGATGGTTTCCTCTTCTTCGTTGGCGAGTTCCTCGTCATCGACGGAAAGAATAAATGCAGAGGCGCGGCTTTGCTGCTGGGCAAACGAGGTCAGGTCGCCGTAGCTGGTGACGCCCAGCACATCAAGCCCCTCTTTTTCGATGGCATCCGCCAGCGCCCGGATGCCCAGGCCGGAGGCATTTTCCGAGCGGAAATCTTCGTCGATGATGATGATGGGGAAATGGAAGCGCATGGTGGTTCCTTATATTTTCGGCAGCGTGACGCCGACCTGACCCTGATACTTGCCGCCGCGATCCTTGTAGGAAGTCTCGCAGACCTCGTCCGATTCGAAGAACAACACTTGGGCGCAACCTTCGCCCGCGTAGATTTTGGCCGGCAGTGGCGTGGTATTGGAAAACTCCAGGGTCACAAAGCCTTCCCATTCCGGCTCGAAGGGCGTGACGTTCACAATGATGCCGCAGCGTGCATAGGTGCTCTTGCCGAGACAGATGGTGAGCACGTTGCGCGGGATGCGGAAGTATTCGACGGTGCGGGCGAGGGCAAAGGAGTTCGGCGGAATGATGCAGTAGTCCGCATTGACCTCGACGAAGGAATTCGGGTCGAAGTTCTTCGGATCGACGATGGTACTGTTGATATTGGTAAACAGTTTGAATTCGCGCGAACAACGGATGTCGTAACCGTAGCTCGACGTGCCGTAGGATACGATCTTCTGGCCATTGGCCTCGCGTATCTGACCCGCCTCGAAAGGCTCGATCATCTTGTGTTCGGCCGCCATGCGGCGGATCCATTTATCCGACTTGATGCTCATGCGATGGCTCCCGAAAATGACAGCGCCCCCGACTTGCGGGGGCGCTGCGAATTACACCATAAACAGGGTTTCAGGTGTTTTGCACGACGATGCTCGGGAACTTGGCGCTGTGATCCTTGGCCATCTCGGCGATCTTGACGCCCAGACGGCGGGCAATGCCCTTGTAGATTTCGGCAACCCGGCCATTCGGATCGGCCACCACCGACGGCTTGCCCGAATCGACCTGCTCGCGAATCTTGATATCGAGCGGCAGGGCGCCAAGGAATTCGGTTTCATAGTCGGCGCACATTTTCTCGCCGCCGCCGGAGCCGAAGATATGCTCTTCGTGGCCGCACTTCGAGCAGATGTGGATGCTCATGTTCTCGACGATGCCGAGGATCGGAATACCCACCTTCTCGAACATCTTGAGGCCCTTGCGGGCATCCAGCAGGGCGATGTCTTGCGGCGTGGTAACGATCACCGAACCCGTCACCGGCACTTGCTGCGCCAGCGTCAGTTGAATATCGCCGGTGCCGGGCGGCAGGTCGACCACCAGATAATCGATGTCGCGCCAGTTAGTATCGCCGAGCAGTTGGGTCAGCGCCTGCGTGACCATCGGGCCGCGCCAGACCATCGGCGTCTCGGGATCAATCAGGAAACCGATCGACATGGCCTGGATGCCATGCGCCTCCATCGGCTCCAGCTTCTTGCCGTCGCCCGAGTCCGGCTGGCCGTCGGCAATGCCCAGCATCTGCGGCTGCGAGGGACCATAAATATCGGCATCGAGCAGACCGACCGTAGCGCCTTCGGCGGCCAGGGCCAGCGCCAGGTTAACGGCCGTCGTCGACTTGCCCACGCCGCCCTTGCCGGAAGCGATGGCAATGATGTTCTTCACCCCCGGAATCAGCTTGACGCCCTTTTGCACCGAGTGGGAGACGATCTTCTGGGAAACGTTGACCGCGACATTGCCGGCACCGGCGCCCTTGATGGCGTCGATGACCATCTTGCGGATCAGTTCGATCTGGCTCTTCGCGGGATAGCCCAGTTCGACATCCACCGAGACATCGCTGCCATTGAGCTTGATATTCTTGGCGCTGCGGCTGGTGATCAGGTCTTTTTGCGTATTGGGATCGACAACGGCCTTGAGGGCCTCCTGGACGGATTGTTCTGTAAGCGACATGGAAAGCCTTTCTGATCGGGATGGCGGATTGTATTCGATGGCAAATATGGGCGAAGCCAGCCCGTTCAAGGGAAAATACTGCTTATGAGCGAATCCATAAAAGTCGACGCTGACGGGACGGTGTGCAGAGCACATTGCGGCGCCTGCTGCATCGCCCCTTCGATCTCGACGCTGGCCAAGCCGGCCGGGGTGTCCTGCCCTCATCTCGACACCGACTTTCGCTGCCTGATTTTCGGCCAGCCCGAGCGACCGGCCTGTTGCAGCGGCCTGCAGCCCTCGGCGGAAATGTGCGGCACGCATCGCCAGCAGGCGCTCGCGTTTCTGGCCGCGTTGGAGTTGGCGACACGTTAGAATCGCCCCATCGAATCATCTGGTTAAGAAAATGTCTGCGCGCAAGATTCTGGTTACCTCCGCCCTGCCGTATGCCAACGGCGCCATCCACCTCGGCCATCTCGTCGAATACATCCAGACCGACATCTGGACGCGTTTCCAGAAGATGCGTGGCAACGAGTGCTGGTACGTCTGCGCCGACGACACCCACGGTACGCCGATCATGCTGCGTGCGGAGAAGGAAGGCATCACGCCGGAACAGTTGATTGCCCGCGTACATGGCGAGCACAGCCGCGATTTCGCCGGCTTCCACATCGCCTTCGACAACTACCACTCGACACACAGCGATGAGACGCGCTTCTACGCCGAGGACATCTACACCAAGCTCAAGGCCGCCGGCTTGATCGAAGTGCGCTCGATCGAACAGTTCTACGATCCGGTCAAGCAGATGTTCCTGCCCGACCGCTTCATCAAGGGCGAGTGCCCAAAGTGCGGTGCGAAGGACCAATATGGAGATAGTTGCGAGGCCTGCGGCGCCGCCTACGCGCCCACCGAATTGAAGAACCCCTATTCGGCCGTTTCCGGCGCCAAGCCCGAACTCAAGTCTTCCGACCACTACTTCTTCAAGCTCTCCGATCCAAGCTGCCAGACTTTCCTGCGCGAGTGGACGCGCCAGGGCAGCCTGCAGACCGAGGCGGCTAACAAGCTGCACGAATGGCTCGGCGATGCCGGCGAAAACAAGCTCACCGACTGGGATATCTCGCGCGACGCGCCCTATTTCGGCTTCGAGATCCCCGGGACGACCGGAAAGTACTTCTACGTCTGGCTCGATGCGCCAACCGGCTACATGGGTTCGTTCAAGAACTTCTGTACCAAGAAAGGTCTGAACTTCGACGACTACTGGAAACCGGATTCCAAGGCCGAGCTCTACCATTTCATCGGCAAGGACATCCTCTACTTCCACGCCCTGTTCTGGCCCGCCGAGCTGCAGCATGCCGGCTACCGCACGCCGACCAACGTCTTCGCCCACGGTTTCCTAACCGTGGATGGCGCGAAGATGTCGAAGTCGCGCGGCACCTTCATCACGGCAGAAAGCTACCTTAAGGAAGGCCTCAACCCGGAGTGGCTGCGCTATTACTTTGCCGCCAAGCTCAACGGCACGATGGAGGACATCGACCTCAACCTCGATGACTTTGTCAGCCGTGTGAACAGCGACCTGGTCGGTAAATACATCAACATCGCCAGCCGCGCCGCCGGCTTCATCGCCAAGCGCTTTGACGGCAAACTGGTCACCGCGCACCTGACCGATAAGTTCGATGCCGCGCTGCCGGGTCTGCGCGAAGTCGCTACCGCGATCGCCGAATACTACGAGCAGCGCGATTTTGCCCGCGCGATGCGCCACGTCATGGCACTGGCCGACCAGATCAACCAGTATGTTGACCAAAACAAGCCATGGGAACTGGCCAAACAGGCAGGGCAGGACGCGAAGTTGCACGACGTTTGCTCGATCCTGATCAACGCCTTCCGCATCCTGACTGTTTGCTTGAAACCTGTTTTGCCCAAGCTCGCGCAGCGCGCCGAGGAATTCCTCAACGTCGCCCCGCTGCACTGGGCGGATGCCGCACACCTGCTGCCGCCGGCACACACGATCAATGCCTATGAGCATCTGATGACGCGCATCGAGGGCAAGCAGATCGAGGCGCTGCTCGCCGCCAACCAGGAATCGCTTGCCGTCCCGTCAGCGCCGACTTCCGATCCGCAATCGCCGCAACGCCACGCCGAGCATCAACAACACGGTACGCAAATGAGCGAGGACAAGATGCAGCAGACGAACCACATCTCCATCGACGACTTCATGAAGGTCGATCTGCGCATCGCCCGCATCGCCAACGCCGAGCACGTCGAGGGCGCCGAGAAGTTGCTCAAGCTAACCCTCGACCTCGGCCCCATGGGAACCAGACAGGTCTTCGCCGGCATCAAGTCGGCCTACGATCCGGCAACGCTGATCGGCCGCCTGACCGTCATGGTCGCCAACCTCGCGCCGCGCAAGATGAAGTTCGGCATGAGCGAAGGCATGGTGCTGGCCGCCTCCGACCCCGAGGGCAAGACCGGCGGGCTCTACATTCTCTCGCCCGATGCCGGTGCCACACCGGGTATGCAAGTCAAGTAGCCATGGAAGTCCGCCACCTGATTATCACCGGCCGTGTTCAGGGCGTCGCCTACCGGGCCAACATGGCGCGCGAGGCACAGGCATTGGGCGTCACCGGCTGGGTGCGCAACTTGAGCGATGGGAGTGTCGAGGCAATGGTCGCCGGCAGTGCGGAGCAGGTTGCCACGATCATGAACTGGGCACGCCACGGTCCGCCTGCCGCAGCCGTCGATCACGTCGCGGTTGAACTGGGGCAAGGTACTTTCAGCCACTTCGAACAACGCTTGTCGGTATAAACGAGAGGAACGGATCATGACCCACAGCAACCGTCGCC
Organism: uncultured Methyloversatilis sp.; assembly: GCA_964477575.1. Taxonomy (GTDB): domain Bacteria; phylum Pseudomonadota; class Gammaproteobacteria; order Burkholderiales; family Rhodocyclaceae; genus Sulfuricystis. The sequence goes on from CAYZEA010000012.1 coordinate 5,296, forward strand.
AATTCTGGCGCGCGCACTTTCACTCCCCCGTACAGTTGGCCTTGCACGGCCAGGTGAGCGAAGCCGATCTCTTCGATATTTCGCTCAAGGGTGCACTCGTGAAAGTACCCGAGGACTGGCTAGGCAAAGACGGAGAACACTGTCAGTTGCGGCTTGCGCTCGGCACACACGCCATCATCAGCATGAGCGCCACCATCACGCATATCGACGGACGGCGCGTTGGTTTTCGTTGCGACAGTATCGACCTGGACAGCGTGACGCATTTGCGCCGCTTGGTGGAACTGAACGCAGGCGATCCCGGACTGCTGGATCGCGAACTATCCGCCCTGCTGCACGAAAGCAACCAGGGCGATCAAGGCGATTTCGGATAGCCAGCCGCGTCCAGCAAACCTGCCCAGTCGGTTTGCATATAGCCGCGCGATACCTTGCTGCCGACCGTCAATACGGGCACGCCCGGATCCTGCCCGCCCAGCAGTTTCTTCAGCGCTTCGACATCTTCGTTGGTCGCAACGGTTTTTTCGCTGTAGGGAATGCCGCGTTTGCCGAGGTAATCCCGTCCCTCCTTGCAACCGGTGCCGCAATCGGCAGTGACATACAACGTCACAGGATAATTACTCGCGGCCTGGCGCATCGCATAGGGTGATTCCCGATTGGCTGCCGGTGCAGTCAGCTTTTTTTCCTGAACCTCACGCGCCGTTTTCGGCGGCGCACGGTCGCTGTAATGGACCTTCCCATCCGCGTCCACCCAGCGATAAGCCGTCTGCGCTTGCGCCAGACCGACGCAAAGAAAAGCCAGCAAGCTCGCAATTGCTCTCATGGAATATCCTCAGGCTGCAGCGACCATGCCATTATGGCGCAACAAGGCATCGGGCGAAGGCTCGCGGCCACGGAAGGCTTTGAAGGACTCCAGCGCCGGACGAGAACCGCCGACTGCAAGGATCTCGCGGCGGAAACGTTCGCCGGTGGCCGTATCGAGTACCGAACCGACGCTTGGCATGACTTCCTCAAAAGCTGCATAAGCATCGGCCGACAAGACTTCGGCCCACTTGTAGCTGTAGTAGCCCGCAGCATAGCCTCCCGCAAAGATGTGCGAGAAGCTTTGCGGGAAACGATTCCAGTCGGGGGGAATGATCACCGCCACCTCACGCCGGACTTCATCGAGTACGGCCATGAAGTCCTTGCGGCCCTCGGCATGCAAGCGCAGGTCAAACAGGGAAAATTCGACTTGGCGCAAGGTTTGCAAACCGCTCTGATAATTCTTTGCAGCGATCATCTTGTCGAAAAGGGTGCGCGGCAGCGGCTCGCTGGAATCGACATGGGCCGTCATGCTGGCCAGCACATCCCACTCCCAACAGAAGTTCTCCATGAACTGCGAGGGCAGTTCGACGGCATCCCACTCCACCCCATCAATGCCCGAGACGGCCAATTCTTCGACCTCGGTCAGGAGATGGTGCAGGCCATGGCCTGTTTCATGGAACAGCGTCAGCACATCGTCGTGGCTGAAGGTGGCGGGTTTGCTGCCCACCGGCGCCGGAAAATTGCAGCACAAATAAGCCACCGGTGTCTGAATGCCGTTCATCGTCAAGCGTCGGCCGATAGCATCCGCCATCCACGCCCCGCCCCGCTTGGTTTCGCGCGCATAGAGATCGAGGAAGAACTGACCGACGAGTTTGCCTTGGCGCTCGATGCGGAAGAAGCGCACAGCCGAATGCCAAGTCGTCGCACTGTCCGGTTTGATCTGTACGCCAAAGAGCGTTTCAACGCTGCGGAACAGCCCTTCCAGCACTTTATGCTCGGGAAAGTACTGTTTCACCTCATCGTCGGAGAAGTCGTAGCGCGCCAGTTTCAACTTCTCGGCTGCCCAGGCCATATCCCAACTTTCAAGCTTGACCAAGCCCAGTTCCCGCGCGGCAAACTCGCGCAACTCGGCCAAGTCGCGTTCGGCGTATGGGCGCGCCTTGGCGGCCATTTCGCGCAAGAAAGCAGCCACCTGCGCAGGCGAGTCAGCCATTTTTGGCGTCAGGGAAAGTTCGGCGTAGTTGGCGAAGCCGAGCATCGCGGCTTCCTCCGCACGCAGTTCCAGGATGCGTTCGATCAGCGGGCCGTTGTTCCAGTCGGCGTTGCCAAACTCGGCGGCACGCGTCGCATAGGCGCGATACATGCGTGCGCGCAGCTCCCGATCTTCGGCGTATTGCATCACCGGAAAATAGGCGGGCGCATGCAGGCTGAACTTCCAGCCCTTTTTTCCATCCTTTTCTGCAGCAGCCCGGGCGGCGGCTTTCACATCGTCAGGGAGGCCGGCCAGACCAACTTCATTTTCTACCCACGCGGCGTGTGCATTCGTGGCATCCAGCAAGTTCTCCGAAAATTTCGCCGCCAGCGCGGACATTTCTTCCTGTATGGCCTGAAAGCGCGGCTTCGCATCGCCCGGCAGTTCTGCGCCCGCCAGACGGAAATCGCGAATCTCGTAGTCGATGATGCGTTTGCGCGTTGGGGAAAGCTGGGCATAGGCGGGGCTCGCCGCCAGCGCCTTGTACTTCTCGTAAAGCGCCAGGTTCTGGCCGAGTTCGGCATAGAAGCGCGTCACCTCGGGCAGCATGGCGTTATAGGCTTCGCGCCATTCCGGCACATCATTGACGCCATGCAGATGGCTGACGATTCCCCAAGCACGCCCCAAGCGCTCGCTGGCATCGGTCATTGGCTGAACGAAGTCTTCCCAGGTTGCGGGTGTCCCAGGTTGCTCCAGCCGGGTTAGCAGTTGGCGGTTTTCGTCGAGCAGTTGACGGATGGCCGGCGCGACATACTCAATCGCGATATCGGCAAAGCGCGGCAGGCCGCTGAAGTCAAGCAGTGGATTCATTTGGATTGCGCCGTCTCGCCAGCGTCGACTTTTATCGTTAAGGTTGGCGAGTCAGCCGATCCAGCGCCTCGCGATACTTGGCGCTGGTTTTTTCCAGAATTTCGGCGGGCAACTTCGGGCCGGGCGCCTGCTTGTTCCAGTCGAGGGTCTCAAGGTAGTCGCGCACAAACTGCTTGTCGAAACTGGCCGGGCTGGTGCCGATCTGGTAGGTATCGGCGGGCCAGAAACGCGAAGAGTCGGGCGTCAGCACCTCGTCGATCAGGTGCAGCGTACCGGCGGCATCGAGGCCAAACTCGAATTTGGTATCGGCAATGATGATGCCGCGCGTCAAGGCATAGGCGGCTGCCTCGGTATAAAGACGCAGGGCAGTCTGCTTGACCTGCATGGCAAGGAACGGCCCCAAGGTTTTCTGCACTGTCGCGAAGTCGATATTCTCGTCGTGGTCGCCCAGTTCTGCCTTGGTCGAAGGCGTAAATAATGGCTCAGGCAACTGCTGGGCCATTTCCAAACCAACCGGCAACTCGATGCCGCATACCTTGCCGCTGGCCTTGTAATCCTTCCAGCCGGAACCGATCAGGTAGCCGCGTACTACCGCCTCGATCGGCAAAGGTTTGAGGCGCTTGACGACGATGGCCCGACCGCGCACCTGATCGCGCTCATGGGGCGCCACGACCGACTCCGGATCGATACCCGTCTGTTGGTTGGGAATGATGTGGCTGAGCTTGCCGAACCAGAAATTGGCGACAGCGGTCAGCACCTCGCCCTTGCCGGGAATCGGATCGGGCAGGATCACATCGAAGGCCGACAGGCGGTCGCTGGTCACGATCAGCATCAAGTCATCGCCAACGGCGTAGTTGTCGCGGACTTTGCCGCGGCCGAGCAGAGGAAGACTGGTAATGGTGGATTCAAACAGGGCTTGCGTCATGATCACTCTCGAACGAAACGTTTTTCAGGGGTATCTTCACTGGCGTCTTCGCGATAAGGGAAACGGACATGACCGTAACGAATCGCCAAAACGCCCAGTGTAAGAAGAAAAATTGCGGCTGTCACTGCCAGCATGCGCCACTCCGTCATCTCCTTGATATCGAGGATCAGGTAACGCGCCAATGCCACCACGGCGATATAGAGCGGAAAACGTACGGGCAACTGCCCGGATTTGAAATACTGGCCGATCATGGCCAAGACTTCCAGATAGAGAAACATCAGCAGCAAGTCGGCCAACTGCACCCGGCTGGCGCCCACCATGACCATGACCTCGTGATACATAGCCACTGTCGTCGCAATGGCGATGATCAGCAGACCGATATACTCGACAATATCTAGTCCGCCGCTAAAAAAACAGCGCACACGCTTGAAGGTTGTTGAACGGATATCCATGAGCCCTTCTCGATTTATAAACCAGAACTGCTTATCCAACTCATGGCAGATTCAAATATATTCAGATGCATTCTCAACGAACGAGCGCGGCGGCTTGACGCAAGTAGTCATCGCTTGCAACAAGCGCGCCGCTCTTGCGAGAGAACATTGCGAGCGCAAGTTTTCCCTGCCCTTCCAGCAGGCCGATATAACTGTCCAAACCGGGCTCGGTCGTCGCCAGCACACCAAGCTTTTCTTTGGCTTCTACCAATCCCTGGGGACTTCCGTTTGCTGCATGCAAAATCCCCGTATGCAAGAGTACTCCAGCCAATTCGCGCTTGCCCCACTTTTCTGCCTTTTCCATCAGCAACTTGAGCGATGCTTTCACTTTATCGCTGGAATGGAACTCCCGCCCCTGCACAATCGAACGAAGTTGTAGTGCCTCTTCCTCCATGGAGAAAGCTTTGCTAGCCTTTGCCAAGGCAGCCTCGATACTTTTCATCGCTGCCGGAGGGTCGCCTAGCAGTTGCTTGGCTTGAGCATCGAATCCAAAAAGGATTGCTGCTGTTGCCGGAGGGGCATTGCCGGCCATTCCGCCGAGTTGGGCATGCTGCTTTTTTGCTTTATCCAGCAAGCCCCGTTCGACATGAGCCCGCACAGCATTCAGCATTCCTTTACCGCGAGAAACCAGAAGCTGATGCGTTACATCTCGCTGCGCCGTTTTGTCTTTTTCATTGGAAAACTCCTGATTCGCGCGATGGAAAAAGGCCTCAGCCATTTCCGATTTTAGATTAAGCGAAGCAGAGAGGATTTCCCCGATCGAAGCATAGCCAGCCGCTCTCGCGCCCGCGGTAGGCAACTCGCTTACCGTCTTGTCAAGCGCATTGATCTGCTCCTCGACACCCGCACCCTGGCCAGCGACTAGCGCCCAGGACTCGACCCGAATATGCGCATGTCTCAAGTGCATCGCCTGACTAACGGCAGGCGTCTCCCCCGCCAGTTGGTATGCGCGTCCGACAAGTTCGCGGGCTCGTGCAATCTGGCCAACTTCCGCAATAGCAACGGCAATTTCAGTTGCCAGTTCGCGCTTGACGTCTGCAGGAATATCGATTTCGGGGCTATCTTTCCCCGGGTTGGAGAGTAGCGAGTCGCTCTGGCTAGCGCCGCCTACTGCTCCTCCAGGCGTACCATCGGCTCCCCCAGCCGGAGATTGAGCCTGCGCAATGATCTCGGACATGGACAACCCGGAGCCACTCTTGGCCATGGCTGCCCCCATCTGTGCCGATCCCTTCAAAAAAGTCTCGACCGTACTCACTGCAGCATTTCCTGCTTCTCCCGTTGAAGCACCGCTAGCTGACGCAGTTTCCACCGGAGGCTTTACCTCAACCGACGGCGCAGAAGCGCGCCCCCCTACAAAAGCAGCTGCTGAAATAGCCACAAAACTTACCGGCAAAACAAATTTGGCAAATTTCCCAGAGAAAAGAGGCTTCTTGGGTTTTTCGATACCAAGCTCCTTCTCCAGTTCGGCCTTGATTTCCTCACGCAGTTTTTTCTCAAGTTCATCTCTTTGCTTCTGGGCGATATCCCCGTCCTGGATTTTCTTCAAGGCCTCCATCCGGGCACGTTCTTTCGCCATGATCTGTTTGCGCAAGAGAAATTCTTCGGACAGTTTGTCGACAAATACCCCGCATTCGGGACACTGCCTGTCTGGGGTTAAAACCACCCTCTTGTCGCATGAAGGGCACTCGGCCAGATCGCTGCTTTCCTTGCGATGAATCTTTTGCAAGTTCAGCGAATGATTGATTTCCACGCGAAAACCAACACTATTGAACTTGGCTGCAACCTCTTCCGCTTGATGTCTGGGTATGGCAGACTTGACCTTCACGACGCGATGCTCGGAAAGACTTTTCATCAGTGTTGCGACAGCCTCCGGCGACACCCCCAAGCCATCTATCGCGCTTTTCTGAAGAATGTCTTTATCGATGCCAAGCGGCATCGAGACAATCACATCAAATACAAAATGATCGCCTGCGGATTGATCCGGGGTTGCTTCTGCCATTATTGTTCCCATCAAAAGTTCGGTTAACGCATGAGGCTGTCAAAATAGATTGCTCAGGTCGGTATCGCCACTTCCCCAAATAATCTGCCCATGAAGTTCAAGATCCAGTTTCCGTACTCGAAGGGTCAGCGCTCTGGCTAGATGGCGCATAATCTTGAAACCCATATCGGTATCTGTTTCGCACTGTTGTATTAATTTTGTGCTGTCAATCTTGAGGAGCAAAGTATCGTCCTTGACACATTTGCTTGTCGCACTACGAACACCCTGATCGATCATGCCGACTTCGCCAAAACATTGACCGGGGAAAAATGTTGCAAGAACAATCCGATCCGCACCCGAGGTGTCATCATCCTTCAATCCAACAGCAATGCTGGTCCGGATGGAAACCTCGACCTCCCCGCGGACCACCACAAAAAGACCATCGCTCGGGCTATCTTCTGCGAAGATCAAATCGCCTGAAGCGTATGTCATGTTGCGACAATCGGATGCAACTTTCGAGAGTTGCGCATCAGACAGGTCATAAAATATGTCCGTCGCGCGAAGAATTCCAACGATGTCCATGGTCGCCCCTTTCTGAATGAACTCACGATAAGCCACGGCGCAAGCCGCGCCGAAAAAAAGCCGCGAACCCTTTGTTACCTTGGTTTGCGGCCTTATTGGGTACTGTCTCGCATTCTTACATGCCCCGGATAAGTCTACTACCAACAACTTGCCGAAAAATAAAAGTAGTCGTAGTCACTTGAAAACCCCTCCACCGACCCTTATTATTAGCACTCGTCGGCGGTGAGTGCTAATCATTCGTTGCCGCATAGTTCCCATTATGAAAACACCGCCTTGGGCGGCTTAGTCTTGAAGGAGAAACTGCATGAAAATCCGTCCCTTGCATGATCGCGTGATCGTCAAGCGTGTTGAAGCCGAGCGTACCACTGCCTCCGGCATTGTCATTCCCGACAGCGCCGGCGAGAAGCCCGATCAGGGCGAAGTCGTTTCCGTTGGTTCCGGCAAGATCATGGACGACGGCAAAGTGCGTCCGATGGCTGTCAAGGCCGGCGACCGCGTCCTGTTCGGCAAGTACTCGGGCCAGACCGTCAAGGTTGATGGCGAAGAGCTGCTGGTGATGCGCGAAGAAGACATCATGGGCGTGGTTGAAGCCTAATTCATCGAATTTACTGGAGAGATAAACAATGGCTGCAAAAGAAGTCCAATTTGGTGATTCCGCGCGTCAGCGCATGGTGCGTGGCGTGAATGTGCTCGCCGACGCCGTTAAAGTAACCCTCGGCCCGAAGGGTCGCAATGTGGTGCTGGAGCGCTCTTTCGGCGCCCCGACCGTGACCAAGGACGGTGTGTCCGTCGCCAAGGAAATCGAACTGAAGGACAAGTTCGAGAACATGGGCGCCCAGATGGTCAAGGAAGTCGCTTCCAAGACCTCCGACATCGCCGGTGACGGTACCACCACCGCGACCGTGCTGGCCCAGTCGATCATCCGCGAAGGCATGAAGTATGTCGCCGCCGGCATGAACCCGATGGACCTGAAGCGCGGCATCGACAAGGCCGTGACCGCCATCATCGAAGAACTGCGGAAGATATCGAAGCCCTGCACGACTTCCAAGGAAATCGCCCAGGTCGGTTCCATTTCCGCCAACTCCGACGCTGAAATCGGCAAGATCATCGCCGATGCGATGGACAAGGTCGGCAAGGAAGGCGTCATCACCGTCGAAGATGGCAAGTCGCTGGAAAGCGAACTGGAAGTCGTCGAAGGCATGCAGTTTGATCGCGGCTACCTGTCGCCCTACTTCATCAACAATCAGGACAAGCAGATCGCCATCCTGGACAACCCCTTCGTCCTGCTGCACGACAAGAAGATCAGCAACATCCGCGACCTGCTGCCCGTACTCGAGCAAGTCGCCAAGGCTGGTCGTCCGCTGCTGATCATCGCCGAAGACGTCGATGGCGAAGCGCTGGCGACCCTGGTGGTCAACAACCTGCGCGGTATCCTCAAGACCGTTGCCGTCAAGGCCCCGGGCTTTGGCGATCGTCGCAAGGCCATGCTCGAAGACATCGCCATCCTCACCGGCGGCACCGTCATCGCTGAAGAAGTCGGCCTGACGCTGGAAAAGGCCACGCTGAAGGATCTCGGCCAGGCCAAGCGTATCGAAGTCGCCAAGGAAAACACCACCCTGATCGATGGTGTCGGTTCCGAAGATGCGATCAAGGCACGCGTTGCCCAGATCCGCACCCAGATCGAAGAGGCCACCAGCGACTACGACAAGGAAAAGCTGCAAGAGCGCGTGGCCAAGCTGGCCGGCGGTGTTGCGCTGATCAAGGTGGGCGCCGCGACCGAAGTCGAGATGAAGGAAAAGAAGGCCCGCGTCGAAGACGCGCTGCACGCCACGCGTGCCGCCGTTGAAGAAGGCATCGTGCCTGGCGGCGGTGTGGCCCTGCTACGCGCCCGTGCTGGCGTGACCGTCAAGGGCGACAACCACGATCAGGACGCTGGCATCAAGATCGTGCTGCGCGCGGTCGAGCAGCCGATGCGCGAGATCGTCGCCAACGCCGGTGACGAGCCGAGCGTGGTCGTCAACAAGGTGCTGGAAGGCAAGGGTAACTTCGGTTACAACGCCGCGACCGGCGAATATGGCGACCTCGTCGCCATGGGCGTGCTGGACCCGACCAAGGTCGAGCGTATCGCCCTGCTGAACGCCGCTTCCGTTGCCGGCCTGATGCTCACCACCGATTGCATGGTGGCCGAGCTGGTCGAAGACAAGCCGGCTGCTCCGGGCATGGGGGCAGGCATGGGCGGTATGGGTGGTATGGGTGGCATGGACATGATGTAATCAACCTAGTCGATTGCATCAAGCAGCGCCCCGCACGGGTAACTGTGCGGGGCGTTTTCATTGGTCAAACCCGAAAAGTCGGCACTGGCGGGACGGCAGTAGAATCGGCGCATCATGCGCATTCTCATCGCAGAAGATGACCCGATGATCGCTGACGGCCTGGTGCGTGCCCTGCGCAAGTCGGGCTATGCCATCGATCACGTCAGCAACGGAATGGATGCCGATACGGCTCTGGTATCGCAGCAATTCGATCTGCTGATTCTCGATCTGGGGTTACCCAAGCTATCCGGGATCGACGTGCTCAAGCGCTTGCGTGCACGCAAGAACGCGCTGCCGGTGATGATCCTTACCGCGCTCGATGGCCTCGAGGATCGTGTCCGCGGCCTGGATGCGGGGGCTGACGATTACCTCTCCAAACCCTTTGCGCTGCCCGAACTCGAAGCACGGGTACGCGCACTGACGCGGCGCGGCACGGCGCAATCCAAGCTGCTTGAATTCGGGTGCCTGAACTACGATCAGGGTGAGCATGTGGCGCGCTGCAATGAGCAGATTCTCGATCTATCCGCGCGCGAACTGGCCCTGCTCGAGATCCTCATGTTGCGGGCCGGGCGGCTGGTGAGCAAGGATCAACTGGTGGACCATCTGTGTGGTTGGGGCGAGGAGGTAAGCACCAATGCCATCGAGGTTTATGTGCATCGCCTGCGCAAAAAGCTTGAGCCCTACAAGGTGCGTATCAATACCATACGCGGTCTCGGCTATAGCCTGATCAAACCGGATCCAAGCAGGGATGCCCAAAACTGATCCGGCGCAAGACCAGGGCTCCTTGAGCCAGCCCAATCCGGTCAGTACACTTTCGCTGTTTGGCGAAATTCTTGACTGGATGCTGGCACCCCTGTTGCTCTTGTGGCCGATTTCGATCGTCGCGACCAACCATGTCGCCAACCAGATTGCCGATCTCCCTTACGATCGCCAGCTGGGCGATCTTGTGGTGGCTATCGTTCGCCAGATCGACATTGATGGCGCGCGGATCAAGATTGATCTGCCTGGTCCGGCGCGCAATCTGCTGCGTGCCGACGAGGTGGATAAGACCTATTATCAGGTTATCGGTTCGCGCGGCGAACTACTGGCGGGCGACGAGGATATTCCTGCGTTGGCCTACACGCCGAAAGATCCGCTGCACGACCTGCTGTTTCGCAATGCCAATATCCATGGCGAAGAGGTGCGCGTGGCTTATCAGTGGCTGCCTGTCGGTACAGACAGGCAGCCGGTGCTGATTCAGATTGCCGAGACGCGCCACAAGCGCGAACAACTGACCTCGCGCATCATCACGGGCATTCTGTTGCCGCAGTTCGCCATCATTCCGCTTGCGGTGGTACTCGTCTGGTTGGGACTCACGCGCGGTCTGTTACCCCTCAATCGTTTGCAGGCGCGGATTCGCCAGCGCCGCCCGGACGATCTGTCGCCAATTCACCTGCGCCACGTGCCGGATGAGCTACGCCCAATGATCGCAGCGTTCAACGATATGATGGCGCGTCTCGAAGATAACCTTGAGGCGCAGCACCGCTTCATCTCCGCTGCCGCCCACCAGCTCAAAACGCCACTGACTGGGCTCAAGACGCAAACCGAACTGGCTTTGCAGGAAAAGGATTGCGTACTGCTGCACGATTATCTGCAGCGCATCGCCTCGGGGGTCGATCGGGCTTCCCACCTGACGTATCAGCTGCTTCAGCTGGCGCGTGCCGAGGCCAGCCGTGACCGCGAGCAGAAAAAGGAGCCGATCGATCTCGACGATCTGGCGCGCGAAGTCGCTGCCCATTGTGTACCTCGCGCACTGGCCCGCAATATCGACTTGGGGTTTGAGTCTTCTGGCAGCGAACTGCTGATCTCGGGTATTCCCTTGCTGCTGCGTGAAATGCTCGACAACCTGGTCGACAATGCCATCAAGTACACATCGGTGGGGGGGCACGTCACAGTGCGCGTCAGCGCGCAGCCACAGTGCATCCTGGAGGTTGAAGATGATGGCCTCGGCATTGCCAAGGAGGATCGTGCGCGCATCTTCGAACGCTTCTACCGGGTGCTGGATACCCAGGCGGAGGGCAGCGGCCTGGGGCTGGCGATCGTACGGGAGATTGCCGAGTTGCACGATGCGCGTATTACCGTCCAGACGAATCCTCAAGGCAAGGGAACCCTGATCAGGATCATATTCCCCGCCGCGAGCGAACTTGATGTGGCACATCTCCAGATTCGCGACGAATAGTTTTGACGCTCGGCGCACGAGTGCCTATAATCTGCCGCTTTCTTTGGCCAAGTAGCTCAGTTGGTAGAGCAGCGGATTGAAAATCCGCGTGTCGGTGGTTCGATTCCGCCCTTGGCCACCAGTATTCTTGAACGGCTGCCTTTCGGGGTGGCCTTTTTCATTTCTGCTGCCGAACATTGAAGTCTGTCTTATATGTTGGCGCTGGGTAATCCCCCCATTTTTAGTTGAGGACAGAAGTAGAGTTAAGCGGCCATTATGATGCCTCCACTATAAGCTTCGCTCGCCAAGTTCAAAGTGACTCCATAAGAAGGCAGATGACTATGTCGATACCGCACGATAATTCTGACAAAACGTCGGAGAATAATTTGGCGGATTCAACTCTGAAGTGCAACGACGTTATGGCGCAAGTGTAACTGCTCCATAAACACCTCGTGAGGTGCTCTGAAACCGAGGCATTTCCGGGGGCGGTGATTCAGTCGATGCATCGCCAGGGCAACGTCTTTTTTTGTGCCGCATTCTTTGCCGCATTGGTGCTAATCCTCGTCTTCGTCGGGGATTTTGGGTTCGGAAAACCGGCTACCACTTCTCCACTTCCCGAATCACACTCCCGCCGCAGTTGGCATAACAGCTACGGTAATCACTCTCGCAACGTTCGGTATTTGCATACGAACCGCAATAGCCCCGGTTACGCTTGCATTTCTTCTCCTTGTCACGATTGCTTTCGGCACGACTCATGCAGTAAGCGTACTCGCGATCCTCTCGGCGTTCGCAACGATCCTGCTCGAAATGCGCCTGCTGATTTGTATGCGCTATGCACATTTCCCGTATCCCGGCACATTGAGTGATGCAAAGCCTACCTGTTTCGGACAACGGCGGCACCATACGGTAGCGAATGGTTTCGCAACCAGCGATCAGAACCATGGAAAGCACTAACAACAAACGTGACATAGTCATCTTTCGTCAAACAGTCGTACCAGCATTACCTCCTCCCACAGCCCTTCATAAAGAAGTAACGCTGCCGCATTGGCCGGGATGACATTCTGACTACCGATTGTGCTTTCCCTCAGGATAAGGCAGCGCCGAGGGCCGGGAACAGGCTCTTCAGGCCGGTCGCCATCATCTCGACGGCGATCGCGGCGAGGATGAGGCCGCCGATGCGCTCCACCAGATCGAGGGTAGAGCGGTCGATCTGCCGCTCGGCGCGGCAGGCGAGGCGGAATGTCAGCCAACACAGGTAGCCGATGACGAGGATCGGCATGACCACATGGATCAGGTCAAGCGGCTTTTGCCAGGCGCTGTTGGCCATGACGTAGCTAAATGCCGCCGGGCCTGCAAGCAGCGGCACCGCCAGGGGGATAATGGCAGCCTCGCGGGCTTCGCCATCCTGCGGCGTCACGCCCTTGAAGCTGCTTTCCTTGCCTAGCACCATGGCGATCGCCAGCAACAGTACGATCATGCCCCCACCCACCTGCATGGCGCCGAGCGAGACGCCAAGCAAGCCGAGAAACGGCAGGCCGATGAAGGCGGCCAGCAGCAGAGCGATCACGACGCTCAGCGCAATGGTGCGGGCAAAACGGATCTTGGCGGCTTCCCCCAGCCCCTCGGTGGCCGCGACGAAGACCGGGATCATCGCCACCGGTTCGACCAAGGCGAACAAGGTGATGACCTTTTTCAGGATCAGGGCGATGGTGGCCAGCATGCGTCGACTTTACACGAGGCAGGGTCGAACCCACCGGAAATGCTGCCGTCTATCCGACTTCGGTGTAAAAAGTCGACGCTGGCGGGACGGCGCCGCAGACTAAATCAGGAGAACAGCCATGAATATGAGCAAGGTGCGTGCATGGGCCGCCTTCGGCCCCGGGCAACCCCTGCAACCCCATGAATTCGACCCCGGTCCGTTGGGCGACGACGAGGTGGAGATCGCCGTCGAGTATTGCGGGGTCTGCCATTCCGACCTGTCGATGATCGACAATGCGTGGCAGTTCAGCAGCTATCCGCTGGTAGCCGGCCACGAGGCGGTCGGCCGCATCGTCGCGCTGGGAGGGCATGCCAAGGGTTTGCAGATCGGCCAGCGCGTCGGTGTCGGCTGGACCAACAGCAGCTGCCTGCACTGCGCTTCCTGCATCGGCGGCGACCAGCATTTGTGCAAAGCCTCTCAGGCAACCATTTCAAACCATCCCGGCGGTTTCGCCGAACGCCTGCGGGCACAATGGATTTGGGCGGTACCCCTGCCGGAGGGCGTGCCGCCCGAAGTGGCGGGGCCGCTCTTTTGCGGCGGCATTACCGTCTTCAGCCCCTTCGCCGAACTGGGCATTCCTCCCACCAGCCGAGTCGGCGTGGTGGGCATCGGCGGACTCGGCCACCTCGCTGTCAAGTTCGCCCGCGCCTGGGGTTGCGAAGTTACGGCATTCACTTCCAGCACAAGCAAGCATGCCGAGGCGCAGGCGATGGGGGCGCACCGGGTGGTGGCAAGCAACGACGTGGCGCAGATCGCGGCGCTGGCCGGGCAGTTTGACTTGGTGATTGTCACCGTCAATGTGCCGCTCGACTGGGATGCCTTCATCGCCACCCTCGGGCCGCGCGGTCGTCTGCATTTTGTCGGCGCCGTGCTGGAACCGATTCCGGTCAGGGTGTTCTCGCTGCTCGATGGACAGAAAAGCGTTTCGGGCTCGCCGATCGGCTCGCCGGGACGGATGGCACAAATGCTGGATTTCTGCGCTCGCCACCGCATCGAACCGCAGGTCGAACACTTCCCGATGCGCCGCATCAACGAGGCGCTCGACCACCTGCGCGCCGGCAAGGCCCGCTACCGTATCGTGCTGGACGCGGACTGGGGGCGCGAGCAGGCGTAATCCGGAAAGTCGACGCTAGCGGAACGGCGGACAACTCATCAGCATCTGCAAGCAGATATCGAAAGCGACCGCATTTTGATCAGTATAGAATAAACGGCAGTGTCGGCAATAGAAGAGGGGCAATCTCTCTACGCGCTAATTTCCCGTCAACCAGAAAGGCCACTACCCATGAACAAATCCGAACTGATCGAAGCCATCGCAAAATCCGCCGAACTCTCCAAGGCCGATGCCGAACGTGCCCTGAACGCCACCATCGAGGCCGTCGTCAAGGCGGTTGCCAAAGGCGATACCGTGACTCTGGTTGGCTTTGGTACCTTTAAGTCGGTCAAGCGTGCTGCGCGTACCGGTCGTAACCCGGCTACCGGAGCAGCACTGAAGATTGCCGCTTCGACCTCGCCGAAGTTCACCGCCGGTGCCACCTTCAAGACAGCCGTTGCCGGCAAGAAGGCCAAGAAGAAGTAAGCTGTCTAGCGCTCAGACTGGGCTGTTTGACAATGTCTGAGCGCCTCCATTCAGCGCCATCAAGCTAAAGTTCCCGCCGACTTCGTCACGATCCTGCAACGCTTATGTAATAAGTTGCGGGATCGGACATATTTGCTTTTTCCAATCCAGTCGAAAGGGACTCAATGAGCACTCAGGCGCTGATCGATACGGCCGTCGTCAATTCCACCACCGTCGGACGCAAGAGCTGGGCGGACAAACTGTTCATCCACTGGTTCAACCGTCTGGTTTATGCCCAAATATGGGAGGACCCAGTAGCGGACCTGGCGGCGTTGCGCATCCAGCCCGGCGAGCACATGCTGACGATATCCTCCGGCGGTTGCAACGCTCTAGCCTATCTGACCGCCCAACCGGGCGCAGTGCATGCCGTCGACCTCAACGAGGCCCACCTGGCGACGCTGGAGATAAAGCGTGCCGCGTTTCGTGCCCTGCCTTCTTATGACGACCTGCTGGCCTTCCTTGGTGAAGCAGCCGCCAAGGAAAACACGGCGCGTTACGAGAAATGGATTGCGCCCCAGTTGCAGGCGGAAGCGCGCGAGTGGTGGGAAACCGCCGATGTTCTCGGCCGGCCGCGCCACAGCTTCTTTACCCGGTATTTCTATCGCCGCGGCCTGCTGGGCGAATTTATCGGTCTCTCCCACCTGTTCGTACGCCTACTGGGCGGTAATCTGGCAAAACTCGGCGCTGGCGCGACAGCGGAAGAACGTCAGGCTCTGTTCGACCGCCACCTGGCGCCGGTCTTCCGCAATCCGCTGGTACGCTTCCTCGCCAACCGACCGACCGCGCTCTATAGCTTAGGCATCCCGCCAGCGCAGTTCGAGGCCATCCGCCGTGACGCCACGCAAGGTGTCTCCGCCGATTTTAGCGACCGCATGCGCCGCCTGACCTGCGACTGGCCGCTGGAGGAAAACTGCTTCGCCATGCAGGCCGTGCGCCGCGGCTACGATATCGAGTGCCAGTCTTCGCTGCCGATGTACCTGCAGCGCGAACATTACGCCACCATCCGTCAGGAACTGGACAATCTGCACAGCCACCACATCACGCTCACCGAGTTCCTGCGCGGACAGGCGCGCGAATCGCTCGACGCCTACGTCTTCCTCGATGCCCAGGACTGGATGGATCGGGCTCAAATCACCGAGTTGTGGGACGAAGTCACCCGCACCGCGCGACCGGGCGCACGGGTGCTGTTCCGTACCGGCGGCGCCACCTCGCCGCTCGAAGCGCAACTGCCGACCGAACTGCTGGCGCACTGGCACACCGATGTGGCACGCAACCGTGCGCTGCACACCTGCGACCGTTCGGCCATCTACGGCGGCATGCATCTTTACGAGAAGCGCGCCTGAAAGGCGCCACTGGCATATTGCCAACGCGTACTCCTTGCGCTACCCATCAATCCAGGCGGACTTCATAGCGCATCTGTCGCGAAGTACGCCGCCGCTTTTTTAGGATTTCACACTGCCGCTGCAGTCGGATGTTCTCCACCCGCAACCGTGAAATTTCCATTTGCTACGGCGGCGAAGGCGTTTCCCGCCTTTACCCGTTGTACCGCCAGTTCGTAAAATTCCGCCGTGTCTGACGGCTTCGGTAGCTTCTTCACTTCATCTCCCCTTTCCAAGTTCGCGGGGCGTTTTACCCCAACGACTGGAAGACAAAATTTCGGGGGAAGCTCAGACGCTCCGACTACCGCTACTACGCCTCCAACCACCCTTACCGGCCTTCCAGCCACGCTGAAAAGCGATCTGCAAACCGCGCTTCCGGGCGTGACGTTCGGTACCGACGGACAGGTCAAGCTGGACAATCTCAGTTTCGTGCCACTGTTGCCGCCCGGCTACGACCCTACAAAGATGACCACCAAACTGGGCGATTTGAAACAGCAGCCCGATGGCTCGTATTCCGACGGGAAGCTGCAATTTGTTCCGATCATCTCCACCCCCGGCGAATTGCCCAAGCTGCCGGACACCTTCAAGAACCCGCTTCCCGGCAACACGCTGCCGCCCAATTTCCAGCCGCCCGCCGGCTTCGTGCCGAAAGACACGGTTCCACTGCCTAGCGGCGTAACCGTGCCGGACAAACCGCCGGTCAGCATGGTGGACGACATGGTAAATGCCGGGCTCCTGCCCAAGGACTTGGTCAAGTTCAACACCGACGGAACCGTCAGCGTGAAAGGCGGCTCTTCCTACCTGCCCTTTGTGCCGCCTTCGGCACAACAAGGAAAATTCGATGGCAAGAGCGGAAACCTGCCCAAGCTCGACATCAACCCGACGACCGGCGTGATCACCTTCCCGGACGGATCGCAGTTCGCCCCGCTGGTGGCGGGCAAAACCCCCGGCGACATGACCCTGCCGACGGGCTTTACACCGTCGTCAGGTGTTTCGTTGCCCAAGGAAGCCGGATTGCCGCCGCAATTCAGCATTCCGCCGAATATGCCGCTGCCTTCCGGCATGACCTTGCCGGCGGGTGTCACCATTCCCAGCGACTACCAGTACATGATCCCGCCCGGCACCATTCTGCCGCCGGGCGTGCAGATACCCACCGGCGTAAAGGCCTCGCCGGACGTGGTGGTGCCGCCGGGCATCATGTTGCCGCCAGGCACGAACATGGGAACCGGCGCCAACCTGCCCAAGGGCACCCAGATATTGCCCAACGGCGCGGTGGTCATCCCCGGCACGTCGATTCCTTCCGGCATCACGCCGCCCAGCACTTGGACACCGCCTAGCGGGGTAACAAAAGCCACCGATGGCAGCTACTATGTGCCGCCACCGCCTGTAGGCGGTTTCCCACCGCCCCCGCCGCCACTAAAGGTCAATGCCGATGGCAGTGTGGTCATGTCCGCACCGCCGGCAGGCATGATGCCGCCACCCGGCGCTATCGTCAATGTCGATGGCACCATCACGCTGCCTGCGCCGCCGTTCATGGGGCAAATTGGCAGCGATGGCAAGATCCAGGCACCCACAGGCGTAGGCGCGCAGGTTCCAACCGGCTTCGTGCCGCAGCCACAGTTTCAGCTTGGCACGGTAATGCCTGGTACGTTTGATCCGGCCAAGATGGGTACCGACGGGAAGATCACGATGCCGCCGCCGCCTAACGGAATGGCCCCCCCGCCGGGTGCCACCTGTACCGCGACCGGCTGCACGGTGCCGCCGCCACCGGGATTTACGCCACCGACGATAGGCGCGGGCGGCCAGATGACAATCCAGTTGCCGCCGGGGGTAACGCCTCCTCCGGGCGCGCAATGCACCAACGGCACTTGTACGTTTAACGCGCCGCCTCCACCTCCGCCGGGTACGGCGCCGGTAGGCTCGACGATGCCGCCGCCGCCTCCGACCGGAACGCAGCCTCCGCCGACTGGTACCTGTGTAGACCCGACAACCTGCACGCCGCCTCCGACCGGAACGCTACCGCCGCCGCCTCCGACCGGAACGCTACCGCCACCGCCCCCACCGCCGGAACCGCTACCGCCGCCGCCTCCACCGCCGGAACCGCTACCGCCACCGCCCCCACCGCCGACACCCTAAACAAGACTGCGGATTTCTTGAACTTTCTTTCAGCACGGACCCGCTTGGGTCCGTGTTTTTTTGCGGCTGCCAGACGCATACCCGTCATCATCAAACGTCTGATGTAATTCTCTGCACGATCTTCACCTGTCCTGAATAAACATGGCTAAGATGGTTCGCGGCATGGTCATTGAGGAAATTCGCTTGCGGGAAAAGGCGGGAGGGAAATCCGGGCATTGGTTGTCAGCTTGACCGACAGCACGACTATTACAAAATTTTCACTAGCAATTATGTTCGACATCCAGCACTACAGCAGCTTCATCGCCGCCATCCTGATCTTTCAACTCGTACCGGGGCCAGGGACGATTGCAATCCTCAATGCCACGGCGCGCAACGGCATCGGGGCAGGCTTCGGCGCGGTACTTGGCACATTGCTGGGCGATTCCATTTACATGCTGGCTGCGGTACTTGGACTGGTGGCCCTCATGCGCACCAACCCGCTGCTCTTTACGGCGCTGCAATGGATTGGGGCGGGCTATCTGTGCTGGATAGGCATTCAGTTGCTGCGTGCCCGCGAACGGGCCACACGACTCGCCGGCATCGCACTGATCGGCTTTGGCCTCAAACTCGCAGAGAACAACCGTTGAGCATGGACATCCGCCCCGCCCGCACCGATGCCGAGATTCGCGCCTGTTTTCCCGTCATGCGCGAGCTGCGACCGCATCTCGACGAAGAAACCTTTGTCGCCCAGGTACGGCGGCAGATGGCCAACCACGGCTATGTGCTGGCGGCCGCCAGCGAGAACGGCCAGGTTGTCGCCGTCACCGGCTTCCGCATCATGGAATTCCTCGCCTGGGGCAGAGTACTCTATGTCGACGATCTGGTTACGGTCGGCAGCCACCGCAAATCCGGCTGCGGCAGCGCACTGATGGACTGGCTGGAAGCCGAGGCGCGCCGGCTAGGATGCGCGCAGTTGCATCTCGATTCGGGCGTCCATCGGCACGATGCACACCGCCTCTATCTCGGACGCAAGCTCGACATTACCTCGCACCACTTCGCCAAGAAATTGGGCTGAAGCTATTCGCCCACCACATCCGCGCCCTTGGGCGGCACGAAGCGGAAGGCATCTTTCGCCAGCGCGGGATTGGGCTGAAACTCGGTAAACAACAGCGTGGTGGTCTGACCGAAGTTGTCGCGCACTTCCATCAAGCGCGGCAGGTTGTGGGATAAACCGATACGCACGCGGGCAAAGGTACTGTCGCTCGCCTTGGGCATGGCGTCGACGATTTCCAGTCCATCCGCCGCACCGGCCTCGCTCAACGTGAAGTGCTTGTCGAGCGATTCGCCGGTCAACAATGCGGCCGGGCTGGCACCGAGCGCCTTGTCCATCTTGCTGATGGTGACCTGATTCAGATCGGCGTCGTAGGTCCAGAGCTTTTCGCCGTCGGCGACCAGCATCAATTTGTAGGGCTTTTCGTAGCTCCAGCGCAGCTTGCCGGGGCGCGCGAGGGAAAAACTGCCGCTGGAGTTTTGCGGCTTGCGGCCGGACTTGGTGGCGACGCTCTGGGCAAACGTGCCCTGTGCGGCATGGGTAGCAGCCCAGAAAGCCTTGAGCTGGTCGATGCCACTGGCGGCGGCGGCGCCGGAAAAGGTCAGGCCGCAGAGAAGGATGAACGTATGCATAGCCCGCATTATCGCCGATGGAAAAAGTCGACGCTGGCGGGACGGCGTTTATTCTTGCGGCGCGGGCGCCAGCACTTCGCGCTGGCCGGCGCCATTGGCCCTGGAGACCAGACCGGCATTTTCCATCGCCTCGATCATGCGTGCGGCACGGTTATAGCCAATCCGCAAGTGGCGCTGGACCAGCGAGATGGACGGCCGACGTTCGCGCAACACGATCTCCACCGCCTGGTCGTACATCGGATCGCTTTCCAGATCGCCGCCCTCGCCTGCGCCGCCCTCGGCACTTTCGGAAGGCGGCGACGCCAGCACATCGGAGATGAACTCGGGGCGACCGACCTTGCGCAAATGCTCGACGACACGATGCACTTCGTTGTCGTCGACAAACGCGCCGTGGCAACGGATTGGCAAACCGGTGCCCGGCGCAAGGTAGAGCATGTCGCCCTGACCGAGCAGCGCTTCGGCCCCCATCTGGTCGAGGATGGTGCGCGAGTCGATCTTGCTCGACACCTGGAAGGCGATGCGCGTCGGGATGTTGGCCTTGATCAGGCCGGTGATGACATCCACGCTCGGTCGCTGCGTCGCGAGAATCAGGTGGATGCCGGAGGCCCGTGCCTTCTGTGCCAGCCGTGCAATCAGTTCCTCGACCTTCTTGCCGACCACCATCATCAGGTCGGCCAGCTCGTCGATCACCACCACGATGTAAGGCAGCGTCTTGAGCATCGGCGTGCCGGCTTCGGGATCGCCCACCAGCGCCAGCGGGTCGGAAATCGGCGTGCCAGCCTTTTCCGCTTCCTTGATCTTGTTGTTGAAACCGGAGAGATTACGCACGCCCAGCGCACTCATCAGCTTGTAGCGCCGCTCCATTTCGCCCACGCACCAGTGCAACGCGTTGGCGGCCTTGTTCATGTCGGTCACCACCGGCGCCAGCAGATGGGGAATGCCTTCATAGACGGAAAGCTCCAGCATCTTCGGATCGACGAGAATCAGGCGCACGTCCTTCGGTTCGGCCTTATAGAGTAGCGAGAGGATCATCGCGTTGATGCCGACCGACTTGCCAGAACCGGTCGTACCCGCCACCAACAGGTGCGGCATCTTGGCGAGATCGGCGACCATCGGCTGGCCGGAGATATCCTTGCCGAGCGCCATGGTCAGGTGCGAATGCATGTCGTGATAAACCTTGGCGCCGAGAATCTCGGAGAGGCGCACGGTCTGGCGGCGCGGATTGGGCAATTCGAGCGCCATGCAACTCTTGCCCGGCACAGTTTCGACGACGCGAATGCTGATCAGCGACAGTGCCCGAGCCAGATCCTTCGCCAAACCGACAATCGTCGCACCTTTCACGCCGGTGGCCGGCTCCACTTCATAGCGTGTCACCACCGGGCCGGGGTAGGCCGACGTGACCTTTACCGTGACACCAAAATCAGCAAGCTTTCTTTCAATCAGCCGCGAGGTGAATTCCAGCGTATCGGCACTCGGCAACTCCTCGTTGCTGTGATTGGCTTCATCGAGCAGATGCAACGGCGGCAGCGCCTCGCCGGGCGCATCGAAGAACATCGGTGCCTGACGCTCCTTGCCGATGCGTACCTCGGCCTTTTTCGCCAGCGGAATGTCGAGGGCCACCGGTTCGATGCGCACCGGCGGCGGCGGATTGGTTTCGTTCTTCTTCAACTCTTCGGCCACCACGGCCTGACGCTGTTCGGCCAGTTGGCGACCATAGCGCCGATCCTGCCAGCGTTCCGCCAGACTGAAGGCGCCGAACCATGCGGCTTCAAGCAGACCGCCCAGCTTCTCGACAAACCATAGCCAGGACATGCCGGTCACCAGGCTCCAGCCCGCCATCATCAGCACCATCAGGATCAGCGTGCCGCCGGTAAAGCCGAGGAACACCGAAGCGAAGTGCCCGACCTCATAGCCCAGCATGCCGCCCGGTGCCAACGGCAGGGACACGGTCAGACTCCAGAAACGGATGGCCTCAAGGCCGCAACTGGCCACAAGAAGAATCACAAACCCGGTAAGGGCGATAAAGACCGGACGACGATCCTCGGCAAACAGGTGGTTGATGCGGTGATAACCCATCCCCACCAGCAGGAACAGCAGCAGCACCCACCCCCAGGCCGAGACGCCAAACAGGTAGAGCATCACATCCGCCAGCCAGGCACCGAAGCGGCCGCCCGGGTTGGCGATTTGCTCGACCACCGCCGAGCGCGACCAGCCGGGATCGGCAGGCGAATAACCCCACAGGATCAGGGCCAGATAAAGGCCGATGGCGGCAATCGCCAGCCAGCGGACCTCATGCACCAACGCGGCGATACGCTCAGGCAGCGGCAGGGCAGGGGCAGGCTTGTGCGTCATGGAATAGGCGGCTGCGGTCATGGACGGAATCCCGGCACGTTATAAACGTGCCGATTTTCCCTCGGTCACGTATGGACGATCGGCGAAACAGCAGAGCAATCCACCCCTTTATAATGCAGCGGATCATTTTCGAAAGGATTCAATGATGTCCGCCCGCCATATCAAGCTCCTGATCCTCGGTTCCGGCCCGGCCGGTTACTCCGCCGCCGTCTATGCCGCCCGCGCCAACCTCAAGCCCGTCATCATCACCGGCATGGCCCAGGGCGGCCAGTTGATGACCACCACCGAGGTGGATAACTGGCCGGCCGACGCCGACGGCGTGCAAGGCCCCGACCTGATGGCGCGCTTCGAGAAGCACGCCGCCCGCTTTGGCACCGAGATGATCTTCGACCACATCCATACCGCCAAGCTCGACGAAAAGCCGATGCGGCTGATCGGCGACACCGGCGAATACACCTGCGATGCCCTGATCGTCGCCACGGGCGCTTCCGCCCAATATCTCGGCCTGCCTTCGGAAGAAAAGTTCTCCGGCAAGGGCGTTTCGGCCTGCGCCACCTGCGACGGCTTCTTCTATCGTAACCAGCCGATCGCCGTCATCGGCGGCGGCAACACCGCTGTGGAGGAAGCACTGTATCTGGCCAACATCGCCAGCCATGTCACCGTGGTGCATCGCCGCGACAAGTTCCGCGCCGAGAAGATCATGCAGGACAAGCTTTTCGAAAAGGAAGCGGCCGGCAAGGTCACCATCAAGTGGGATTGCGTGCTCGACGAAGTGCTCGGCGACAAGACCGGCGTCACCGGCATGCGCATCAAGAACGTCAAGACCGGTGCGACTGAGGACATCGCGCTGATGGGCGTGTTCATCGCCATCGGCCACAAGCCGAACACCGACATCTTCGCCGGCCAGTTGGAGATGGACAACGGCTACATCGTGACGAAAGCCGGCCGCGCCGGCAATGCCACGGCCACCTCGGTGCCGGGCGTCTTCGCTGCCGGCGACGTGCAGGACATGATCTACAAGCAGGCCGTCACCTCGGCCGCCAGCGGCTGCCAAGCTGCGCTGGATGCCGAGAAGTACCTCGACCATCTGAGCTAAAGCAATGGCCAACAGGGCGCTGGATGAACCGTCGCGCGCCCTGTTCCGGGAGGCGGTGGCCGATGCCGTACCGCTGGCACTCGACCGGATTCATCACGAGCCGCCGCCCCCACCCGCCATCCCGCGCAGCAAGGCGCGCGACGAACGCGCCGCGCTGGACGAATCGCTTTCCGACGTTGACCCGCTCCATCTCGCCCTCGAAGGCGGCGATGAAGCGGTCTATCTCAAACCCGGCATGGCGCCCAAGGTGCTCAAGGATCTGCGGCGCGGCCGCTGGGTGGTGCAAGCCCACCTCGACCTACACGGCCTGCACCGCGACGAAGCCCGCCAGCAGGTCGCGTTGTTTCTCGCCGAATGCGTAGCCCACCGCCAGCGCTGTGTGCGCATCGTGCATGGCAAGGGCCATGGCTCACCGGGACGGATACCAGTCCTCAAGCGCCTGGTCATCAGCTGGCTGGCACAGCGTCAGGAAGTGCTTGCTTACTGTCAGGCCCGTACGGTTGAGGGTGGTGCGGGGGCCGTGATCGCGCTATTGGCCGGATAAGGTGCCGTCCCGCCAGCGCCGACTTTTACTCCTCGAAGGTATCGCGCAACACGCTCAGGAGCGCGGACAGGGTTGCTGCCTCCACCTTGCCCATGCGTTTGACGAGCCGTTCCTTGTCGAGCGCGCGCATCTGTTCGGGCAGGATCAAACCCTTTTTGCCACCGAAGCTGACGGGAACGCGGAATGGTGCCGAATGACTACCGGTTGTCATGGGGGCAACCAGCACGGTGCGCAGCCAGTCATGAATCTCGGGGGGCGAGACGATGACGCAGGGGCGCGTCTTCTGGATTTCGGCACCCACGGTGGGATCAAGCGCGGCCAGCCAGATGTCACCACGCTTCACCTTCACCATTTCAACGCCGCATCTTCTGCGTTGGCAAATTCTGGCCAGACCGGCGCATCGGCGCCTTGTGCGGCGATCTCGCGTGCTGCATCGGCCCAACCGGCACGCGGCTGGTGATCCCGAATGGGGCGCAAAACGATGGTGCCGTTCTCCACGGAGATATCGACATCGGCGTCCAAGCCGGTTTCAGCCAGCATGGGCTTAGGAATCAACACGCCCTGAGAATTACCGATCTTGCGAATGGCGGTGCGCATGCTTATCTCCAGCAATGTTTAACATTGTTATAACTATACGCCACGTAAACAGAAAGCCAAGGGGCAACCCTTGCCCCCTCCCCTGCGACAATCTGTCGCATTCCCCTCTGCGGCCGTCGGGCGTAAATTGCCTCGCACACAAGATCGCCTGAGGAGTCGCCGCCATGAGCCAGCCGCAAACAGCCAAGCCGCCCGCCAGCCAACCCGAGATGGCTTCGTTATTGCTGGGTGCCGGCTTCGCGCTCGCCTCGCTGATCATCCTGCCCGCCGTGGCACAGAAAATCGGCATGGGCTCGAGCCTCACCATCGCCCTGCGCGGCGCCCTGATGCGGGCCGCCAATCGCTTCTAAATCGAATCCCCCGCGAGGGGGCGAAGGGGGCGGGTAATATTCATTGATGCGCCCCGCCAATCTCGCCCTCTCCGTCTTCGCTCTCGCCCTTGGCGCCTTCGCACTGACTTTCGCCGATGCGGCACGGCTGCGCGCGGCCAGCACAGAATCCGTCGCAGCCACCGCCGCGCTAGTCGAACGGCTGGAACTCACCGATCTGGTCCTATTCACCGAAGCCCGCTACACGCGCCACCCGACCCAGGCCGACCTGCAGTCGGCCTTCCAGGACCACCCCGTCGCATTCGAACACTTCCCCACCGGCTCGCTGATGCCGCCGCCGGCCGGCATCCTCACCGCCTATGAAAATCTGGATCGAAAAGCAAAAGCACCTGATTGACTTCACCCTCGCCTCGCTGGCGCGGCGCAAGGGCAAGAACCTCGGCCTGCTGTTCATCTACGGCCTGCTGGTGTTCGTACTCGCCTCCGTCGCGCTCTACACCCACGCACTGCGCACCGAGGCGCAAAAGGTGCTGGCCGGCACGCCGGAGATCGTGCTGCAGCGCCTCGTCGCCGGCCGCCATGACCTGATTCCGCCCGGCTATATCGACAAGATCGGCCGCATCCGTGGCGTACAGAAAAAAGAAGGTCGACTATGGGGCTACTACTACGACAGCGTGGTGAAGGCCAACTACACCTTCATGGCGCCGCGCGACATGAAGGTCGAGCGCGGCGAGATCATCGTCGGCCCGGCGCTGGAACGCTCACGCGGGCTGGCCGCCGGTAACGGCATCTCCTTCCGCTCCTATTCGGGCGAACTGCACACCTTCATCGTCGCCGATGTGTTGCCACAAGCTTCAGAGTTAGTGAGCGCCGATCTGGTGCTGATGCATGAGGAGGACTTCCGCGCCTTCTTCAAATACCCGGACGGGCATTACACCGATGTCGCAATGTCGGTCGCCAATCCGCAGGAAATCAGGAACGTCGCGCTCAAGCTGATGGACGCGCTGCCCGACTCGCGGCCGATCCTGCGCGACGAGGTGCTGCGTACCTATGCATCCGTGTTCGACTGGCGCGAGGGCATCATGCTCGCGCTACTCTCGGCGGCGATCCTCGCCTTCGGCATCTTCGCCTGGGAAAAAGCCGCCGGTCTCTCGGCCGAAGAGAAGCGCGAGATCGGCATCCTCAAGGCCATCGGCTGGGAAACCGGCGACGTCATCAAAATGAAGTTCTGGGAGGGGCTGCTGATCTCACTGCTGGCCTTCCTGCTTGGCTACGTCGTCGCCTACCTGCATGTCTTTTACGCCAATGCCGCGCTGTTCGAACCGGTACTCAAGGGCTGGGCGGTGCTCTACCCGCGCTTCACACTGACGCCGCACATCGACGGCCTGCAAGTCGCCACCCTGTTCTTCTTCACCGTGTTCCCCTACACAGCGGCCGTGCTGGTGCCGATCTGGCGCGCGGCGACCACCGATCCTGATACGGTCATGAGATCATGAGCCCGACCTCCCCCAGCCCCTCCTTCGCAGGAGGGGAGACTTTGTGCTCGCTACGCTCGGATTTACTGTCATGATCGAACTCACCGGCATCCGCAAAGCCTTCAACCAGGGCAAACACAACGAATACTGGGCGTTGGCCGGCATCGACTTGTCCATCCCGGAAAAGCAGGTCACCGCGCTGCGCGGCCCCTCAGGCTCGGGCAAGACCACACTGCTCACCATCCTCGGCTGCCTCGCCCGCCCCACCGAGGGCCGCGTGCGCCTCAAGGGCGAGGACATTTCCGGACTGCCAGAACGTTTTCTCACCGAGATTCGCCGCCAGACCTTCGGCTTCATCTTCCAGCAGTTCAACCTGATCCGGGGTTTGTCGGCGATCGAGAACGTCGTGCTACCGGCTTATCCGACCGGCCGGCCGCGCAAGGAACTGCTCGAAAAGGCGACGCGCCTGCTCGCCGACGTCGACCTCGGTCACCGCCGCGAGGCCAAGGTGGAATGGCTCTCCGGCGGCGAGCAGCAGCGCGTTGCCATCTGTCGTGCGCTGATCAACGACCCGGAAGTGCTGATCGCCGATGAGCCGACCGCCAACCTCGACACCAAGCTCGCCGGCGAATTTCTCGGCATCCTCGAAAGCCTTGCCGACAAGGGCCGCACCATCATCCTCACCAGCCATGATCCGATGGTGGTGGAATCCGAGGTCGTGGATTTCATCGTCACGCTGCGCGACGGAAAGATTGTTGAACCGTGATTTTTCAACCGGCCATCATCGCGTTGTTGCTGGCCGCAAGCCTGAGCTTGCTGATGCTGCTGATTGCCTCGCCGTTCGCCGTACAGGTGATTCGCCACTGGGACATCGCCAGCGGCAGCGAACGACAACTGAAGCTCGAACGCCTGACCTACCTGTTCTCGACGCTGGTTGCCTTCGTCTGCCTCGTGCAAATCCTCTCTGCGCTGCTGTTCGTCTTCAATGCCGACAAGATGTCGGTGATGTTCGTCGGCGCGATGTGTGCGGTGGGTGCGCTCAACGTCAATGCATTCGGCTTCCCTGCGCTCTATCTGCAGCTCGGCCTGTTCTTCCTCGCCGCCCTCTGGCTCACCATCAACCACGCCGACAGTCAGGCGCGCGACTATCCGCTGGTCAGGCTCAAGTACGCATTGCTGCTCGCCGCCATCCCGCTCTTTGCTGCCAGCCTCGGCCTGCAACTGCAATACTTCCTCGGTTTGAAAGCCGACGTCATCACCTCCTGCTGCGGCAGCCTGTTCTCCAGCGACGCCCCCACGCTGGCGAGCGAAGTCAGCGCGCTGGAACCAAAACCTGCACTGCTAGGCTTCTACGCGGCCATCGTCACTGCCATCACGCTCGCCGGCTGGCACTGGCGCGACAAGGGTAATCTGAGCGGTTACGCAGCCGGTCTCGGCGCCCTCGCCGCCTTCCTCGCCAGCATTGCCGGCATCCTCGCCTTCGTCTCGCTCTATATCTACGAGCATCCGCATCACCACTGCCCCTTCTGCATCCTCAAGCCGGAATATGACTATCAGGGCTACGGGCTCTACCTCCCGCTGTTCGCGGCGGCGGCGACCGGCATGAGCGCCGGCGTGCTACGTGTTTTCGCCGGGCGCCCAAGCCTCGCCCAGGTCGTCCCGGCATTGACGGGAAAGCTGGCCGGCATCGCCGCCATCGGCTACGCGCTCTTCGCACTGATCGCCAGCTTCATGATCTGGCAATCGAACCTGATCCTGCTCGACTGAACCGGCCTTACACGCCACCGCCAGCAGCAGGGCTGGCCTCCGGCCACAGCTCCATGGTTCCCAGGCCGGGCAGCGGCCGATGGGCGAGGATGAAGCTTTCCAGCTCGGCCAGAAACAGCGGCTTGCTGAAGAGATAACCCTGAATGGTTTCGCAGCCGATGGACAGGAGGAACTTGAGTTGCTCAAGCGTTTCCACCCCCTCGGCAACGACCTTCATGCCCAGCTTGTGGGCCAGCAGCACGGTGATGTCGCAAATCGTGCCGGCATCGGGGTTGCGCTCAAGATCGAGGACGAAGGAACGATCGATTTTCAGGGTGCGAATCGGGAAGGACTTAAGGTAGGCCAGCGAGGAATAGCCGGTGCCGAAATCGTCGATGGCCAAGCCGATGCCGCGTTGGCGAATGTCCTGAAGAATGGCGATCACCTCGATGACATCGCGCATCACCATGCTTTCGGTGATTTCCAGTTCCAGCAGGTGAGCAGGCAAACCGGTCGCGCCCAGGACGCGATCGATCAAATGGGGGATATGGCCATACTGAAACTGGCGTGCCGAGAGGTTGACGGCCACGGAAAGCTGGCAGCCAAGGCGCTGATTGAGCGCCTGGATATCGCGGCAGGCGGTTTCGAGGATCCATTCGCCCAGGGGCAGGATCAGCGAGGTCTCTTCGGCGATGGGGATGAATTCGGCGGGCGAGGCCATGCGCCCATCCTCGCGCGGCCAGCGTACCAGCGCTTCGACGCCCGAAATCTGGCCGCTGGCCAGGTCGATCTTGGGCTGGTAGGCCAGCTTGAAGCCTTTGCCCGCCAGTGCCTTGCGCATTGCGCTTTCCAGCAGGAAGCGATCCGTGCTGATCTGATTCATCGTCGGGGAGAAAAAGCGGAAGGCATTGCCGCCGGCCTCGCACGCATCTTCCAGCGCCTTCTCGGCACAGATCATCACACCGTCGAGCGTCGTCGCGTTTTGCGGCCAAATCGATATGCCGATGGAAGCGGAGAGAAAGAGCTCCTGCCCGTCGATGACATACGGTTCCCGGAAGGATTCGAGCAAGCGGCGTGTCGCCACCGCGGCATTTTCGGGAAAGGCCAAGTCCGCCAGGATAAAGGTGAATTTGTCACCGCCAAAACGCGAAATGGTGTCGGCAGGGCGTTCGATGCTGTCGCCGTCGCGGGCAATCAGGTCCGTCTTGCGGATATTGTCGGCAAGACGCTCGGCAATGGCCTGCAACAGCCGGTCGCCGACCAGGTAGCCGAGCGATTCATTGACTTTGCGAAAACGATCCAGATTCAACAGCACCACACCGACGCTACGCTTGTGGCGCTCGGCCACCCTGAATTCGTGCTCCAGGCGGTTGTTGAACAAGAGCTTGTTGGCCAACCCTGTGAGCGAGTCGTAGTGCATGCGCCGGTCGAGCTCGCTTTCCAGCGCCCTTTGCTCGGTCAAGTCCTCGAACATCGCCAGGTAGTTGGCGACCTGACCGTCGTCATCGAACAGACGATTGATGCTCAGGTGCTTCAGATACGCCTCGCCATTGTGGCGCCGATCCCAGATTTCGCCTTCCCAGGAATTCTTCGTCTCAAGGCTCGCCCACATGCGCGCGTAAAACGTGCTGTCGTGGCGGTCCGATTTGCCGATGCGCGGGGTATTGCCGATGGCGACTTCGCGCGTGAAACCCGTCATGGCGACATAGGCGTCATTGACATCCTGGATCACATTGTTGGCATCGGTGATCACCACCGCCTGACGACAACGCGCCATCACCTGCCGGAGAATCTTCAGTTCGGCGGTAGTGAAGCGGCGCCAGCTCAAGTCATCCATCGACAAGCTGTGCGTCAGGGCGGATTGGTTAGTGTCGTCCGAAACTCTCATGGATTAAACGAAGGTTATAGGTGGCGATTGTGGCACATATCCATCTCGTCTGGGGGCGTGCTCGGGCCGTCCTGCCAGCACCGACTTTTGCTGGGGAACTCTGCGACAATCAGCCGCAGGACTCCCTACGTTACGATCAAGGAACCGCTGAATTTCCGTTGGTATAGTGCCGCTTCCGCCCGCAACTCTGCCCGCATGAAACATCTTATTCCTCTCCTCTGTGTCCTGCTGCTGACAGCCTGTGGCGGCGAACCGCCCACCCGGCTCAACACCGGCGATGCCGCGCCCGTCTTCAAGACGGTGCGGCTCGACGGCAGCGCCATCGATTTCCCCGCCGCATTCGCTGGAAGTCCCATTGTGCTGCGCTTCTGGGCCGACTGGTGCAAGTTCTGCGAACCGGAGATGCGACTGATCGACACCGTGCGCCAGCGCCATGCCGGATTGGCCGTACTCGCCGTCAATGCCGGGCAGGACAAGGCTACGGTGGAAGCCTTCATGCAGAAACTCGGCGTCGGCTATCCGGCGGCCATGGACGAAAGCTCGAAAATTGCCAAGTCCTATGGCGTGGTTGGCCTGCCGACGACCTTTCTGATTGACGGCCAGGGCATGGTGCGCGGCAAAATCGTCGGCGAGGCAGACGAAGCCATGTTCGAGCGCCATGTCCAGGCACTCCTCAAATGATCCCCTGCGATCTCTGCAGCCTCGACTGCGGCAACAAGCCCTTCGACCTGGTGACGCCGGAAAAGACACTGCAATTCTGTTGCGAGGGTTGCCGGGGAATCTACGAAATGTTGCACGATATCAAGGCAGCGCCTGCGCAAACGGCGCAAAATATGCCGAACTCACCTGAAAGGAAACCGACATGAACACGCCGATGATGGAAGCAGCCCGCCAGATGCCGCACATGATGAGCAATATGGGCCAGATGATGTCCCACCCGATGGCCGGTGGCGCCATGATGGCGGCCGGCGGTTATGCCGCAGGCAAGGGGCTGATGGGTGGACTGTTGCGCAACCCGCTGCTGTTTGTTGCCGCCGGCCTCGCGGCGGGTTACCTGCTGCACAAGTACGAGAAGGAAATTGTCGAGACCGTCTCCAGGGCCACCGGCATGGGCAAGGATTTCATGCTGCACCAGAAGGAAAATCTCGACGACCTGATCGCCGAAGCGCAATCGACCCCAGTTACCCCGGGCACCCCGGCCCAACCCGCTCAGGAGTAAGCCCCGCATGGATGCGAGTACGATCAACGTCTTGCACCGCGAGACCGGCTATCTGCGCCTGCGCCTGCCGGTGCATTGCCGCATCGCCGCTGTCGGCACCACGCTGGAAAACGGCCTCAAGTCGCTGCCCGGCATGCAGCGCGTGACCTGGCTCACCGCGGAGGGCCGCCTCGCCACCCGCTTCGATCCGCATCTGTGCACGCATGCCGACGTAGCCCGCCGCGTCAAAGCGCTGCTTGCCGAATTGCCCCAGCCGCAGCCAGCCGAGGCAAATGCCGAAGTATTGCCGGAGCCCGCGCCACAGCCTCTCGCCGCGCGTCTCGATGGCCTGCGCGAGCAACTGATCGCGGCAGCGCCAGGGCGCTTCCGACCGCTGGTCGAAAGCGCGACGACCGAAAAAGCCGTCACCAACTTCTTCAACGAAATCGTCGCCTTTTACCTGATCCGCACGCACTGGGATCTCATCACCCGGCTATGGCTCAAGAACCCGGCGAAATACAGCAATGCCTGGGCGACGGTGTTCTACCTTGTGTACCTGCTGGTGAGATACCGCAAATCGTGAAAGCTGCGTGATGCGTTACCGCGTCGTCCATCGCCTGCCGCAACGCATTCGCCTGCTGGTGCCGCCGCTCGTGCGCAACGCGGAAAAGTGTTGCCTGCTTGAGATTCTGCTGCGCAAGCATCCGGCCATCGAGCATGTGCGTGTGGTTGCCGAGATTGCTTCAGTCACGATCCAGTACGACCCGGCCCAACTGCCCGAGCATCGCCTGCTGGCGCTGGCCAACGCGGTGATCGGCAACCTCGCTGCCGCACCGAACCGTGCCGCCACGCCTGCCGCCGTCCCGCCAGCGTCGACTTTTGAAGGTCCCGCGCAAGAATGTCTCGCCGCCGTTGAAGGCATGACCTGCGCCTCCTGCGCCGCGCTGATCGAACTCTCGCTGAAGCGTGACCCGCGCGTCACGAACGTCGCCGTCAATTACGCCGCCGAGACGGTGACGGTGCGCGGCCATCTCTCGAAAGACGAACTCTTCGCCACCGTCGGCAAGCTCGGCTATCAGGCGCGGCCGATGGACACGCTGGCGCAGCGCCGCCTGCTGGTCGAGCGCGAGAAGACGCGGCTGAAAACCGCCAAACGCAAGCTGATGCTCGCCGCCGCCCTGACCGCGCCGGTGATGATCTCGGGCATGCTGATGCACCGCTCGCCGCTGCTGCGCCTGATGGAACTCGCGCTCTCCACCTATGTCATCGCCGGCCCCGGCAAGGACATCTTCAAGAAAGCCTGGACGCTCGCGCAGCAGCGCGAAGCCAACATGGATTCGCTGATTGCCATGGGCGCCGGCGCGGCCTTCCTCTACAGCCTGCCCGGCGTGCTGCGCATGGAGCATCACGTCTACTTCGAGTCGGCCGCCGCGATCATCGCCTTTGTACTCGGCGGCCGCTACATGGAAGAACGCGCCAAGGGCAAGGCATCCGAAGCGATCCGCAAGCTGATCGAACTGCAGCCCGACACGGCGATCCGCGTTACTGAGAGCGGCGACGAAACCGTCAGCATCGACGCCGTGCAACTCGGCGACATCCTGCGCGTGCGCCCTGGCGACAAGGTGCCGACCGACGGTATCGTGCTGGCCGGCAGTTCCGCTGTCGACGAATCGCTGCTGACCGGCGAGCCGTTGCCGGTGGCGAAGACGGTTGGCGACCAGGTCGTCGGTGGCACGCTCAACGGCAACGGCAGTTTCACCCTCAAAGTCACGGCCATCGGCACCGACACCGTGCTCTCCGGCATCGTCAAGCTGGTCGACCACGCGCAGGGCAGCAAGCTGCCGGTGCAGAAACTCGCCGACCGCATCTCGGCGCGCTTCGTGCCCGCCGTCGGCGTTGTCGCTGCCACCACCTTCGCCGGCTGGCTGCTGGCCGGCCATCCGCTGTCGCGCGCGCTCTCGCATGCCGTCGCGGTGCTCTTGATCGCCTGCCCGTGCGCGCTCGGGCTGGCGACGCCCACCGCCATCATGGTCGGCACCGGCCAAGCGGCGCGGCGCGGCATCTACATTCGCAATGGCGAAGCGCTCGAAACCGCTGCCACGCTGGATACTTTAGTTTTCGACAAGACCGGCACCATCACCGCCGGCAAGCCGGTGGTGACGGACTTTCTCCCGGTTGCAGGACAAGACGAAGATGCGTTGCTCGCGCTGGCCGCCGGCGTTGAACAGCATTCCGAGCATTTCCTCGCCCGCGCCATCGTCGCCTACTGCAACGCACGCGCCGCTCATCTCGCCGTCTTCCCAGCGTCGACTTTTGACTTCGTTGCCACGCCCGGCCACGGTGTGCAGGCAAACAGCGAACTTGGCACAATCCGCATCGGCAACGCCCGCTTCCTCGAAGCCGCCGGCATCGACTGCCACGCCCAACAAACCCAGGCCGATGCCCTCGCCGAGCAAGGCAAGACGCCGGTCTTCGTCGCGCTCGACCAAGCCTGCGTCGCGCTCTTCGCCATTGCCGACGCGCCGCGTGACGGCGCGAAGGAGGCCATCGCCCTGCTACATCAACTCGGCCTCAAAACCATCATGTGCACCGGCGACGTCGAAGCCGCCGCGCGCCACGTCGCCCGCGAAGTCGGCATCGACGAAGTGATCGCGCGTGCCACGCCCGCCGACAAGCTCGCCCTGGTCGAGCGCCTCAAGCGCGAAGGTCGCAAGGTGGGCATGATCGGTGACGGCATCAACGACGCCCCGGCCCTCGCAGCGGCGGCGGTCGGCTTTGCCATCGGCGGTGGCGCCGACATCGCGGTGGAAGCCGCCGATGTCACGCTGGTCGGCGGCGACATCGCCCGCGTGGCCGGCGGCATCGAGCTTTCGCGCCGCACCATGGCCATCGTCCGCCAGAACCTGTTCTGGGCGCTTGGCTACAACGTCGTCGCAATTCCCTTCGCCGCAGCGGGCCGACTCAACCCGATGATCGCGGCGGCCGCGATGGCGATGAGCTCGGTCTCGGTGGTCACCAACTCGCTGCGCCTGCAGAAGTAGTCTTGGAACACGCGCACCACGTCACAGAGTTTTCCTACGCACTCGCCTTCATGACCGGGCTGCTCGGCGCCGGCCACTGCCTCGGCATGTGCGGCGGGTTGGTGTCGGCCTTCTTCATGAAGCTGCATGCGCGCGGCCCCTGGCCCTACCTGACTTATCACGCCGGCCGCATTGCGGTTTATGCCGTGGTCGGCCTGATCGCCGCGCTGCTTGGCGCGGTACTGGTTTCCACCGGCCGCCTCGGCCTCGCGCAAGGGGTTTTACAAATTGTTGCCGGTCTCATCGTCATCCTGCTCGGCTTCGACCTGCTTGGCCTCGCGCCAATCAGAAATGCTTACGGCTTCGCGCCACTCGCCTGGCTGCGCAAGCAGTTCATGACGGCGACACAGCAAGGCCCGCTGCTCGGCGCACTGATCGGCGGCGCGATCAACGGCCTGATGCCCTGCTCGATGACCATGGCGATGGCTGTGCAGGCCACCACCGCACCCTCGCCGCCCGAAGGCATGCTGCTGATGCTCGCCTTCGGCGCCGGCACCCTGCCGGCGATGCTCTCCGCCTCCGTGCTGTTCGGCAAGCTTGGCCCGCGCCTGCGCGGTTGGCTGCTCAAGGGCGCCGCGCTGTTCGTCATCGCGCTTGGCGTGTCGACGCTCTGGCAAGGATTGCGCTACTTTCTGGTGATGTGGAAGCTGGTGGGCTAAGAAAAGTTGGCACCGGGAGCCGCACAAGCTCACTCGACACGGCCACAAATTATTGCCGTCCCCGCCGCCGTCCCGCCAGCGCCGACTTTTTGAATCCGCGAATCGCTGCTTTCGACCCGTTGCGGAAGTAGCAGGTTGGGGGAAGCTGCCATTCAACGGCTAGGCTCGCGACACAGGCCGTGCAATCTCTTCAAACAAGCCACGCAATTCCCAGGTGCAACATTGCCAATCCAGAAATATAAACCTACAATCAAGTGTGGTTATTCTGACGCCGGTCGGGCGCATTTACCAGTAGGGGGCAATCATGACGAAGAACGCATTGAAGGCGATTGGCTGGGTGATCGTAGGAATGACGCTCATGGGGGGGGATCGTTTGGTTTGCGATGCCATCTATGATGCTGGTAACGCAGAAGAGTAGTCGAAGCTATGACGATACAGTTGCTGCATTGAGTGAAGCCGTGAAGGGGAAACAGGATTGGCGTGTGCTGAGCGTCAACGACTATCAGAAGTCCACGGCCGCCTTCGCCAAGCTTGAGCGCGTCGGCAGTGTGACGATATGCAATCCTCGTTACGCCTCGCGGATTCTCGGCGATCCGGCGGATCGGCGGGTTACCGCATTCATGCCTTTGGGAATTGGCGTGTATGAAGACAAGGCTGGGCAGGTTTACGTATCACAGCTCAACGTTGGTCTAATGGGGATGATGTTCGGCGGAACAATCGCTGATGTAATGGGATCCGCGGGCAAGGATTTGGATTCCATCGTAGCAACCGTTGCTGCTAAGTAAAGAACACCTGCCGAGGCTGCGACCTAACATTCGAACGGCGGCTTACGGTGGGTGCCAATTGGAACGGCCGCTCGTGGCCGGCTTTCGCCGTCCCGCCGGCGCCGACTTTTTGATGCGCCCCGTCATGCCGCCAAGCGCGCATTGACCCCGATCAAGCAGCCCAAGCTTTCGTAAGCGCCTGCGACATCATGTCGCGCGACACGTTGTCGCAGGCGACATTTTGTCGCACGGACAGCGCGCCAAACCGCCCTATCATCTGCCCGCTCCTGGCCAGGCTTATGGCTTTCTGGTTAGCAAACGACCACAGCGTACGGAGGGTTCTTTCATGTTTTTCGGCAAGCGCATCTTTTTCCGCATGCGTCCCATCGCAGTGCTTCTGGCTTTTCCCGCGACGTTCGCATTCGGCCAGGAAGCCGTCTTCAATCAGGTGGTCATCACCTCGACCACCATCGATGACCGCTTTACCGGCAAGCGTGGCGAGCCGACCAGCGTGCATGAAATCAGCGGGCAGACGGTAGACGAAAAGCGCCCCGAGAACATGATCGAGCTGCTGCGCTCGATTCCCGGCGTTACCGCCGACCTTTCCTCTGGCGACGAGATCAAGATCAAACTGCGCGGCGTCGAGAACCAGCGCTACATGGGCGAGAAGCCCGGCGTGGCGATCGTCATCGATGGCGTGCCGGTCTTCGAGCGCACCGGCAAGGTGAACATCGACCTCGACAATATCGAATCGATCAAGGTCATCAAAAGCGGGGCCTCCTATCTGTTTGGCGACGATGGACTGAGCGGCGCCGTCATCATCACCACCAAGCGCGGCGAGAAATACAAGGGCGTTACCGTTGCCACCGACACCGGTTCCTGGGGTTATCAGCGCCAACTGGCGCGCGTCGGTTTCGCCGGTGACTGGGGCAGCGGCCACCTCCAGGCAACGCGCCGCACCGCCGACGATTACTACTGGCAATCGTCCTACGAGACCGACAACATCGACGGCAACCTGCGCTTCTACCTCACCGGGACATCCGACCTGACCTTCGGCTTCGAGAAATCCGACCGCTTCAAGGACAAGCATGGCTCTGTGAAAGGCGCGACGCAGGCGCGTCTTGACCCGAAAGGCGAGATTGGCCGCGATTTCACGCGCATGTACGGCGTGGAACTGCAGAAATTCAACCTGACCTACGCCAACGACCTAACGCCGAACAGCAACCTGCTTGCCACGCTTTACGAATACCGCGACCAGACGGCCTACTGGTCTTCACCGCAGCGTGTGGCCGCCAACGGCCAGTCAATCAGCGATTCCTCGCCGGGGGCGCAAGCGCTCTACACCACTTTGAACGATTACGACCAGATACAGCGCGGCTTCAAAGCGGAGTGGCGTGCCAATGCGGGCAATACCGGCTGGCTCGGCGGACTCGACATTCGGCGCAACGCCTACCGGAACGACAACACGGCCAAGACCAACTACTGCACGCGCGTCGACTTCACGCCCCCCTACACCTGCGCACCCGCAAACCTCGTCACTGCCGGCACGGTATTGACCAACAACCTTACCGATGAAGCTGTGAATGCACTCTACGGCGAATTCAAGTTCATCCCCGCGCCGCAATGGACGCTGACCCTCAACGGACGTCACGACAATATCCAGCTCGATTTCTCTTCAGGAGCGACCAACGAAATTGCCGCCCCATTCAAGAGGAACAAGTCCTTCAATGTCTCTTCCTGGCGCACCGGGGCGAACTACGCCGCGGACAAGGGACTGGACCTGTTTGGCAATCTCTCGTCAAGCTTTCGCGCGCCGACCGCTGACCAGCTCTACAACGGCAGCCTCTCGCCCACCGGCGGCAAGACGCTCAACAACGAAAACCTGAAGCCTGAAAAGGCACTGAATCTGGAGTTCGGTCTGCGCGCCAAGACCACCCTTGCCGGCGTGGCGACTGACGTCGAAGCCGCCATCTTCCAGATCGACCGCAAGGACTTCATTCTCGCCACCACGGGCCAATACAGCGCCAGCACGGCGGGCGCGCCACAGATGTACGACAACATCGGCGGCGTGCGCAACCGCGGCTTTGAGCTCTCGTTCAGGACAGACCGCAAGCGCACCTTCACCTTCGACGCCGCCTATAGCTACATCCAGGCCAAATTCACCGACTACGACAACTTCGGCCTGACGCTCGGCAACCCATACATCCCCGCGCCAACCATCGTCGCCTACAACAACACCGGCAACGACGTGCCGCGCGTGCCGCGTCATCAACTCAACCTGACCTTCGGCTGGCAGCCAAACGACGATTTCCGGCTCGCACTCGAAGCCGACACGCGCTCCTGGTCGTGGGCCGACGAGATCAACCAGGAAAAATGGTCCGGCCGCACGCTGTTCAATCTCTCGGCGCACTACGACATTCGCGAAGCGGGCTTCATGGGTGCCAAGTGGTCACTGTTCGCACGGGTAAACAACCTGTTTGACAAGCGCTACTGGTCAGCCGCACGCGGTACCAACGACGCATCCAATTACCTCACCGGCACCTACGACGGGGTGTACAACCAGGAAGACCTGTCCATCGTCGTCGGCAAGCCGCGCAGCTGGATGGCCGGCGTTTCCGCCACCTTCTGATGGGGCCGCCGATGAAAACGTTTCTGATCCCGCTCGGGCTGCTCGCGGCCACGGCCGCCGCCGCCCAACATGCGCAACACAACCCTACCCAGCCAGCCGCGCCAGCGGCATCGGCTGTGCCAGCCACACAGGCGGCCACACAGACGGCCGCACGCGTCTGGACGCAGCAGCCCCTGCTCCTGCCCGGCCGCAGTACGCGCGGCGAGCGGGGCGGCGCCCTGCTGAAACCGCAAGGGCTGGTCACGGAGAACATCACCGTATTCGCGCCGGAAGGCCCCAGCGAGCGGCTGAAGGTCGATTACCCGGTCGCTCCCGAAGGCGCGAAGATTGCCTCCGCCACACCCAAGATCGGCAACTACCACTGGGTGATCGCCCGCGAGGAGTCGCCCGAGGCAGTGAAAGTCGCCTCGACGGCGTGGTACTTCGGCAATCCCGGCGATTCGCCGAAGGCACTGCTGAGTGCGCCGAAGCACGAACTGGAAATTGTGCCCGATCCGCTGCCGCGCGAGCACGGCCGCTACCGCGAGAGCGAGAAGTGGCGCTTCCTGGTGCGCTTCAACGGGCAACCGCTGGGCAATCAGCCGCTGACGCTGGAAACCGAGTTCGGCACCCGTTCCAGCATTGTCACCGACGCCGCCGGCTTCGCCACGGTGCTGTTCCCACGCGACTTCAAGCCGGCCACCAAGGCGGAAGGCGAACATGCCGGCCACGGCCGCCGCTACGGCCAATTCGTGCTGGCTACCGAAAAGGCAACGGACGGCAGGCGCTATCTCACCGCCTTCAATCTGAACTACGGCGAGGACGGCGATCGCAACAAGAGTCTGGGCTGGGGCGCCGCCTTTGGCCTGATCGGCATGCTGGCGGCGACACCGCTGCTGCGCCGGAAAAATAGCGCACAAGGAGAGGCGAAAAATGTTTAAGGCTCTCTTCCCCACACTGGCGCGCTTCCGCCTCGCGGTGCAACTCGCCATGCTGTTCGTCACCGTCTATGGCAGCGTCTTCGTCGGCACCTACATGGCCGACAAGATTTCCAACAACCTGCCGGTGCTCTCCTGCGCCTACGACCAGATGAACGGCGGCTACTGCGTGCTGATCCCGACCCAGCACATCCTCCACCATCGCATCGGCGAAGCGATGGTGCGTGCGCAACAACTCACCTTCAACATGGTGCTGCCGCTGTTGATGTCCTTCGTTGCCTTCTTCGCCTTCTTCTTCGTGCTCGGCAAGATGTTCTGCGGCTGGATCTGCCCGCTCGGCACCCTACAGGAGACGATCGGCAAGGTCGGGCGC
Organism: uncultured Methyloversatilis sp.; assembly: GCA_964477575.1. GTDB lineage: Bacteria > Pseudomonadota > Gammaproteobacteria > Burkholderiales > Rhodocyclaceae > Sulfuricystis. The sequence goes on from CAYZEA010000012.1 coordinate 44,839, forward strand.
CGCTTCGGCATCGGCTTGCGCCGGGTCGAAGCAGGCGATCTGGGCGAAGTCAAGCGCGTGCGCCCGGTCAAGTGGCTGTTGTTGCTCGGCCTCGTCTTCCTGTTGCCGCTGACCACCGGGCTCGGCGTCACGCCGCACAGCCTGGGCAATCCCTACTGCGACATCTGCCCCTCGCGCGTGGCGACGACGCTACTCACCGGCAACACCGAGCAGCTCGCGCTGCGGCTTGGCGATAACGTCAGCTTCGGCCTCGGTGCCATCGCCAACCTGCTGATCGGCTTCATGCTGGTCGGCGCGCTGGCGATCCGCCAGCCGTTCTGCCGCATCTGCCCGCTACTGGCCTTCAATGCGGTGTTCCAGCGCCTCTCGCCAATGCGGCTGACGAAGAAGATGCACGACAACTGCGGCAAGTGCGGCATCTGCAGCGAAGCCTGCCCGATGGACATTCCGGAAATCGCCAAGGAGGAAGGACGCAAGGCCTATCACGAGGACTGCACGCTGTGCGGCCGCTGCGCGGAATACTGTCCGCAGGACGGCGTGATCCGGCTCAAGTGGGGACCGTTCGCGTTGTTTTCCTCCAGCCGCGAGTATTACAAGGCGAAAGTGAAGGGCGAACTGCCGGACGGGACGGTGAAACCGGTCAAGTTCGTAAAGAGCGCGGCCAAGCCTGTGGTGGATGCAGCCGATGCCGCCTGACACCGCATCAATCAATACCCTGGACAGGGAACAAGAAATGAAAAGAAAACTCCTCGCCATTCCATTTAGCCTGCTGGGATTGTTAGCACAGCCGGCGCTCGCCCAGGAAGTACGTTTGCAGGAAATGTTCGTCACCGCCGCACGCAGCGAGCAAGCGCTCGAAACCGTCAATGCATCGGTTGAAGTGGTATCCGCCGAGAAAATCCGCACCTTCGCCGGCCGGTCGCTTTCGGAAGTTCTGCTACATGCGACCGGGGTTCAGATCAAGGATACCGGCAGCAGCAGCACATTCTCAATGCGCGGGCAGGATTCGGACAAGACCCTGATCCTCGTCGATGGCCTGCGCCGCACCGAGAAATATGCCGGCGCCAACCTGAACAACATCCAGATTGAGGATGTCGAGCGCATCGAAATCGTGCGTGGTCCCATGTCGGCGCTGTATGGTTCGGATGCCTTGGGCGGTATCATCAACATCATCACGCGCGGCCCACGCAAGGGGAGCGAGACAGGCGTGCGCTTCATGGCCGGCCTGACCGACGACGGGCAGCGGGACACCGCCATCTTGGGGGGATATGGCAACTGGGGCGACGGACAAATCGGCCACCGAATTTCATTCGAGGCCAAGCGCCGCGACCCTTACCGGCTGCCGAGTACCGATCCGCGCATCACGGATATCAATCGAGAGCGTCGTGATTTCCTCTCTTACCGTGGCGACATAAAGACCCCGGCTGGCCGTTTCGACTGGGGGGTGGAGTTGGCGCGCCAGGATGACACCGGGATCGGACTGACGCGTACGAACACGACCTATACAAAAGTCGAGAACGAGGCGCGAGATTTCGTCCAGGGCGGCTATCGTGGCCGCATCGGTGACGGCGAGTTTTCCGTGCGCATGGGATACGGCCAGTCTGACGCCCGCGTGAATCGCGGCACCGTCCGGGATGAACTGACGCTACTCAAACAGACGCAGATCGAAAGCCAGTATGCATTCGAGCCCATGGCAAACCATTTCGCGGTCGTCGGTTACGCCTATCGTCAGGACGACGCGAACATCAGCACCAATTCCAAGGTCGCGGTGCGCAACGTCAATGCTTTGTTTGCCCAGGACCTCTGGAATCTGCGGCCCGATGTCGATCTGACGCTGGGCTTGCGTTACGACGACCACAACGACTTCGGCAGCAAGATGACGCCGCGACTCGCCATTGCGTGGCGACCCGATCACTGGACCCTGCGCGCCGGACTTGGCAAGGGTTTCAAGGCGCCTTCCCTGCTCAATCTCTACATGACCTCGATCATCCGGGGACGCTACGACCTACGCGGCAATTCGAATCTTCAACCCGAAGAGTCGACCAGCGGCGAAATCGCCGCGGCTTACCGTCTGGACCGCGGCAACATCGAGATCGTCGCGCACCGCTCCAATGTGACCAACCTCATTGCCAGCGTGCCCACCGGCGTGACCTATGCCGGTCCCTGCACGGGCGGCACATGCAGCATTCAGGAATACCAGAATATTGGCAAGGCAATCATCAAGGGAGTCGAGTTCTCCGGCAACTACCAACTGACCAAATTCTGGACATTGGGCGGTTCGCTCGAATATCTCGATGCCATGAACGCCATCACGGATACGCGTCTGACCGACCGGCCGACCTGGGCCGCCAAGCTGAGCCTGCAATGGCGCCATGGGCGGTGGCAGACCGATTTGCGACTCCGCCATGTACGCGACTGGTATGCGGCCGATCCTACCGTTACCAGCAGCATTCCGTTCAATTCCGACTATAGCGTGGCATCCGTGCGCATCGCCTACGCACTGAATCAGAAAACCGAGCTGTTCGGCGGGATAGACAACCTTGGCAATCGACTGATGCCGGTAAATCAGGCTTTTCGCGGCATCCCTGACGATCCAGGTTCCCGCTTTTTTTACGCAGGCATCAATGCCCGCTTCTGAAACATTGACGGTGCTCATGAATGCTTGAAGAACTCGCCGCTGGCCAAGTGACGCTGGCGACCGTCTGGCTGCTCGGCGTGTCGATGGGCCTCACCGCCTGCACCGTCACCTGCCTGCCCTTCATGGGCACCTGGGCGCTCGGCCGCGCCAGCGGCCAGCGCGAGGCCTTCCTGCATACCGGCGTGTTTCTCGCCGGCCGCGTGACCACCTACACGCTTCTCGCGGCGCTGGCTGGCGCCGTGGGCCTCGGGCTGGCCCAGGCGCTGGGCGGCGCGTGGGGCAATGGGCTGATCGGCATGGCGAGCATCGTCGCCGGTCTCTGGCTGCTGGCGAAGCCGGCAGGGAAGCATTGTGGTGCCGTCCCGCCAGGACCGACTTTCACGCCGGTCAAAATTCATCGCAATAAGGCCGACAGCCTGCCGCCGCTGTTCCTCGGCGCCGCGCTGTCGCTCACGCCCTGCACGCCACTGGCCTCGCTGCTGGCGCTCGCCGCCCACGCCGGCAGCGCCGTGCAGGGGGCGTCCTACGGTCTCGCTTTCGGCCTCGGCGCGGCGATGACGCCGATCCTCGTGCTGGTGCCGCTGGCCGGCCGGCTCGGCCGCGAGCTGCGTTCCGGCCGCGCCTGGCTCGCGCGCTGGCTGCTGTGGAGCGCGGCGGCCGTGCTGATCGTGCTGGGCATCCGGCGCCTGTTGCTGGCTGCATGAACGCACGGCGACTGGAACGGCGAAGCGGCAACCCGGAGCGGGCGGCAGGACTCGCCTTCGTCATCGCCTTGCACGCCGCCGCGCTGTGGCTGCTGTTGCAGCATCGCTTGATTCCCGTCCCGACGGAAGCGATGACGCTGTTCGTGAACTTCATCGCCCCGCCGGCACCAGAACCGCTCGTGGCGCCCAGGCCGCCGCCCCCCAAGCCGAAGCCGCATCCCATCGAAAAACCCGTGCCGCGCCAGATCGTCGCCGCGACGCCAGCCGTCACGCCAGAGGATCATATCGTTCAGGCCCATCCGCCTGAACCGCCCGCACCTGTCGTGCCGGCGCCGCCGCCGTCAATGCCGCTGTCAACCGGGCCGGTCGCCCTCGCCACCGAACTTTCGGTCACCTGTCCCGACCGGACCGCGCCGGCCTATCCGTCGCGTTCGCGGCGCAACGGCGAGGAAGGGGTCGTGGTCCTGCGCGTCGAGTTGGGCGAAACCGGCAAGGTCGACGCAGCCCGCGTCCAGAGCAGCAGCGGTTTCCCGCGCCTCGACGAGGCAGCCATCGCCGCCGTGCGCGTCTGGCGTTGCAAGCCTGCACGGCGCAACGGCCAGCCGGTGAGCGCCACTGCGCTGCAACCATTCAAATTCGTTTTGCAGGAAGGCTGAAACCATGGAACCAGGCACTATCGAAGGACTGGGCTTCGCCCACTTTCTTACCCAGGCCGACGGCGTCGGCAAGGGCGTGCTCGCCATGCTGTTGCTGCTCTCGGTGGCCAGCTGGTATCTGATCGTCACGCGCGCGCTGGCGAACTGGCTGGCGCGCCGGCGAGCGGACGCCTTCGTCGCGCGCTTCTGGCAGGCCGGCTCGCTCGACGAGGTGGCGGGCTCCCTGCACGCTGGCGCCGACAACGCCTTCGCGGTGCTGGTCGACGCGGCCCTGAAAGCGCGGGCCAACGGCGACGAGAAAAACCTCGCCATGGCCGGCGGGATGGGCGAGTATCTGACGCGCACCTTGAACAACGCGGTCGACCGCGAGGCGGCGGACGCCGAGCATGGCCTGACGGTGCTGGCGACGGCCGGCTCGGCGGCACCCTACATCGGCCTGTTCGGCACGGTGTGGGGGATTTATCACGCGCTGGTGCAGATCGGCATGAGCGGCCAGGGGACGCTGGATAAAGTGGCCGGCCCGGTGGGTGAGGCGCTGATCATGACCGCGCTCGGGCTGGCGGTGGCGATTCCGGCGGTGCTGGCCTACAACGCCTTCAACCGCAGGAATCGCCTGTGGCTCTCGCGGCTGGAGTCCTTTGCGCATGATCTCTACGTGCTGCTGACGGTGAAGCATGGCCAGGGCTGACATCTCCCGGCGCCATCACGGCGCACCGATGGCCGACATGAACGTGGTACCGCTGGTCGACGTCATGCTGGTGCTGCTGGTGATCTTTATCGTGACGGCGCCGCTGCTCACCCATGCGGTAAAGATCGATTTGCCGAAGGCGTCTTCGAGCGCCAATATCACGAAGCCAGAACATATCGAGTTCGGCATCCACGAGGATGGCCGTTATTTCTGGAGCGGCGAGCAAGTGATGCCGGAGGCTTTGCCGGCACGCTTCGCGGCGGAAGCATCCAAGCAGCCGCAACCGGAACTGCACATCCGCGCCGACCGCCATGTGCATTACGAGAAAGTGGCGCAGCTAATGGCACTGGCCGCCAAGGCCGGACTGGTACGCATCGGCTTTGTCAGCACGCCCGCCGCAGAATAGCAAAAGTCGGCGTGACCGAAGGGAATCCCCTGTTCGGAACCGGCGGGGCGGACGCTGATTTTGCTTTAGGTAGAGTCAACTGCCGACCCTTTGCCGTCATTCACGAGCGCGCTTCGGGAAGTCTTTCAGGCAGCATCGTCCTGATGGATTGCTGGTATCGCATGAGCATTGTCCGGCCTGGGTCTGCGCGACCACGAAGTCCCTAGTGACGGGATTGCTGAGGAAATCGCGTTTGGCGACGCCGAAGCAGTAACACAGCAGCCCGTCATTCGATGTCTCTTTCACGCCAACGGGCGTCCGCAACTGTGACTTGAGAATCGTCGAGCCATCATCGCCGAAATAGACAACCTCGCAAGCTGGATCGTCGCAGAAAAAATACCGATGCCCCGTTGGCTGCCAAGCCCATGCCTCCTTGATGTGATGCGCGATAGCTCGCACCGACACCTCGGAATACTCATGCCCGTTAACCGGGCAACGATGCTTTTTCGGATGGCTGCTATCGCAACCGTAGGAAGAACAGCATTCGCTCATGACTCGCTCCACGAGAATTGACCTTGAAGCGGATTATCCTTTATTCGCCCCAGCGGCGAGAGGCGGCTTCTGGCCGCACGCGAAAGTTCCAGTTGTTTCATCGGCAGGTCGCTGCGGCCGATTTGCCGAAGCTGATTACTCCATGCGCATGGTGCCAGCGGTGAAGGGCACAGCCAAGGCGAGACTACTACAGAGCGGCTTCGTCAGCACAGCATCCGCTCAGAAGTCGGCGCTGGCGGGGCGGTCCTGCTCACGCCGCCGATTATTTCTTGCGCCCGTATTTCCCCGTGAGCGTGGCTTTGCCGATGGAATTGGCGTTGATCATGAAGCCGGCCAACGAGGCGCTTGCATCCGGCGGCAGATCGAGCTTGTCGACCTTGAGGGCATGCAGGGTGAAGTGGTAACGGTGCGCCTTGTCGCCGACCGGCGGACAAGGGCCGCCCCAGCCGGGGCTACCGAAGTCGGTGCGCACCTGCTGTGCACCGGCAGGCAGTTCTGCGCCGTCGGCCTTGCCAACGCCTTTGGGCAGCGCATCGACGTTGGCCGGGATGTTCGTCACCACCCAGTGCCACCAGCCGGCGCCGCCGGTTGGCGCATCCGGGTCATGCACCAGCAGCGCAAAACTCTTGGTGCCGGTTGGTGCGCCCGACCATTTGAGCGCAGGGGAAATGTTCTTGCCGGTGCAGCCGAAGCCCGCGAACACCTGTTCGTCGGCAATCCTGCCGTCACGCTTGATGTCGTCGCTGCCGAGTTTGAAACCGCCGGCACAGGCGCTGCCGGCTACAGCGCTGCCGATGACCAATGCCGCAATGAGGTGCTTCATGATGCGCTCCCTGAGTAAGTGAATCAGGCTGCGGCGCGCGTTTCCGCCACGCCGAGACGATTGATGCCGCCGATGATAGCTTTAATCGAAGCGGTCACGATGTTCGCGTCGAGTCCCACGCCGTAGCGCTGCTGGCTCTCGCCATGCCTTGCCAATTCGAGGAAGGCGCAGGCCACCGCTTCGCCCGCATCGCCGCTCGCGCTCATGGCACGTTCCTCGTAGCTGCGCACCTGTACGTCGATGCCGATGCCGCGCAAGGCATGCACAGTGGCGTCGATCGGGCCGTTACCTTCGCCGCTGAGCAGATGCGGCACGCCATTCACTTCGACGGCGAGGCGAATGCCCTGCAACGTGCCGTGCTCGAAAAGATGATGTTCGACGTAGCGCACCGGCGTTTCGCGTTCGAAATAGGTGTAGGTGAACAAGGCCCAGATGTCGGCCGCGTTCATCTCGCCACCGTGCGTATCGGTGTAACGCTGCACTTCGGCGGAAAACTCGACCTGCAAGCGGCGCGGCATGACGATGCCGTATTCAGTCTCAAGCAAATAGGCGATGCCGCCCTTGCCCGACTGGCTGTTCACGCGGATCACCGAATCGTAGCTGCGGCCGACATCGGCCGGATCGACGGGGAGATAGGGCACTGCCCACTGCTCTTCCACCTTTTGGGCGGCGAACCCCTTCCTGATGGCGTCCTGATGGGAGCCGGAGAAGGCCGTGAACACGAGATCTCCCACGTAGGGGTGGCGCGGGTGGATGGGCAACTGGGTGCAGTGTTCGTAGGTACGCGCGACGGCGTTGATGTCGGAGAAGTCGAGTCCCGGCGCTACGCCCTGCGTGTAGAGATTCAAGGTAAGCGTGACGAGGTCGACGTTGCCGGTGCGTTCGCCGTTGCCGAAAAGGCAGCCCTCGACGCGGTCGGCGCCGGCCATCAGGCCCAACTCGGCAGCGGCCACGGCCGTACCTCGATCGTTGTGTGGATGGAGGCTGATGAGAACGCTGTCGCGGCGCGCAAGATGGCGGTGCATCCACTCGATCTGATCGGCATAGACGTTCGGCGTTGCCACCTCGACGGTGGCCGGCAAGTTAAGGATCACCTTGCGCTGCGGCGTCGCGCCCCACTCGGCGGTAACGGCATCGCAGACTTCCTTGGCGAAGTCGAGCTCGGTAGCGGTGAAGGTCTCGGGACTGTATTCGAGGACAAACTCCGTCTCGGGCTGTTGGGCGGCCAAGTCCTTGATGAGGCGTACCGCATCGACGGCCATCTTGACGACCTCCGGCTTGCTCATGCCGAAGACAAAGTCGCGGAAGGGCTGCGAGGTGGCGTTATAGACATGGACGATGACGCGCTTGGCACCTTTCACGGCTTCGAAGGTGCGGCGGATCAAGTGTTCGCGCGCCTGGGTGAGGACTTCGATGCTCACATCGTCGGGAATGTGACTACCCTCGATGAGGCCGCGCACGAAGTCGAACTCGGTCTGCGAAGCCGAGGGGAAAGCGATCTCGATTTCCTTGAAACCGATGACGCAGAGCGTCTTGAACAGGCGCATCTTCTTCTCGGCATTCATCGGCTCGAACAGCGCCTGGTTGCCGTCGCGCAAATCGGTACTCATCCAGATCGGCGCGCGGTCAAGGACGCGGCTGGGCCACTGGCGGTCGGTCAAGGCAACCGGCGGAAAGGGGCAGTACTTGGCGGCGGGTTGCGTCATCATGGCAGGGCTCCCAAAAGCTGTTTCGATGGCGCCATCTTAGGCAAAAGCACGCGGCAGGTGCTTGCGTTTTATGGCCAATCAGACAATACTTGAGCAATAATATTGCTCATTACTTAAATTTACAGGCATATACATGGAACTTGACCGCTACGACCGCCAGATTCTTCAAGTCTTGCAGGAAGACGGGCGCATCAGCAATCAGGATCTGGCTGATCGCATCGGCCTCTCGCCTTCGCCCTGCCTGCGCCGCGTGCGGGCGCTGGAGGAAAGTGGTCTGATCCGCGGCTACCGTGCGCTGCTCGACGCGAAGATGCTCGGCCTCTCTCTCATGGCGCTGATCCACATCTCGATGGACCGCCACACACCCGAGCGCTTCGAGAACTTCGAAGCCGAGATCAACGCGATTCCCGAGGTGATCGAATGCCTGCTGATCACCGGCCAGGACGCCGACTACCAGTTGAAGGCCGTGGTGCGCGACATGGATGCCTATCAGGAGTTGCTGCTCAACCGCATCACGCGCATTCCCGGCGTCACCGGTGTGCATTCGAGCTTCGTCCTGCGGCGCGTCGTGGACAAGACGGCCTTGCCCGTAGGTGCCTGAGGGCGCATGACGACTGCGGCAATTTGCCGCAGTCCGTGCCATCATCGCCGTCTTATATTGCAGGGCATCATCAATCGCCCCAAGGAACCCCATCATGGATCGTCGCGAAGCCCTCAAACTCACGCTGCTGGCCGGTGCCGGCCTGGCTACCGGACACGCCCAGGCGCAGCAAGCCTGCCAGGATGACGGGACGCCCGCGCAGTTCATTCCCAAGAAGCCCGCCGATGCCACCCCGCTCGATAACGAGTTCCAGAAATATCCCAAGTGCCCATACTGCGGCATGGATCGCCGCGAGCATCACCGTGCCCGCATGCTGGTGCAATACAGCGACGACCTGAGTGACGGCGTCTGCTCGATCCACTGTCTCGGCCTGAGCCTGGGCGTGAATATCGACCGCGAACCGAAGAACATCTGGGGACCCGACTACGGCTCAGCCGCCGAACCACGCCCGCTCGTGCCCGTGGAACAACTGACCTACCTGATCGGTGCCGACCTCAAGCACGCGATGACCAAACGCAGCAAACATTCGTTCGCGGCCAAGGAGGTGGCCGAGCAATTCCGCCAGAAGCATGGCGGCGAATTCGGCGACTTCAATGAAGCGCTCAAGCAGTCCTATCTCGACATGGCGGACGATGTCGCACAGATCCGCAAGAACCGCGCAGAGCGCAAGCGCAAGATGATGGAGCAGCAGGGCAAGCCGATGGAGCACAAGCACTGATGATCCTGCGGATTTTTCTTGCCGCATTGCTGTCTGCCTGGGTAGGGTTTGCCGCTGCCCAGGCGCCACTGCCCAAGCCGGGCCCGAAGGACTTGTGCCCGGTCTGCGGCATGTTGGTCTCCAAGTATCCAAACTGGGCAGCCACCATCGTCTACAAGGACGGCCACGCGCATCACTTCGATGGTGCCAAGGACCTGTTCAAGTTCTGGTATGACCCACCCAAATATGCCGCCGGCCACAGTCGTGCGCAAATGGTGCGTATCGCCGTCACCGACTACTACAACCTCCAGCCCATCGACGCCAAGACGGCGCTCTACGTGATTGGTTCGGATGTGCTCGGCCCGATGGGCCATGAATTCGTACCGCTGGCCAGCATGGCCGACGCCGAAGATTTCATGAAGGAACATAAAGGCAAGGGGGCCGCGCGCATCCTACGCTTCGACCAGATCACCAGGGAAATGCCGCTGCAATTGGACGACGGCAAGTTCTGACGACGACCCGCCGTCGCGTCAGTGACTTTGGTCATGCGTTGTGCGGCCCAAAGGCAGCAACCGCTGCACTGCTGGCGTTCAGACCAAACTGCCCCCAGAGCACAGGTCTAGGACGGCAACCGGCTTGGTTTCAATATGCCTTCAGCCCCATGAAGCGTCGCAAGGCGAGAACATGCCCCTGCTCCTCGCTGGCAAAGGTCCGGGCCATCTCCCGAATCTGGGCATCGGTCGATCTGGCGGCAATATTGGCGTAAAAATCCACCCCGCGCATTTCGGCGGCTAGTGCGATTTCCATGGCGGCGGTTAGCGCCGCCTCTGCCCGGCCGTCACGCAGGTCTGGAATCTCAGTGTCGGCGGAGCCTGGCGAAGGAATGGGAGTCACATCCATGCCGGCGGCACGCTGAATCGATTCGCGGTGCAAGCGGGCGTATTCCGCCATTTCGGTGAAAAACGCGCTTGCGTCCGTATCCCCGTTTGCCAGCGCTAGCCCAGCAAGGCGATGATAGCTCGCCTCGGAGATGAGCTCGATGCCGAGCGACTGTTCAAGAAACTCCCGCATGTCCATGGCGACGACACCTTTGTTAATAACAATAGAAAATTCAACGCGACAAGCGGGAGTATCTTCTCCCCTGGTCGCCCCTGTCAATCGCCGATTTCGCGAGTGAAAGCGTCAGGCTGATTTGAGATTCAAAATCACTCGAACCGCAATCAACTCCTGTCCATCCGCCTGTTTTCCTCGGCTTCGTTGGGCGGCGCTTCTTCCTGGCTGGCTGGCGATTCGCTCTCGGGAGGACGTCGGACGCCACATCTGCCGCGCTTGCAGCTTCCCGGAGCCGCTATCTCGACCCCTTCCTCTCCCATGTTCTTGAGCAGCAGATAAATGGCGCCGACGGCGGCGACCAGGATGATGAGTGCGATAACGATGCTCATGGTTTCGTGGGGTATTTCTTGAAAACGGTGCGGGCATCTTCATGGGCCCGATCCAGCGTACAGATGTTCGGGTTGTCGTCGTGGCCGCTGAAGAACCCGTCCTCTTGCGCCTGCATCACCATCGCGATCGCCAGTTTGTCCGCGACATCGTACTTCTCGGTAATGAGGGTCGTGACTTCGTCGAGATAGGCTTCGTAGGTCATGGGTTTCGCCATGGTGTGCAGTCCTTGCGTCATCGTGAATGGGCTGCTGCGGAGTTTACTCGCTTAACCGGCCACCCCCGACCTCGATTGCGGCACGTGGGACGAAGGCAAGTTCTAAATCCAAATTCACGGGTATGCTGCATGCCCGTGAAAATCCTACCCGAACTCCTCGCACCGGCCGGCAGCCTGAAAATGGCCGCGACGGCCTTCGACTTTGGCGCCAACGCCATTTATGCCGGCCAGCCGCGCTATTCGTTACGTGTCAGGAACAACGAATTCGGCGACCTCGACAAGCTCAAGGCCGGCATCGACCTCGCCCATGCGCGCGGCGGCCAGTGCTACATCGTCAGCAACATCTTCCCGCACAACGCCAAGCTCAAGACCTATCTCGACGACATGGCGCCGGTCGTCGCGCTCCAGCCCGACGCGCTGATCATGGCCGATCCCGGCCTGATGCTGATGATCCGCGAAACCTGGCCGGAGATGCCGATCCATCTGTCGGTGCAGGCCAACACGGTCAACCATGCGGCCGTGCGCTTCTGGCAATCGGTTGGCGTATCGCGCGTGATCCTTTCACGCGAATTGTCGCTGGACGAGATCGCCGAAATCCGTCAGGCCTGTCCCGAAATGGAACTGGAAGTCTTCGTACATGGCGCCCTGTGCGTCGCCTACTCGGGACGCTGCCTGCTCTCCGGCTACTTCAACCACCGCGACCCGAATCAGGGCACCTGCACCAATTCCTGCCGCTGGTCCTATGACGTCAAACCCGCCAGCGAAAACCCGGCAGGCGATATCTGGCTGATCGAAGAGGAAACGCGGCCGGGGCAACGGATGCCGATCGAGGAAGACGAGCACGGCACCTACATCCTCAACTCCAAGGATCTGCGCGCCATCGAGTACATCGACCAACTGGTGAAAATCGGCATCGACTCGCTCAAGATCGAAGGCCGCACCAAGTCGGCCTACTACGTGGCGCGCACCTGTCAGGCATATCGACAGGCCATCGACGACGCGTTCGCCGGGCGTGACTTCAATGCCGGGCTGGTGGCGCAACTCGACGATCTCGCCAATCGCGGCTACACCGCTGGCTTCTATGATCGTCACCCCGATCAGGAATATCAGAATTACCTGAGTGGCCTGTCGCAGATGGGATCAAGCCAGTATGTCGGCGATGTCACCGGTTATGTCGATGGGCTGGCCGAAATCGAGGTCAAGAACCGCTTTGCCGTAGGAGATAGCGTGGAGTTGATCCACCCCTCGGGCAACAGTCAGCATGTGTTGGAACGTATGGAAAAAGTCGGCGCTGACGGGACGGCACAAGCGACCGCTGTCGCGCCAGGCAACGGGCATCGCGTACGCATCCCACTGCCGGCGGGCAAGGAAGGCGCCTTCCTTGCCCGCCTTGGCAAGGCTTAAATCGCGGCTTCGTTCGTTTCGCCAGTGCGAATGCGCACGATCTGATCGACCGATGACACGAAGATCTTGCCATCGCCGATCTTGCCGGTGCGTGCGGCCTTGATGATGGCTTCGATGGCCGGATCCACGCTCTCGTTGGCCACCACCAGTTCGATCTTGATCTTGGGCAGAAAGTCGACGACATACTCGGCGCCGCGATACAGCTCGGTATGGCCCTTCTGGCGGCCAAAGCCCTTGACTTCGGTAACGGTCAGGCCGGTGACCCCCACTTCCGACAGCGCCTCACGCACTTCGTCGAGCTTGAACGGCTTGATGATGGCTTCGATCTTTTTCATGTTCTCCCCTTGCAGTTAGTTCCACTCATCCGGATAGCGGGATGTTATCGGATAACGCCAGTCCTTGCCGAAGGCCCGCTGGCTGATGCGGATGCCCGGCGGCGACTGGCGGCGTTTGTATTCGTTGCGCTTGAGCAGGTTCACCACGCGCTTCACATCGGTTTCGGCCAAGCCACTGGCAATGATTTCCTTCGGGCTCTGGTCACGCTCCATATACGCAGCGATGATGGCATCGAGTACCTCATACGGCGGTAACGAGTCCTGGTCCGTCTGGCCCGGCTTGAGTTCGGCCGAGGGTGGGCGCGTAATGATGTTGCGCGGGATCACGTCCGAGATTGTGTTGCGGTATTCGGCCAGCCGATAGACGAAGGTCTTGAACACGTCCTTGATGACGGCGAAGCCACCCGCCATGTCGCCATACAGCGTCGCATAGCCGACCGCCATCTCGCTCTTGTTGCCAGTCGTCAGTACCAGCCGCCCAGTACGGTTCGAGATCGCCATCAGGAGCATGCCGCGAATACGTGCTTGCAAATTCTCGTCGGTGGTGTCCCAGTCGGGCTTCGGGCCGAGTTGCGCAAAAGTCGGCGCCAGCAAGACGGCGAATTGCGCCATCGCGTCCGCAATCGGAATCTCGTCGTATTGCACACCGAGCCGGCGAATCATGTCGCGCGAATCGTCGAGACTCATCTGCGCCGTCCACGGCGAGGGCATCATCACCGCGCGCACCTTGTCGGCACCCAGTGCGTCAACGGCGATGGCCAGCGTCAGCGCCGAATCGATGCCGCCCGACAGGCCGATGAGCACACCGGGAAAACCATTCTTACCCAGATAGTCGCGCACGCCGAGCACCAGCGCGTCGTAGGCCAGCGCTTCAAGCGCCGGCTCGCCTGCCTGTTCGCCCGGCAGGATGTGACCCGCGTTGATCTCGACAACTACTATGGACTCGGTGAACGCCGGCAGCTGATGCGTCAGGCGCCCCTGGGCATCCAGCGCAAACGAGGCTCCGTCGAAGACCAGTTCATCCTGTCCGCCGACCATGTTGCAATAGAGGGCGGGGATACCTGTCGCGGCGACGCGTTCGCGCAGGATGGCATGGCGCGTCGTCTGCTTGTGCATGTGGTAGGGCGAGGCATTCAGCGCCAGCAGCACTTCCGCGCCCGCCGCGCGGTTGGCCTCGGCCGCCCCCGGCAGCCAGACATCCTCGCAAATGGCGATGCCCAGCCGCACGCCCTTGCACTCGACCACGCAGGACTTGCTGCCCGCCGTGAAATAACGCTCCTCGTCGAAGACCTGAGTGTTCGGCAGGCGCTGTTTGCGGTAGGTCGTTTCGATACGGCCGGCGCGCAACAGCGAAGCGGCGTTATAGCGCGCCGAGCCCACCGCTTCGGGGTGGCCGACGATGGCCGGCAGGGGCAGCTGCCCAGCCAGCGCCAATAATTCATGCACGCAGGCCCGATAAAAATCGGGCCGCAACAGCAAGTCTTCAGGGGGGTAACCGCAGAGCGAAAGCTCCGGGGTGAGCAGCAGGTCGGCGCCTGCGGCATGCGCATCCTGCGCGGCACGCAGGATGCGTTCTGCATTGCCGGTCAAATCGCCAACCGTGCAGTTGATCTGCGCAAGCGCGACCTTGAGACCGGCCATGACGACTTAAAACGCGGGCTTTTCCTTAGCGTCATTGAAGCGCTTGACGCCAAGCATGATTTCCTTCTTCGCTTCTTCGGCATCGACCCAGCCCTCGACCTTGACGAACTTGCCCGGCTCGAGGTCCTTGTAGTGGGCAAAGAAGTGCGAGATGGCATCCAGCGTGACCTGCGGGAAATCGCGCGGCGACTCGATCTCGCGGTAGATCGGGGTCAGCTTGTCGACCGGCACGGCCAGCAGCTTGGCATCCTCGCCGGCCTCGTCGGTCATCTTCAGCATGCCGACCGGGCGGCAACGCACCACCACGCCGGGCGGCAGGGCAAACTGGGTGACGACCAGCACATCGACCGGATCGCCATCGCCGGCGATGGTGTGCGGGATATAACCGTAGTTGCAGGGATAGTGCATCGCGGTGGACATGAAACGGTCCACAAAGATCGCGCCGGAATCCTTATCCACCTCGTATTTGATCGGATCGGAACGCATCGGAATCTCGATGATGACGTTGAAATCGTTCGGCAGATCCTTGCCGGAGGGGACGTTATTGAGTGCCACGAGCTGCTCCTGCGTAAAAAGTAATGATTATAAGCGCATCAACTCAGCTTGCTTCAAAGCCGGCATCGTCAATCGCCGCACACAGCGCTTCGCGCGTGACCTTGGCCGGGTCGAACGTCACCACGGCCTGGCCCGGATCGAGCGTCACTTCCGCCTTGACCACACCCGGCAGTTCCGACAGCACGCGCGTCACGCTGCCCGAGCAGCCGCCGCAGGTCATGCCGCCCACGTTGATGGTCGTTGTTTCCATATTCACTTCCTTTCGGGTTTCCAGCGTTTCAATAACAGGGAATTGCTCACCACCGAGACCGAACTCATCGCCATCGCCGCGCCGGCAATCACCGGGTTGAGGTAACCCAACGCCGCAGCGGGAATGCCGATCACATTGTAGATAAAGGCCCAGAACAGATTCTGGCGGATCTTCGCCAGCGTCGCGCGCGACAGCGAGATCGCGTCGGCCACGCCGTTGAGATCGTTGCGCATCAGGGTGATGTCGGCCGCCTGCATCGCCACATCCGCGCCCGCGCCCATGGCGAAGGAGACATCGGCCGCCGCCAGCGCCGGCGCATCGTTGATGCCGTCGCCGGCCATGCCGACCACCTTGCCAGCCGCCTTCAGCGCCGCCACATGCATTGCCTTGTCGGCAGGCAACACGCCGGCCTCGAAGCGCGTCACGCCGGCCTGCCGTGCAATCTCGGCGGCCGTCGCGGCGTTGTCGCCGGTCAGCATCACCACCTCGACACCCAGCGCCTGGAGCCGCGCCACGGCGGCTTTCGAACTTTCGCGCAAGGGATCGGCCACGGTCATCATGCCGACAATGTCGTCGCCGACCGCCACGACGATCTGCGCCTGCGATTCCGTCACACCCAGCCAGTCCGGCGAGCCGACGCGCACCGCCTTGCCGGCTACCGTGCCGGCAATCCCCCGCCCCGCTTCGACCGTCACATCCTGCGGCGCGTCGAGCACCAGGCCGCGCGCCTTCGCTGCGGCGACCAGCGCGGCAGCCAGCGGGTGCGACGAGCCTTGTTCGAGGCTGGCGGCCAGTTGAAGCACCGTATCTGCCGCCATCGCCGTCTCCCCAGCACCGACTTTTTCGATAGACGTAACGACAGGCTTACCTTCGGTCAGCGTGCCCGTCTTATCCACCGCCAGCACATTGATCTTCTCGGCCAGTTCCAGCGCTTGCGCATTGCGGATCAGCACGCCGGCTTTTGCGCCCAGCCCCGTGCCGACCATGATCGCGGTCGGCGTCGCCAGTCCCAGCGCGCAGGGACAGGCAATCACCAGCACGGCCACCGCATTCACCAGCGCATAGGTGAAATCACCGTAAGACCCCATCCAGCCAATGAACGTCAGCAGTGCGATGGCGCCCACCACCGGTACGAAGATCGCCGACACCCGGTCGGCCAGGCGCTGCACTGGCGCTTTTGATCCTTGCGCCTCTTCCACCAGACGAATGATGCCGGCCAGCAGCGTGTGCGATCCCACGCCGATGGCCTTGCAGCGCAGCAGGCCATCGCCATTGACGGTTGCTGCAAACACCTTGTCGCCGGGCGCTTTGGCCACCGGCAGGCTCTCGCCGGTCAGCATCGATTCATTCGCGCTCGATTGGCCGGCGACCACCTCGCCATCCACCGGCACCGCCTCGCCCGGCCGCACGACGACGATGTCGCCGGGAATCAGGCTCGCCACCGGCACTTCGACAATCTGTTCGCCACGCTCGACAAACGCGGTCTGCGGCGCCAGTTTCATCAGCGCCTCGATGGCCGCGCCAGTCTTGGCCTTGGCGCGCGCCTCGAGAATCTTGCCCATCAGCACCAGCGTGATGACCGTTGCCGAGGCCTCGTAATACACATGCAGATGCGTCCAGTCGAGCAGCCAGACGGCCGTGCTGTAGAGCCACGCCATGCTGGTGCCAAGCGCGACGAGCACATCCATGTTGCCGCTGCCGCCGCCACGTACCGCATTCCAGCCGCCGACGTAGAAGCGCCAGCCCACCCAGAACTGCACCGGCGTGGCGAACATGAATTGCAGCCAGCGCGGGATGATGTCTTCGGTGTGGCACTCGGCACCCAAGGAAAAACCGCCGTCGAACATCGCCGGCATCTGCGCCAGCAGCGGCAGGGTCAGCGCCAGCGCGATCCAGAAGCGCTTGAGCTCGGCCCGATACGCTGCGGCCTTGCGGGCCTTTTCCTCGCCGCGCGTATCCGCCGTCGACAGCGCCGCCTTGAAACCGGTCTTGACGATGGTGGCGATCAGCTTGTCGACATCGACCTGCGCGGGATCGAAGCGGATATGCGCCCGCTCGGCCGGCAGATTGACCACCGCCTCGACGCCCGGCAGCTTGTTCAACTGGCGTTCGATGCGCCCCGAGCAGGCGGCGCAGGTCATGCCGGCGATGGAAAGCTCAACAACTTCAACTTTTTCAGTGGTCATGCCAGCTCTTCAAAATGGTCCAGATCGGCGAAATAGAGCGCCTGCCGCACCGGCAGACCTTCCTGAGCAAACAGGGCAGCATAACGCGCCAGTTGCGCAGCGTATTCTGCCCGTTTGGCGGCGATGAAGGCGGCGACGTCGCCGCCTTCATGCACGCTGGTCTTGTAGTCGACGATCCAGCGCACGCCATCTTCGATGAAGGTGCGGTCGATGATGTGATTACGCAAGCCCCCGGTTTCCTCATCCAACTGGGTCAGGCGCAGCTCGTTCGCATCGTCCGCCCGCGCCTGCAAGATCCAGCGGCCCCGCTCGCTGGTCAAGGCATTGCTCAAGGCACGCAGCACGCGTGCCGCGCCTTGCGCGCTGCTCGCCGCATCGTGCCCCTGCTGGCGCAGCCATTTCTCGCAGTAGGGCTGGCAGGCCTGAACACGCTCCGGCGACCAGCGTTCCGGCCCTTCCCCGGCGATCAGTTCCAGATAGCGATGCACCAACGTGCCCACATCCGGCGCCAGTGTCGAAGCGGCGAGATACAGCGGGATCTCCGCCGCCAGCGCTTCGGCGCCCGTTACATCGTGCGTCGGCATGGCCAGTGCCGCCAGCGGCAGGCGCTGCAGTTGCGGCACAAAGTCGGCAAAGCGGGGGGGCGACTCGGCATGCTCATCCGCAGCAGACATTTCCAACCGAGCCGCATTCGCCTCAAAAGCCTCGGCCAGCACCGGCCAGAGAATGTTGAAAGGCTTGCCCGCCGTCTTGCGCGGTGGCTCGATCTTGTACAGGCCGCTCTTCGCCTCGCGCTTCGGGCGCGCCACCGCCAGCAGATGCAGGCAGCGCACCGCGCGGGTCGCCGCCACATAGAGCAGGCGGCGCGTTTCCTGATCGGCGCGCTCGGCTTCCAACGTGGCGATGTAGCGGCGGATGCTGTCTTCCTCGCCTTCTTCCGCTGCCGCGAATTCGTCCGCCTCGCTGTCGATGGTACGGATTGGCGCCACCACCAGATGCGGCCGGCCCTGTTCGTCCTGCGTGCTGTCCCAGGTCAGGAGACGTCGCTCATTGCCACGGATTTGCCGATGCAGGCCGGGCAGGATGACGCTATCAAACTCCAGTCCCTTGGCTTTATGCACCGTCATGAACTTGAGCTGCGCGGCCAGCGGATCGCTGCTGGCGGCGGCGAACAGGCTCATCACCTCGGCATCGAGGCGATCCCGTTCGAAACGGCCGCTGGCTTCCAGATCGTCGAGCAGGCGGAAATACGCGGCGACATCGGCATGATCCGTCGCACTGCCCAGGCAGCGCGGGCCGCCGAGCCGCCGCCAGGCGGTTTCCACCTGACGACGCAGCGGCAAGCGGCCCGGCGCTTCGATCACCGGCGCAAGCGCCGCTACGGCATGGGCCAACCGTTGCCGGCCGTCATCGGACAAGGCGGCGATGCGTTCTTGATCGTGCATCAGTGTCCATGCCGTCCTGTCAGCGCCGACTTTTCCCGCCAACGCATGCAGATCGGCCAGCGTCAGCCCGCACCACGGCGCGCGCAGGATGGCCAGCCAATGCACGCGGTCGGCGCGATGACACAGCGCATGGGTGAGCGACAGCAAATCCTGAATTGGCTGGCGCGCGCCGAGCGATTCAATCTCGACCGCTTCGTAGCGCAAGCCGGGCGCATCGCGCCGCAGCGCCTCGATCAGCGGCCGCAGGTGATCGCGGGCGCGCACCAGCACAGCGATGGTCGCCTGCGGCTGGTCGCGCCATGTGTCTACGATGATCTGCCGCATGGCGGCGGCTTCCTGTTCATCGCCCAGTGCATCGCCTTCTGCCACATCCTTCGGCACCAGCACCGGATGCACAACCACACCGCCACCGGGACGTTCATCACGCGTGGCAATCGAGGGGGCATAACTCACCCGGCCGCGTTCGGCATCCGGCTGGACCGGGAAGATGCCGGGGAAGGCGTCATTCACCCAATCGACAATCGCCGGCACTGAGCGGTTATTGCGGTAGAGCGTCAGCGGTTCAAGCGTCAGATCACCGATGCCCCGCTGCCAGGCGCGCAGGAACAGGCCGACATCCGCCTTGCGGAAGCGGTAGATCGACTGCATCGGATCGCCGACGACGAACAGCGTGCGCCCATCTCCCGACTGCCAACCCGCCGTGAGCTTTTCCAGCAGGGCGATCTGCTGCGGGTTGGTGTCCTGAAACTCATCGACCAGCAAGTGGCGGATTCCATAGTCGAGGCGCAGCGCCAGATCGGTCGGGGCGTCTTCATTGCCCAGTGCTTCCAGCGCGCGCTCGGCAATCGCCGAGAAATCGGTTTCGCCAGCCTCTTGAAAGACCATCCACAACTGGGCGACGGCCAGCACCAGCACTTCGGCAAAGGTTTCGATAGCGGCAAGATCACCGACGGCATAACGCGGCAGCGGGCAGCCGGCGGCGCTGCGCAGGGCATCGAGCGCCGCCGGCTGTTCGGCCAGCCATTCGGCCGCCTGCTTGAGCGTGGCACGGTGTTCCTGCAGCGCGGCATCCTTGGCGGCTAAGCCCATCCGCGCATCAAAGAGCTTGCGCGGGTCGCCCTCGTTGTTCAGCAGCAGTGCGGCCAGCGCCTGCCAGCGCGGCAAATCGTCCGGCGTATTGCCCAACGGGCCCGACCAGTCGGCCAGCGCGGCAAAGGCCGGTTTTTCGTCGCCGACCGCCAGCGCCACATGGCGCCCGGCGGCGCACAGTTCCTCGGTCTGGCAAACGGCCAGCGCCGCTGCCGCTGCGGTCAGATCGCGCGCCACCAGACGGTTCAGGTTGGCCGTCAGCGCTTCGCCGAGTTGCGCTCGGTCGCCGTCATTCCCCGCCCGCAAGCCATGCACATGCGGCCACCACTGTTCGCGGAAGGCCAGCATGCCGACCAAGAGGCGGCGCAACTGGGCGGCGTCGTTATCGAGACAGGCCAGTGCCTGCGCGACGGCAGGAAAGGCCTCGACGGCGGCCACCGTGCGCTGCGCCGCTTCTTCGTAATGCAGGGCCGGCTTGTCGGCGATGCGCGGCATGCCGCCAAAGCGTGAGAGGTAGGGCATCTGCCGCACCAGACTGGCGCACAAAGCGTCGATGGTGGTGATGCGCAAACGCTCCGGCTGCTCGGCCAATCCCCAGCCCAGTTCACGATCACGTGCCACCACGGCGCGGGCGAGGCGCCAACTGGTCTGCTCGTGTGCTGTCATCGGCTCGGGGTCGGCGGCCTTGGCGAGACGCAGCAGGATGCGGTTGCGCATCTCGGCCGCAGCCTTGCGGGTGAAGGTAATCGCCACGATCTGCTCGGGCGCCTCGACACGCGCCAGCAGACCGAGAGTGCGCTGCGTCAGCAGTTCGGTCTTGCCGGCACCGGCGGGGGCCTGCACGATGAAGGAGTGGTCGAGTGCCAGCGCACGCGCTCTTGCTGCGGTATCGAGTACTGCCAGCCGATCTGTTTCAGTCATGGCGGCCCTCGAACTGTGTGCGCCGTTCGGCCAAACGCAGTAACGGCAACACGTCGCAATACGCCAGATCGCGCTCGTCCTCGAAGCGCACGGCCGCCTCGCCACGCTGAATTTCGTCGGCCAATTCGAGCAGCTTGGACTTCCACTCGCCAAGCAATCCGGTCCAGTCGTCGCGGGCGGAGACGCCCGGCAGCAGCCCTTCTTGCGCGGCCAGCCCGACAAAGCGGCATTCGCCGCGCCGCACCCTGGCGAAGGCCACGGCGGCAATCTCCGCCTGCCCCGGCGCGGCCAGCACCAGCGCGGCATACAGCGGCAGTTGCGGTTCGAGGATGCGCTCTTTCAGCCAATGCTTCACATCCAGCTTGCCGCCGGTTTTGTAGTCGATCACCACGCGCCGGCCATCCGCCGCCAGCAGGTCGACGCGATCAATCACCAGATGGATCGTCAGGCGCCCGAGGTTGACGGTATGCCGCTCCTCACACGCTTGTACCGTAAATGGCGCGATGCGCGTCCCTTCGGCGTGCAGCCATTCGCCGCACAGGCGCAGCAGACGATTGGCTTCCAGCGTGCGCAAGGTCGGCGTCAAGGCTTCGCCCAGTTCGTCCTCCAGGCGGGCGAGCGCCGTCTCGACCGCGCTGGCCAGTTGCTGTTGCTGCGCCTCGTCGTCGAGCGCCTGCAGCTGCGCCAGCGTGCCGACCGACTGCCAGAAGGCTTCGAGCGTGGCATGTACCAGCGTGCCGCGTGTCGCTGCATCGAGCCCTTCTGCCGGGCTTTGCAGCGCCTTGGCGCCGAGGCGGTAGCGATAGAAGGCCCAGGCCGGACACAGCGCCTGCGCCTTCAGCAGGCTGCTGCCGCCCGATACCGATTCGCCCTCGGCCACGGGCGGCGCCAGCGCGTCGTCAAGAAATTCGGGCTTTATGGCAAACACGTCAGTCGCAAAAGTCGGCGCTGGCGGGACGGCGATTGCGGCGATTCCTGCGATCAGCGGACTGGGGCGCAGTTCGCGGTCGCCCTCTTTTTCCGCGTAGCTGAAAATGATCTCGGACGCCGTACGCAGCAGGTCGGCCTGCAACGACTTTGCAAACGCGGCCTGAATTTCGGCCGAAGCCGCAGGCGTCGCATGGCGGCGTTGCAGCTCGGCAGACAACAGCGGATTGGGGCGGGCGGGCGGCGGCCAGCGGTCATCGTTCATGCCCATCACCCACAACGCATCGAAAGCGGCGGCGCCGGCTTCGAGCATGCCCAGCACCTGCAGCGGCGGATCGCCCGGCGTCTTGGGCTGAAAAATCTGGTCGGCACACAGGCGCTGCAACTCACTCACCGCCGCGCCTGCGCGCAGTGCGCCAAGCACCTCGTCGAGACGGGCAAAGCGTTCCAGCACATCGAAGAATGAAGCTTGTGCCTGAAACTCGGTCGAGGACAAGGTGCGCTCCCCCGGCCAACCCACGTCACGCAGCGTTTCGCGGAACTGCACCGACCACTCACTCGGACGCCGCGCCGATTTCACATTCGCCTGCGCATCCGCCAGTGCGCGCAGGTGTTTCGCCAGCTGTGGCTTTGCCTCTCCCGCCAGCGCATGCGCGAGACGCACCCCGGCGGCCAGCGCGACTTTCTGGCCCGGCCGTTCGCGCAGGGCCGCATCGACACGGGCGCGCAAATCCGCCTCGGCCAGATCGGCCGACCAGTAGGGGCGCAGCAGCAAGGCACCCAGTTCATCCGGCATGAGTCCCTGCGGCATTGCCAGAATACGCAGCAAAGCGATTGCCGTACTCACCAGGCCGTGCTGCAGCAAGGGCAAGCCCAGCGAGAGGTTGTAGGCAGCCGGCAGGGCATCGCGGCCGTTTTCCAATGCGGCGGGCGCGAGCAGTTCATCAAGGATCGGCGTCAGCAGACGCCGCCGCGCTTCAAGGTCCGCCACGACGATGCCGATGCGACACGTCGAATCGGCCTGCAGGCGCTGATGCGCCCAGGCCGCCGCCGCACGACACTCGGCTTCGGCATCCTTGGCCGCACACACCTGCAGCCGCTCGGCCGCATCGGTATCTGGCAGATAGTCGCTGACCGCTACACCGCGTGTCGCCAACAAGTTGCGCAGGCGCCGCACCTGCGGACTGGGCGCATCGAAGCCGGCGAACACCACACCATCTGGCAGGCGACCGAAGCCGCGCTCGATCCAGCCAAACACGCGTTCGCGGTATTGCACCAGATCGACCCAGCTGCGGTTACGCAGGGTGTCCAGATAGCGGCGGCGCCATTGCAGGAAGCGACGGGTTTCCTCGACCTCGCTGGCAGGATCGACGGGCAAGCCCCAGCCGGTCAGCAGGGCATGCGCTTCGTAGGCGGATTCCGCCAAACTGTGGCGATCAAACAGTTCCAGCCCGGCATCGGCGTCGAGCAAGCCGCGCCAGACCAGCAACGCCTCGTCGGCCGACAACACCCGACCGGGCACCTCGTCGACCGGCACCTCGCCGCACAGGGCGATGGCCTCGCCAAGCTCCGCCAGCCAAACATCCAGCGTGGTGGCGCGCAGGCTCGGCCAGACCGCCAGCCCCTGCGCAATCGCCCGCCGACCGTGCTCAAGCTGAAGATTGCGCGCCAGCCGCTGGGTGGCGCAGAGGTAAATCAAACCTTACTCGAAATTGATCGGCTCGGGCTTCTCGGTGGGCCGCTGCTCGTTGTTCCAGGCATCGAAGCCGCCGGCCATCGAGAGGATGTCGCTGTAGCCCAATTTCTGCAGTTGCACCGCCGACAGGGCAGCGCGACCGCTGGTGCGGCAGTAGATCAGGAAGGCACCGTCCTTGCGGGCGCACTCGGGCACCATGCCGATCTTGAATTCCAGCACGCCGCGCGGGATGTTGATCGCGCCGGGCAGGTGGCCGGCGGCGTATTCGTCATACTCGCGTACGTCGATGATGACGCGCTTGCCGAGCAGGGCTAGCGCTTCAGCGGTGGCAACTTCCTTGATCTGGGACTTGGCTTCGACCACGAGGTCGTGCGGTGTAACGGCCATTTTTCTCTCCTGAGGATGAATCAATTGGGGGTGCCGATTATGCCACCGCCTATAATCCGCCGCCCTCTTCGCTGCTCCCCCGCCCGTGACCGCTCTCGACATCCTGCGCCAGATTTTCGGCTATCCGGCCTTTCGCGGGCCACAGGCAGAGATCATCGACCACCTGACCGGCGGCGGCGATGCGCTGGTGCTGATGCCGACCGGCGGCGGCAAGTCGCTGTGCTACCAGATCCCCGCCCTGTTGCGGCCCGGCGTCGGCTTCGTGGTCTCGCCGCTGATCGCGCTGATGCAGGATCAGGTCGAAGCGCTGCACCAGGCCGGCGTGCGCGCGGCCTTCCTGAATTCCTCGCTCGACTTTGCCACGGCCAGCAGCACCGAAAAACAGTTGCTGAACGGCGAGATCGACCTGCTCTACGTCGCACCGGAACGCCTGCTGACCGAGCGCTTCCTCGCCCTGCTCGACCGCCTGAATGAAGACGGCAAGCTCGCCCTGTTCGCCATCGACGAGGCGCATTGCGTGTCGCAATGGGGCCATGACTTTCGGCCCGAATACATTCAGCTCTCGGTGTTGCACGAGCGCTATCCGGTCGTGCCGCGCATCGCGCTCACCGCCACGGCGGACGAACTCACCCGGCGCGAAATCCGCACCCGCCTCGGGCTGGAGGATGCGCGCATCTTCCTCTCCAGTTTCGACCGGCCCAACATCCGTTACACCGTCGTTGACCGCGGAGAGGGAAAAATGAGTCCCCGGCGCCAGTTGCTCGACTTTCTCGCCGGCCACGAGGGCGAGGCCGGCATCATCTACTGCCTTTCGCGCAAGAAGGTCGACGAGACCGCCGCCTGGCTCAACACGCAGGGCATCGCCGCCCTGCCCTACCACGCCGGCCTCGGCACCGACGTGCGCACGCACCACCAGCAGCGTTTCCTGCGCGAAGATGGCATCGTCATGGTCGCCACCATCGCCTTTGGCATGGGCATCGACAAACCGGACGTGCGCTTCGTCGCCCACCTCGACTTGCCGAAAAGTCTGGAGGCCTACTATCAGGAAACCGGCCGTGCCGGACGCGACGGCGAACCCGCCGAGGCGTGGATGACCTACGGCCTCAACGACGTGGTCATTCATCGCCAGCGCATCGACGAATCGGAAGCCGGCGAAGATCAGAAGCGCATCGAAAGAGGCAAGCTCGACGCCCTGCTGGCCTGGTGCGAAACCGCCGAATGTCGCCGCATGCGCCTGCTCGCCTACTTTGCCGAAACTCGTGAAGGCCGCTGCAACAACTGCGACACCTGCCTCGCGCCGCCCGAGTTGTGGGACGGCAGCGTCGCCGCGCAGAAGGCCATGTCGGCCATCCTGCGCACCGGCCAGCGTTTCGGCGCCGGCCACCTGATCGACCTGCTGCGCGGCAAAGCCAGCGAACGCATGCGCGAACTCGGCCACGACAAGTTGCCCACCTTCGGCGTCGGTGCCGATCTCGACGACGCCAACTGGCGCTCGGTCTTCCGCCAGTTGCTTGCCGCCGGCCTGCTGCATGCCGACGCGCAAGCCTATGGCGCGCTCAAACTCACCGACGCCGCCCGTCCCATCCTGAAGGGCGAAGCCACGCTCGCCATGCGCCGCCAGAAAAAATCGGCGCTGGCGGGACGGCGTCATGAGCGGCGCGGATCGACTGCTGCGCCACAAACCAGCAACAACCCGCCGCTCTTCGAAGCCCTTCGAGGTTGGCGCGCCGAACAGGCCAAAACCCAAGGCGTGCCCGCCTACGTCATCCTGCACGACAAGACCCTGCACGAACTCGCCGACCGCCAGCCCACCACCGAGGACGACCTGCTCGACGTGCCCGGTATCGGCCAGGCCAAAGCCGAACGCTATGGGGCGGACTTGCTGGTGCTGATCAAGCGCATGGCCGCACAATAAAAGTCGGCGCTGGCGGGACGGCAGGAAGCTGGTACTTGACGTTGAACCTCGGACGACTCTACAGGCGGTAGTGGGTCGAAATGCGATGTAGCCAGAACGTAGCTACGCTGCTTCGTATATTGACTATTTGAGGTTAATTGTGGCTACGTTTAACGCTGGCGAGCGTTGTAGGGTATTGATTTATAAGATGCTGCCTTATACTGCTTACCCTGTTAATCCGTAGGTTCCTGCTTCGCGCCCAGGCCGGGGCGCCAAACATAGAGGGCGATTCGAATGAATCGCCCTCTTTCTTTTCAGGCGGTAATCTTCGCTTCAAGAAGGACCGCTCGATGTCGCCACACCTTGTTCCGGTGATCGACCTCACCCCGTGGCATTAGCTGCTGGATTATTACCCCTTGCGCAGCAATAAGGTCAGTGTCTCATTGGTCGATTCCTGATGCAGTACTGCCGTGTCGCGTGCGGATTTGGTGAAGGCATTGAAATTCTTTTCGCTACTCGTGTCTGCCACGATTTTGAGGACCTGATTGTCTGACATCGTGCGAATAGTTTGGTAGGCCTTGAGGATAGGCAAGGGGCAGCTGTGGCTGCGAGTATCAATCTCCAAGTCGTACATCACAGTGATACCTCCAGGGGGTAAGGGTTACGATTCTGAATACGCTCACTTGTGATGTGCGTTTCCAGTGCAGATACTCAGATTAGACGCTGCAGATGTTAGTTTTATTGCAGAAAAAAACAATTGAGCGAAGGTCATATGATGAACGTACGAGAGAGACTCTGCGACAAAGTAGGGGCGGCCACACACGTGGATTCAGTCTTCGCAGTAGGCACGTCAAAGCCCTCCATAAGTTGGTAAGACTCAACACATGAAATGCCGACGATTGCCGAATCTGCGAGCGTCACTAAGATAAATAGTGGGGGGGGGAGTGGATCGCAGACGTTTCCGTGCTTACATGAGTTCGTTCGCCGCGACGGTGAGCGGCAGGCGAATTTCGATGCGGTCGCCGAGGCGCGTTATGCAGGCATTGTGGCATCGGGCAAGACCATTCCCTGGCAGGAAATGCGCGGCTACCTTGAGGCCCGCATGGCGGGGAAAACCGCCAGGAAGCCTGTTGCACGCAAGCTGGCTCGTTAAACATCATGGCGCGCATCGAACTGGCGGCAGAGGTGGCCGACGATTTTGAGCGCATCCTCGATCACCTCGCGGCACACGATGCCGAAAACCCCGACCCGCGCATTCATGAAATTATCGCGGCGCTGGATGTGCTGGAACACAATCCGCTGATCGGCCACCCGGTGGCAAATGGCAAGCGCGAGTTGGTGATCGGCCGACGTTTGCGTGGCTATCTGGCCTTGTATCGCCATGTCGCGGAAATCGATACGGTGTTTATTTTGGCGATCCGCAGCCAGCGGGAAGCCGGCTACAAGGGGTTCGATCTGGGTCGCTAGCCGCGCCAAAGATTCAGCAACCCGTAAATTCCATAACCCAGCACCAGCAGGCCAGAAATCACCCGCGTGGTGCGCGCCTGACGTGCCACAAAACCGGACAACTCATTAACTCGCGACAGCCACCAACGAGCCATATTGAAATCTGTCCCGCAGGAATATAGGATGCAGCGGATGATAACCACCTGCGATACCCGACCGATTATGCCGAAATACGCGCGCAACCCCCATTTCCCGCCCCTTGCAGCGCCAATGAAACCGAAAGGGATCTGCGCAAGATCAGGCGCAGCGGCGGCGACAGAAAGGCCGTGCCAAGCGACGCCTACTTTCGGGAAGAGCTCGACAGAAAGAACAAGGAGCGCGAGGCCGCCGCGCGCGCTGTGGAAATGCAGCGGCGAGTAGCAGGGCCGCTCACTAGACGGCCAAGTATGGCGACGTATAATGGTATTCCATAGCGTGGGGGGGTAGCTCAGCTGGGAGAGCGCCGCGTTCGCAATGCGGAGGTCGGGAGTTCGATCCTCCTCCTCTCCACCACTTATGCCAAGAGCCTGCGGAATTGTTCTGCGGGCTTTCTTTTTTTTCTATGCAGGCTTGCATGTCCCCAGAAAAAAATCCAGAATCCGGGCTTGTTACTGCAAGACCCCGACAATTTTCAAACACAGGAGGTAAGGATTCGATGGACATGATTCGCAGAACCGTGCTGAAAGGTGCGAGCGCCACAGGCGTGCTGGCTGGTCTTTTGGCCGTTGGCGTGCTCAAGCCGACACTGGCTTATGCCAATGACTGGAACAAGGCCGCATTTGAAGCCAAGGATCCCGATGCTGCCCTTAAGGCCATGGGTGCCGAAGCTGGCGTTGCCAACAAGGACCTGATCATGAAGGCACCGGACATCGCCGAAAATGGCGCCGTGGTACCGGTCGATGTCACCAGCAACATTCCCAACACTACTGCGTTGAGCATTCTGGTCCTGAAGAATGCTTCCCCGCTGTCCGCGCATTTCGAGTTTTCGAATGGTGCAGTCGCCGATGTCGCCGTTCGTCTGAAGGTGGGCGAAACCTCGATCATTCGCGCGATTGCCAAGGCAGACGGCAAGTTCTACACCGCGCAGAAGGAAGTCAAAGTCACCGTCGGCGGCTGCGGCGGCTGATCTCACTGGACCAGGAAAGGATAAAGAAACATGGCAGATCCGATGAAAATTCGCGCCGCATTGAAGGGCGATGTGTGTGAAATCCGCGTGCTGATGTCGCATGCAATGGAAACAGGCATGCGCAAGGACAGCGATGGCAAGGCCGTCCCCGCACACTTCATTCAGTCGCTGGCCGTTGCGTTAAATGGCAAGACCGTCGTCAGCGGCCAGACCGGGGTTTCGGTTTCGCGCAACCCGGTGTTCGGCTTCAAAGTCAAGGGTGCAAAGGCCGGCGACAAGGTTACGGTGAGCTGGATCGACAACAAGGGCGACAAGCGCAGCGACGAGGCGACCGTTGCCTGATCCGTTTTAACGGGTCATGAAAGGGGAGAGCATAAGCTCTCCTTTTTTATTTTCCGGACGCAAAAAAAGTTGGAATAAAACTGCGGGCTGCGCCGTCTTAACATGACAACAAGCCAACCCTGCGCCCCTAAATGAGTCTTCTCAGCTTCTTCGGTCGATCGCGGCAGTTCGAAAGCCTCCTGGCGGAAAACCGTTCCCGGATGTGGCGGCTGGCCTATGCCTGGTGTCACAGCCGTCATCTGGCGGACGACATTGTTCAAGAGGCATTTGCGAAGGCGCTCAAGCAGCACGACCAGTTGCGCGACCCGGCTGCCCTGCGCGGCTGGCTTTACAGCATCCTCTTCAATTGCTGGCATGACCAGTTGCGGGAGCGCAAGGATTTGACCGATATCGATACCGTAGATGAAGCAGAACTGATCGATCGCGCATCTCCCGATACCGACTACGAGCAGAACGAAATCGTGCGGCGCGTACGGCGCGAGGTGGCCCGCCTGCCCAGCGGGCAGCGCGAAGTCATCACCCTGGTGGATCTGGAAGAGTGCTCTTACGCCGAGGTAGCCGCCATTCTGGATATTCCCATCGGCACGGTCATGAGCCGCCTGTCGCGCGCCCGCGCGGCCTTGCGCGACAAGCTGCGCGAGCCACCCGTTAAATCCGCCACGCTTTACCAGCTGAAGGCCTGAGGACCAATCATGCACAGCGAAATCTCCAACGAAATGCTTAACGCCTATATCGACAACGAGCTCGATACGGCGGAGCGCGCCCAACTGCTGGAGCGACTGACCCTGGATGCCGAACTCGGCGGCCGGGCCTGCGAACTGTGGCGGCTCAAGCAGATGCTGCGCGGTGCCTATCCCTTGCCGCACGAAAAGTCGGCGCTGGCGGGACGGCGTTTTGCGCCGCCACGCTGGGCGCAAGCGCTGGCGGCATCGTTGCTGCTGATGCTGGGCGCCGCCAGCGGCTGGATGGCCCATGAGCGTGCCGTATCCCAAGACATATTCTTGCGCCAGCTGGAGGCCATTCGCCATGACGGCGGACGGGTCGTGCTGCATCTGTTTTCGGATGAACCGGCGCGCATGGAAGCGGCCCTGCGCATGGCCGAACAACTTGCCCAGGCACAGGATCGGTCTGGCAAGCCGCTGCGCGTGGAATTCGTCGCCAATGGCCCCGGACTGCACCTGCTGCGCGTCGGCGGCTCGCCCTATGCCGAGCAGGTCGCCCGCCTGAAGCAGTACGCCAACCTGCGCGTCGTGGCCTGCCACGAGGCCATGCAGCGCCTGCAAGAACGTGGGCTGGAGGTTACCCTGCTGCCCTCGGTCGAGATTGCGCCCTCGGCCGAAAGCGAACTGGCCGAACGGCTGACGCAGGGTTGGCGTTACGTGCAAGCGTGACCCACAAGCTAACTGATGCTAGTATCACCATAGCTAATACGCCAAAAGCATAATCCATTGATATTCGCACGACCAACGGAGGAAAAAAATGAAACGAATCGCCATGCTGCTGGCCCTGTCCAGTACCGTCACATTGTCTGCCTACGCCCAGAGTATCTCTCCCGGGCAAACCGACACCATGAAGCAACTGATTGCCGGCTATGAGGACAAGGTCAAGGCCGAGGCGGCCAAGGCAGCAAAGGGCAAACCCTATACCGTCGAGCCATTCACAGTGGAAAACGGCCGCCAGATTTACCTGAAGAGTCGCAACTGGGAAGGTGAAGAGCAGCCTGCCTGTGCTACCTGCCACACCGACGACCCGAAAAATGAAGGCAAGCATGCAGTCTCCAAAAAACCCATCAAGCCACTGGCACCTGCGGTCAACCCGGAGCGTTTCAGCAATGCCGAGAAGGTCGAAAAGAACTTCAGCCTTCACTGTCGCGAACTCTACGGCCGCGACTGTACCGCTGCAGAGAAAGGTCATTTCCTGACCTACCTGTTGTCTGTCAAATAATCGCATTCGATAAAAAGCATAGGAGGAGATGATGAAACAACCCCGACTGGCCAGCCTGCTGGGTGGCGTATGCGCGTTGTGTTTCTCTGCCGGCGCCCTTGCCCAGGCAGCTATCGACCACGCCAAGGCGGATGCCGAATTCGCCAAGTTCCGCGCCGAAATGGAAGACAGCAACCCCGCCGAACTCAATGAAATGAAAGGCGAAGAACTCTGGAAGGCCAAGCGCGGCCCGAAGAATGTCTCGCTTGCGGAAAGTTGCGACCTCGGCCTCGGCCTGGGCAAGCTTGAGAGCGCCTATGTGCAGATGCCGCGCCATTTTGCCGATGCGGACAAGGTCATGGATGCCGAGCGCCGCATCGTTTGGTGCATGACCGAGAAGCAAGGCTTCAAGTTCGAGGATATCGCCAAGAAGCCTTTTCAGGGCGGCAACGATTCCAGCGCCCCGGATATCACTAACTTGGTCATGTTTGTTGCCGGCCATTCGCGCAACAAACCCTTCGCTGTGAATCTCAAGGACCCCAAGGTGCGCGACGTTTATGAAACCGGCAAGGAAGTGGCCAATTACCGTGCCGGCCCCTACGACTTTGCCTGCACCACCTGCCACGGGGTTGACGGCAAGCGCATCCGCATGCAGAACCTGCCGAATATCAGCACCAAGGAAGGTGCCACCAAGGCTGTCATGGGCTGGCCGGCCTATCGCATGACCGGCGGTGTCGCCCTGACCCTGCAATGGCGCATGAACGACTGCTTCCGTCAGCAGCGCTTCCCGGAACCGAAATATGCCTCCGACGTGGTCACTTCCTTGCTGACCTACATGACGGCCACCGCCAATGGTGTGACCTACGGCGGCCCCGGCATCAAGCGCTGATCGACAGGAGACAGGACATGACACACAAATACATTCTCGCAGCCCTCGTGGCTTCCCCCTTCCTCGCCGTCGCGCTGCCAGCCCAAGCGGAAGGTGACTACAGCGCCAAGGCACGTGCGCTGATCAAAAGCGATTTCAAGCCGCGCGGACAGGCCGCCGTCGACCGGGTTTATGAAGATGCGCTGCAGGCGGTATGCAACCGTACCGGCAACAACCCTTCCAAGGAAAATACGAAGCGTCTCGAAGATAGCCAACTGGCGACCATTCAATACCCTGCCGACGGCAAGCTGATGGGCGACTGGAAGAAGGGCGAGCGTTTAGCCCAAAGCGGCCGCGGCTTTACCTGGAGCGACAAGGCGGCCGACCCGGTCGGCGGCAACTGTTACAACTGTCACCAGATCAGTCCGAATGAAACCGCGTACGGCACCGTCGGCCCGAGCTTGCTCCATTACGGCAAGCTGCGCGGCAACAGCCCGGAAATCCAGAAATACACCTACAATAAGATCTTCAACGCCAAGTCTTACAACGCCTGTTCCGAGATGCCGCGCTTCGGCCACGTTGAGGCCTTGAAGCCAGAGCAGATCAAGGATCTGGTCGCCCTGCTGCTCGACCCCGAGTCGCCGGTCAATAAGTAAAAAATCATTGTGCCAAAAAAGCCTGGCAGCGCCAGGCTTTTTTCATCCCCTCGGAGGACACCCCATGTCGATGAATCGTCGCGAATTCCTGCAAATCCTCGCCGCCGCATCCGCCGCCGGCTTTGCCCTCAACAGCCGCGAACTGCTGGCTGCCCAGGGTGGCGAGAAACTCTACGATCTGCCGCGCTTCGGCAATGTGCATCTGATGCACTTCACCGACTGCCACGCGCAACTGCTGCCGATCTACTTTCGCGAGCCGAATGTCAACATCGGCATCGGCGGCGCCCTTGGCAAGGTGCCGCACATCGTCGGCGAGCAATTGCTCAAGGCTTACCGCATCAAGCCAGGCAGTCGCGAGGCCCACGCCTTCACCTATCTCGATTACGAACAGGCCGCCAAGACCTACGGCAAGGTCGGCGGCTTCGCCCACCTCGCCACGCTGGTGAAACAGTTGCGTGCGAATCGTCCCGGCGCGCTGCTGCTCGATGGCGGCGACACCTGGCAAGGTTCGGGCACGGCGCTATGGACCAAGGGCCAGGACATGGTCGATGCCTGCAAACTGCTCGGTGTCGACATGATGTCGCCGCACTGGGAATTCACCCTCGGCCACGAGCGCGTGAAGCAGATCATTGAAAAGGATTTCGCCGGCAAGATCGAGTTTCTCGCCCAGAACGTCAAGACCACCGACTTCGGCGACCCGGTCTTCAAACCCTACGCCATCCGCACAATGAACGGTGTGAAGGTCGCGGTCGTCGGCCAGGCCTTTCCCTACACGCCGATCGCCAACCCGCGTTGGATGGTGCCGGATTGGACCTTTGGCATCCAGGACGAGGAGATGCAGAAGGCCGTCAATGCCGCGCGCGGCGAAGGCGCTCAAGTCGTCGTCGTGCTCTCGCACAACGGCATGGACGTCGATCTCAAGATGGCCTCGCGCGTCACGGGCATCGACGCCATCCTCGGCGGCCACACGCACGACGGCGTGCCGCAACCAATCAAGGTGCAGAACAAGAGCGGCGTCACGCTGGTCACCAACGCCGGCTCGAACGGCAAGTTCCTCGGCGTGCTCGACTTCGATGTCAAGGGCGGCAAGGTATCCGACTTCCGCTACAAGCTGCTGCCCGTCTTTTCCAACCTGCTGGTGGCCGACCAAGAGATGGCGACGCTGATCGAGAAGATCCGCGCACCCTACAAGGACAAGCTGGAAGAAAAACTCGCCGTTTCCGAAGGCCTGCTCTATCGCCGTGGCAACTTCAACGGCTCGTGGGACCAGTTGATCCTCGACGCGCTGATGGAGGTCAAAGGCGCCGACCTCGCCTTCTCGCCCGGCTTCCGCTGGGGCACCTCGATCCTGCCGGGTCAGGCCATCACCTTCGAGCATGTGATGGACCAGACCGCCATCACCTATCCGATGTCGACGCTCACCGAGATGAGCGGCGAGCAGATCAAGACCATCCTCGAAGATGTCTGCGACAACCTGTTCAACCCCGACCCCTACTACCAGCAGGGCGGCGACATGGTGCGCGTCGGCGGCCTTGCCTATGCCTGCGACCCGAATGCAACCATCGGCAAGCGTATCCAGGATATGAGGTTGAACGGCAAGCCGCTCGATGCCGGCAAGAAATACAAGGTGGCCGGCTGGGCGCCGGTCGCCGAAGGCGCGCAGGGCGAGCCGGTCTGGGACGTGGTGAGCAAGTGGCTGCGTGACAAAAAGACCGTCACGCCACGCCAGCTCAACACACCGCAGCTGATCGGTGTCGCTGGCAATCCGGGACGGGCCTGATGCGCATCCTTGTCCTTTTCCTGTTCTGCCTGCAGGCCGCAGGACTTGGTGCAACCGCTGCTGCCACTGAGGTTCGCGACTACCCGGCCGAACAGGTTGCCCCGCGCACCTGGGTGATTCATGGTCCGCTCGGCGATCCGTCGGTCGAGAACCAAGGCTTCATGAACAATCCAGCCTTCGTCGTCACCGCTGCCGGCGTCGTGGTCATCGATCCGGGCTCCAGCGTCCAGGCCGGCCGCATGGTGCTGCGCCAGATCCGCAAAGTGACCGACCAGCCGGTCATCCATGTGCTGAACACGCATGTGCACGGCGACCACTGGTTCGGCAACCATGCGTTGCACGATGTCTTTCCGGATGCCCAGTTCATGGCGCATCCGCTGATGATCGCAGGCGCACGCGGCGGCCAGGCGGCGCGCTGGCTCGAACTGATGGAGCGACTCACCCAGGGCTTCACGCTGGGCACCCGTCCGGTGATTCCGACCGTGCCGGTCATCGAGGATCAAAGCATCAAGGTCGGCGGCATCACCTTCCACATCCTCGCCCCGCCCAAGGCACATTCCGGCACCGACATCATGATCCATGTCGTCGAGGAAAGCGTGCTCATCCTCGGCGACAATGTCATGAACGCGCGCCTTGGCGGCATGAACGACGGCACCTTCCGCGGCAACATCGCCGCCTGCGACCGCGCGCTTGCCGTGCCGGCGAAAGTTTTCGTGCCGGGACACGGTCGCACCGCAGGCAAGGAAATCGTCGCCACCTACCGCGACTACCTGTCCCTCCTGTTCGAAACCGCGAAGTCCGAATACGACAAGGGCAAGCAGGATTACGAGATGAAGGACAGCATCCGCGCGAAACTCGGCCGCTTCGTCGACTGGGTGGGCTTCGACCTCAATTTCGGCCGCCACATCAGTGTTGCCGTGCTTGAAATCGAAGCGCTGTAGACTCTGTTGCCGTCTTACCAGCGCCGACTTTTTATCATGGACTTCCAGCTCATCAACTATCACAACGGCATCCATGCCTTCGATGCCGGTTATGTCCGGCATCAGCTTGCCGCCATCCACCTGATCGTCGATGACGGCCGTGCTGCCTTCATCGACAACGGCAGCAATGCCAGCCTGCCGCGCGCGCAGCGCGCACTGGCCGAACTCGGCCTAACGCCGGATGCGGTGGATTACGTCATCGTCACGCACATCCACCTCGACCATGCCGGCGGCTCGGGTGCCTACATGCAGGCCTATCCGAACGCGAAGTTCGTCGTCCATCCGCGCGGCACGCGCCACATGATCGACCCGGCGAAGCTGATGGCGGCAACGGAAGCCGTCTATGGCAAGGAAAATGCCCATCGCCTCTACGGGCAACTGATTCCGGTGCCGGCCGCACGCGTCATCGAAACCAGCGACGGCATGGTGCTGCATCTTGGCAAGCGCGAGCTGGCGTTCTACGATTGTCCCGGCCACGCCAAGCACCACGTCTTTATCCATGACCGTGCCGCCAACGGCATCTTCACCGGCGACACGTTCGGAATCGCCTACCGCGAGTGCGACAGTGCCGACGGCCGCCCCTTCATCTTCCCCTGCCCGACCCCCTCGCAGCTCGACCCGGTGGATTGGCGCGATTCGGTCGAACGCATGATCGCGCTCGAACCGGAAGCCGTCTATCTGACGCACTTCAGCCGCCTCGCCCCGCCGCGCCCGCTGGCCGCACAAATGCTCCACCGCCTCGACGAATGCGTGCGCCTGGCGAAAGAAGCCGTCAAGGAAGCCGCTGGCGGCAACGCACAGCCCTTGCTGATGCAAAAACTCGGCGACTACCTTGTCAGCGAAGCCCGCCAGCACGGTTGCACCCTGTCCGATGCGGAAATTCGCGAACTCTGGAAGACGGATATCGACCTCGATGCACAGGGCTTGCTGATCTGGGCACAGGGGTAAAATCTGCGGCGATGTCCGCCCCCCGCTTTGTCCACCTCCGGCTCCACAGCGAATACTCGATCACCGATGGCCTGACACGCATCGATGATGCGGTGGCGCGTGCCGTAGCAGACGGCATGCCGGCACTGGCGCTCACCGACCTGGCCAACCTGTTCGGCATGGTCAAGTTCTACACGGCTGCGCGGGGCGCCGGCTTGAAGCCCCTCATCGGTGCCGAAATCTGGATTGCCGAAGACGACAGCATCGACCCAAGCCGTGACCTGAGTTCGCGCCTGCTGCTGCTGGCCCGCGATCGCGAAGGCTACTTGCGGCTATGCGAACTGCTTTCGATTGCCTATACCCGTGCTCGCCGCCACGGCCGCGCCGAGGTGCCACGCGAGGCGTTTTGCAATGGCGACAACCGCGGCCTGATCGCGCTCTCCGGGGGCCCACTGGGCGATATCGGCCAGTGGCTGCTGGCCGACAAGTCGGACAAGGCCAATGCCGCCGCGTGCCAGTGGGCCGACCTGTTTCCCGGCAATTTCTATCTGGAAGTGCAGCGCCCCGACGGCACCGCGCAACATCCGCAACAGGAAAAGCTGATCGCGGCCACCTTGCAACTCGCCGCCGAACTTGGCCTGCCGGTGGTCGCCACGCATCCCGTGCAGTTCCTCGATCCCGGCGACTTCCGCGCCCACGAGGCGCGGGTGTGCATCGCCGAAGGCTATGTGATGGGCGACAAGCGCCGCCCGCAGGCCTTCCGCGAGGGGCAGTATTTCAAGACGCAGGACGAGATGGCGAACCTCTTCGCCGACCTGCCCGAGGCGCTGGCCAACAGCGTGGAAATCGCCCGGCGCTGCAACCTCTCGGTCGTGCTCGGCAAGAGCCGCCTGCCCGAGTTTCCCACGCCACCGGGCATGACCATCGACGATTATCTGGGCGATGTGGCGCGTGCCGGGCTGGAAAAGCGCCTCAGCCACTTGTATCCCGATCCTGCCGAACGCGAAAGTCGACGCTCGCAGTACGCCGAACGCCTCGAATTCGAGATCCAGACCATCCTCCAGATGGGCTTCCCCGGCTACTTCCTGATCGTGGCGGACTTCATCAACTGGGGCAAGAACAATGGCGTGCCGGTCGGTCCGGGGCGCGGCTCCGGCGCCGGCTCGCTGGTCGCTTACAGCTTGGGCATCACCGACCTCGACCCGCTGCGCTACGAGCTGCTGTTCGAGCGCTTCTTGAATCCCGAACGCGTCTCGATGCCCGACTTCGACATCGACTTCTGCCAGGAAGGACGCGACCGGGTGATCGACTACGTGCGCCAGCACTACGGCCACCACGCCGTGTCGCAGATCGCCACCTTTGGCACCATGGCCGCCAAGGCGGTCATCCGCGATGTCGGGCGCGTACTCGATCTCGGCTTCAACTTCGTCGACCAGTTCGCCAAGCTGATTCCCAACGAACTGGGCATCACGCTTGCCAAGGCGCGCGAGCAGGAACCGGCAATCAACGAACGCCTGCAGCAGGAAGAGGGCTTGCGTGAATTGTGGACGCTCGCCGAAAAGCTCGAGGGCCTGACGCGTAACGTCGGCATGCATGCCGGTGGCGTGTTGATCGCGCCGGGCAAGCTCACCGACTTCTGCCCGCTGTATGCCGCCGATGGTGGTGCCGAGCGTGTTGTCACCGTCAGCCAGTTCGACAAGGACGATGTCGAGAAGGCTGGCCTGGTGAAGTTCGACTTCCTCGGGCTGCGCACGCTGACCATCCTGGCTGAAGCTGTTGCGTTTGTAAAAGAGGTCGAAGGCATTGAGGTCAGCCTCGACCATCTGCCGCTCGACGACCGGGATACCTACGAAAAGGTGTTCAAGAACGCCAATACCACAGCGGTATTCCAGTTCGAATCGCGTGGCATGAAGGACACGCTGGTGCAGGCGCGCCCCGACTGTCTCGAAGACCTGATCGCCCTGAACGCCCTCTACCGGCCGGGGCCGATGGACTTCATCCCGAACTTCATCAACCGCAAGCATGGCCGCGAAAAAGTCGTCATGCCGCACCCCAACCTGGAAAAGGTCTTGCGGCCGACCTACGGCATCATGGTGTACCAGGAGCAGGTGATGCAGGCCGCGCAGGTGGTCGCCGGCTATTCGCTCGGCGGCGCCGACCTGCTGCGCCGCGCGATGGGCAAGAAGAAGCCCGAGGAAATGGCCAAGCAGCGCGAAATCTTCGTTGCGGGCGCGGCGGAAAATCAGATCGACGCCGCCAAGGCCAACGAAATCTTCGACACCATGGAGAAGTTCGCCGGCTACGGCTTCAACAAGTCGCATGCCGCCGCCTACTCGCTGGTCGCCTATCACACCGCCTGGCTCAAGTGCCACCACCCGGCCTCCTTCATGGCCGCGACGATGTCGTCCGAAATGGCCGATACCGACAAGGTGCAGTTCTTCTTCAACGATGCGCAGGCCAACGGCATCACCTTCCTGCCGCCCGACATCAACACCGGCGTGGTGCGCTTCCGGCCTGTCGATGCCAAGACGATTCGCTATGGCCTCGGCGCCATCAAGGGCACCGGCGAGTCGGCGCTCACCGCCATTCTGAAGGCCCGCGAAGCTGGTCCCTTCGCCGACCTGTTCGACTTCTGCCGGCGCATCGACCGACGCGTCGTCAACCGTCGCGTCATCGAAGCCCTGATCCGCGCCGGCGCCTTCGACAGCATCGACGCGCACAGGGCAAAACTCCTCGCTTCGGCCGGCAAGGCACTGGAAGCCGCCGAGCAGGCCGACCGCAACGCGCATCAGGGCGGCCTGTTCGACATGGCCGAAGCCGCCACCCCGGTTGAAACCCACTACGTCGAAGTGCCGCGCTGGAACGAGCGCGACCAGCTCCTCAACGAAAAACAGGCGCTCGGCTTCTTCCTTTCCGGCCACCCCTACAACGCCTACGCCGCCGAACTCAGGACCTTCGTGCGCCGTCGTCTAAGCGAACTCGAACCGCAGCGCGAACCTGCCCTGCTCGCCGGCGTGGTGCTCGGCGTGCGCACACAAATGACCCGCCGCGGCAAAATGGCCATCATCATGCTCGACGATGCCAGCGCCCAGGTCGAGATTTCAGTATTCAACGAACTGTGGGACGCCGAGCGCAACAAGATCAAGGAAGACGAACTGCTGCTGGTCGAAGGCAAGGTGCAGCGCGACGACTATAGCGGCGGCCTGCGCGTTTCGGCCGACAAGCTGATGACCCTTGCCGAGGCGCGCGGCCGCCATGCACGCGTACTCAAGCTAGCCATGAACGGCAATTCAAATGGCGAAACCGCCAGCCATTTGCGCAACATTCTCGCCCCCTATCGTGCGCAATCCGGGACATGCCCGGTGCGCATCGTCTACCGCAATGCCGAGGCGGAAACGGAACTCACGCTACCGGAAGCCTGGCGCGTACGCCTGGAAGATGGGCTGATCGCCCAACTGGGCAAGTGGCTCCAGCCGGAAAACGTGCGCGTCATCTACAACTAACCGCATCGCACTCCCCAAAAGGGTGCGCACTTTTTACTTGAGTCCACCTTGGTGCCCTTTTCCAACACCAATGCAGCATAAACCCCGTGCGCTGCTGTGGATAACTCTAGCCCAGCTAAACTTTCGTTGCAAAAAACCCACACCTGAAATTGCCAAATACCCAATATCGCCCTATCGGCGAGACTTCTGGAATCCTTCTTTGAGACAATGCATGCAGCTTCCAGTCGGGAGTTTCGGTGGTGTCAGTGGCCAACCACGTGGAGTCATTGAAACCAAACTCTTTATCGTAAAGGAGAAATACATGCAGAAGAAAATCATCGCTCTGGCTGTTGCCGGCCTCGTTTCCGGCGCCGCCTTCGCTCAAGCGAACGTGACCGTTTATGGTGTTGCTGACGGTTACTATGGTCATGTCAAGTCTGACAACAAAACTGTTAACGCCTTTAACTCCGGTGGTCTTTCTGGTTCCCGCCTTGGCTTCAAGGGCGCAGAAGATCTGGGTGGCGGCCTGAAGGCTGTGTTCGAGTATGAAATGGCTTTCAACCTCGACAACACCGGCAACGGCACCGCAATCAACAACGCCGCTACTGGCAACGGCCTCAACGGCACGCGTCAGTCCTACGTTGGTCTGGCCGGTGGTTTTGGTACTGTTGTTCTGGGCCGTCTGCAGACTCCTGGTTACTATGTTGGCAAGTTTGATGCGCTGGCTTCTGCTG
Source organism: uncultured Methyloversatilis sp. (assembly GCA_964477575.1). Classification (GTDB taxonomy): domain Bacteria; phylum Pseudomonadota; class Gammaproteobacteria; order Burkholderiales; family Rhodocyclaceae; genus Sulfuricystis. Next base: position 84,982 of record CAYZEA010000012.1, read on the forward strand.
CTATCAGCCCCCAAGCTATCCTGTCTTCCGGCAAGATGATCGGTGGTGCCGTCGCTTCGACTATCGCCCCGAACAACAATGCCCGTCTGAACAATGCTCTGGCCTATATCTCCCCCAGCTTTAGCGGTTTCAGCGCTGTTGTTGCTGCTGCCCTTGGTGAGCAAGCTACTGGCGACAAGGAAAACGTTCTGGGTCTCGGTCTGAACTATGCCAACGGCCCGTTGGCTGTCGGTTTTGTTTATCATGACATCGATAACTACTCTGCCGTCGGCGCTAATGATGCAAAAGAGTGGATGCTTGGTGGTAGCTACGACCTCGGCGTCGTAAAGCTGCTCGGTTCCTATCAAAACGCCAAGCTGAGCAACACTAACAACAACAATATGTGGCAACTCGGTGTTGTTGCTCCGGTTGGCGCTGGTAACGTTCATTTTGCTTATGGCGATATGGACATGGATGCCGCCAACATGGATTCCAATTCCTGGACGCTGGCTTACACCCATGGTCTCTCCAAGCGCACTACCGCCTACGTTGGTTACAACCGTACCGGCAACGATTCGAGTGCTGCACTCGGCGTTCTTGGTGTTGGTACCGCTGGCAAGGCTACCACTGGCTTGGTTGCTGGTGTCCGTCACACCTTCTAATCCAGACTTCGTCTGAGTTAGATTTAACAGCCGCCTTCGGGCGGCTGTTTTGTTTTATCGCTCGCAAAAGTCGGCGCTGACGGGGCGGCGGCGCCGAGTTTGATTTACCCCTGAGCAATCGCTATGACGAAGGAGCATTATCGTGAGTGAAACAATTAACGTCCAACTGACACTGGAGCAATTGGAAGTCATTGCCGACGCTTTGGAGTTTACGGGCCAGTGTGTCGAGGAGGAAATTGACGATACTGAAGAGGATTCGGCTGAGCGTCGAGAACTGGTTGCGGACCTCGAAGAAATTGCCGCGACGCTGGAGTTGGTTGCCGCAGCAATGGATACCCTTGTCGGCCCTGCCTGAGAAAAAGTAAGCGTGCCAAGCTTATTCTCTGGATTTAATCAGCGCAGACTCGAGCATTCCATTTTTCTGCAGATCCAGCACCCATAGGGGCGAACGACCGCGTCCTGTCCAGGTTTGCTCAGGGTTAGCGGGGTTGCGGTATTTTGGGGCGACCTTGGCGCGTATTGCGCCCGATTTATTGGCGATGCGCTTGGGCTTTGCCGGTTTGCCGGATTTAAGCGCTTCTGCAATTTGCGCCATGCTAATTTTATTATCGGCGGCAAGCTGCACAATTTTGTCGATCACTTTTCCCTGCGTTCTGCTGAGCAGGGCTTGTTCCTTCTTTTCGATTTCGGCTTTGGCCTTGCGGAGTTTGGCGAGTTGCGTTTCAACGCTGCTACGAGGCATTAATTAGTCTCCTTATATTAATAAATTTGTTTCTGCTGCATGCGTCAGAATATTAAAAAAAATAAATAAGAGAATTGATTATTTGTTTTCATAAGCCGAGGGTGTGACACCGGCATGGGCAAGGTGTTCGCGAATCGCCTTGATATCGTTTTTCGAGCAGGTATTGCTATTGTGCGGATGGTGAAGATAAAACTCCACACGATTTAACACAATACGAAATCGTGCGCCATGCCCCGTTTCCACAGTGGCTCCCAAGTGATGCAACAACGATTCAATTTCCCGCCAGTGAATATTGGCGCTGACCGGGTCGGTAAAGATTGTCTGCAGTAGGTGGGCATGTTTATGGCTCATGGCAGTCGCTTACGGGAATGATTTGCGTCAATGATAAGACCATTGGTCAGCCTCTGGCAGAGATTCTTGCGCTAAGCGGTTGCCTGCAAAGAGCAAATCGTTTTTAATGGTGCGTTTAGACCATTGAATTCAATGTCAGTGCAGGTTTACGCCCTCGGCATCAATCACCATACGGCGCCGCTCGATATTCGCGAGCAGGTTGCGTTCGACCCGGCTCGCCTGGGGCAGGCCTTGCACGATCTGTTGCGCGGACGTTCGGTACGCGAGGCGGCGATTCTGTCGACCTGCAATCGCACCGAGTTGTATTGCGCGGCCGAGTCGCCGGCGGCGGCGGCGGGTTGGCTGGCGGAATATCACGCACTGCCGCCGCGACGGATCGAGCCCTATCTCTACCAGCACCCGCAAAAGGATGCGGTGCGCCACATGTTCCGCGTGGCTTCCGGGCTCGATTCGATGGTGTTGGGCGAACCCCAGATTCTCGGCCAGATGAAGCAGGCGGCGCGCGTTGCCGACGAGGCCGGTACCTTGGGAACCCTGCTCAACAAACTGTTCCAGCGCACCTTTGCCGTCGCCAAAGAAGTGCGTTCGACCACCGCGATTGGCGCCAACATCGTGTCGATGGCGGCCGCCGCCGTGCATTTGTCGGAGCGCATTTTCGAGCGCTTGTCCGACCAGCAGGTGCTGTTTATTGGCGCGGGCGAAATGATCGAACTGTGTGCTGCGCATTTTGCCGGGGCGAAGCCAAAGCGCTTGTCGATCGCCAACCGTACCGCCGCGCGCGCCGAAGGTCTGGCCGAGCGCTTCGGGGGCGATGTCTTGCGGCTTGAAGAAGTCAGCGAGCGCCTGGCCGAATACGACATCGTTGTGTCCTGTACCGCGAGCACCCTGCCGATCATCGGCCTGGGCATGGCCGAACGCGCCTTGAAGGTGCGACGGCATCGCCCGATGGTGATGGTCGATCTGGCCGTGCCGCGCGACATTGAGGCCGAGGTTGGCAAACTCGATGACGTGTTTCTCTACACCCTCGATGACCTCGGGCAGATTGTCGAATCCGGGCAGGAGTCGCGTCAGGCGGCCATCGTCGAAGCCGAGGAAATCATCACGCACCGTGTCGAAGACTTTCTGCAGTGGGTGCAGGCGCGCGAGACGGTGCCGACGATACGCGCGTTGCGCGATGCCGGCGAGCGTGCGCGGCGGCACGAATTGGAACATGCCATAAAGCTCCTGCAGCGCGGCGACGATCCTGCCGCCGTGCTGGAAGCGCTCTCCAAGGGACTGACCAACAAGTTGCTGCATCCGCCCACCCAGGCCTTGAATCTTGCCGAAGGCGCCGAGCGGGGCGAAGTTGCCCAGCTCATCACGCGCATCTGGCGCTTGCCCGCCGAGAGTTAGCCGATGAAGTCGAGCATACGCCAGCGCCTTGAGCAGCTGGCTGATCGCCTTGCCGAAGTCGACGCCCTGCTGGGTACCGAAGAAGCGGCGCGCGACATGGAAGCCTTCCGGCGCATGAACAAGGAGCGGTCCGACATTGCCGAGGTGGTCGATCTGTTCGCCGCCTACCGGCAGGCCGAGAACGATCTGGCCACCGCCAATGCCATGGAGTCGGATGCCGACATGCGCGAATTTGCGCGCGCCGAGGCCGATGCGGCACGCGAGGCGATGGCGCGGCTCGAAGGCGATCTGCAACGCGCCCTGCTGCCGCGCGATCCCGATGACGACAAGAACATCTTCCTCGAAATCCGCGCCGGCACCGGCGGCGACGAGTCGGCCCTGTTTGCCGGCGATCTGTTCCGCATGTATGCGCGCTATGCTGAAAGCCAGCGCTGGAAGGTCGAGGTTGTGTCGAAAAACGAATCTGATCTGGGCGGCTATCGCGAAATCATCGCGCGCATCGAGGGCGTCGGTGCCTATGCCCGGCTCAAGTTCGAATCGGGCGGTCATCGCGTCCAGCGCGTGCCGGAAACCGAGGCGCAGGGACGCATTCACACATCGGCCTGTACGGTTGCCGTGTTGCCCGAAGTGGATGCCGTCAATGATGTGACCATCAATCCGGCCGACTTGCGCATCGATACTTTCAGGGCCAGCGGCGCGGGCGGCCAGCACATCAACAAGACCGATTCGGCGGTGCGCATTACCCACATTCCGTCCGGTCTCGTTGTCGAATGTCAGGACGATCGCTCGCAGCATCGCAACAAGGCGCAAGCCATGAGCGTGCTGGCCGCACGCCTCAAGGACATGCAGGTGCGCGCACAGCAGCAGCAGATCGCCAGCACGCGCAAGTCGCTGGTGGGGAGTGGCGATCGCTCGGAGCGCATCCGCACCTACAACTTCCCGCAGGGCCGCATCACCGACCATCGCATCAACCTGACGCTTTACAAGATCGACGCGATTATGGAAGGCGATCTGGACGAACTGATCGGTGCGCTGCAGACCGAACATCAGACCGACCAGTTGGCGGCACTGGCCGGCGAGGAATGAGCGCCACGATTGCCACGCTGCTGGCCGAGGCACGCACGCGCATTGCGCCGGCCGAGGCGCGTCTCCTGCTCGGGCATCTGTTGCAGCGATCCACGGCTTGGCTTGAGGCGCATCGCGACGAGCTGGTCGATGTAGCCGTCGAGCGGCAAATGTCGGCACTGGTGGGACGACGCAGTGCGGGCGAACCGATGGCCTATCTGCTGGGCGCGCGGGAGTTTTATGGCCGCGACTTCGCCGTGACCCCGGATGTGCTGATTCCGCGCCCCGAAACGGAACTGCTGGTTGATATCGCCAAGGAAAAAGTCGGCGCTAGCGGGGCGGCAAAGTGCGCGGCACATATTCTCGACATAGGCACGGGAAGTGGCTGTCTTGCTATCACGCTCGCCCTTGAATGCCCGAATGCAGAAATCACTGCGGTGGATGTGTCTGCCTCAGCGCTTGTCGTAGCCCAGAAAAATGCACAGCAGCTGGGGGCGCAGGTACGCTTTATCGAGAGCGACTGGTTTGCGGCGCTGCCGGCGCAGCGCTTCGACTTGATCGTTGCCAATCCGCCCTATGTGGCGGCAGACGATCCGCATTTGTTGCAGGGCGATTTGCGCTTCGAGCCGCAGGGCGCCCTGACGGATCATGCTGATGGCCTGGCGGCAATCCGGCGTATCGTGGCGGGTGCCCCCGACTGGTTGAATCCCGATGGTTGGCTGTTGCTGGAACACGGTTACGACCAAGCCGCCGCTGTGTGGGAGCTGCTGGCCACCGCTGGCTTTGAAGCCATCGCGCAACAGCGCGACCTGGCCGGGATTGTGCGCATCACGGGCGGATACCACTGTGCCTCCAGGATCACGTAATATGTCGTGATAGTGGTGGCGTAACTGCGCGCATCGGCACACTTCATCGAGAAAGTAACAAATGAGCCTGATCTCGGTAACCAAAGGAGATATTGACGTCGGCATTCCCTTGCCTTGGCCACTCTACGATCAGGCTGGCGGGGTACTCATGGAAGCCGGATCGGTGATCCCCACTCCCAGCCTGCTGGAAGCCATGCTGGCTGCCAACCCGCTACGCGAACTCACGCTGCCTACCTTCGGCGACGCTCCGGCGCTTGTCCAAGGCACCGACGCACCGAGCACTCAGGAGGCGCAGCCCGCGCCTTCCGAGCAAACCTTCAACTTCAACGACATGCGCTTGCGAGTAGGCGACCGCATTCAGCTCCAGCTGCCGGCTACGGTGAGTCAGGAGCGTTTCATCGTCAAGCTGATGGGATACCTAGAAAATGCCAGTCTGCTGGTCACCTCACCGATGGAAAACGGTTTGCGCGTTCCGCTGCGAGATAACGACAAGCTTGTCGCCCGGATTTTCACCAGCCAGAAAGCTTTTGGTTTTAACTGCTTCATTAAGCGCGTCTGTAAGATCCCTTACGACTACCTTCACCTATCGTTTCCCGGCAGCATTCAGGGTTCGGTGGTGCGCAAGTCGCCGCGTGTGCGCACCAAAATCATCGCTGCGGTCTCTCGCCCCAACGAAACCGGCGAAAACAAGCCACTATCGGGAATGATCGTAAACATCAGTGCCGACGGTGCCTTGCTACGTGCTCGCCAGCCGCTTTCAAACAAGGACGACATGATTCGTATCTCTTTTCGTGTCAATCTGCACAATGTCGATGCCTTCCTGACGGTGAACGCCATCGTCCGCGGCCTGTTCCTCGAGGAGGCTAATACCGATAACCCCGTGCCAATGCACAACCACGGCTTGCAGTTCCAAGAGTTGCGACCAAATGACAGCGTAATCCTGCAAAGCCTCATTTACCAGCAGATGATCGAGCAGCCCCAATCGCTGGTGTGATCGCAGCTCAAGCCGTGCTAAACTAATTCCCACTATTATCATCAACTATTGTGGGGCTCCAGCATGAACAAGGAACAAATTCACAAGATCGTTACCGAAAACCCCGTGGTGCTTTTCATGAAAGGCACGAAGACCTTTCCGCAGTGCGGCTTTTCCGGCCGCACCGCGCAGGTGCTGAAGGCCTGCAACGTCGATTTTGTCGATGTGAATGTGCTAGCCGAAGCCGACACGGTGCCGGAACTGCGCGACTACGCCGACTGGCCGACGATTCCGGTGGTTTATATCCGCGGCGAGTTTATCGGCGGTTGCGATATCACGACCGAGATGTATCAGGCCGGCGAACTGCAAGCCAAGCTTGGCGACTTGATGAAGTCAGCCGCTTAGTTATCCCCTGAGTTCAGAAATCAGCTTATCGATCATGCGCCGCGCCTGACCGAGGTAGCCGGCGCCGAACATGTTGAAGTGGTTCAGGACGTGATACAGGTTGTAGAGCGTCTTGCGCGTTTCGTAACCCGGATCGAGCGGCCACGCCTGCCGATAGGCCGCGTAGAAGGATTCGGGAAAGCCGCCAAACAGTTCGGCCATGGCGAGATCTGCCTCGCGGTCGCCGCGATAGACGGCCGGATCGAAGATCACCGGGATGCCATCGGGAAGTTTCCCGGCATTGCCTGACCACAGGTCGCCGTGGAGCAGGCTTGGTAGCGGCCGGTAATCGAGGAAGAAAGCGCCGAGGTTTTCGGCGATGCGTTCGCCTTTGTCGCGCAGTGTGCGTTCCATGCCATTCTGACCCGCGAGAGCAAGTTGCGGACGCAAGCGTTCTGCGGCAAAAAAACCGGCCCAGTTGCGGTGCGACTGGTTCGATTGCGGTGTTGCGCCGATGAAGTTGTCGCGCGACCAGCCGTAGAGGTCGTCGGTCTCGAAGCAGCGGTGCAGGGCGGCGAGTTGCTCGCCGAGGCGCGCGCCTGCGACGCGGTCGAGCGCTGCCAGTTCGAGATATTCAAGTTCCAGCCAGCTTTCGGTAGCCGTCTGACCAGCGTCGACAAATGCCGGTACGCGCACGGTGTCGGTGGTGCGTAGCGCGGCGAGGCTGTCGACTTCCGCTTCCAGCCGGGCGAGCTGCTTGGCCGGCAGGACTTTCCTGAAGGCGCCCATCAGGTCTGGGCGAGCAGGGTATTGGTACGTGCCAGACGTTCGGCCAGTACCAGCAAAAAGCCCTGATAGAAATGCATGCGGCAAGCCTCCGACGCATGTCGGAGCGAGGTGCCGGGAATGATGACAATGCGCGATTGGATGTCCGCCCGGACATCGGCGACGCGATAGGGATGGCGGCGGTCGAGCACGGCCATCTCGCCGATGACTTCGCCGCGGCCGAGTTTGCCAAGAATATGGCCCTGCTTGGCGACGTGGAGTTCGCCGTCGAGGACAAAGCAGAAATAATCGCCCGGCTCGCTGTCCTTCATCAGGCAGGTGCCGGCCGCCACCTCTTCCCAGCGCGCAAAGCGCACGATCTCCCAGATTTCGACGTCGGAAAACTCGTCGAAAAAGCTGAGCGAGCGCAGGTTCTCGAACTTTTCGCTGTCTGGCACTTCCTGCTTTTGCGAAGCCAGTTGCTGGTTGCGGAAGGCCTGCGCCAGATCGTGCGAGAACTCGGCCCAGCTGGCGTAGCGATCAGTAAGTTGCTTCTGCATTGCGCGGGCCACCACGGCATCGAGCGCGGGCGGAATATCCTGGCGGAAGGTCGAGGGTGCCGGCGGCTCGATGTTGCAGATCTGGTAAATCATGCCGTAGTTGCTGCTAGCCTGAAAGGGCAGGCGGCCGGTCAGCAACTGGTACATCACCACGCCCAGCGCGTAGATGTCGGTCTGATGGTTGAGGGTCTGCTCCTGCACCTGCTGCGGCGACATGTAGGCCGGCGAGCCGACGCCCATCACCTGGGTTTGGGTTTGTCCTTCGCCGGTCTGCATGCAGGCGCCGAAGTCGGAGACTTTGATGTCGCCGCCGGCCAGCTTGCCGGACTCACCGGTCTGGGCCAGCAGGATGTTGGCGGGCTTGATGTCGCGATGGGTGATGCCGAGGCGATTGGCGTATTCGAGCGCGCGCGTGCATTTGAAAATGATCTCGACCACGCGCTCGATCGGCAGCAGCGTGTCGTGGCTGCAGAATGGCTCCAGCGTGCCGCCCGGCACGTATTCCATGACGATGTAGCTTTCCTCGTCGCCGACCACCGCGTCGTAAATCTGCACGATGTGCGGATGGATCAGCTTGCCGGCCAACGAGGCCTCGTTGATGAGCATGTGGCGGAACTGCTTGCCGCGCTCGCGATCCTTGAGGACATCGGGGAAGATCAGCTTGACGGCCACCTCGCGCTCGGCGAAGGGATCGTAGGAAAGATAGACCGCCGAGGTCGCGCCTTCACCCAGCTTGCGCGTGATCTCGTATTTGCCGCCGATCTTTTCCATCAAACTTATTTCACAGGCTGGTGCGCAGGCGGGCGATGGCCGCTTTGACCTGATTGGGGGCCGTGCCGCCGACATGATCGCGTGCGGCCAGCGAGCCTTCCACCGTCAGTACCGCGAACACGTCATCACCGAGCAGCGGCCCAATCTGTGAAATGAGGGATTGCAGTTCGGCGAGCGAAAGATCGACAAGATCGCAGCCCTTGGTTTCGGCCGCGCGCACGGCACGCGCCACGGCTTCGTGGGCATCGCGGAAAGGCAGGCCTTTCTTGACGAGGTAATCGGCGAGATCGGTGGCGGTGGCATAACCCTGCTTCAGGGCGGCGGCCATTGCTTCCGGTTTGACCTGAATGCCCGGCGCCATGTCGGCAAAGATGCGCAGCGTATCGACCAGCGTGTCGGCGGTGTCGAACAGCGGTTCCTTGTCTTCCTGATTGTCCTTGTTGTAGGCGAGCGGTTGCCCCTTCATCAGCGTAAGCAGGCCCATCAGGTGGCCGAAGACGCGGCCGCTCTTGCCGCGCGCCAGTTCGGGCACGTCCGGATTCTTCTTCTGCGGCATGATCGACGAGCCGGTGCAGAAGCGATCGGCCAGATCGATGAAGCCGACACGCGGGCTCATCCACAAAATCAGCTCTTCGGAAAATCGCGAGATGTGCACCATGGTCAGCGACGCAGCGGCGCAGAACTCGATGGCGAAATCGCGATCCGAGACGGCATCCAGCGAGTTTTGGCAAACGCCGTCGAAGCCGAGTTCCTGAGCGACAAATTCACGGTCGATCGGGTAGGTCGTGCCGGCCAGTGCGGCGGCGCCGAGGGGCAGGCGGTTAACCCGCTTGCGACAGTCGGCAAAACGCTCGCGGTCGCGACGCAGCATCTCGACATAGGCGAGCAGGTGATGACCGAAGGTGACTGGCTGCGCGACCTGCAAGTGGGTGAAGCCGGGCAGCGGCGTGGCCGCATGCGTTTCAGCCACATCAAGCAGGGCGCGAATGAAATCGACAAACAGGCCGTCCAGTGTGTCAATCGTATCGCGCAGCCAGAGGCGAATGTCGGTGGCGACCTGGTCGTTGCGCGAACGGCCGGTGTGCAGGCGCTTGCCGGCATCACCGACCAGGGCGGTGAGACGCTTCTCGATGTTGAGATGCACGTCCTCATCGTCGAGGTTCCAGTTGAAGGTGCCGGCCTTGATCTCGGCGGCGACCTGCGCCATGCCGCGCTCGATAGCGATAAAGTCGTCCTGAGAGATGATGCCCTGGCGCGCCAGCATCTTCGCGTGGGCCAGCGAGCCGCGGATGTCCTGCGGGCCTAAGCGCTGGTCGAAGAACACCGAGGCGGTGTAGCGTTTGACGAGATCGGAAACGGGTTCTGAAAAGCGGCCGGACCAGGCTTTGGTCGCGCTGTCGACGGTGGGGTGATCTGACATAATAGAGTTGGAATGCCACATAAGTGCTTGTGAATCCGTGAGTATACCCTTGCGCCCCCTCGCTTCCCGTCTACCCGATTTCCGCAATCGGGGCGTCTGGCTACGCCTGCTGTTGGCGGCGAATGTGCTGATGCTGGTGGTTGCCGCGATTGGCAACCGTCATCTGTCGCAGTTGCTCCGCGAACTGGTGGAACTGGCAGCCCTGGTCGAGCCAGCTTTGCTGTTGACCCTCACCTTCCTGTATTTGCTTGGGCCACATCTGCAGCGACGCTCATGGACTGTTGGATTAGCTATCGTTGTGGTGATAGCGATAGGCGCCATGGCCAGCGTCGAAGCCGCGTTGGCGCTGGCCTTTCAGTCGGCGAGCGGCTGGCGCGCACCACTGGCGGCCGGATTGTCGGCGGCGCTGGTGATTTACTGGTTCGGCCTGCGCAGTCGTGCGCAGGCGCCCGCCCTGGCCGAGGCGCGATTGTCGGCGCTAACCGCCCGCATCCGCCCCCATTTCTTCTTCAACAGCCTGAATGCCGTGCTGGGCATCATGCGCGAGGATGCACGGCGCGCGGAAACGGCGCTGGAGGAACTGGCCGAACTGTTTCGTGCCCTGATGCGCGACAACCGCGAATTGACCCTGCTTTCGGAAGAAATTGCGCTTGCCCGCAAATATCTCGACATCGAACGCCTGCGCCTGGGTGACCGACTGCAGGTGGTGTGGACGGTGGATGTTTGTCCGCCGGACGCGCTGGCGCCGCCCCTGTTGTTGCAACCCCTGTTGGAAAATGCCGTCTATCACGGCATCGAGCCTTTGGCCGAAGCGGGCGAGATCCATGTCTGGATCAAAAACACCAGCGCTGGGGTGCGCATCGAGATCGACAATCCGGTGACGGCAAACCGGGAGCCGCGGCTGGGCAATCACATGGCGATGGAAAACCTGCGTGAGCGCCTGATGCTGTTCTACGACCTGGAAGCCCGACTGGAAACCCGGCAGGCGGATGGTCGTTATTGGGTGCGCGTCGATTTGCCGATGCGACGGACGACATGAACCATCCCTTGGCGCTGCTGCTCGTCGATGATGAACCCCCGGCGCGCGCAAGGCTGCGGGCCTTGCTTTCCGATATCGCGGATGCGTTGCCGCACCGGATTGTCGGTGAGGCGGGCGATGGCGTGGCGGCGCTGGAACTGCTGACACAGACCGAGACCGACATCGCGCTCATCGACATTCGCATGCCGCGCATGGATGGTCTCGAACTGGCCCAGCAGTTGGCCGGATTGCCGCATCCGCCCGCGATTGTCTTTGTGACGGCCTACGACGAGTTTGCACTCAAGGCCTTCGAACTTGCGGCCGTCGATTATCTGCTCAAGCCGGTCAAGGCGGCGCGGCTGCTGGAGGCGTTGAAGAAGGCACGCCGTCTTGTCAGCGCCGACTTTTCAGCCATCGCCCCCTCAGGCCGAACCCGCTTGCGCGTGGTCGAGCGTGGCCAGGTGTTGCTGGTGCCCATCGACGACATCCTGTATCTGCGTGCCGAACAGAAGTACGTCACGGCACGTACGGCCGAGCGCGAATATCTGCTGGAGGAATCGCTGGCCCACCTCGAAAGCGAATTCGATGGGCGCTTCGTGCGCATCCATCGCAATTGTCTGGTGGCCCAGGCGGCCGTTGCCGGCGTGGTGCGCGAGGGCGAGAGCGACGGCGAAGCGCACTGGGCGCTGACCCTCAAGGGCATTTCGGAGCATCTGCCGGTAAGCCGCCGCCAGTGGCCGCAGGCGAAGGCGCAACTTGGCTTGTAAGCGCGGCCTGTAAGCGTTTGTCAGGCAACGTTGCTGCATTGCAATATAAAATAGGCAATTAGCCCTATTTCCCACGAGCGTTCACCATGAAGCCGATCCGCAGCATTCTTGTCGCCAACCGCAGTGAAATTGCCATCCGCGTCCTGCGCGCCGCCAGCGAAATGGGCATCCGCACCGTCGCCATCTATTCGAACGAAGATCGCTTTGCGCTGCACCGCTTCAAGGCCGACGAGTCTTATCTCGTGGGTGCGGGCAAAAAACCGATTGCGGCCTATCTGGACATCGACGACATCATTCGCATCGCCAAGGAAGCGCATGTCGATGCGATCCATCCCGGCTATGGTTTCCTGTCCGAGAACCCGGACTTTGCCGAGGCCTGCGCGCAAGCGGGTATCGCCTTCATCGGCCCCAAGCCCGAAGTGATGCGCCTGCTGGGCAACAAGGTGTCGGCACGCGAGTTGGCCGAAAAGGCCGGCGTGCCTGTCGTGCCCGCCACGGGTGCGCTGCCTTACGACCTGGAGGCCGCCAAGCAGCACGCGGCCGCCGTCGGCTATCCGCTGATGCTCAAGGCCAGTTGGGGTGGCGGCGGGCGCGGCATGCGCGTGGTCGAGACCGAGGCCGATCTGGGCCCGGCGATGGAGATCGCGCGCCGCGAAGCACTGGCTGCGTTTGGCAACGACGAGGTTTATCTGGAGAAGCTGGTGCGCCGTGCGCGTCACGTCGAAGTGCAGGTGATGGGCGACACCCATGGCCAACTCGTCCATCTGTTCGAGCGCGACTGTTCGGTGCAGCGCCGTAACCAGAAAGTCGTCGAGCGCGCGCCGGCCCCCTATCTTTCCGAGCAGCGTCGTGTCGAACTCTGCCAAGCCGCGCTCAAGCTGGCGAAGGCAGCCAACTACACCCATGCCGGCACGGTCGAGTTCCTCATGGATGCGGATACCGACAAGTTTTACTTCATCGAGGTCAACCCGCGCATTCAGGTCGAACACACGGTGACCGAGCTCGTGACCGGCGTCGATATCGTCAAGGCGCAGATTCGCATTTCCGAAGGCGCGCGCATCGGGACAGACGATGCCTATGTGCCCCAGCAGGCCGATGTGAAACTCAACGGCCATGCCGTGCAGTGCCGCATCACCACGGAAGATCCGGAAAACAATTTCACGCCCGATTACGGCCGCATCAACGTCTATCGCAGCCCGGCCGGCTTCGGCATCCGCCTCGATGGCGGCACGGCCTATTCGGGCGCGGTGATCACGCCTTACTATGACTCGCTGCTCGTCAAGGTGACGGCCTGGGGCCACAGTCCCGATGAGGCGGCCCGCCGTATGGCGCGGGCGCTGTTGGAGTTCCGCGTGCGCGGCCTGTCGTCCAATCTGCTGTTCCTTGAGAACGTGATTGCCCATCCGCTGTTCCTGTCAGGCGAATGCACCACGCGCTTTATCGACGAGACGCCGGACCTGTTCAAGTTCCAGAAGCGCCGCGACCGTGCCACGCGCCTGCTCAAATTCGTCGGCGACGTGATGGTCAACGGCAACCCCGAGATGAAGGGGCGCGCCATCCCGGCATTGCCGCTGGCGAAGCCGATCAAGCCTGTTTGCGATCTTTCTGTCGAGCCGCCTGCCGGAACACGAAACAGGCTTCAAGCAATGGGCGCAACGAAGTTCGCCGAGTGGATGCGCAACGAGCAACGCGTGCTGCTCACCGATACGACGATGCGCGATGCTCACCAGAGCCTTTTCGCCACACGCATGCGCACGCACGACCTGACCGAGATCGCACCGCACTACGCGCGCATGCTGCCGCAACTGTTCTCGCTCGAATGCTGGGGCGGCGCCACCTTCGACGTGGCGATGCGCTTCCTCAAGGAAGACCCGTGGGAGCGTTTGCAGCGCCTGCGCGCGGCCGTGCCCAATGTGCTGTTCCAGATGCTGCTGCGCGGCTCGAATGCCGTGGGATACACCAGCTATTCCGACAACGTCGTGCGCTACTTCGTGCAGCAGGCGGCGCAGGAGGGCATCGACGTCTTTCGCGTTTTCGATTCGCTCAACTGGGTCGAGAACATGCGCGTCTCCATGGACGCGGTGATCGAGTCCGGCGCCCTCTGCGAGGGCACGATCTGCTACACCGGCGACATCTTCGACACGGCCCGTCCCAAGTACAACCTCAAGTACTACGTGGACCTCGCCAAGCAACTGGAGAAGGCCGGCGCCCACATCCTCGCCATCAAGGACATGGCCGGCGTCTGCAAGCCGCGCGCGATCCGCGAACTGGTGAAGACCTTGAAGCAGGAAGTCGGTCTGCCGCTGCACTTCCACACCCACGACACCAGCGGCATCGCCGCCGCGTCGGTGTTGGCTGCGGCCGAAGCCGGCTGCGATGCGGTGGATGGCGCACTCGACAGCATGAGCGGACTAACCTCGCAGCCCAACCTCGGCTCCATCGCTGCTGCGCTGGCCGGCACCGAGCGTGACCCCGGCGTTGATTTCGACAACATGCAGGCACTGTCGCACTACTGGGAAGGCGTGCGCCGCCAGTACGCCCCCTTCGAGGCCGACATCCGTTCCGGCACTGCCGACGTCTACCGCCACGAGATGCCCGGCGGCCAATACACCAACCTGCGCGAGCAGGCGCGCGCGATGGGCATTGAGCATCGCTGGGGCGAGGTGTCGCAGGCCTATGCCGACGTCAACCTGCTGTTCGGCGACATCGTCAAGGTCACGCCGACCTCGAAAGTGGTCGGCGACATGGCGCTGTTCATGGTCGCCAACGGCCTGACGCCCGACGATGTGAAGAACCCGGCGCGCGAAATCGCCTTCCCCGATTCGGTCATCTCGCTGATGCGCGGCGAACTGGGCTTCCCGCCCGACGGCTTCCCTGCGGAACTGCAGAAGAAGGTGCTAAAAGGCGAAGCGCCGCTCAAGGGCCGCGCCGGCGATTCGCTGCCGCCCGTCGATCTCGAAGCGAAGCGCGCCGAGGCCGAGAAGGCCTGCGGCCACAAAATCATGGATACCGACCTTGCTTCGTATCTGATGTATCCGAAGGTCTACAAGGATTATGCTATGCACCGCAGCCACTACGGCGACGTTTCGCTGCTGCCCACGCCGGCCTTCTTCTACGGCCTCGCCGCCAACGAGGAGATCAGCGTCGATCTGGAGCGCGGCAAGAGCCTCATCATCTCGCAGCAGGGTACGGCCGGGCCGGATGAGGAAGGCATGATCAAGGTCTTCTTCGAACTCAACGGCCAGTCACGCACCATCCGCGTGCCCAAGGCCGGCCTCGCCAATGCGCGCGCCAAGCCGCAAGCCGAGGAAGGCAATCCGAAGCACGTCGGCGCCCCGATGCCCGGCACCATCGTCACCGTTGCCGCCAGTGCCGGCCAGAAGGTGGCGAAGGGCGACCCGCTCGTCTCCATCGAAGCGATGAAAATGGAAACCATGCTCACGGCAGAGCGCGATGGGGTGGTGAAGGCCATCCACTGCCGCCATGGCGAGGCGATCAACGCCAAGGATCTGCTGGTCGAGTTCGAGTAAAAAGTCGACGCTGGCAGAACGGCGAACTATTTACTGCCGTCCCGCCAGCGTCGACTTTTGAAGGGCAGAACTCGACCCTTTGCAGCCTATCAGGCTGTTGGGAAGCGGACGTTCAGGAACGTGGGGTTAGCGAAGTAATCGGCCTGCGGCCGCAAGGCGTTAGGAAGAAAGTCAAATTTTGCAACCATTACAAATCAATCACTTAAGGTGACTTTCTTGAGAGACGGTCAGGAAAGTCGGGCGCTGCGCCGAAAAAGCGCAGCATTTCCGTGTCTGCCCCGCTGATGTGGCCGGCATGGGCAGCCTTCATGCGCAGGAACAGCAGGAAATCCAAGGCTTCCCGTTGCATGTCCTCGGGAAGCGCGTCGGCTTGGGCGCGAATGAGTTCGACGACGGTCATGGTGGGTTCCTTATTGGCGGATCAGGCATTCCCCGCAAACAAGCGGGATGCCAACGAAACTGGAACGATCATACTCCGCCCCTCAGACAAGCCGACCATCGGCCATTACAACTGCTGGCGTCTGTGTCTTTTTTGCATCACGCCTCCCCAATATCTTCTAATGGAAGGTATGAGCAACAGCACGCCGCCTGGCAAAACCAGAGCGGCTGCAAACAGGAGGGTGGTTCGAACAGGCTGCGACATGGGGGCATTATCGGCATTGCGCCGAGTAGGCCGCGTGATGCGGGTCACACCCTGCGCGAATGTCTGCCCTTTTTCGTTTTCTGCGCCACCCTGTCGGAGCCAAGGTTTTCAAACAAGGCTGCAAGATAGCGGCCCGTATGACTTGCCGACACCGCCGACACGGCTTCGGGCGCACCGGTAGCGACGATCCGCCCGCCGCCGCCGCCGCCCTCCGGCCCGAGATCGACGACCCAATCCGCCGTCTTGATGACATCAAGGTTGTGCTCAATGACTACGACCGTGTTGCCGTGGTCGCGCAATCGATGCAGCACCTTGAGCAGCAGCTCGATATCGGCAAAATGCAGGCCGGTGGTTGGTTCGTCGAGGATGTAGAGCGTGCGTCCGGTATCGCGCTTGGAAAGTTCGAGCGCCAGCTTGACGCGCTGCGCTTCGCCGCCGGATAGGGTCGTTGCCGACTGTCCCAACTGGATGTAGGTCAGCCCTACATCGATCAGCGTCTGCAGCTTGCGCGCAACCACCGGTACGGCCGAGAAGAATTCGTGCGCCTGTTCGACGGTCATCTGCAGCACTTCGTAGATGGTCTTGCCCTTGTAGCGAATCTCCAATGTTTCCCGGTTATAGCGCTTGCCATGGCAGACATCGCAGGGCACGAAGATGTCGGGCAGGAAGTGCATCTCGACCTTGATCATGCCGTCGCCCTGGCAAGCTTCGCAGCGCCCGCCCTTGACGTTGAAGCTGAAGCGGCCGGGGCCGTAGCCCCTCTCCCGGGATTGCGGCACGCCGGCAAACAGTTCGCGAATCGGCGTCAGCAAGCCGGTGTAGGTCGCCGGGTTGGAGCGCGGGGTGCGGCCGATGGGGCTTTGGTCGACATTGATTACCTTGTCGAAGAATTCGAGACCGAGGATTTCGGCGTGTGCCGCCGGCTCCGTGGATGAACCATAAAGGTGGCGGGCCGCCGCCGCGTAAAGCGTGTCGTTGATCAGCGTCGACTTGCCCGAACCGGAAACGCCGGTAATGCAGGAGAACAGGCCGACCGGGATTTCCAGATTGACCTGCTTGAGGTTGTTGCCCGTCGCACCGACAATCTTCAACTGCCGCGCCGGATTGGACGGCGTGCGCTGCGCCGGCACCGCGATCTTGCGCCGACCGGAAAGATAGGCGCCGGTCAGCGACTCGACATTCGCCTCGACCTCGGCCGGCGTGCCTTGCGCGACGATGCGGCCGCCATGTTCGCCGGCGCCCGGCCCCATGTCGACCACATAGTCGGCCGACTCGATCGCCTCCTCGTCATGTTCGACGACGATGACGGTGTTGCCGAGATCGCGCAGATTGGCCAACGTCTGCAGCAGGCGCGTGTTGTCGCGCTGGTGCAAGCCGATGCTCGGCTCATCCAGCACATACATCACACCGGTCAGCCCGGAGCCGATCTGCGACGCCAGCCGGATGCGTTGTGCCTCGCCGCCCGAGAGCGTTTCCGCCGAACGATCCAGCGACAGGTAATCGAGACCGACGTTGATCAGGAAACTCAGGCGCGCCGTGATTTCCTTGACGATCTTCTCGGCCACTTGGGCACGCTGGCCGGTCAGTTGCAGAAGATTGAAGAAATCGCGGCAATCGATCAGCGACAGACGGCTGACTTCGGTAATCGTCTTGCCGCCGACAAACACATGACGCGCCTCCTGCCGCAGACGTGCCCCGTGGCATTCCGGGCAGGGTTTGTTGTTCTGGTACTTCGCGAGCTCTTCGCGCACCATCGGGCTATCGGTCTCGCGATAGCGGCGCTCCAGGTTGGGGATGATGCCCTCGAAGCTGTGCGAACGATCGAAACGCGTACCCTTCTCGTTGAGGTACTTGAACTGAATCTGCTCGCGGCCCGAACCATACAGCACGATCTGGCGAATCTTCTCCGGCAACTGCTCGAACGCGACGTCGGTGCCAAAACCATAGTGGCTCGCCAGCGACTCGACCATCTGGAAGTAGAACTGGTTGCGCTTGTCCCAGCCCTTGATGGCGCCGGCTGCCAGCGACAGATGCGGGTAGGCCACCACGCGCGCCGGATCGAAGAACTGGATCTGACCCAAACCATCACATTCCGGGCAGGCGCCCATCGGGTTGTTGAAGGAGAACAGGCGCGGCTCCAGTTCCTGCAGGGCGTAGCCGCAATGCGGGCAGGCAAACTTGGCGGAAAACAGGTGCTCAACACCCGTATCCATTTCGGCTGCCAGACAGCGCCCTTCGGCATGCGTCAGCGCGGTTTCGAAGCTTTCGGCCAGACGCTGGCGCACGTCCGGCTTGACCTTGAGCCGATCGACGACGACATCGACCGAATGTTTCTGCGACTTAATCAGCTTGGGCAGGGCATCGATGTCATGCACCTTGCCATCCACCCGCAGACGCACGAAGCCCTGCGCCTTGAGTTCGGCGAACAACTCAAGTTGTTCGCCCTTGCGATTCGCCACCACCGGTGCAAGGATCATCAGCTTGGTGTCTTCGGGTAGGGCCAGCACATGGTCCACCATCTGCGAGACACTCATCGCCTCCAGCGCCACATCGTGTGCCGGGCAGTGTGGCGTGCCGGCACGCGCATACAGCAGACGCAGATAGTCGTGGATTTCGGTGACCGTGCCGACGGTCGAGCGCGGATTGTGACTGGTCGCTTTCTGCTCGATGGAAATCGCCGGCGACAGGCCCTCGATCAGGTCGACATCGGGCTTCTCCATCAACTGCAGGAACTGGCGCGCATAGGCCGAAAGCGATTCGACATAGCGGCGCTGTCCTTCGGCATAGAGCGTGTCGAAGGCAAGCGAGGACTTCCCCGAGCCGGACAGGCCGGTAATCACGGTCAGCCGGTTGCGCGGCAAATCCAGGTTGATGTTCTTGAGATTGTGGGTGCGCGCACCGCGAATCTTGATGGTGTCCATGCCGGGCAGCTTATCAAAGTTCGGGCAAGCGGGCCTCAAATGCCTCCAACGGTTCCGGTTTGCCAAATAGGTACCCTTGGTAGAAAGGGCAACCGTGATGCTCCAAAAACGCCCGTTGCGCTTCCGTTTCCACGCCTTCGGCGATGAGGTTCAGCCCCAGGTTGTGGGCCATGCCGATGATCGTTTGCACGATAACCTCATCCGCCGCCTGCACGCCGATATTGTGCACGAACGACTGGTCGATCTTGACCTGATCGAGCGGCAGTCGCGACAGGTAGGCCAGCGAGGAATAACCGGTGCCAAAGTCGTCCATCGAAAACCGCACGCCCACCGCCTTGAGGGCCTGCATCTTGTCGATGGTGTCATCTACATTGTCCAGCACCAAGCTCTCGGTCAGCTCAAGCTTGAGCCGGCCTGGATCGATCGCGGTTTTCTCCAGCACGGCACGGACTTGCGCGACAAAGTTCTCCTGGCGGAACTGGCGGGCACTGACATTGACCGCCAACGACAAATGCCGCGTAGCCGCCGCCGACTTCCAGGCCTTAAGCTGTGCGCAGGCGTTTTCCAGTACCCACTGGCCGATCGGTACGATGAGGCCGGTATCCTCCGCCAGCGGGATGAAGGTCAGCGGGGGGAGCAATCCCTGCGTCGGATGCTGCCAGCGCAACAACACCTCGGCGCCGCGAATGATGCCGGCCTGATCCACCTGCGTTTGAAAATACAGCAGGAACTGGTTCTCGGGCAGGGCGCGATGCAAGTCGGCATCCAAGGCAATGCGCGCCTCCATGGCGGCATGGGTGGCCGGATCGAAGAAGCGGGTGGCGTTGCGCCCGGAGCGCTTGGCCTGATACATGGCGGTATCGGCGCGTTTGAGCAACTCGTCCAGCGAGTGCTCCTGGCCGCAAAACAGGCAGATGCCGAGGCTCGCAGAACCGTGGTACTCGCTGCCCTGCAAGTTGAACGGCTGACTGACCGCACCGCGCATCTTCTCCGCAATGGCCTCTGCCTGGATGGCCGCCTGCTCCGCTTCGACATTCAGATCGACCAGGATGACCACAAACTCGTCGCCGCCGAGACGGGCAACCGTGTCGTCGCTCCGTACGCAAGACGTCAGCCGCTTGGCCGTCTCGATCAACAGCAGATCGCCGATGCCGTGCCCCTTGGTGTCGTTCAGTTCCTTGAAGTGATCCAGGTCGATGATTAGTACCGCGCCATGCCGATGGTTGCGCGCGCTGGAAACCAGGATGTGTTGCAAGCGGTCCGTCAGGAGACGGCGGTTGGGCAGTGCGGTCAGCGGATCGTAGAACGCCAGAGTGTGGATCTCGGCTTCCGCCTGCTTGTGGCGGGACATGTCGGAGAAAGCCGCGACATAGTTGCTGACTCGCCCGGCATCATCGGTCACGGCGGAGATGTTGAGCCATTCCGGAAAGATTTCGCCGTTCTTGCGCCGGTTCCAGATCTCGCCTTGCCAGTGCTTATCGCGGTTCAGACAGTCCCACATTTCCCGGTAAAAACCATTCTCATGACGACCGGACTTGAGCAGTTGGCCTGGGGTCTTGCCGATAGCCTCTTCGGTACTGTAGCCGGTAATCCGTGAAAACGCCGGATTGGCCTTGATGACTTTTCCGTCCGCGTCGGTAATCACGATCGCTTCGAGGGAATCGAAGGCAATGGCCGCGACGCGCAGCTCGACTTCGGCCCGGACGATCTCGGTAATGTCCCGCCCGAAGGCCAGTGCGCCGCCGATCTCGCCATCGGCGCGCTCGGCGACAAAGCGAATGTGGTGTATCCGCAGGTCGCCCTGCGGGTTGCGTACCTGAACCTCGATCCCCTCCGGCTCGCCGGTCTGAAGCACCCGCCGCAAGGATGCCTCGTAGTGTTCCACCCCGACAAGTCCGTCGAAGCGGCTCTCGGTCGGCGTCTTGCCGAGAAGGGCAGTAGCTTCGACGGCGACGCTGGTTTCCAGTATGTGGTTGACATAAACCGCCCGACAGGCCGTATCGTAGCGAATGATATTGTCCGGCGAGTTTTCCACCAACGTGCGGTACTCTTGTTCCCGGCGACTCAACTGGCGTTCCGCCTGGCGGCGCTCGGTAATGTCGGTGAAGGTGAAGACCCGGCCGACGATCCGCTCTTCCAGATATTGTGGCTGCGATCTTTGTTCCAGCACGCGGCCGTCGGCAAATTCCAGCAGATCGAGCGTTTCCTCGTCGTGCAGACGGGCGATCTCGTCGAGCCGCGCGAGGTAGGCATGCGGCTCGGCAAAGCGGTCGGCCATGCAGGCCATCACCTCGCGGTCGACCGCGCGCGCCAGCACGTCCTCCGGCAACGCCCACAGCGCAGCGAAACGCTGGTTCATATTGACCAGGCGCACGGCTTGGTCGAGCACCAAGATACCGTCCGCCGTCGACTCCAGGGTCGCGCGCAACAATGAAGTGACGGCCTCCAGGCGACCGCGCTCCTCGCCCTCGCCAGAGATATCCCGCGCCCGGACCGCCAGCCATGCGCCCGCATCGTCGCGGACTAACGAAATCGTTTCCTCTACCGGAAAGAGGTTGCCGTCGGCGCAGCGGTACAGCCCCTCGGACGCCTCGATTTCTTGGATATTCCCGGCACGCACTTCCTCCCAGTAGAAAACATCGGTCAAAGCGCAGCCGATCTCGGTAATCGACATGCCGACCAACTGCTCTTTGGCATAGCCAAGGCGCACACAGGCCGCACGGTTCGCCGCCTGGATGACGAGCGTGGCTGGATCGAGCAACAACAACAGTTCCCCGGCATGATCGAGCAACAGGGCATCGAGTTCCACGGATGAAGTCGTGTTCATGCGTTTATCGTCCCACCTTCGCCAAAGTAGTAGGAAACATGCCGGCGCATGCATAAATAGTCGCAGATCGCCCGCGGCAACTGGCCCGGGTGGAGTGCGCTGGCGATATGGACTTCCGTATCCAGTTCCAGATCGATCACGATGGCCTCCTCCTTCGGCACGCTCGGCTCGTAGACCATCAAGACCGGCTTGAGCGGCCGTACCGGGTTAACCGAAGTCACCAATGCCGTAGCGCCGTTGGAAAGATGCACGGCAGTGCCCGGCGGATAAACGCCCAGGCAGCGGATCAACATGCGCAGCATGGCCGGGTCGTGTTTCGCAGCCTGCTGCGCGAACATGTAGGAAAGCGCTTCATGGGGACTCATCGCCTTGGTGGGGACGGTGGGATTGCACAGGCTGTCATAGCGGTTCGCCACCTGGACCAAGCGTGCCAGCGGGGCGGTTTCCGCGCCTTTCAAGCGATTGGGGTAACCCGATCCGTCCATCGTTTCGTGATGCTGACCGATGATCTCCAGCACCCCTGGGGACAGGCCGAGCCGTCTGCCTAGCGCAACGCCATATTCGCAGTGCATCTGCCGCAACCGGTATTCCGCCTCGGTCAGCGGTTCGGTCTTGCGCAGGATTCGTGCGGGAATTTCGCTCAGCCCCATGTCGTGAAACAACGCCCCCAGACCCAACACCTTGCTGTCTTCCGCCGACATCCTGAGCCCCTTGGCCATCACCAGGGACAGCACGGTGACATTCAGCCCATGATGATAGAGCGCGTCGCTGATCTCTTTTCCGCCTAGGGCATGAATGACGGCGTCCTGATCAAGCAGAAGGGTATTCAGCACGCGTTCGATCAAGGCCTCGGCCTCGGCACGCGCTTCGGCGGGGTAGGACGACACTTTTGCAAAAATATTGCGGACATCCTGAACCGCCTGGTGCAATGCGCGCTCGGCCCGTCTCACCGCCTGACGATAGTGCTGCAGGTATTCCGCCCGCGCGCGTTTCGCCTGGATGAGCGGGTCGTCGCGAACCTGAACAGCGCTTGCCGCTTCTTGCGGCGGAGGGTGCGGCACGGTGGCGCCAAGCGCGGCAGGTAGCGGTAGCGGTTTGGCGCTGCTGCGATTCGGGTCGTAGCGGACTTTCTCCAAGCCCAACTGCCGCAACACGCGGATCTGATCCTCGTTTTTGATCTTGAAACTGTTGAAACCGAACGGATGCTCCATCCAGTGCAGATCAAGCTGCACATAGATACCGACTTGCAACTGATCAACGGCTATTAACAAGGACATATGCCAACGCTTAAACCCATAATCGAATCATGGCTACCTAGCCATTATCTACCAATCCTGCCGCTTGATGGAGTCCTTGCGGGCTTTGCGTCAATGATGACCTGATAATATACGTAGCTCCCAACCAAGTTTGGCTTTCACGCGTGCTTTCCCCCGTTCCCGATCCCATGACCCCTGCCGAACGGCGCACGGGTGCCGTGCTAGCCGCCATTTTCGGCCTGCGCATGCTCGGGCTGTTTTTGGTATTGCCCGTATTTTCCGTACTGGCCGCCAACCTGCCGGGCGGCGAGGATGTGATGCTGGTCGGCCTCGCGCTCGGCGCCTACGGCCTGACGCAGGCTTTCCTGCAAATTCCTTTCGGCATCGCCTCCGACCGCTGGGGCCGCAAACCGGTCATCGTCGCCGGCCTGTTGCTGTTCGCCGCCGGCAGTTTTATGGCCGCAGCGGCCCCGGATATTTACTGGATGATCGCCGGCCGCGTGCTGCAAGGCGCAGGCGCCATTTCGGCCGCCGTCTCGGCGCTGGCCGCCGACCTGACGCGCGAGCAGCACCGCACCAAGGTGATGGCGATGATCGGCGCCTCCATCGGTCTGGTGTTTGCGCTCTCGCTGGTCATCGCCCCGCCACTCGCCGCCGCGCTCGGTCTTTCCGGCCTGTTCATTCTGATTGGTGTGCTGGCCCTTGCCGCGATCGTCCTGCTGTTTACCGCCGTCCCGCCAGCGCCGACTTTTGTGCATCCGAATCGCCCTCCCTTCTCGACCATCCTGCGCGACCCGAAGCTCATCCGCCTCAACGTCGGCGTCTTCGTCCTGCACCTGATGCAGACCGCGCTTTGGGTAGTGGTGCCTACCGCGCTCGTGGCCGGCGGGTTGCCTGGCGGCGAGCATTGGAAGATCTACCTGCCCGCCGTGCTGCTGTCCTTCGCCGCGATGGTGCCCGCCATCATCGCCGCCGAGCGGCGCGGTAAAGTCCGCCCGGTCTATGCCGGCGCGGTCGCCCTGCTGGTGCTGGTGCAGGCGGGTCTGGCGCTGTTCGGTAGCGGACTGTGGGCCATCGGCATCTGGCTGCTGCTGTTCTTTGTCGCCTTCAATATCCTCGAAGCGCTGCAACCGTCCTTGATCTCGCGCCTGGCGCCGGGTGCCTCGCGCGGCGCGGCGCTCGGCATCTACAACACGACGCAGTCCATCGGGCTGTTTCTCGGTGGCCTCTTGGGCGGTTGGCTGGCAAAACATTACGGCATCACCGCCGTGCATCTATTTTGCGCGGCGACCGGTATCATCTGGCTCGGGCTGGCAACACGCGTTTCGGCACCGCCCCGGCCGACTACACATTAGGGAGAAAACATGGCATCGGTTAACAAGGTCATTCTGGTCGGCAACCTGGGCGCAGACCCGGAATCGCGCTACATGCCGAATGGCGACGCCGTGGTGAACATTCGCCTCGCCACAACGGAAAGCTGGAAGGACAAAAACTCGGGCGAGAAGAAGGAACTGACCGAGTGGCACCGCGTGGTGTTCTACCGCAAGCTTGCCGAAATCGCCGGCCAGTATCTGAAGAAGGGCTCTGCGGTCTACATCGAGGGCCGCATCCGCACCCGCAAGTGGCAGGGGCAGGATGGTCAGGATCGCTACACCACCGAGATCGAAGCCAGCGAGATGCAGATGCTCGGCAAACGGGAAGGCATGGGCGAGGCCCCGCCGCGCGAGAGCGGCGGCAGCCGTCCCGCCCCGGCCAAGTCGCAGCCGGCCACCAATAGCAATAGCAGCAACTTCAACGATTTCGAGGACGACATTCCCTTCTGAGAGGGGTTATAGCGCCCTGATTTTTTCCATCAGCGCCGTCGTCGAACGCTGGTGAATGAAGGGAATCGAATGGACTTGGCCACCCCAGCCGAGTACTTCGCTGGCCCCGACAATTTTCTCGACCGGCCAGTCGCCGCCCTTCACCAGTACATCCGGACGGCAATCAAGGATGCGCTGCAACGGCGTATCCTCGTCGAACCAGGTCACCAGCGACACACATTCCAGCGCCGCCAGCAGCACCATGCGGTCTTCCAGGCCATTGACCGGACGATCGTCGCCCTTGCCCAAACGCTTCACCGAGGCATCGGCATTCACCGCAACGATCAGGCTGGCCCCCAACGCACGTGCCTGGGCCAGATAGGTGACATGTCCGCGGTGCAGGATGTCGAAGCAGCCATTGGTAAACACCAGCGGCCGCGGCAGGCTGGTCAGCCGAGCGGCCAGTGCCACCGGTTCGCAGCACTTGTCCTCAAAGTTCACGGCACGATGGCCGGGGTCTTTTGTGGGGCTGCCTTCGGGGGATCAAGACGACGCGCCTCGGCATCGCTGACGATTTCGAAGACCCGCACCACCTTTTGTACCCCACCTGTCGTCCGCGCCACGTCTACTGCGGCACCCGACTCGCGTTGCGTCACCTGCCCCATCAGATAGACCACGCCATTCTCGGTAATCACCTTGACATGCACCGGCGAAACCTGACCGGCATCGATCAGGCGTGCCTTGACCTTCGAGGTGATGTAAACATCGTTGCTGCGGTTGCTCAGCGTGCTGATCGCGCCGACCGCCAGTTCATTGCTAATCGCCTTGACATTGGCCACGCCGGAAACCAGCTTTTCGATCTCGTCGCGCGCCGCAGCATCCGGCACTTCGCCAGTGAGCAGTATGGTACGGTTGTAACTGTTGACATTCGCATGCACCCGATCGCCGAACTTTTCCCGGATGCGGTTGGCGGCACGAATCTCGATGCCCTCATCCGTCAGAACGGTTTCGGTGGCACGCCGGTCGGCATAAATCAACGCACCCGCGCCAACGCCGACAGCCGCAGCGCCAATACAGCCGGAGAGAATCGGGACCAACAGGGCCAGTAGGGGCAGGGCACGAACATTCATGTCGTTTCTCCAAGGATGAGTGCATCAATGCCATCGCACAGGCAATGAATGGTGAGCAGGTGGACTTCCTGAATGCGCGCCGTGCGGTCCGCCGGCACGCACAGATGGACATCGTCGGGCAGCAGCATGCCGGCCATCTTGCCGCCGGTTTTTCCGGTCAGCGCCACGACCTTGACGCCGCGCGCATGCGCCGCTTCGATGGCCGCCATGACATTGGGCGAATTGCCCGAGGTGGAAATCGCCAGCAGCACATCGCCGGCACGCCCCAGTCCGGCAACCTGCTTGGCAAAAACCTGCTCATAGGCATAGTCGTTGGCGATCGAGGTTAACGTCGAAGTATCGGTGGTCAGGGCAAGCGCCGCCTGCGGCGGGCGCTCCTTCTCGAAGCGGTTGAGCAGTTCGGCGGCAAAATGCTGCGCATCGGCGGCCGAGCCGCCATTGCCGCAGGTCATGATTTTGCCGCCCGCGCGCAGGCTGCCCGCCATCAGGCGGACGGCTAATTCGATGCTGTGCGCCATGGCCGCATACGCTGCCTGTTTGACGGCGACACTCTCCTCGAATTGGTTCTGGATACGTTGTTGAAGACTCATGGGAGCAGATTCTAGCCGAGGCACCGATCTCGCCCGACGCGGAAAAGACCGCTAAAGCAGGACAAATACCTCGATTCGTATCCGCCGCCAGGGGCTGCGATGCGCCACGAGGGCGGCAATCCGCCCGGCCACCTGCTCGCCGCGATCCATGGCGCCCGCCACCGCTTCGTTCTCGACGCGCGGCAGATAGCCCAACATGACGCCGCGCCACTCAACGCGCACCGCCCGGGCATCGTGGGGATTCTCCGGCTCGCGGATCAGCGTCAACGCATCGCCTACCTGCAGGCGCTCCCACAGCGCGGCGCCAGCGTGATACTGGAACCCCGCCAGCGGAGAACTTTGCACCAGCAGCTTGATCGTCTGCGCCTGCGCCAACAAACTCAGGCCGCACAACAGGCTAATCAGGGCGAAACGCATCTTTGACCCATTCCAAATTCGCGCCATCGATCAGGATGCAATCGAAGCGACAGTCGCAATCGCCATGCCGCGCCAGCCAGTGGCGTGCGGCGAGGATCAGGCGCTGCTGCTTCGTCGCGGTAATGCTGGCACCCGCACCGCCAAAGTCGGCTCTGGCACGACGGCGCACCTCGACAAACACCGTGGTGGCCCCATCGCGACAAACAAGGTCGATCTCGCCGCCCTTGACGCGAAAATTGCGCGCCAGCATCTTCAGCCCATGCGCGAGCAGGTACTGCGCAGCGGTTTCTTCGCCGGCATCGCCGATCTGTTTGGTGGTGTGGGGGATAATGGCGGGCATGAAGGCCACATTATTCATCGTCGCCACCCCGATCGGCAACCTCGGCGACATTACCCTGCGCGCCGTCGAGACATTGCGGCAGGCCGCCGTCATTGCCTGCGAGGACACGCGCCACGCCCGCCGCCTGCTCGACCATTACGACATCCGGGCCGAATTGCTGGCCGTACACGAGCACAACGAGCAGGCCGCGGCCGAAAAAATCATCGCGCTACTGGAAGCCGGCAAGTCGGTCGCGCTGATCTCCGATGCCGGCACGCCCGGCATTTCCGATCCGGGCGCACGAACTGCCGCCACCGTGCGCACGGCAGGCTTCCCGGTGTCTCCACTACCCGGCCCGAATGCCGCCGTCACCGCCCTGTCGGCTGCGGGTCTGACCGACAACGCCTTTCACTTTGTCGGCTTCCTGCCCGCAAAAGTCGGCGCTCGCAAGACGGCGCTTGAGGCGTTGAAAGGCATTTTGGCCACGCTGGTGTTCTATGAAGCACCGCATCGCATCGAGGAAACGGTGGCCGATCTGGCCGAGCTGCTCGAACCCGGCCGCGACATCGTCATCGCCCGCGAACTGACCAAGCTGTTCGAGGAAATCGTGCGCCTGCCCT
>CAYZEA010000013.1:0-104522 GCA_964477575.1 uncultured Methyloversatilis sp.
ATTCGAACTCGCGACCCCTTGCACCCCATGCAAGTGCGCTACCAGGCTGCGCTACGCCCCGACAAGCCGCGAATTATAGCTCAAACATGCAGAAGTTCGATGATGCCAAGCAACTCTGCACGTAATGAAAAACCGGATTCGTTCTGCACAGCACTTGGAGCGGCTTCTGCCGAATGCTGCCTGTTGTGGGGTTCATCCAGCCGATTGCGCGCGCCGCTGATGGTGAAGCCTTCGTCGTACAACAACTGACGAATACGGCGCACCAGCAGGACTTCGTGATGCTGGTAGTAGCGGCGATTGCCGCGCCGCTTGACCGGCTTTAGCTGGGTAAATTCCTGCTCCCAATAACGCAGGACGTGCGGCCTGACGCCACACAGTTCGCTCACCTCGCCAATCGTGAAATAGCGTTTGGCCGGGATGGGCGGCAGGACGACCTTATTCTGCTGGCTGGAGCTGGTCATGGGCCGTTTCCTCGACCGAAGACTTCAACTTGTGGCTGGCATGGAAGGTCACGACGCGGCGCGCGGTAATCGGGATTTCCTCGCCGGTCTTGGGATTGCGGCCGGGACGCTGGGGTTTGTCGCGCAGCTGGAAATTGCCAAAACCCGAAAGCTTGACGCTATCGCCAATTTCGAGGGCCTTGCGCACTTCGTCGAAAAACGCTTCCACCATATCCTTGGCTTCGCGCTTGTTGAGTCCCACTTTTTCAAAAAGGAGATCCGCCAGTTCTGCCTTGGTCATTGTCATATTGACTTCCTTCATCCCCTTCTTTTATGCCCGCAAAGCGGCACCAAAACGATCCTGCACAACTTCCAGCAGTTTGACCATTGCCGTATCCGCATCGGTATCTGCCAGTGTGCGCTGAGTATCTTGCATCGTTACCCGAAATGCAAGACTTCTGCTATCAGCAGCGATACCTTTGCCCTGATAAACATCGAACAGGCGAATTTCCCTGACATGCGCCGGCGCCACGCTGTAGAGCGCATCCAGCACATCCTGTGTTTCGTATTTCTGCGCAAGCACAATGGCCATATCGCGCACCACGGCCGGAAAACGCGAGGTCTCACGATAGATGGGCAGCGGGGTTTCCAATAGTGCGGCCAGTTCAATTTCAAAGAGAACGGCAGGCACCGTCAGCTCGTACTTCTGGCACCACTGCGGATGCGGCTCACCCAGCACGCCAATGGACTTGCCTTCCAGCAAGACAGCGGCCGAACGACCGGGATGCAGGGCGGGATGGCTAACACGCTCGAAGCGTAATGCGCGTGGCGCAAACAGCGCTTCAAGGTCGCCTTTAAGGTCATAGAAATCGACAGGGTGCGCCGCACTGCCCCACTGCTCGGGATGTACGGTACCGGCGGCCAGCGCAGCCAAGCGTACAGGCTGATGAAACCCGGTGACATCCTGACGGTCCGACTGGAAGCAGCGGCCGATCTCAAAAACACGGACGCGCTCGGTTTGGCGCTTGAGGTTGCCGACCAGTGTGCCGACGAGGCCACCGATCAGACTGGAGCGCAAGACGCCCATCTGGCTGGCGATGGGGTTGGCGAGACGAATCGGCGCGGCATTGCCGGAAAAATCGGCTTCCCAGGATGACTCGACAAAGCTGTAATTGACGACTTCGAAATAGCCGCGCTCGGCCAGCAGGCGGCGCAACTGCATGGGGCGGCGCTGCGCCTCGGGCAGCGGCAACATCTCGACACGCGCCGTGGGCGGTGGTGCCGGAATGTTGTCATAGCCATGCAGGCGGGCAATTTCCTCGATCAGATCTTCCTCAATCGCAATATCGAAGCGATAGGATGGCGGCGTAACGGTCAGTTCGTCACCGGCGCGGGAATAGACAAAACCTAAGCCGGCGATAAGTTTTTCAGTCTGTGCCGGACCCAGATCGATACCCAGCACCTTCGCCGCCCGCGTCATGCGCAGCTTTACGGGAACACGCGCCGGCAACTTGTCTTCCACCATGGCCTCGACGACCGGGCCAGGGGCTCCGCCACAAATCTCAACGATCAATTGCGTCGCACGCTCAATTGCCTGGCGCTGCAAGGCAAAGTCGACCCCGCGCTCGTAGCGATAGGAAGCATCCGAGGAAAAACCCAGCGCACGCGCCTTGCCGGCGATGGCATCCGGTGAGAAGAAAGCGCTCTCAAGGAATAAATCGGTCGTCGCGTCATTGATGCCGGAATATTCGCCGCCCATGATGCCTGCCAGGGCCAGCGCCTTGGCTTCGTCGGCAATCAGCGCGGTATCGGTCGTGGGCGTGACGGTCTGCTCATTGAGCAGCAACAACTGTTCGCCGGCATTGGGATAACGCACATGAATCGCCCCCTGCAACTCCCCATCGTCGAAGGCATGCAACGGCTGGCCGAGCTCCAGCATCACGTAGTTGGTGACGTCGACCAAGGCGGAAATCGGCCGCACGCCGCAGCGCTCGATGCGCTGCTTCATCCAGTCGGGCGTTTCTGCCTTGGCATTCACGCCGCGCACGATACGGCCGCAGTAACGCGGGCAGGCGGTGGAGGCATCCAGCACCACGTCGCGGGTATCCTGATGCGCAGCAGCCACCGGCTCAATCTTCGGCAGCGTAAGCGGCGCGCCCGTTAAAGCAGCCACCTCGCGCGCAATGCCCGTCAGCGACAGGCAGTCGGCACGGTTCGGCGTGAGCTTGAGGGTAATGAGATTATCGTCGAGCTTGAGGTAGGTGCGAATATTTTGGCCGATCGGCGCATCGGCGGGGAGCAGCAACAAGCCGCCATGATCTTCGGACATACCGAGTTCACGCGCCGAGCACAACATGCCGAAGCTCTCGACGCCGCGCACCTTGGCTTTCTTGATTTCAATGCCGGGCAGCTTTGCGCCAACCAATGCACAGGGGACAACGAGGCCAACGGCGGCATTGGGTGCGCCGCAGACAATTTGCAGTACGCCGTGTTCGCCGGTATCGACCGAGCAAAGCTTCAGCTTGTCGGCATCAGGGTGTTTTTCGGCCGTCAGGATGCGTGCGACAACCACATTGGAAAAGTCGGCGCTGGCAGGACGGCACTCCTCCACCTCAAGACCGGCCATCGTCAGCAGATGACACAGTTCATCCGTCGCAAGCGGGGGATTGACGAGGGCGCGCAGCCAGGATTCGGAAAATTGCATGGCGGCCTTCTTACTGGAACTGGGACAGGAAACGCAGATCGCCGTCAAAGAACAGGCGCAGGTCGTTGATGCCGTAACGCAGCATGGTCAGGCGATCCGGGCCCATGCCGAAGGCAAAGCCGATGTATTTCTCTGGGTCGATACCGCCAAAGCGCAGCACGTTTGGATGCACCATGCCGCAGCCGGCGATTTCAAGCCAGCGGCCTTCCATCGGGCCATGCATGAAGGCCACATCGATTTCGGCAGACGGTTCGGTAAAGGGGAAGAACGAGGGGCGGAAGCGCACCTTGAGGTCGTCGCTTTCAAAGAAGCGGCGCAGAAAGTCTGCCACCACGCCCTTGAGGTCGGCGAAGCTCACGTTCTCGCCCACCCACAGGCCTTCGACCTGATGGAACATCGGTGAGTGCGTCGCATCCGAGTCCACCCGGTAGACGCGGCCGGGACAGATCACGCGAATCTCGGGCATTGTGTCGAGATGCTTGAATTTCTCGACATGCGCCAGCATGGAACGAATCTGCACCGGGCTGGTGTGGGTGCGCAACAGCACGTCTTCGCGCACCTTGCCCGTCTCATCGAGCAGGTAGAAGGTATCGTGCATCGAACGCGCCGGATGATTCTCGGGCGTATTCAATGCGGTGAAATTATGCCAGTCGGTTTCGATCTCGGGACCATCGGCCACTTCGAAACCGATCGAACGAAACAGTTGCTCGATGCGATCAAGCGTCCGCATCACGGGATGAATGCCACCACGCGACTGACCACGACCGGGGAGCGTGATATCGAGTGCTTCGGCGGCCAGTTGGGCTTCAAGTTGCGCATTACGCAAGGCATCGCGGCGTGCCGACAGGGCGGATTCAACCTGCACCTTGGCGGCATTGATCGCAGCGCCAGCTGTTTTGCGCTCTTCGGCCGGCAGTTTGCCCAGGCCTTTGAGCAGCGCCGTCAGCGAGCCATCCTTGCCAAGGTAGCCGGCCTTGGCATCCTCAAGGCGGGCCAGTTCGGTCGCTGCAGAAAATTCAGCGGTCGCCTGCGCGACAAGTTGTTCCAGATCGAGCATAGGGGCTTCGTGAATACAGGCTGCGGATGCGGGCTACAGATAAAGGAAGGCTGAAAACTGGAAAGGCCACCAACTGGCAGCCTTTCCGTGGGGGCAATGGCCAGACTTAGGCGGCCAACTGGGCCTTGGCCTGATTCGCCAACGCGGCAAATGCCGGCTTGTCGAACACGGCCAGATCGGCCAGCACCTTGCGATCAACCTCGATGGATGCCTTCTTCAGGCCATTCATCATGGTGCTGTACTTCAGGCCCAGCTCACGCGCTGCCGCATTGATACGGGCAATCCACAGGGCACGGAACTGACGCTTTCTTTGACGACGGTCGCGATACTGGTACTGACCCGCCTTCATCACCGCTTCTTTGGCGATGCGATAGACGGTAGAACGCCGGCCGCGATAACCCTTGGCCTGAGCGAGAACTTTCTTGTGGCGCGCGCGCGCCGTTACACCACGTTTGACTCTTGGCATGCTGGCTCTCCTTAACCGTTAGGCAACATGGCGCGAATGGACTTTGCGTCCGACTCGTGCACGGTCTGCATGCCGCGCAACTGGCGCTTGCTCTTGGTGGTTTTCTTGGTCAGGATGTGGCGCTTGAACGCACATCCGCGCTTGATGCTGCCCGATCCGCGCACTTTGAAGCGCTTGGCGGCACCGCTCTTGGTCTTCATCTTCGGCATCGAAGATCTCCTTCTTGTATGTCTGCCAGGTGTCCCCCGCCTCGGGAGTGCTTGATAACCTGCAGCCACTTCTTTTCGCCCAACGCCTCATGCAATATGCAACACGGAGCATCCAGCAAAATTCTTACGGCATCCCGAGTTAGGGCGCCTTCTTTTTCGAGGGCGCCATCACCATGATCAACTGACGTCCTTCCATCTTCGGGAACTGCTCAACCA
Organism: uncultured Methyloversatilis sp.; assembly: GCA_964477575.1. GTDB lineage: Bacteria > Pseudomonadota > Gammaproteobacteria > Burkholderiales > Rhodocyclaceae > Sulfuricystis. The sequence goes on from CAYZEA010000013.1 coordinate 5,093, forward strand.
TGGCTTGCTGCTCAAGATCCAGCTTGATCCGCTCCAGCATGCGCATACCGATTTCCTGGTGGGCCATTTCGCGGCCGCGGAAACGCAGCGTAATTTTCGCCTTGTCGCCTTCACCCAGAAACTTGATGACGTTGCGCAACTTGATCTGGTAATCGTTCTCGTCGGTACCCGGCCGAAACTTGACTTCCTTGACCTCGACAACCTTCTGCTTCTTCTTTGCCTCGGCCGCGCGTTTCGCTTCCTGATACTTGAACTTGCCAAAATCCATCAGGCGACAAACCGGTGGCGTGGCCATCGGTGCAATTTCAACCAGATCGACTTCAGCTTCTTCCGCCATTTGCAGCGCCTGACGTGCGGAACAAATTCCAAGCTGTTCGCCTTCGACTCCGATCAAACGGATTTCCGGCGCGGTTATTTCGTCATTGATGCGCTGCGACTTTTCCTGAGCGATGGTGCAGTTCTCCTAAAATTCAACAAAATCAAGCCGCCACGCCCTTGCTGGAACGATCCAGCAACAGACGTTCAATCAAAACATCCAGGGACATTTGCCCGAGATCCTGATTGCCCCGAGCACGCAAGGCGACCAACCCGGCGGCCTTTTCCTTGTCGCCAACGACGACGAGATAAGGCCGCTTCAATACGCTATGTTCTCGAATTTTATAGTTAATCTTCTCGCCACGCAAATCGCATTCAACGCGGAGGCCGGCATCGCGCAACTTTTTTGCCACACTTTCGGCATAGTCGGCCTGGCCTTCGGAAATATTCATGACCACGGCCTGCACCGGCGACAGCCACAAGGGCAACGCACCGGCATAGTTCTCGATCAGGATGCCGACAAAGCGCTCCAGCGAGCCGAACAAGGCGCGATGCAGCATTACCGGGCGCTTGTGGGTGTTGTCGGCGGCCACATAGTTGAGATCGAAGCGCTCCGGCAGACTCATGTCGACCTGTAGCGTACCGCATTGCCAGTCGCGGCCGATCGCGTCGCGCAGGACGAACTCCAGCTTCGGCCCGTAGAAGGCGCCCTCGCCGGGGAACAGCTCGTACTTCATGCCCATGTGATCGAGGGCGGTCGACAACGCACCCTCCAGTTTGTCCCAGGTCTCGTCCGAACCAATGCGCTTTTCCGGACGCGTCGACAGCTTGATGCGTACCTCGTTGAAGCCGAAATCCTTGTAGATATCCAGAATCAGGGCGACAACATCCTTGCACTCCTGCTCCATCTGCTCTTCGGTACAAAAGACATGAGCATCGTCCTGGGTGAAATGACGCACGCGCAACAGACCATGCAGGGCACCGGACGGCTCGTAGCGATGCACCTTGCCGAATTCCGCCATGCGCAGCGGCAGGTCGCGGTAGCTCTTGATGCCCTGCTTAAAGAGCATCATGCCACCAGGGCAGTTCATCGGCTTGAGCGCGAACATGCGCTCGTCCTCGGTCTGCGTCGTAAACATATGCTCGCGATAATTGAACCAGTGCCCGGAGATTTCCCACAAGCTGCGATCCATGACATCCGGCGTATTCACCTCGACGTAGCCGGCCTGCTCCTGCCGCTGGCGCATGTAGGCAATCAGATCCTGAAAGAGCCGCCAGCCGTGGGGATGCCAGAACACCGAACCGGGCGCCTCTTCCTGAAAGTGGAACAGATCGAGTTGCTGGCCGAGCTTGCGGTGGTCGCGCTTTTCGGCTTCTTCCAGCATGTGCAGGTAGGCATCGAGTTCCTCCTTCTTGGCCCAGGCCGTGCCATAGACGCGCTGGAGCATGGCGTTCTTCGAATCGCCGCGCCAGTAGGCGCCGGCCACCTTCATCAGCTTGAAGTGCTTGAGTTTGCCCGTCGAGGGCACATGCGGGCCGCGGCACAGATCGATGAAATCGCCCTCGCGATAGAGCGAAACATCCTCACCAGCGGGGATCGCTGCGATCAACTCTGCCTTGTAATGTTCGCCAATCGACTTGAAAAAATCGATCGCTTTGTCGCGCGGCAAGACTTCGCGCGTCACCGGAAAATCCTTCTTCGCCAGTTCGGCCATACGCTTTTCCAACGCAGCCAGATCGTCCGTCGTCAGCGGTCGGCAGGCAAAGTCGTAGTAAAAGCCATTTTCGATCACCGGGCCAATGGTTACCTGCGCCTCCGGCAACATTTCCTTCAGCGCATAGGCCAACAGGTGCGCGGTGGAGTGACGAATGATCTCCACCCCCTCGACATCCTTGTCGGTGACAATGGCAAGCGTGACATCGTTTTCGATGCAATACGAGGTATCGACTAGCTTGCCATCGACCTTGCCTGCCAAGGCCGCCTTGGCCAAGCCGGCACCAATTGAAGCCGCCACCTCCGCCACCGTCAGCGGTTGCGGATATTCGCGTCGTGAACCATCGGGAAGGGTAATAACCGGCATGTCGGGCTCCAGAAACAGAACAGGGTGGCTGATTGCTCAGGCACCCCGTTTATCTTGATTTTACTGTCGGCACGCAGAAAATTAATCGTCGCACCTTCTACTTTATAATTTTATCATAAATTGCTTGCCCCATGCTCTTGCAACAGTTTTGCCATTTTCTGATTAACACAGGATTTCCTGCTAATTTCCAATAGAGACTAATTATTATGCTGCATTGCAGTATGCGATAATTCGATTGAATGAAGACTGTATCTCCTTATTTCATGCGGCGCTGATTCAGCCTTTGGGTCATTTCTCCGTTATTTGCCTTAGGTCAATAGTGCACTGCAAGAAGGAACTGATCATGAATATGAATAAAGTAGGTAAATTTGAAGGACTCCGTATCGTCAATGAGTTCGATAAGGCATTAATCGAGCTTTATGGGATTAACATGACGGATGCGCGTATTACCCGCTACGAGGTCTTGTCTTCCTACGACGAAACAGGTTGTCCACGCAAGTCAGCGCAGAATTTCGGACTAAGCAAGGGACTCCCCCCGCTTGGACAGGCTGCCTGAACTTAATTCACGTCAGGGTCAGGAGATTTCCTTAATCCAGACTGAGTTGGTAATCCCCCCCCACAGGTATTGCGATAGCCATTCGTAGCGTACTGTGCGGTTGAATCTCTCGACGTAGACATTCTGCTGGGGCGCCGTCTTGCCAGCGCCGACTTTTTACAGCCGTCTAAAAGAGGCTGGCAACGACGAAACGATCACGGGCAGCCAGTCGGGCCAACCCTTTTTGAGCCTCGATCGATGCGCCCCACTTCATGATGTGCGAGAGGAAAGTCGTCAGCGCCAGCGACAGACCATAGCCGGTTTCGCGCCACTCATCACGAAACTCGGCAAAGCTGAGGGTTCTGGCTGAAAGCTTGCCGCTTTTCATCGGCACCAGGGTCACCTTGCGACCATCGTTACGAATAACAATCGCGGTACTGCGTTGAAAGTTGGTTACAACCACGGCATATCCCCCATAAGGCATTGCGGATATGCCGGATTACGGCAGAAATGACAAAAGCTTGAGGTGGCGCTTGATTCAGTGCATGCCGGCAGCGATTGACAGCATCTTCTCAGCACGTACGCGGCGAGCCTCGTCAGGCGTCAGTCCCACCAACGATTCAGGCGGCAGGGGCACATCCCAATGCTGCTGGAAGAGATCCACATCTTCTCCCGTATCCAAGCGAGCGCGGTAGATCTTTTCCTGATAGGTAGGCGCATTTGGAAGCGCAACCAGTTCGACCGACTGGATGATCATGAAACACCTCGACACATGGGTTAGCAATGGTCGCTATCCTGCGCCTCAGGATGGTCTGACTCAAGCGAAAGGAAGTAGGGAAAACCCCTGCTGCTTGATGATCTCGCCGTAAACGAATCCGCTACCCATGAGGGCACCTGCTTGTGGCAGGTGCCCTTTCTTTACCCTCCTCCGGTTCTTGTTCTGGATTAAATGCCCTGTTTGAGCTGATCCAGAATCCCGGGATTCTCGAGTGTCGATACGTCTTGCGTGACTTCCTCGCCTTTGGCCAGGGAGCGCAGCAAACGGCGCATGATCTTGCCGGAACGCGTCTTAGGCAGGTTCTCACCGAACCGGATGTCCTTGGGCTTGGCGATCGGGCCGATTTCCTTGCCGACCCAGTTACGCAGCTCGTTGGCGAGCTTCTTGGCATCCTCGCCGGACGGACGCGAACCCTTCAGCACCACGAAGGCGCAGATCGCTTCGCCGGTCAGATCGTCCGGACGCCCCACCACGGCAGCCTCGGCGACGAGCGGGTTGGAAACCAGCGCGGATTCGATTTCCATCGTGCCCATGCGGTGACCGGAAACGTTCAGCACGTCGTCGATACGGCCCATGATGGTGAAGTAGCCGGTCTTGGCATCACGCACCGCACCATCGCCGGCGAGGTAAAGCTTGCCGCTGAAATCAGGCGGATAGTAGGACTTCGTGAAGCGATCGGGATCGCCCCAGATGGTACGAATCATCGATGGCCAGGGCTTCTTGACGACGAGGAAGCCGCCATTGCCCCACGGCACATCGGTACCCGTCTCATCGACGATGGCCGCCTGGATGCCCGGGAAGGGCAGCGTGCAGGAACCCGGCACCAGCGGCGTAGCACCCGGCAGCGGCGTGATCATGTGGCCGCCGGTCTCGGTCTGCCAGAAGGTATCGACGATCGGGCAGCGGCTACCACCCACATTGTCGTAGTACCACATCCAGGCTTCAGGGTTAATCGGCTCGCCAACGGAACCCAAGATACGCAGCGACTTGAGGTCATAGTTGCGCGGATGGGTGGTCGGGGTGCCTTCCGATGCCTTGATCAGCGAACGAATCGCCGTCGGGGCCGTATAGAACACGGAAACCTTGTGATCTTGAATCATCCTCCAGAAACGGCCAGCGTCCGGATAAGTTGGGACGGACTCGAAGACGATTTCGGTCGCGCCGCAGGCGAGCGGGCCGTAGGTAATGTAGGTGTGACCGGTGACCCAGCCGATGTCAGCGGTACACCAGAACACGTCATCCTTTTTGATGTCAAAGGTCCACTTCATCGTCAGGATGGCATGCAGCAGATAGCCGCCGGTGGAGTGCTGGACGCCTTTCGGCTTGCCGGTCGAACCGGAGGTGTAGAGCAGGAACAGCGGATGCTCGGCATCCACCCACTCGGGTTCGCAAACGTCGGGCTGGCTAGCGGTAATTTCGTGATACCAGATGTCACGGCCAGCGACCATGTTGCAGGCCCCGCCGGTGCGCTTGATCACGAACACGTTCTTCACCTGATGGCCCTGCGCCATGTTGAGCGCTTCATCGACGGCGGGCTTGAGTGGGATCGATTTGCCACCGCGACACTGTTCGTCCATGGTGATGACGGCAACCGCACCGGCATCGAGGATACGTTCTTCAAGCGACTTGGCCGAGAAGCCACCAAATACGACGGAGTGAATCGCGCCAATACGGGCACAGGCCTGCATCGCAACGATACCTTCGACCGACATGGCCACGTAGATCAGAACACGGTCGCCCTTCTTGATACCCTGGGAACGCATGGCGTTGGCAAACTTGCTGACACGACCCAGCAGATCCCCGTAGGTCACCTTGGTGACCGAGCCGTCATCGGCTTCGAAAACCAGCGCAACCTTGTCGCCCAAGCCGGCTTCGACGTTCTTGTCGAGGCAGTTGTAGGAGACGTTCAGCTTGCCATCGGCGAACCACTTAAAGAAGGGAGCGTTCGACTCGTCGAGTATCTGCGTAAAGGGTTGTTTCCAAACCAAGTACTCCTTGGCCAACCGCCCCCAATAGCCCGTGTAATCCTGCTCGGCTTCCTTGCACAGCGCCTCGTAGGCAGCCATGCCGGAAATAGTGGCTTTCTTGACAGTCTCTTCGGAAGGTGGAAAGACGCGGCTCTCGTGCATAACCGATTCGATGGCGCTCATTGAGATTTTCTCCTCTCGCAATGACGTTATAAAACTGGGACCGGCCAAAGGCCAGCAATTATTTTTCGTACTTCAAGGCTGCCGGATCACCGCATCCTCACGGAATTCCCGGTCTTTTTTGCGCTCGCGCTTCTGGCTCAATATTACAACTGTTATAGCTTACGTTACTCTTACGCACGTCCGTACCAGGCACACGACGGCATCATGGCCCCGTGTAAAATCGGACAGGTATGGGGCACGCCAGGCACCACCGCCCTGACGTCACCTTTGGCATCTCATCCGCAACGAGGATCCGCATGAAGAAACTCACTCACACCATGGAAGGTTTCATCTTCTGGAGCCGCTGGCTTCAGGCGCCCCTGTACCTTGGTCTAATCGCCGCCCAAGGCGTGTATGTCTATCACTTCATGCACGAACTGATTCACCTGGTCACCAAGGCCGGCAGCCTCACCGAAAATGAGGTGATGCTGATCGTGCTGGGCCTGATTGACGTGGTCATGATCGCCAACCTTTTGATCATGGTCATCATCGGCGGCTACGAAACCTTCGTATCCAAGCTCGACCTCGAAGGCAACCCCGACCAGCCCGAATGGCTCTCGCACGTCAATGCCGGGGTGCTCAAGGTCAAGCTGGCCGTGGCCCTGATCAGCATCTCGTCGATCCACCTGCTGCGCACCTTCATCAACGCGCCGCAGGTCGAGGACCGTGTCATCATCGCCCAGATCGCCATCCATGCGTCCTTTCTGGTCTCAGCCCTCGCCATCGCCTGGACCGACAAGATCATGATGCAAACGCTGTCGATCAGCAGCCACTCAAAGCACTAATCCGCAGGCCCGCCATGTCCGCCGCCATTCGCCAGGATGATTTCATCGCATCCATCGCCGACGCCTTCCAGTTCATCAGCTACTACCACCCGCTCGACTACATTCAGGCGCTGGGGCGCGCCTACGAGCGCGAGCAGAGTCCGGCCGCCAAGGATGCCATCGCCCAGATCCTGACCAACAGCCGCATGTGCGCCGAAGGCAAGCGCCCGATTTGCCAGGACACCGGGATCGCCGTGGTCTTCCTCAAGATCGGCATGAACGCGAAATGGGATGCGAAGATGGGCATCCAGGAGATGGTTGACGAAGGCGTGCGCCGCGCCTACACCCACCCGGACAACAAGCTGCGCGCCTCGGTGCTGCTCGACCCGGCCGGCAAGCGCACCAACAGCAAGGACAACACCCCGGCCGTCATCCACTACGAAATGGTCGCAGGCGACCACGTCGAAGTCATCTGCGCCGCCAAGGGCGGCGGCTCGGAGAACAAGTCGAAGTTCTACGCGCTGAATCCGTCCGATTCCATCGTCGACTGGGTGTTGAAGACCGTGCCGACCATGGGTGCCGGCTGGTGCCCGCCCGGCATCCTCGGCATCGGCATCGGCGGTACGCCGGAGAAAGCCATGCTGCTGGCCAAGGAGTCGTTGATGGCGCCGGTCGATATCGACGAGTTGATCGCTCGCGGTCCGTCGAACCGCATCGAGGAACTGCGCCTCGAACTCTACGAGAAGGTCAATGCCCTGGGCATCGGCGCCCAGGGTCTGGGTGGCCTCACCACCGTGCTCGACGTAAAGATCATGGACTACCCGACCCACGCCGCCAGCCTACCGGTGGCGATGATTCCCAACTGCGCCGCCACCCGTCACGTGCATTTCCACCTCAACGGCTCCGGCCCGGCCAAGCTCGAAGCACCCAGCCTCGACCAGTGGCCGCAAGTCGCCTGGGCGCCGGACACCGAGAAATCCACTCGCGTCAATCTCGACACCCTGACACCCGCCGAGGTCGCCGCCTGGAAACCGGGCCAGACGCTGCTGCTCAACGGCAAGATGCTGACCGGTCGCGACGCCGCGCACAAGCGCATTCAGGACATGCTGGCCAAGGGCGAGAAGCTGCCGGTCGACTTCACCAACCGCGTCATCTACTACGTCGGCCCGGTGGACCCGGTACGCGACGAGGCCGTCGGTCCGGCCGGCCCCACCACGGCGACGCGCATGGACAAGTTTACCGAGATGATGCTGGCCCAGACCGGTCTGATCTCCATGGTCGGCAAGGCCGAGCGTGGCCCGGCAGCGATTGAAGCGATCAAGAAACACCAGTCGGCCTATCTGATGGCGGTCGGCGGTGCCGCCTATCTGGTGGCCAAAGCGATCAAGACCGCCAGGGTGGTGGGTTTTGCCGATCTCGGCATGGAAGCCATCTACGAGTTCGATGTGCGGGACATGCCGGTTACCGTGGCCGTCGATTCCAGCGGTACTTCGGTACATAACACCGGGCCGCAGGAGTGGCAGGCGAAAATTGTCACCATGGTCGGCAAGATTCCGGTGACGAAGCACTAAGCAAGTGCCGTCCTGCCAGCGCCGACTTTTGCAGTGATCGGAGTTTTTGACTCAGGTTTGGGTGGCCTCTCGGTACTGGCTGCCATCGCCCGCGAGTTGCCGCGGGCGAACCTGATCTATCTGGCCGACACCGCACACGTTCCTTATGGCGACAAGCCCGACAACTTTATCACCGGGCGCGTCCTGGCGATTGGTCAACACCTTGCCAATCAGGGCTGCAAGCTGATTGTTGTCGCCTGCAATACCGCCACCACCACGGCGATTCAGGCGCTGCGCGATCACCTACCGCACATTCAGGTGGTGGGCGTCGAACCCGGCGTCAAACCGGCGGCGCATGGTTCCCTCAAACGCCACATCGCAGTTCTGGCCACCGAAACCACGGCGCGCAGCAAGCGCCTCGCGCACCTGATCGACACCTATGCGGCCCAAGTCAAGGTGGAACTCGTCCCCTGCCCCGGCTGGGCTACTCACGTCGAAACCCTGCAACCGGATACCCCCACCTTCAGGGCAGAAGTCGAACAAAAGATTCGCCCCCTGCTCGCCGCCGGTGTCGACCGCATCGTCCTTGGCTGTACGCACTACGCTTTTCTGATCCCGATCATCGAGCCGCTTCTGGTGGGACACGCCCAACTCGTCGATGTCGCCGATGCGGTCGCGCGCCAAGTATTGCGCTTGCGCGGCGACAGTTACGCCGACGGAAAAATCAGCCTACAGGCCACTGGTCATCCCGAACGCCTGTCCACCGCCCTGCCCATGCTGGGCCTCAACAAAGTGGCCCGCCGCGTGGCATCGGTTACCAAGGTCAGCGTATAGATCACATGGTTAGCGACAAAAATGACCGTGCGTAATAGCAAACATCAATCCTCTTGGCAGGAAACCAAAGGGGATTGATTTCGACTACTACACTATGATTCTATTGGTCCGCCCGGCGAGACTCGAACTCACAACCCCCGGCTTAGAAGGCCGGTGCTCTATCCGGTTGAGCTACGGGCGGTCTGTCTGCCAAGCATCCTCGTTTCGAAGCATTTGGTCGGGGCGATAGGATTCGAACCTACGACATCTTGCTCCCAAAGCAAGCGCGCTACCGGGCTGCGCTACGCCCCGAGGAGCGCGGATTCTACTGAGCGTTCATCGCAAGGTCAATTCCCTGCGTCAAAAATCTTGCAGCGATTTGATGTTTCGTTTATAAACGATCCTTTTCACCCGAGCGGACTAGAGATGGCTGAAGACCTCCTACACAAACACTTTCCTCCTTACGCTCCCAAGAAGGGCGAGGAGTACATGAGCGCGAAGCAACTCGCACACTTCCGCAAAATCCTTGATGCACTCAAGCTTGAACTCGCCGGCGATATCGAACGCACGGTTCATACGATGCAGGACGAGGCAACGGTGTTCGCGGATCCCAACGACCGGGCGAGTCAAGAATCCGATATAGCCTTGGAACTTCGCAACCGTGATCGCGAGCGCAAGTTGATCAAGAAAGTCGACGAATCAATCGCACGTATCGATAACGGAGAGTATGGCTTCTGCAATGCCTGTGGCGTTGAGATCGGCCTAAAGCGTCTTGAGGCCCGTCCCACAGCAACGCTTTGCATCGACTGCAAAGAACTGGAGGAACGACGCGAGAAACAGATGGCGAAGTAATCTGTCCTTTACCGAAAAAAAAGGACGCTGCCGCGTCCTTTTATTGTTTTACTTCCGCACTATTACTGTTCGCTCGGTGCGGCTGCGGCAGGTTCATCTGCCAGCAGTGCCTTCATGGACAAACGTACGCGTCCCTTGTCATCCGTCTCGATGACCTTGACGCGAACGATCTGTCCTTCCTTTAGCTTGTCGGAGACGGCATTGACGCGCTCATTGGCGATCTGCGAAATGTGTAGCAGACCATCCTTGCCCGGCAGGATCGAGACGATCGCACCAAAGTCCAGCAGACGCAGTACCGTACCCTCGTAGACTTTGCCCACTTCGACCTCCGCCGTGATGTCCTCGATGCGCTTCTTGGCCACTTGGGCAGCCTCGGAACTCACCGAAGAAATGGTCACGGAACCATCATCCTCGATATCGATCACGCAACCGGTTTCCTCGGTCAGCGCACGGATGGTTGCGCCACCCTTGCCGATCACATCACGGATTTTCTCCGGATTGATCTTGATCGAAATCATACGCGGTGCAAAATTCGACACTTCCTCACGGTGACCGGTCACGGCGCCCTCCATGATGCCGAGAATATGCTGCCGGGCATCCTTGGCCTGAGCCAGTGCGACCTGCATGATCTCCTTGGTGATGCCCTGAATCTTGATATCCATTTGCAGGGCGGTGACACCCGTACGCGTACCGGCCACCTTGAAGTCCATGTCGCCAAGGTGATCTTCGTCACCCAGGATGTCGGTCAGCACGGCAAAGCGGCTGCCTTCCTTGATCAGGCCCATGGCGATGCCGGCCACATGCGCCTTGAGGGGAACGCCGGCATCCATCAGCGACAGCGAGCCACCACAAACAGAGGCCATCGACGAGGAACCATTCGACTCGGTAATTTCGGAAACCACGCGCATCGAATAGCCAAACTCTTCCGCAGAGGGAAGCACGGCTACCAGCGCACGCTTGGCCAGACGACCATGACCGATTTCACGACGCTTCGGGCTGCCGACACGACCGGTTTCACCGGTCGCGAACGGCGGCATGTTGTAGTGAAGCATGAAGCGATCGCGCGACTCGCCCTGCAGGGAGTCGATGATCTGCTCGTCGCGGCCGGTGCCGAGCGTCGCGATGACCAAAGCCTGCGTCTCGCCACGGGTAAACAACACGGAACCGTGGGTACGCGGCAACACGCCGGAGCGAACGGTGATCGGGCGAACGGTACGCGTGTCACGACCATCAATGCGCGGCTCACCATTGAGAATCTGCGAACGCACAATCTTGGCTTCAAGTTCAAAAATCAGATTGCCGATCGTGGTTGCATCTGGCGCACCTTCGCCAGCGCAAACCGCTTCGATCGTCTTGCTCGTAACTTCTCGGCACTTCTGGGTACGCGCCTGCTTGCTGGTGATGCGATATGCGTCGCGCAGATCGGCTTCGGCCAGCGCCGCCACCTTGGCGATCAGCGCTTCGTCCTTAGCCGGTGCCTGCCAGTTCCACTCGGGCTTGCCAGCGACTTCAACCAGCTCGTTGATAGCCTTGATGGCCGCCTGCAACTGGTCGTGACCGAACACCACAGCACCCAGCATCACTTCTTCCGACAACTGCTGTGCTTCGGATTCGACCATCAGCACGGCGGATGTCGTACCCGCAACGACGAGATCCATCTGGCTTTCGCTCAGCTGCGACCGTGTCGGGTTGAGAACATACTGGCCGTTGATGTAGCCGACGCGCGCCGCGCCAATCGGGCCATTGAAGGGAATGCCGGAAATTGCCAAGGCCGCCGATGCACCGATCATCGCAGGAATGTCGGGATCGACTTCCGGATTGCTCGACAGCACATGAATGATGACCTGAACTTCGTTGTAGAAGCCATCCGGGAACAGGGGACGCAGGGGGCGGTCGATCAGGCGCGAGGTCAGCGTTTCCTTCTCGGAAGGACGACCTTCGCGCTTAAAGAAACCGCCGGGGATACGGCCAGCGGCATAAACCTTCTCCAGATAGTCGACCGTCAGGGGGAAAAAGTCTTGGCCGGCCTTGACCTCGTCCTTGGCGACCACAGTCGCCAGCACAACGGTGTCATCGACATTCACCAGCACGGCGCCAGTCGCCTGGCGGGCGATTTCGCCGGTTTCTAGCGTCACGGTATGGGCGCCGTAGGTAAAGCTTTTCTTGAAGGGTGTCAGCACGGATGTTCCTCTCAAAATGAAAACCGGCACAGCTTGTGGCTGTGCCGGCAGTTCGAACGGTTTGCGAGCACGTCGCTTGGTCCGGAAAAATTACTTGCGCAGACCCAGACGCTCGATCAGCGCACGATAGCTGTCGGCATTCTTGGCCTTGAGGTAATCCAGTAATTTACGGCGCTGGCTCACCATCTTGAGCAGGCCGCGGCGGGAGTGGTGATCCTTGACGTGGGTCTTGAAATGACCGGTCAGGTCGTTGATACGTGCGGTCAGCAGGGCGACCTGAACTTCGGGGGAACCTGTGTCGCCCTGGGCACGCTGGTAATCGGTAACAATCTTTGCCTTGTCGGCGGTCGTAATGGCCATAAATCTTTCTCTCAAACGCTGGATTGATAAAACAGACGCGGCCCCGGTTTGATAGAGCACAGCCCCTGCGAAACAAGCGGCGGATTATAACTGAATCAAATGCTTGGACTGACCGTGGCAATCAATCTTTTTGGCTTAAGCCAGCCATCCTCGACACACTCTCCCAAACCCAGAAAACCCGTCGGCCCATAAAGTCGGTGCTGGCAAGATGAAATGCCCCGCACGAGGTGCGGCACGCCGCTCCAGCGAATGGCCTGTCCATGCAACAGGGTGGCGGCTTCACGCTCGCCCAGCGTTACGGCTGACAATCCAGACAACAAAATATCGCAGGGCATCAATAGCGCATCCCGCTGCTCGATGGCCATTGCCTCGATAGATGGCAGATCGACTGCCCCCGACAGATCATGACGCCCAACCCGGGTCCGCCGCAAGGTAGCGAGATGCGCACCACAGCCCAAAGCCTGACCAATATCGGCGGCCAGGGTGCGAATGTACGTCCCCTTGCTGCAATCCACATCGATGACAAAGTGATCGCCATGCCAGGACAGCAACTCGATGGATTCAATCGTCACCTTGCGCGGTTCACGCGCCACTTCGATGCCTTGCCGAGCCAATTCATAAAGCGGTTTGCCGTCACGCTTGAGCGCCGAGTACATCGGCGGCACCTGCTCGATCTCGCCGATGAAACGCGGCAGAACTTCACGTAGGTCGGCCTCGCTGGAGGTCACTGGCGCGGTGGCCAACACCTCGCCTTCGGCATCGGCGGTCGCGGTGATCACCCCCAACTGCACCGTCGCACGGTAAGCCTTGCCCGCATCGAGAAGCTCGCCGGAAAACTTGGTGGCCTCCCCCAGGCAGATGGGCAACACCCCGGTTGCCAGCGGGTCCAGGGTGCCGGTATGACCCGCCTTTTCGGCATTGAACAGCCAGCGCACCTTTTGCAAGGCACCGTTGGAGGTCATGCCAAGCGGCTTGTCGAGCAGCAACACCCCGTCGACACGGCGTCGCGGCGCCCTTCTGGGTTTATTCACTCTGGGTATCGGATTTGACAGCCGCGTCGATCAACTGGGAAAGATGACTGCCACGCTCGACCGACACATCAAAGACAAAGTGCAATTCGGGAATTTGGTGGATATGCAGGCGACGTCCCAGTTCGCGGCGCAGAAAACCCGCAGCCTTGGCGAGTCCGCGGGCAATATCTTCCGCATGCGACGTCTCGGCCAGCGAGGTGTAGAACACCTTCGCATGCGCATAGTCCGGGGTGAGTTCGATATCCGTGACCGTCACGAGCGGCAACAGATGCGCCACACGCGGATCCTTGACCTGGCGCAACAACTCGGCAAGATCACGGCGGATTTGTTCCGCCACGCGCTCGCCGCGCGAAAAACCATGAGCTTGCTGCCGTCCCGCCATCGTCGACTTTTACCGAGTCATCACAACGTTCTGGCGACTTCCTGGATCTCAAACACTTCGAGCTGGTCGCCTTCCTGAATCTCGTTAAAATTCTTCAGCGACAAACCGCACTCGAAGCCTTCCTTGACCTCCTTGACGTCGTCCTTGAAACGCTTGAGCGAGTCGAGCTCGCCGGTATGCAACACCACGTTATCGCGTAACAAACGCACGTGGGAGCCGCGCTTGACGATACCGGAAAGCACCATACAACCCGCTACCGCACCAACCTTGGGCACCTTGAAGACCTGACGGATTTCGACCATGCCGAGCATGTTTTCGCGCTTCTCCGGCGACAACATACCGGACATCGCGGCCTTCACCTCGTCCACCGCATCGTAGATGATGTTGTAGTAGCGGATATCGACGCCAGAGTTTTCAGCCACCTTGCGCGCACCGGCATCGGCGCGCGTATTGAAGCCAATGATGACGGCCTTGGAGGCTTGTGCCAGATTGACGTCGGACTCGGAAATGCCGCCGACCCCCGCATGAATGACATTGACCTTGACCTCGTCCGTCGACAGCTTGACCAGCGCGTGAGCCAGCGCTTCCTGCGAGCCCTGCACGTCGGCCTTGATGATCAGGGCAAGGATCTTGACCTCGCCCTCGCCCATCTGCTCGAACATATTCTCCAGCTTGGCGGCCTGCTGCTTGGCCAGGCGCACATCGCGGAACTTGCCCTGACGGAACAAGGCAATTTCGCGCGCCTTGCGCTCGTCGGCCAGCGCCATCGCCTCATCGCCCGCCGACGGCACATCGGAAAGGCCCTGAATCTCGACCGGAATCGACGGCCCCGCTTCATCCACTGACTGACCGTTTTCATCCAGCATCGCACGCACGCGACCGAACACCTGGCCGCAGAGCAGCACATCGCCACGCTTCAGCGTACCGGATTGCACTAGCACGGTCGCCACCGGGCCCTTGCCCTTGTCGAGACGCGCCTCAATCACCAGGCCTTTGGCCAACGAATCACGCGTGGCCTTGAGTTCCAGTACTTCGGCCTGCAACAGCACCTGCTCCAGCAATTCATCGATACCGGTACCCACCTTCGCCGACACATGAACGAAGGGCGAGTCACCACCGTACTCTTCCGGCACCACGCCTTCAGCCACCAGTTCCTGCTTGACGCGATCTGCGTTGGCACCCGGCTTGTCGATCTTGTTGATCGCCACCACCAGCGGCACACCGGCGGCCTTGGCGTGGTGAATTGCTTCCTTGGTTTGCGGCATCACGCCGTCGTCCGCAGCGACGATCAAAATCACGATATCGGTGGCCTTCGCACCGCGCGCGCGCATCGCTGTAAAGGCTGCGTGACCCGGCGTATCGAGGAAGGTCACCATGCCGCGCGACGTTTCCACGTGGTAGGCACCGATGTGCTGGGTAATGCCACCGGCTTCACCCGCCGCCACCTTGGTACGGCGAATGTAGTCAAGCAGCGAGGTCTTGCCGTGGTCGACGTGGCCCATCACGGTCACGACCGGGGCACGCGGCAGCAGCTCAACATCCTTGTGATCTTCGGCGTGCGATTCATCAAGGAAGGCATCGGGATCGTCCAGCTTGGCCGAAAAAGCCTTGTGGCCCATCTCCTCGACGATAATCATCGCCGTTTCCTGATCGAGCTGCTGGTTGATGGTCACCATCATGCCCATCTTCATCAGCGCCTTGATCACCTCGGTGGCCTTGACCGACATCTTGTGGGCCAGATCGGCCACGGAAATCGTTTCGGGCACATGCACTTCGCGCACCACCTGCTCGACAGGCTGCGGCGCCGCACGCTCCTCATGACCATGACGTCCATGGCGACCACCCTGCTTCGGGCCACCACGCCAACCGGCCGTACCGCCACCGGTATCGCCGCGCGTCTTGATGGTACGACGGCTGCGATCCGCTTCGGTCTTCAGGTTGGTTGCCTTCTTGTCACCCTTGCGAGCGTCATCACCCGGCTTGGCCGCCGGTTTGTGCAAGGTGCCGGAAACACCAGCACCTTCTGTAGCCGGCGCAGCAGCCTTTTGTACAGCGGCGGCTGCCTGCGCCTGGAGACGCGCTTCGGCCTCCACGCGTGCCGCGTGGGCCTTGGCCTCGCGTTCCTGCTTTTCCTTGAGTTCAGCCGCCTGAATGGCCGCCAACGCTGCCTGACGCTTCGCCTCCTGCGCACGCAGGGCAGTCTGCTCCGCGTTGATGACCGACCCGACGGGTACAGCGGCCGGTGCCGGCACCGGCTCGGGCACGACCTCGACAACGGGAGCCGGCACAGGCTCAGGCATTGGTTCTGGGATCGGTGCAACTTCCACTTCGGGTGGAGGCTGCACATCAGCTGGTGCCTCAGCATCGCGCTTGACGAAGGTGCGCTTCTTGCGCACTTCAACCTGAATTGTGCGCGCCTTGCCGGTAGCATCTGCGGCCTTGATTTCTGTAGTCTGCTTGCGCGTCAGGGTGATCTTAGCCTTGGGGGCCGCCTCGCCATGCGACTTGCGCAGAAAATCCAGCAGGCGCGTCTTGTCCTGCTCGGTCAGGAGATCGCTGCTGGCCTGCTTGACCACACCGGCTTTCGCCAGCTGTTCAATCAGGGCCATCGGCGGCATTTTCAACTCTGCCGCGAACTGGGCAACACTCATTTGTGCGGACATGTCGCCTCCTTATTTTTGTTCATCAGCGAACCAATGGGCACGCGCAACGGTGATCAGGGCCTTGGCACGATCTTCATCAATGCCGGTCATTTCCATCAATTCATCCACGGCCAGGTCAGCCAGGCCATCCCGATCAAAAACCTCGTGACGGGCCAATTCGGCAGCCAGCTTGCGGTCCATGCCTTCGAGGCTGAGCAGATCATCCTTGACCTTCTCGAGCTCCTCTTCATTGACAATAGCCTCGGTCAACAGGACATTGCGGGCACGATCGCGCAATTCATTGACCGTCGCTTCGTCAAAGGCCGCGATTTCGAGCATTTCAGCCAACGGCACGTAGGCGATTTCTTCGAGCGTCGAGAAACCTTCCTGGACGAGGATCTCGGCAACCTCCTCATCCACATCGAGTTTTTCGACAAACAACTGACGGATACTGGACGTTTCCTTTTCCTGCTTTTCCTGCGACTCTTCAACGGTCATCAGGTTGATCGTCCAGCCAGTCAGTTCGGAAGCAAGACGTACATTCTGACCGCTGCGACCAATCGCGATGGCCAGATTGGCCTCATCGACCACCACATCCATGCTGTGCTTTTCTTCATCCACCACCAGCGAGCTGACTTCGGCCGGCGCGAGGGCGCCAATCACGAACTGGGCTGGGTCGGCCGACCACAACACGATATCAACACGCTCGCCGGAAAGTTCGTTGGTGACAGCCGTCACGCGCGAACCGCGCATGCCCACGCAGGTGCCGATCGGATCGACGCGCTGATCGTTCGACTTGACGGCAATCTTGGCACGCACGCCAGGATCACGTGCAGCCGACTTGATCTCCAGCAGGCCGTCTTCGATTTCCGGCACTTCCAGTTCGAACAGCTTCATGATGAACTGCGGCGCCGTACGCGAGAGAATCAGCTGCGGGCCACGCGCATTGCGATCAATCTTCATCAGCCAGGCACGGACGCGGTCGCCAGGACGCAGATTCTCCTTCGGGATCATCTGGTCGCGCGGCAACAGCGCCTCGATGCGCCCGGCTTCGACGATCGCATTGCCACGTTCCATGCGCTTGATGGTGCCAGTCACGAGATGTTCCTTGCGCTCAAGGAAATCGTTCAGGACTTGTTCGCGCTCGGCATCGCGAATCTTTTGCAGGATGACCTGCTTGGCCGTCTGCGCGCCAATCCGGCCAAAGTCGATGGCTTCAAGCGATTCCTCGATGTAGTCGCCGATCTGCACTTCGGCATCGTCCTCGCGGGCTTCGGTCAGACCGATATGCTGGGCAGGAATTTCGACCTCTTCGTCATCCAGCACCAGCCAGCGCCGGAAGGCCTCATAGGCACCGGTTTCCCGGTCGATCTCGACGCGCACATCGGCCTCGTCATGAATGCGCTTCTTGGTCGCCGAAGCGAGCGCAAGTTCGAGGGCGCCAAACACGATGTCCTTGTCGACATTCTTTTCTCGTGCCAGTGCATCGACCAACAGCAGCAACTCGCGGCTCATTCCAATCTCCCGTAAAAATTAAAACTTCGGCACGAGACGTGCCTTGTCAATGTTGTCCAGGGCAAACTCGCGCTCCCCTGCTTCCGTATTGATGCGCACGCGACCATCCCCTGCGCCCAGAATGCTTCCTGTGAAGTTGCGCTGTGTTCCCTCGGGTATGCGCAGCTTGAGATGCACGTCGTAACCGGCAAAACGCTGAAAATCCGTCAGTTTCTTGAGCGGCCGATCCATACCGGGCGAAGACACCTCAAGCCGGTCGTAGTCGATGTTTTCCACCGTCAACACCCGTGTGAGCTGGTGGCTGACGGCGGCACAGTCTTCAACGGTAATCGCGCTCTTGGTCAGTGCCTCACCCTCAGCCGGCGGCCGATCGATGAAGATGCGCAACAGACGCGCACGGGGACTCGTCTCGAAATCAACGAGTTCAAAACCCAGGCCAACCACCGCCTGCTCGACAAGTCCCATCAAATCAGCCATCTGACAACCCGACGCCACAAATAAAAAATGGGCAAACTGCCCATTTCTTTCTTGCGCAAAACCGCAAAAGCGATACGCGCAATATCAAAACCGACGATTATACAAGTGCTTGTGCGCTATGGCAATTCCTAATTTTCATTGCCCTTGTCGAGGACTTTCAGCAGCGTCTGAACCTCGTTGGGGTCCAGTTCGCGGCTTTGCCCCCGTTTCAGGTTGGCCGGCAGTTGAATCGGACCATAACGCACGCGCATCAGGCGACTGACCGTCACCCCCACCGCCTCGAACATGCGCCGCACTTCACGATTGCGCCCTTCTTCCAGGATTACCCGATACCAGTGGTTGGCCCCCTCGCCGCCCGCCGGTAGCAGGCGCAAAAAGCGCGCCATGCCGTCTTCCAGCTCAATCCCCTCGGTCAGCTTCTTCAGGGAAGCCTCATCGACCTCGCCCAGCACACGCACCGCATACTCGCGTTCCAGCTTGTAGCGCGGATGCATCAGACGGTTGGCCAGCGCACCGTCGCTGGAAAAAAGCAGCAGGCCGCAGGAGTTGAAGTCCAGACGCCCGATGGCAATCCAGCGCCCACCGCGCATGCGCGGCAAGGCGTTGAAGACACTGGGGCGCCCCTGCGGATCGTCACGCGAAACAATTTCGCCCTCGGGCTTGTGATAGAGCAAAACGCGCGGCACGCGGCCGGCGAAGTGCAGATTGACGAGACGACCGCCCACCTTGACCTTATCTGTCGCCAGCACGCGTTGCCCGAGGTGAGCCGGTTCGCCGTTGACCTGCACTCGCCCAGCAGAAATCCATTCCTCGATCTCGCGGCGCGCGCCGAGTCCGGCATCCGCCAGCGCCTTTTGCAACTTGACGGTCGGCGCCTCAACAGCGGCGGCGCGAACCGGCGCGGCCTCAGAAGATTTGAGCTTGGTCGGCTTGCTCGGCGGGCGGAATGGCGACGGTTTCGACCTGGGTTTCGTTGGCTTCGTTGGGTTGGGCATCGATCATCCGTTCAATTTCGGCCAAGGGTGGCAATTCGGAAAGGCTGCGCAAGCCCAGGTCATCCAGGAACTTGCGCGTGGTGGCATACAGGGCGGGGCGACCGGGCGAATCGCGGTGGCCGACGGTATCGACCCAGCCGCGCCCTTCGAGCGTCTTGATCACGTTGGGCGACACCGCCACGCCGCGGATATCCTCGATATCGCCGCGCGTCACCGGCTGGCGGTAGGCAATGATCGCCAGCGTCTCCATGACCGCACGCGAATAGCGCGGCGGCCGCTCGTTCTTCAGGCGGTCGAGGAACACCTGATACTCGGGCCGCGTCTGAAAACGCCAACCGGAAGACAGTTGCACCAACTCGACCCCCCGCTCCGCCCAGTCACGGCGCAGATCATCCAGCAGGGTACGCCAGGTATCGTCGTCAAAAGGCTCCTCGAAAAGCTTTTTCAGCTCGGCAAGGGGCAAGGGCTCGGGGGCGGCCAGCAGCGCGGTTTCGAGCACGCGCTTATAGTCGTCAGGCTTGTACAGTTGCAACATCGCGCAATTTTACATAGATAGGCGCCAGGGCTTCGCCCTGGGTGATCTCGACCAGACGCTCGCGCGCCAGTTCCAGCATGGCCAGGAAGCTCACGATCATGCTGGCCACGGTGGTATGCCCCGGCGTCACTTCAAACAGGTTCTCGAACATGACATAGCTGCCGCCATGGAGCTTGCGCAGGATCAGGCCCATGTGCTCGCGCACCGATAGCTCTTCGCGCTGAATGCGATGGTGCTGGTGCATCTTGGCCTGCTTCATCAGCGACAGCCAGACCACTTGCAGATCATGCACGCTCACGTCCGGCTGGCGCGTCGCCACCTTGTCGGCAATCCACACCGACGCCCACTCGTAGTCGCGATGTACCTGCGGCAAGGCATCGAGCCGCGCAGCGGCCAGTTTCATGCGTTCGTATTCCATCAGGCGGCGCACCAGCTCGGCACGCGGATCTTCGGCTTCGCCACTCTCCGCCTTGGGCGGGCGCGGCAACAGCATGCGCGACTTGATCTCCAGCAGCATCGCGGCCATCAGCAGGTAATCGGCGGCCAGTTCGAGATTGGTCTTGCGCATCGCCTCGACGTAAACCAGATACTGGGCCGTCAGCGGTGCCATCGGGATATCGAGGATGCTCAGGTTGGCCTTGCGGATCAGGTAAAGCAGCAAATCGAGCGGCCCCTCGAAGTTATCGAGAAACACCTCCAGCGCATCCGGCGGGATATACAGATCGCGCGGCATGGTCGGCATCGGCTCGCCATAGAGCTTCGGGATGTGCGGGGCATCGGCAGATGCCGTCTCGCCAGCGTCGACTTTTTCGAGGGTAACGTTCATTGCTCGTAGTTCAGACCAATCGCCGCGCGTACATCGCGCATGGTTTCCCGCGCCAGCTTGCTGGCGCGTTCGCAGCCCACCGCGAGGATATCCTTGACCAGTTGCGGATTCTCTTCATAGCGACGCGCCCGCTCGTGCATCGGCACCTGCTCGGCCAACACGCCCTCGATCACCGGCTGCTTGCATTCGATGCAACCGATGCCCGCCGAACGGCAGCCTTGCTGAACCCAGCCTTTAACTTCATCGTTCGAATAAATCTGGTGCAAGGGCCAGACCGGGCATTTTTCGGGATCGCCCGCATCGGTACGTCTTACACGCTGCGGATCGGTACGCATGGTCTTGATCTTCTTGCGAATCGATTCCTCGTCCTCGCGCAGCCCGATGGTATTGCCGTAAGACTTGGACATCTTCTGGCCATCCAGTCCCGGCATCTTCGACGCCTCGGTCAGGAGCGCGGCCGGTTCGACGAGGATATGCTTCAGTTCCGGTTCGCCATCGGGCAATTTGCGACCGGTCTGGCCGTAGAGAAAGTTGAAGCGGCGCGCGATCTCGCGCGTGAATTCGATATGCGGCACCTGATCCTCGCCCACCGGCACCTTGTTGGCACGATAGATCAGGATGTCGGCCGACTGGAGCAGCGGGTAGCCGAGGAAACCGTAGGTGGTCAGATCCTTGTGCGTGAGCTTTTCCTGCTGGTCCTTGTAGGTCGGCACGCGTTCCAGCCACGGCAGCGGCGTCATCATCGACAGCAGCAGGTGCAATTCGGCATGCTCGGGTACCATCGACTGGACGAAAATCGTCGCCTTGTCGGGATCGACACCCGCCGCCAGCCAGTCGATCACCATGTCGCGAGCGTTCTGGGTGATGGTGCCCGGCTCATCGTAAGACGTCGTCAGGGCATGCCAGTCGGCCACAAAGAACAGGCAGGGATAGTCGTGCTGCAACTTGATCCAGTTGGCCAGTACACCGTGGTAGTGACCGAGATGGAGGCGCCCGGTGGGACGCATGCCGGAGAGAACTTTTTCAGCAAACATGGTTAAAAGCCAAACAGGTTTTTGATGAAGAAAAGGAAGCTGCGCAAGAGTGGTGTCAGGATCAGTTCCAGCCCACCCATGAACATCAGGGCCAGCAGAATCACGAATCCAAACCGCTCAATACGGGCAAAACGCCAGGCCAAGGCATGCGGCAACAAACTCACGGCAATGCGCCCGCCATCGAGCGGCGGCAAGGGCAACAGATTCAGCAGCATCAGCACCGCATTGACGTTGATGCCGGCACGCGCCATCTCGGCCAGCGGCAGACTATACGCATTTTCCGGCATGCTCACCGCGAGCTTGAGCGTCAATGCCCAGCCCAGCGCCATCAGCAGATTGGAACCCGGGCCGGCTGCCGCCACCCACAGCATGTCGCGCTTGGGATGCCGCAGCCGCCCGAAATCCACCGGCACCGGCTTCGCCCAGCCGAACAGGAAGGCACCCTTGGTGACGAACAGCAACAGCGCCGGCACCAGCACGGTGCCAACCGGATCGACATGCTTGATGGGATTGAGCGTGATGCGCCCCATCTGCGCCGCCGTCGGATCGCCAAACATCCGCGCCACGTAACCGTGCGCGGCCTCATGCAGCGTGATCGCGAAGATGACCGGGATGGCGTAAATCGCCAGCGTTTGAATAAGATTTTCCATGCGCTAGTCTTCAGACAACCCGAAGAGTGCCAGCGGCCCCTGACCGGCACGCACCAGTTCAACGCCGCCGCCCACCAGATTGAGCACCGTCGTCATGCCGCAACCGCAATAGCCCGCATCGATCACGAGGTCGATCTGCTTGTCCAACCGCTCACGAATCTCATCGGTATCGCAAAGAGGCTCCTCCTCCCCCGGCAGGATCAGGGTCGAACTCAACAAGGGCTCGTTCAGCGCCTCCAGCAGCGCCAGCACCACCGGATGATCGGGAATGCGCAGACCAATTGTCTTGCGCTTGGGATGTAGCACGCGGCGCGGCAGTTCCTTGGTGCCTTCGAGGATGAAGGTGTAGCTGCCGGGCGTTGCTGACTTGAGGAGGCGGTATTGCGCGTTATCGACCCGCGCATAAGTGGCAATCTCGGACAGGTCGCGGCACATCAGTGTGAAATGATGGCGATCATCCACGCCACGAATGCGCCGGATGCGATCGAGCAGGTCGGCATCGCCCAGATGCCCGCCCAGCGCATAGGCCGAGTCGGTCGGATAGGCCGCCAAGCCGCCCTTGCGAATCATCTCAGCGGCCTGCGCGATCAGGCGCGGCTGCGGGTCGGCCGGGTGGATTTCAAAGAACTGGGCCATCGCTTACCACGCCGCCCAGACGGGCGTCAGGTCCGGTGGCAGGGACGCCAGTTTGCCCAGATCGATATAGCTCTCGCCCGGCCCATGAAAATCCGAGGCGCGCGAGGCGAGGAATCCGAACTCACGCGCCACACTGGCAATTTCGCGCTGCTCGGCTTCGTTGTGCGAACCGGACACCACTTCGATGCCTTGCCCCCCAAGTTCCTTGAAGGCCACATACAGTGCGCGCCGCTCTGTTGGTGTCAAACGATATCGGCACGGATGGGCGATCACGGCAATACCGCCGGCGGCCTTGATCCAGCCCAGCGCCTCGTGCAACTCTGCCCAGGGATGGCTGACATAGCCGGGCTTGCCCTTCGCCAGCCAGTGGTCGAACACCGTCTTCACATCGGGTGCGAAGCCGCGCTCGACGATGTAACGGGCGAAATGGGAGCGTGAAATCAGCGCCGGATTACCGGCATACTTGAGCGCGCCTTCATAGGCGCCATCAATCCCCACCTTGGCCAACTCGACTGCCATGCGGCCGGCCCGCGCATCGCGCCCGCCGCGCACACGTGCCAGCCCGGTCACCAGTTCCGGCAGGCGATGATCGAAATTCAGCCCGACGATATGCACCGTCTGGTCGTCGCCCCAGGAAACGGAAATCTCGACGCCGGCGATAAACCGAATCCCCACCTGCTTCGCCGCCGCCATCGCCTCGTCCAGCCCGCCGATTTCGTCATGATCGGTCAGGGCCAGCAGATCGACGCCATTGGCCTGGGCACGCTCCACTAGTCCGGTCGGCGACAACAAGCCGTCGGAAACGATGGAGTGGCAGTGGAGGTCGGGATTGCTTGGATTCATGTGTCTTTGACCGCGTAAATGGCGGGCAGGTTGCGCCAGGCACCGCGCGCATCCATGCCACAGCCGAAGAGGAAGCGATTGGGCAAACGCACGCCGGTGAAATCGGCCTGAACCGGCTTGGCATGACCAAGTTCCTTTTCCGCCAGCACGGCAAGCAGGCAATCTGCCGCGCCCTGCGCCAGCAGCTTTTCCTTGATCGCCGCCAGCGTCACCCCCTCGTCGAGGATATCGTCCAGCACCAGCACGGTGCGCCCGACCAGCGACTTGCGCGGTTCGACGATCCAGGTCAGTTCGCTGCCGGCCAGATCGGCGCCATAACGGGTCGCGTGCACGTAATCGCATTCCAGCGGGAAAGCCAGTCGCGGCAACAACTGGCCGGCAAATACCACCGCCCCGCCCATCACCGTCAATACCAGCGGATAACGATCAGCCAGGGCTGCGGTAATTTCGCCTGCCAGCCGGTCAATGGTGGTCTGAATCGTCTCCGCCGGACAGACCAGATCGGCCTCGCTCAGCATGCGTCGGGCTTCTTCGGGTGTCATTGTCATGGCAGTTTGTCCAGGTTCTTGAGATAGGCGGCAAACTCGGTGCCCACCTCGGAATGGCGCAGCGCGTATTCGACTGTCGCCTGCAGATAACCCAGCTTCGAACCGCAGTCGTAGCGTACACCCCGATAACGATACGCCAGCACCTGCTGTTCGTTCAGCAAAGCGGCGATGGCATCGGTCAACTGAATCTCGCCGCCGGCACCCGGCTTGGCATTTTCAAGGTAATGAAAAATGCGCGGCGTCAGCACATAGCGACCGACCACCGCCAAGGTTGAAGGGGCGACATCCGGTTTGGGTTTTTCCACGATGGCATGCACACGTTCAACCCGATCGCCTAGAGGGCCGGCATCTACAATGCCATAACTCGCCGTATCCTCGCGCGGCACATCCTGTACCCCCAGCACCGAACAGCGGTAGTAATCGTAAGCATCGACCATCTGCTTCATCACGGCCGGATCGCCATCGAGCAGATCGTCCGCCAGCAGCACGGCAAACGGTTCCCCTCCCACGACGTGTTTCGCACACAACACCGCATGCCCAAGCCCCAGTGCTTCCGACTGACGGATGTAGATGCAGTTGATATTTTTCGGCAGCAGGTTGCGCACGAATTCAAGCATTTGCGTCTTGCCGCGGCGTTCAAGCTCGCTTTCGAGTTCGTAGGCCTTATCGAAGTGATCTTCGATGGCACGCTTCGAGCGACCGGTGACGAAAATCATGTCGGTAATGCCCGCGGCGACCGCCTCCTCGACGGCATACTGAATCAGCGGCTTGTCAACGATCGGCAGCATCTCTTTCGGGCTGGCTTTGGTGGCCGGTAGGAAGCGGGTACCCATACCTGCAACCGGAAAGATCGCCTTGGTGACTTTATTCATGCTGAATCAACTCCCTGAATTGAACTTCATCGAGAACGACAAGCCCCAATTCTCGCGCCTTTTCGAGTTTGCTGCCGGCCGCATCGCCGGCCACCACATAATGGGTCTTCTTCGAGACCGAGCCGGCCACCTTGCCGCCCAGCGCTTCGATCATCGCCTTGGCATCCTCGCGACTCAGATTCGGCAGGGTGCCGGTCAGCACAAAGGTCTTGCCCGCAAAGGGTAACGTGGGCATGGGCGCCAACGCCTGCGGCGTCCCCTCCGCCCAAACCACACCGGCCGCTCGCAAGGCGGTGATGACCTCACGGTTATGGGCCTCGGCAAAGAAATGGGCAATCGAGGTTGCCACCACCGGCCCGACATCCGGCACCTGCTGCAAGGCTTCGGCGCTGGCCGCCATCAGGGCATCCAGCCCGCCGAAGTGACGAGCCAGATCCTTCGCCGTCGCCTCGCCGACATTACGAATACCAAGCGCGAAAATGAAGCGCGCCAGCGTCGTCTGCTTGCTCTTCTCGATCGCTTCCAGCAAATTGCTGGCCGACTTTTCCGCCATGCGCTCCAGATTCGCTACCGCCCCCATGCCCAATTGGTAAAGATCGGCCGGCGTCTTGACCAGCCCCTTGTCGACGCATTGCTCGACAATCTTTTCGCCCAGTCCCTCGATATCCATGGCGCGACGCGAGGCGAAATGCAACAACGCCTGCTTGCGCTGGGCCGGGCAGAACAGGCCGCCGGTGCAACGGGCGATGGCCATATCCTCTGGCTTTTCTATCGCCGAGCCACAAACAGGGCAAGTAGAGGACATTACATAAGGCGCATATAGTGGTTCAAGTCGAAACAAATCCTTGGTTGGACGCTCTGAAAAAACGACCCCAACTACTTCTGGAATCACGTCCCCGGCACGACGCACGATCACTATGTCACCAACTCTGACATCCTTACGCCGTACCTCATCCTCATTGTGCAGTGTGGCATTGGTAACTGTGACGCCACCAACGAAAACCGGTTCCAGACGTGCCACCGGTGTAATTGCACCTGTACGACCGACCTGCTCCTCAATGGCCTTAACTTTGGTCACTGCCTCTTCAGCTGGGTATTTATGAGCCACAGCCCAGCGTGGCTCACGAGTAACAAAGCCCAGCGTCTTTTGCAGATCAAGCGAATTAACTTTGTACACAACGCCATCAATATCGAAAGGCAAGCTGTCGCGTAGATCACGAATGTGCTGATGGAAAGAGATCAAGCCCTCACCACCTTGCACAACAGCACGGTGCTCACATACAGGAAGGCCAAAAGTAGCTAAAGCATCTAGCACACCGCTTTGGGTGGGCGGCATATTCCAATCCTGAACTTCACCTAAACCATAAGCGTAGAAAGACAGGGGACGCTGTTTCGTAACCGCAGGATCAAGCAAACGGATGCTACCTGCAGCCGCATTACGCGGATTTACTAATGTAGGTTTCCCCTGAGCACGTTGGCGGGCGTTATATCGCTCAAAATTGGCGCGACTCATATAGACCTCGCCGCGCACCTCCAACACTTGTGGCGCTTGCCCATACAAACCTAAAGGAATTTCGTGAATGGTCAGAACATTCTTTGTGACGTCCTCCCCCCACTCCCCATCACCCCTAGTTGCCGCATGGACTAATTTTCCATGTTCGTAGCGAAGATTTATTGCGAGTCCATCAAACTTTAGTTCAGCGCAATACTCCACCAAAGGATCGTTCTCGGTTAGCCCTAGTTCCTTGCGAACTTTCGCATCAAATGCTCTTGCCCCAGAAGGCTCAGTGTCTGTTTCCGTTCGAATGGATAGCATCTGGATGACATGCTTAATAGGCAGCAATACTTGCTGCGGCTCCCCCCCTACTCTGCGAGTAGGTGTATCCAGCGACAGCAGTTCAGGATGCGTCGCCTCGATTGCCTGCAACTCGCGGAACAGCCGGTCGTACTCGGCATCCGGTATCGTCGGCGCATCCAGCACGTAATACGCATGGTTATGGCGTTCGATCTCGCCGCGCAGGAAGGCGGCGCGTGCCTTGCCAGTATCCGTGTCGTCCATCAGGAGAAGAGGCGCAGTGCCCTCATGCTGCCCGCCGGCATGCCGCGCGCGGCCATCTGTGCCTGCACGTCGGCGATGCGCGCGCGAATCGCCGTCAGCTTGGCTGCCGGCAAGGGATTCTTGTGGGCATCGGCAACCTGTCCACCGAGCGCTTCGGCGCACTGGTTGGCAAATGCCATCATCTGATCGAAAACCACGGCACCATCGGCGACGCGCGGCACATCCAGCGCAAAAAACACGCTGGCCAGCCCCACCGTTTCGACATGCGTCACGGGCGCGCCGGCAGCATTCGCACAGATCATGGCGAAGCGTTCAACGCCATCGCCATCCACCGACACATAGCGCTCGCCTTCTTCGCGCAAGCCTGCGCTGCCAATCAAAGGCATCAACTTGGCGCCGAGCAGGTCATTGAGACTGCCGCTGCGCGGCATCACCTGCAGGGACAACTGCAGATCGACTCCGGCGCAGAAGGCATCGAGATCATTGGCCCGCTGCAACAGGGGAGCCAGTTCAGGCAACTCGACCAGCCCGGCAAAGCGCTGGGCCAGTTGATGCGCACCGCCGAGGAAGGCCGACAGCGTCGTCTCGCCAATCGGCCCGCGCCGGTCGGTCAGTTGCAGGGCAATCGCCAGCTGGATCACGCTACCCGGGTCTTGCGGCAGCAAGGCGCGCCAGCGTCCGCTTTTCTCGTCCAGCCCGAGCCATTGCATCGGCTTGTCGATCCCCGCTGCCATGGTGGCACGTTCGGCCCACAGCGAAGCCACCGGCACGGCATCGACGAACTCGATGCGCAGTAGACAGTCGGCTGCACCATCGGCCCATTCGGCGGGCAGGGGAGCGGCGCTGCTCTCCGACTCCGAAGATGCGGCATATTCAGCTTCCGGAAAAGTCGGCGTTGGGGGAACGGCGAAGGTGGGCTCGACCAGTTCATCGGGTTCATCGGCATAAACAGAAGGTTCAGCACGTTCGCCACTCGCCTCACGCCCCGTCATCAACACATCCGGCGCCGCCTTGGGCAGCAGGTCGCTCGCCTGCCGGCGCAGCTTTTTTTCCTGCCAGAAGTTGTAGCCCCAGACCAGCAGCACCAGCAGCACCCCCAGGCCCACAAGGGCCATCTGCAACTCGCTCATTGTCCAGTCTCCTTCCTCTCAAGAAACACGAAGGGCCGCCCCGAGTGTTTCTCGCCCCTTGAGGGGAGAACCGAGCGTAGCGAAGGTTTTCGGGGTGGGCTCATGCGGCTTCGGATTCCGTCATGCGCAGCGCTTCCTCGATATCCACCTCGACGACGCGCGACACGCCCTGCTCCTGCATGGTGACGCCGATCAGTTGCTGCGCCATTTCCATGGTGATCTTGCTGTGCGTGATGAAAACGAACTGCGTCTGACGCGACATGCGCTTGACCATGTCGCAGTAACGCACCGTGTTCGAATCGTCGAGCGGCGCATCCACCTCGTCGAGCATGCAGAACGGCGCCGGATTCAACTGGAACAGCGCAAACACCAGCGCAATCGCCGTCAGCGCCTTCTCGCCACCTGAGAGCAGGTGGATGGTGGAATTGCGCTTGCCCGGCGGCTGCGCCATGATCTGGATGCCGGCATCGAGAATCTCGTCGCCGGTCAGAATCAGCTTGGCCTCGCCGCCACCGAACAACTCGGGGAACAGCGTGCCGAACTGGCGATTGACCGTCTCGTAGGTTTCCTGCAGCTGCTCGCGCGTTTCGCGGTCGATGCGGCGAATCGCGTCTTCCAATGTGTTGATGGCGGTCGTCAGGTCGTTCGACTGATCGTCGAGGTAACCCTTGCGCTCCTTGGCCGTGACCAGTTCGTCCAGCGCCGCGAGGTTGACCGGACCGAGGGCGTCGATCTCGCCGGTCAGTCGCGTGATGTCGCTTTGCAGTGTGCCGTCGCGCAGACCCGGCGTGAGTTCCTCGGCCAGCTTTGCTTCGTCTTCGGGCGACACGACCTGTGCCTCGATCAGACGTTCCTGATACTGCTCGACGTTGAGGTGCGCGGCCTGTTCCTTGAGCTTCAAGTCACCAATCTTGTCGCGCGCCGGCTGCATGCCCTGCTCCAGCCTGAGTCGCTCCTCGTCAAGGCCGCGCAACTGGGCGGCGGCGGCTTCCAGCGCATCGCGCCGTCCGGCCAGCGCCGACTCCTGCCCGCTCTTCACCGTCAGCGCCGATTGCAACTGCTCCTGAATCACCGCATCGCTGATCGCGGCCAGTTCTTCGGCGGCCACGGCACGGTCGGCCGCAATCTGCGCCAACTGGGTCTTGGCCGTCTCGGCGGCGCGTGCGTTGTCGGCCAGCTTGGAGAGGCATTCTTTTTCGGAGAAGCCGGCGTCCTGCGCCTCGCGCGCCAACTGGTGTTCCAGCGCGCGCACTTCGCGCAGGGCGGTATCGCGCTGGCGCTGCTGTTCGAGTGCGGCATCCATGCGCTGCCGCGCATCTTCAAGCGCCTCGCGGCAACGCGCCGCTTCTTCTTCGGCACGGGCAAAGGCGATGCGCTCTTCTTCCTCAATGCGGGCAATCTCTTCCAGATCGCGCGTCATCTGGCCGGCACGCTCGTCGTAGCGGGCCTGTGCCTGCGTCAGCTTGAGCGCCTCGACCTGCGCGGCGTGCAGGCGCTGTTGCGCCTCCTGCACTGCCCGGCGTGTCTCGGTCAGTTGCTGCTGGCCGGCATTCACGGCCGCTTCGGCTTCGCCTTGCGTCTCGCGCGCCTGTTGCTCGACCTCTTCGAAGGCCATGATCTGCATGGACAGCTCGTCGATCTCGCGCTGGCGCTCGATCACCCCGTGCGTCTTCGCATCCGGCGAATACAGCGTCAACCCATGCGGCGTGGCCAGATGGCCATTTCTGCTGATGCGCCAGCCGGCAGCGGCAAGCAGCGCATCATCGTTCTCGACAATCCGCACCTCGCCGAGCCACTCGTCGAGCACGGCAGTCCAGCGGGCATCGCTACTTTTGACCTTGGCACGCAAGCTATCTGAAAATGAAATAGGGGACAGACCACGATTTTGAGATTCCGAAAATTGCGGTCTGTCCCCTATTTCCGCTATTTCCGCGCCGACCTGCAGCGCCAGCGCCACCGTGGCCGGCGGCGGCGAAGCCAGTGCCAGCGCCAGTTGCTCATTCGCCGCAGGCAGCGCCATGAGGCGTTCGCGCAGCACCGCCTCGACGGCGGTTTCCCAACCGGCCTCGACCTGAATCGCGTGCCACAGCGGTTCGGCGTTATTCAGTCCCAGATCGGCCAGCCAGCCGGCCAAATCACCTCCCTGCCCGACCCGCGCCTGCAACTGGGCCAGCGCATCGTGACGGGCGCGCGCCGAGGTCACGCTGCGGTGCGCCGTTTGCAGCCCCTCGCGGGCGTTGCGCAAGGCTGCCTCCAGTTCGGGCTGACGTGCCTGCAACCCGGCCAGACGTTCCTGCGCTTCTTCAAAAGACGCCTCGGCCAAGCCTTCCGCCTCGCGGGCGCTTTCCAGTTGCACCGGATCGGGGGCATTCAGGCCCGCCTTTTCGCCATCAATCCGCTGGCGGCGCTGGGAAAGGTTGTCGATGGCCCGCACGGCATGGCCGCGATCGGCCTCGGCCAGACGCAAGCCCTGCTCGGCCACATTCAGCGCCTTGCGGGTTTCGCCGACCAGATGTTCGGCTTCCTTCACAGCATCTTCCGCCTCGGGCAAGCGCGCAGCAGCTTCCTCGTGGCGCGCCGCAGCGGTCATGGCGCGGTCGCGCGAGTTTTCCAGCAGCGAGTTCCAGCGGAATTCCTCCTCCTCGACGCGACGCATCTCGGCCGACCAGTGCTGCTCCTGCCCGTCCAACTGACCAAGGCGCGACTCCAGCCGCTGGCGCGTGTCGCGCAGATGGCTGATTTCCGATTCGAGGCGCTTCACCTCGGTATTGGCCGAATACATCTCGGCCTGAGCGGCATGCAGGGCATCCGACGCGGCAAAGTGCGCCTCGCGCGCCTGCTCGACACGCGCCTCGATCTCGCGCAGCGAGGCGGTTTCGGCCTCGACCTTGTTGATCGCCTCGGCAACTAAACGCTCAAGCTTCAGCGCATCCGCCTGCGCATCGTTGCGCTTTTTGAGCCACAGCAGGCTCTGGCGGCGATTCAACTGGAACTGCAGGTCGCGGTATTTCTGCGCCACTTCGGCCTGCACTTCGAGGCGACCCACCTGCCCTTCCAGTTCGCCGCGAATATCGTCCACGCGCGCCAGATTCTCGCGGGCATCTTCAAGGCGCCCCTCGGTTTCCTTGCGGCGCTCCTTGTACTTGGTCACCCCGGCCGCCTCTTCGAGGAAGCCGCGCAGTTCTTCCGGCTTCGACTCGATGATGCGCGAAATCATGCCCTGACCGATGATGGCGTAGGCGCGCGGCCCCAGGCCGGTGCCCAGGAACAGGTCGATCACATCGCGCCGGCGCACATGCAAGTTATTGATGTAATAGTTGG
Source organism: uncultured Methyloversatilis sp. (assembly GCA_964477575.1). Lineage (GTDB taxonomy): Bacteria > Pseudomonadota > Gammaproteobacteria > Burkholderiales > Rhodocyclaceae > Sulfuricystis. The sequence goes on from CAYZEA010000013.1 coordinate 37,006, forward strand.
AATTGCCTTCGCGGTCGAGAATGCGCTTGACCGTCACCTCGGCATACTGGCCCCACTGCCCGACCATGCGCCCCTGCGCGTTGTCGAAAAACAGCTCGACGCTGGCGCGGCCGACTTCCTTGCGATTACCCGAGCCCTTGAAAATCACGTCCTGAATCGATTCGCCGCGCAGTTCCGAGGCTTTCGACTCGCCCAGCACCCAGCGCACCGCGTCGATGATGTTCGACTTGCCGCAACCGTTCGGGCCGACCACGCCGGCCAGCTGGTTGGGGAACAACACGGTCGTCGGCTCGACGAAGGACTTGAAGCCGGCAATCTTGAGCTTGGTAAGGCGCACGGAGGGGAAAAAACCTGTTTCGGATGGGCTGCGGATTATAAACGGTGGGGCAAATCGGAAAGTCAACGCTGGCGAGACGGCGACTGACGCAGCTTTATGGGACAATCTCGGCAAGTAAAAAAAACCGGAAGCCGCGCTGTTACGCGCTTTCCAGGATTATTGAGGTTTTCTTTGGATTGTTCTCTGGTGCCGAGAGAGGGACTCGAACCCTCACACCTTGCGGCGGCGGATTTTGAATCCGCTGCGTCTACCGATTCCGCCATCTCGGCCAATGTTCCCAAAGGGCCGGGCGCGCCAACGTAGAATGCTGCCGCGCCGTTCAGAGAGCGCGCATTCTATCCGCAATTCATGTCAGCCTAGCAACCCCTTGGCAACACTAATGAACCTCACCCTCGACGATTTTGACTATCTGCTACCGCCGGAGTGCATCGCCCAAGCCCCCCTGCCGGAGCGAAGCGGTAGCCGACTGCTGGCTCTGACGGGAAAATCGCTTGTGAATCGCCGCTTCACGGATCTGCCCGACCTGTTGTCGCCGGGCGATTTGCTGGTGATGAACGATACCCGTGTTCTGCATGCGCGCCTGCTCGGCCAAAAAGACAGTGGCGGTCAGGTAGAGGTTCTCGTCGAGCGCTTGACCAGTGAAACAGCGGTGTTGGCCCAGGTGCGCGCCAGCAAGTCGCCCAAGCCGGGTACGCTGCTGCGGCTTGAGGATGCGTTTGAAGCCGAGGTACTGGGCAGGGAGGGCGAGTTCTATCGCCTGCGCTTCCCTGAAGATGCCATCACACTCATTGAGGCGCATGGTCGCCTGCCCTTGCCACCCTACATCGAACGCACCGCAGCCAATGCCGATGAAGCGCGCTACCAGACCGTTTATGCGCGCGAACGCGGTTCGGTGGCCGCACCCACGGCAGGTCTACATTTCGATGCCCCACTGCTCGAACGACTGAAAGACATGGGGGTCGGGGTCGCCCATGTGACCCTGCACGTCGGCGCAGGCACCTTCCAGCCGGTGCGCGTGCAGGATCTTTCGCAGCACCGGATGCACCGCGAGCGCTACCACGTGCCGCAAGCCACAGCCGAGGTGATTGCGGCGACACGCAAACGGGGGGGGCGGATAGTGGCGGTCGGGACAACCTCGCTGCGCACCCTCGAATCGGCCGCAGACGAGAACGGAAACATAAAAGTCGGCGCTGGCGAGACGGCATTATTTGTCACGCCAGGCTACCGCTTCCGCGTCGTTGACCAGCTCATCACCAACTTTCACCTGCCGAAATCGACGCTGCTGATGCTCGTTTCGGCCTTTGGCGGGCTGGAGCCCATCCGTGCCGCCTACTGCCACGCCATAGCCAACGACTACCGCTTTTTCAGTTATGGCGATGCCATGCTGATCCATCGCCAAGATCGAGCCTGACGCTTGATACAATATGCTATCGTTTTGATAGCTGGAGACCCACCATGGCCCAAGTCCTCGTGCGCGACCTCGACGACAATACCGTCGCCACCCTCAAGCAACGCGCCAAACAGCACCATCGTTCGCTGCAAAGCGAAGTGCGTGCAATCCTCGTCGACGCAGCCAATCTCACGCCGTCCGCCGATATCGCAGCGCGCTTGCGCACAATGCACAAGGAGCTTTTCGGCGACAAGGTTTTCCCAAGCAGCGTACCCTTGATCCGCGAGGATCGTGAGCGGTGATCTCGCAACGTCTCGTCATCGACGCTTCCGTGGCAGTCAAATGGCTATTGCCGGAAGAGGACTCCGAGCAGGCTATCGCCCTGCTCGAGGCCGGTTACGATCTCTACGCCCCCGACCTGCTGACTAGCGAAATCGGCAATGTGCTGTGGAAGAAGAGTCGCCGCGACGGCCTCTCCGCAGCCACCGTGCGGCGTCTGTTGAGCGAGTTCCTCGACATCCGCCTGCGCCAGAGCGACAGCCGCCAACTCGCTGCGGATGCGCTGGAAATTGCACACCGCCACGACCGCAGCTTCTACGACAGCCTCTACCTCGCGCTGGCCTACACAATCGACGGCACCTTGGTCACCACCGACGCTCGTTTCGTCAATGCGCTTGCGGATACGCCGCATGCCGCGAGAATCGCAAGTTTGAAAAATATTTCATCGTGAAATTCCAACTCCACACTACCGATGGCGCCGCCCGGCGCGGCACGCTAACCCTCGCCCACGGCACGGTGGAAACCCCGGTTTTCATGCCGGTCGGCACCTACGGCACGGTGAAAGCCATGGCACCGAACGAGCTCTACGACATCGGCGCGCAAATCGTGCTCGGCAACACCTTCCACCTCTGGCTGCGGCCGGGGCTGGATGTCATCCGTGCGCATGGCGGACTGCATCGCTTTATGGGCTGGGACAAGCCGATTCTCACCGACTCGGGCGGTTTTCAGGTGTTCTCGCTAGGCGAACTACGCAAGATCAGCGAAGAAGGCGTCAAGTTTGCCTCGCCGATCAATGGCGACAAGCTCTTTCTCACGCCGGAAGAGTCGATGCGCATCCAGCATGTCCTTAATTCCGACGTCGTCATGATCTTCGACGAATGCACGCCCTACCCTGCCGACCTCAAGCAGGCCGCCGATTCGATGCGTCTGTCCTTGCGCTGGGCGCGCCGCTCGCGCGACGAACATGACCGGCTCGACAACCCAAATGCCCTGTTCGGCATTGTGCAAGGCGGCATGCACGAAATCCTGCGCGACGAATCGCTGGACGGGCTGGACGATATCGGCTTCGACGGCATGGCCATTGGCGGCCTCTCGGTCGGCGAACCGAAGGACGAGTTTGCCCGCATCCTCGCCCATACGGCACCGCGCCTGCCCGCGCACAAGCCGCGCTACCTGATGGGGGTCGGCACCCCGGAAGACCTCGTTTATGCGGTCTCGCAGGGTATCGACATGTTCGACTGCGTGATGCCCACCCGCAACGCCCGCAACGGCCATCTCTTTACGCGTTTCGGTGACATCCGCATCAAGAATGCCGCCCACAAGGCCGACACCCGGCCGCTGGACGAAAGCTGCGACTGCTATTGCTGCCGCAACTTTTCACGCGCCTATCTGCACCATTTGCACCGCTGCGGCGAGATTCTCGGCGCGCGCCTGCACACCATCCACAACCTGCACTATTACCAGGTGCTGATGCGCGAAATGCGCGAAGCGATTGCGGCGGGCCGCTTCGCCGCCTACGTCACCGGCTTTCACAGGGACCGCAACCGGAATGCAATAAGCGCACAGGTATAATCCGCCGCTCATTTTTCCCCTCGGAGCTTCAGATCATGTTGATTTCCAATGCGTATGCACAAGCGGCAGGTGCTGCCCAAGATCCCACCGGCGGCCTGATGGGTCTGATGCCCATTATCCTGATGTTTATCGTGCTGTGGTTCCTGATGATCCGCCCGCAAATGAGGAAGGCCAAAGAGCATCAGAAGATGGTCGGCGAACTGCAAAAGGGCGACGAGATAGTGACACAAGGCGGCATGGCTGGCCGTATCGTCAAGGTTGGCGAGAGTTACGTCACCCTCGAAGTAGCCGTATTCAAGGACAGCCCCGTTGAAGTCCTGATCCAGAAGCAGGCGATTGGTGCCTTGCTGCCCAAAGGCACGCTGAAGACTCTCTGAAAATCACGTAATGAACAAATATCCGCTCTGGAAGAACGCCACGGTCGTCATCGCCGTGTTGCTCGGCCTGCTCTATACCTTGCCGAACCTCTTCGGCGAGGTACCGGCCGTGCAGGTCAGCAGTGTCAAGGCCACCATCAAGCTTGACCAACGTCTGCAAACGCGCGTCGAAGAAGCGCTTGCCGCTGCCGGCATCCAGCCGACTGGCCTGTTTTTCGACCAAAACAGCATCCGCGTTCGCCTCGCCGACACTGATACGCAGTTGAAAGCCAAGGACGTTATCGAGAAATCACTGAACCCCGATCCTGCCGAAGCCTCCTACAGCGTGGCGTTGAACCTGCTGTCGGCCTCGCCGGACTGGCTGACCGGTATGCACGCACTGCCGATGTACCTCGGGCTCGACCTGCGCGGCGGCGTGCACTTCCTGCTGCAAGTAGATATGAAGGGCGCCCTGACCAAGCGCCTCGACTCGGTCGGCGCCGACCTGCGAACCCTGATGCGCGACAAGAACATCCGCCATGGCGGCATCCAGCGCGAAGGCAATACGCTCGTCATCCGCTTCCGCGAAGTCGAGATTCGCGACAAGGCCCGTGCCGTGCTGATGGACAACCAGCCCGATCTCGACCTCGTCGAAGGCCAAGCGGGCAGCGATTTCAAGCTCACCGCGACGCTCAAGCCGACGGCCCAGAAGCGCATTCAGGAATTCGCCATCAAGCAGAATATGACCACGCTGCACAACCGGATTAACGAACTCGGCGTGGCCGAGCCGGTGATCCAACAGCAGGGGGCCGATCGCATCGTCGTGCAACTGCCCGGCGTGCAGGACACCGCCAAGGCTAAAGATATCCTCGGCCGCACCGCGACCCTCGAAGTGCGCATGGTCGATGACGAAAACAGCGCCAACGCTACCGTGCTGGCCGCCGCCGAACAGGGCCAGCCGCCTGCCGGCACCGAGTACTACGTCGAACGCGGCGGTCGCGGCCTGCTGGTCAAGAAACAGGTTGTATTGACCGGCGAACGCCTCACCGATGCCCAGGCCGGCTTCGACAACCAGACGCAAGAACCGGCCGTCCATCTGACGCTCGATTCTGCGGGCGCGCGCATCTTCAAGGACGTGACGCGCGAAAACGTCGGCAAGCGCATGGCCATCCTGCTGATCGAGAAAGGCAAGGGCGAAGTCGTCACCGCCCCGGTCATCCGCGCCGAGATCGGCGGCGGCCGCGTGCAGATTTCCGGCCGCATGACCACGGTGGAAGCCAACGACGTGGCCCTGCTGCTGCGCGCCGGCTCGCTGGCCGCACCGATGGACATCATCGAGGAACGCACCATCGGCCCATCGCTCGGCGCCGACAATATCCAGAAGGGCTTCAACTCGACGCTGTGGGGCTTCACCGCCATTGCCATCTTCATGACCGCCTACTACCTGCTGTTCGGTTTTGTGTCGGTCATGGCGCTGTCGGCCAACCTGTTGTTTCTCGGCGGTCTGCTGTCGCTGCTGCAGGCGACGCTGACACTGCCCGGCATTGCCGCCGTCGCGCTCACGCTCGGCATGGCCATCGACGCCAACGTGCTAATTAACGAGCGGGTACGAGAGGAACTGCGCAACGGCGCCACACCACACGCTGCCATCACGGCCGGCTACGAGCGCGCTTGGGGCACCATTCTCGACTCCAACATCACCACGCTGATTGCCGGCGTCGCCCTGCTGATCTTTGGCTCTGGCCCGGTGCGCGGTTTCGCGGTCGTGCATTGCCTTGGCATTCTCACCTCAATTTTCAGTTCGGTCGTGGTCTCGCGTGCGCTGGTCAATGTGATCTACGGTGGCCGTCGCAAGCTGGAGTCCGTCAGTATCGGTCAAGTTTGGAAACCGGGAGTCTAAGCAATGGAATTTTTCCGCATCAAAAAAGACATCCCCTTCATGCGCCATGCGCTGGTGTTCAACATCATTTCGCTGATCACCTTTTTGCTGGCCGTCTTTTTCCTCGCCACCAAGGGTCTGCACCTGTCAATCGAGTTCACCGGCGGCACGCTGATCGAGGTCGGCTACCAACAGGCCGCCGATCTCGACAGAATTCGCCAGAAACTCGAGACCGATGGCTTCACTGACACGCAGGTGATCAACTTTGGTTCCTCGCGCGACGTGCTGATCCGTGTGCCGATCAAGGCGGGTGAAACAGCCAAGGTCAGCGAAAACGTCAAGACAAGTCTCGCTGCACTCGGGGATAACCCCGAAATCAAACGCGTCGAATTCGTCGGCCCGCAGGTTGGCAAGGAACTGGCCGAAGATGGTGCCTTGGCCCTTTTGCTGGTGATCATCGGCATTGTCGTTTATCTGGCCTTCCGTTTCGAATGGCGTTTTGCGGTTTCGGCCATCATCGCCAACCTGCACGACGTCATCATCATCCTTGGCTTCTTCGCCTTCTTCCAGTGGGAATTCTCGCTGCCGGTGCTGGCCGCCGTGCTCGCCGTGCTCGGCTACTCGGTCAACGAATCCGTCGTCGTTTTTGACCGCGTCCGCGAGACCTTCAAGAAGCAGCGCGGCCTGACCACCCCCGAGGTGATCGACCATGCGATTACCAGCACCATCTCGCGCACCATCATCACCCACGGATCGACGCAGATGATGGTCACCTCAATGCTGATCTTCGGCGGCGCGGCGCTGCACTACTTCGCGCTGGCGCTGACCATCGGCATCCTGTTCGGCATCTACTCCTCGGTGCTCGTCGCCAGCCCGCTGGTGATGTGGCTGGGCGTCTCGCGCGAGCAGTTCGTCAAGCCCAAGAAGGAAAAGGCCGAGGGCGTTACCGAGGATGGTGCCTGCGTCTAACCAAACATGAAAGTTTATGTTTGGGATCTCCCAATTCGGCTGTTCCACTGGTTGCTGACCGGCTGCGTTGTCGGTGCTTTCGTCACCGCGAAAATCGGCGGCAACCTGATGGTCTGGCATGGTCGACTTGGGCTGATCATCTTGGGCTTGCTGGCCTTTCGGATTTTCTGGGGTTTTGTCGGCACGACCTATGCCCGCTTCCCCCAATTCGTGCGTGGCCCGCAAACCATCCTGGCCTACCTGCGCGGCCAATGGCAGGGCCAAGGGCATAATCCGCTCGGCGCCCTGTCGGTGCTGGGTCTGCTGGGTGTCCTGCTCGCCCAGGCAACGACCGGTCTGTTCGCCAACGACGATATTGCCTACTCAGGCTATCTTGCCAGACTGATCGAGACGGATTGCAGCAACGACCTTACCGGAATTCACCTTCTGCTTGAAAAGCTGCTGATGCTGCTCGTCGTGGCCCACCTCGGTGCCATTGCCTTCTACGCGCGCGTCAAAAAGCACAACCTCGTCAAACCGATGATCACTGGCTGGGCCGTCGGCAAGCCGTACGAGTCGGCCAAGGGAGGAAGCACACTCGCCTTCATCGCCGCAGTCGCCATCGCGGCCATGGTCGTCTTGGCAGCCTCGGGGGCGTTGCTTCCAGCACCCCCGCCACCTCCACCGCCCGCCGCCGCGCCTGCCTGGTAAAAGTCGACGCTGGCAGGACGGCACCACCAAAGCAAACGGCCACCTGCGGGTGGCCGTTTGCTTGAAGCAGGCCGGCTTAGTCTTCTTTTCTGAACTTCTCGTGACAGGCCTTGCAGGCTTCGCCGAGCTTGCCAAACTGTGCCTTGACCGCTGCCGCATCGCCGCCCGCAGCCACCTTCGCCATTTCATTGGCCGCCGCACCAAAACCTTGGGCAATCTGACCGATATCCGGGCTGCCGAAGAACTCCGACTTCAGGCGGGTTTCTTTCCAGCCCTTGCCCTTGTCGGAACCCGGCTGGTAAAGCGCACCCATCTTCGAATTGGCGATCGCCTGAATTACATTGGCGGCCTCGACGACCTGATCCTTGTTGTACTGGCCTTCGACATTGGTCTTGATGCGCGCCATGCTCCAGGCCATAGTATGGTAAACCGACTGGCGCCAGCGAATCTGGTCTTCCATCTTGCCGACGACTTGTGCAGCGGCGGAACCAACGATGGCAGCCAGCGTAACGCCGGCAACAAGCGATTTATAAATTGTCTTCATGGTTTCTCCTTTGGGTTGGGTTACAGCAAGCGCGATTCTATGCCGGATCGCTGGCGGCAAAAACATGCTTGACGCGCAACAGACCGCCCTCTGTAACCAAGGTCACCAAGCGGTCGATGTTGGGGTGCTTGCCCGGATGCGCCTGGGCATCGACCGTATGTTCCGCATAAAGTTCCAGTCCCTTCTTCGCCGCATCCACCGTAATCGCCCCGTACAACTGACCGAGGTGGTTATAGACCGCCAGCGAACCGGTCTGGCCGGGCTTGTTCTCGATGCTGGCGACGACATTTCCTGCACCATCGACAAGTTGCAAGGCGGCAAGGTGCGACACCTTGGGGAGTTGTTTGAGATTCTCTGCAAACGCCATCTCAAATCCCCTTGGCCAGCGCGATGGCCTTGCCGATGTAATTGCCCGGCGTCATTTCCTTGAGGCGGGTTTTTTCTTCCGCCGGAATGGCAAGGCCATCAATAAAGGTACGCAAGGCCGCCGGCTCGATGCCCTTGCCACGCGTCAGTTCCTTGAGTTGTTCGTAGGGATTCGGCACGCCATAGCGCCGCATTACGGTCTGGATCGGCTCGGCCAGCACTTCCCAGCAGGCATCGAGGTCTTCGGCCAGACGTTGCGGGTTGGCTTCAAGCTTGTTGAGACCGCGCATGGTCGAGTCGTGCGCCAGCACGACATAACCGAAAGCCACACCCATGTTGCGCAACACCGTCGAATCGGTCAGGTCGCGCTGCAGGCGCGAAATTGGCAGCTTTTCCGAGAGGTGACGCAGGATGGCATTGGCGATGCCGAGGTTGCCTTCCGAGTTCTCGAAGTCGATCGGATTGACCTTGTGCGGCATGGTGGAAGAACCGATTTCGCCCGCCTTGGTCTTCTGCTTGAAGTAGCCCATCGAGATGTATTGCCAGATGTCGCGGTCGGCATCGATGAGGATGGTGTTGCAACGCGCCATCGCATCGTAAAGCTCGGCCATCGCGTCATGCGGCTCGATCTGGATGGTGTAGGGATTGAATTCGAGGCCCAGCGACTCGATGAAAGACTTGGCGATGCTCTCCCAGTCCAGATCGGGATAGGCCGAGAGGTGGGCGTTGTAGTTACCCACCGCACCGTTGAACTTGGCCAGCATATTCACGTTGGCGATACGAGCACGCGCGCGGATCAGCCGCGCGGCGATGTTGGCCATTTCCTTGCCCAGCGTGCTTGGCGTAGCGGGCTGGCCGTGAGTGCGCGAGAGGATCGGCAGTTCGGCCAGATCGTGGGCCAGCGTACGGAAGCGCCCGATCACCTTGTCGAGGCCCGGCAACAGAATGGCATCGCGCGCTTCCTTGAGCATCAGCGCATGCGCAGTGTTGTTGATGTCCTCCGAGGTACAGCCGAAATGGATGAACTCGGACACCTTCATCACCTCGGCATTCGCCTTGAAACGCTCCTTGAGCCAGTATTCGACTGCCTTGACGTCGTGATTGGTGACAGCCTCGATTTTTTTGACCGCATCGGCATCCGCCACCGAGAAATTTGCAATCGTCGCATCCAGCTCGGCAACCGTCGCTACGGAGAAAACCGGCACTTCTGCAATGGCAGGATGAGCAGCGAGGGCTTTGAGCCACTCGATCTCAACGCGGATGCGGTTCTTGATCAGCCCGAATTCGGAAAAATAGGCCCGCAAGGGCTCGACTTTTGCAGCGTAACGGCCATCGAGCGGAGAGAGTGCCGTCAGGGCACCAAGATTGGAGGTTGTTGTCATGAGCGGTATCGCCTGATAAATAAGCGCCTGATAAATGGGCAAAAGCGTAATTTTATCAGGGCGATTTGTCATGCTTCTGTCAGGTTCGCCATAGACCGCGATGTTAGAATCCGCGCTATGAAACTGCTTGGCTCACTCACCAGCCCCTACGTGCGCAAAGCCCGCATCGTGCTGGCAGAAAAAAAGATCGACTATGAGTTCGTGGTCGACAATGGCGGTCAGGATGGTTATGGTTTGGCAGATCGCAATCCCCTGTGCCGCATTCCGGTCCTGCTGCTCGACGATGGCACCAGCCTGTTCGATTCGCGCGTCATCGTCGAATACCTCGACAACCTCGCCCCCAACAACCGGCTGATTCCGCCGCCCGGCCGCGAGCGCATCCTCATCAAGCGCTGGGAAGCCCTGGCCGATGGCATCCTCGATGCGGCCGTTGCTGCGATCATGGAAAGTCGCCGCCCGGCCAAGCAACAGAGCAAGGATTTGATCGAGCGCAACCACAAGGTCATCGATTTCGGTCTTGCCGCCTTCGCCAATGAGTTGGGGCAGCAGACATGGTGCTATGGCACGGCCATTACGCTGGCCGACATTGCCCTCGGCAGCGTGCTGGGCTATCTCGACTTCCGCTTCCCGGATCTCGACTGGCGCGCCCAACACGCCAATCTGGCCCAGCATTTCGACAAGCTGATGCAACGCCAGTCGTTTATCGACACCGTGCCGCAAGGCTAGCCGTTAGAGAATCACCCCGCCGCCCAAGCACACGCGGCTTTCATAGAGCACCACCGACTGTCCCGGCGTCACCGCCCATTGTGGTGCAGCGAAAGCCACTTCGCATTCGCTCGCCGACAAGGCTTCAAGATCGCAAGCCGCATCCGGCATGCGGTAGCGTGTTTTGGCCGCATAGACCCAGTGCGTGCGCGGCGGATTGGGCGATATCCACGACAACTGCCCCGCCATCAGCCGATCACGCAATAGCGCGGGATGGTCGTGTCCCTGCACGACATAAAGCACGTTCTTCGTCATGTCCTTGGCCGCGACGAACCAGGGTTCTTCCGGCGCTCCCTGGACACCCCCGATGCCCAGCCCCTCGCGCTGCCCCAGCGTGTAGTAGGCCAGGCCCTCGTGCTGGCCGATCACGCGTTCGTCGTCGAGACGGCGAATCTCGCCCGGCTGCTTGGGCAAATAACGCGACAGGAATTCGCGGAAGCGCCGTTCGCCAATGAAGCAGATGCCGGTCGAATCCTTTTTGGCATGGTTCGGCAAACCCGCTTCAGCCGCCAGCTTGCGCACATCGCGCTTGTAAAGCGCACCCAGCGGAAAGACCGTTTTGGCCAGTTGTGCCTGATTCAGCCGATAGAGGAAATAGCTCTGATCCTTGGTGCCATCCTCGGCCTTGAGCAACTGGTGCTCGCCGAGGAATTCGCGCACTTGCGCATAGTGTCCCGTGGCAATTTTGTCAGCCCCGAGGCGCATCGCATGATCGAGAAAAGCCTTGAACTTGATTTCCGAATTGCACAGGATGTCGGGGTTCGGCGTCCGTCCGGCCTGATATTCGGCGAGGAAGTTGGCAAACACCCGCTCGCGATACTGGTCAGCAAAATTGGCGGCCTGAAGCTCGATGCCAATGACTTTGGCCGCCGCCTGCGCATCCTCCAGATCCTGACGCGCCGAACAATAGTCGTCGGTGTCGTCATCTTCCCAGTTCTTCATGAACAGGCCGATGACCTCATGGCCCTGACGCTTCAGCAACAGCGCAGCGACGGAAGAATCCACGCCGCCGGACATGCCAATAATGATCTTAGCCATAGTGTCGAATCAGGTCCAAAGGAAAACGCCGTCCGGCAAGATAGTCCTGCACGCATTGCAAGACCAACGGGCTGCGGTGCCGCTCGGCACACGCCGCGATTTCGGCCGGCGTCATCCACACGGCCCGCAAAATGCCGGTATCCAGTTGGCGTGCCGTCTCGCGAGCGCCGACTTTTCCGGCGAAGGCAAAGCGCAGATAGGTGATATCGCCCTGCGGACGGGGCCACTGGTAGATGCCGACCAGTTCGGTCGGCACGAACTCGTGTGCCGTCTCCTCCAGCGCTTCGCGCGTGCAGGCGGCAACAAGCGACTCGCCCGCGTCGAGATGGCCAGCCGGCTGATTGAAGCGAATGCCTTCGGCGGTTTCCTCCTCAACGAGGAGAAATTGGCCGTCGCGCTCCATGAGGGCCGCCACAGTGACATGGGGTTTCCAGATATCCATGCGCCGATTTTAGATAAAATCGCCGCTCACACCCAATAAAGGCTGGAGAAAACAAGATGTCCATGTCCGACCGCGACGGCTTCATCTGGCAAGATGGCAAGCTCGTACCCTGGCGCGAAGCTACTACCCACGTGCTGACCCACTCGTTGCATTATGGCCTCGCCGTTTTCGAGGGCGTACGCGCCTACAAGACCGTCAATGGCACGGCCATCTTCAAGCTCAAGGAACACACCGACCGCCTGTTCAACTCGGCGCACATCTACCGCATGCCAATGCCGTGGGATCGCGAGACGATCATGGCAGCGCAAAAGGAAGTCGTGCGCGCCAACAAGCTCGAATCGGCCTACCTGCGCCCGATCGCCTTCTACGGCTCCGAAAAGATGGGCGTCTCGCCCAAAGGCGCCAAGACCCACATCGCCATCGCCGCCTGGCCCTGGGGCGCTTATCTTGGCGAAGAAGGCATGGAGAAGGGCATTCGCGTCAAAACCTCCAGCTACGCCCGCGGTCATGTCAATTCCATCATGCCACGCGCCAAGGTGGCGGCCACCTACGCCAACTCGATCCTCGCCAACATGGAAGCCACCGAGCACGGCTATGACGAGGCATTGCTGCTCGATACCGATGGCTTCGTGGCCGAAGGCGCCGGTGAAAACCTGTTCGTCATCAAGGACGGCGTGATCTACGAACCCGAGATCGCTTCGGCCCTGATCGGCATCACCCGCGCCACCATCCACACGCTGGCCGCCGAACTGGGTTACAAGGTCGTCTCCAAGCGCCTGACGCGTGATGACGTGTACATCGCCGACGAAGCTTTCTTCACCGGCACGGCCGCCGAAGTCACGCCGATCCGCGAACTCGACAGCCGCCAGATCGGCGCCGGCCATCGCGGTCCGATCACGACAAAAATCCAGAGCCTGTTCTTCGACGTGGTGAACGGCAAGGTGCCGGCCCACGCCGACTGGCTTTCTCTCGTTTAAGGAAACGACATGGCCCACGATACTGCTCGCGAAGTCGATATCACCGCCCACGACCTGCCGCTCGCCTGCCCGCAGCCGGGCGCACCGCTGTGGGCGCGCCATCCGCGCGTTTATCTCGACGTGCTGAAACACGATGAAGCCATTTGCCCCTATTGCGGCACCAAGTACCGCTTCAGTGGCGAAAAGCCCAAAGGCCATCATTAAGCTCCTTGTCGTTGCACCGTCCTGGATCGGCGACACGATCATGATGCAGCCGCTGTTGATGCGGCTGCATCGGCAGCATCCCGACGCTGAAATCCACGTCCTGGCCCCAGCATGGAGCGCACCCCTGCTGGCACGCATGCCGGAAGTCACGACCACCCTTGAGAACCCCTTTGCCCACGGCGCCTTCGACTGGGCTGGCCGCAAGGCATTGGGATGCCGTCTGACCAGCACCGACTTTTTAGCCGCCTATGTGTTACCCAACTCGTGGAAATCGGCACTCGTCCCGTTTTTTGCAAACATCCCCGAGCGCATCGGCTACACGGGCGAAGCACGCTTCATCCTGCTTAACCAGCGACACCCCAAGAGCACCCTGCCGCGCCTGGTTGATCGCTATGCCGCGCTGGCCGGACACTTTGACGATCCCACGCCCAATCCCCGCCTGACCTCCACGCCGGCACAGCAACAGGCCGCCCATGCCGTGCTTGGTCTGTCAGCCGATAGCACGCCCATCATCTTCTGTCCGGGCGCGGAATACGGCCCGGCCAAACGCTGGCCGATTCACCACTTTTCGGCACTGGCAAAGAAGCTCACAGCCCCGGTCTGGATTGTCGGCTCGGCCAAGGATGCTCTGGTCGGTGAGGCCATCGCGCAGCAGTCCGACGGCGCGGCCCTCAATCTCTGCGGCAAGACCAATCTCGCACAGGCCATCGACCTGATCGCCAGCGCGCGTGCCGTGGTCACCAACGACTCCGGGCTGATGCACGTCGCCGCGGCGCTCGACCGGCCGCTGGTCGCCCTCTACGGCTCCTCCTGCCCCGGCTATACCCCACCGCTGTCTGCGCATGCGACAATCCTCTCGCTCGGCCTCGAGTGTAGCCCCTGCTTCAAGCGCGAATGTCCCTTGGGGCATCTGCACTGCCTTGAGGACATTTCGCCCGAGCATGTGTTTGCTGCGTTGCCCAACTGAGATGCCCAAGAAACCGATCTACACCTCGCCCCAGGAAGTCGAAAGCGCTTTTTACGAAGCGCTGGAACGCGGCGATCTGGACGCGATGATGACCGTCTGGTCGGAAGACGAGGAGATCGTCTGCATCCATCCCGGCAGCGCCCGTCTGGCCGGCTACGCCATGGTGCGCGAAGGCTGGCGCCAGATATTCCAGGGCAGCAACCGCCTCAAGGTGCAACTGCTGGCGCTCTCCACCGTGCACGCCCCCTTCTTTGCCGTGCATAGCCTCGTCGAGCAAATCTCGGTGGTGGGCGAAAAGCATCTCGTGGCACCGGTGGCGGCCACCAACGTCTATGTGCGCGGCGCTCAGGGCTGGCGCATGATCATGCACCACGCCTCGCCCGTGCCGCCCAACAGCATCGGCGACGCGCCGCATGTCTTGCACTGACAGTGCCATAATCGCGCACATCAGGAAGCCCATCACAAAATGATCGCCAGAGAAATCTTCAAGGCCTACGACATCCGCGGCATTGTCGGCAAGACGCTGACGCCCGAGTTGGCAATGGCTATCGGTCAGGCACTCGGCAGCGAAGCCCGTATGCGTCAGGTACGCGCCATCGCCATCGGTCGCGACGGTCGTCTCTCGGGACCCGTCCTCGCCTCGGCACTGGCTCAGGGCATCATCAGCACCGGCGTGGATGCCGTCGATATCGGTTGTGTCCCCACCCCCGTCACCTATTTCGCCGCGCACCATTTACAGATCGATTCCTGCGTTTCGGTCACCGGCAGCCACAATCCGCCCGACTACAACGGTTTCAAGATGGTGCTGGCCGGTGAGACCCTGCACGGCGAACAGATCCAGTCGCTCTATCGCCGCATCGTGGAAAATGAGGTCAGCGCCGACTTTTCAAATGGTAAGGGGGTATTGTGTCGCACCGATGTGCGTAACGCCTATCTCGACCGCATTGTCAGCGATGTGAAATTGTCGCGGCCGCTGAAGATCGTCGTCGACTGCGGCAACGGCGTGGCCGGCGAACTCGCCCCCGAACTGTTCCGCCGCATGGGCTGTGAGGTCATCCCGCTGTTCTGCGACATCGACGGCCACTTCCCCAATCATCACCCCGACCCCTCGAAACCCGAGAACCTCGCCGACGTCATTCGCACCCTGCGCGAGACAGGTGCGGAAATCGGCCTGGCGTTCGATGGCGATGGCGACCGTCTCGGCGTCGTCACCAAGGATGGCGAGATCATCTACCCCGATCGCCAATTGATGTTGTTCGCTGCCGATGTGCTGACGCGCAACCCCGGTGCGCAGATCATCTACGACGTGAAGTGCTCGCGCTGGCTGGACGAGTCGATCCGCTATCAGGGTGGTCAACCGCTGATGTGGAATACCGGTCATGCCCTGATCAAGGCCAAACTCAAGGAAACCGGGGCCCCGCTGGCCGGCGAGATGAGCGGCCACATGTTCTTCAAGGAGCGCTGGTACGGCTTCGACGATGGTCTCTATGCCGGTGCCCGCCTGCTCGAAATCATCTCGCGCTGGGCCGACAGCAACTGGCCGCTCAAGCATCTGCCCAACGCCCTGTCGACGCCCGAACTGAACATCAAGATGCAGGAAGGCGAGCCGCATGCGCTGATCGCCAAACTGAAACAGCATGGCAAGTTTCCCAAGGCGAAGCGGCTCATCACCCTCGATGGCGTGCGCGCCGAATATGCCGATGGCTTCGGCCTTGCCCGAGCCTCCAACACCACCCCGGTGATCGTGCTGCGTTTCGAGGCCGATAACGCCAAGGCCCTGGCGCGCATCCAGGCGGACTTTTCTGCCGCCATGCAGAGCGTCTGGCCCGGACTGAAGATGGAATTTGCTCATGGCCACTGAGGAAATCTTCATCGGCCGCCAGCCGATTCTCGACCGCAAGCACCAGCTGGTTGCCTATGAACTGCTGTTCCGCAGCGGTGGGCAGAAAAACGAAGCCAATGTGCAGGACGATCTCGGCGCGACGGCCAGCGTCATCAATCACGCCTTCGCCGAACTGGGCGTCGAGCAGGCACTCGGCCCTTACAAGGGCTTTATCAACTGCGATGCCAGCCTGCTGCTTTCCGACATCATCGAGATCCTGCCGACCGACAAAATCGTGCTGGAGATTCTCGAAACCGTCGAGGTCACCCCCGAGATTGTCGAACGTTGCGCCGAACTCAAGGCACGCGGCTTTACCATCGCGCTCGATGACTTCATCAACTACGAAGACAAGTTCAAGCCACTGCTCGATCTGATCGAGATCGTCAAGGTCGACCTGATGCCCTTGGGCAAGGAACAACTCGGGACGGTCACCAGCACCCTGCAGCGCTGGCCGACGCTCACCTTGCTGGCAGAGAAAGTCGATCGGCGCGAGCAGGCCGACCACTGCCACATGCTCGGCTACGGGCTGTTCCAGGGCTACTACTTCGCCAAGCCGGTGATCATCGCCGGCAAGAAACTCGGCCAATCGCAACTCGCCCTCGTTCGTCTGCTCGGTATGGTCATGGAGGATGCAGAGTCTAGCCAGCTCGAAGGCGTCTTCAAGCACGAACCCGGCCTGGCCATGAATCTGATGCGGCTGACCAATTCCGTCTCCACCGGGGTCAGAACCAAGGTCACCAGTCTGAGACATGCCATCACCGTACTCGGACGCCGCCAGTTGCAACGCTGGCTGCAACTGTTGCTTTATACCAATCCTGCCAGCAACGACAACATTGCCAGTCCGCTGTTGCAGTTGGCCGCGACGCGCGGCCGCTTCCTCGAATTATTGGCGGGCAAACTCAAGCCTGGCGCTCGCGAATTCGAGGACCATGCCTTCATGACCGGCATCATGTCGCTGATGCCCACGCTCATGGGCGCCCCCCTAGAGGAAATCCTCAAAGGCATCCAGATCGCCAGCGAGGTACAAGAAGCCCTGGAGCACAGCACGGGACAGATGGGCAACATGCTTGCACTGTGCGAGGCGCTAGAGAACGGCAACGGCGCGCTCTGCCACGACCTGGTCGAGGCACTCCCCGGTGCCGACCATCTGATGGTCAATGCCTGCCTGACGCAAGCCCTGTCCTGGGCCAGTAACATCGGGCGCGAGAATAACTGACATACGATGCAGTCCCAAAAGCCGCAATGCATGAAGTGTGCGCACCACTTCATCACGTATGACCCCAGTTTCCCCTACGGCTGCCGCGCCATGAACTTCAAGAGCCGAACGCTACCGTACCTCGAAGTCCGAGCCGCCAGCGGTATGGATTGCCAGACATTTCGATTCCGTCTGGCGAATAGTCTGCCGGACGAGCGCAACTAAGCTACAAGGGCTTCCCCACGAAGGTCGTTAGGGGATCTGGTAGGCCAGTTGATAGCGAGCGGTTTGCAGCATTTCTTCGCTACTGGTACCGTATCCTACGAATATCTGCGTACCCGAGATGAGGCTGGCATCGAAACTCTCGATGAGCTCTATCAACTCCCAACTGTTTTCCTCGATGCCTGAAAGGTATTCGGCGAGAGGCCAGGACAGGGTCTGCCAGTTGCTACTGCGATCAAGCATATAGTAGGTGGCTACAGTAGCCAGTTGCCCAGCGGGCAGGAGCGCGACAACATAGAGGTTATAGGTTGTGGAACGGGGGGAGCGCGTAGTTACCACTTCCGGATTGGTGTTGATCCAGAGCGAGAGGCTGTAGCTTCCAACTTCGCCGGTGGCTTCGACTTCGGCTCGCAATTTTTGGGGTTGCGGCGCTGTCGAGGATGGCCGAAGCAGGGTATGGAACTCACCGCGCGCGCTGAGGGCTCCGTCTTGGAGAAGTGCCGTGATGCGCAAAGGAGTGTCGCGCGCGACAGCCAGCGTGGTCAGCAAACCATCGGCATCTATGCTGGCAACGCTCGAATCGGACACTTGCCATGTGGGCTTAACCGTGCGCCTTGATCCGTCGGCATAACGCCCTTCGGCGATGAGTTGAAGCTTTTCTCCCGCAACCAGACTGCCTCGCGCACCGACGATGGTCAATTTACCCAGATCGGCCCGCAATTGGGTAATGGTAATGGTATAGGTTGCGCTGACCGTCGTACCGCCCTCGGTGGCGGTAGCCGTTATGGCGAGTGGCGTATCGACCTGAACATTGCTCACTTTGAGGAAACCCCGCTCGTCGATGCTGGCCAAAGCGGGATTGGATATGCTCCATTGTCTCGGGATGAGAGGGCGCCGCGAGTCATCCGAATAGGTGGCATGAGCAAAAAGTTGTGCCCGGCCTCCGGATTGAATTTTTTCCGGTCCGGTAATGGACAACTCGGAGAGCGATGCGCGACTTGGGAGAACCGTAATTTCCAGTTGTGCGGTAGCGGTTACCCCGTTCTCGCTATAGGTTGCAGTAACCATAACGGGGGTCTCTGCTGTCACCGGGCCAGCATAGATGACGCCTTGGCTGCCAATAGCGGCAGCAGATGGATTGGCACTCTTCCAGACGGGGGCAATCGTGCGCGTGGCACCATCCGAATAAAGCGCCTGCGCCATCAAGTTCAAGCGGCCACCTGTTTGAATTCTTGTTGGGCCAGTGATGGTCAGGGATGTCAGTGTGGCACTTGAGGGTTGACTGCTTTGAATGGTCATTTGTCGCGTGACGGTCAGCACGCTACCCTTATAGTCAATGCGGGCGGTGACAAGAATGCGCGTTTCGGCGCTGACCGTCCCCACGGTCATTATGCCGCTACTGTCTATGCTTACCACATTGGCAGGCTCAACGCTCCAATTCGGTTGCACTTGGAGCGGCGTCCCTCCTGCCGAGATCACGGCGGCGGCAAGTTGGACTTTTTGTCCACTGCCGACGAAGATCGGGCCTGACAGGGTGAGTTGAGGGCCTGTATTGGCGATCAGGCCAGGCAATGATGATTGTGCCGGGTTACTCAGCGTAAAGGGTACACTATTCGCCATGAAGGCTTGGGTTGCAACAACGGGGCTGAGAAAACCGACCCCGGCAACAGAATTATTTTTCAGGCTCAGGTGCGCGAAATGACTGGTGTCTTGACCTGGGCTTGCCATAAAAACGGTTTGCGGCTGGCTTCCCGAAAGTAGAGTCAGGTGCATACCTGTGGCGGCAAAGCTGTATCGACTGTTTTCGGCGTCGTTAATCAGTTGGACAAAGTTCCCTTTGATCTCCAGGACCCCGGCCGTCAATTTGGATATTTCCCGACTATTGACGATGAAGTTGCCATTGACGAGCACTTTGCCTGCACCATTCATTTCCAGTATGCCATTCGAAGCACAAAAACCTGCTGGCGTCGTGGTGCAGGGCGCCTCTATTCGATAATCGCGACCGACTTGCAACAGTCCCTTGTTCGCTCGGACCTGACCACCCGATTGAATTAGGCGTCCCTCGATACTCAATTTAAATCCATTCAGATCGAGGACTCCCGTAGCAAGTTCCAGATCGCCGACGATGGTCTGATCCTGATTGAGCACCCAGCCCTCGCGGGTTTCTGCACGGGCACCACCTGCCAGCAGAAAGAACAGCAAGAACCACCAGAAAATATTGCGGGCGAGTTTCATAAATGGGTAGGTTTTATGTGATGAATGAGTGGCATAGAGACGTTCGGCATTTATTTGTCGGTGTCGAGCACGCCGTCCCAAGGACCCGCTTCGTTTTGCTGGATAGCCCTGCCAGCCAACGCGTCGTCTGGACAGATCGTCAGTACTTTGTGCCACAACTGATTGGCCATATCCTTTTCTCCCATGCGCTGTGCCGATAATGCCGCTTGAGTAGCCGCGATCAGTTGGGGATCGTCCGATGGGGAAAAAACTTCCAGCGGTTCCGGTCTGCCTTTGACCCGAATTGCGCCAAGCGGTCGAAGTTTTTCCTCGCCGACAGCCTTGGCCGTTTCGGCAGACAACATGATATCTGTACCAAAGGCCTTGTTGGCTCCCTCTAAGCGCGATGCGACGTTGACAGTGTCGCCGATAGCGGTATAGCTCAAGCGGCTTGCCGACCCCATGTTGCCGACCAGGGCCTCCCCCGTGTGCAGGCCAATTCCGAGTCGCAGCGGCGGATGACCTTCGCCAGAAAGCTCGGTATTGAGCTCGGCCAACGCGGTACGCATCGCCTGACTCGCCAGCAAAGCATGGCGTTCTTGTTGTTCGTCGGGAAGCGGGGCTCCCCAAAATGCCATGACGGCATCGCCGATGAATTTATCCACCGTTCCGCCGTGCGCAAAAATGGCATCAGTCATGCGCGTGAAATAACGGTTAAGGACGGCCGTGATTTCGGCCGGGGTAAGTTGCGAAGACAGCGTGGTAAAGCCGCGCAAGTCGCAGAACATGACGGTGAGGCGACGGGTTTCTCCACCGATGCCGGCAAGTTCGGGATGGGCGACCAGGCTCTTGACCAAATCCGGCGGAACATACAGAGCGAACATCTTTTGCACCCGATCGCGCTCTCGTCGGGCCGCCAGCGCCGAACGGATGAAATGACCCGCAGTCAGCATGACCAACAGCATCAGCGGCGCGCCGATCGGCAACCAGATTGCCGCGTATTGAAACAATGCCCATGCGCTAGCAGGTATTGCACCGGCAAGCAGGAACAGCAGGCCATAGGCTATCCGACGCCGGCCATAGACCAGGATTGCACTGGCGGCGACAGTCAGAATAACCAGGATGACGACTTGGGCGGGCGGCCCGACTGGCCGGATCGATTGCTGACGAACGATGCTATCGAGAATATTGGCGTGAATTTCGGTGCCCGGCGTCAGTTCGCCGCTGAAGGAAGTAAACGGCGTCGGAAACAGGTCGCCTTGCGCCATGCCAATATCGGTGGCAGATCGTGTCGAACGTCCGACAATGACGACTGCCCCCTGGAAATCGTCCAGATTGACATGTTTTTCAAGGTCGAGCGCCATGTGGTAGGGCAAGGACGGAAACGCACCCGGTGGTCCGACATACCGAATCAGACCTCCGTCGGGAACAATCCCCGGAAGCTCTTGCTCGGGCATGGCCTGGCGCAAGCGAACCAGAATCCGGCGCCAGAATGCTTCGGAATCTGCCGGAATGGTACGCATCACCAGATCCGAATCGAAGGCAAGATTGACGACCCCTGTCTGAGCCCCAGCCTCAAGCAGGTCTGGCAGAGGTTCCTGACGTGCCCACATAGTACCGAGCGGGGTTTCCTGACGGACCATGCCGGTGGCAAGCACCACGTTGCCGGCACGAGCGATGGCTCCAGCCAGCGCCTTTTGGTCTTTCTCCAAAGCCGGAGTTGAAAACAGGATGTCAAAGGCGATAACGGCAGCACCGGCATTTTTCAGCTTATCGATCAGATGTGCGTGCAGCGACCGAGGCCAAGGCCACGGGTGCGGTACTTCAGCTAACGACGTATCGTCAATGGAGATGAGAATGATCGGTAATGGGGTAGTACCGGGTGCAGTAATAACTGTCAGCGCATCGAATCCGCGGCGTTCTAGGTTTTGCCATGCGGGAACCCATAACAATGCCATACTGGCAATGAGAACCAGCAGCGGCAATAAAAACAATGCTCGGACTTTGAACGGAAAGCGGAATACCATACGGCTAGGGTAACGTAATTCGGGAGAGGCGACTTGAGGAACAATCAATTTCTTGCGGCCATCGTGGCTTTGGTGGGGTATGGATGGATGGTTTCCGTGGCCTCGGCCGGCATAGCGGAAATTATCGATGTTTCGGGTAATGGCGAGTACCGCCAGGATGGCGAAACGGTATGGCGAACGGCAAAACCCAAGACGCAGTTGGAGCCCGCCTGGTGGATCCGGACCGGACCGGCAAGCAGCATCGCCTTGCTGGTCGATCCGCAGACGCAGATGAAACTGGGGCCGAACACGGTATTCCAGCTCAAGAAGGAAGAAAAAGCCGCCGGCACCACACTGAATCTGCGGCAGGGGCGCGCCTGGTCTCAATCCAAGCAAGCGTCGGTGAAGATGGAAACACCCTCTGCCATTGCCGCCATCCACGGAACGGACTGGGAAATGGTGGTGGATGCGGATGGACGCTCCACCCTGACGGTTCTCCATGGCACGGTAAGTATCGGCAACGAGCATGGTTCGGTCACGATAGGCAATGGCGAACAGGCCCTGGTCGAACCCGGGAAAGCACCGACGAAGCGCCTGATTGTCAATCCTGCCGAGCGGGTACAGTGGGTCGGCAGTTTCCGTGTCGGCACCGCACAATATCCTGAATATCAAACGGGAAATCGACGTTTGCTGGCTGAGCTTGTAGCACGCGAAGAATGGCAGTCCGCGCTTGAGGCCTTGGTCGGATTGCCCGACAGAATCGCCGCCGACGATCTGTTGCGCGCCGATTTGCTTGCCCTTGGCGGAGATTTTCAGGATGCCGACCGCGTGCTAGCCGATGGAGCAGTACGTTGGAAGGGCGATGCCCGTTTTCCGGCAGGTCGCGTACGGATAGCACTGCTGCGAGGGGATGGGGCGAATGCTTTGGCCTATGCTCGCGAGGCAAGCGTGCGCCATGCGGGGGCTGCCGAAGCCTGGCTTGCACGCGGCGAAGCGGCACGTTTTGAAGGATTGGCCGAAGAGTCGATCCAGTCCTATCGGCAGGCGCTCCAGTTGGGCGACGTCGGGCGTGCCAGCCTTGGACTGGGGCGTATCATGGCGACGCGCGGCGATATCGACATTGCGCGAGACTCTCTTGCTCGTGCGCTTCAGGTGGACATGCCCGACGCAAAGGCAGAACTGGGGGCATTGGAAACTTCCGCTGGCCGATGGTCCGAGGCGAACCGCTTGCTGGACAAGGCACTGTCGGACGATGCGGCGGACTACATTGCCTGGTCGGGGCTGGCGCAACTCAGACTGCAGCAAGGTGCGAACGCCGCGGCGCTCGATTCAGTATTGCGCGCCAATCTTCTCGAACCGCGATTTGCGCGGGCTTATATCGACCGGGCGACCGTTCATCACCGGCGCGGCGAAAGTGAAACGGCACTGGAATTCCTGCGCCAGGCAAGCGAACGCGATGCTCGCGATCCGTTGCCGCACTTCATCTCGAGCCTCGTTCATCAGGATCGCGGCGAACTGTTTGCCGCAGCCGCCGAGGCACGCCGGGCCAAGAAGAAACTCCCCTTCCTGAAGTCCCTCACCCCGCTCGCAGCAGACCAGAAAGGCAGTGCCAACATAGGCAGTGCGCTGGCCAAACTCGGCCTGACCGACTGGGCGCGTTATTACGCCCATGAATCCTACGATCCGCTCTGGGCCGTCAGCCACTTCTTTCTCGCCGATCAGTATCCCGGCGGCTTCAACAAGAGTTCCGAACTCATGCAGGGTTTCCTTTCCGATCCGCTCTCCTTCGGCGCCGGCAACCGTTTCCAGAGCCTGCTGCCGACGCCGGGCGCCTATTTGACCCTTGGCGCGCGACTGACGCGCAACAACGACACCCGCTACCGCGAGCCGTCCTTTGTCGCCAACGGCCTGGCGCATCCCGGCGAGCTTCCCGTCGCGTGGTTCGTCGAGGGCCTGCGCAACGATGTGCGGCCCGGCGACCTGGATTTCGATGCAAGCGGCAACGCCTGGACCTTGGCGCTGGGCACGAAGCCGCGCCACGACATCTCGCTATTCGCCTTCGCCAACCGCTATGCGCCAGAGATTGAACGGATGAGCACACGCAATCGCGAACGCATTACGGGAGAGACGCAGCGCCTCGACGTCGGCGGCAGTCTGCGCCCCGACGCCGACACGGAAATCTGGCTCAAGGCCGGCACGGGCAGCTATGCGGCCCACATGCAAAGCCTCGGCAGCACCACGCGTCAGGACCAGGACAAGGATGCCAGCGACGCTCAGTTGCGCTTCGCGCGCCGCAACGGCCGCCACGCGCTGCACGCAGGCATCGAGGTCGCCGACGCCGACGCCGAAACGCTGACGCGCGGCCGTGTGCTCGTCATTCCCAGGCACGAAAAGGACGACTTCCGCCTCGCCTACCTGCAGGGCCGCTACGCTGCAAACGCAGACTGGACCGTCGAGGGCGGCGTGGCGTACGCCAGCTATCGCAAGCGCGTGATGGAAACCACGGGCACGACGCACTATGAACGCGCACGCGCCCTCCCGGCCCTCGGCCTGGCTTGGCGTCCGGCGGAACACCTCGTCCTGCGCGGCGCCTGGCAGGACTGGGTGCGCTCCGCCGCACCCCACAGCCTGCGCCCGCCCGCGCTCACCGGCATCGCCATCGACGACCAACTGACGCTCCCCGGCGGCCATCAGCAGCGGCTGCGGCTGCAGGCCGACTGGGAGGCATCGCCCGCCCTTTTCCTTGCCGCCTTCCTCGATGAAAAGAAAGTGCGCAACCTCGGCACAGCTGGTTTCGTGCTCAACACCGCCGAGGAGGTCTCCGACCCGAACCGCATGCGCGAACGCGGCCTGTTCCAGAACTGGGGCGACCCCGAACGGCTCGAAGCCCAGCCAGTTTTCGCCGAAGGGCGCGCACGCCAGGCCGGCCTCGTCGGCAACGCCATCCTCGGCGGCGGCTTCGCCGGTAGCGCAAGTTATGTGCATACGGTCAGCCACAACACCAGCGACTGGTTCCGCGACATGCCCCTGCCCTACCTGCCGCGCCACCGCGTCGGCCTCGGCCTCGACTGGAGCAACGAAGCGCACCTCACCGCTGGCGGCTGGCTGGTCTGGCGTTCGGAGCGCCTCGCTGAAGAAAACGGCAATCCGCTGCCCGCCTCCTGGGATCTGACGCTGCGCATGAAGTGGGAATCTGCCGACAAGCGCTGGCAGTTCGAAGGCTGGGCGGCGAACCTGCTCAAACGCGCCGCGGACTCGACGCTCGGTATCGGGGTGCAACTGCGCTTCTGACATTTCTGGCAGGACGGCACCCGTGCTGCCAACATGGTTGTTGCGCCGCCGCGAAAGCGCGATAATGCACGTCTGCCGGGCCTGCCCGGCTTTTTGCGATCATGACCAGCTACCTTTTCATCATCCTCGGCGCCGTTCTTGTCAATAACGTCGTCCTCGTCCGCATGCTCGGCCTGTGTCCCTACATGGGCGTCTCGAAAAAACTCGAGACCGCCATCGGCATGGGCGCGGCCACCACCTTCGTCCTGACACTGGCCAGTGCCACCAGCTATGTCATCGACAGCTGGCTGCTGGCCCCCAACGACCTGCTCTACCTGCGCACGCTGGCCTTCATTGTCACCATCGCCTCAATCGTCCAGCTCACCGAGCTGATCATCCAGAAGACCAGCCCCTTGCTGCATCAGGTGCTGGGCATCTATCTGCCGCTGATCACCACCAACTGCGCCGTACTCGGCGTTCCCCTACTCAACATCGGCATGCGCCACAACCTGGTCGAATCGATGATGTTCGGCCTGGGTTCGGCCATCGGCTTTACGCTGGCGCTGGTGTTGTTCGCCGGCATTCGCGAGCGCCTTGAGGGCGCCGATATCCCCATCCATTTTCGCGGCACCGCCATCGCCATGGTCACGGCGGGCCTGATGAGTCTCGCCTTCATGGGCTTCGCCGGCCTCGACAAATATAAATGATTGCCGCCATTGTCGTCATGTCGATCGGCGCCATCCTGCTGGGTGCCGCACTGGGTTACGCGGCCGTCCGCTTCAAGGTCGAGGGCGATCCGCTGGTCGAGAAGATCGACGCCATCCTGCCGCAAACGCAATGCGGCCAGTGCGGCTACCCCGGTTGCAAACCCTACGCCGAAGCCATTGCCAAGGGCGACGCCGAAATCAACTGCTGCCCGCCGGGCGGCGAAGAAGGCGTTCACAAACTGGCCGACCTGCTGGGCCGTGAATACAAGCCGCTCTCCGGCGAGCATGGCATCGAAAAACCCAAGAGCGTCGCCTTCATCGACGAGCAGACCTGCATCGGCTGCACCCTGTGTATCCAGGCTTGCCCGGTCGATGCCATCGTCGGTGCGGCCAAGCAGATGCACACCATCGTCGCGGCTCAGTGCACCGGCTGCGAACTGTGCCTGCCGCCCTGCCCGGTGAACTGCATCAGCATGAATCCGCTGCCTGAAACCATCGACACCTGGAAGTGGAAGTACCCGGTGATCGCCATCGAGGCCCCGCATGCTTGAACTGTTCCGCTTCCCCGGTGGCGTCAAACCCGCATCGCACAAGCAGGAATCATCCGGTAGCCCGATCGTACGTGCGCCACTGCCCAAGCAACTGGTCGTTCCGTTCCGCCAGAGTGCCACGGGACCGGCAGCGATTCAGGTCGCGGCCGGCGACAAGGTACTCAAGGGCCAGTTGATCGGCCGCGCGGAAGGCCCCTTCGGTGCGGCCGTACATGCGCCGACCTCTGGTACGGTGATGACCATTGAATCGCGGCCATTGCCCCACCCCTCCGGCCTCGCCGCGCGCTGCGCAATCATCGAACCGGATGGCGAAGATCGCTGGATCGAGCGCACGCCACTGGACCCGTTTAATGCGGATGCCGACACACTGCGCACCCGCATCCGCGATGCCGGCATCGTCGGCTTGGGTGGCGCGGCGTTCCCGAGCCATGTCAAAACCAAGGCCAGCATCGACACCCTGATCATCAACGGGGCGGAATGCGAGCCCTGGATCACCTGCGACGATCGTCTGATGCGCGAACGCGCCCATGAGGTCGTGGCGGGTGCGATCATCCTTGCCCGCCTGATGGGCGCCAAGCGCATGCTGTTCGGCGTCGAAGACAACAAGCCCGAAGCGGCTGCGGCACTGCGTGACAGCATCGGCGAACAAGGTTGTTGCGATGTCCGTATCGTCAGCGTGCCCACACTCTACCCCGCCGGCGGTGAAAAACAGTTGACCCGCGTGCTGACCGGCATCGAGATTCCCTACGGCAAGCTCGGCCCGGATTTTGGCGTGCAATGTTTCAACGTCGGCACCGCCTATGCCGTCGCCCGTGCCGTGCTGCAGGGCGAACCGCTGATCTCGCGCATCATCACCCTCGCCGGCAACTACACGCAGCCCGGCAACTTCGAGGTGCTGATCGGCACCCCCATCGAATCGCTGCTGCCGCTCGGTCACCCCGGGGCTGACACTGACCGTATCGTCATGGGGGGGCCAATGATGGGCTTCGCCCTGCCCGATCTCGGCGTACCCGTCATCAAGGCCACCAACTGCCTGCTGGCCATGAGTCCGGCGCTGTTCCCGCCGCCGCCGCCCGAAATGCCCTGCATCCGCTGCGGTGCCTGCACGCGGGCCTGCCCGGTGGTGTTGCAACCGCACCAGCTTTACTGGTACGCCAAATCGAAGAATTTCGGCAAGACGCAGGAATACCACTTGTTCGACTGCATCGAGTGCGGCTGCTGCGCCTTCGTCTGCCCGTCGCGCATCCCGCTGGTAGATTACTACCGCTTTGCCAAGTCGGAAATCCGCGCCCGCGAAAAGGAAAAGGCGGCCGCCGACAAGGCCCGCGAACGCCACGAATTCCGCCAGTTCCGCGAAGAGCGCGAAAAGGCCGAGAAGGCGGTCAAGCTGGCCGCCAAAGCCGCCGAAACCAAGGCCAAGCTGGCTCAGGAAGATGCGGCCAAAATCGCGGCTGCCCAAACGAGAGCGGACATCGCCGCTCAGGCCCGCGCGCATCCTGAAGAAACGAGCACCTGATGCACACCTCGCCCCACGTCCTCAAACCCGCCAGCGTGCGCACCGTGATGTTCAAGGTGCTGGTCGCCCTGTTGCCCGGCATTGCCGCCTATGTCTGGTTTTTCGGTGCGGCCATCCTCGTGCAGATCGCGCTGGCCTCCGTCACGGCCCTCGTCGCCGAGGCCATCATCCTGCACCTGCGCAACAAGCCGGTCATGCTGTTCCTCACCGATGGCAGCGCCCTCGTCACGGCCTGGCTGGTGGCCCTGACCTTCCCGTCGATTGCGCCCTGGTGGCTGACGGTCTTGGGCGTGCTGATCGCCATTGTCATTGCCAAGCATTTGTATGGCGGCCTGGGCCAGAATCCGTTCAACCCGGCGATGGTGGCTTTCTGCGCAATGATCGTCGCCTACCCGCAACTGATGTCGCAATGGCCGGGGGCTGAACTCAACACTTTCGCGCCGATGCTGCAGGCGATCTTCGGCGGTGACCGCCATCTCGATGCCATCGTAATGGCCACGCCGCTGGATGCCCTGCGCACTATCCTGCGCGACCCGGTACAAAACGCCACCATCGCCGGCATCCTCGGCTCCAACCCAAGCTTTGGCAATGTCGGCGGACGCGGCTGGGAATGGGTTGCGGCCGGCTACCTGCTCGGTGGCCTGTGGCTGATCCAGCAGCGCATCATCACCTGGCACGTCCCGGTCGCCTTCATCGTCACCCTCGGCCTGATCGCCACGATTTTCAACATTGCCTCCCCCGAACGCTTCGTCGGTCCGAATTTCCACCTCTTCACCGGCGGTGCCATGCTCGGCGCCTTCTTCATCGCCACCGACCCGGTTTCCGGCGCCACCACCCCGCTCGGCAAGTTGCTCTTCGCCGCCGGCGTCGCGCTGCTTACCTGGATCATCCGCAGCTTTGGCGCCTACCCCGACGGCATGGCCTTCGCCATCCTGCTGATGAACCTCGCCGTCCCGCTGATCGACATGGGCACCCAGCCCAAAGTTTTCGGCCACTCGCGAAAACCATCGCCATGAGTACGCCAAACACTGCCTCCGAGATTGAACTGCCGCCCCCCCAGCAATCGGGCGTCGTCCGCATCTCGGCGCGCACCGCCTTCATCCTGCTGGTCTTCACCCTTGCCTTCACCGCCCTAATGGCCGGCGTCTATCAACTGACGAAACCCGTCCTCGATGCCACGGCCCTCGACGCCAAGCGACGCACGATTGCCGACGTGTTGCCCGCCGATGCCTACGACAACGACATGCTCGCCGATGCGATCACCCTGCCGGCACTGCCGGCACTCGGCCTGCCCAAGCCCACGCAGCTTTACCGGGCGCGCAAGGCCGGCGAACCTGCAGCACTGGTCTTTGAAGCGGCGGCCAGCGATGGCTACTCAGGCGAGGTGCGCCTGATCGTCGCCGTCCGCGCCGATGGCCGCCTAGAGGCGGTACGCGTGACGGCACATAAGGAAACCCCAGGACTGGGCGACTACATCGATCCGAAAAAAGACAAGAACAAGGCCAAGCCGTGGATCAGCCAGTTCAACCAGATCGGATTCGGCGAAGTACCGCAGGATAAATGGCGGGTCAAAAAGGATGGCGGCGTGTTTGACCAGCGTACCGGTGCCACGATTTCCGCCCGTGCCGTCACCAAGGCCGCCGGCCGTGGCCTCACCTGGGCCAACGACCGCGCGGCGGCACTCTTTGCCCTGCCTGCCGCCGCCCGTTACGAGGAAATGGAGAAGTCGCCATGAACCCACTCCGCCCCATCATCCAGAACGGCCTGTGGCATCAGAATCCGGTGCTTGGCCAGATGCTCGGTCTCTGCTCCCTGCTGGCCGTCAGCACCACCATGGTCAATGCGGTCAGTCTCGGCCTTGCCACCATTCTGGTGATGGGCATGTCGAGCCTGATCGTCTCGACCCTGCGCAGCTTCATTCCCTATGAGATCCGTATCCCGATCTTCATCCTCATCATCGCCGCGCTGGTCACCGTGGTGGACATGGCGATGAATGCCTGGCTGCACGATCTCTATCTGGTGCTCGGCATCTTCATTCCGCTGATCGTCGTCAACTGCATCGTACTCGCCCGTGTCGAAGCCTTTGCCGCCAAAAATCCGGCCGGCCTCTCCGCCTTCGATGGCGTCATGATGGGCATCGGCTTTGTCTGGGTCATTGGCTTGCTCGGCGCCATCCGCGAATTCGTCGGTCAAGGTACCCTGTTTGCCGGCATCGAGATGATCATTCCCGGCGCCAGTGCCTGGCAGATCCTCCCCGAGGATTACCCGGGCTTCCTGCTCTTCATCCTGCCGCCCGGCGCCTTCTTCGTCATCGGCCTGATGATCGCCGGTCGCAACTGGCTGGAATACCGCGCCAACGAACGCGCCAAGGCGCGCATGCGGGCACAGCAGCAGGCAGCTGCCAGCATTTGATCCCATGAAAGTTGCCGACCGGGTCGAGTTGTTTCGCCGCCTCGCGGCCATCGATCCGGCACCCAAAACAGAACTCGAATACGCCTCGCCCTTCCAGTTGCTGGTCGCGGTGATTCTTTCGGCCCAAGCCACCGACAAGAGCGTCAACCTCGCCACGCCGGCCCTCTTCCATGCCGCGCCGACGCCCCAAAAAATGGTCGCGCTCGGCGAGGAAAAGCTGGCGGATACCATCAAAACCATCGGGCTTTACAAGACCAAGGCGAAGAACGTCCTCGCTACCGCCCGCCTGCTGCTGGAAAAACACGGCGGCGAAGTGCCGCATGATCGCGCCGCCCTCGAAGCGCTCCCCGGTGTCGGCCGCAAGACCGCCAACGTCGTCCTCAATGTCGTGTTCGGCGAACCGACCATTGCCGTCGATACCCACATCTTTCGCCTCGGCAATCGCACCGGCCTGGCTCCCGGCAAGAATGTCGACGAAGTCGAACGCAAACTGCTCAAGGCGGTTCCCGCCGACTATCGGCTGCACGCCCATCACTGGCTGATTCTGCATGGCCGCTATGTCTGCAAGGCCCGCAAACCCGAGTGCTGGCGCTGCGTGATTCGCGACCTGTGCGGCTTCAAGGAGAAAACGGATGTTTAACCCCAGTCGCGATCAGGCCCGCCAGTTTCTCATTGACGCCTGGCAAAAGCGTCAGACAGGGATGCCTGCCACGCCGCTCGAAACCATTGCCGCCGACATCGTCGCCCTGCACCCGGAATATCACGAGATCATCACCCACCCGGAAGCCTTGCAGCGCGACTGGACGCCCGAAGATGGCGCCATGAACCCTTTCCTCCATCTCTCGCTGCATCTGGCCATCGCTGAGCAACTCTCGATCGACCAGCCGCCCGGTATCCGCGCCGCCTTCGAAAGTCGACGTTCGCAGCACGGCGACCATCACGCCGCCCTGCACGATGTGCTGGAATGCCTCGGCGAAATGCTTTGGGAAGCCCAGCGCAATCGCCGCCCCCCAGATGGTGTAACCTATGTTGCCTGCATTCGCCGCAAAGGAACATGATGAACCGTCGACGCCAACTCCTGCAACAACTCGCTGCCGCCGGACTGCTCTCCGCCGGCGGCGCAATGGGCTTCCTGCAACGCGCCCTCGCCGCCGGCAACAATCCGGTGCTGCCCGGCTTGCATAAACTCACAGGACAAGTCAGCGTGAATGGTCAGCCGGCACGCCAGGGCCAGTTGATCCGGCCCGGCGACACGGTCGTCACCGGCAAGGAAGGCGAAGCCCTCTACGTCATCGGGCAGGATGCCTTCCTGCAACGCAGCGGCAGCACCGTGAGCTTCGGCAAAAGCATGGCCGACTTCATGCGCGTGCTGAACGGCCGTATCCTGTCGGTGTTTGGCAAAGCGGACCGCGAAATCGCGTTTTCCACGGCCACGATCGGCATCCGCGGCACGGCTTGCTACATCGAAGAAAAAGTCGGCGCTGACGGCACGGCGCTTGACAAGGCGCCCACCTACTTCTGTCTCTGTTATGGCACTGCCGAGGTAACACCCAGCGCCACCGGCACCAAAGCGACGACCATCACCACGCGTTACCATGACCTTCCGCTTTATATTTCGGGTGACAAATCAAAGACCTCTTCCCTGCAGCCTGCGCCCGTCATCAACCATACCGACGCCGAACTGATCCTGCTGGAAAACCTGGTCGGCCGCTGGCCGCCGTTCTACGGCCAGACTGACTTGCGCTACTAAACCGGCTTCGACAGTTCCTGTAGCGGCGGCGCGACTTTCAGCACTTCTTCCATGGTGGTCAATCCGGCCGCGACTTTTCGGGCGCCCGAGATGCGCAGGGGCTGCATACCGGTCTTGAAGGCACGTTCGCGCAGTTGTACCAGATCGGTGTTCGCCGTCACCATGGACTTGAGTTCGGTCACCATCGGCATGATTTCGTAGATGCCGACGCGGCCCATATAGCCGGTCATACGGCATTCGAGGCAGCCGACCGGGCGATAAAGCTGTTCGGGCTTCTTGGATTTCCACGGCGCCACCAGGCCCTGCCACATGGTTTCGTCTTCGGCGCGCAATCCCCCTGGCTGTTTGCAGTGCGGACACAGCGTACGCACCAGGCGCTGCGCCATGACGCCCAGCACAGTGGATTGCAGCAGATAGGGCGGTAAACCGAGATCCAATAAGCGCGTGATGGCCGTCGGCGCATCGTTGGTATGCAGCGTCGACAACACGAGATGGCCGGTCAGCGCCGCCTGGATCGCCATCTCGGCGGTTTCGATGTCGCGAATCTCGCCGACCATGATGATGTCCGGGTCCTGACGCATCAGGGCGCGGATGCCGGTGGCGAAATCCATACCGATGTCGGCCACCACCTGCACCTGATTGAAGGCCGGCTCGATCATCTCGATCGGGTCTTCGAGGGTGCAGACGTTGACCTCGTTGGTCGCCAAGTGTTTGAGCGTCGAATACAGCGTGGTCGTCTTGCCGGAACCGGTCGGGCCGGTCACCAGGATGATGCCATTCGGCTTGGCCGTCATGCTCTGCCAGCGCTCGGCATCGTCACTGGAAAAACCCAGGTCGGCAAAGTCGCGCACCAGCACTTCGGGGTCGAAAATACGCATGACCAACTTCTCGCCAAAGGCGGTGGGCAAGGTCGACAGACGCAATTCGATTTCCTGACCGTCGGGCGAACGCGTCTTGATGCGGCCATCTTGCGGACGGCGCTTCTCGACCACATCCATGCGCCCGAGAATCTTGATGCGGCTGGTCATCGCGTTCAGCACGGGGGTAGGAATCTGATAGACCTGATGCAGTACGCCGTCGATACGGAAGCGCACCAGTCCCATGTCGCGGCGCGGTTCGATGTGGATGTCGGAAGCGCGCTGCTCGAAGGCGTATTGCCACAGCCAATCGACGATGCGCACCACATGCTGGTCGTTAGCGTCGAGCGTGCCCTTGGTCTTGCCCAGTTCGACCAGTTGCTCGAAGTTCGAGATGCCCGAACCGGCGACATCGCCGCGCTTCATCGCGCCCTTGATCGACTTCGCCATGTTGTAGAACTCGACCTGATAGCGGGCAATGTCCTCGGGGTTGGCGATGACGAGACGGATTTCCTTCTTCAGGATCGGCTTGAGCTCGGCTTCCCAACTGCGAATAAAGGGTTCGGCCGTGGCAATCGTCACCTCATTCGCCTTCGTCTCCACCGGCAGGATGCGAAAACGCGTGGCGTAGTTGCTGCTCATCACATCGGTGACCGCCGAGAGATTCACCTTGAGCGGATCGATATGGTAGTAAGGCAAGCCCGACCACTCGGCGAGCCATTCGGTCAGGATATCGAGGTCGAGCAGCTTGTTCGGCGCAGGGGACGAGGGGGGCGATTTCCAGTGCTGCTCGGCAATCACCGTCAGCGGATGTGCCGAACCGCGATAGTAACGACGTTCCTGGCGAAAGACCTCGGCTTCGGCCTTGGGAACGCGCCCAGATTCGATCAGGGCATCGATGACCTCTTGCAAGGTCAGTCGATGCTCGGCCGGCTTGTCGATTTTTCCATTCATGGAGCGTGACTATACCGACAAATAGTCGACGCCGGCGGGACTGAGCTTCCCTCTGTTTTTCGTTTTCCAACCCATCGGCATTATGCCGCTTTCTGTTGCTCATGTTGAGCGTTGATCCAGTGCTGCAAGAAGTTGGCTGGCGAGGCGAAGCCGAGCGTGGAATGCAACCGCTTGCGGTTGTAGAACGGCTCAATGTAGTCGAAGATGTCCGCCTTCGCTTCGGCCTGCGTGTCATAGCGCGCGCCATGCACGCGCTCATTCTTCAGGCTGTTGAAGAAGCTTTCCGAGCAGGCATTGTCCCAGCAATTTCCCTTGCGGCTCATCGAGCACTGCATGCCGTACTCGTGCAATTGCGCCTGAAAGGCGCCACTGGCATATTGACTACCCCGATCCGAGTGATGGATCAGTCCCGGCGCAGGCCGTCGGCGAAACCACGCCATCTTCAGCGCATCCGTCACGATGTCCGCCGTCATGCGCGGCTTGATCGACCAGCCCACGATCTCTCTGTTGAACAGATCAAGCACGTTTGGCGCTACTGGCAGGCTGTGCTTCGAGTCCGTGGTGACCTTGAAGCGACGCTTGTGTCGTGCATGGATGCCGTTCTCGCGCATCAATCTTTCCACTCGCTCCTTGCTCGCGGGGTAACCACGGGCACGCAGTTCCCTTGTCATGCGCGGACTGCCATAGGCACCTTTGACTTCCTTGTGAATGGAGCGGATGTGCGCCACCATTTGCGTGTCGGTCAGTCGTTGCCGATGCGGGCTGCCACCTCGTTTCCACGCGGCATAGCCGCTGGCGCTGACGTGCAGGGCTTCGCACAACTCCGTCAGGCCATAATCCTTGCGCTGCGTATCAATCCAGGCGTACTTCATAGCGCATCTGTCGCGAAGTACGCCGCCGCTTTTTTTAGGATTTCGCACTGCCGCTGCAATCGGATGTTCTCCACTCGCAGCCGTGAGATTTCCATTTGCTCCGGCGTCACCGTGCGCGTCCCCGGCCCGCACAGTTTGCCAGCATTGAAAGCTTTGACCCAGTCCCTCAACGACTGCTGGTTGACAGCCAACTCTTTCGCCACAGCGGCGAAAGAGTTCCCAGCCTTCACCCGTTGCACTGCCAGTTCGCGAAATTCCGCCGTGTATGACGGCTTCGGTAGCTTCTTCACTTCATCTTCCCTTTCCAAGTTCGCGGGGCGTTATACCCCTTCTACTGGAAAACGAAATTTCAGGGGAAGCTCACATGCGGGAAGACTAAAGCTTCGGCGGTCAAAGACATGATCCCTGTAGCATTTAAGCAAAGCCTCTCAGAACCAGCACGCTGGGAACTCACTACCCAAACCACCGAATAATGCTTGCTTGCGACCATGTCATCAAACGAATCCTTGATGCCTGAGCTTGTATTCGTTCTGCGGCCATAGCCGACCAACACCTCACCATCACCCAAAAAAGCTGTCAAATCCACAGGAATATTTATGATATTAAGTTGTAAAACCGGCGGCAAAGAAGACGTTGATAAAACCGCGACGGGGTCTTTGCTACTGTCGTATAGCGACCAGCTATCGAAAAAACCCTGAAGCCATAGGGTATCTGGATTGCTCTTCCGCCGGAAACCAACGAATATATCGCCCACTTTCTGCTGATCTTCTTCATTTGGTATTACCAGCACGTAGTCCAACGTGGTATGGGCGGGATTTCCTCTTACGACGAGTTTATCAAAACAGTAAGGCGAGTCTGGGAACGACATATTCCATGCATTTGACAAAGGACTTAGAAAGCACGCAATGATGCCGATACATATCCTTGATATCCGATTAATAGCTGTTTTCATAAATACTCCATATGCTTGCTGCTTTGGAAGACGCTGATTTAGTCGTGCTTTGCTATTGACCGCCAGCACTAATGCAACCAATTGATTCGCATAGCGACGAAATCCCGCAAAAAAATAAATCAGCGTTACTAGGAACAACAATACACCGAACCACTTTGGCTATGGCAAACGTATTCTAAAATATGGACGGCATGTACCTGATGAGCAAACTGGGGCTAAAGCAGTCCCAGCGTTATTTTGGATCCATGACGTTGCGCCCTGCACTGTCGTACCTGGAACTGCACTCTTATACAGAGCGTATAATCCTGCTACGTGAGGTGCGGCCATCGAAGTACCATACATCCCGCCCACGCCGTTTCGATTGTTCCCAAAGGTGAAATCTGGTACCGATGAAAATATACTCGAAGTTACAATACCGTTAATTACCTGACCCCCAGGCACCATGAAAACATCGCTGGTTGAAAAACCAATGGCAGCCATATCGGGGCGATTCGTAAATGTTGAGATAACCGTACCAATCCCATCATTAGCTACAGAGCCCACCTTTATAGTGCCATTCACGCATGCCGGCCAGGTAATACGTCCATTGCTAGAGTTATTGCCCGTAGCAACAACAACCGGTACGCCATTATTAGTAAGCATTTGTATTGATTGCGCAAATGCAAGACTCACATTATCGCAACTCGATGCAGACAGCTCACCGCCGATACTAATGTTCACGACATACGGATTATTTTGCGTACCTTGGACGATTGCAGCTACTACTGCTTGCATAGCACTGACTAAATCAGCTGTAATTGCTCTTGGGCCGAACAGACGATTAATATCATAGGAAAATACTTGTACAGCCACAATATTTGCGTCAGGCGCAATTCCTTGAAAATTTACCCCAAGACCAAACTGTGTATTGGTTCTTCCAGCAGAAATACCTGCAACATGAGTGCCATGAGCGCATGCGCCAGGACTTAAAGCTGAACAGTTAGGTATTGGAGCAGCAGATCCTGCTACGCCTAGTATAGAATTTGCGCCATTTGCACAAGCCGAAGCGACCGTGTAGGGAGTGTTTGTATCCCTATCGATGACATTCTCCGTGCTACCAAAGCATGCCTCATAAACCACACGGCTGCCCCCTGATGCATTCTGGAAGAATATATGGTCGGATTGCACACCGGTATCCATCACAATGATATTTTGTCCAGCACCACGTACTGGCGGATTTGCATTCCAGGCACTTGCCATGTTTAGTGTTGGCGTACTAACAGATAAAAGCGGTTCTGCCAAGGCCTTATTCATCTCTACTGCAAGCAATCGGGCGTCATTGGACTGGGCAAGTGCATTCAAGTCCTTCAGGCTGAGTGTCATTCGAAAGACACCGAACTCCGAATAATCAGCAGTCAATGGAGAGTCAATCCCGGCATCTCTAAGCAATCCCTTCATAGCCCGCTTGTTAGACTGTTGAATCCCATCAAAGCTACTGGGCTCTATTTTGCCGCCTGCAAGAGGATTACGCAGGGTTACAAGAACATCCACATAGCCATCAGTTTTCGCCCTATTTATGGCACTTGGATCAATTACAGTTGCGGGAATATTTTTATAACCAACTGTAGCCATACGACGCGCTGCACCGCTTGTAGCAACCGCTAAAACCCCCTCACGATTTAAACGCAAGGTGACCTGTGGGTTAAAGTGCTTATCTGTATTAGCTACCTCCGCTCCGGGATTATTGATAACAATTGAATCTGTAGGTGCACTAGCCGCCAGGGATTGCACCTTGACCATAACATCCGATTGTGATTTACCAGGCGCGCTATAGGATATTTCACCAGTCCGTGTTGTGTCGTGCTGCATCCCATCGACATTCATCGTAACAACCACATCGACATAACCAAGCGTGTTCAGTTGTTTATTTACTTCCTGCAAGCTCCCGTCACCTCCATCTAAACTTGTACGCGCATACCATGGCTTGTCGCGAGTAAATGAAACTGCATTAGCAGTGCGTTGTAGCTTCGCCAGACCATCCTCTGTTACATATAATCCAACTTGACCAACATCATTCTGCCAGCGTCCAGAAGTCAATGCGGTCGCTCCTAATTCTGATACGAGATTTGCCAACTTACGCCTCATTGTTGATTTAACTGCGTCGAGGTTATTTGCAAGCTCGCTCATTGACGCTGGGGACAGATGTATTTGAACGGCAGCGACACCATTTGATTTTGCCTCGGCAATTAGAGCAGCCAACTCTTCCTGGCTCACGGTGGCTGCGTTGGCTGTGCTAGCGATCAACATGGCGCTAACTGATGCAGATATTGCGAAATATGCAACTTTTTCGAGGTTCATGATTTTCCCTTGATGGTTGGTTGTTGAGAAACGCTGCCTCTGATGATCCAAGCGTTATGATTGCAAACACGAAACAGATCTAAGCGTACGGAATAACTTCCGCCTTGCCTAGCTAGCAAGGTTGCTAGCTAGTAGATCTGCCAGGGTAGGTTGACTCACACAACCCTCTGGAGCATCATGACAAACGGCAATTCCCATGGCATTGAGATACGACGATGAAGAACACCGATATTTGCGCGCCGCTGCTGGCAGCGAAGAGCGAGGACGAATGGTCGAACGCGCTGCGGACGGCGGCGGTCGGGCTCGGGTTGGAGCAGGTTCATTTTGTAACGGTGTCAGTCGCACCAACCGGCGGCGGGAGCCGCTTTCAGAGCACGACACTGACACCGCGCTGGCAGGAGTATTTAGAACGGCAATGCATGACCGGCAACGACATCGCCGTCGACCATTGCCGGACACAGACAACGCCGTTCGTCTGGATGCCGGAGGCGTTCGCGACCGAGCGCAGCACGAATATCTATGCGTCCGCCGCCGCCGATGGCTTGCGCATCGGCCTGGTGCTGCCTGCGCATGGCCCTTTCGGTAGCTCGGGCATGTTTGCGCTGTTCGCAGACCGCGCAGCCTCGGCGCGCAATATCGGCGAGATCGCGCGCCGACTGCCCGCACTAGCGGCGCTGCGCGACGGCGCGCTCGAAAGCAGTCGGCGCTTTTGCGCCGCGCGCGCGCAAGCGACCGACCTCTCGGCGCGCGAGCGCGAGTGTCTGCAATGGCTGCTGACCGGCAAAAGCTCGCGGGATATCGCGCAGATCATGAATATCGCCGAGGCGACGGTCAACTTCCACGTTGCGCACCTCTGTAAAAAACTGGGAACGTCTTCGCGGCTGGTCGCTGCCGCGCGGGCGGTCAAGCTCGGCTTGGTCGAATTCGAGTGAATTCACCGGTAATCCCACCACAGGTTAGGGGGGGGTAGTATTTTCTTAAAGCGCCCGCCTGTGGTTTTGCCGGAACGTGTTCACAACCCGGATTATTTTCGCAATCCCGTACCGAAGGAAATGTTTGCACCTTCGATTTATTGATTTGGCATTATACACTCTCGATGCATACCCAGATATAATAGTCGGCCTAAACATTCACTCATAGGAACCCACATGCATCTCTATACGAAACTCTCTGCCGCGTTCATGCTCGCTGTAGCAAGCAATGGCGCTTTGGCAGTCGAAAGCGCCAGTTTTGACCCAAACACAAACACGCTCACCCTGCCCTTCGTCAAGTTGGATGGCAGCAGCCGCTATAAAGACATCGTCATCAAATTACAAAGCCTAGGCCAATTGCAATTGGACGACGCCTCCGTAAGCGATGCCATAGAATTCGTCTCATCGGGCAATATCCTGCGTCTGCCTCGGGTCGTTGTCGGCGGTACGACATACTCTCGTATCAGCCTGACCAACCCGAGCTTTTCTATACAAAGCGTAGGCGGATTAGTGACTGTGGACGCCGGCACCTCGGGAAATTACACGCTCGACATAACCGTCTCTGCCTCGGGCATGTCCTTTCCGGCCATCACGGTCACCAACGTACCCAAACCCGCCACCGAGAGCGAGTTCTGTGGAGACGCCAGTCTAAAAGACAAAATCACCCAATCTGCTCAAGGATTTAGCGGCAGCTGGACCATGAACTCCTGCTCCTTCAATGGTACAACCGGTACCATTTCCATGACCCTCGCTACCTCGTTCATAACTCTGCCATATAGCGCGCAATACACCTATCGTTGAATAGGTCAACATGCTCGATTTGCGGCCGATCGTCGTCAGTTCGCGATCAGCAGGCTTTCGTCCCAACGAGCATGTTGCTCGAAGCCCAGCAGATTGGCCGTGGTCGCCGCGATGTTCGAAAGACCGGCTGATTCCGTCTGCCTGAGCGCCAGTTTGCCACCGCTGATGTTGTCGTAGAGGATCAACGGGACGGGATTCAAGGTATGAGCGGTCTTGGCCTTGTAGCTGCCATCGGCGTTGGTGGCTGGCTGCTTGGTCTTCTTGTCGATTTCGTACATCTCGTCGGCGTTGCCGTGATCGGCCGTGATCAGTGCAATGCCGCCCGCCGCATCGATGGCCGGCAAGAGACGCGACAAAGCCAGATCGACCGCCTCGATGGCCATGGTCGCGGCACGAAAGTTCCCAGTATGGCCCACCATGTCGCCATTGGCGTAGTTGCAACGCAGCGTTCGGTACTGGCCCGTCTGTAACGCCGCAATCATCGCGTCGGTGATTTCAGCGGCTTTCATCCACGGACGCTGCTCGAAGGGCACGACATCGCTGGGCACCTCCTGCCAGGTTTCGCCCTCGAACTTGCCAGATCGGTTGCCGTTCCAGAAATAGGTGACGTGACCGAACTTCTGCGTTTCCGAACAGGCAAATTGCTTGATCCCAGATTTCGCGAACCACTCGCCCGTCGTATCGCGAATGGCCGGCGGATCAACCAGAAAGCGCTTCGGCAACTTGAGGTCGCCATCGTATTGCAGCATGCCGGCATAGGTAACCTTCGGGACGCGCACGCGCTCAAACTTGTCCAGCGCGACTTCCTCAAAGGCGCGCGTAATCTCAATCGCGCGGTCGCCGCGAAAATTGAAGAACACCACCGAATCGCCATCCTCGATGGTGCCGACCGGCTTGCCGTCGGCCGCGATCACGAAGGGCGGCAGATCCTGATCGATGGTGCCCGGATGTTTTTCGCGCAACGCCTTAACGGCCGTCGCGCAATCGGGAAAGCGATCTCCCTCGCCGAGTACATGTGTGCACCAGCCTTTGCCCACCATCGCCCAGTTGGCTTCATAGCGGTCCATCGTGATGTTCTGGCGCCCGCCGCCCGAGGCGATGCACGCATCGAAGTCGCCCCCATTCAGGCCGGACAGAAAGGCCTCGAAAGGCTCGACGTAATCCAGTGCGCTAGTCTCTGGCACATCGCGGCCGTCAAGCAGGATGTGTATGCGCACAACGGGAACCCCTTCGGCCTTCGCTCGTACCACCATCGCCTTGAGGTGGTCGATGTGGCTATGCACGTTGCCGTCCGAAAACAGCCCGAGAAAATGCATCGTGCCCCGGCCAGCCTTCGCCCCATCCACCACATCGCGCCACGCCTGCCCCGTCCAGATGGCACCGCTGGCAATGGCATCGGCGACCAGCGCCGCACCTTGCGCATACACCTGTCCGGCGCCGATGGCGTTATGCCCGACCTCGGAGTTGCCCATGTCATCGTCGGACGGCATGCCCACTGCGGTGCCATGCGCACGCAGGCGAATATTCGGATAGCTGGCGAACAGGCGATCAAGCGTCGGCTTGCGCGCCGCCGCGATGGCGCTGCCGATATCGTTCTTCGGCAAGCCATAGCCGTCCATGACGATAGTGACGACCGGGCCGGCGATGCCGGGGAAAGTTGTAAATTTAGGCAACATGTATTGCTCCGGAGAGTAGTTGGACGCTACATGAATTCTCGCATGTTGCACCGTAAAGCATAACAGGACGATTCAAAGACTGAAATCTGCCTTGGATTCAACAAATGGATGCAAGTCATCATAATAATTAAACATGTTGCAGTCCATAATGTCAGGCAACCACTTGCTCTCGTTTTCTGCATCGGCTAAAGGAACCGTTATGTTCGTGTTTGTCCTGAATTGCGGCAGTTCGTCCTTCAAATACCAACTGCTGGACATGATCAACGAACGCCGCCTGGCGATCGGCCTGGTCGAGCGCATCGGCATGAAAGACTCGGTACTGACCTATGAGCCCGCCGATGGTGAGAAGATCAAAAAGATTGCAGATATCGCCGACCACGCCGCAGCCATCCAGCGCGTGCTGGCCCAGTTGGTGAATCCGACCAGCGGCGTCATCAAGTCGTTGTCGGATATCGGCGCGATCGGCCACCGCGTCGTGCATGGCGCGGACAAGTTCTCGGCCTCGGTGCTGATCGACGATGCCGTGATCGCGGTGCTTGAAGACTGTATCCCGCTGGCGCCGCTGCACAATCCGGCCAACATCATTGGCATCGAGGCCATGCGCCAGGCGATGCCGGGCGTACCCAATGTCGCCGTCTTCGACACTGCTTTTCACGCCACCATGCCGCCTGAGTCCTACATCTACGCGCTGCCCTACGAGTGGTACGAGCAACATAAGGTGCGCCGCTATGGCTTTCATGGCACTTCACACCGCTTCGTCTCGCAGCAGGCGGCCCAAATTCTGGGCATCGCCAATGACGAATTCAACTGCATCACCTGCCACATGGGCAACGGTTCGTCGTTTACGGCCGTGAAAAATGGCAAGTCGCTCGATACCAGCATGGGCATGACGCCGCTGGAAGGTCTGGTGATGGGTTCGCGCTGCGGCGACATGGATGCCGGCATCCCCACCTACCTGGCGACCAATCTGGGGCTGTCGCTTACGGACATCGATAGTGCGCTGAACAAGAAATCCGGCCTGCTTGGCATTTCCGGCATCAGTTCCGACATGCGCGACATCGAGAAAGCCGCCAGCGAAGGCAACCCGCGCGCCCAGTTGGCGTGCGCCGTACTGCTGCACCGCTCGCTGAAATATATCGGCGCCTACGCCATCGAGCTCGGACGCCTCGACGCCATCGTGTTCACCGGCGGCATCGGCGAAAACGCCATCGACTTTCGCGCCAGCGTGGTCCAGCGTCTGAGCACGCTGGGCATTACGCTGAACGTAGCGGCCAACAAGGTGCGCGGCCAGC
Source organism: uncultured Methyloversatilis sp. (assembly GCA_964477575.1). Classification (GTDB taxonomy): domain Bacteria; phylum Pseudomonadota; class Gammaproteobacteria; order Burkholderiales; family Rhodocyclaceae; genus Sulfuricystis. The sequence continues at coordinate 79,600 of CAYZEA010000013.1, forward strand.
AGGCCATCATCTCCAGTGCCGATTCACCGATCAAGGTCATGGTAGTGCCGACCAACGAAGAATTGGTGATCGCCCGCGATACGCGCGACCTCGTCGGCGCTTGAGATGCATACATGGCAACAACCTGAGCTATATCGCGTCGATGGCGTGCGATAGCTTCAACCCCTCCCGCCACGCCGCCACTTTCCGTTCGAAACTCCACGTCGCATTTGCCGGGCTGGTGGAAGGAAGAATCACGCTTGCTAAGCCCATCGCTGCGAGTTGCGGCACAAATTTACCGGCCGCTTGTCCATTGAAGCAGATACGTTCGATGCCGCGCCGTCCTGCCAGCGTCGACTTTTGCGAGCGTCGTCCTGCTCGCGCTTCATTATTTAGCAGGCCGAAATCGTTGGGTACGCCGTTGTGGATCGCGCTGTCGAGGCTGCCTGCACGCTCGCAAGTCGCATAGACATCCCAGATGGCAATACCGGTGTCTCGCACGAACTGACAACGGTCGGCATAGTCCATGTTGAATAACGGCTGCCCGAGAATAGCGCCCAGAATCTTCCAGAACTGATTCTGCTTGTGGGCGTAATACTGCTGCGCAGCCAGGGATGCCTCGGAAGGAAAAGAGCCGAGGATCAACACCTCGGCTCTTTCATCCATGATAGGGGCAAGCCCCCGCAGCAGGGTCACTTGCCCGACAGCGACATGCTCAGCATCAGATCATTCACGCGCTTGACGAAGGTCGCCGGATCGTCCAACTGACCGCCCTCGGCGAGCAGCGCCTGATCGAACAATACCGCCGACCAGTCGTCGAACTTGGCCTCCTCGTACTTCAGGCGCAGCACCACCGGATGCTTCGGGTTGATTTCGAGAATCGGCTTCGACATCGGCGCCTGCTGGCCAGCCGCCTTGAGGATGCGTGCGAGGTTGCCGGAGACATCGTGTTCGTCGGCAACGAGGCAGGCGGGGCTGTCGGTCAGGCGATGGGTCACGCGCACTTCCTTGACACGCTCGCCAAGGCTCTTGCCGATCTTGTCGGTCAGTTCCTTGAACTCGCCGGCATCCTTTTCCTGCTCCTTCTTCTCGGCTTCGTCTTCGAGCTTGCCGAGGTCGAGGCCGCCCTTGGCGACGGAAACGAGCTGCTTGCCTTCGAATTCGGTGAGGTGCGACACTACCCACTCGTCGACGCGATCGGACAGCAGGATGACCTCGATGCCCTTCTTGCGGAAGACTTCCAGATGCGGGCTGTTCTTGGCCGCATTGAAGGTTTCGGCGGTGACGTAGTAGATCTTTTCCTGCTCGGGTTTCATGCGGCCGATGTAGTCGGCCAGCGACACCGTTTCTTCCGGCGTATTGGCCGCAGTCGTGGCAAAACGCAACAGGCCGGCAATCTTGTCCTTGTTGGCGAAGTCCTCGCCGACGCCTTCCTTGAGCGCCTTGCCGAACTCGCCCCAGAACTTGGCGTATTTCTCCTTGTCACCGCTGTCTTCACTATTGGCCATGTCGGCCAGCATGCCGAGTACCTTGCCGGTGCAGCCCTTGCGAATGGCCTCGATGTCCTTCGATTCCTGCAGGATTTCGCGCGAGACGTTGAGCGGCAGATCGGCCGAATCGACCACGCCGCGCACGAAGCGCAGGTAGAGCGGCATCAGCTGCTCGGCATCGTCCATGATGAAGACGCGACGCACATAGAGCTTGATGCCATGGCGGGCATTGCGATCCCACATGTCGAAGGGCGCACGGCCGGGGATGTAGAGCAGTTGGGTGTATTCGCTCTTGCCCTCGACGCGGGCGTGCGTCCAGGCCAGCGGATCGTCGTAGTCGTGGCCGACGTGCTTGTAGAAGGCCTTGTAGTCGTCTTCGCTGACTTCGCTCTTCGGCTTGGCCCACAGGGCGGACGCCTGGTTGACGGTCTCGTCTTCATCCGTCTCGACCTGTGCCTTCTTCTCCTCGTCCCACTTCTCACCCTTCATCACGATGGGCTGGACAATGTGGTCGGAATACTTGCGGATGATCGACTTGAGCTTCCAGCTCGACAGCAGGTCATCCTGATCGGCGCGCAGGTGGAGGGTGATCTCGGTGCCGCGCTGCGTGCGGTCGATCATCGCGATGGTGAACTCGCCGCCGCCGTCGGAAATCCACTCGACGCCCTGGTCGGCGCTCTCGCCGGCGCGGCGGGTGCGCACCGTCACCTTGTCGGCCACGATAAACGAGGAATAGAAGCCGACGCCGAACTGGCCGATCAGATGAGCATCCTTCTGCTGGTCGCCGGAAAGCTGCGAGAAGAACTCGCGCGTGCCGGACTTGGCGATGGTGCCCAGGTTGGCGATGACTTCGTCGCGGTTCATGCCGATGCCGTTGTCGGCAATCGTCAGCGTGCGCGCCTCCTGGTCGTAGCCGATGCGGATCTTGAATTCCGCGCCATCTTCCATCATCGCCGCGTTGTGCAGCGATTCGAAACGCAGCTTGTCGCAGGCATCGGAGGCATTGGAAATCAGCTCGCGTAGAAAGATTTCGCGGTTGCTGTAGAGCGAATGGATCATGAGGTGCAGCAGTTGCTTTACCTCGGTCTGGAAGCCCAGGGTTTCCTGACGGGAATCGACGGTAGCGGTCATGCGGTTATCTCCGAACAATCAAACGAGTCAAAGAAATGGGGTTGCCAGGAGGGTTTTCAAGTCTCGTAACTGATTTCGACGATTTCGATCTCGCGCACGCCCGCCGGACTCATGAATTTGACGATATCTCCCTCGCGCGCCTTCATCAGCGCGCGCGCCAGCGGCGAGATCCAGCTGATCTTGCCGGTCCCCGGATCGGCCTCGTCGATACCGACGATCAGATAGGTCACCTCGGCATCCGCATCGGATACGGTCACCGTCGCCCCGAAAAACACCTGCTCCAGATTGGCCTGATGCGTCGGATCAACCACCTCGGCATTATCGAGTCGTTTAGTCAGGTAACGCAGCCGCTTGTCCATCTCGCGCAGCTTTTTCTTGCCGTAAATGTAGTCGCCGTTCTCCGAACGATCGCCATTGGAAGCGGCCCAGGAGACCACCTGTACCAGATGCGGCCGCTCGACCTTGACCAGTTTCTCGAATTCTTCCCGCAAGGCCCGATGACCTGCGGGCGTCATGTAGTTCTTGGTGCCGGCCGGCAAGGCGGGGACACCGACGGGATCGTCATCCTCTTCTTCGCCATCGGGTTCTTTAACGAATGCCTTGTTCATCGAAAAAAGTCGCAGAGATAAAGGCGATATTATGGCGTGCCTCCCAATATGCCGTCCTGCCAGCGCCGACTTTTCATGAATGCCCACTGGAGAAGCCCCACCGTCGTCCTGATCTGCGGCGGCATCATCATGACGCTGGCCATGGGCGTGCGTCACGGCTTCGGCCTGTTCCTGCAGCCGATGACCATGGATCATGGCTGGAGCCGCGAAACCTTCGCCTTCGCGCTCGCGCTGCAAAACCTGTTGTGGGGCGCCAGCCAGCCGCTGACGGGCCTGATTGCCGATCGTTACGGTGCAGGCAAGGTGCTGATCAGCGGCACCATTCTTTACGTCCTCGGCCTGATCGGCATGGCCCTGTCCACCTCGGGCACCGGCTTCGTGCTCTCGGCCGGCATCCTGATCGGCATCGGCCTGTCCGGCACCACCTTCAGCATCGTCTATGGCGTGCTCGGCCGCATCACGCCGCCGGAGAAACGCAGCATGGCGCTGGGCATCGCCGGCGCAATGGGCTCCTTTGGCCAGTTTGCTTTGCTGCCCGTTTCGCAATCGCTGATCAGCGGCGTCGGCTGGCTACAGGCATTGCTGATCCTGGCCGGCGTCGCTGCGCTGATGGCACCGCTCTCCGTGGCGCTGGCTGAACCGCACCGTGATTTCTCGAATCAGGGTCACCACCAGTCGGCCTGGGAAGCGATTCGCGAAGCCTTTGGGCACAATGGCTTTAATCTCCTCACACTCGGCTATTTCGTCTGCGGTTTTCAGGTCGTTTTCATCGGGGTGCATCTGCCGGCCTATCTTTCCGACCAAGGCCTCTCGGCCAATGTCGGCGTCACCTGCCTGGCACTGATCGGCCTGTTCAACATCTTCGGCACCTTCACCGCCGGCTGGCTGGGGCAGCGCTACAGCAAGAAACATCTGCTCGCGGGCATTTACATCACGCGCAGCATCGTCATCGTCATCTTCCTGGTCATGCCACTCACGCCCCTGTCGGCCTACCTTTTCGCCATGGTCATCGGCTTCCTGTGGCTCGCCACCGTGCCGCTCACCAACGGCATCATCGCGCAGGTGTTTGGCGTCGCCTATCTGTCGATGCTCGGGGGATTCGTTTTCTTCAGCCACCAGATCGGCAGCTTCCTCGGTGCCTGGCTTGGCGGTTTGCTGTTCGACAGTACCGGCAGTTACGATATCGTCTGGACCATCATCATCCTGCTTGGCGTAGTGGCGATGGCGCTCAATCTGCCGATCAACCAGCAACCGCTGGCGCGGATGCAGGAAAAACCTGTATTGCAGTAACTGCAGCATAGTGGTAAACCTATCCGGTGATCGATCCCGGCAAGGCCACAGAAAGGAATACCAATGTTTTGTGTCAAACATCGCATCTTGCTGTTCATGTCGGCCCTTGGACTCTTGAATCCAATCGCATTTGCCGCCGATACCTATACCTTCACCACCCTGGCCGGCTCTTCCGGTAGCGTCATCAACAGCATCGACGCCACCGGCAGCGCCGCACAGTTTTCCTCTCCGCGAGGCGTAGCCGTGGATAGTGCGGGTAACGTCTATGTTGCGGACAGTGGCAATAACACGATTCGCAAGGTGACGGCTGGCGGGGTCGTCACCACGCTCGCCGGCACGGCCGGCACGACTGGCACGGCTACCGCCTCGCCGGCAAAATTCAACGAACCCTTTGGCATCGCGGTGGATAGTTTGGGCACAGTCTACGTAGCGGACACCAATAATGGCGCTATTCGCAAAATTACTTCCGCAGGCGTGGTCAGCAACCTCGCTGGCGGCAACGGTCCCGGCTACGCCGATGGCACCGGCACGGCGGCAAAATTCCACGAGCCGCACGGCATCGCCGTGGATAGCAGCGGCAATGTTTATGTGGCCGACTACGAAAACAATGTAGTGCGTAAGATTACAGCGGCCGGCGTCGTCACCACGCTTGCCGGCACGGCGAACACGCCGGGCACAGCCAACGGCCAGGGTGCGGCGGCGCGCTTCATGTCGTTGCAAGGCATCGCCGTAGATACTGCGGGCAATATTTTTGTCGTAGATGCCGGCAGCCGCGCCATCCGCAAGATCACGTCGAGCGGTCTGGTCAGCACCTTCGTCGACGGCGCCTCCAGCCAACAGTTTGGCCAACCGTCCGGCCTCACCATCGACGCGAGCGGCAATCTCTACCTTACCGATGCCAGCGCCCATGTCATCTACAAGGTAACGGCGGCGGGCGTGGTCTCGAAAGTCGCCGGCACGGCGCCGACACCGGGCAGCACCGACGGCACGACGGGCGCACTCTTCTACGCGCCTGCGGGAATCGCTGTCGATAGCGCCAACAACCTCTATGTGGCCGATACATCGAACAACACCATCCGCAAGATCGCCGCGACGGGCACTGTCACCACGCTGGCCGGACTTGCCGGCCGCACCAGTAGTGTGGATGGCAGCGGCACCGCCGCACGCTTCGAAGATCCCTACGCATTGGCAGTCGATGCGACGGGCAACCTCTATGTTGCCGACGCCACCGACCACAGCATCCGCAAGATCACCAGCGATGGCACGACGACGACGCTCGCCGGCAAGGGCGGCAGCTTCGGCAGCACCGATGGTACCGGGACGGCAGCGCGCTTCCGGGGGCCGCTCGGCATTGCTGTGGATAGCGCCGGCACTGTTTACGTCGCTGACACCGGCAATAACCTGATTCGAAAAGTCGGCGGCGACGGTACGGTGACGACCATCGCGGGAACCGAAAGCACCGGTACTGCAGCCCGATTCAGCAGCCCCTACGGCATTGCGGTCGATGGCACCGGCAATGTTTTTGTCATCGAATCGACTGGAACCTTGCGCAAAATCACTGCGGGCGGTACGGTGACCACGCTCGCGGGCGCGACGGGCTCGAATGGTCTGGTGGATGGCACCGGCACAGCCGCCCGCTTTTCCGTGCCCTTCGATATCGCCGTCGATGGCGCCGGCAACCTCTATGTCAGCGACCATGGTAACCACGCGGTACGCAAGATCACCTCGGCTGGTGTCGTCACCACCCTAGCCGGGTCGGGCAGTCCGGGCAATACCGACGCGACCGGGAGCGCCGCAAGCTTCAAGTATCCCTCCGGCATCGCCGCCGACAACGTCGGCAACGTCTATCTGGCGGATACCGACAACCAGGTCATACGCAAGATTACCCCGGCGGGCGCAGTGACCACCATCGCTGGCGGCAGCATCGGCTCCACCGATGGCATCGGGACGGCGGCCTTGTTCTACAACCCGAAAGATGTCGCAGTCGATAGCAGCGGCAATCTCTATATCGCCGACCGTGGCAATCACACCATACGCAAAGGCACCCTCCAGAGCGGCACCGGCACGACGCCCACTACCACGAACTCCTCGGACTGCCTGTTCAACTGGGCCGAGAAAAACTATGCATCGCTGTTCTCGCCCGCCGCGCAAAGCGCCGAAGCGGATCTCGGCCCCTTCCACTACCGTTATCGTTACTACACCGGTACCCGCATGTACCTGGCGACATCCAGCGATGGTAATGTGTACTACATGGGCCCGAATGATGCCAAGCCTGTCAATGTCAGTGCCCTGACTTACTGGCTGGGGCAGGCAGGCTGCCAGTGATGGTCTCCGGTAGCCTTGCCATGCGCATGCTCCTGGCGCTGCTTCTGCTGGCCGCCTGTTCCACCGCACAGATTCAGGGTGAAACAAAAATCCAGCCGCTCACGCTCACGCATCAGAGCCTGCTACGTGACCGCCTTGCACTCATCACCCCCTCTTCGGTAACCGGGCAAGAAGAAGACCGGCAGTCTCTGGCACTCGCTTTTCACGACGTCATCATGGCTGTCCGGTCAGACCTCAAGACCATAGCGCTTCCCGTGGCGCTGACCGCCATCAACCGTTCCGGACTTGCCTATGACTACCGCAGGATGTTCGACGATTACCGGGCCACCGGCGTATTCGATCGATCCAGCTTGGCGCGTATCGGCAGCGCGGTCGGTGCCCGTTATCTGGCACAACTCAAACTGGCCGGATTCCGCCAGGAATCGAAAAGCCGTTGGGGAACCTTCGGCCTGCGTATCTTTGAAACCAAGAGTACCAGTGTGCGCCTCTTCCTGCAAATTTGGGATTGCGCCGAGGGCGCCATCGTCTGGGAAGGTTCCACCGAGATCACCTCTGCCTACGACTCCATCAACGAAGAAACCGTGACCTTTAGCAACGTCATCCAGGAAGCCGCCCGGCGACTCATCGAACGACTACCGTGACCCCCCATAGAAACTGCGTTTGCGATATCGATGGTCGATAGAGTAGGATGGGAAAATGGAGTCTCAAACACAAATTCTGTGTATGCTGAAAGGAGATCGACATGAACTTTGACAGCGCTTTTTATTCTGAAAAATTTCCCGATGCGGCAGCAGATCCCTCGCTCCACTACTTGACCGAGGGCTGGAAACAGGGGTTACCTCCCAACGCCGACAATACGCCATTGACGCCCGATGAACTTCTCCAGATGATTAGCGCCAGCGGGCCAAACCTTGGCAAAATTGCCGCAGGCCTGAGTACAGTCCAACTCGACTATCTTGATCAGGCGACAAACTTTGATCTGGGTGCTGTATTGGCAAGTCTGGATGGCGCCCAGTTGGCTGATTTCATGGCAGGATGGGGCAAGGAAGAATTGGCCTATGTGGATGCGCTGGAAACCTTCGATCTATCGCAAACCGTCGGCAAGCTCGCCCCCAACGTCCTGATGGGACTGCTCGACAATTGGGAAGGCGAGGCGAATCTTGAGTTGCTTGCAAACGGTAGCAGCTTTGACTTTGGCGTTCTCAAAGGTGCCAGCCCCGACACGGTGATGGCCTACATTGGCAAACTCAATCCCACCCTTCAACTTGCCATTTACGACGACTTTGACGCCAGCGCATTTGCCTGGCTCGATGGCGCAACCGACTTCGATCTTGCTGCGACGCTCAAGACCGATTTTGCGTTTTTCAAACAGATCATGAATCCTGACGAAACGCTCGGACTCTTTGCCAATCTGGGCGACAAACTGAGCGATATTGCCAGCAGCTTAAATGCGCAGGATCTGCAATTTCTCGACAGCGCCGTTGGTCTTGACCTCGGCAATCTTCTAGGAACCGTCGATGATGCCACCCTTGCCGGATTCATGAAAGGCTGGGGAGCCGACGAGCTTGCCTACCTCAACACCTTAACCGGATTTAATCTGGCCGGAGAAGTCGGCGGGTTCGACCCGGATCTGCTAAGCAGCATGATTTCCGGCTGGAAAGACCCGAACACCCTCTACTTCCTGAATGATCTTGAGGGATCCGGGTTCGGCGCCAAACTTGGGCAGATGCCCGCAAGCCTTGTTGCCAATCTTGCTTCAGCGGTAGATGACAACATGCTGGTTGCCCTGCAGGGCATCAGCGGCAACTTCGACATGGGCAGCATGATGACGGGCGGTTAAAAGACCACCATCTCAGGAGACCGGTTGCGCGCCAAGCAATACGAGGGATTGATTACATCGCCTGTTTGATCGCCAGCAAAGCCTGATTGCGCAGCGTTTTCAGCAAAGTCAGTTCCTTTTCCGGAATCTGAATCGAGCCAGCATTGTCCTTATCGCAGTAGATCAATGCGACCGAGCGCCCCTTCATCGTGAGCGGGAACAGCACGAAGGTCTTGGCCGGAATTCGCTCGCGGAACCATTGGGGAATCTTGTCGGCGATCTTTGGATCGTCGATATCGTTAATGATGATATCCAGTCCCTTGCCGGTCGACAGCAAGAAAACGTCATTCACCTGCGCCGACAGCGGGAAATGAAACTGTTTGATCAAGTCGGAAACCTCGGGTCCAAGACCGAAACGCCCGGTCATCTGCCCGGTCTTAGCGTCGCGCAGGGCCAGCAGCACGCGCCTGAAACCCATCGCACGATACATGGTTTCCAGAATGATGCGCAAGACATCGTTAAGGGCAAAATCGTCGACCAACGAATTGCTGATGTCCTGAATCCCCGAAGAAAGCACCGCTTGAGCATCCTCGGGTAGCGGCCCACCATCGTCGCCGATTTTCGAATCCTGGATCGGCGCATCGCCTAGGAGAGTTTCGCCCAAGGTATCGCCCAGCCCCGCATGGTGCGGCACCAGTGAGGACTCCACCGCAGCCTTGCCGCTGACAAAGGCTGCTGCCTGTCGGGCAAACGGACTCTGCCGCAAGTTGACGTGAAGAATGCTGGCTACCTCGGCAAGATCTTCGATTGCTTTTTCCATACTGGCCTGCTGCTGGCGATCGGTCATCATCATGCTGGCGCCGTAACGCTGGGATATTTTCGCCAATGCACCGCCGCGCTTTTCCGGCGGCGTCGACGCGAGCACATCGCACATCTCGTTGGAGTACCCGGATACCACGCGCAAAGCTTCATCAATGGTATTCGGCTTTCTGACCTCGCCATCCGGCAGGCGCCGCATACTGTCGATGATATTGGACGGGAAGCCCCATTGCTTGGCGATACCGACGCCCAGTTCTTCGAAGGAAATACCCAGCACCTCGCTCGATGCGGCCCGCTCGGACATCTTCTTGAATTCGATCAGCTTCTTGATTTCGTCGACTTCCTCGGCAAAGTAATACTGGGCCAGCAACTGACCGAGACCATGGAACAGCGAACAGATAAAAACCTCTTCGCCTTGGCGGCGCAATAGCGGGTTGTAGCTGCTTTCGCGCCCGATCAGCCCAGCGAGGTTGGCGCGCAGGAAAGCCTCCTTGAGCTCCTTGGCATTCGCCTTGTTTTGCAGATGATCGAATAGCAGGACGGTGATGGCGATGTTGCGGATCGAGTCAAAACCGAGCACGATCACTGCGCGCGACACCGTGCTGATATTGCCCCCCCCCGCTTGGCGATAGAAGGCCGAATTGACCAGGCGCAAGATCTTGTTGGTCAGTGCAAAGTCCTTGAGGATCGTGTTCGAGAGCGAATTGACGCTCTCGCCTTCCGATTTGGTCAGCTTGTTGATCGCTGAAACCGAATCCGACAAGGCCGGAAAATCCGACTTGTGACGCATGCGCCGCAACAAAAACTCGAGCGTGTCCTGCTGGGCAATCGCAGCCTGGCCCTCGGCACGCTCGGCATCTCCTTCGCCCAGATACGCCGTCAGGGCATCGAACAATTCGCTGGCCGAAGCAAAACGCTGCGCCGGATCAAGCGCACAGGCACGCAGGATGATGCCACCCAGTTTGGGGTCGATCGGCGGAGAGGCAGGCAGGACAACCTTTTCGGTCGCGATACGGTAAAGGATCGACTCAACCGGGCCACCGTCGAACACGCGCTGCCCCGTCAGCATCTCCAGCAAAATCAGGCCGGCAGCATAGACGTCGATCTGCGGCGTAATGCGCTGCTGGGTCACGTACTCCGGCGCCATGTAGGCAGGCGTACCGGTCAGGCCGGCGGCCTTCGGGCCCGCATCCGGATGCTCTTCCGACGCCCGCAGGGCAATGCCGAAATCCATCACGCGCGCCGCACCGTCGCGGGCATCAATGAGGATATTGGAAGGTTTCAAGTCACGATGGATGATGCCTTGTGCATGTGCCTGCGCCAGCGCATCCGCCACCTGATGCATGAGGGTCGCCGCCTTGATAAAGGGCAGGGGACCATCGGCCTTGAGCACCTCGGCCAGGTTGCGCCCGCTGACCCGTTCGAACACCAGATAAGGATCCCCGTCCTGCTCGCCGGCATCGAAAATCGGCACGACATTCGCATGGCGAAACTTGCTGGACGTCCGGGCTTCCTCAAGCAATTCTGCATTGCGCGTCGGGTCGGCGCGCGAGAAATGCAGCGTCTTGATCGCCACCTCGCGCTGCAACTGGGGATCCCATGCCAAATAGACGACGCTTTGCGCGCCCCGCCCCAATTCGCCGCGGATTTCGAAGCGGCCGATCATCTTTTCGCTCATTGCGCCATTCTATTGCCAAACCGGCCGCGCATGCCTAAGATGGGTCTCATGGCGCTCCCCGACGATCCGGCCCAACTTCACGTCCAGTTAATGGAACTGAAGGTCGAACATCACGACCTCGATGTGGCGATTTTGCGCCTTGAGGAAAGCCCCTCGCTCGACGAGCTGCAGTTGCGGCGCTTGAAAAAGCGTAAATTGCAGTTGAAGGATCGCATCGCAGCCATCGAGCGATTGCTCGGCCCCGACCTGATCGCCTAGCACGCGCCAGAATTTTATCTTTACATCCAAAGAGATATATCCTTCGCTGCATTGACAGTCCGTTGTCGCAACCGTACGATGCGGACATGGCAAATCAGCTGGTTACTCCCCTTCTGGATATGGAAGCTGACTATCGAATTCTGGGAGGGATTCTCGATGCCGTACGCACCATGCCGCTACCTTGCCCCACCCTCTCGCCTTTGTCGTTTTGGCGAGCGTCAAGAGGGAGAGGGTTGTGCGCAACATATGCGCGAGCATTTTTATCGCAGCATGTTCGCCGTCGTCGGTCATTTCGGCCGCGAAGACAAAATCGCACGCCGGTTGCTGTCGAACGATGCTTTTCAACGCCACGTCGAACGACATGGCGACATCAGCAGCGCGCTCCAGAAAGCCATCGTCGACTTCAGCCAATCGCAGAACGTCAAGGCGGCACAAGCCAGCATCTGTGCAATTGCCGACCAGATGTCGATGCAGCCGTACCAGGCCGCCGCCTACGCCTGAAGCGCCGTCTTCATACGTTCGAGAGACTCCCTAGGCCATCCACCTCCGGCATGTCGCGGCAACCTGTCCGCTATTGAAAACAGCTCGGCTGACACCAACTAACGCGCTCACATTGAAGGAGTTATCCATGCCCATCGCTGCCGACGTCCTCGACCGGCTTTTCCGCAACGCCCGCAGCCACAACGGCTGGCTCGACAAACCGGTGGCCGACAGCCTGCTCGGCGAACTCCACGATCTGATGAAATGGGGTCCGACCAGCGCCAACTGCTGGCCGCTACGCGTGGTCTATGTGAAGTCGGCGGAAGCCAAGGCCCGCCTGCGCCCCCTGATGATGGAAGGCAACCGTGCCAAGACTGCAGCAGCTCCTGTAACCGCGATCCTCGGCATGGACCTCGACTTTCCCGATACCCTGCCCAAGCTGTTCCCCCACACCGACGCAAAATCCTGGTTTGCCGGCAACGACGCGTTGATCGACGCCACCGCCTTCCGCAACAGCAGTCTGCAAGGCGCCTACTTCATGCTGGCCGCACGTGCGCTCGGCCTCGACTGCGGACCGATGTCGGGCTTCGACGCCGCCCAGGTCGATGCCGAATTCTTTGCCGGTACGCGCATCAAGACCAACTTCATCTGCAACCTGGGCTATGGCGACCCGGCGCAACTCTTCCCGCGCAGTCCGCGGCCTAGTTTCGAGGAAGTCTGCAGAATCGTCTGACGGCATGAATACGCGCCGACCATGCCTCGTTGTCCTTGCTGCCTGCCTGATGGCCCGATTTTGTCTGGCGGCGGAACCGCAGATCGCCACCCGCGGCTATTTCAATCTCGCCCTTGACGGGACGGGCCAAGTCTGGGGATGGGGCGACAACAGCTACGGCCAACTCGGCACCCCTGTCCAGTCGCCGCATCCAGTGCAGGTTGCGCTCGGTATCGCCGCAGTCGCTGCCGAGGCCTACGGTGCGAACAGTCTGGTATTGGACCGCGACGGCGGTCTCTGGTCCTTCGGCGAAAATGCCCTGGGCCAGGCGGGTTCTGGCCATTACGGCCTGAACGACAAGCCCCGCAAGATTCTCGATAACGTGGTCAGGTTTTCGCTTGGCGAACATGCGCTCGCCGTGCGCACCGACGGCACGCTCTGGGCTTGGGGCCGCAACTACGACGGCGAACTGGGCGTGATGGACGCGGCAGTGCTCGCGCCACGCCAAGTGGGCGAGGGCTATGCGGACGTCGCCGCCGGCTGGGGCTACAGTCTGGCCCTGCGCAACGACGGTAGCCTGCATGCTTGGGGACTCAACGATTGCGGCCAGCTGGGCGTCGGGGCAAGCATCGGCGCGGATACACGCATCGCCGTGCCGACGCGCGTGGCGGGCAGCTACCGCGCAGCCTCGGCCGGGGCCGACCATGCCCTGGCCCTAAGCACGGACGGATCGGTGGTTGCCTTCGGCTGCAATGCTTATGGTCAGCTTGGGAATGGCAGCGACCAGCCAAGTGCGATTCCGCTCAAGGTCGTGGGGCTCGACAAGATCGTCGTCGTCGTTGCAGGTCGAGGACACTCCCTGGCACTGCGCGAGGACGGCACCCTGTACGCTTGGGGCAACGGGGTCTGGGGAGAACTGGCACGCTCCGACATCGCTGCCGCCTCGACGCCGCAGAAAGTCGACGGTGGCTATACGGCGATCGGCGGCAGGGGGGAACATGTCCTGGCCGTCCAGGGCACGACCCTGCAAGCCTGGGGGCGCAACCACATGACCCAGGCCGGCATGGATGGCGACGGCGCGACGGTCGCCACGCCAAACCCGATCACGCTAAGCGGCGCAAAGGTGCTGGCGGGCGGCGATGCGCATTCGCTCGCCATCGACGGCAGCGGCAAGCTCTGGGCCTGGGGCGACAACCGCTCCGGGCAGCTTGGTTTGGGGCTGCAGAAGGATGCGACGATCCCCCTGCTCTTCGGCACGGACTACCAGGCCATCGCCGCCGGCTATGCCCATGCGCTGGGGATCAAGAGCGATGGCAGCCTGTGGGCCTGGGGCGGCAACCTGTTCGGCGCACTGGCCGACGGCACGCGCATCGACCGCCACCAAGCGGTAAAGATTGCCGACCAGGTGAAAACTATGGCGGCAGGCAAGACCGAGTCCGTCATGCTCAAGGCCGACGGCAGCCTCTGGCAATGGGGCGACGGCCTCGGCCATCGCAACGACCCCGACGCGCCGCGCATCGTCCCGGTGCAAAAGGACAGCGGCTACACGCAGGTGACGGCCGGCTACACCCATTTTCTCGGTATCAAGAGCGACAAGAGCGCCTGGGCCTGGGGCACGAACGGCACCTGTCAGCTCGGCGACGGCGACCGCTGCATGAACAGCGAAACGCCGATCAAGGTCGGCGATGGCTATATCGCCGTGGCGGGAGGCCAGCACCATAGCGTCGGCATCAAGGAAAACGGCGAACTCTGGGGCTGGGGCGACAACGAAGACGGCCAATTGGGCGTCGGTCCGGCCATCGTACGCACGCCGGTCAAGATCGGCGAAGGCTATGCCGAGGTCGCGGCCGGTTCGATCTTTACCGTCGCGCGCAAGACTTCCGGCGAAACGGTCGGCTTCGGCCGCTGGTTCTCCGCCGCCTGCGATCCGCTCGTACGCTGCGACCCGGTAACGCTCGGCACGGGCTTTAGCGCCATCGCCGCCGGTCACAGCCATGTCCTGCTGCGCAGGGCCGATGGCACTGTCCTTGCGCTCGGGAAGAACTTTTTCGGCCAACTCGGCGACGGCACGGCAATCGACTCGATCCAGCCGCGTCGGGTAACGAACGCCGCGCTGACGGATTTCCTCGATCTCGATCCTTCCAGCGCAAACAGCATCGATCTGGAGACGATCCCGCCCTTCCTGCTGCAAGCCCGAAAAACGGGCGAACTCAGCGCACTTTCGCTGACTGTCGATGTACGTGGCCGGCTCAACGACCCGACGACGCGCAACCCACGCACCGGCGCCGGCTACAACGTCTATGTCGCCGCCTTGGCCGGCCAGGGCGGCGCACTCGCCTGGTTCCAACTGGATGCCGAAAAGCGCTGGAGCGGACTATCCTGGCCGATGGCCAAGTTCCTGTCGGGGATATCCCTGAGCGCCAGAACCGATGCGGTCATCATCGACATTCTGGAAGGCACGGACGTTTCGAACCTGATCGGGTCGAGCATCTACGTCGGCTACGGCGTCGACGCGGCCGAAATGGTCGAGGCCGGCCGTTACCGCGAAGTCATGAGGATAGCCGCATCGCCGTAGAGGGCGCGGCGGCGCACGAGCATTGGTGCTGGCGGGAAGGCGGCGGATCGGGTAAGGTGGCGCCCTCGCTTTTTTGGAAGACACGCCCTATGGCCGGAGCCAGTCTGCTTGCCCTGATCGACGACATCGCGTCGATCCTCGACGACCAAGGTCGCGGCGAAGAAAACTGCCGGACAGACAGAGGAAGAAAGCACCGAGGCCGACAAACCCTTCATGACGCAAGTGACCGTCCTTGCCGGTATCGGTGCGCTGATGACCGTGGGGGTCTATGGGCTGGTTGCCGGCATCGTCAAGCTGGACGACGCCAGCCTGTATCTGGTCGGCATACTAGCCGGCGCGCTCGCACTCGGCGTCTTCGAGACCGGCCGCAAGCTGCTCACCCCCCCCTGAACCATGCCCCTGCTCAAACTTGATAACGGCCACCTCGCCTACGGCCACGTCGCGCTGCTCGACGCCGCCGAATTCCAGCTCGACGCCGGCGAGCGCATTGCCCTGATCGGCCGCAACGGCACCGGCAAGTCGTCACTGCTGTCCATTCTCGCGGGACGCGCGCCATTGGACGATGGCACGTTATGGACACAGCCGGGCCTCAAGCTCGCTTACGTGCCGCAAGAGCCGCCCTTTGATCCCGACCTGGACGTCTTTCAGGCCGTCGTTGCCGGCATGGGCGACACCGCCCGACTGCTCGCCGACTACCACGCGATCTCACACCAGATGGCCGAAGCCGATGCCGACCACACGGCCTTGCTCATGCGCATGGAAGGCCTGCAGCACGAGATGGAAGCCCTCGGGGTATGGGCCTATGAAGCACGGGCGGAACAGGTCATCGCCCGTTTCGGGCTGGATGCCGATGCGCGGGTCGGCACACTCTCGGGCGGGCAGAAGAAACGTCTGGCGCTGGCGCAGGCGCTCGCCGTCGCCCCGGAGGTGCTGCTGCTCGACGAGCCGACCAACCATCTCGACATCACCGCCATCGAATGGCTGGAGGATTTCCTGCTGGAAAGCGGCGTGACGCTGCTGTTCATCACCCACGACCGGCGTTTTCTCGACCGGCTGGCGACACGCATCATCGAACTGGATCGCGGCCATCTCGCCAGCTATCCGGGCAGCTATGCCGCCTACAAAGCGCGCAAGGAACAGGAACTGGCCGACGAAGCCAAGGCCAGCGCACGTTTCGACAAGCTGCTCAAGGAAGAGGAAGTCTGGATTCGCCAGGGCGTCGAGGCGCGCCGTACCCGCGCCGTGTTCCGCGTGCAGCGCCTCGATCGGCTGCGCGCCGAGCGCGCCGCGCGCCGCGAACGCATTGGCCAGGTCAAACTGCAACTTGATGCCGGCGAAAAGAGCGGGCAACTGGTCGCCGAACTCAGTCACGTCAGCAAGTCCTTCGGCGAAAAAAACATCGTCGGCGACTTCTCCTGTCGCATCCTGCGCGGCGACCGCATCGGCCTGATCGGCCCCAATGGCGCGGGCAAGACCACCCTGCTGCGCCTCATCCTTGGCGAACTTCAGGCGGACAGCGGCACGGTCAAGCGCGGCACCAAGATGGAGGTCGCCTACTTCGACCAGTTCCGCGCCCAACTCGATCCCGAGGCAACGCTGGCCGACATCATCTCGCCAGGTTCGGATTACGTGGAAATCGCCGGCACCCGGAAACACGTCGTTGGTTATCTCGGCGACTTCCTGTTCGCCCCGCAACGCGCCCGCTCGCCGGTCAAATCCCTTTCCGGCGGCGAACGCAACCGTCTGCTGCTCGCTCGCCTGTTCGCCCGTCCTGCCAATGTGCTGGTACTCGACGAGCCGACCAACGATCTCGACATCGACACGCTCGACCTGCTCGAAGACCTGATCCAGGACTACGCCGGCACGGTCTTTCTGGTCAGCCATGACCGCGCCTTTCTCGATGCCATCGTGACCCAGACCTTTGCTGCCGAGGGTGACGGACGGTGGCAGGAATACGCCGGTGGCTACAGCGACTGGGCGGCGTACCAGGCCAATCGCAAGATGGAAGCCGAGGCACAGCCGAAACAAAAGTCGGCGCTGGCAGGACGGCGCGATGAGCGGCGCGAAGAGAAACCGAAAGCCGTCAAGCTATCGTGGAAAGAACAGCGCGAGCTTGACGCCCTGCCCGACCGGATCGCCGCCCTCGAAAGCGAGCAGAAAACGCTCACCGACCGTCTGGAAGACCCCGCGCTGTATCAAAACCCGCCGGAAGCCCAAGCGGTATCCACCCGGCTGTCGACCATCGAAGAGGAACTGCTCACTCTATTGGAGCGCTGGGAAGCTCTGGAAGCACGGCAGCACTCAAGCGCGTGAGTTTAGACAGACTTCGAGCGCACGATTGTTGCTTTGTTTAACCGTCTTGGCCGACATGCCCTACTTTTCCTCGATCAGATGCAAGGCCTTGTCTACAATTCCGCCGCGCTTCAAACGATCCAGGCGACGCTGGCGCGCTTCCTTGAGCAGTATTCCCAGATAATCCAGGTTGCGATCGATTGATTCGGCATAGAAATTGCGCCGTACCCCGCGCGCCTGATCGAAATGCTTGGTCAGATACGGCGTCAGATTGCCCAGTTCGCGCTGAATACGGCCGTTCATCATCTTGTAGAAGCTGCCGGTCTTTTCCAGCAAATCGTGGACATCCTTGAAGACGGTAATACCAGCCTCGTTGAACTCAACGTAGAGCAGCAGCAGACGTTCAAGGTATTCGCGATTGGCCATCTGGCCGATCAGGTCTGCCGTGGCGGTGACCTGTGCCGCAATCCGTTGTGCGCGTGAATTGAACTCGGGCGCCACCGCCACCGGACGATGGTCGGTGGTCAGGATCACCTTGCTGGTCGCCGCCATCAGATCCGGCGGCAAGATATCCACCAGTTGGGTCTCGGCAAAGACGGCGCCGCGCACCACATGGGTAATCGTGAATTGCGCGCCGGTGCCGCTCACCTCATCGTTGCTCATCAGATAGCCGGTATCGTGCAGCAACGCGCCGACGATACAGGCATCGATGGTCAGATCGTCGATGACCTCGCCTGACAGGTGCAAGCCATGCAGGAGACGGACGCTACATAAAACCACTTCCAGCATGTGGCCCTGGTCGTGATAGGGCGTCAGCAGGCTGGAATAGCCTAGCAATAGTCCCTGACTGGCGGTTTCGGCCAAGGCAAACGCATGATCGATATAAACCATCTCATGGCCGGGACGAATGGCACGCACAAACCGCTCCACCTCGGCGCGAACCTCGCCGAAATCGCGGCTGTTAGCAATCTCCAGGGAAGGAATATCTGCCAAGCCAGTCTTTCAGTGCCCTCGAACGATTCGAAGTGTCTTCATCCTCTTTTTACAGCATCCATCACATTTTTTGTGCGCAGTTTATCTGCTGCCATACCGAAAAAGTCATCGAAACATCGGTACTTACCGACTTTAGTCATATAGAACTCCATCCCTCCCCCTAATTGCAGTGGCCCTGGGCGACGAGTCAATGACAAGTCAACCCCCGGGTTTCGAATGAAATTGCCGCACTGCAGCAATTCATGTTTGACGCCAAGGCTCAAACAAACACCCCAACAGACTGATTTTTCGCACGCTTTTCACCTTCTAGAACCTACTAGATGTAGTGGTATAAATTCCATCAGCTACTAGGCATTTTTGTAACTAGTTGTTTTATAAGGGAGTGAAATTTTTCTCTTTGATCCTTCAGGAGGTGCCGCTATGCTTCGTCGCTCCCGTCAATCAGACCCGACCAACCCGTCAGACACATTGAATATGACCATGGACCAGACGACTGCCGATAGCCTTCAGGAAAACGCTCAGGAATACACCGGGCAACTGGGTTTGCCCCTGCCGCAGGAAATCTCCGGCGAAGTGCTGCTGGAAAAATACGCCAAGGGCAATGAACGCGATGTGCGCGACGTGCGCAGCCGCGTCGCCCGCGCCCTGTCCAGCATCGAGACCGAAGACAAGGCAGCCCTCTGGGAGCCGCGCTTCCTCGACGCCCAGGAAAACGGCTTCGTGCCTGCCGGCCGGATCAATTCGGCGGCCGGTACCGACCTGTGCGCCACGCTGATCAACTGCTTTGTGCAGCCGGTCGGCGATTCGATCTCGGAAGTGGTCGATGACCGCCCCGGCATCTACACCGCCCTGTCGCAGGCAGCCGAAACCATGCGCCGCGGTGGCGGCGTCGGTTACGACTTCTCCTCCATCCGCCCGGTTGGCGCCCACGTCAAGGGCACCCAGTCGCGCGCCTCCGGCCCCGTTTCCTACATGCGCGTCTTCGACCGCTCCTGCGAAACCGTCGAGTCGGCCGGTTCGCGCCGCGGCGCCCAGATGGGCGTCCTGCGCTGCGACCATCCCGATATCGAAGCCTTCATCCACGCCAAGGATCAGGGCGATCTGACCAACTTCAACATCTCGGTCGGCGTCACTGACGCCTTCATGCAAGCGGTCGAATCGGGTGCAGATATCGAACTGGTACACCGTGCCGAACCCTGTACCGACGTCAAACAGGCCGGCGCCTACCAGCGCGACGACGGCCTGTGGGTCTACCGCAAGGTGCCCTCGCGCGAACTGTGGGATCAGGTCATGCGCTCGACCTACGACCATGCCGAACCGGGCATCCTGTTCATCGACCGCATGAACAAGGACAACAACCTCAACTATTGCGAGACGATCGAGGCGACCAATCCCTGTGCCGAACAACCGCTGCCGCCCTATGGCTGCTGCTGCCTCGGCTCCATCAATCTGACCCGTTTCATCGCCCACGCCTTCGATCCCACCGCCGATTTCGACTATGCCGCCTTCGGCAAGGTCATCGACGTGTCGATCCGCATGCTCGACAATGTCCTCGACGCCACCCACTGGCCTCTGCCGCAACAGGCGCAGGAAGCCGCCAACAAGCGCCGTGTCGGCCTCGGCTTCACCGGTCTTGGCGATGCCCTGATCATGCTCGGCCTGCGTTACGACACCGAGGAAGCCCGCCAAACCGCGGCCAAGATCTCCGAGTTCCTGCGCGACCGTTCCTATCTAGCCTCCGTCGAACTGGCCAAGGAACGCGGCGCCTTCCCGCTGTTCAATGCCGACCTGTATCTTTCCGGCGGCAATTTCGCCTCGCGCCTGCCGCAGGCGATCAAGGACCAGATCCGCAAGCACGGCATCCGCAACTCGCACCTGTTGTCGATCGCCCCCACCGGCACCATCTCGCTGGCCTTCGCCGACAATGCCTCGAACGGCATCGAGCCGCCCTTCTCCTGGACCTACCAGCGCAAGAAGCGCATGGCCGACGGCACCCACAAGACCTATGCCGTCGAAGACTACGCCTGGCGCCTCTTCAAGCACCAGGGCGGCGACACCTCCAAGCTGCCGGAGTACTTCGTCACGGCACTGGAAATCTCCGCCCAGGCCCATGAGGAAATGGTCGCCGCCGTGGCTCCCTACGTCGACACCTCGATTTCCAAGACGGTCAACGTCCCGGCCGATTATCCTTACGCCGACTTCGAAAACCTCTACATGAAGGCCTGGAAGTCCGGCCTGAAGGGCCTCGCCACCTATCGCCCGAATGCCGTGCTCGGCAGCGTCCTGTCGGTCGACCCCCAGCCGCAGGCCCAGCAATCGCAACAGGCGCTAAGCCAGAAGCAGCCGCAGGATGTCACCATCGACGGCGCCAACCGCCGCCTCAAGATCGGTTCGCTGCCGGCTCCCGTGCTGGCCAGCCTGCGCTGGCCCGGTCGGCCCAAGCTCACCGACGGCAATGCGGCCTGGACCTACATGATCGAGACGCCGCATGGCGAATTCGCCCTGTTTGTCGGCCAGATCGAGAACGAGCGCCGTCAGGCCGTGCCCTTCGAAGTCTGGGTCAATGGTACCGAGCAGCCGCGCGGCCTCGGTGCCGTCGCCAAGTCGCTGTCGATGGACATGCGCGCCAACGACCCGGCCTGGCTCAAGCTGAAACTCGATGTCCTCGCCAGCACCATCGGCGAAGAGCCCTTCGAGATGGCCATGCCGCCCCACGGCGAGCTGAAGATGATGCCCGGCCCGGTCTCGGCACTTGCCCAGGTCATCCGCTATCGCTGCGAACAACTCGGCGCCCTCGCCACCGATGATGCCACCCCGGTTCTCGATTGCATGTTCAGCCGCGACGAACCGAAAACCGGCACCGACGGCACGCTGTCCTGGACGGTGGATATCGCCAACCCGGCCTCGCGCGAAGAGTTCGTCCTCGGCCTCAAGGAAATCACCCTGCCCGACGGCGTCACCCGCCCCTACTCGTGCTGGCTCTCCGGCAACTACCCGCGCGCCCTCGACGGCCTGACCAAACTGCTGTCGCTCGACATGCGCGTGATGGATCCGGCCTGGATCGGCATGAAGCTGCGCAAGCTCTTGAACTACCCCGAGCCGCTCGGCGACTTCATGGCGCGCGTGCCCGGCTCGAACAAGCAGCAGAACTGGCCTTCGACCGTTGCCTACCTCGCCCGCCTGATCATGCACCGCTATGCGATGCTCGGCATCCTCGACGAGCACGGCTATCCAACCCGCGAAATGGGCATCCTCGAAACGCCGCGCGAAAAGGGCGAACTCAAAGTGACCCAGGGTTCGCTCTGTGCCGAGTGCGGCAATCTCACCGTGATTCGCAAAGATGGTTGCGATTTCTGTACGGCATGCGGCGCGGTGGGGGCTTGCGGCTAAGTTAAACTGCGTATTTCCAACCGGGCGGAAGCGTGCGGCCTTTGGGGGCCACATTGCCCCGCCCTGGTTAATGCGAAAGCAAAACTGGCCAAGTCCACCTTCTTATGCAAATCACCCGCCGCCTCGAATTCGACGCCGGCCACCGCATTCCCGACCATCAGAGCCAGTGCCGCCATCTGCACGGACATCGGTATGCGCTGGAAATCACGCTCGCTGGAGAGGTCATCGAGGCCACCGGACAGCCCAACAATGGCATGGTGATGGACTTCTCCGAGGTCAAGCAGATCGCCATGCGCCATGTGGTCGAGGTGTGGGATCACGCCTTCCTCGTCTATCGTGGCGACACGCAGATCGCGCAGTTTCTGGCCACCCTGCCCGGCCACAAGACCGTCGTGCTGGATCGCGTCCCGACAGCCGAGAATCTTGCGCGCATCGCCTTCGAGATTCTCGACCCGGCCTACCGGGACACCTACGGAAACCACCTGCACCTCGAACAGGTGCGTCTCTACGAAACCCCCAATTGCTGGGCGGATTGCCACCGCCCCGACATCCCCAAATGATCCAGAAAACGCCGCTTTACGATACCCACGTCGCCGCCGGCGCGAAAATCGTCGATTTTGCCGGCTGGCAGATGCCGATCAACTACGGCTCGCAGATCGAGGAGCATCACTGCGTACGCACGGATGCCGGCATGTTTGATGTGTCGCACATGCTCGCCATCGACCTCGTCGGCGCCGAGTCGCAGGCCTTCCTGCGTCGCCTGCTGGCCAACGACGTGGCGAAACTGACCGTGCCCGGCAAGGCGCTTTATTCGTGCATGCTGCAGGAAGACGGCGGCGTTATCGACGACCTGATCGTCTATTTCTTCACGCCGACGCAATACCGCATCGTCGTCAATGCCGGCACCTCGGAAAAAGACCTGGCCTGGATGCGCCTGCAGGCGGCCGACTTTGCCGTCAGCCTGACGCCGCGCCGCGATCTCGCGATGATCGCCATACAAGGGCCACAAGCTCGCGAGCTCTTCTGGACCGCATTTCCTGTCGCTCGTTCGCACTCAGTCACCCTTGGCGCTTTTCAGGCCGTCGACTGGGACGGCTGGCTGATTGCCCGCACTGGTTACACCGGCGAGGACGGTTTCGAAATCGCCGTGCCCGCTGATGAAGCCGCCACGGTCTGGCAAAAGCTTATTGAGGTGGGCGTCAAGCCGGCCGGGCTCGGGGCACGCGACACGCTGCGCCTCGAAGCCGGCATGAACCTCTATGGTCAGGACATGGATGAAACGCAGAATCCGCTGGAATCCGGCCTGACCTGGACCGTCGATTTCAAGGATGCCGCGCGTAACTTCATCGGCAAAAAGGCGCTCGCGGAACTGCGCGAGCGGTCGGCGCTGCGAACTTTCCTCGGCCTCGTGCTGCTCGACAAAGGCGTCCTGCGCGCCCACCAGAAAGTCGTCACGCCCCAAGGCAATGGCGAGACCACCAGCGGTTCCTTCTCGCCCACGCTCAACCAGTCCATCGCCCTCGCCCGCCTGCCCGCCGGCGTCCAGCCCGGCGATGAGGTGCAGGTCGAGATTCGCGACAAACACCTCAAGGCGAAAGTCGTCAAGCCGGTCTTCGCCCGCAACGGCAAATCCCAACTTTAAGGAGTCCCTAAAGATGAGCGTTCCCGCCAACCTGAAATACACCAAGTCCCACGAGTGGATCAAACAGGAAACCGACGGCACCGTCACCATCGGTATCACCGACCACGCGCAGGAAGCGCTGGGCGACATCGTCTTCCTCGAACTGCCGAAGGCCGGCCGCACCGTCAAGGCGGGCGAGGAATGCGCCGTCGTCGAGTCGGTCAAGGCGGCCTCCGATATCTACGCCCCCATTGCCGGCGAAATCGTGGCGAAGAACGACGCGGCGGTCGATGCGCCCGAAAGCGTCAATCAGGATGCCTACACTGCCTGGCTGTTCAGGCTGAAGCCGGCCAATGCCGCCGACCTCAATGGTCTGCTGGATGCCGCCACTTACGAAAAGGTTGCCGCTGAAGGCTGAACATAATGACACCCGCGACACTCATTGAACTCGAAGGCCGCGACGAGTTCGTCGCGCGTCATATTGGTCCGAACGCCGCCGAACAGACCGCCATGTGTGCGGCCATCGGCGTTAAGGATCGTGCCGAACTGATCGCCCAGACAGTACCGGCCGGCATCCGCCTCCCCGCTGATCTGCCACTTGGCGAGTCGATGACCGAGCATGCCGCACTGACCAAGCTTAAGGCGCTGGCCGACCAGAACCAGATCAAAAAGTCGCTGATCGGCCTCGGCTACTACGGCACCCATCTGCCGCCGGTGATCCAGCGCAATGTTCTGGAAAATCCCGGCTGGTACACCGCCTACACCCCCTACCAGGCCGAAATCGCCCAGGGCCGCCTCGAAGCCCTGCTGAATTACCAGCAGATGGTAATCGACCTCACCGGCATGGAACTGGCCAACGCCTCGCTGCTCGACGAGGCCACCGCCGCCGCAGAAGCGATGACCATGGCACGCCGCTCCAGCAAGTCGGCCAGCAATGCCTTCTTCGTCGCTGAAGACTGCTTTCCGCAGACGCTGGATGTCATCCGCACCCGCGCCGGCTACTTCGGCTTCGAGCTGATTGTCGGTGCTGGCGAGACGGCAGCTGACCATGACGTCTTCGGTGCCCTGCTGCAAACCCCGAACGCCAAGGGCGAAATCAAGGACTTCACCGACCTCATCGCCACGCTCAAGACCCAAAACACCGTCACCGCCATCGCCTGCGATTTGATGGCCCTGGTACTGACCAAATCCCCGGGTGAAATGGGTGCCGACATTGCTTTCGGTTCCTCGCAGCGCTTTGGCATTCCCATGGGCTACGGTGGCCCGCACGCCGCCTTCTTTGCCTGCAAGGACGAGCACAAGCGCTCGGTGCCCGGCCGCATCATTGGCGTCTCGAAGGACGCGCGCGGCAAGACGGCATTGCGCATGGCCCTGCAGACGCGCGAGCAGCACATCCGCCGCGAGAAGGCCAACTCGAACATCTGCACCTCGCAGGTGCTGCTCGCCAACATGGCCGGCATGTA